>CABMPD010000033.1 GCA_902388455.1 uncultured Alistipes sp. | reverse complement strand
TTAGCTCAGTTGGTAGAGCACGACACTCTTAATGTTGGGGTCCAGGGTTCGAGCCCCTGAGGGAGCACAGAAAAGCCGCTGATTTTCAGCGGCTTTTCTGTTTTTTGTGACCGAATTAGAATGCAATGCAGGGCTCCTCTCTCCTCTAGAGGATGCCCTGCTTCAGTTTCTCCACATATTGATCTATGCGCTGCATTTCTTTGGGTATGTCGATTGCCTGGGGACAATGCTCGTTGCACTGCCTGCAGCCGATACAGTGGTCGGCCTGGCGGAGTTTGGGTACGCTGCGGTCATAGCCTATAAGGAATGCGCGTCGGGCCTGACGGTAGTTGCTGTCGGAGCTGCTGACGGAGAGGTTGCCCTCGTTGACGCACTTGTTGTAGTGCAGGAGCACTCCGGGTATGTCGATGCCGTAGGGGCAGGGCATGCAGTACTGGCAGTCGTTGCAGGGGATGGTAGGGTATTCGTGCATCTGGCGGGCAGTCTCCTCGAGGAAGGCCTTGTCCTCATCGGTCAGGGGCACGAGAGGGGAGTAGGTGCGGATATTGTCCTGCAGGTGCTCCATGTAGGTCATGCCGCTGAGAACCGTCAGAACCATCTCGGGCGAACCGGCGAAACGGAATGCCCAGGATGCGACGCTGCTTTGAGGGTCCTGCTCTTTGAGGCGGGCGGCGATGCGGTCGGGAACATTGGAAAGGCGGCCGCCGAGCAGGGGCTCCATGATAATCGAGGGGATGTTCCTCTTGCAAAGCTCTCCATAGAGGTATTCGGCATTGACGTTGCCGGGTGTGGCATGGCCCCAGTCGAGATAGTTGAGCTGGATCTGGACGAAGTCCCAATGGATGTCATCGTGCATGGCCAGCACTTTGTCGAAGACTTCCTGCTGCCCGTGGAAGGACCAGCCGAGGTGGCGTATACGGCCTGCCTCTCGTTCCTTGATGAGAAAGTCCAGCATCCCGTTGTCGATGTATCTTTTCTGGAAATCCTCCATGTTGCGGCCGATGGAGTGCAGCAGATAGTAGTCGATGTAGTCGGTCTGGAGGTCGATGAACGACTGGCGGTACATGGCCATCGAGCCTTCACGGCTGGGGTCGCCGAAGTTGGACAGTTTCGTGGCAATATAGTAGGAGTCCCTCGGGTAACGCTTGAGGGCTATGCCGGTGGCATCCTCCGAGAAGCCGCGCAGGTAGGTCGGAGCCGTGTCGAAATAGTTGATGCCGTGCTCTATGGCATAATCCACCAATGAGTTGACCATCTCCTGGTCTATCTCGCGGTTGCTCCCTTCCGAGGAACCTTTCATAGGCCAGCGCATGCAGCCGTAGCCGAGCAGGGAGATGCGGTCCCCGTTGAGATTGCGGTAGGTCATCCTGCCTTTGGGAACCTCAGTTGCGGAATTGCCACCCTTGTCAGAGGCGCATCCTGCGGTCAGTATGGTGGCCGCTCCTGCAGCGCCCGTTATCTTCAGGAAGTCTCTCCTGGAAACTTTATTGCCGTTGTCCATAATATCAGTGTTGTAATGCAGGATGCAAATTTACAATTTTCGGATAAGATTGAAAAAGGAATTTGTAAAAGTCTGCTGAGGCCGTGGAAATCGTATCGGTTCTGTACAGGAGACGGCACATCCAGATTTTAGATATGCAAAACTAACATTTTTTCCCTTTCACACGCAAAATAATTTGACAAACATGACAAAATCATCATTCCGTATCACCTTAAATGATTCTTATTCCGTGCTTTACCTGGATGTGCCGTCTCCTGTACAGAAACGGTACGCCCGGGTAAATGTTGTAACTGGTATGTATTCGCCTGATTCTCATTTGTTTACTCGAGGGTTTGGGAGCCAGAACTACACCCTTTGCCATGAAAAACAGCATTAATTCAGCAAATGAAAGTGCCATGCGCATCTGCCGTCAGCTGATGCTGGCGGAACTCTCATCCATGGATGGAAGGGCACTGGAAGCAGCGGCCCGGGGCTGCTGTGCCTGGCTACAGGGATTTGCCGATGCAGACGCGCATCTGGATGCCGCAGCGGGAGAATTGTCGGGCAGGATCTGGGATGCAGGACTTGCTATGGCTGCCTCCCCGGACCATTTTCCTGAAGCAGATGTGCTTTACGCCCATCTTGCCCTATACCGTGTCGCTTACGGTCCTACTGTACAGCCGTCCGATTATTCCAAGGCGGAGAAATGCGATATGCTGGCTTCCTCTCTCCTGAGCCGTACAGCAGGAAAATATTCCGCGTCGGACGAAAAATCTATTGTCCTGATGCATATTGCCGCCCATCTTTACTGCTATGTAGTGCCGGAGGACCTCGAAGGGGATGATACCCTTGAATATATGAGGGCAACAGCGCAGAATTGGGAGCATGACGTGCATGCGGATCCGGATATTCTCCTGCGCCGTCTATGTGCCCTCGAAGCGGCGGACGGCCTTTTCGGACAATGGCGCCCGACCCTTCCGGCAGCATCCCGCCTTGCGTCCGCCGGCGGACTCGCCCCCCTCTGCAGCATACTTGCCCGCCGTCTCGATGACCCTGCAGCACTCGCCGATGCCTGCGCTGCCCTCGAGCGACATCTGTCATTGTCACAGGATATTGCAGCAGCGGCCTCCCTCCTGGAAGGATTAAGTGCCTTGCGGCTGCTGACGGAGGAGGGGGCGGCTCTGAACTGTGCTTGAGGAGTGCTGGGGCCGATGATTTCAACTCCGGGAAGGTCCTAAAAGCCCCTTCGGGCTAAGTCCAGCACGGCGGCATTTTCAGAGTGATTGATAATCAGGATACTAATTTCCAGTGATGCTGGACATACAATACACACAAAAAAAAGTAGAACCATGAAACCACACCGCATAGCCGTAGCCGGCACCGGCTACGTGGGGCTC
>CABMPD010000032.1 GCA_902388455.1 uncultured Alistipes sp. | reverse complement strand
GCCGTTCCGGCGATGAACACCGCGCTGTACACCCGGTTCACCCGGAGGTTGTACCATGCCTGCTTGAAATATAAACCTACTTTCATCATGTACAGTTTTATCGTTATTATTCATCTCTAAGGGCCTCGACCGGGGGAAGGCGGAGCGCTCCGGCAGCGGGGATGAGGATGGCCGCAGTCACTGCCAGGAGCAGGAGGCCGAGGACAATGCCCTCCACCGCGAGGAAGTGCGCCGTGGGGTCGAAGAGCAGGGGGAAATCCGCGGCGTTGAGGGGCATCATGCCGTGCTGATTATCCGGAGCCACGATATTTATCTTACCTATGAGGATGATGTTGACCGTTATCAGTATACCGATGACGGCGGCAGCAGCGAAGGTCACCCAAATCTCCTGCATATAGTGCAGCAGGATGCGGCGGGGCGAGCCTCCCATGGCCCTGCGGACTCCGATCTCCCCGCGTCTCTCCTCCATCCGGAGCCACCCTGTAGAGGCCACAGCCAGCAGAACATTGACTATCATGAACAACCAGAGGGCCTTCCAGATAAAGAGCTTGTCCAGCACCTCGATTCTGACCACAGAGTCCACCCTGTCCTCGAAGGAGTACACGTCCTGTACGCGGTAGTTGCCGAACTGCAGAGTCTTCCTCCACTCCCTGGAAGCCTTCTCGAGGAAGCGGTCTCCGTCCACATCGGGCTTGAGGCGGAAAGCGTACATCTGGTCTCCGCCGTTGTCACCCACCATGTCAGCGACATTCTGTAATATGTACGGTATGTCATCCGAGTACCCGGCACCGCGCATACTTCCTATCACTCCGGCTATGGGTTCAGTATAATTCATATTAGTCAATTTCTCCGAGTCGCTGAGTGTCCTGCCCACAGGATTCTGCCCCGGGAAGAGGTAATCGGCCATATCCTTGGTGATGATGATAGAGCCGGGTGTATCCTCCATCTGTCCGTCCGCAGGGTAGATCAGTCCGTACCTTAACACCTCAAAATCATCTGAGCCGGACTCCCGCTCAAAGGTCGTGAACATCATCGTAGTCACACTGTCAATGTTGACCATCGCCATGGAATGTACGCCGTCTCCGGGATGGTTTGTGCTTATGGGCGAGGCGCACAATACTTCCGGCATGGCTCTGAGAGCGTCTCCGAAACGGCGGAGATTCTCCCTCTGCGCCTTCAGGGAAGCAGCCTCAGGGTCATATCCGTTGCGGTCGGATGTCAAGTCCGTGAGATACACACAGTACACTCCCTCAGGGTCATATCCGTCAGGGACGTTCCCGATACGGTATGTGGAAGTCCACGTCTCGTTGACGATGAACCAGGACGCGGCGATAATGACCACCAGCTCGATGAACAGCCAGGCATTGCTCCTGCGGTAGAACCACAGCTGTTTGAATATCTGTCTAAGCATATCTTGTCATTTTTTACAGTTCAACGATTCAGTGATGGGACGGCGGATGACCTTGACCGCCGGGATGACTGCCGATATCATGTTGAGTACGGCCAGGATTACCAGCAGGACGGCGTACAGCCCGATATTGAAGAAGTCCCGGAAGTCGAAGAAGCCGCCGGACTCAGGCACCTTGTAGGTGTAGGACTCCACCAGTACGCTGCCCGGCACCATGGCGTTCATCTGCTGCGAGAACAGCACGATGATCAGCCATGCCACCAGCAGGCCTACGACACCGCCCATCAGGGTCATCAGCAGATTCTCCCCTGCTATCTGTGCGAGAATAGAGCGCGGTCCGGCTCCGAAGGACTTGCGGGTGCCGAACTCGGTCAGACGGGCCTCCATTCTGGAATTGACCATGCCCGAAAGGTTCAGCAGCGGCACCAGCAGGATCAGCAGCACCACTCCCGCTCCCAGCCATGCGTATGCCGAGGAGCCTAAGTCGCTTCCCGAGAAGATGTACTGGTGCTGCGAGTCTATGCCGCTGACGGTCATCTTATATTCGGATTTCTCGATATTGTTGTACTGTTCCACGCGGTCCAGCACAGCCTGTTTTACTGCCGGAATATCCTTGCCGTCCCTGAGCAGCACTATTATCTCATTGCCGTTCAGATATTTGGCCAAAGCATTGGACTCAGGACCCAAGGTTTTGTCTCCTATCGTCGACGGCAGCCATATCTCGGAAAAAGCCAGCGTCGCGCTCATCGGCACGTCCTTGACCACTCCGCAGACGGTCAGCGTATATCCGTCCATGTACACCTTCTCTCCCACAGCGTCTGCCCGTCCTGTCAGGGAGCGGGCCAGTGACTCGGTCACCACTGCCTCGGGCGTATTGAGGTCCATACCGCTCTCCGATATCGGCCTGCCGTACAGGAAGTCCAGACTGAATATCTTCCAGAAATTCCTGTCCACCATCCGGGCGTATGCGTAGGAGACCTCATCCGACGTATTTTCCAAAGCAGCGAACGTATTGTAATACGTATAGACAGCCGACCAACACTCCACTTCCGGCATATCTTTGAGGAAATCTCTGGCGAACCGGTAATTGGGAGCCGCGCCGAACATTATGGTCTCGCTTCGCAGCTCGATTCTGTAAATCACCATCGTCCTGTCCCTGTGCGTCTCCGGCACTGTATTCACCACCCTGGCCGACAGCACCGTCAGGAAAGCCATCACCAGCGCCAGCGAAAGAGCCGTTCCGGCGATGAACACCGCGCTGTACACCCGGTTCACCCGGAGGTTGTACCATGCCTGTCTGAAGTATAATCCTAATTTCATATCTGCTGTGTTTTTCTATTTTCGTTTATTTCTTCTCCTTGGGCCTTGTGTTGTAGTGTTGTCCGTTCACGTCGCCCGCTCCATCCGCGTCGTCCGCCTCCATCTGCGTCATCGGCCCGTCGCCCGTGCCATCGCCCACTCACGTCTGCTTCATCGGCTCCGTTGTCCGTCTCCGTCCGCTTCGTCCATCAACTTCATCTACCCTCTCGTCGTTCACTTAATCCATCCACTTCGTCTGCTCTCTTCGTCGCCCACATCGTCCATCTACTCTACTTCATCCGCTCCCACCTGCACTGTCTGTTCTCATCGTCCGTTCCCATACACTTTCATGATCACTCTCCATTCAGCGGACACTTCTCACCCCGAACAGCCCGTCACAACCGCCGTGCCAAAAACACAACACGCTGACAACGTGCATCTTGCACTTTTTCAAAAGTGTCCGATATCGGACACCTGTCCGTTTTCGGACACCCACGGGCGGACACTTTCATCCGCACCGTACACTTTCCCCTCTACCCACCTTCCGAAGGTGAGTAGTTTCCCCGCTTTTTCGTCCCACCTTCCAAAGGTGCGCAGAACCATCACCGCAACGAGAACCGCCTGCAGCAGCATTTTCCCATACGCCACACCGTTCCCACCTTCCGAAGGTGAGCAGTTTCCCCGCATTTTCGTCCCACCTTCCGAAGGTGCGCAGAAACACCACCGCCACGAGAACCGCCTGTAGCAGCATTTCCCCTTCCACCACACCACGCCCACCTTCCAAAGGTGAGCCGTTTCCCCGCATTTTCGTTCCACCTTTCACTCCTTCGGAAGGAGTAGGGAAAACGTACATTTGCGGCACTCCTTTGGAAGGAGTTAGGAGGTGGAATAAGGACAGAATGGCCGTACGGAGTGCTGTGGCGAGGATTCGCGAAATTCACTCCTTCGGAAGGAGTAGGGAAAACGTACATTTGCGGCACTCCTTTGGAAG
>CABMPD010000031.1 GCA_902388455.1 uncultured Alistipes sp. | reverse complement strand
TGCTGAGCTGGGAGAACTTGGTGATGCCGGTCATGAAGACGAAGCGGAGATACGGGTCGCAGGCCTTGAGGGGGCTGTAGAAGTTTCGCATGACGTTGCGGAGTACCGGGAGGGTCGTATCCTCGTGGACTACGTCCAGCAGGGGTGCATCGTATTCGTCGATGAGCACGACCACTTTCTGCCCGGTCTGTGTGCAGGCTCTTTGGATGATGCCTGCAAGCCTGTCGTTGAGGCCTGTCTCATCCTCTACTTTACCGTAGATATTCTCGTATTTGAGCAGTTGCAGGTTGAGCATGGATTCCAATTGCTTTTTTTCCATGTGCTTGGCCATACTCATGTCAAAGTGCAGCACCGGATACACCGTCCAGTCCTTTTCAAGCGCCTCTATGGCCAGCCCCTGGAACAGCTCCCTCCGTCCCTCGAAATAACTGTGGAGGGTGGATACCAGCAGCGACTTGCCGAACCTCCTCGGGCGGCTGAGGAAGATGTACCTCGCCCCGGAGTGGGTCATGCGGTACACATACTCGGTCTTGTCTATGTACAGGTAATTCTCATTCCGGATATCCGCGAATGTCTGTATGCCTATCGGGAAGAGTCTCTGCTGTGTGTCCATGGTCTGTGCGCTTTTGGATTTCTAGCCTCAAAGTTACAAAAATCATTGTATATTCGGCATCGCCACAGTATATTTGCAACATGTCAGGCAGTGTCACCAAAATATTGTGTTCTTTATTCCTGTCTTTCTGCTGTCTCTTTTCTGCGGCACAGGAACAGCGGGATACGAGTGTCATCATCGACAGGTATTTTTACATTCAGAACGATGATACGATGCGGGTTGACCGTGCATACATTCCCGGAGATGCTCCGGCATCAGTCAGTTATGAATCGGACAAAGCCTTGTACGACAGCTTGAAGAACAGTGCTTCGGGCATTATCATATTGGATAACGACAGCATTTCAGAATGTAGCGGAATTGTCGCAGATGGGGCTGCGGCGGCATCCGGAAGAAGGGTTGATGCCGGAATCTTGATTGCCGCAATTGTGGCGGTGATGGCCCTGGCTGCGCTTGCATTGTTCTTCCGGCATAGGGCCGCATTGAGAAAGAAAACCGCAGCATCAGCTCCTGCCTTCGACTCAGACTCCGTACGTTCCATCAGCGACCTCGTCTCCCTGCTGATGCGCCTCGCTTCGGAGAAAGACCTCTCCGACGGAATGTCCAAGGACAGCATCAGGCAGCTCCGCGGTTTCGTGTCCGACAAGAACAGCCTGCTCTCGGCCATGCTGGCCTCCTATTCCGTAACACATCCGGAGTTCGTGAACAGGCTCAGGTCATACGGCCTTACCGATCAGGAGATAGGCTATTGCTGCCTCTATGCCGCCGGACTCAACGGCAAGGACATTACTTTTATCCTCAACGACGGCGGCCACGGACACTATAACACGGCCAGTGCCCTACGCTCCAGATTCGGCCTGAAGGACCGCAGCGTCAATCTCAGCCAGTGGCTGAAAGCCCTGCTGGCTGAAACTGAGAATGTGAAATCTTAATATTCTGAAAACCAGCCTTGTGGAATGGGTTGAAATCCCTGATTCTGAAACTGAAAGCATTGTTTTGAAAGCCTCCTCTGCCTAATTTTGAAAGCGTAACGCTAAAATTCAAACATTATGCAAAAGGAAGTTATTACTGTTGTTACGGCATTTTTGCTGCTTTCTCCCGGTATGGCCGCGCAGCATGGCTCTTTTAGCTATTCAATCGACAAGCCGTGGTTGACAGAGGTGTATGTAGACGATTATTACTATGGTGCGGATTCTATAGGTCAGTGCTTGATGCGGGTGGATTATGCGATGGAGATAATGGTGGATACCGTGCAAGGGACGGCCGTGGAGCAGATGATGGCACTTGAGATAGGAAATAATGTCAACCGCTTCTGCTCTACGGTATATCTTGGACTGGATTCGCTCCTTCAGTCCGGGGCATCACGTACAATGTACCGGAGTATTTACAATAAAGTAAAATATGCCCCTGCATTTTACAGCATGTTTTTCCAGAATTATCCGCGCAGCGGGAAACTTACCTGTACTGGCCGGGTCTGCAATACGGATTTTAAATACGAGGAAGACCTTCCGGAAATGGACTGGAAAATACAGGATGAAACGGATACCCTTCTAGGCTACATGGTCCAGAAGGCGGTCTGCAGTTTCAGGGGCAGGGACTATACAGCATGGTTCGCGCCTCAGCTGCCGATGCAGACCGGGCCGTGGAAATTCTCCGGTCTGCCCGGTCTTATATTGAAGGTGGAGGACAGCAGGGGGCATTATACGTTTATCGCGCGTGGAATCTACCTGGCTTACGGGGCGGTGGAGATGCCCAGGTACCTTTTCCTCAAAACTTCCCGGAGGAAATACATGGACGCCCTGTACATGAGTATGACTGAGTTGTTCCTGGCCTGCAAGCTTTATCTCAAGGATATAGAGATAAGGGTTTCGGACCCGTCGGCTCTTGTAAAAATGGAGATGATGTTCGATTTTATGGAGCGGTAGACGGCCATGAGAAGGAAATGCTCAATAGTGCTGCTGATGACGGCGGTGCTATGCGGAGTTGCGGCAGCCCGGACGGTTGAAGGTACTGTGGTGGATTCGGCCGCCGGAACGGCCCTGCAGGGGGCAATAGTGATGCTGAAGGACAATGCCGGAAAAGTGGTGGATTATACAGTGGCTGACAGCGGAGGGAAATTCTCGATTAATGCTGATGGTGCGGGAGCAGGAGGGTATATCGAGGTGAGCATGATGGGTTATGCTTCCAAAAGGCTTGACAGCCCTTTTGGGGACTGGTATGAGGTGGGCCTGAGAGAAGAAGCCTTGGTTTTGGACGAAGTTGTGGTGAAGGCTGAGAAGGTGCGGCTGCGGGGCGATACGATAGAGTATAGTGTGCCGACGTATGTATCTCAGGATGACAGGAGTCTCGGAGATATTCTAAAAAAGCTGCCGGGGATGGACGTGACCAAGGAGGGCAGGGTGAAATATCAGGGCAGAGAGATAGGGAGGCTGTACATTGAGGGACGGGATCTTTTAGGCTCCAGGTACAATATTGCAACCCAGAATATCGATCCGCAGGACCTGGCCGCCATCGACATCTACGAGAACCATCAGCCGGTGAAGGCTTTAGAGGGGACAGTCGAGAGTAATATCGCCTCCATCAACATCCGTCTGAAAGAAGGAGCCAAGGGCAGGTGGACAGGTGCGCTCCAGGGGGAGGCCGGATATTCCACGGCGGCCCCGCATGTGCCGTACTCGGCCAGTGCCTTCGGCATGTACATCGGTCGGAACTATCAGAGCATCAATACGGCCAAGACCGATGCGGCGGGCAACAACATCATCTACGAGTCGGATCCCAACGTATTCATCGTCGGTGTGGACGAGATAGAGTTCATAGACCGCTACCGTCCTGCCCAGATGCTGTCCGTAAACCATGCCCAGGCACCCATAGACCAGGACCGTACCCGTTTCAACACAGCTTATTCCGTGACCACCAACCACACTGTGCCGATAGGGGAAAGCACCGTCTTAGGCGTAGGAGGCAAGTTCGAGCACAATGCTCTAACCTCCGGCAGCGAGGTGGAACAGACCTACATGGAAAATGACGGCGGCACTATCTCTTTCACCGACCGCAACGAAGTGGGCTCAGCCTCGTATTACGCTTCCGGAGATTTGTCCGTGGAGGTGAACAGCCGCAAAGTGTATCTGAAGGACAAACTCCGCTTCGACCTCCGCGGCACTTCTGCCGGCAGCACTGTCTCGGGGAGTGAGAACCGCCTTCAGGATGTGGAGGACCGGGACATGAACCTGCTGAACTATTTTGCCTTTACGAAGAATACCGGGAAGTGGATTTACTCCTTCAACATGTTTTCCCAGTACACGGAGAGCGGAGAACTGATGGACATCCTGGCTCCGGATGATGGGGATACAGCCTCGCAGAGCGTAGACAGCCGGATATTCTACAATGTTCTGAAATTCAGCAACCGCTTTCGCCTGGCAAAGACTCTCAGTCTGAACCTATATTCGTCCGTCCCATACCTGTACCGTACTTTCCGGACGTCAACGGCGGGAGTCTCCCTTTCCGACCCGATGTTCTCGGACCGTATGGGCAATGACGTTATGCTGCAGTATCTCAAGCCGAGGGAGTATGCAGCTCTGGAATTTAAGACGGGCCACCTGAGCATGGAACTGGGAACTGAGGCGTGGTATCAGTACCTCGATTACCGGCTGACGGAGCACTCGCATGACCACCTCTGGGCCGTCAATCCGTCGCTGAGCGTGAAATACGATTTCGGCCCGAGGCTGTCTGCTCGCCTGCGCGGCTCGTACTCCCGCAGCAGTGTGGACGAGCAGCGGATATACGACGGTCTCATCCTCCAGAACTTCCGCTATATGTCCCTGGGCCGGACAGAACTTACCCAGAATCCCCAGTGGAATGTGGCGGGCAGCCTGGACTTCCGCGACCCCATCTCCGGATGGTACCTGAAAATGGACGGACGTTACAATGCCAGCCGCTCTTTCCAGTACACCCGCTATTTCGTGGACGAGTACATCCTCAGCTGGCAGTCGGACGAGGTGACGGACTATAGCCTGGTAAGCGCGGATGCCGTCCTGTCGAAGGCCTTCCACGGATTCAGCGGCAAGATAGACCTGTCGGGCGGCTTCGCCATGTCCTCCTCCAATATCAATCAGGAGGGGACGGTGATGCCGTACCGTTCGTATACCTATACTGCCGGTCTAAAGTTCATAGGGGACATCGCCCGGTGGATGAAGGTAGATTACAGCGGCGGGTGGTCCCTGAGCCGCTACCGCATCTCCGGCGGGCAGGATGAGGGGGACAGCCACGGGCTCAACCAGAAACTGACCCTCTCTTTCTTTCCTCACAGGTCCGTCTCCATTGATGTCACGGCCGAGCATTATCTGGACAAGTATGCCGAGGACAATCTGGTGCAGATGTGCCTGCTGGATGCCTCCCTGTACTGGTTTGTCTCCCGTAAATTCCAGATTTTCCTGCATGCTAAGAACCTGCTGGATACCCGGGACTACACCTACACCATGCTGAGTCCGTTGAATGTCACCCGCTACAGCTACCGCCTGAGGCCCCTGAATGTACTCATAGGATTTGAAGTCAAATTTTGATATTCTTGAGGATACCGCCCGTCTTTACCGCTATGATCTGCTATGAAATCTTCCAGCCGGAGATGTTGTGTGTCTCCCGGTCGAAGTTGATCGCGACCTTGACGACGGGCAGGCCGCAGAGGGCGAAGCGTTCGGGGTACTGCTTCAGGTCTATCTGCTGCATGGCGGCATCCGCGCCGGCGTCGAGCTTCAGCTCCACTAAGTAGAGTTTAGAGGCGGTGCGCATGACCATGTCCACCCTGCCTTTCGGGGTGCGCACCTCCACGTCTACGTAGTAGCCGAGAAGGGAGAAGATGATGTAGAGCATCTGCTGCCAGTGGCCCTCGTAATCGGTGTTGTCGGTGTAGGGGACGGTGCCGAGGAAGGTCTGGAGGAGGCGGAGGGCGCCGTCGAGGTCCTCGTTCAGGATGGCTCCGTATATTCTGGCGACGGTGGTTGATGCCTCGGTGGTGCACGGAGGTGTGACATAGTAGGGCAGGAGGGATCTCATCAGGCCTATGCGCACCTCGTTGTTGGGGATATCCAGCGTGTAGAGGTCAATTATCCGGTCGTATGCCTTGATGGTGATATAGCCGCTCTGATACAGCAGCGGGGTTATCTCCGTCATTCTCTCCGTCGGGGCATCAAACGCCGGGGCAGGGGCTGAGTTTCCTCCTATGCGTGAGGGTGTGACGTGGAATTTTCTCATCATCTCTATCAGGTAGGTCGGTGTGCCGCTGCCGAACCAGTAGGAGTCGAGCTTTGCGTTGGCGAAGGCCCTGAGGAGGCTGAACGGGTTGTAGATGTCGGGGGAGGGCCAGG
>CABMPD010000030.1 GCA_902388455.1 uncultured Alistipes sp. | reverse complement strand
CGCACAACCGCTGTCACAGGCGCTCTGGACGGCATCGACCCGCCGCCTCCTTGCCACAACGGCAGCAAATCACACTATTCTCTGCCGTTGCGGTAATGTCTTCTCGCACAACCGCTGTCACAGGCGCTCTGGACGGCATCGACCCGCCGCCTCCTTGCCACAACGGCAGCAAATCACACTATTCTCTGCCGTTGCGGTAATGTCTTTTCTGCACAACCGCTGTCACAGGCGCTCTGGACGGCACCGACCCGCAGCCTCCTTGTCACAACGGCAGTAAATCCCGCGAAACACTGCCATTGCGGCAACAGAATTTTTCTGTACTTTTGTCTGCAGATAAAGCATCACCCATGGACGAGAGACTTCTGATAAAATGCGACAGCAGCATCTACGCCGACAACATTTCAAGCGTACTGGAGGCCAACAACATCACTGTGCGCAGGCACGTCGATGAAAGCACTGACCGGCGGACCGGGACACATGGTCCTGACTCCGGTACCGCACTGTACGTACCCGACAAGGACTACGAAAAAGCCGTAGAGATAATAGCCCCCATCACCGACAGGATGCACGAAGCCATCCCCTTCTGCCCGAAATGCGGCAGCGACAACGTCACGTCCATAGCCCCTTCCCGGTACACCACCGCAGTCATAATCGCATCCGTCATCCTGGGACTCGGCTCCGGTTTCTACCCCTGGTGGTCATTGCAGCTCGGCATCCAGTCCGGCACCGGCAGCATCATAGCTGGAATATTCCTGCTGCTCGCCATCTTCATGGCCATGTCCACCAAATACCTTAATGCCAACTACCGGTGCCGTAAATGCGGCCGAAAGTTCAACCACCGCTAACCCATCATTATGAAAACGATATCCCGACTCCTGGTCTCGGCCCTCATCCTGCTCATCAGCATCACAGCAGCCCACGCCATCAACCCGCAGAAAGAATACACCTACACACCGAAGGACTTCGGCATCGAGTACGTCGAGGACTCGGTGGTAACCTCTGACGGGTACAGGATCAATATCTGGAATCTGCCCGGCACCGGAGAAAATGGAAGGTCCGTACTGATAGCCTGCGCCGACGCCGGTAATATGGGACAATGGCTGGGGATAGGAGCGACACTCTGCTTCTTAGGCTACGACGTATGGATGTTCGACTACCGCGGTTTCGGAGGGAGCCAGGACTTCGCGACGGACCGGGACATGCTCTACCACAGCGAGTATCTGCGGGATTTCGGGGTGGTACTGGAACATGTCTCCGTCCTCCGGGACAGGCCGGTGGACGTGCTGGCATTTTCAATGGGCACCATCATGGTCGGGGAGCATCTGCGGCAATACCCCGGCAGGAAGTCGCTCATCCGTAGCTGCGTCATGGACGGGTTCATCTCCGATCCGGCGGAGAGCGTCAGGATTCTGAACGGGGACAATGACAATGGAAGCGATAACGGCAAAGCAGCCAATTCCGGCAGTGACGGAAAATCCGTGCGTCTGCCGGCAACTCCCCTCCTCTCCCCCGGCTTCCGTCCTCAGGACATCTCCGTCCCCATACTGCTGATCCACGCCACGGAAGACACCGTCAGCCCCCGCCGCCTGCTCGAACCCCTGACCGCCTCCCCGCTCGTCACCCTCCGGGAATTCGACTGCAAGCACCTCCAGGCCGCATTCACCCATACAGAAGAATATTTCACCGCGCTGGATACATTTCTCAAGGCGCACTGAGCCGGCCACCTCTCCCGCTGTCCCATCTTCCCTCTTTTCCACCTTCCGAAGGTGAGACGATTCTCGGGGTTTTCTGCACACCTTCCGAAGGTGGGATTGAGCAACGGTACCGCTACAGCGCGTACAATGCCGTTCCCAGACTTTCCAGACATCTTCCACCTTCCGAAGGTGAGTTGTTTCTCGGGGTTTTCTGCTCACCTTCTGAAGGTGGGATTCAGCTACGACACCGCTACAGCGCGTATAATGCCGTTTCCAGACTTTCCAGACATCTTCCACCTTCCGAAGGTGAGACGTTTCACAGGGTTTTATGCACACCTTCCGAAGGTGAGACTATTCTCAGGCCTTTCCGATTCCCACAAACAACCTTTTACACATTTGCCCAAGAGCGTTACCCATTTCGTTGAGCAGCCACCGCAACGATCACGCGGACAGTCAGAACGACTGCCGCTATCACAATGAGAGCGAGGAGCACTGCGTAAATCCAGGACGGCATGGCCTGCGCCTTTCCGAGAGCGACCGCCAGTCCGAAATTGGAGACGGACGAGTGAAGCAGCATACAGACAAGGCACAGGTGCGAGATAAAGTCCTTCACAGCGGAACTGACCCCAGGGGTAATCTTCGCCGGCTCCGGCTCCAACGTATTCATCAACTGCGGAGCACGCTGACACGCCAAGAAGAACACATACGCAGCCGTGGCTATAACGCAGAGAATCAGCAGCGAAGTCATGTTTCCCCAGCGGTCGGGCATCCCGTCCATACCGAAACGGGTAGGTATCCGCACACCTTCCAGCCTGTTCCAGAACAGCAGCGGATAGAAAGAGGCCAGCAGCACAGCCGCTGACACGATGTTGAATATCTTGCGTAACTGTTTCATATTTTGCTCAGATTATAATATCCGTAATTTGAAATAATGTCTGCTACAAGCACTTGGGCAAATTTACGAAAATTTACGAAAATTTACGAAAATCTGCGGAATATCCGTCTGCTCATCTTCCGAAGGTGGACTTTCAAACCTTTTGCGGGCATTCTTCACGTATAGCTTTCCCGTCAGACATTAACATTTACATAAATGAATGTGAAGTTCTCATACACATTTCTGTAGCAAAAGTGCTCTGTGAGGGAGTCCTATCCCCAATCTGTAATGCCAGCACCCAGTATCACCCAGTATAATTTACAAAACTACAACACGTTATCTCAAATAGACCAAAACAGACTCGAGTGCGTTTTGATGCATACGTATCTCAACACCCATCTCAGAAGACCCCATAATGTGGATCGGCATAAACGCAACTTTCTTTCTCCTCACAGTCTGTTAAGCAACTATTCTGATAAGCACGTACATAACAATCACTTAAGCAAATTACTGCAAAACAGACAGAAGGTGCACACCCCCAATCTGTAGTATCGGCAATCGTTGTAAAGCACTAAACTTAAACACATTATCTCAAATAGGCTAAAACAGACTCGAGTGCGTTTTGATGCAGACGTATCTCCATACCTGCCCAGAAGAAGGCCCTATAATGCTGGTCGGCTTCAGCACGACTTTGCTTATCCTCCGAGACCGGTATGCTGGGGAGTCAGAGAGTATTCGGCTTAAAAATTATATCTTACCATGGCAATGACCGCCGGTGGCCTGAGCGCGTAGGAGTATACGTAGTCCGTTATGTCAGAGGTGTATGCCGAGCTGTAGGACGCCGTGTTCAGCAGGTTCCTGCCCTTGAGCGCGTATGTCAGGTGCCTGGTCTTGACTGACAGTTCTGCACCGAGGAACACCATGTTGCGGTGCCGTGGCTGTAGGGAGCCGTTGTAGTAGTGCTCGCAGTCCACGGAGAGGGTGATTCCTCTGCCGAAGGAGAACAGCAGCTCTCCCTCCTGCTTGATGTTGTCTATGGGATCTGTGTACCCGAGCGACTCCACGGCGGTCTCGGACCTGCTGTAGGCGGCGGAATAGTCCAAGGTGAGCCACCTTGTGAACCTGGTGTTGAGCCCGAGGGAGGCGGTAAAGATATCGCTCCTGCTGTCAAGCCTGACGCCCTGGCGTATTATCCCGCTCCAGCTGCGTCTCCACCCTCCGCCAGCGCTTATCAGCGTGGATATGGGGAGGAAGTGCTTGGACACCTTGGCCTCCAGTCCCAGCCCGTGGGACAGGTTCGGAGCCGCCACTGACTCTATGCGTGTCAGGGCCCCGTCATAGCTGTATGCGTATGTGAGGTTGCTTCCGGCCCTGTAGTAGGATGCCTCCAGGTTCGCGAATATCAGGTTGAGCGCGCTGCTGTAGCTGAGCGAGGCCAAGTAGTTCTGGCTCCTGGTGTGGCGCAGCTCCCCGTCCTTTGTGGCGATGTTGCGGTAGTCCGTCATGATGAATCCCCCGTAGCTGTCGTAGAGCCCGCCGTAGGCCTCCGTATATGATGCGGATGCCGAGTACTTGAGGTCCTGTGTGATCTCTCCGTTGAGTCTCAGGACAGGGCTTGCGATGACACGCGTGACGCCGTCTTTCCTGCCCCTTACACGGTCCCGGGTCCTGAGCGTCATCAGGTCCGCGTTGACGTGCGCCGATATGAAGAGCCTGTCACCGGCCTTGTATGATACTCCCGGCCCGAGTGTGAGGTCGTACCTCTGCCATCCGATGTCGTTGCGCATGGAGTCCGCCGCCTGAGTCCCCGTGGTGTACAGCTGCGACGCTATGTCCTCGATATGGGCGTTCAGCCCCAGCCCTATGGAGAACGTCCATCCGCCTCTAGTCCATACCCCGGAGAGCGAGTTGCGGGTTATGAGCTGCGATGAGCTGAGCGTCTGCACCGCTTCATCCGCCTGTGCGGCGCCGAAGATGTCCGGGAAGAGCACCGGCGTGACGCGCAGTGATGTGGGCTGGTAGTTGTACGAGGTGTTGGAGAGCAGGTTGAGTGACATCCTGCCGGCCACCGGGATGATCATGTGCAGGCTGTTCGTGGCCGAGAGCGACGGCAGCCTGAATGCCTGGCTGACCGGGGTGCCGTCGCTGATGACGCTTCCCATGTCCCTGTTGAGCTCCCCGCTGAGCCGCAGGATGTCGTTGATGTAGCTTTTCCTCCTGTTGTTCTCTATGCCGATGGTCAGGTTTGCCCTGTCGCTTCTCCTGGAGGCCGATGTGACCTCGTTGACCGTAATGGGCATCCCTCCGACGATATTGTGCACCGTAGTGGATACTCCCTCGCTCTTCCTGATGTCGTGTGTGTAGTCCGCGTTCAGCGTGAGCTGTGCCGTCCCGCTCAGCCTGAAGAGGAAGTTGCTGGATGCGGCGTGTATGTTGTTGTCCATGAACAGGTCCTCGTCCAGTGGCGGCTCAGTGGGGAGGCGCACCCCGATAATGGATGCCGCGCTTTCCGGCGAGCCGAACTCCATTGCCGCGTTGTACCCCATGTTGTTTGTCTTGTAAGTGTTGATGGACTGCATCCGCTTCCCGAAGTACATTGCCGATACCTCGCCCCTCCACATCCACGGGCTGTATCCCGCTCCCGCCAGCAGTGAGCCTGTCCACGTCCCCCTTGCCCCTTCCTTGAGGGTGATGTTCATGGCTGCCTCGTCGGGACGTGACATCTCCTGCAGCGCCCTGATGTGCTGGTGGTTCTCGTAGATCTCTATGGACTGGATGTCGTCCGCGCTGATGTTCTTTGACGCCAGTGTGTACCCCTTGCCGAGCATGTCCATCCCCTCGATGTAGAACCGTGAGATCTCCTTCCCCTGGTATGCGATCCTCCCGGACTCCTCGACCTCCACGCCCGGCAGCTTCCGTATGATGTCCTCCGCCACCAGGTCGTTGTCGTCACGGTACCGTGCCGCGAAGTAGGTGAGGGTGTCGCCGCCTCTTCTCACCGCAGGAGCGGTGGCAGTGATCACTGCCTCGTTCAACTCCAGCTTCTTCTCCCTGACCGTGAAGTCAAGCGTACGGGAGACATTGGCTGTGAGCGCGGTGCTTTTCTCGATGTTGACCGCGGTGACTGTGATTTCCAACGAGTCCGCCCCGAAGAGTCCCTCTATCACGTACCGCCCGTCCCCGTCCGTAGTGGTGTAGGTCAGGACTGCGCTCCGTGCGGGGTCCCGTACGATTATGTTGGCGAACTCCACAGGCTCTCCCGTGCCGGCTAATAAGACCCTGCCGCTTATTCTTGACTGGGAAAATGCGGAGATGACGGCGGCCAGTATTGTCAGCAGTGTTATGGCTATGCGTTTCATATCCGTGTCGGTTTTATCATTCCAGTTCCAGGCGGGGGTACCATGTCCTGCCCGAGCTGATCGAGCGTGTGTCCACCTTCTCGTCGTTGAAGTACAGGGTCTGGGAGCTCCCGGACATATAGAATGGGAGCTTCCAACTGGCCTCCAGCATCTTGTTGGTGTTCTTCCTTGAGCTTTTGCGTATCTGGTGTCTGTCCGCTCCGTTCCCCGGACTGACATCCCCGCTGTGCCGGTAGATGGGGCATCCCTCCGGCCTTATGAGGCTGACCGCCTCCCATACGAAGGTGCCGCTGCTGTCCTCCGCCTTGAGAATCAGGCCCGGCAGCCCTCCGAGCTTCCACGGGCCGTAGTTGTAGGGGATGTCGTATGTGAACCACACCTGCCACTCCCGTCCCCGGAACGTGCCCGTAG
>CABMPD010000029.1 GCA_902388455.1 uncultured Alistipes sp. | reverse complement strand
CGGTTAGACCCTACAAAGTTACTCATTTCCGTCCTGATATCCAAACTGGGATGGCACTCATGTGAAAGCCGGCTGGGACTATTTGAATATCCCGCAGAAATCCAGTACAATTTTCCCGTCGTCCTTCCGCAGGCTCTTGAACTGATCATGCGCCACGAGCATGACCGCGATGTCGGCGCTTTCGTATGCTGTCCGATAGTCGGTGAGCTTGAAGACATTGTGGCTGGGAATGTTGGGCTCTGCTACCATGATGTCCGCATTGCTGCAGCTCTGCATGACTTTGGTGACTATGTACTTCGCAGGAGACTCCCTCAGGTCGTCTATGTTGGGCTTGAACGCAAGTCCCATCATGGCGACGCGTGGTTTGCGGTGGTGGCTCAGCTCAAACTCCAGCATGGCGTTGTGGACTTTCTCTGCACACCAGAATGCCTTGTAGTTGTTGATCTCGCGGGCACTGGCTATGAGCTTGGACTCCGCCGGGAAGTCTGCGGTGATGAAATAGGGATCGACCGCGATGCAGTGTCCTCCTACGCCGCATCCGGGCCATAGGATGTTGACCCTCGGGTGCTTGTTGGCCAGGCGTATCAGTTCCCATACATCGATGCCGGCCTTGTCGCAAATGATGGACAGCTCGTTGGCGAAGGCTATCTGCACGTCTCGGGAGGAGTTCTCGGTGAGCTTGCACATCTCGGCAGTCTTGGCGTTGGTGCGGTGCAGGGTGCCCTGTACGAACCGGGAGTAGAACTCTACGGCTTTTTCTGTTGAGGCCTCGTCTATGCCTCCGATGACACGGTCATTGTGTACCAGCTCGTAGATGACGTTGCCGGGAAGCACCCGCTCGGGGCAGTACGCTATGTGGATCTTGCCTTCGAGTTCAGGACGGCTGTCGAAGATGAGCCGGGCCATCTGCTCTGTCGTACCTACCGGAGAAGTGGACTCTATCACATAGAGGTCTCCTTCCTTGAGGTAGGGGAGGACAGTGCGGGTAGCGGCCTCGACATAGGAAATGTCGGGTTCGTGATTGCCTTTGAAAGGAGTGGGTACTACAATGAGGTAGGCGTCACTCGTCTCCGGCTTGTCTGATGCCTTCAAAGCGCCGGTGGTGGTGACTTCCCTGAGCATGGTTTCCAGTCCCGGTTCGATGATGTGAAGCTGGCCGGCATTGGTTTTTACCACCACCTCAGGGTTTACGTCCACGCCGGTCACCTGTATCCCGTGCCCGGCGGCGATAATGGCCGTGGGAAGTCCGATGTATCCCAGGCCCATAAAACATGCTTTCATATCGTTTTGTTCAAATATTCATAAATTTTCCGCTGGCAAGTATCCTGCATATACTTCGGTTGGCGCAGGGGGTCTCGAGCAGGAGTCTTAGCTGGGCGGTACGGTGCAGGTCCGTGCCAATGATGTCGTAATAGCCCTTGTGGAGCAGGTGCAGGGCCTTTTTCTGTATATGGCGGCCGTATATGCCGGCCAGCGAGCCGAGGTTGAGCTGGAATCTGACACCCGTGTCGCTCATGAGCGCATAATATCTCATGTCCATGTACTCGTATCTTTCAGGATGGGCCAGTACCGGGAAATATCCCTTGGACTTGATTTCAGAGAGGACTGCCAGCATTCTTGCCGGGGGATTGTAATAGGATGTCTCCACCAGCAGGTGACGGCCCTCACGGCCCAACGGCAGCAGGTCACCGCTGTCCAGCCTTTCCTCGAAAAGGGTGTCCACCATGTATTCGGCGGCGAGGTGCAGCTGCACCTCGCCGTGCCAGGCTTCCCTAAGCTCCTCAAAACGTAGATGGAGGTTCTCCGTGGTATTCGGGACGTCTTCCATTATGTGCGGAGTCAGCCATACTTCCTTTATGCCTGCCTGCACGTACTGCTCCAGAGTGTTTATGCTGTCTTCGATGCTCTTGAAGCCGTCATCCACTCCAGGCAGGATATGTGAGTGCCAGTCAGTCATCCCGTTGAAGACCCCTGCTTCTTCCAAAGTATGCTTCCTGCAGAAATTCAGCATCTCCGGATTTTACTTGGTTTCATAGTAGTTGTAGGAATGATAGCCGTATTTGTAGCCGTAACGGTAGCCATATCTGCCTCCATTGTTCTCAGTGCCGTTGAGGACTACACTCATATTGGGATATGCCCCATCGCTGTACAGGCTTTCCAGTTCTGACAGCATGCTCCTCTCCAGAAGACCGGCACGTGTGACAAAGATGGTCCTGTCCGCCAGCTTTCCGATAATCTGCGTATCTGCAACGATATTGACGGGAGGGCAGTCTATGAAAATATAGTCGAACGATGTCCGCAGCTCGTTCAGAAGGGAGCCGAGTCTCTCGTCCATCAGCAGTTCGGTCGGGTTGGGTGGGATAGTGCCTACCGGCAGCAGGTGCAGGTATTTGCTCTCATTCATCCGGACAATTGCAGTATGGATGTCCGCTAGCCTGCCTCCTAGCCAGTCACTTAGCCCTGTTTTGGGAGATCCTGCCATTGCGGATGCTGAGCCGTGGCGAAGGTCCCCGTCGATTACAAGCACTCTTTTTTTCTTGACGGCCAGAGCCATGGCCAGGTTGATGGTGATGAATGTCTTGCCGCTGCCGGGGTTGAATGATGTTACCATCAGTACATCGGTATTCCGGTCATTCCCTGTCATGAATTCAAGGTTCGTACGTAGTACGCGGAAAGCCTCATTTATGACGTTGCGGTTGTCTTCCTTTACTACAATTCCCACTATCTCCTCATTTTTGTGCAGTCTTGGAAACAGCAGCTTTTTTTTCTGTTTACCAGAATACATGGGCAGCTCCCCAATGAATGGCAGGGACAGTTTTTCTATGTCCTTTTTCCCTCTGACCTTGGTATTTGAGGTCTCGAGAATGAAGAATGTGCCCATTGGAATCAGCAGGCCGATGACAAATGCGATCAGCATCACTTTTGACGTGACGGGAGTGGTGGGTGTCTGTTTTCCGACAGGCGGGGTTATGAGTCTGGAGTTGTATGCGGTGAATGCCTGTGACAGCTCGTTCTCCTCGCGCTTCTGCAGGAGGAAGAGGTAAAGGGCCTCCTTGACTTTCTGCTGACGTTCGACGGACAGAAGGTATTTGGCCTGATCCGGAGTGGCGGCCATGCGATCCGTGGCTTTCTGCTCCTGGCCCTGAAGAGTTGTCAGCTGTGTGTTGAGCATGACGATATGATTGTCCAGGGAGGTTACTATCGCGCTGCGCATGGCTGACAGGGACTGGTCCATATCCACGACAATCGGGTTGGTGGTGGAGCTGTTTGCGACCAGGTTGTTCCTCTGGAGGAGAATGGTGTTGTATTCCGAGATCTGGCTTTCAATGCTGGAACTCTCGATACCGGTGCCTGCCGGCAAAAGTTGGAAGCGGTTGGCGTTGTTTGTCAGATAATCCCTGATGTAGCGGGTCATGTAGAGCCGGTTGTTGATAGTGAGTATCTCTGCATTGGTCTGACTGCTCTGCTCCATGTACATGGCGGAGGCACTCTGAAGATCTGGAATGAGGTTCTCGCTTTTGTATGAGGAGATGTCCGCGTCCACTATGCCAAGCTCTTTCTCTATGACGGCAAGGCGCTCGTCGATGAATATGGAGGTGCTTACGGCTATCTGGTTCTTGGCTTCTATCCAGTTCTCATTGTATACTGAGATAAGTGTGTTCAGTACGTCATTGGCTCTGTCCACAGATACATCCTCGTAAGTGAGGTTAATGACTGTCGCTTCCTTGTTGGCCAGACTTACGGTCAGCCTGGAAGAGTATGAACTGGTAGCGCCGAAGAGGCTGCTTTTGGATACATGTATGCTCTTGCCGTATTCAGGGGTGAAGAATGGGGTGGGTGAGACGGTTATTATGCCCAGCGGAGTCCGGACCGGCTGGCCGAGCCGTCCTGCAACAGTCTGCTTTCCGCCGACTTTTTCTCCTTTGAGCTTGAATCCGCTCAGCAGAACTGAGTCTTCGCCGGCTATGTCGAGTAGAAACTCTGCGGATACATTGTCCGGCAGATCTGAGAATGCCGCCGTTATCGGGAGCGAGGCTCCGTAGACTGTCTCTTTGTGGAAAGCTCCGTCCACCGTGTAGCTCATATTGAGGTTAAGTCTCCTGACCACCTCCTGCATGGTCGCCGGAGAGCTGAGGGCTATGATCTCATTGTTGACATTGGTGTTGCTCTGGAAAAGCCCCAGATCAGCGAAATTCATCTGATTTGCGATGGATTTCCCTTGTGAGTCCTCCTCGATCAGCAGGGAAGCGGACCGGGTGTAGACCGGTGTGGTTTTGAGAAGGTAAACCAATGCGCCGCCGAGGCATACTGCCAGCGAAAGAATGAACCATTTCCATTTGGAGATGTAGATCTGGATGAGATCCTTGAGCAGCAGGGGCTCTTCCTGTTTTTTGTATTTGTTGTCAGCCATATCGTTTCTGTGGTGAATGGGTTAGTTGAATATGAGTACTCCGAGAGAAACAAGCAGGGATGCCACCGACACCCAGAATGACGAGGACAGGAAGCTGTTGCCGTTGACTGTTGCCTGGTTGGCCCTCATTTTGTTGGGCTCTACGTATATGAAGTCGTTCTGTTGGAGATAGAATACGGGAGATGAGAGTACGTCCTCGGCGGAGGTGAGGTTGACCTCATAGATTTTCTGCTCGCCGTCTACCTGCCTCATTATGGTGACATGCTCCCTCAGGCCGTAGATGGTCAGGTCTCCGGCCATGCTCAATGCGTCGAATATGGTTATCTGATCCTTGTCAATGTTGTATCTTCCGGGTTTGTTGACCTCTCCCATTACGGAGATGGTCAGATTCATGAACTCGACCGTTACGACCGGATCCTTGATAAGGTTGTTGGATATCAGTTCCTCCTTGATATAACTGGCGGCCTCTTCGCGGGTCATACCTGCAAGATGCAGTTTGCCCAATACCGGGAAGTCGATATCTCCGTTGTTGTCCAGGGTATATCCGGCCAGTGTATTGTTGTTGGTCGCAACCGGAATGTCTCCTCCTATGTATCTCTGGATAACGGGCAGGTTGAACAGCGTCATGAGCTGCTGGTCGCGGCTGTTGACCAGGATGGATACCTTGTCCTGTGGACGCAGCCTTATGGTCGCAGGCTCCGGCATCACTGCCAGCGTACTGTCGGACAGTATATCCTGGAAATACGGTACTTGTTTGGCCACGCTGCATGAGGAGAGCAGGAATGCCGGTATCAGTAGGTATAGGATGTTTCTGATGTGATTGAAGGGATTCATGATGTGTGTACTGATTATTGTTGTTGTGCCTTGGTATTTCTTTTGCGGAGCATATGATTGATGACTGTTATGAATATGAACCAGATGAACAGGTCTACCGCCAGCAGGACGGTGATGTTGATGCGGGGTGACAACATGACATTGGCTGTGATGAACAGTATTGCCAGAAGGATGATGGTCAGCAATACGGCTTTAGGCGGGAGTCCGGCGGCCAGCAGCTTGTGGTGAATGTGGTTGCGGTCCGGCAGGAATGGGCTCTTGCCGTTGATGAGCCGGTGCAGCACCACCCTGATGACATCTACAAGTGGAATGAAGAGTGCGGAGAAGGAAATAATCAGGCCGCGGTTGTCTCCGACGGGCTCTCCCGGCTGTACCGTGCTGAGCTGTATTACAAGATAGCTGACGATGAATCCAAGGGTGAGGCTGCCGGTGTCTCCCATGAATAGTCTGTGACGGTGCCGGGTATATCCGAATACATTGTAGACCCAGAACGGCAGTAGGACTCCGAGGGTACAGAATGCCAGCAGGGCATGAGTCAGCTCTCCTTTGGAAATCAGCAGAGTTCCCATCGCGATAATTGCAATGGAGCTGAGTCCTGATGCAAGTCCGTCGATTCCGTCAATGAGGTTGATGGCATTGGTGATGTAAATAATGATGAAAATGCTCAGGGGAATGCCGGCCCAGGCCGGTATCTCCCATATTCCGAACAGCCCTCCGAGCGAGTTGATCCATGTTCCGGATGTGGTGAGCAGGGCTGCGGCTGTCAGCTGGACCAGGAACTTATATCGGTAGCTGACCCCTATCAGGTCGTCCATGACTCCGACCAGATATAGCAGCATGGTGCCGATGGCCATGAACAGGTACGAGTAAGGCAGGTGCATCAAAGGACCAGTTCCGTAGAGATGCTCCATGCACTGCCAGAGGCCAATCATCAGGCAGAATGAGATGGCTATTACCGGAAAAAACGAGACTCCGCCCAGTCTTGATACTGGGGCCGAGTGTACCTTTCGTTGGTCCGGCATGTCGAAAAGCCTTCTTTTATATGAGACTATAAGGATATTGGGGATAATCAGAAGGGCCATCATGATGGCGACGGCGAACCCTCCTGCCAGGAAAAAGAAGTCGTTCATAGTACTGTTTCAGCTGAATATAACCATGGCTCCTTGAATTAAAAGCAAGCTTTTGAAATTCAAGTATATAGACGAATGCAACCAATGACGTACATTCCAATTCATACTGCTTGTTCCATGTGCCGTTTCTGCGGCAGAGACGGCACAAATTTGTAATTAGCTTATTATCAA
>CABMPD010000028.1 GCA_902388455.1 uncultured Alistipes sp. | reverse complement strand
TGTTAGGCGTCCGTGGTAAGCTCTGAATGACAGGGGGGTGTGCAGAAAAAACGTTGAAATAAAAAATTGTTGACAGGGCGCAAATATACTTAGTTTTTTAAAAATTGCAAAATAGGCTCTCTGAAAACAAGTTAAAGGGCAATAGATACGAAGTGCCAATATCCCCGACAAAACCTCCGGAGTGTGACAATTAAACGAAGGTTTTTTATTGAGGTGAGGTATATATTGTCAGTATTGATGCTCCTCGCATTCTGCAATGGTGTCTGTATGGGGACCCAGGGCATGAGAAGGGATACTCTGTCTGTGTACTTCCGAAAAGGAGTGGCAGAGGTAGATACCTCATTTTATACCAATGCAAAGGTATTGGACAGTATTGTCGGGATTGTTTCCCGCAGCAGCGGCAATTCCTCTTTCGGGATGCGTCTTGATGGCTATGCATCTGTTGAGGGTTCCATTACTTTCAATATGAGGCTGTCTGCTGAAAGGACGGAAGCCCTGTTGTCCTATATAGAGAAGCGGACGGGTGTGCTGCTGGGCGGACGGGAGGATGTCCTCTGTGAGGGAATGGGAGTGGACTGGGAGGGGTTTGAAACTCTGCTGGAGGATGGAGAGCAGTTCCCTTATTCGGAAAGGGCGCTTTCCATTGTGCGCAATACGCCGCAATGGATTCTGCGTGACGGCCGGGTGGTTGGCGGACGCAAGAAGAGCCTGATGGACCTCAATGGCGGCAGGACATTCAACTATATGATGGACAACTTATTCCCTCAGTTGCGTAGGGTGGATGTGGTAGTGTCCTATGCTCCGCTTCCTCAGGTGACGGCTTTGCCTTTTGAAGCAGGTGGGATTTTCAGGATGGAGGGGGATACTCTTGCCGCACCTCTCATGAGACCGGCGGGAGTGCACATTCCATTGTACCGTATGGCATTGAAGACCAACCTGCTGGCTGATGTGGCCCTGATGCCGTCCCTGGAGGCCGAATACCTGATCAGCCGCTCCTGGTCCGTGGCGGCTCACGGGGCTGCCGCATGGTGGAGCCGGGATGCCGTGCACAGGTACTACCAGGTGGCTGTCATCTATCCCGAGGCCAGGTGGTGGTTCAAGACCAGGGAGCCGTGGCACGGGCATTATCTGGGACTGTTTGCCGGCGGCTCGTGGTACGACCTAGAGAACGGAGGGCGGGGATATCAGGGCGAGGCGGGATTCGTCGGCCTGAGCTACGGCTACATGATGCCTGTCGGGAAACGGCTCTCCATGGAGTTCGGCCTGGGGGCCGGGTATATGTTCACGGAATACGAGGAGTATCTGCCCGTACCCTACATGGGCGGTACCCACTACGTCTACCAGCAGACTTCCAGAATGCACTATTTCGGGCCGCTGAAGCTCAAGGTGGCTCTGGCGTGGAGATTCGGAGACTGGAACGGCAGAAATATGAAAAGAGGAGGTGCGGAATGACGGTAGGCCGCAACATATCGTACAGAATCCTGCGGACGGCAGTTCCCGTGCTGGTAGCTGCCATACTGCTTCCTGCATTGACAGGCTGCCGCAAAGAATTGTGCTATGACCACGACCACTGGAAGGTCAATGTGGTGGCTGACTGGGAACTGGCGTGGGAACGGGACTATGGCAGGGACTGGGCGGACATGTGGAACTCTCCGGCCGGGTATGTATATGACAGTCTGATGCCCGTGCCCGGCGAAGGTCTGGCAGTATTCGTGTACAAGGAGGAAGGAGGTCCGTCGGAGAGGCATATCGGGGCAGACGGAGGAGTGCTGCCGGTAGGGGAGGGACATCACTCGCTGCTTTTCTACAATGATGATACTGAATATATCGTATTCGGCTCAATGGATTCGTGGGCTGAGGCTTCGGCGACAACCCGTACCCGCACCCGCTCCACTTACCAGGATGCGCACGGTGAAGAGAGTACCGTCAACTCTCCCGATATGCTTTTCGGAGCATGGATCGAGGACTACGAGTCGGCAGGCTCTCCGGACGCAACCCCTCTGGACCTGCCGGTAACCCTCCGTCCGTTGGTGTACAAATACGTGATAGTATATGAGTTCGAATCCGGGATAGAGTATGTCCAACTGGCACGCGGTGCCTTGGCCGGTATGGCCCAGTCGGTCTTCCTGCAGGACGGCCGTACGGGGCCGGACAAGGCCACGGTCCTCTTCGATGAGACGGACATCGATCTGGAACGTGGTGTGGTCAGTGCAGTGGTCAGCACTTTCGGAGTGCCTGACTACCCGGACAAATACTATCCCGGCAAGGCGCCCGGGGAAGTGACGGGCGCCTTCGGACTCAATCTCGAGGTCATGCTTCCGGACGGAAGTCTCAAGACATTCGAGTTCGACATCTCGGACCAGCTTTCGGACCAGCCCAGGGGAGGTGTAATTACAGTCACCGGTCTCAAAATATCCAAGGAAGACTTCGGCCAGGGCGGCTCATTCGATGTCGATGTCGGCGACTGGGGAGACTACGAGGACATAGAACTTCCATTGTGATACAATGTTATGAAATGACATGACAGCATGAAACAAGAAAAGGGTAACAATCAAAGTAAACAACAAATTATTAACAAATTAAACAAAAGTTTATGAAACACTTTTTACTTACGGCCGCAGCAGCGGCAATGGTGCTCGCCCTCGGCTCATGCGCCAAGACAGAAGTCACAGACGTGCCTGACAGCAGGTACATCGGGTTTGACGCATTCATCTGGAATCCAACTAAGGCTGTGGATGAGGTGACGACTGACAACATCAAGTCCTTCTATGTTTTTGGACAAAAGAACAGTGATCCAATCTTCGAAAATGAAGAAGTGTATGAGAGTAACACTCCCGATCAGTGGATATACGATGAGAGGGAGATATGGGAATCTGGCAAGACTTATACTTTCGCAGCATACTCCAACGGTGGTGAGAGAGGCGGCAAAGTGGAGGGATTCGCATGGAATGGAACAAATCTCACGGTTACCGACTACAACACGTCGACACATGCAAAAGACCTTCTCGTCGCTATTGCATCCAATGCTTCTGAACTCAGCACAAGCAATGTTCCCGTGCAATTCAATTTCAGACATGCGCTGTCCATGATTAAATTCACTATCAATAGCGAACTCGGTGACGGTGTTGATAATAAAATTAATATCTCCAGCTTCACGGTGTCAGGAATAAAAGCACAGGGAGACTTGAGCTTTGATAACACTGGCGGTATTGTTTGGAGTAATTGGGAGACTCCTACAGACCTTTTAGCTGAAGATTTTGCAACAGAAACTTCAACTCCTGGAGAGAGCGAACCGTTTGTAGTAATTCCTGGGGAAAGCGGTGTTTCCTTTACCGTGACTTTCACAGCGACATTCGGAGACGGCAATGGCACAAAGAATCTGCAGGCATCTATAAGTGGACAGCAATTTACTGCCGGATATCGTTATAACTATGTTGCAACCATTACGGGTGCGGACATGGATGTCATCACATTTGCCGATCCCGAGGTTACTCCATGGACTGATACAGATGTAAGCCTTGGCGATTTGGATGCACAACAGTAAAGATTTTTCAAACCAACCGGCCGGGCGGGGTTGAATGTCCCCTCCCGGTCCCTAACAAAAATTACAGTCGCGATGAAACATGCATCCAAGATATCGATTCTGAATACCGCAGCCGCTCTGTCTCTGTTGCTGTCCGCGTCATCGTGTGCTAAAGTCAGCATTGACAACCCCGGACAGACAGAGCGGTATATAGGATTCACATCTGCGGTTGAGACAAAGGCACCTGTGGAGTCTTCTAATAAGATGGGCGAATTTGCTGTCTGGGCCGCACATTATAACCCTGATGGCTCGTTGAGCAGTCCTCTACCTATGGACGGCATAGAGGTGTACAAAGACAATAGCGGCGCTTGGGTGTACGACGATTTAAAGTTGTGGGAGAATGGGTACTGGCACTTCGAGGCCTTCTATCCGCTGCCATCTGACCTACAAGTCACAGAGCCCGTACAGGGACAAGATGCACTGGAGGTGATATTTACAGCACCCAAAGGCGAGGGGGCAGCATTGGAAGGCCTTACCGTCAATTACTACTACGGTCCCACAGCCTCCCATGACCTGATGACAGCCGAACACACCCGCACCTATATGGGAACAGATCCCAACGCATCCGTTCCCGTAGCCTTCAAATTCAACCACCTGCTGTCCCGGGTCACCATCGCCGTCAAGACAAACAGCAGCAACGTATCGCTGACAACCCTTACCTTCAGCGGCATGAGCGTGCTCGGCGAATACAACGGTGCGGAAAATTCCGGGAAGTGGCGCCTTCTGACAGAATTCAAGGAACTTTCCAAAGTCCCTCCCGGAAGTTTTTCCGCCGACCCGTCTAAAATAACTTCACCCCTCCCTTCAGACGGCCCCCCCGTCGATGTCCTGTCCGACCTTCTGCTCATCCCCCAGACCCCGGGAGACGGAACGAACGGCCTCGCCCCCATCAACGTCGTAGTCTCCTACACCCTCAACGGCGGACAGCCCGAAACCAAGACCGTCAGCCTCCCCTCCTCCCCCGCCTGGGAGCCCGGCCGCCACTACCGGTACACACTCTCTGTCGGATCGGCCGACGTCACCTTGAAAATTGACGTAGAGGACTGGGATAAGAAAGATTATTCAGTGCGATGGTAAAAGATGTTGATATGAAGCATATATGTAGATATATCGGTGTTATGGCCGTCTTGTTCTGGATGGCCCTGCTTTCATCTTGCAATAGTACGGAACTGAAAACAGGATTTGCGGATGTGTCCATACAGATAGGGCTGACAGGGGAAAATGTGGATGTCGATGAACAGCCATGGACAAAAGCCGATGATTATGTCGATGCGTCTCTTTACGAGGGCCTCAGAACGTTGAGGATTATGGCTGTCACAGGAGATCCGACTTCCCGTGAGATTCTTAGTAATGATAAGATCACTGTGCCGGGTAATTCTAAAACATGTACTTATGTAGTTAAAAATCTGCCCAAGGGCATCATTGTGAGATTTTATGTCATAGCGAATGAAGAAAGTCTCGGAATGGAATATACGGACGATGTGATTCTCTCTAAATTGGATCAGAACCGAAAAGTGCTGTTTGTTGATGAGGCTGCGGATATTAATGACAGAAATTTTCCTAGAACCGGCCCGCAGATTGTTGAAAAAGGCTTGCCGATGACAGGTATGAGTGAGGATTGCCTAATCGATGACGATATTCAGCCTGTTCAAGTGCAGTTGTATCGCTCGGTGCTGAAAATCAATCTTAAAGTGCAGAATGTAACTCAGGAGAGCATCGTCTTGAATACTGTGAAGTTCGGCCCGTTCTTCGGTGACAGGTTCTATCTTTTCAGGGAGAGAGAGATGGATGTGCCTCAGCAGGAATATCAAAGCAAGTCATACGAGGCGGAAAATATAGCAACAATAGAGCCCAATACGACAAGTCCCGGACTTTCTCTATACCTGTATCCGGCGTATTCGGCATCTTCCGATCAGGAGTTCGATGTAAGCAACAGTCCGTTTACTCTTGAGCTCGGGACCAGTGTAAGGCATTACAATCCGCTGGTATTTGCGACAAATGTCAATGCGTTTGTCCGTAACACCCAGGTAAATATAACTGCTGTGATTTCTACCACGGGAGTCGATCTGGACTTTAAGGTTGAGGATTGGACTACAAATGAGATAATAGTACCTCCATACGAATAATAAAAATAATGCAGAATATGATAAAGAAGATAATAAGTCTCGTTGCATGCGGATGTCTTTTTGTCGGTTGCAGCCTCAATGAGAGAGATTTCGCCCTGGTGGAAGAAGGTGTTGTCACTGAAGTCAATCTTGGTTTCGGAGTCAGCAACAGTCCTGTATATACCAGGGCGGCACAGTCTTCCGAAGATGAGTTCTATGTCGAGAATATTTATATTCTTGTTTTCGATAATAACTCAAACTATCAGCGTGTACCCACGACAGATGATTCTGGTGACAATCTGGCGTTCTTTACCTCGGGCAGCATAACAGTGACACAGGGCTCGTCGGACAAACCAACGGAAGGAAGCGTAAGTTTCAATGTACCTGTTACAAATAGTGCGACTGTTGTGGCATTGGCAAATATCGGAATAGAAGATACAAGGTATGCCGTGACCAAGGATGAGCTGGATGCTGTAAACAGTCTTGATGACTTGAAAGACCTTGTGGTTGGTGTGACCCGGACAGTATCCAGGGGCGACCGTTTTATGATGTCCGGGTATGGAGAGAACTCACAAGGCTCCAGAATTATAACTATCAGCTCCAATGCTTCTGGCGAGAAGCTGGACTGTACTGTAAAATTGAAAAGACTGGATGCTAAAGTAGAGGTAAACATAACTTCAGAGGTGCCGCAGGGCAAGAACTGGACGGCTCTGTCATTTCAGCCAAAGACGTGGCAGGTTGTGAATGTCCCTGCTCAGTCCCGGCTCCTGCCTTACGAGAAAGCGGGAATCGAAGGACCATGGGTGGATCAGGATGAGAACACTAAGAGCCAATGGGATGCCTCGACAGGACCGGATGGAGCAGTTCCGGTGTATTATCCGACACAAGAGTATGGTTTTGAGGTAGAGGATACATATGAATATGACAATACGATGTATTATAAAGGCGGAAGCTTTGTCTTTTATATGCCGGAGAACCGGAAACTATATAAGGCGTCTGCTCCGGCTTATCAAGATAGGGACGAGCAGGAGGGAGGTGTTCCGACATATGCAAATGATAACTCCACATACATGGTCCTCACCGGATACCTTTCCTATATAGACAATGATAATGACGCACAGGTGATAAATGCTGAAGTCAGATATATCATATACCTGGGTTTCGCTTCGGGCAAAATCGACGATTATGATACAGAGCAGAACGGATATTATAAATACACTCTTACGGTTAAGGGAATAACTGATATAGAGGCGGAGGTGGATGATGGAAATGAGCGACGCCCGGGATATGAGGGAGATGTTGTGAAAAGCAAGCAGATATTCAATGTGGACGCACATTATGAGACGAGACTTCTTGAAATTCCCGTTGATAGTGATTTCCAGAATATGACCTGGGGGGTACGTACACCTTTCAGTTCCGGAGTATATGATGGATCTGTTGATTATACCGGCATCAAAGATTATCAATGGATAAAATTTGCAATCAATAGACACTTTGGTACCAGTCATGGTATCTTCGTCAAGTTCCCCGGGGCACAAAACTATCATCCGGAGATGACGGTACAGCAATTAGATGCTCTCGTGGAAGGCGGATATGGCACAGATCAGCCACTTTTTGATATTGATCAGTTAATCAAGTATTTGAAATTCAAACAGAACTCTTTGGATGACCTGAAGGCTACCGGAGCGTCAGACCATATTTGTATCACTGCTTTTGTAGACGAGTATCTTTACCTTTCTAATCCGGAAGAAGAAGATGATGATGATCTGCTTTTTTGGAAGCAATGTGTGGATACTGACGACAGGCAGCTGCACATAATGACGGAAGGAAGTCGTGTCAGCTCGGACGGGAATTCAAGTATTACGGAGGCTCTGTATACATTCTCCCAGCGGTCAATAAGGACCATCTATGACAGGACATCACCGGATGTCAGTACGGCATGGGGACTGGAGACGGTCATAGAACCGGCTACAATAGAACAGTATAATGATGCATTGAAAAATATTGAGAATTCCAATAGACTTCCTGTCGGAAGAGACCAGATGAGAACAGCCCTCAGAAATTGGTCAAACAATAGGAACGGACGACAGAATATGGTCTACATAATGACAGGTAAGGATTGGTCTATGGTCAATACTAATTATAACGTTCTATCGAGTGGTTATGAATCGGCAGCGTATGCATGTATGTTGAGAAACAGGGATGAGAATGGTGACGGTGCGATCACGAATTCTGAAATCAGATGGTATCTTGCGGCCATAGACCAGCTTACGGATATATACATAGGTGAGTGGGCACTTAACAATGCTTCCAGACTTTATCCGGACTACCGTCCCGGAGGCAATGCCCAGTATTGGCATTATACGTCCAGTTCCTGGAATTCAGATGATGATGCCCCGTGGGTTCTGTGGGCAGAGGAGGGTGCATCGCGCGGAACGTTCGGTCAATCGGAAGCTGTCGGCAAGAATGGTCCGCTTTACTCATACCGGTGTGTCAGAAATCTGGGAATAGAGGTTGAGAACACGGCACAGATTCCTCAGGACTTTGTAAAAAAAGAGGGATCAGGGCTCGGGCCTTATACTATAAATCTGTCGGGAATGAACCCTAAATCATTGCGCGATGCCCCTGAAAGAGGGAATCTGTCATATCACGATGAGAAGAGTGATGTGAACAGACCTTACGAAGGTTTTGAAATTTTGCCTGACACGTATCCAACTCCTCAGCATAGTGGCAGCTCGTACTTTGAGAATATGTTTTATAATGCAATGAGGTGGGATGAATATAATAGTTTAAGTAATTCTATAAATCCGTGTCCACGAGGATACCGTTTGCCCAATCAGCGGGAGCTGTTGATTATGACGACCAGATTGGATGCTGATGCTTGGGAGACATTCAACTATAAAACCAAGTCTCAAAAAGCGGTTTATGTGTCGCGTACAGCATTCTCGCTGAATGGTCAGTACGATTACAAGCATCGCAATGGATTTATATGGAGTGCGCAGAATGAGGTGTTTATGCTTCAAAACTGGAATGAGCCTGATTGGTGGTGGGAAGATGGATACACTGATAGCGAGCGAGGTTACGTCCGCTGCATCCGCGACACCGATCCCGGCACCAACTGATAGAATTGCGGCAGCGCGGTTTGTGTCCGATTTGTTCGGCATATCCCCGCATAACCATAGGGCGACCCTTCCCGGCTGCCCTTTTTCATTTCCTCTCAGTCCAGTTCCTCCCGGCAGGTGCCGACCAAACCGTCCTTTCTCCGTCACCTTCTCGATTTCGTTACGCACATCGTAAACGTAAATTTTTTCGCACGTTTTTTGAAAGATACCCCTTAATTAGCGCCGGCCTGGCTCTCTGAGCGCTTCGTGGCTGGCCTCATCCGCCTAAGGCCCTTGTAGTAGCTCACCCTGTGTAGCAGACACGACTCACAGTAACTCAACCCGTACCTGTAACTCTCCTTCAGGAGCATCGGAACCTCAATCCGGTGACTTTCTTTTCTTTCCTGACTCATTCTCTTATGCCCGAATTTCCCCCCCCCC
>CABMPD010000027.1 GCA_902388455.1 uncultured Alistipes sp. | reverse complement strand
AGCGCAAGCAGTACGACAGGGAAGGGGAGGAGATGAAGTACGGGCGGATGGAGTAGGATTACGGTGTCCACTGCGCACTGCCGGACCGGAAGCGTCCGGCAAGATTCTTTTTTTTGGTTGGAACGGAACTTTGTCTATATTTGCCCCGCTGAAAGTTTCCTGTCCGCCGCTCTGCGGTGGAGGAATTAAAAGGGAACCGGGTGAGAATCCCGGACAGTTCCCGCTGCTGTAATTTCCACGTCCTTCGGGACGGAAGTCACGCGGTAATCTCTTTAGCCACTGCCTTATGAGGTGGGAAGGCTGCCGCGATGAGGAATAAGTCAGAAGACCTGCTTTCAACTTGGACTGTCTGCCCTGCGGGAGTACGGGTGCGGCAATGCTGAATGGTTTTCTTCTTCAGGAACAGACAGTCTGCCCTTGTGCCGTATGGTACGGGGAAATCCCGGGAGTTGGAAAATTATTTGGCAATGAATTATAAGAAAGCAGGTACAGTTTTACCTATCATCACGCTCATGCTGTCTCTGACAGCCGCGCTCCGGGCCCAGGACGGAATCCCGGAGACACCCGTCGATACCCTCGGCGAGGTGGTGGTCACAGCTGAGCGGATAAGAGAGATCGTGCCGGCACAGAGACTGTCCGGACAACAGCTTCAAAGGCTTAGTTCCAATTCGATAGCCGATGCCCTCCGCTATTTCTCAGGCGTGCAGATCAAGGACTATGGCGGCATAGGGGGCCTGAAGACGGTCAATGTCCGCAGTCTCGGCAGCCAGCACGTAGGGGTATTCTACGACGGTATACAGATATCCAATGCCCAGAACGGGACGGTGGATCTGGGCAAGTTCTCCATGGACAATATGGAGGTACTGTCGGTATATAACGGGCAGAAGAGCGATATATTCCAATCTGCCAGGGACTATGCCTCTGCGGCAGCACTGTATATGGTCTCGCGGAGGCCTAAATTCAGCGGAGACAGACGGAACAATCTGAATTTCAAGTTGCGCAGCGGCTCATTCGACCTCATCGACTTCTCGGGCCTGTGGGAGCACCGCCTGGGCCGGTATTTCAGCACCTCGGTCAATGCGGAATTTCTCAGTACGTCAGGGCGCTACAAGTTCCGGTACCAGAGGGACGGAGGCTACGACACGACCGAGGTGCGCCGCAACGGGGACGTGATGTATGTCAGGGCGGAAGCGGGCCTGTTCGGGCAGATGCCGGGGACGGACTTCATGCTCAAAGGCTATTTCTACTGGTCGGATAGGGGCTACCCCGGGGCGGCGGTCAAAGAGGACTACGGCATATCGCTTCTGAACGAGGACCGGCAGAAGGACCGCAATATCTTCGTGCAGTCGGCGGTTACGCACCGGGCGGCGGATTTCTACAGTTTCAAGCTACAGGCCAAATATGCCAATGATTACATGAACTACACAATGCCTCCGCACAGTACCCTCCAGCCGATGGACAATCATTACTGGCAGCAGGAGCTTTACCTGACCACCTCGCACCTTTTCTCGGCCGGCCGGATCTGGAGCGCCAATCTCTCCTGCGACCTTCAGTGGAACAGCCTGGAAGCAGACGGTACGGAGATGTTCAATGCCAATTTCATCCGGCCGCGCAGGGTGACCGTCCTCTCGGCAGCGGCCACCTCGGTCAATTTCGGATTCGGTCTCAGCGCCCAGGCCAGCCTGCTCTATACCTGCGTCCATGATGTCAGCAAGCGTGGCATGGAGACGGCTGGGGACAAGAACGAGTGGACTCCCACGGTGATAGTCTCCTACACTCCATGGAAGAGGGCAGGCCTGAGCCTGAGGGCTTTCTACAAGAAAATCTTCCGCATGCCTACTTTCAACGACCTGTACTACGTCCAGCTGGGCAACCGCAACCTCAAGCCCGAATATACCACCCAGTACAACTTGGGCGCGGCTTATAAAAAGACCTGGCGCCACGACTGGTTCACCGGACTGCAGGCCAGTGTGGATGTGTACTACAACACCGTAAAAGACAAGATTATAGCCACCCCTACCTCGAATCAGCTTGTGTGGACTATGGTCAACCTGGGATACGTGGAGATCCGCGGTGTGGATGTCTCCGTGACTCCTTCGTTGCGCTTCGGACCGGTCAATGTATCGGCCAGGCTGAACTACACCTGCCAGAAGGCCCAGGACTTCACTGACAGTAGAAAAGAGGAAGGATATGAGGGAGTCATCAGCACATACGGCGACCAGATACCTTACGTGCCGCTGCACAGCGGATCGGCTGTGGTGAGCGTCAGTTACCGGACGTGGGACTTCCACTACAGTTTCGTCTACACCGGTGAGAGATACATGCTGGGCGGCAATGTGCCGGTCAACTACATCCAGCCCTGGTACACGAGCGACCTCTCAGTCTCAAAAGTATTCCACATAAAGAAGATGGACATAGGGGTGACTGCGGAGGTGAACAACATCTTCAACCAGCAGTACGAGGTGGTGAAGTGGTATCCCATGCCGGGCACTAATTTCAGAATAACATTAAGTCTTGCAATATGAAAAAATGGTTTGTAATAATTACGGCAGCCGCGGTACTCTGCAGTTGCCGCGGCGACTGGCCAGTACTGTCCTCCGAGCCGGTGGAAGTCAATCCCGGGGATTCCGTCTCCGGCGATATCCGCGGTTTCTTCCTGCTCAATGAGGGCAATATGGGCAGCAACAAGGCTTCGTTGGACTACTACGACTACTCCTCGGGAGTGTACACGCGCAACATCTACGGAGAGCGCAATCCCGACGAGGTGAAGGATCTGGGAGATGTCGGCAACGACATCGGGATATACGGCGGAAAGTTGTGGGCGGTGATCAACTGCTCCAATTACGTGGAGGTTATGGATGTGCAGAGCATCAGGCATATCACCAAGATAGCCGTGCCCAACTGCCGCTATCTGGCCTTCAAGGGCAGGTATGCGTATGTAAGTGCCTACGCCGGTCCTGTGAAGATTGATCCTGATGCCCGCATAGGCATGGTGGTGAAGATTGACACTTCCAGCCTTCAGATAGTGGACTCATGCATCGTGGGCTACCAACCGGAGGAGATGGCTGTAGTCGGCGACAAGCTGTATGTGGCCAACTCCGGCGGCTACAGGGTGCCGGACTATGACAGCACTGTGTCTGTCATCGACCTGGCAAGTTTTAAGGAACTGTACAGGATACCCGTGGGCATCAACCTGCACCGTCTGGAGCCTGACCTCCACGGCAACCTGTATGTCTCCTCCAGAGGTGATTACTACAGCGTACCTTCCAGGACCTTTATAATCGATACCAGGACGGACATCTGCACAGATACCCTGGACCTGCCCAACAGCAGCATGACCCTCCGCGGAGACTCTCTCTACGTATGCAGCAGCGGATTCAACTACGGGACTCAGGACTGGAGTGTCTCATACGCAATATTCAACACAGTGACGCGGCAGACAGTCACCCGCAGCTTTATCACAGACGAGGTGAGGATCAGTACCCCTTACAGCATAGCTGTCCATCCCGTGACCGGCGAGATCCTGATAACGGATGCCGGAGACTATGTCAGTCCTGGTACCCTGCACTGCTTCTCTTCTGACGGCAGGCGCAAGTGGTCAGTAACCACCGGGGATATCCCGGCACACATTGTATTCACACGTAAACCATTGCTTTATACGACACCATGAGACATTCTGTAATTTATGCGGTGGGGCTTGTGGCCATAGTCCTGACAGCCTGCAGTAAGGAAAAGGCCGGAAAGGACGCAACTCCCTACATCACCGAAGTATTCGAATATATGCCGGCCCCCGGTCAGTTTGTCAATACTATGCCCCTCTATGAGGAAGGCGACACACAGGAGACAATGAATCGGAAAGTCCTGGAGGCCATCGGGAACAACAACCGCGGGCTGATCTCCCTCGGCGGCTGGGGCGGATATGTGGTGGTGGGATTCGACCATACGATCGAGAACCGGGAGGGGCTGTGCGACTTCCGGGTGCTGGGCAATGCATTCGGGGACGAGGGGGGAAGCAGCGAGCCGGGTATCATCATGGTCTCCGTCGATGCCAACGGCAACGGGATGCCCGACGACCCATGGTATGAGATAGCCGGAAGTGCTCATATCGACCCTCCGCAGGAAGCCTGGTATCAGGCTGCAAGGAACAACGGCAATGACGTGGCCCTTCACCCGGACTACAGTATGACGTACCTGCGTCCGGAGCAGGAAGCGGCAGCCTCCGAAGAGGAGGAATACATCCTTTGGGAGGATATCCTGGGCCGTCGGGGCAGCATCCCGAAAAACAAGTATCACACCCAGCCCTATTTCCCGCAGTGGTACGGGGAGGACAGGCTCTCTTTCAGTGGTACCTGCCTGCCTCAGAACGGTATCGACGAGAGCGGGGAGGGGACATACTACGTCCTCTACAAGTTCCGCTACGGCTATGCGGACAATGACACCAATTCCGGTATCGGATCGGCCGTCGACATATCCTGGGCCGTGGACAGCAGGGGCCAAAGCGTGGACCTGCCTGGAGTGGATTTCATCCGGATCTATACCGGGGTCAATCAGGTAAACGGCTGGTTAGGCGAGTGCTCCACTGAGATAATGGGAGTGGAGGACCTCCATCTGCTTGGAGAAGAGATAGCAACTGATTAAACACACATATCGTAACATTTTAACATTAAAGAACATGAACAAAGGAATTTATTTGAAGAGCCTGGTCCTGGCTCTCGCCGCAGCAGGCTGTATTGCCGGCCTGACTTCATGCACTGGTAAAAACGGCCCTGTCTATGAGGATCCTGTATTCGAACTGGATACCTCTGCCGACAATCCGGTGCTGCTTGTATCTGAAGAAACGTATGTCCTGACCTATCATGCGGAGGGGATAAGCACCGTAACATTGGAAGACGTGCCGGAGGGTTGGCAGGCATCAGTGGACGGGGAGGCCGGCCGCATCTATGTCACAGCCCCTTCCGCCACTGCCGGAACTGCCGATTATAACCTGAAACTGACTGTTGCCGGGCACGACGGAGAGAGTACCACGGTCGGTGGCGTCAGTTTCCACCGGGTCACATTCGACGGGGCAGGGGGAACATTTGTCCTGAATGAGGGAAACATGACCACTGAAAACGGCTCGCTCATCTACATCACTCCCGAGGGTTACGTCGTGGATACCGCCTACCGCCGCGTCAATGGTACTGACCTGGGCAATGTGGCGCAGGACATGTGTTTCCACGACGGGAAAATATACATAATCTCACAGAACGGGGATACCAATCCCGAGGGAACTTCATTCGAGAATGACGGAATGCTGGTAGTGGCTGACGCAGTGACTCTGAAGAAAGTGAGGAGTCTTACCAAAGAGCAGCTTCCGGGTCTGGACTGGCCGACGCACATAGCCGTGATAGACGAGCAGCATGTCTACATCAGGGACAACAAAGGGGTGTGGCGCCTGAATATGGACGATGTCTCGCTGACTTTCATATCGGGTACGGAAGGGGCACCGAAGTCCAGGTTTGCAGTAACCGGCGGCGAGGTGTATTTTCCTCAGAACGGCCTGTTGTGCGCACTTAAGAAGATAGATCCGGCCACAGACCAGGTTTCCTCAGTAGCGGAGTACGCCTTCTGGGCCACCCCGTACATGGTTAATTATTTCCTCGGCATAGCTCCGGCGGATGACGGATGTCTCTGGGCAATATGTACCTCCGCAATGGATGGAGAAGGAGGGCAGATTACCCTGAACAAGGTTGATCCGGCGGCCTCCACCGTAACCCAGAACCTGCTCAGTGCCCGGCCTGACGCTGTCTACAGCTGCTGCATGGCTGCCAGCGGCAACACCGTCTACTATGCTTCCGGGACCATGGTGTACCGTGCTGTATTTGATCCGGAAGCCGGAGAAGGAGATGTGACTGACGAAGTCCTGACAGACCTCTTCAACCTTGACGGCAATGCGGTACAGCTGTACAACGGCCTTGGTGTCAATCCCATTACCGGCCACGTTTTCATCAACACGATAAAGGGTTTCGGCAATTTCTTCACCACCAACTCCATCTGGGAGTTTGACTTCAGCAGCAGCCTGGACATCCCGGTGCGCAGGATAGACAACCTTACTCATTTTCCCGCAGGATTTTATTTTAATGAATAATCATGAACAGCAGAAATTTACCTTATATCCTCATGACCGCCGCCATGCTGATTGCGGCCTGCACTGACAATCCCTCTCCGGACACCCCGGAGGGTGAAGATCCCAACGTTCCCCCCGTCTCCGGACTTACCGGCTATGCCGATCCCGAAGGAGTCCTCCTGCTCAGCGGCGGTGAATACACTATGGAGAATGCCTTTCTCACCTTCATTGCACCCGACGGAACACTGGAAAACCGGGTGTATGCGTCTGCAAACGCTTCGGAACTGGGCAACGACGGGGTAGGAATGTCCATGAGCGAAGGGAAGCAGTATATCCTGTGCAATGACTGGCGCAAGGCGGAAGGAAAGGAGAACAACGGACTTCTCATCGTGGCGGATGCGCAGACCCTCCGGAAGGAACAGTCTTTCTCCAGGGCACAAATGACATTCCGGCATCCCGTCAACGGCACTATGGAGGAAGTGGACGAGAGTCTGGGCGGTATCGCTGTGCTGGACAGTCGCAATGTCTTCATATTTGCGCAGGGCGTGCTGCGCTTCGACTGTTCCACCGGCGGGCTGAGTCTCGTCGAAGGCTCCTATGAGATAGGTAATATGGGGACAGCCAATACGGTGGAATCTACAGTCTCGCCCAGAGGTGCGACTGTAGTCGACGGACGTATGTATGCCCTGGCAGGAGGGTTCTGGTCTTCTACGGCCCTGCTGGAGTTTTCAAAGGGTGAGGATGCTGTCAGCCGCCGTCTGGAGCTGGGAAAGGGCGACCTGGTCAGCGGCATGTGCCGGACAGAGGACGGCACTCTCGTCGCTGCCACCTACTACCGTAGCCGTCCAAATTCAGGCTTCCTGTATTTTATCGATGTGGAGAGTTGGAGCATAGTCGACCAGAAGACTGTCACAGCCAATATATCCCCCGGCACCCATTCCAACTCCGGTATTACCCGTATCGGTGATTATATCTATTTTACTGGGGCAGAGGAATCGGAGTTCTCCTCCAGTCTGAAGACCACCCTCAGCCGTTTTTCCCTCGGAACCGGGAGGACGGAGAAGGACATAGTGGATTTCAGGGCCGACGAGCCGGATGCCAATATCCTGGACTGCAATGTGACAGGCGACTCGGACTCAGGGCTTCTCTATGTAGCTGTATCCCAGGAGAACATGGAGGGACTCGTTCCCCAATCCCATATTCTGGTCTATGACTGCAGCGTGGATCCGCCGCAGCTTGTCAGAAAAATCAGCGGTCTCACTCATTATGTCACGGGCATCTATCCGATGTGAGGCATGCAGGAAGCTCAGGATACCATCTTCAGTCCGATGATGGAGACGATGAGGGTGGATATAAAGAGCAGGCGCAGGAATGAGGCGGACTCGTGAAAGAATATGATACCGAGAATGACCGTGCAGACAGCCCCTATCCCGGTCCATACCGGATATGCCGTGCCTATCGGAATGGTCTTTACCGCCTTGGCAAGCAGTACCATGCTCATTGTCAGACAGAACAGAAAGCCTCCTCCCCACAGCCACCATGCAGTGCCAGTGACTTCCTTCATCTTTCCCAGGCAAAACGCAAATCCGGATTCAAAAAAAACGGCGATAATCAGGATAATCCAGTTCATAAATCTAATTTTACAGAATTTTAAGGGCTGCAAAGATAGAGGATATTGAATTTGCGTAGCTTATCATTTGGTAAAAACGTAGCAAAAAATGGATTGGAGGGAAGTCATACCGCAGTAGTTTTCGTATCTTTGTAGACAACATATTGGTGGAAGCCAGCCCTTACGATACAGTTTGGGGAATCGGCATGAAAGAAGATGATCCAGACTGCCGGAATCCCCGTTTATGGAAAGGAGAAAACCTGCTTGGATTCGCTCTGATGGATGTGAGGGAAAAACTCAGTAAGATGAAATAGAACCCATGGAAGCACCATACAGGCACCAATCCTTTTATCGGGCTCCCATTTTCGCCATAGACCGTTTACGAATGGGAACGGATTGAGAACGCATTGGGCATTGAGATTATCAAAAACCTGAATGAAATTGAGTAGTAAAAGAGGTATGGCTAAAGAAAGAGAAAAGATAGAAGACAAGGCAAATGAACCGGTCGCAATTTGCGGCCAGTTACCTATGGCTGCCGATATACAGTTGATGATTCGAGTAATCAGAGGTCAGCAAGTTATTATTGACAGGGATTTGGCTTTGTTGTATGGTGTGGAAACCAGAGTATTGAATCAGGCAGTAAAACGTAATATCGAGCGGTTTCCTGACGACTTCATGTTTCAACTGGACAAAGAAGATGTTGAAATCTTGAAATCACAAAATGTGACTTCAAGTTGGGGTGGCGACAGAAGGTTGCCCTATGCTTTCACCGAACAAGGTATCGCCATGCTTAGTTCCGTCTTGAAATCACAGATTGCGGTGGAAGTGAACATCCGCATCATGAGAGCTTTTGTGTCCATGCGCCGTTTTATAGTTACCAATGCCCAACTGTTCCAACGGCTTGAAACGATAGAATATCACCAGCTTGAAATGAAACGGCATCAGGAGGTGACGGACAAGCGCATCGACGAGGTGTTCAAACGGCTGGAAGCCAATATCTCTCCCATGCAGGGCATATTCTACGACGGGCAGGTGTTTGACGCTTACCGTTTTGTATCTGACTTGATACGAAAGGCAAAACGCACCATTGCACTGATTGACAACTATGTGGATGATACGGTACTGACCCTGCTCGACAAAAGGGAAAAAGGAGTGACTGCCACTATCTACACACAACGTGTAAGCGACCGGTTCAAACTGGATGTTGACCGTCACAATGCCCAATATCCGCCAGTCAGGATAGAGCGGTTCAACAAAGCACATGACCGTTTTCTGCTTATAGACGATGAAGTGTACCACATCGGGGCATCTATTAAGGATTTAGGTAAAAAGTGGTTCGGGTTCACGCTTATGCGTGACATTTCGGCCTCAGAAATCATCAGTAGAATCATATTCCCCGATATTCAGAATAACGGAAAAACCTTGTAATTTTGTACCCGGCAAGTGGGAAAGATGGATTATACAATATACGAATTTTCGCTTTTTATCGCGTTGCTGTTGATGCTGTTCTTTGGCTACAGTTCTTCATATTGACTTAGCGGCACGGGGCAAATAAGCATAGTATTGAGTATCATTACTTTACGAAGTTGCCATGTGCTTTCATCCTGATTCAGAAATGGACCAAAGCACACGGGTGTCTGACAAGGGAAAGATATTCAAGCACTTACAAACTTCACCCGTGCGGCTCGTTCAAAGGTATGTCCCGGACGGACTTCAGCTCAGCCGTCAGCTACAGCATTTTCTCATACGCCATGCGCTCGCCTGCCTCATACCGGATACGGCCGCAGTAGGTGAAGCCGAGGCGGGAGAAGACGCGCTGCATGTAGAAGTTGT
>CABMPD010000026.1 GCA_902388455.1 uncultured Alistipes sp. | reverse complement strand
GAAAGTTGTGTATCGTTGTTACCGAAATCGGTGCATTGCTGTTACCAAAATCTGAGCACTCCCGATTACCGAAATCTGTGCACTTATCGTTACCGTTTACAGCAATTTCACACCGTGTGCGGCAAAATGCCGTGTAGCGAAACCTGCGTATTCATCCTGCAGTATCGGGCCGATTGTGAGCAGTTGGGTACTTTGATAGAACGGCCTTTTTGACGAGGTGAACATCTCCTGCATCAGATGCTGCCTGCTGCCGGCAAAGATAAAGTTCACGTTGGGCAGGAACTGGATATGGGAACGCAGCAGCGCTTCGACGCCTTTCTCCTGATATTCTGCGATCTGCTGGAATTCGTCTATGGCAACATAGCACCGTTTCTCCGACGAGCCCAGATACTCGAATATCTCTTTCAAGGTGTTCTCTTCCTCGGCTGGAGCCACATCTACCGTCACCTTGGGGACACCCGTCAATTCGTCAAAAGTAAACACAGGCCGGCAACTGCGCACAAACCGGCTTATACGGCTCAACGCTTTTTGCGGGGCGGAATCCAGCTGTCCCAGCACTGTCCCGGCAAACAACCGCACAAAATCACCTAATGATTGAGTTGAGTATATATCCAAATAAAAAGTGGCAATATCAGGCTGCAGTTCTTTCAGGCGGTAAAAGACATGACGGATCAGTCCAGTCTTTCCCATACGGCGGGGAGCAGTCAATGTCACATTGCGCCCATTTTGGAGAGCCTCGAGAATGGATCCGGCCTCTTGCTCCCTGTCGCAAAAGAACTCCGGGCCGTAATATCCCGAAATGAGGAATGGATTATTGGGTTTCATGTTATTTTAATTATCGCATTACGAAGTTGTCGTAACGCAAATATCGTAATAAAATATAAGATTACAAAACAATCTGCTTAATTTTTGCTACGTGCGTCCATATAAGTGGGTTGCAGCTTTATCCATATGCTATAACTTACCCAAACAAATCCTCCAACGTTATCTCACTTTGTACAACTCCTGAATGCGAGTTCTGACGGACTCCGTAGGTTGTTACCATTGTAAGATGTACCGCCTTGCGTGTTTTTGTGGTCTCGATAAATGCACTCTTTTTGTTACGCAGCTCGCGTTCGTAATCAGCATCAATAGTGAACTCAGACAGGGAGTATTTCATCTCACAGACATTGATCACCTGGTCATTGCAATCATCCCATTGACTTAATTATTTCACATAAAGTTTCATTTGTGAACTTTTTTCCTTATATTTGCCGCAATAAGTATCAAATTTGAGATGTTGAACGATGTATACTTACTAACAGATATTGAGATTTGTAATAGGATTGCAGCCAAAATAAAAGCAGTTCGCTTGAAGCAGAATATGTCACAGGCAGAACTGGCAGACAAGAGCGGTGTTTCCATCTCCACTATAAAGCGTATGGAAGACGGGGAGGTGAAAAACTTCGAGTCTTTGATCCGCGTCCTGCGCACCTTGGGCAAGCTCGACATCTTCGTCCCGCTCGTCGAAGAAGAGCAGTTGAGTCCGAATGAATACTACGAATTAGCCAGCAAGGCAAACAAGCCCAAGCGTAAGCGGGCATCCAAAGGTTACACAAAAGAGAATAAGGAGGAATCTGAATGGTAGACGTCGCCCGTGTCAATCTATATGGCCAGCCCATAGGTTCGGTGCGCTGGGACCAAAGATATGAAGTCGCGCAGTTCGAGTACAATCCGGACTTTGTACGACAGGGCATAGAGCCCTCGCCGCTGATGATGCCCGTAAGGGAGGGACGAGTGTACAGTTTCGGGAATTTAGACAAAACGACATTCAAAGGTCTGCCCGGGATGCTGGCGGACTCCCTGCCGGATACATACGGCCGGGCCCTCTTTGAGAGATGGCTGGCCCTGACAGGCCGTACCAGCGGCAATTCGATCGAGGCGCTTTGCTTTCTTGGCAAACGCTGCATGGGCGCCCTTGAGTTTGAGCCGGCCATCGACGCAGTCGATACGGATATCCGGATAGAGGTCGATGCTTTGGTGAATGTGGCCAGAGAAGCCCTTGCCGACAAATCAAGCTTCAACGTGAACATCAGTTCCGACCAGAAGGCGGCTATTGCGGAGATTCTGCGCCTCGGTACTTCTGCCGGCGGACAACGGGCCAAGGCAATTATTGCCTACAACAAAGAAACTGGGGAGATCCGTTCGGGACAGGTCGAGGCGCCCGTCGGGTTCGACTACTATATCATCAAACTGGACGGCGTATCAGCCACAGCCGGATTCCGGGAGACTGAAAACTTCGGCCGACTGGAGTACTCTTTCTCACGTCTTGTGAAGGAATGCGGCATCGAAATGACAGAATGCTCACTGATTGAAGAGAATGGAAGAGCACATTTCCTGACAAAGAGGTTCGACCGGATTAATGGGGAAAAAGTGCATATGCAAACACTCTGCGCCCTTGCACATTTCGACTATAGGCTGCTTAGGGCCTACTCCTACGAACAGGCATTCGCTGTGATGCGCGGACTGCGGCTCACCTACAAGGAGGCGCAGGAGATGTTCCGTAGAATGGTGTTCAATGTCGTGGTGCGCAACCAGGACGACCACACGAAGAACATCTCCTTCCTGATGGACAGAGGCGGAAAATGGCGCCTTTCTCCGGCCTATGATATGGGCTACGCCTACAATCCCGACGGCCAGTGGACCTCGGCCCACCAGATGTCGATAAACAGCAAATTCAGCGGCATCACAAAAGACGACCTGCTCGAATGTGCCGCTAAAAACAACATCAAGAATGCCACACGAATCATCGACGATGTCTGCCAGGCAGCATCCATGTGGCCCGAGATCGCCCGTGAGTGCGAAGTCCCGCAAAAGATGATAGAAAAGATCCGACCAAATATGATTTTCTTCTGATTATAAATTACCCAACAGTGGTTTTCCCGACATACAGATGTTTCAATCAATTTTATTTGCTAATTTTGCATCGATTTTGAGACAGTAAACATTATCAATGCTTAGAAACAGAATGAACATATTATCAATAACAACCTCCAGTCAGAGTAATAAACGCTCTGAAGTGGTATTGAGTGTTCATATCTCACGCATTGAACCTCGTATAGCAGTAAATACTTTCCAACGGACATAAAAGCACACTATTGTACTTTTCGAACCAGTAACTGAATAGTTGGAGAGTCCTTACCGAACTTTCCAACTATTTTGTTTATAGGCCATTTCGTCTGATGGACAATTCATTAAGTTATTAACGCGCAGTGATGCGCATAAATTGAAAAGAAATGAACTTTAAGTTTGACGGCAGCAAGGTGTTCTTTACATCTGACACCCATTTTTACCATGGGAACATCATTCGCTTCTGCAGCAGGCCGTTTAAGGATGTGGAAACGATGAATGAAACTATCATATCCAACTGGAATAATACAGTCGGCCAGGATGATATTGTTTTTCACTTGGGAGATTTTGGTCTTGGCAGCTCCGCTGAGTGGACTAGAATACTTGACAGATTGAACGGCAGGATATATCTGATTATGGGCAACCACGATTTGAAAAATATACGCCAAGGTTACATTGACAGATTTGAGCATGTGGCAATGCAAATGCACATAACGGTCGACAAGCAGAAAATATATTTGAACCATTATCCTTTTCTATGCTTTGACGGCGGTTATAAAGATGTATGGCAGCTGTTCGGGCATGTTCACACAAGAAAGAACAATACCGGAATTGACGCTGCTCGGCTTCAGTATCTCTATCCGACACAGTATGATGTCGGAGTTGACAACAACAACTATACACCCGTTTCATTTAAACAAGTCAAAAGGATAATGACAAAACAAATTGAGAAAGGAGGACTGTAATATCAATAATCTGATCTTAAGCCTCAACACATCATATAGTAAATGAAAATGCATCTGCTTCTATATTATATGATATGTTGGGGCTTAATATTTTATAGTATTACATATATGTGCCTGGTCAAGCTTTCTCTTGTTCCAGCATTTTCCTGACCTGTTTGTCAAAGTCCGAATCAATCAGCTGAGTACGGTTAAAGATGTCATACTCCTGCTCGGCCTTTGCCTTGGCCTGAGCAGCCGATATGCGTCCCTTGTCGGGTAGAATCTGATAACGGCGGAATGCAAGGAACTCGTTAACACTTGCCGAGAACTGGGACATGCTGAAAGTGTTCTCCCGCTCGATAAGGTCTTCGATGTAGTCAAAGTATCCGGTGACGGCGCGTTCCAGCTGACGGATTTCTCTCTCGTCCAGATAGTTCTTTGCGATTGAGACGTCTGATTTCAATATACGGCCGTCCGGAGCGTTCTTCCACGTAGTCAGTCCCATGTGCTCCTTCGTATGATCAGCTTTGCTGTATATTATCTCAGCGGCAGTCTGTCCCGTAATCGCATAGTGAAAACGATTCTGAATCATCGCATAAAAGTCCTGCGTCGTCGGCGAATCCTTGTCGTAATCAATGCTGCATTCGGCATAGATGTCGGTAATCTGCTGCCAGATCCGGCGCTCGCTGGCCCTGATGGAGCGGATGCGCTCAAGCAACTCGCGGAAATAATCTTTTCCGAAAACCGCCGTTCCCTGCTTCAGCCGGTCATCATCAAGAGCAAATCCTTTGCGGATATACTCATTGAGCACCTTGGTCGCCCACTGACGGAAACGGGTAGCCTGTATCGAATTGACCCTATATCCGACAGAGATTATCGCATCAAGATTATAGAAACCAGTCTCTTTATGCTGGATTTTCCCTTCGACAGCCCCATGCCGGGTGGTTATTTCCATTTTGGAAACAACCACGTCCTCATCCAGTTCTCCTTCTTCGAAGATATTCTTCAAATGCTTATTGATTGCTGGAATTCCCACCCCGAAAAGCCGACTCATCGCCTTTTGCGTACACCAAATCGTCTCATCTTTGATGACAACCTGCACCTTGCCCTCCTCTTCCGGAAGATTGTATAATATGTACTGAATTTCGTTCTGCATAGTATAGTTTAACTATTTTGACTCTAAATCACAATTCCCTTTTAACGGATATCAGAAGTACAAATCCTCTCTCTCCGGCATCCTGTTCTCCATAAACATCACATAGTAAATCGGGAGATAGAGGATATTGCCCTTCGTCCTTACTTCCCTGTCGTTTGAGAATACGATTGATGAAGCTATATGGTAGTCCGGAACCGCCATCAGGTTATTCAAGGCACTGTGAACCATATAATCCTTTCCAGACTTGACCTCGACAGGCAGGACACTCATGGTGCTGCTGTCATCAACGAGAAAGTCTACCTCTCCTTTCTGCTTATTGTCATAGTAGAACAGCTTGTTGTAATGAGCCTTCAGTTCCTGTGCGACAGCACTTTCGTATAATGAGCCGAGGTTGATGCCGGCAATATCGTTCAGGACAGGCCGGACATTGTACTGATACAGCCGGGAACTCAGCATGCCGACATCATTCATATACAGTTTCAACAGATTTTTCTGCTGTGATTCGGCTAATGGATACTTAGGATTACTGATGGCATTGGATGCTATAGCGATACCGGAATGAATCAGATACTCGAACTCCTCTACATAATTACTGAATCTGTCCCCTTCCCTATTCTGGATATCCTTGATTACGATACGCTTCTTCTTATTCTCCATCTGGGACGGAATCATATCATAAATACGACGGATATACAGTTTTCTGGCTGCTTCCTCCTCGTAACGGGATGCATCAATACCATACAGGACTATGATCGCCTCCTGAATCTCTCTTACCTTGACGATATTGTGGGTAGCCAGATATTCATTAACGGCATCCGGCATACCTCCCACGAGAAGATACCTCTTGAAAAGTCCCAGCACCTTGTCGTGCACCTCCGGGGCCAAAGACCGCTTCTGCTCAAAGGACTTTCTCAAATATTCAATAGCCTCCTTGCCGAAATCATTCGCAATCAGGAACTCCTCAAAGTCCAGCTGATACATCTTCTTAGGAATCACACTTCCGACCGGCACCGATACAGTTCCTTTCAAGGCAATGCCCAGAAGACTTCCGCTACAGATAAACCTATACCGATGCTCCTCCCTCAGAAACTTGAGCATGGTCAGGAATTGCGGATAATGCTGGATTTCATCGATGAAGACCAATGTGTTGTCATACCTGTCCAGTCTGGAGCCCGCAACCATGCTTAAGTTCAGGTAAAACTCTTCGGTCGTATGGACATTCTTGAAAACTTTTTCTCCTTCATCATCTGCAACGAAGTTGATCTCAACGTAGTTGTCATACAGTGCTGTTCCGACATTTCTGATGATGTAGGACTTGCCTATCTGCCTGGCCCCTTCAATAAGAAGAATCTTGTCGTCATTGGACTTAAGATGCTCCTCGATATATGATTTAATCTTTCTATACAGCATGGCGTTTACACTTTTCTATGGATTTTTTTACTGCAAATATACACTTTTCCATAGAAAAAACACTCTAAATTCAACACTTTTCCAAAAATATTCTCTTCGGTTCAATGCCAATTATTTTTGCCATCTTCAGTACTCTTATGCCCATAAATTATTTACGCATAATCTTAGCATACCATTCCTTATCCGGATGGTAACCGTAAAAGCATTTGCCGTCCCCGCCCAGGTCCCACGGCGAAGTCAATTCTGTAGAACGATAGGGCAGCCGCTCATATTTCCGCAGACGCATCAGTATCCTGACACGCCTGCGGAAACGCTTGGATGCTATCTGCTTGCCTCTTTTCTGAGATTTACATCCACAGACTGTGCCTGCAGGATATTTCTTCCTCGAACCACTCATCGTACTCATCGAAATCATTATGGAAATCCGTCCAGTCTTTGGAAGCGTACTCTTTTTCGAAGGCGACCAGATCTTCTTTCAGACGTTCCCTCACAGTGTCCTCTCCGTCATCGCCGCTCATCACCCATTCCACGTGCCCGGCATATATTTCCGCAATACGGATCTGCCTGTAGGCCTCCTTCATCGTCCTGATGGTACTGTCGTTGAGCTCCAGCACATCCGCATCGTACGGATAGTGGTCAAAGACGCAATGGTGGATAGCGTACAGCACCGGAACCCTCTCACCTCTGGGAACTCCTCTCATATAGGATTTAGTAGACTGAAATACGGTTTCAGTCTCATCTTGGAAAAAACGTCCGCCAATGTATTGCGGCTCTGCCTTAACCACATTCTTAAAACGACGCAAAAGGTAAGCCTCCGCTTCCTCACGGCTCGAAAATCTCCTGTGCTTTGCGACGCTGTGAATCGAATGAGGATAATCCATTTTGTTAATTATCCAGTAGTCCTCATGAACCATCTCCGGCTTTGGCCTCAATGCCCTTGCAATGTCACGCTCGATGATTCCGGCGGTCTTGCGTATCCGCCATTGCTGATAATCAAAGTGTCCTCTACTCATAGCTTCTAAAATTATGCGATTGCCCGCGATTTCATTTGAATGCGAAGGTGAGGAATTATCCGGCTGAAATCCGAATCCTAAAAAAAGATGTCGAAGTTTACAGCTTTTTAAAATTTTGATATTTTTTAAATTTCTGTGCGGGACAACATTCAGTCGAACATCACGCGCGGATTCATCTCGTGAGGGCTTTTCCAGAAGATGCCTCTGCGGGCAAGCACATCGGCCTTTGAGCTCCAGTACATGAAGCAGAAGCCCATGCCCCTTGGGACATTCCTGCCTATGGCCTCGTCCGTCTCTTTCTCCACCTCGTAGTAGATCTCCTCCCACAGCGGAGTGCGCTCAATCGGGTCAAAACGCAGATACCGGTGATATTTACTGCACCACTCTTCCTCAGTCACCCCGTCAAAGTCGATGTATTCCCGCCATTTTCCCAGCTCGGCCTCTACCTCTCCGACAGTCAGCGGATCGTCATATTCTTTCAGATCCTCCTCCGTCACTGACTTGAAAAGTGCGGCCTGCCGCTCGAGGACACTGATCGCGAAGCGCGGAGTGTCGCTCTTAGAGATGTTGTCCAGAAGGATTTTCATGAGAAATATCTTGTCGTAGGGCGAGTGCCGGCCGCTCCGTTCCGAGAGTGTGTCCAGCATCGAAACGACTTCATTTGCAAGCGGATAATTCTTCCACACCATCATTTTCCGGGAGTTGCTGCGCATCCGTTTGAGCAGTCTGACAGACCGGCGTATCTGAGAAGGATATATTTTCATAATTCACGTGGTGTTAATCAGTTAGACATAAGCATCGTAGCGTCCGTCATCATCGGGATATTCCTCATCATACGGTATATCCGTCTCATCCGGTTCTTCCTGTGCCACCTGCCCGTCGGACAGCGGCAGATAATATTGCTCTATCTCCGGGGCAAATGCGGTCAGACGGCCCTGCCTATATGCCTCAACTGCCTCAGAGAGCATAGCCTCCGAACCGTAGCGGGCTCCCTTGAGAGCGCAGATGTCCCTGAAATACTGCGCGTCCCCCTCTTCCTCGATATCCCCGTTGAGCGACATGAGGTACAGCTGCCCGTATGCGTCACCGCTGCCGAGGATTGAGGCGCGGGCATACCATTTATAGGCCTCGCCGTAGTCCTCAACAGTATTGTACAAACCATAGTGATAGGTGTTTCCAAGGCTCACCGCAGCTTCCTTCGATCCCATGCCGTAGGCTTTCTCCAGCAGGGAGATGTACCTGTCCCGTGCGCACAACTGACTGTAACGCTGCATATTGTCGAAACCCTCCACCTGGCACAATGCCTGCAGATAGACGCAGTAGCAGTCCCGGTGCTCCGCCCCTACGGCCAGCGCCGCTGAAAATGCTTCCGGGTCGGCCAGCTCGTCTTTTTCATTGAACGACAGAGCACATGCCAGGTCAGACCATGCAGCGATAATCCCTCCATGGGCCGCCGCCTCATAGTCATCCTTCGCCTCCGGGAAACTGCCGGTTACCTGAACGGCCCATCCACGCATATACTTCCACATCGGATTGTCCCCTTGGTCGCGTATCAGTTCATTGATGAGTTCTATCGCTTTCGCAGGATCGGATTTCAACCCTGACCTTCCGAATATCAAGTCCCTAATATAGGCAAATGCGGCCAGGTCGCACCCCTGTTCCATCGCCTCGGCCAACAAGGTCTTCGCCCGCAGCCTGTCCACCAGTCCTATGTCCCCGCAACGGTACATCAGGGCCAGGCCCGCCGCCCCCTCAGGGTATCCTTTCTCATAAGCCTTTCTGAAACAACGCTCCGCGATGCTGTCGGACGTCTCATCAGGACGCACGTAATAATGGTAGCGGCCCAGACCGTAAAGCGCATACCTGTTGCCCGTATCCGCAGACTGGCGCAGTTTGGCTAAAGTGCTGTCATGGAGGAAAAACAGATTCTCACCGGCCAGAAAAGTCCACATAAAGCACTTGACTGCCGGCGGGTCATCCGCAAATGCCTTGTCCGACAGGAATGTCTGCACCAGAGCGTTGAAGGACCCGCGCCGGAACATCTCTGGGAAATCCCGGGACACGCAGGGCCGCACCGCCTCTATCGAGAGATATCCGACCACCGACTCACGGACATGGATATTCTCGGGAACCTCAGCGCTGAACAGTTCAGGCATTTCCCCTCCTACCCTGACCTTCAACTGCTTGCCCTCGAAGCTAAGTTCCATGTATTCGCCGTCATAGTAATCCACCACCGGCGGCTCCGCGCTGAAAGGCCAGTCCGGCAAAGCCCTTCCGGGAACAATCGCCGATGCGTCAACCGGCACCTCCCTCTTGAGAGTACTGCTGACCGAGCCTCTGTCGCTGTAGCTGCTGTAAAGCTTGATAACACATTCGTTTTCCATACTTAGAAAATATCCAGCTCCGCCGCCGCAACCCTCCTGCTGCTGCCCTCCGTGGCTGTTGCCTCTATCCTGACGTAGCGGGCGGTTACCGGAGCATCGAAATAGCAGTAGCGCTTCGAAGGGTCGTTGACTAAATTTCCGAATTCGAAGGCAGCGGCCCCTTTCCAGGACCTGCCGTCGGAGCTCACCTTGATCCTGCCTGCCGCCATCATGCCTTCGGGGCTGACCCTCTGGGGCGTATAGGCAAATCCGCGCAGCTCCACGACAGCTCCGAGGTCCAATGCGATATACTGCGGCATTGCCCCCTCCTCTGTACACCAGAAGGTATCCGGGTCTGCATCGAAGGCCGCGGATGCGGGATAGCTGTCCATCTGGCTGCTGCACCCATGAAGGCTCCATCCGGCCTTGGCGTAGCCTGTCCTTTCGGAGGCCACGGCACCCGCCTCGCCGTGCAGGACGGCAACGGCCTTGACCTCACACGGCTGCAGCTGCAGCGGAGCTGTGTATTCGGCAGAAGCCTCCGTGGGCTCCGATCCGTCTACGGTGTAGTATATCCTGCAGCCTGCGGAGAGATTGGCAGAGGCATTCTCTCCATGACTTTTCCAGTTGAACTCCTGGCGGCGCGGTGCGATGGTCACCGTTCCGTCCGCAGCCTGGGAGATGGTCAGCTGCGGAGCTCCTGCCCGGTAGTAATGCGCAGAGAAACTGCTGATAGCCGGGGAAAGCCGCGAGCCGAGGAGCCTGAAGCGGAGCCGGTCCGTGGTGACATCCCCGAAACGGAGGATGCGCTTGTAGCCGATGTTGGAGGCCGAGGCTATCTCCTGCCACTGACCGTCGATCCAGGCGTCCACTGCGTGGGCCTCTACCCTCTCGCCCCGCTCGGCGACTGCTTCCTGAATCATTATCCTGTTGATGGTCACAGGCTTTTTCATTGTCACTACAAACTCACTGCCGGGTCCTTCCATTGTATAGAATGTATCAGGATCATCGTCTAAAACGGCCTTGGGCCCCTTTGCCTTGGCCAGCAGGTCCGTTCCCGGCCCGTAGGTGGCCTCTATCCTGCGGCCCACCTCCTCGAGCACCGCCACATCACGGTCAGAGAAGCGGCCGGAGGTATTGGGCGGAATATTCAGCAGAAATGTGGAATTGCCTCCTACCGAGCGCTCGTAGATGTCAAACACGTCATCCGCGCTCCGCACTCCCTGCCGGGTGTCGTCCCTCCAGAACCAGCCCTCGCGGATGGAGGTATTGGTCTCGGCCTGCTGGTAATGCAGATAGCGGCCCGCGTAGAGCTTTTCGCGGCTCCCGAGGTCAGGCGCCGTACGGTCGGGGAAGACGGTCGTAGTGTCAGGGTCATCGGGATAAGGGATGACGTTCCACTCGGTGGGGCGGGTGGCTCCTGCCTCGTTGCCGCACCAGCGTACATCCTCCCGGCCGAAGATTACGGCTTCAGGGGCGAGGGTGTGTATCAGCTCCTTCCATGCCTTGTAGTTGTACTTCTGCCCGCCCTTGCGCTTGGGATGGGCTCCGTCGAACCAGACTTCGTGTACGGGGCCGTACTCGGTCAGCAGCTCGAACAGCTGATTGAGGAAGTACTCGTTGTAGTCGTCCACGTAGAACTCAAACTTCCGGGTGTCCTTGAACGGCCGGCCGGGCACCTCGCGGGGAATGGTCCTGAGGCTGTATTCGCTCAGGTTGCCGTACAGCCCGTCGGGACTCTCGATCTGGAAGAGATCCGCCGGCGAGAGGTATATGCCGAGCTTCAGCCCGTACTTCCGGCACGAGGCCGACAGGTCTGCCAATATATCGCCCTTCCCGTCCCTGAATCCGGTCGACATGATGCCGTGGTCGGTGTAGCGGCTCTGCCACAGCACGAAACCGTCGTGATGCTTCACGGTCAGCAGCACCATCTTCATCCCCGCCGCCTTCATTGCCCTGCACCACTGGTCTGTATCCAGTTCCTCGAGAGCAAATACCGACGGAGATTCCATGCCGCTTCCCCACTCCCTGCCCGTGAACGTGTTCGGGCCGAAATGCACGAATGCGATGAACTCGTTGCGCAGCGCCGCGAGCTGATTGGGCGAAGGCACCACATGCGCCGCCTTCGCGATGATGTCCTCCTGACTGTCGGACGAATCTATCAGGATAGTGTTGCTGTAGGGAATGCTGTCACCCTCCTCCCGGGTCGCGGGAGTGGCGCATGCGGACAGCAGCATGGCGCCGAGCAGGATAGTGGCAAATTCTTTCATATCGTCATTTGTTACTTATTTTCAATGAAATACCGTCATCGGACGGAATGAGCCGGAAGGTCCTCCCCTTTTCGGCCGGAAGGTCGAGATATTGACCCCGGTACAATATCCGGCAGGGCTTTCCCGAGGCAGAATATACGCAGCACTCTGTAATGGCGCCGTCCTTCCACCTGAAAGACAGGATGAAGCCACCCCTTGCCCTGAGTCCTTCCACCGCTCCGGAGCTCCAGACCTCAGGCAGGGCCGGCAGCAGGTGAATGAAGCCCATCTGGCTCTGCAGCAGCATCTCGGCGATGCCGGCGCAGCCTCCGAAATTGCCGTCAATCTGGAATGGAGGGTGAATGCACCAGAGATTGTCCGTCGTCCCCTCGCTCAGAAGGTTCCTCAGGAGCCTGTAGGCCCGGTCTCCGTCGTGCAGCCTCGCCCATTGGTTCAGCTTCCAGGCCATGCTCCAGCCCGTAGCGAGATCCCCGCGGTGCTCGAGGGTCACCCGGCAAGCCTCCGCCAGCGCGGGAGTCGTCACGGGCGAGACGGTATGTCCAGGATGCAGGCCGAACAGGTGATTGACATGGCGGTGGCGGTCCCCGGGGTCATCGATGTCCCTGCTCCATTCCATGAGCTGCCCGTATCTTCCGATGCGGTACGGGGCGATACTGTCCAAAATGCCGGTCCAGCGCTCTCTTTCGCCGGCATCGCGGTCCAATTCGGCGGAGGCTGAAACGGCGGCCTCCAGCAGCTCGCGGGCAACGGCATGTGCAAATGTGACGCCCACGTCCACCGGCCCGTGCTCAGGCGAGGTGGAGGGACAGGCCGTATATGTCCCGTCTGGGGATTTCCAAAGATAGTCCTCAAGGAACTCAGCGCTGCCTTTGATAAGAGGATAGCCCGTCTCCTTCAGCCATTCCCGGTCCTGAGTGAACTGGTAATACTCCCACAGATGCGTAGCGAGCCAGGGGCCGGCTACAGGGATGAGGTTCCAGCTCATGTCGGTGCTGCTCAGAGGAGAGGCGAATCCGAAAATATTGCCCGAGATGGAGGCAGTCCATCCGTCGGCTCCGAAAAAATCCGAGGCGACCCGCTCTCCCGGTTTCTCGATGGTGCGGATATAGTCCGTCAGCGGCCGGCAGCACTCCTCCAATCCGGTGACAAGGGCCGGCCAGTAGTTCATCTGGATATTGATGTTGTTGTGGTAATCTACGTGCCAGGGACCGTCCACGCCGTTGTGCCAGAGCCCCTGCAAGTTAGCCGGCATGGCCCCGGGGCGGGACGAGGCTATGAGCAGGTAGCGTCCGTACTGGAAATAGAGCTCCTCCAATCCCGGGTCGGGACATCCCCTCCGGTAGCGTTCCAAGCGCTCGGGAAGCGGCATTGACGCCGGATCTCCGCCAGCCTCCTCCGGCTCCGGCCCGAGACTGAGCCTCACCCTCCCGAAAAGGGAGCGGTAGTCCTCCTTATGCCGCGACAGCAGAGAGTCATAGTCCCTTTTCACCGCAGAGGCCGTCATCCTTCCGGTCGCCGTGGCCGGATCCTCCCCCACGTATGCTTCCGAGTCCGTGAAATCCGGATCAAAATTCATCCTGTAATCCGTAGCCGCCGCTATGACGAACACCACATCCCCGCTTTCCGACACGCTGATGCTGCCGTCATCTGCAGCGGTCGCCCGGCCGCCCACGGTCAGAGCCGTAATACGGACCGCGAACCTCATCCCATTGCTCCTCAGCCTTCCGCGGTACAGGACGGAAGAGCCGTCAGCCGCATTGATGCTGACATCCGCCTCAGGATTCGGAGTGTAGGCCAATTTCAGCCGCTGAAGGGTATCGGAGCTGAACCTCATCACCATCACCCGGTCGGGATAGGATACGAAATACTCCCTGCCGTACCGCACGCCTCCGCTCTTGAAATGGACCGATACCACCGCGTCGTCTAACGAAAGGCTTCTCCGATAATCCGACACATCCCCTGAGCCGGCATCCGTCTCTACCGTCAGCTCCCCCATTGTCGTAAACGAGCCGAAACGGAAAGGAGTCTCTTCCCCGGTCTCGTAAGAGGCTGTGCCCCTGAGACAGTGGCGTGTAAGAGAGTCAGCCACGGTCAGGTCACCCTCGGCGAATGCCTTGCGTATGCGGCGGAAAGCATCCGCAGACTGCCGGTTCACGTCCCAGTAGTATGAAGCACCGCCCGGAACTCCCGGACCGCCCCGCCACAGCGATTTCTCATTGAGGGTAATGCGCTCGAGAGCCACCCCACCGCCGATATTTGCCCCGAAAAAGCCATTTCCTATCGGCAGCGTGGAGGACTCCCACTCCGGATCCGGGTTCATCATCCCGGACTGCGGCTCCGACCATATCCGCGCCCCTTTCAGGGCGGCCGGCCGGTCAAACCATATCTCCATGCGGTCAGGAGCGGAAGCCGCGGCCGGTTCAGACATGGTCCACATCAGGAACCGCGACATCGGAGGCACATGGCCGTCATTGGCTATGTTCTTGCAGCACACGATATTGAACCCGAAAATCAGGTAGGCTGCAAGACAGGCGAGGTTACCGGTGAGAGCGTCTTTGGCGGTTGAGTTCATGGTCGTTTCTATAAGCTGTGCAAAATTAAACAAGTTTCCTCATCTCATCAAAAATCCGTACAGCTTCCTTCTCATTCAATCCCGCCTTCACCGCCACAGCAAAAAGATCATTCTTAGTCGGCTCTATACTGTCATTGATTGAGGTCGTCCGGAATCCATTTATACCGTCACTTGGCAACAGATCATATGCCGGAGCAAAATGCCAATCGTCATTGCGATAAATAAAAGAGAAGTTCTTGGCATGGTCATCCTTGTTGTCTATCAGGAAATTGAACACCATCAAGCGATATACTTTCCACATCTCGGCCACACTGTGAGTCAATGCAGCACATACTTGGAAAATATGCGTATAATCTATACTCGGCAGACGATAATCAGCACCGGTAAGACCGGCCATGCTGACAACATGCAACTTCCCATTTGGCGTTCTGTCAAAGCGCCCTACTCCGAAATATTTATCTTCAAACAGCCGCGTTTCCGGCATTTCAATTCCGCATTGCCCGGCAAGAAGCGAGTAACGGTATTCATCCATGCCGATACTTTGCGGATCCCGCTTTGCACGGAACTTTACCAGCCACTCCTTATCGTTGTAGCGGACGAAGATTTTAGGTCGCGCTCCTCCCGGGGAGCCTCCGCGATCCTGAAATTCCCGGATGCCTTCACCAGTATAATTGTCACTGTCCAGGATCCGCTCGGCCTCCAAAGCCAGTTTCTCAAAATCTGCATAGTCCTGCCTCGTTCCTACGCTGTAATCCGGACGGAACTCCAACGCTCCGCGCCCCGTCGAACCAACCAGCGTAAGGCGGTCCAATAAGGTCAATGTACGTGGATTAACACCTTTTTGCTGCAAATATCTGTCGAGAATGAGCAACCCCCACCCATCCGGCAGACAATCGTCAAAAACGCCGAAACCACCTCCAAACGGGCGAGGCTTTGCAATGAAAACTCCGCTTCTCAAAGGCAATTCAAAGGGAGATATTGAGAACCCGGAACTCAGCCAGTCGGCAGAATACTCAAACGCACACAACCGTTCTTTGGTCAGAGCCAGACGACCAACCGACCTACCGTTACAAAACACTTCTACCTGTTTAATGCTATTCATTTTTCTTTCCTCTTCTTTTACGGACAACATTCTGCTCATTCAAGACATCATTCAGTGACTGATACTGCCTGTGCGAAAAAAGAGCATCAAAATCTGAAAGTGCATTCAAGGCAAATCCAATTTGAAGCAAACCCTTCAAGGATATCTCCCCTGTCTGCTCAAACCGACGGTATGTCGCAAATTTCACCCCGGACCTTGCGGCCATTCCTTCCTGAGTCAAATCCAATTCCAGACGCCTTTCCCTGACCCTTGCCGCAATCTGACGGGCAATCTCATTAGGATTTGACATGCCAACTGCTAATATATTGTCCATAACCTCTAAATATTCGAATTAACAAATAAGATATTATCCGTAACAAAGGTAGCAATTATATCACTAATATCCACGAAAAATCAAAATTATTTAAATAAATCTCAAGCAAGAAATACTAACTTTGTACATCGAATTCAACACAGCACGCACATGATCAAAATCTACGGAATGCCCACATGCCCCGACTGCACATACGTCGAGGAGCAGATCAAGGGAAATGACCGCTACCAGGTCATCGACATCGGCGCCCACGTCAAGAACCTCAAGGAGTTCCTGCGGCTCAGGGACAGCAGTCCGGCATTCGACGGAGCCAGACGCTCCGGTGCGGCCGGCATCCCCTGCTTCCTCCTCGAGGACGGCACCGTCACCCTCGTCCCGGAAGAAGCCGGGCTCCGCTCCCGTCCCGTCGCCGAAGGCGCCTCCTGCGGGGTTGATGGATCCGGGTGCTGAGGGCTGAACCTTCGGGGGATAAGGTCAGATACCAAAATAATTGCTATCTTTGGACTGTAAATCAAATAACCATGTCCGAAAAAAAATTGAACTCATACCGTTTCTCTCCAGAACAAGAACCGACAGGCGAGATGCTGGAGCAGATCATGCGGGAAGTCGCCGAAGAGGCAAAGGAAAGCAATCGAAAGGCAACAGAACGCTACTTCGAGGCCATGCGCAGGAACGCATTGGCGAAGCAGGCTAAGTGGGCTCATGCAATAGAACTGGCGCTCAATGAAAAATAATCACCTGCATTAAATCAGTTTCTTGTAGGACTCCATAATGACTAAATAAATTTTAAGAAACTGTTTAAATTTATTTATAATTAATTGTAAATCAGTAGGTTAATTGGAATATTTTTCGTAACTTTATGGTTATCAAGACATTAAAGTTATGCATAAATACCCAACCAACCTGACTGATAAACAGTGGCAAGTTATAAAAAATATGTTAGACCCCAAAGAAAGATTCAGAAAATATTCGCTGCGTTCAGTTTTTGACGGCATCCCCTGTACATCGTGAAGACCGGCGTTCAGTGGAGGATGCTCCCCTCGGATTTCGCTCCGTGGCAGACAGTGTATTACTATTTCAGCAAGTGGAAGAACGAGGGCTTACTGGAAGAGATCTTTGACACCCTCCGCGGCATTGTCCGCCGTCTTTCGGGCCGGACCGAGAGTCCCAGCCTTGGAATCATAGATTCAAGGAGTGTCAAGACCTCCCATCACATTGACGGTCAAAGGGGTATAGACGGGAACAAAGAGATAAAGGGAAGGAAGGAGCACATAGTGGTTGACGCCATGGGGCTGCCCATGTCAATTAGAGTCCATCCAGCTAACGTCCATGACAGTGTCGGGGCGGAAGAGGTGTTCCAATCCATGAGATACAAATTCCCCGGGATGAAACGGATTCTGGCGGACGGAGGTTACAGAGGCGAGGCAGTCAGGAACACGGTCAAGAGACTGCTGCGTTGTGACCTGGATGTCGTACTCAGGTCTGACAAACACACGGACAGATTTCTTCCCATGCCAAAAAGATGGATTGTCGAGCGCACTTTCTCATGTGTAAACGGTAACGATAAGTGCACAGATTTCGGTAATCGGGAGTGCTCAGATTTTGGTAACAGCAATGCACCGATTTCGGTAACAACGATACACAACTTTC
>CABMPD010000025.1 GCA_902388455.1 uncultured Alistipes sp. | reverse complement strand
GGCTCGAACCCTGGACCCCAACATTAAGAGTGTCGTGCTCTACCAACTGAGCTAAGGAAGCGTTCGTTTTGGGACTGCAAATGTAGATGTTTTATTTCAAAATCCAAAACTTTTTTATAAAAATTTTTAAACTGAATAAAACCACGCGAGAAGTCTTTGGGTAAGACGACCGGGAAGGATATATGTGGCACGGGCAAATACGGTCTGTAGGAGACTTCCGGTGAGGGTGCGGAATCTTGGACGGCGGCATACGGCCAGGCGGCAGAGGACCTTCCCTACCCTGACCGGGTCGCAGCCGTGTCTCTCATCCTTCTCCACCCCGGACATTGTCCTGCGGAAAGACTCCGAATAATCAGGATTACTTAGAGTTGCTGCGGACATTTTTCTGGAAGATGTGAATCCAGTGTGAAAATCCCCGGGTTCGACCAAACACACCGAGATGCCGAAACGGCGGACTTCCACCGCCAGGGCCTCACTGTATCCCTCTATCGCGGCTTTGGATGCAGAGTAGAATCCCTGATAAGGCACCGCTACAACACCTGCGATAGAACTGATATTGATTATACGTCCGCTGCGCTGCCGTCTCATGTACGGAAGAACTGCTGAGCAGACGCGGGTCATACCCATGAAATTGGTATCCATCTGCCACCTCCTTTCTTCCTCTGTAGCCAGCTCGAGCGCCCCGCCGATGCCCGCACCGGCATTGTTCACCAGTACGTCGATGCGGCCCTCCGCTATAATAACTTTCTCTACTGCCTCTTCAATAGAAGAAGGGACCGTGACATCGAGACGCAGCATACGCACCCCGTCATCACGGACTCCTTCCTGCACGGAACGGCCGGTTCCATATACGGTATGCCCTGCTTTGGAGAGCATTCCGGATGCGGTGCGGCCGAATCCGGAAGTTGCTCCCGTTATCAGTATTACCTTTTTATTATTGCCGGAGCTCATCTAGAATCCGCGGGCAAATCTGGTCCAGAACCTGTCGGCCATCTCCTCCCATGTCAGGATAGCCGCTCCGGCAAAATCTGCGGTGTATCCGGTAAGAAATGTCTGCGCAGCCTCCTCTCCATCCTCTGCAAGGATACGGGCATACTGGTCGCGGACAAATGCCTCTTCACGGACACCCTTGACCTTAAAATGGGCTACGGCGCTGAACACCTCGTCCCTGACCGCACCCCAGCGGACGGTCGCCAGTTTATTGGCACGGCGGAATTTCCAAACTACCGCATTCTCATCATAACCGTACTGACCGCAGAGACTGAAGCAATCCGGAAGGGATGTCGTACCGCAGAAGATGGGAATGCGGGGGCTCTGGCCAGGGTTGTCAAAGGCTATCCAAAGGACTCCGCCCACAGCATCCGGCAAATCGGCATGAAGCTCAATAACCGTAGAATAGGAACACTGCGGCACTGCCACCAGACGGTTACCGTCCACCGAACCCGGCTTAAGGGCGTTGAGCATATTGCGGGTATCGGCTGTCATCCAGGGGTTGGCGGCCGGGGAGATGACAGTGTCCACTTCCCCGGTCCTGCGGTCCTTGACCGTAACCTTGAGATTGCGGGTAACATCATACTCCGTGCCCTCATAGGTTTCGGCGAGCAGAGCCATCACTTCTTCTGCGGAAACCAGCTTATCCGGCTTGACACTTATGGGCAGCTCGCGTGAATCGAAAGACAGATGAAGCGAGGGTGCCAGCTTGTCAAGGATGAAGAACTCACGGAGGTGGAAGGACTTGTCCTCACCGTAATAGTTGCCGCCGGCATAAGCCTTCCAGAAACAGAACGGTTCCTTACCGTCCCAAAAACCCAGACGCTCCGCCACTTCGAAGACATTGTCAGAAGCCATGTAATAATCGGGCTGACTCAGGTCAATGGAAGAGATTCGGGATATATTCGCCGATACGCCTACATGATCATCGGGAATACGGACTGCCGCCCAGACACCTCCGATATTTTCCGTGCCTTCTCCGAACACCTCGAAGTGCCATACTTCATTTTTGTCGGCGATAGTCAGGCACTCACCCCAGTCTCCGTAGCCGTATTCCTCAATCAGTTCACCCATCAGGCGAATGGCGTCACGAGCAGTGGAGCATCTCTGGAGAGCTATCTTCTGAAGTTCCTCAATCATGAACATGCCTTCGGGGTTGACCAGCTCGCGGCGGCCGGTAATAGTGGTCTCGCCCATGGCCAGCTGCTTCTCATTGAGGCACGGATAGGCTGTGTCCACAAAACGGAATGTGGTGCCGGCAGGCTGGAAAATAGAGCCTTTCAGGGTCATACGGTAGCTGCCCTTGGCCGATTCTGTATGAAGCCGGTTCTGGAAGACATTGACAACAGTGTCGTTCTGAAAAGTGACGGAAGGGACGATATCTACCCACGTGCGGTAATTGCCGTCGCAGGTGTGGGAAGTAATGACAGCTCCGTCAGTTGAAGCCTTCTTGCCCACCATGATGCTTGTACAGCTGAACGGTTCCAGCTCGGGAAAGACTGTGGCGCCGGCATAGAATGTAACAGCTGCGGCAGCACACAGGACAGATAGAATTCTTTTCATATACAGTATTGCAGATGTTTATGGTTTAACCTTTCAAATGTAGTAAAACTCTCATGTCGCCCTACCGCTCATGACAATTTTTCCGAAAAAAATGACAATATGTTCTGATGATACTCCAGAAGACAATACTGCACAATTGTTGATAGGTAATTTAAGTACTTTATTAAACCAATTGTTAATTATTTGTTATTATGGAAAATCTGTTCAACAGAATGGCCGACAAGGCCTCCAGGACCGTCCGCCACTGGTGGCTGTACCTGATTACCGGTATCCTCTCCATCATTGCAGGCATCGTCGTATTCTGCAACCCCATAGAGAGCTATCTCACCCTCAGCATCATGTTCGGCATACTGATGCTTATCTCCGGCATAGTGGAGCTCGTAGTCAGCACCACCAGCCGTAACTACTTCACCACCCGCAGCTACAGCATCGTGGGCGGCATACTGGACCTGCTCATAGGCCTCTTCCTGTGCTGCTATCCGCGCATCACCCTGGTAGTGCTGCCGGTCATCCTCGGGGTCTGGATGATGTTCCACAGTTTCATGATCATCGGACTCGGCAGTGACATGGACTCGTTCCGCGTCCGCGGCAGCGGATGGGTAATCGCCGGAGGCGTTATCCTGCTGCTCCTGTCACTCGGCATCACATTCTTCCCCCTGACTCTCGGAACAGCCTCGGTAGTCATCCTCACCGGCTGCGCATTCATCTTCTTCGGTGTCCTGCTCATCGCCCTCAGCATCAGACTGCGCCGCATCCATGAGCACTTCCGCTTCCACGATGCCGAGATAGTCGGGTAACGCAAAGTACGGCCGCCTACATGAAGACGACTTCGAGGTCAGGATCCGGCATGTCTGGATCGAGGGGATAGATCGGACGCTCGAGACGCTTGTAGGGCAGCTGCAGGAGATCCTGGTCCACACCGCCACGGGTATGGGCCATCATCCAGTCGCCTGCGTGGCTGATCTCGTAGAGCTCCTCGGTCAGGTAGCCGAGCTTCACCACGATGATGTCCACGTCATAGGGGTCGATGCCCAGACGCTCGAAGTCTCCCTTGTAATGATAGGGACTGCGGTCCTCGCCCACGATGACCAGCATCGAGCCGACCTTGACAACCACCTGATCGTTGCGCTCGCGGTCCAGAATCTTGACCACCGTACCGTCCAGCATCACCGGAGGAGCATAGCGGTCATCCACAGCGGCGCCCACCTTGCAGCGGACATGTCCGCCCTCCCCGACTTTCTTGGCCTGGGCCACCATCTCTGGACCGGGAATAGCCGCATAGACGAGGGTCTTGCCACTGGCTTTCTTAAACTCGGGACGCGCCAGCAGTTTCTGCAGGGTCCAGGTCACGTCGCCTGCACCGCCGGCTGTGGGATTGTCTCCCATATCACTGATGAAGTAAGGCTTATTATCACTCCTGATGGCCTTGGCCAGCACTTCCTCAAGAGAGGCAGTCGGAGCCACGAACTCGAAATCGTTGCGCACCGACCAGAAATGCTCCGCCAGGGACTTTGCCCCCTCAGTCACCTGCACGCTGTCGTCACCGGTTACCACCACCACACCGTGGTTGCGGGGCTCGTCGGCCCAGGGATAGGACATCCAGATAGCGGCGTCTATTACACCGTCCTGAGCCTCAATCGGCTCAATGGCGGCATACAGGGACTTGCCGGGCTCCACGCGGGTAGAGGTCTTCTCTCCGGGCAGCAGGATGGGCACCTTCACCCAGGCCTTGTAGGCGGGCTTGCCCTTGCCGCTCTCGAGGCGGTCCAGCAGATTGACCACTGCACGCTCACGGCTGATATACCGGTCAGTATGGGGCGACATACGGAACGATGTGATAAGGTCGGTATTCTGAGCCAGACGGGGCGACACGCAGCCGTGAGGGTCCATAGAAGTGGAGATCAGGACATCATCTCCGACCACCTCGCGTATCCTGGTGATATAATCTCCTTCAGGATCATCCAGTCCCTCCACGCTCATCGCACCGTGAATATCCAGGAAAATACCGTCGTAGGGCATATTCTGCTTCAGCAGACGGAGCGATTGGTTGAGCAGGGTATCATAGCACTCGCGGGTAACCATTCCGCCGGGGGTAGCCCAGGCAACAATAGTCGGAACCCACTCGGCACGGGCTAGCAGCTCATTGTTCTCTCCCTCAAAGAAGGGATATGACTTGATTATGTCCTCTCCGTACAGAGGACGGAACATATCGAGAGTGGTGCGGGCAGGCGAGAATGTGCTGCACTCGATACCTACTCCGACAATGGCGACGCGGGGCTTCTTCTCAGCGCATCCGCATACTACAGCTGCCGCCAGGACAACTGCCAGGAATTTGGACAAATATCTCATAAAACGTATTTTTAAAGTTCAACAGAAGTTTCGCTGTCAAGCAGTTCTCGGATAGAATCCATCACAGAGGCAAAATGCTCCCCGTCAAAACCGGTCGCCGCATCTACCACAACGCCGTCCCGGTCTATAAGGTAGGCTCTAGGTATCGTCTCGGTGGCAAAGAGGGAATAAACCTCGCGCTCGGGATCCGGATATAGTGCAAATGTGAAATTCTTGGTTTTGTTGTACTCAGTCAGGTCGTCATCCGTATGTTCGCGGCCCACTACTACCAGTCGGAAGTCTTCCTCATCCTGGAACATAGGCAGAAGAGTGTCCTGAACAGCCGCCAGCTCAAGCTGACAGGGAGGGCACCAGGTAGCAAAGAAGCAGAGATATGTCACCTTGCCCTTAAGGTCGGAGGAAGAAATGTCCCCGTAGACTTCGGAACTGAGGGAGAATTCCGGGAGGGTATCACCAGCCTTGATTTTGTCAGGACCGTTGTTCTTGCAGGAGGATGTCAGCAGCATGGCTGCCGCAGCAGCAATAAAGAAGATGTATCTCATAATCGTAAGCAGTTATTTTTTATCGGACAATTTCAGTTCTCTGGCCTTGAAGGTATTCTTCATAAGAGAGATAATAGTCATAGGCCCGACTCCTCCCGGCACAGGTGTTATGTATGAGCACTTGGGAGCCACTGTATCAAACTCCACGTCTCCCACGATGCGGTAACCTTTAGGATTGTCAGCGGGTACGCGGGTAATACCCACGTCGATAACCACCGCACCTTCCTTGACCATATCGCCCTTGAGAAACTCGGGAACACCGAGGGCTGCTACGATGATGTCCGCACTGCGGGTATACGAGGCTATGTCCTTGGTACGGCTGTGACACATGGTCACGGTACAGTCACCCGGATAAGCCTTGCGGGAAAGCAGGTTAGCGACTGGCCGACCTACGATATTGCTTCGTCCGAGAATCACGCAGTGCTTTCCAGAAGTCTCTATTCCATAACGCTCCAACAGCAGCAGTATTCCATACGGAGTCGCAGGCAGGAATGCCTCCTCGCCAAGAGCCATGCGGCCTACATTGACAGGATGAAAGCCGTCCACATCCTTGAGAGGCGAGATGGCATTGATTACCTTGTTCTCATCGATATGCTTTGGAAGAGGCAGCTGGACGATGAATCCGTCCACGTCATCATCCTCGTTGAGCTTCTGAATCTGCGCGAGGAGCTCCGCCTCGGTCACTGACTCCGGAAATGTGAGAAGAGTGGACTTGAAACCAACTGCAGCACAAGCCTTTTCTTTATTGGCTACATAAGTTTTGCTGGCTCCGTCCTCACCCACCAGTACTGCCACCAGATGAGGAGGACGCTCCCCGCGGGAGGTCATCCCGGCCACCTGTGCGGCTATCTCTTTTTTCACGGCATCCGCCGTTTCCTTACCATTTAAAAGAATCATTGGGTACTATTATTAATTGTCTTGATATTATCTGCGCCTCATGCCCTTAGCCGTCTTAATCGCATTGCGGACTCCACCGGAGGCGACTGTTTTCATAATCTTGCGGGTGCCCTCGAACTGCTTGAGCAGGCGGTTGACATCAGCTATCGTAGTGCCGCTGCCTTCGGCTATCCTGCGGCGGCGGGAACCGTTGATTACAGCCGGATTCTCCCTCTCATATGGAGTCATGGAGAGGATGATGGCCTCGACGCTCTTGAAGGAGTTGTTGTCTATGTCCACGTCCTTGAGGGCCTTGCCCACACCGGGAATCATGGAGGCCAGGTCCTTGATATTGCCCATCTTCTTGATCTGCTGGATCTGCTGATAGAAGTCCCAGAGGTTGAACTGGTTCTTGGCCAGTTTCTTGGCCAGCTTGCGGGCCTCCTGCTCGTCGTACTGCTCCTGGGCTTTCTCCACCAGGGAGACCACATCGCCCATGCCGAGAATACGGTCGGCGATACGGTCGGGATGGAAGACATCAAGGGCTACCATCTTCTCGCCGGAACTGATGAACTTGATCGGCTTGTTGACCACGGCCTTGACCGAGAGGGCGGCACCGCCGCGGGTATCACCGTCCATCTTGGTGAGCACCACTCCGTCGAAGTCGAGACGGTCGTTGAAGGCCTTGGCGGTCTCCACGGCGTCCTGACCGGTCATGGCGTCGACCACGAAGAGGGTCTCGGTAGGCTTGACGGCCTCCTTGATGGCAGCTATCTCGTCCATCATCTCCTCGTCCACTGCCAGACGGCCGGCGGTATCGACGATGACTAAGGAATAATTTTCCTTTGTCGCGTATGCTATAGCATTCCTGGCTATCTTAACCGGGTCCTTCACCCCGTCCTCGGAGTAGACAAATACCTCGATCTGTCCGCCGAGTACCTTCAGCTGGTCGATGGCCGCGGGTCTGTACACGTCACCGGCCACCAGCATCACCTTGAGGCCGCGCTTGCTCTTGCAGTTGAGCGCCAGCTTGCCGCAGAAGGTCGTCTTACCGGAACCCTGGAGACCGGCCACCAGGACGATGCCGGGCTTACCTTTTATATTGATGTCCGACGCCGTGCTGCCCATGAGGGTCACCAGCTCGTCGTGGACTATCTTTATCATCATCTGGTCGGGACGGACAGCGGTCAGCACGTTCTGTCCCAAGGCCTTGGCCTTGACATCGTTGCAGAAGTCCTTGGCCACGCGGTAGCTTACGTCGGCGTCCAGCAGTGCACGGCGCACCTCCTTCAGCGTCTCCGCTATGTTAATCTCCGTGATACGGCCCTGACCTTTGATTATTTTGAATGATCTTTCTAATTTTTCGGTTAAATTCTCAAACATACCGTGAAACTTGTCTTTATTAAATAATCTGCAAATTTATTAAAATTTTATAAATTTGCGGCACGATTAAAAAAACAAGAAAAATGGAAAGAGGACCTATCTCAAAATTCATCACTCATCACTACCGTCATTTCAACTCGGCTACTCTCGTCGACGCCGCAAAGGCATACGACGACCTGATGAACCGGGGCGGCAAGATGATGCTGGCAATGGCGGGAGCCATGAGTACCGCCGAGCTCGGTATCTCTCTGGCAGAGATGATACGTCAGGGCAAATTCTCCATCGTATCATGCTCGGCAAACAACCTCGAGGAGGACATCATGAACCTCGTCGCACACTCCCATTACAAGAGGGTGCCCAACTACCGTGACCTGACTCCCGAGCAGGAGCACGAGCTTCTCGAGAACCACATGAACCGCGTGACCGACACCTGCATACCTGAGGAGGAGGCATTCAGAAGACTGGAGCACCATCTCGTAGAGGTGTGGAACGACATGAAGGCCAAGGGTGAGAGACTCTTCCCCTGGGAGGTGATCTACCGCCTGCTGCGCAGCGGAGTGCTCGAGCAGTACTACGAGATCGACCCCAAGGACAGCTGGGTCCTCGCCGCCTGCGAGAAGAACATCCCCATCGTAGTGCCCGCATGGGAGGACTGCACCACAGCCAACATCTTCACCGCACACTGCATCAGGGGTGAGTTCGACACCAACATGATCAAGAACGGTATCGAGACCATGATCTACCTGACCGAGTGGTACAGAGCCAATTCGGGCGGAGCCGGCGTAGGCTTCTTCCAGATCGGCGGCGGCACAGCCGGTGACTTCCCCATCTGCGTGGTGCCCATGATGGCTCAGGACCTCGAGTGGAAGGACGTGCCCCTGTGGTCGTACTTCTGCCAGATCTCCGACTCCACAACATCCTACGGCTCGTATTCCGGAGCCGTTCCCAACGAAAAGATCACCTGGGGCAAGCTCTCCAAGGACACTCCCCGCTTTATCGTCGAGTCAGATGCGACCATCGTTGCTCCACTCATTTTCGCATACGTTCTCGGGTGGTAAGAGCTCTTGGCAGTATTTGATAAAATATTATTACTGAAATTCATCAAGTTCGGAGTAGTCGGCTGCTCCGGCATGATAGTGGATTTCGGCGTGACGTACCTGCTGAAGGAGAAAGCGAAGCTGAACAAGTTCCTTTCCAATTCAGCAGGTTTCGTTCTCGCCGCTACGAACAATTATATATGGAACCGCCTGTGGACGTTCCATAGCAAAAACGAGGATATTCCGGTGGAATATCTCTCGTTTTTCATCATCTCCCTCATCGGCCTCGGCATCAACAATCTTACGATATATCTTCTCGCCGACCGCCTCAAATGGAATTTTTATTTTTCTAAGCTCTGTGCCACAGCCGTCGTCATGGTATGGAACTTTACCATGAACCTACTGGTAACATTCAACCGCTAGCCTACCTGGCATCAGGCTGGTGCTCCGGACGGAGCAGGTCCAGAACAGTCTTGACCGGATTGAATGTAATAAGAGGCACTTCCACGAAAACGGTGTTCCAATTGCTCATGGAACCGTTCCAGAGACCTGGGAGCTCCTGCGCCTTGAGTGGACGGCCCTCATAGCTCTTGTGACTGATAAAGCCTGTTTCGGGATCCACAAAACGCTGAAGGTCGAACTTTTCACCGAGATAGTTGACCGTGCTGCATACCACATCCACAGGATTGAAATGGGTAGAGCCTTTGAGCATGGCTACAGTTGCGGAATCATTCATGTTAAGCTGCGCACCTTCAAGAATCTGCAGGGATGTAGCCCCGTCAGCATCATAGACGATGTAGGGACCACCACCCGGCTCGCCCTCGTTCTTGACCATGCCGCAGACACGGATGGGACGGTTCAGCTTGGCATGCAGGTAACGTGGATAGATATCGGCCGGTACTTCGGGCAGAGTGACGCAGAACTCTTTTTCCAGGAATGCCCTGATCTCCGCCAAAAGATCAGGATTCTCAGCACCGGAAGCCATCATCTCATCCAGAGCCACCAGAAATCCGTATATCTTCTCACGCACCTCCAGCAGCTTGCCGGCCAGCACCTTCTTCCAGGTCACTGTCTCGTCCAGCAATCTCTGATGCACTACGTTGTCAATATTCTTCAGGAAGATGATGTCTCCGTCAACAGCCGCCAGATTACCCAGCAGCGCACCGTGTCCGCCGGGACGGTAGAGCGGCTTGCCGTCAGCCTTGAGGAATGGTGTATTGTCCTCATTGACAGCAATAATGTCCGTCGCGGGATCCTGAACGCTGAAAGAGATGTCGTACTTGCAGCCGAAGCGCTCCTCATACTTCGTGACAGTCTCGCTGAGTATCTTCTCGAAGCCCGCCTGATGGGCTGGAGACACGGTGAAATGAATCCTCACCTTTCCTGATGCACTGCGGGCATACAGTGCGCCTTCCACCAGATGCTCCTCAAAAGCAGTACGCACCTCCCCGTCATAACGGTGGAAGAGCACCTGCCCCTTGGGCCTGTTACCGTAGTCCAGTCCGGGCCTGCCGCTGGCCGAAGCACCCAGCCCTATCACATGATCCAGGATACCGAAAGGTGTGAGACCGCAAAAATCCTCCTGGGAGTAGAAAGCGAACCTGTCTATATTGTCCACAAACTTCCGGGCTTTCGAAGCAGGATCCAGAGGATTGCCGCCCGCCAGAACATCCCTGCCCTCAAAGAGGTCTTTGAACATGCGCGAGGCAGCTCCTGATGCCGGTACAAATTTCACAACCTCACCCGAGAATTTCTCATACCTGTCCACGGCCTCCTGCCGTGCTTTCTCATCCATTACCAGAATACCTTTGGAGGGTGTGGCGGCCGCCACGAGCTTAAGGAAGGGGAATCCCTTCTTGAAATTTTCGATAAACCTGTCCATATCGTCTAGTTTTAAGTTGATTTTCAGTTAATGCTATCAAAGGTAACTATTTTGCACGATATATCAAAATATCAGCGCAGCACAATCTTCCTTACCCGTGTGCCGCCGGCAAGGCGGTTCAGTTCGCTCCGTACCCCTTCTATATTATAGAACAACATATTGCGTACGGTTGAAGAGGTCATCTGGCAATACAGGACACCGTCCGCATAACGCAGAGAACGAGTTGCCTCCGCCACCCTCTGTCCGGCGGCCAGTGGCCAGAGAGCGCAGATATCGAGAGCCTGCATTCTTTCAGCCAGACCGGTTTCCTGGATATAATCCCTGAGGACCTCGCCCAGCAGTTTCTCCCCTATACGTTGCATGTCTCCTGTTCCTTTTCAGTTATAATTCCTCCGCTGACATGGAAAAAACGACCCTGATCCGTAATCCCGCCTACAATACTTCTCAGCCGCTTCTCATCGGTATCTGTTATGAATATCTGGCCGAAATCCCCTTCCAACACCATACGGATCAATGCCGCGACACGCGTTGAATCCAGTTTGTCAAAGAGATCATCGAAAAGCAGAATGGGACGGACCTCGCTGTTCTGACGCATCACCTGATACTGAGCCATTTTAAGAGCAATGAGAAACGACTTCTGCTGTCCTTGGGAGGCACACTTCCTGAGCGGATAACCGTCCATGTACAATTCCAGGTCATCCCGCTGTATCCCAGCAGTGGTATATCCCACGACCCGGTCCTTCGGAAGTGAAGAAGAGAACACTGATGCCGCGTCAGTCCTGTTCAGGTCAGAGCGGTACCGGATCTCTACATTTTCCCGTCCTCCGGAGATGAGAGCATAGAACTCCTCTGACTTGGATGCCAGCATCTGGGCGGCGTCCTTCCTCTTTTCATAGATATAGGCTGCAGGTGCGGACATCCGCTCCGATATAGTATCAATCAGCAGGTCCGGCGTCCCTTCCTGCCGTAGAGCCGCGTTACGCTGTTTCAGCAGACCGTTATATGCCGACAGAGCCCGGAGATACTCCCTGTCCATCTGCGATATCATCATATTCAGAAAGCGCCTGCGTTCCTCTCCGGAATCATGTATCAGGGATATATCCGAAGGGGCTGTCATCACTACCGGAATACGGCCGATGTGTTCCGACAGACGCCTGTAAGTCTTGCCGTTGCGCCTGACAGTCTTATTTCCGTCAGAACGGACTGACACTGCAATATCCTCCTCTGCACCGGCATCCCGGTAAGTTCCGTGGAGGACTGCCTCGTCCTTACCGTAGGAATACGTATATCTGTCATTGGAAGAGAGAAAACTTCTAGTCATGGACAGGTAGTGAACCGCATCCAGAAGACAGGTCTTGCCCTCCCCGTTATTGCCGCATATACAGTTGATTTTGGGTGAGAAAGATACGTCTGCACTGCCGATATTCTTGAAATCCCGAACGATTATTCTCCGTAGATACATCTTCCTTTATTTTAACAACAAATATAGAACAATTTATTGTGATTTTGTCTTTGCGATTACACAAATTGTTGTATTTTTGCAACCATTATATAAAAATCAGAATTTATTGCAAAAATGGCAAAGAACGTAAACACTTCCAACGAAACAGTCGGCGAGGCCGTCTCCAAGACTGAGGTATTCTTTAAGAAAAACGGCAAACTGATCGGCTACATCGGCGCCGGTCTGGTCGTTGTTGCGGCGATTATCGTCCTCATCATCCAGTTCTATTCCAAGCCCCTGAAAGAAGAGGCCGAAGGACAGACATTCACCGCGGAACAGTACTTCAGGGCAGAGGACTACGACAAGGCCCTCAATGGCGACGGCAATTCACTCGGTTTCATCCAGATTATTGATGAATACGGTGCCAAGGCAGGCAAGGCGGTATATCTCTACGCCGGAATCTGCGAGCTTCAGCTTGGCAATGCGCCCGAGGCTATCGGCTACCTGACCAAGTACAACGGCAAGGATCCCGTCCTCAAGGCCCGCGCACTCTCCTGCATCGGAGATGCATACTCTATGAGCGAGGACTATGAAAGCGCCCTCAGCTACTATCTTCAGGCTGCCGGTGTTGAGGACAATATCTTCGCAGCTTCCTACCTGCTCAAGGCCGGTATCATCTGCGAGGAACTCGGCCGCAACGACGAGGCACTGGTCCACTACCGTGTCATCAAGGACAAATATCCCCAGACATACGAGGGATACGAGATTGACAAATACATCACACGCATTGAAGTAAAGAAGTAGAAGCAAGAAGTATATGGGAAGAGCATTCGAATTCAGAAAAGAGCGCAAGTTCAAGCGCTGGGGCAACATGGCCCGCGTATTCACCCGTCTCGGAAAAGAAATCACCATAGCTGCGAAGGCCGGTGGACCCGACCCTGACAACAATCCGCGTCTGAGAACCCTGATCCAGACCGCCCGCAGCGAGAATATGCCCAAGGACAATATTGAGAGAGCCATCAAGAGAGCCGTAGAGCACGACGCCGGCGACTACGAGGAAATCGTATACGAAGGTTTCGGTCCCCACGGCATCGCATTCCTGATCGAGACAGCCACCGACAACAACATGAGGACAGTGGCCAACATCCGCAGCTATTTCACCAAAGTAGGCGGAGCGCTCGGCACACAGGGCTGCGTAAGCTTCATGTTCGACCACAAATGCGTATTCAAGGTCAAGAAAGACTCTCCTGTGGACATGGACGAGCTGGAGCTCGAGCTCATCGACTACGGAGTGGATGACGTGTACAAGGATGAGGATGAGGATACCATTTATATATATGGCGAGTTCGAGTCATTCGGTGCTATCCAGAAATATCTCGAGGACAACGGCTTCACCATCGTATCCGGCGGCTTCGAGAGGATTCCTAACGTACCTCTCAAGAAACTCACCCCCGAGGAGAAGGAAGGCATCCTGAAGCTCATCGACAAGCTTGAGAACGACGATGACGTTCAGAACGTCTACCACACCATGGAACTGGCTGACGAAGAATAAACAACTCTAAAAATACTTTATTATGGAACTGTCACATATTGAACACCTCGGAATCGCCGTCAAGTCTCTGGACGAGGCTATTCCTTATTACGAGAACATGTTGGGCCTCAAATGCTACTCTATCGAAGAGGTTCCCGACCAGAAAGTAAGAACCGCTTTCTTCAAAATCGGACAGACCAAGCTCGAGCTGCTCGAGAGCACCTCTCCTGACGGAACTATCGCCGGCTTCATCGAGAAAAGGGGCGAAGGCATCCACCACCTCGCATTCAGCGTTAAGGACGGTGTGCAGAACGCCCTCAACGAGATGGAGTCCAAGGGCGTAAGACTCATCGACAAGGCTCCCCGCAAAGGCGCAGAGGGCCTCAATATCGCATTCCTCCATCCCAAGTCCACTCACGGCGTGCTCACAGAGCTGTGCGAGGATCCCAACAACAAATAACCGAAACACTAATTAATAACCGAAAGATTAAGTTATGAGCCAACAGCTTGAACAAGTAAAAGCGCTGATAGAGCTTCGTGAGAAGGCCCGCCTCGGCGGTGGCCAGAAGAGAATCGACTCTCAGCACCAGAAGGGCAAATACACTGCCCGCGAAAGGATCGCCATGCTCCTCGACGAAGGCAGCTTCGAGGAATTCGACATGTTCGTCACCCACCGCTGCACCAACTTCGGCATGGACAAGACCACATTCCTCGGTGACGGCGTGGTTACCGGCTACGGTACTATCGACGGACGTCTCGTATATGTCTTCGCACAGGACTTTACAGTATTCGGCGGTTCCCTTTCCGAGACCCTCGCTCTGAAGATCTGCAAGATCATGGACCAGGCCATGAAGATGGGCGCTCCCGTCATCGGTCTGAACGACTCCGGCGGAGCACGTATCCAGGAAGGCGTGAACGCCCTCGCAGGATACGCCGAGATATTCCAGAGGAACATCCTCGCATCGGGTGTCATCCCTCAGATCTCCGCCATCCTCGGTCCCTGCGCCGGCGGTGCGGTTTACTCTCCCGCCCTGACCGACTTCAACATCATGGCCAAGGGCACCAGCTACATGTTCCTGACCGGCCCCGCAGTGGTTAAGTCTGTAACTGGCGAGGTGGTTACACAGGAACAGCTCGGCGGTGCATCCGTACACGCTTCCAAGAGCGGTGTCGCACACTTCGCCGCCGACTCCGAGGAGGACGCTATCGCCATCATCCGCAAGCTCCTCTCATTCATTCCTCAGAACAATATGGAGGAACCTCCCTACAAGCCCACCGCTGACCCTATCGAGAGACTTGAGGATTCACTCAACTCCATCATACCCGACAGCCCCAACGAGGCATACGACATGTACAATGTTATCGGCGGCATCGTGGATGACGGAGAATTCTTCGAGATTCACAAGGACTACGCCAAGAACATCATCATCGGCTTCGCTCACATGGGCGGCACATCCGTAGGTATCGTGGCCAACCAGCCCAAGTACCTGGCCGGCGTGCTCGACATCAACTCTTCGAGAAAAGCTGCACGTTTCGTACGTTTCTGCGACGCCTTCAACATCCCCATCGTAACCCTCGTGGACGTTCCCGGCTTCCTGCCCGGAACCCAGCAGGAGTACGGCGGAATCATCGTTCACGGAGCCAAGCTGCTCTATGCTTACGGTGAGGCCACAGTGCCCAAAGTCACCGTTACCCTCCGCAAGTCCTACGGCGGTTCGCACATCGTGATGAGCTGCAAGCAGCTCCGCGGCGACATCAACTACGCATGGCCTACAGCCAACATCGCCGTGATGGGTGCCGACGGTGCCGTAGAGGTGCTCTACTCCAAGGAGATCAAGGCTATCGAGGATCCCGACAAACGTGCCGAGCTCGCAGCTGCCAAGAAGAAAGAGTACAACGATCTCTTCTGCAACCCCTACAAGGCAGCCAGCTACGGTTACATCGACGATGTCATCGAGCCCCGCAATACCCGCTTCCGCGTAATCCGCGCCCTGGAGCAGCTCTCAACCAAGAAGCTGAGCAACCCTGCCAAGAAGCATGACAATCTTCCTTTGTAACACATCAAACCGACTGAAATGAACAAACTTAGATTCATATTGGTGTCGGGTCTCGCAGTTACTCTGTCCGTGTTCACCCTGAGTGCCCAGAGCCAGAGCGATATGCGTCTGAACGAGCTGCTCATCCACAATGAGACCAACTTCGAGGACGATTTCGGCTTCCACAACGGCTGGTTCGAGCTCTTCAACACCTCCTACGGTACGGTGGATATCGGCGGATGCTTCCTGTCCAACGATCCGAACGACCTGAAAAAATACATCATCCCCAAGGGAGACGTGCTGACTCAGATCAAACCCCGCCAGCACATCCTCTTCTGGGCGGACAACAATCCCTACCACGGAACCTTCCACATCAACTTCACCCTGGAAGAGTCTGATACTGTATACTTCGTGGCCAGTGACGGACGTACTGTCATCGACAAGATAGCAGTGCCCAAGAACCTCGGCGTGGACCAGTCCTACGGCCGTATCGAGGACGGCATAGGTTCCAACGACGGCAGCGGCGAGGGCTGGGGCATCATGCCCTGGACATCTCCCAGCACCAACAATGCCGGCGTGGACGAGGAGACAAAGAGCCAGATAATGGCGAGAGAAGACCCGGGCGGATGGATTCTTACCATGACTGCCATGCTCGTAGTATTCTGCGCCCTCATCATCCTCTGCTTCATCTTCAAGTTCACCGGCCATATCGCTGTCAACAAGCTGAACCGGAAGTCCACAGCAGCCACAGCCGGTAGCGGAGAGACTGCTGTCAATGTGAAGGAGACCTCAGGCGAGACATACGCAGCCATCGCAGTGGCCCTCCACCTCTTCCACGAGGAGAGCGAGGCCCATGACAACGAGAGCCTGACCATCACCATGAGCCACACCGACAGGAGCTACTCGCCCTGGAGCTCGAAGATCTACACTCTCCGTCAGGTACCCACAGTTAAAAAGAACCAAAGATAATAATACAGACCATGAAAGAATATAAACTCAAAATCAACGGCAATGACTACAATGTGGTCATCAACGATGTACAGGAGTCAGTGGCATCGGTAGAGGTCAACGGCTCCAACTACAAGGTAGAGTTTGAGAAACCCATCGTGAAGCCTACCGCCATCAAAGTAGTGAAAACCGCAACCGCCGCTCCCGCTGTATCGGCAGCCGCTCCCAAGCCCGCAGCAGCTCCCGCTCCCACAGCCGGCGGTACAACCGTATCCTCTCCCCTTCCCGGCGTTATCCTGGAAGTGTGCGTGAAGGAAGGCGACACCGTAAAGAACGGCCAGAAGATTATGGTTCTCGAGGCTATGAAGATGGAGAACGTAGTGGAGGCCACCGCAGACGGTGTTATCAAGAGTATTAAAGTCAACAAAGGCGACTCTGTAATGGAAGGAACGCCCTTAGCTATTATAGGATAGTATGATTGGTGAAAATTTAAGACAATTCTGGCAGTATACCGGATTTGCGAATTTCGAGTGGACATACCTGCTGATGATCTGCATCGGCCTGGTGTTCATCTACCTCGCAATCAAGAAGGAGTGGGAGCCCATGCTCCTGGTTCCTATCGGATTCGGTATCATCATCGGCAACATCCCCCTCTTCCCCGGCCTCTCGGTCGGCATCTATGAGGAAGGCTCTGTGCTGAACATACTCTACTATGGTGTGATCAAGGGCTTCTACCCGCCTCTGATCTTCCTCGGAATCGGTGCGATGACCGACTTCTCCGCCCTGATCTCCAACCCTAAGCTGCTGCTCATCGGAGCCGCTGCCCAGCTGGGTATCTTCGGAGCCTACACCGTGGCCCTTGCCCTCGGGTTCTCTCCCGCTGAGGCAGGTGCGATCGGTATCATCGGAGGCGCAGACGGTCCTACCGCCATCTTCCTCTCCTCGAGACTTGCTCCCGACCTTATGGGCGCCATCGCCGTGTCGGCATACTCCTACATGGCTCTGGTACCTGTGATCCAGCCTCCTATCATGAAGCTGCTGACCACCAAGAAGGAGAGACTCATCAGGATGAAGCCGCCCCGTCCGGTATCCCCTACAGAGAAGAAGCTCTTCCCTATCATCGGCTTCCTCGTAACTGCATTCATCGTGCCCTCGGGTATCCCTCTGCTGGGTATGCTCTTCTTCGGTAACCTCCTTAAGGAGAGCGGCGTTACCCGCCGTCTTGCCGAGACCGCACGCGGACCGCTGATCGACATCGTGACCATCCTCATCGGTCTGACTGTAGGATGCTCCACCCAGGCCGACAAGTTCCTGCAGTTGAAATCCGTGTACATCTTCATCCTCGGAGCGTTCTCCTTCATGGTAGCTACCTTCGGCGGTGTGATGTTTGTGAAGATCTTCAACCTCTTCCTCAAGCCCGGCAACAAGATCAACCCTCTCATCGGAAACGCCGGAGTATCCGCAGTACCGGACTCCGCCCGTGTGTCCCAGCTGGTAGGTCTGCAGTACGACAAGACCAACCACCTGCTGATGCACGCTATGGGCCCGAACGTAGCCGGTGTGATCGGTTCCGCCGTCGCCGCAGGTATCCTGCTCGGATTCCTCGGTTAGGAAGGACTGACAGGATTTTAATATTTACTGAAGTGCCGCCCGATGAGCGGCACTTTTTTTATTTCGTTTTTTTGCACTGAATATTCGAAAGATTTACTAACTTTGAAAGAATTTTAAAACAAAGCACCCGATATGGACAACAAGCTGCAAGAACTCACCGACAAGCTCTACAACGAGGGACTTTCAAAAGGAAAACAGGAGGCCGAGGCTCTCAAGGCCGCCGCAGCAAAAGAATCAGAACAGATAATCTCAGAAGCCCGCAAGGAAGCCGACAGGATACTCGAAGCCGCCCGCAAGGAGGCCGAGGAACTGCGCACCCGCGTGGAGGGCGATATCCGGATGGCCTCGTCCCAGACCATCTCCGCCATCCGCCAGCAGATCGAGAACATCGTCATCACCAAGGCCGTATCAGCCGGCGTCAAGCAGAACCTAGAGGATCCCGAACTCATCAAGACCCTTCTCGTCACCATAGCCAAGGCATTCAACGCCGCAGATCCCGTGCCCGCCGGACTGGACGTCGTGCTCCCCGCCTCACTGCAGAAAGAACTCGGAGCATGGTTCGAGAAGAAAGCCGCAGCCGTGATGGGAGAGGGAGTGAGCGTCAGCTTCACCCGCCAGATAGCCGGAGGCTTCAGGATTGGCCCCCGCGACGGAGGCTACATGATCAGCTTCGCAGAGGGAGACTTCGAGAGTATTCTCACCGAATACCTCCGCCCGGCCACCCGCAAGCTCCTGTTCGGCTAACCCGTAGACCGGTGGAAGATGAACAACTACCATTATATCATAGCCGGCCTGCCCGACCTGCTGCCTGACTTCACCTCCGGTCAGTTCTCATACCGGGAGCTGGCAGATTCCATAAAGGAGCAGCTCTGCGCAAAGGACCGCCGCGCAGTGGACTGGCTCGAGTTCGGAGCCGACACCTCGCACCTGAGCAGGCATCTCTACAGGGCCGCCGCCCGGCAGAAAAACACATTCATCCGCTCCTGGTACGAACTGGACCGCAAGATCCGCAACTCGCAGACCAGGTATCTGGCCGGGAAGGAGGGCATTGACCCCGAAAAATACTCCGTAGGAGAGACTGAAAGCGCCGGGGAGGACTACCCTGCCCTGCTGCAGATATTCCAGCATCCGGATCTTTTCGAGAGAGAGCACATGCTGGACCGGTATCGCTGGGACCGCATCACGGAGATGACCACATTCCATTACTTCGACATGGACGTCATCCTGGGCTTTCTGGCCAAGGGGATGATCGTGGGCCGCTGGAGCTCGCTCGACCGGGAGAAAGGCGCGGAGCTCTTCCGCCGCTACGTGGACGAGGTCAGGGGCACATTCAAAGGCATTGATTTCAACTAAGACAATAAATATCAAAATATATGGATCCTATCAGACAAACAACAGGTAAAGTAACGGGCATCATCTCCAACTTAGTTACCGTGGAAGTCGACGGACCTGTCTCGCAGAACGAGATCTGCTACATCTCGCTCGGAGATGCGAGGCTCATGGCCGAGGTCATCAAGGTGACCGGACGCAGGGCATCGGTGCAGGTCTACGAGAGCACCCGCGGACTAAGGTGCGGGGACAAGGCCGAGTTCCAGGGGCACATGCTTGAGGCTACTCTCGGTCCCGGCCTGCTGTCGAGCAACTTCGACGGCCTGCAGAACAACCTCGCCACCATGGAGGGAGTCTTCCTCAAACGCGGAGAGTACACCGCCCCTATCGACGTGAACCGTGAGTGGAACTTCACCCCGCTGGCGGCACCCGGAGACGAGGTCCGCGCCGCCGACTGGCTGGGAGAGGTCAAGGAAGGCTGGCTGCCCCACAAGATCATGGTGCCGTTCTCATTCAAGGACACCTATAAAGTAAAATCCATCGTCCCCGCCGGCTCATACAAGGCCAGCGACACCATCGCCGTACTGACCGACGCCGCCGGAGACGAGCATCCCGTAACCATGATTCAGAAATGGCCTGTCAAGGTGGCCATCACCGCCTACAGGGAGAAACCCCGTCCCTGGCGCATCATGGAGACCGGAGTAAGGTGCATCGACACCTTCAACCCCATCGCGGAGGGCGGTACCGGATTCATCCCCGGGCCTTTCGGATGCGGAAAGACAGTGCTCCAGCACGCTATAGCCAAGCAGGGCGAGGCTGATGTGATAGTGATGGCGGCCTGCGGAGAGAGGGCCAACGAGGTGGTGGAGATATTCACCGAGTTCCCCGAGTTAGTCGACCCCCGCACCGGACGCTCCCTGATGGAGAGGACCACCATCGTCTGCAACACCTCCAACATGCCCCTAGCCGCCCGAGAGGCATCCGTCTACACCGCCATGACCATCTGCGAGTACTACAGGGCCATGGGCCTCAAGGTCCTCCTGCTGGCCGACTCCACCTCCCGCTGGGCTCAGGCCCTCAGGGAAATGAGCAACCGTATGGAGGAGCTGCCCGGAGCCGACGCCTTCCCCGTGGACCTCTCGTCCATCATATCCAACTTCTACGCCCGCGCCGGAGCCATAGTACTCAACAACGGACAGACCGGCTCCGTAACATTCATCGGCACCGTGTCCCCCGCCGGAGGTAACCTCAAGGAGCCCGTGACCGAGTCCACCAAGAAGGCTGCCCGCTGCTTCTACGCCCTCTCGCAGAACCGCGCCGACAAGAAGCGCTACCCCGCCGTAGACCCCATAGACTCCTATTCGAAATACCTCGAATATCCCGAAATCGTCACCTTCCTCAAGGAGAAAATCTCCCCCAGATGGGTAGACATGGTCCTCGAGGCCAAGAACTTAGTGCTCAGAGGAAAGGAAGCCTTCGAGCAGATCAACATCCTCGGAGACGACGGAGTGCCCGTCAGCTACCACGAGCGCTACTGGAAGTCGGAGCTGATCGACTACATCATCCTGCAGCAGGATGCATTTGACCGCATAGACGCCTCCACTCCCCTCGAGAGGCAGGAGTTCATGTTAGAGAAGGTCTTAGACGTATGCCACGCAGAGCATGACTTCGAGACCTTCGAAGAATGCTCCACCTGGTACAAGGAGGTGATCAACCTCTTCCGCCAGATGAACTACTCGGAGTTCCGCAGCGACGATTTCAACAGATACCTCGAACAGATCAACAAATACATCAGCCATGACAAATAAAGCATTTCAAAGGATATACACTCAGCTCGAGGCCATCACCAAAGCGACCGTGTCGCTCAGGGCACAGGGAGTCTCCAACGACGAGTTAGCCACAGTGGCCGGACGTTTGGCCCAGGTGGTGAAGATCAAGGACGACCTGGTCACCCTCCAGGTCTATGAGGGCACCGAGGGCATCCCGACCGACGCCGAGGTGACATTCTTCGGCGAGCCGCCCGCCCTCAACGTCAGCGACGAGCTGGCAGGACGCTTTTTCGATGCCTACGGCCACCCTATCGACGGAGGCCCGGAGGTCGAGGGAGAGCGCCGCTACATCGGAGGCCCGTCGGTCAACCCCTACAAGAGGAAGCAGCCCTCGCAGCTGATTCCCACCGGTATCGCCGGCATTGACCTGAACAATACCCTCGTATCGGGGCAGAAGATACCTTTCTTCGCCGACCCGGACCAGCCTTACAACCAGGTCATGGCCATGGTGGCCCTCCGCGCCGATGTGGACAAGATCATCCTCGGCGGCATGGGTCTCTCGAACGACGACTACCTGTATTTCAAGAACATGTTCGAGAATGCCGGAGCCCTGAACAAGATCATCAGCTTCGTCAATACTACCGAGCAGCCCCCCGTGGAGCGTCTGCTGATACCGGACATGGCCCTGACGGCCGCCGAGTATTTTGCCGTGGACAAGAATGAGAAGGTCCTCGTGCTGCTGACTGACATGACCCTGTATGCCGATGCACTGTCGATCGTATCCAACCGTATGGACCAGATACCGTCGAAGGACTCGATGCCCGGATCATTGTACTCGGACCTGGCCAAGATATACGAGAAGGCCGTGCAGCTGCCCGCCGGAGGCTCCATCACCATCATAGCCGTGACCACCCTCAACGACGGGGACATCACCCACGCCATACCCGACAACACCGGATACATCACCGAGGGACAGCTCTTCCTGCGTCAGGACAGCGACACCGGCAAGGTCATCGTGGACCCGTTCCGCTCCCTGTCCCGTCTGAAACAGCTGGTTATCGGCAAGAAGACCCGCGAGGACCACAACCAGGTGATGAACACAGCCGTCCGCCTCTACGCCGACGCCGCCAACGCCAAGACCAAGCTCGAGAACGGCTTCGACCTGAGCGACTACGACAACCGCTGCCTCGCCTTCGCCAAGGACTACTCCACCCGGCTCCTGGCCATCGACGTCAACATTCCCATCAACGAGATGCTCGACACCGCATGGGAGCTCTTCGGCAAGTATTTCACCAAGGCGGAGACAGGTATCAAGGATGCACTCATAGAGAAATACTGGAAGGCTACGGAACCCGCCGCTTAATACACCTGAGCCATGGCCATCAAATTCCAATATAACAAAACGTCGCTCGGCGAGCTGGGCAAGCAGCTGAAGATCCGCACCCGGGCCCTGCCTACCCTGAAGAACAAGGAGGCGGCCCTGCGCTTAGAGGTCAAGAAGGCCAAGAGGCGCTCGGACGAGCTGTTGGAGGAGCTCTCGGCCGCATTAGAGAGGTACAGCTACCTGTCAGGACTCTGGAACGAGTTCGAGCCGGGGCTTATCTCGGTGCGGGACGTGGAGCTGGTCACGGCCAAGTTCGCGGGGGTGAGGATACCCGAGCTCAAAGATGTCATCTACGATGTCCGGGAATTCAACCTCTTCCAGAAGCCCCTGTGGTACAGCGACGGAGTGCAGATACTCAAGGACCTCGCCCGTCTCGGGATAGAGTCCGAGATCTGCTCCGAGAAGAGCCGCATCCTGGACTTCTCCCGCAAGAAGACCACCCAGAAGGTCAATCTGTACGAGAAGGTGCAGATACCAGGGTACAATGAGGCTATCCTCAAGATCAAGCGCTACCTGGAGGACGAGGAGAACCTCTCCAAGGCCTCCCAGAAGATAGTCAAGAACCGTCACGACCTAGAAGCAGAGGAGGAAGCACTATGATAACGAAAATGACCAAATACTCCATGATCCTCCTGTCGGGGGACCTGGAACGGTTTCTGTCAGGGGTGCAGGAACTCGGGATGGTGGACATCACCCGCTCCTTCACCGGCACCGACGAGGCCTCGAGGGAGATGACATCCCTCATCGGAAGGTGCCGGGCTGCCGCAGCGTCCCTGCATGCTCTGGCAAAGGAGCACCGCGAGGCATCCGCATCCGCCTGGGACAGCACAATTCCTCCGGCTGCAAATCTGTCCGCCGAGGAACTTCTCAATGCCTTCGAGGGCAATGCGGCCCGCAGGGAAGAGATCGCCTCGGAGCTGGATGCCTTGGAGAAAGAATACCTGAAGGCCCTGCCCTGGGGAGAATTCTCTCCCTCGGATGTGGACAGACTGCGGGCTGCCGGACTTACTCCGCATTTCTACTGTGTCAGCGACAAGCGGTTCTCTCCCTCATGGGAAGAGCAGTATCCCCTGCAGGTGCTGGCCCGAGACAACGGGAACATCTACTTCGTCGTACTGACCCGGACGGATGCTGCCGGTGATGATATGGACGCCGCCGGACTCCCTGCCGCCGAAGAGACCCAGCTGCCCCCCCGCCCTGCCTCGCAGGTGCAGGCCAGGATACAGGCTCTCCGCTCAGAGAATGACCGGCTGGTGGCAGAGGCCATAGGATACGCATCCCGTTCATCTGAGCTTACAGAACTGGCCGACAAGACATTTGCCTCGCTGGACCTGCATTTAGCCGGGACCTCTTCCCTCCTCGAGGGCGAGGGGACGATCAGCGTGGTGGAGGGCTTCGCTCCCACTGCCGACGACGCCGCAGTGCAGGAGTTCCTGGAGCACGGGCCCTGCACCGTCTACTGGCAGGCCGAGGCGGCCAAGGGTGCGGACAATCCGCCCATCAAACTGCGCAACAACTGGTTTGCCCGTCTCTTTGAGCCCGTCGGAGGCCTCTACGAGCTGCCCAACTACGACGAGCTGGACCTGACTCCTTATTTTGCTCCGTTCTACATGCTCTTCTTCGGCTTCTGCCTCGGAGACATGGGATACGGCCTGATATTAGTCATCACCGGTATCGCGGTGGCCTTAGCTCTGCCCAAGTTCAGCGGCTACGGCAAGCTGATAGCCTGGCTCGGGGTCGGCTCGCTCATCCTGCCGCTGTTCTCCGGAACGTTCTTCGGCATGAAGCTGGCCGATATCCTGCCCATGCCGGACAATATCAAGGCCCTGTTCTTCTCGGACCTGAAGATGTTCTGGTTCGCCATTATCTTCGGACTGTTCCAGATAGTGTTCGCCAGGATGCTCAAGGCGATATTCGCTTTCTCCAAGCGGCGCTGGGACGAGGCGCTGACCGAGGTCGGCTGGAGCCTGCTGATCGTGTGGGCCGCATGCGCCTACGCCGGTTCGCAGATGGGGATCAAACTTCTGCCGCACATCGTATCGCAGATTCTGGTCTTCGGAGGACTGATACTGGTGCTGTTCTGCAGCAAGCCGGCCAAGTTCTTCCTGCTGCGTCCGCTCAAGGGCATCGTATCCCTCTACGATATCACCAGCATTTTCGGCGACATGCTCTCGTACATCCGTCTGTTCGGACTGGGTACGACCGGCGGCATCCTCGCACTGGTGATCAACTCGATAGCCATGACCCTTTCGGGCATCCCCTACGTGGGCTGGCCGGTCACGGTGATATTCCTCGTATTCGGGCATCTGGCAGTCATGGGACTGTCCTGCCTCGGAGCATTCGTACACCCGGTCCGTCTTACCTTCGTGGAGTTCTACAAGAATGTGGGCTTCGAGGGAGGCGGCAGGGCCTACAGACCGTTGAAATCATATAGTAATAACAAATAAAAACAATTTTATCGTATGTCAACACCTTTAATCTTAGCTTACGTCGGAATGGCAGTGATGCTCACATTGTCCTGCATCGGCAGTGCCATAGGCGTGACAATGGGCGGCAACACCACCGTCGCCGGCCTCAAGAAGAAACCGGAAATCTTCGGTAAATCCATGCTCCTCTGCGTGCTTCCTTCTACTCAGGGACTGTACGGATTCGCAGGATTCTTCCTCATGCTCAGCCGACTGGGAGCCATGGAGGACGCCTCTCAGGTGCTCACCATGAACCAGGGTCTGGCAATGGCCGCTGCCGGTCTGGCCCTCGGCTTCGTAGGCCTGTGGTCCGCCATCAAGCAGGCCAGTCTGGTCAGCAACGGTATCAACGAGATGTCCAACGGACACGATGTGTTCTCCCGTACCATGATTCTCGCCGTGTTCCCCGAGCTCTACGCCATCCTGGCATTTGCCTGCGCGTTCCTCGCTCTGCCGTAGACGTTTCCGCTTAGGACGGCACAAATAAAACCTCCAAAAGGACCAGGCCCTCCCACCGCTTCGCGGCGGGCCCCTCCCTCTAGAGCCGAGGGCGGCTA
>CABMPD010000024.1 GCA_902388455.1 uncultured Alistipes sp. | reverse complement strand
CCTGGCCCTCCCCCGACATCTACAACCCGTTCAGCCTCCTCAGGGCCTTCGCCAATGCAAAGCTCGACTCCTACTGGTTCGGCAGCGGAACTCCGACATATCTCATAGAGATGATACGCAAGTTCCGCATGACACCCATCCAGCTGGGAGAGACCTGCAAGGCCGGCAAGGACGAATTCGACACCCCCACAGAGAGGCTGTCCAGCATCATCCCACTGCTCTACCAGAGCGGATACTACACCATCAAAAAGGGCATTCCCGCCATCGAATCCTATACTTTGGGCATACCGAACCAGGAGGTGCGCATAGGCCTGTTCCGCTCGCTGATACCGTACTACGTGACTCCTGACACCATATCGGCCTCCTCAACCCTCATAACCATGGCCGAATGCCTCCTCGAAGATGACATGGACGGAGCGCTGAAGGCCATGCAGACCTTCCTCGGCACCGTCCCCTACACCGACAACTCCGGTTACGAGGGGCACTGGCAGCAGGTGCTCTACATCATCTTCTCACTCCTCGGCTACTACGCCGACGTGGAGGTCCGCACTCCGAAAGGCAGGGTGGACATGGTCATGCGCACCGCCTCTAAACTCTACTTAGTGGAGCTGAAGCTCGACGCCGGCGCGGATGCCGCCATGCAGCAGATAGACCTGAAGCAGTACCCCGAACGCTTCGCCCTCTGCGGCCTGCCCGTCGTCAAGGTCGCAATCGACTTCGACCGGGAGGCACACAACATCTCCGGCTGGAAGATTTCACAATAATTTCCTTACTTTTGCACATAGAAAGATTAAGTCAAGACAATATGCACATAGCGGTAGCAGGAAACATAGGCAGCGGCAAGACCACCCTGACGGGTCTGCTGGCCAGGCATTACGGATGGGAGCCGCACTTCGAGTCAGTGGATTTCAACCCCTATCTCGTGGATTTCTACAACGACATGCAGCGGTGGTCGTTCAACCTCCAGGTGTACTTCCTCAACAAGAGGCTCAAGGACATCGTCGAGTTCCAGAACTCGGGGAAGAACGTGATTCAGGACCGCACTATCTACGAGGACGCGATGATATTCGCGCCGAACCTGCACGACATGGGACTGATGGACTCCCGCGACTTCGACAACTACACCTCCCTCTTCGAGCTGATGCAGAAGATGGTGGGCTATCCCGACCTGCTGGTCTACCTGCGCTCGTCGATTCCGAACCTCGTGGAGCAGATCCAGAAGCGCGGCCGCGAGTACGAGAACAGCATCCGCATAGACTACCTCAAGGGCCTCAACGACCGCTACGAGCAGTGGATATCGGAATACAAGGGCGAGCTGCTGATAGTGGACGTGGACACCTGCCGGTTCGAGGACCGCAAGGAGGACTTCAGTCAGGTCTGCGACCAGATAGACGCAAGGCTCTTCGGACTGTTCAGATAAGGAAGCAAAGGCTGCGACAATAAAAAAGAGGCTGCTCCAGACCAATCCGGAACAGCCTCTTTCGGCAAGGTGTGAGAAAGGTTATTGAATATACGTGTTTGTCACGCGGTTATCTGCTGACACTATGGCGGTAACCGGCCTCAAGGGCGGCGATGTTCTTATCCACGACATCCTGTCCCTTGCGGGAGAACACCTTGGCCACGGCGTCGCGGACGGCCTCATAGCTGAGGTCCATCATGGGGATGGCGGCACCGAGCAGCACCATATTGGCGGCCTGTGCGGGAGCTCCGGCATCCTTGGCAAGAGTCTCCACATCCAGCATCACCGTATGTGGCAGCTTCCGCAGATGCGCGTATATCTCCTCTTTCTCAGGATAGTTCGGAATATTGACGAAAGGCACCGACGAAGTGACGATCCATCCGTCCTTGGACAGCTCCTGTACGTAACGGAGGGCCTCCATAGGCTCGAGGGACATGATGATGTCCACCTTGCCGTAAGGAATCAGGTCGCTGTGGATAGGCTCGGAGGATATGCGCAGGTTGCTCTGTACGTCGCCTCCGCGCTGGCTCATTCCGTGAACCTCGGCCTGCTTGATGTGAAGACCGTTGGTGAGTGCGGCCTCTCCGAGGACTGTGGCGATGGAGAGGATTCCCTGTCCTCCCACACCGGCTAATATTATGTCTTTTTTCATATCGGATTCTAAGTTTTTACGGATTTGACATTACTGCTGCTTTTTCTCCCTGGCGTGACGCTTGAAGGTCTGGATGCACTCGCGGCGGGGGATAACCACCGACACTCCTTTATATTCCACCTCCTCGCGGATAACGTTCTTTATCTCCTCCATGTTCTTGGCGAGAGGCACCACCACGCGGATGTGGGCCGGATCGACTCCGACTCCGGCGCAGATGCTCTCTATCCTGCCTGTACCTGCCGAGTCCTGCCCTCCGGTCATACCGGTGGTGAGGTTGTCGGAGATGATGATGACCACATTGGCCTCCGAGTTGACGCAGTCGAGCAGACCGGTGATACCGGAGTGGGTAAATGTGGAGTCACCTATGACGGCAAACGAAGGGAACTGTCCGGCATCGGCGGCACCCTTGGCCATGGTGATCGAGGCGCCCATGTCGACCGTAGTGTGGATAGCCCTGAACGGAGGCAGAGCACCGAGGGTATAACAGCCTATATCGCTGAACACGCGGGAGTCCTCATACTCGGCAGCCACCTCGTTGAGAGCGGCGTACATGTCCCTGTGACCGCATCCCTGACAGAGAGCAGGCGGACGCGGCACCACGATGTCATCTTTAGGGAAAGTCTTGTGGGGACTGAGATGCAGGGCAGCACGGACACTGTCGGGCGTGAGTTCTCCGGTACGGGGCAGCAGACCGGTGAGACGGCCCTCGACCTGTATCTCGGAACCGATCATACCGCGGATCTTGTCCTCCACGAAAGGCTGGCCCTCCTCCATCACGATTACACGGTGTACTCCGGATGCCACCATATCGTTCACCAGTTTACGGGGAATGGGATAGCGTGTGAGCTTGAGCACTCCGCAGGGCACACCTTTGGGGAAATTCTCCAGAAGATAGTTGTAGGCGATACCGCAGGCCACAACGGCCAGTCCCCTGTCCTCTCCGGGGGTAAAACTGTTGCGGGCATCCTCGGCAGAATCCAGTCCGAACTGTTTCTTATCCTTAATCAGCTGCTCGTTCCGCACACGTGAATTGGCCGGAAGAAGTATCCACTGCCTGGGATTGTCCGGAAAATGAATCTGGTTCTGGGGACGGATATCCTCGCTGCCGTCCTTCAGAGTCCAAGTGGACACCTCTGCCCTGGAATGGGCCATGCGGGTGGTGATGCGCATCAGTACGGGAATACGCATTTTCTCGGAATAGTCAAATGCATCGCGGATCATATCGTAGGCCTCCTGCTGGCAGGAAGGCTCGAAGTACGGTATCATCGCGAAACGACCGTAGAAGCGGGAATCCTGCTCATTCTGGGAAGAATGCATAGAAGGGTCGTCAGCCGCTACAACCACCAGGCCTCCGTTGGCTCCAGTCATGGCGGAATTGACGAAAGCATCGGCTGCCACATTCATGCCGACGTGCTTCATGCAGACCAGGGCCCGCTTGCCCATATAGGACATACCCAGGGCCGCCTCCATAGCGGTCTTCTCGTTGGTGCACCATTTACAGAAGATGCGGTCAGAGGCCGGATCGGCCTTCTGACGGTTCTGGATGTACTCGGTAATCTCCGTAGAGGGAGTTCCGGGATAGGCGTAGACACCGGAAATACCCGAATGTATCGCCGCCAGTGCTATGGCTTCATCGCCAAGTAATAGTAATTTCATAAAAATATACTTTGTTCTATCAATTTTAAAGGAAAGTCTTTCTCTAACTTCAAAATTATAACTAATTATCGGAAAAGGCAAAATTTTTTCGCCCAAATTACATAAAGTCACTGAAAATACGTATGTTTGCCCCCGATTTCCGAACAATCATGAAAGTAGCTAAAACCTTGACGGACTTCGTGTCCGCCCGCAAGTCTCTAGGAGACAAAACAGTAGGATTCGTACCTACAATGGGGGCCCTCCACGAGGGCCACGCCTCACTCATCCGCAGGGCCGTCGCCGAATGTGACGCCGTAGTGGTATCCGACTTCGTCAACCCGACCCAGTTCAACAATAAGACCGACTTCGAGACCTACCCCCGCATCCTGGATCAGGACTGCGCATTCGTCGAGGCCATCGGAGCTGCCGTCCTCTTCGCGCCACGTGTGGAGGACATCTACCCCGCCGGTACTGATTATAATACAAAGGTATTCGACCTCGGCGGCCTGGACCAATATGGGGAAGGTCCCAGGCGTCCAGGACATTTCAACGGCATGGCCCAGGTGGTCACCCGCCTCTTCGACATCGTCCGTCCCTCAAAGGCATACTTCGGGGAGAAGGACTTCCAGCAGCTGGCCATCATCGAGTATTTCGTCAGGAACCTCCACTACCCCATAGAGATAGTCCGCTGTCCCATCGCAAGGGCAGAGGACGGACTGGCCCTGAGCTCCCGCAACAAGCTCCTGACCCCGGCCCAGAGAGCAGCCGCCCCCCACATCTACGCCTGCATCAGGCAGACAGTGAACATGGTAGGCAAAATGCCGGTGGCCGAGGCGGTAAGGAAGACCACGGAGCTAATCGACGCCGACCCGGAACTCAGGACGGAGTATGTGGAAATCATAAATTCACTAAATTTGCGCCCAGTCTCCAGTTGGGACGAAGCGGAGCACCTGCGGCTGACCTGCGCGGTCTATGCCGGCCAGGTCCGTCTGATCGACAACATAGCACTCAAGTAGAATGTACATCGAAGTAATAAAATCCAAGATCCACAGAGTCACCGTCACCCGTGCCAATCTCGACTACATCGGCAGCATCACGGTGGACCGCTCCCTGATGGAGGCCGCCGGTCTCTTCGAGGGGGAGAAAGTCTCCGTGGTCAATGTCACCAACGGCAACCGGGTGGAGACCTACGTCATCCCAGGAGAAGAGGGCAGCGGCAGCATCGAGCTCAACGGCGCCGCGGCCCATCTGTTCGCTGCCGGAGACATCGTCATCATCATGTCCTACGCCATAGTGACTCCGGAAGAAGCCGGGACCTTCCGTCCCAAAGTGGTTTTTCCGGACACGCGCACTAACAAGCTCGTCCTGTAAATGCCGGCACGGAAGCAGATAAAGAAGGTTATACAGTGGTCACTGATGCTGCTGCTGGCCTTCGTGCTGCTGTATTTCGCGTTCCGTGGAGTAAAATGGGCGGACTTCATGGAAGGAGTCCGCAGCTGCGATTTCCGCTGGATAGCCGTATCGATGGCAGCCAGCATCCTGGCATTCGTCATCAGGGGACTGCGGTGGCGTCTGGTAATGCTGCCCCTCAACCCTTCTATCACCCGCCGCGAGGCATACGACGGGGTGACGGTCGCCTACCTGACCAATTTCGCCCTGCCCAGGGCCGGAGAGCTGGCCCGCTGCGGAGTAATCTCCGCCACCGGCAAGGCATCCTTCGAGTCGGTGCTGGGGACGGTAGTGCTGGAGCGGAGCTGGGACATGGTGACCTACTTGATTATCCTGTTCATTGTTCTGCTGGCAGGCGAGAGTTCCTTCAGCCAGTTTGTCTCCGATGAGGTATGGGGGCCGGCAGTGGATTCCATGCCGTTCGACATCCTGTGGATCATCGGCGGAGCGGCCGCCGTATGCATTACTGCCTGCATCCTGGTATTCTGCTACAGAAAACGCCTGAGCCGGTACAAACTGTTCGCCAAACTGTTTTCCCTGGCCAAAGGGCTGATCGGAGGACTGACGGCCGGACTCCGGATGAAGGGCAAATGGAGATTCCTCCTCTACACCCTCCTGCTGTGGCTCTGCTACTGGATCATGAGCTATTCGACCATCCTGGCCATTCCCCAGGTGGCGGACCTCAACTGGGCGGACGCCCTCTTCCTGATGGTAGTCGGCAGCCTCGGCTGGATAGTGCCGGTGCAGGGCGGAATAGGCGCATACCATTTTATATTGTCCCTGGCCATGGCCTCGATTTACTCCATACCCCAGACTTCGGGCGTGATTTTTGCTACCATCTCCCATGAGAGCCAGGCCCTGACGATGCTCCTTTGCGGAGCCATTTCCATCGGTTCTATTTATCTTAAAAGACGTAAAACTGATAAAAAAGCATAACCATGAAACATCATACCTTCACCGCCATTGCAGTCCTTATGCTGATATCCACAGCATCTTACGCTCAGAAAAACCTGGTTAGAGATGCTGACTATTTTCCCCGAAGCGAGATATATCTTCAATACGGAACTCCATCAGTCATGGAACTTTCCACTATGCTTTCCCCAAATTTCCACGATGAGGTCACCAACGGAAATGCCCGCAACCAGAAATTCTCAGGCATCGTCGGTGTCGGATATAATTTCTTCCTCCATCCGCGAGTATCCATCGGACTGGATTTCGGATACGGATACGGCAGTGCCGACATGTATATGACTGAACGTTCCGAGACAGGGCCGGCCAGTGACCCTCAGTATGTATGCCGGGCAACGGTGATGAACTACTCATGTCATCTGTCCGGTGCTTTCACATACTGGCAACAGGGCCCGATGGAGTGCTCCGGCGCATTGTATCTCGGTGTAAGCTATATGGATGAGTCAGTGGTGGACGCCGTCAGCGACGAGCTTATACCCAACGACCATCTGAATTTCTCGTTCCACATCACCGCTGTCAAGTTCCGCTACGGGGACATGGTCGGAGGCTTCGCCGAGCTCGGTTTCGGCTACCGCGGACTGGTCAATATAGGCCTCTCCATCAAGATCTGACCTCCTGCCCTACTCCGGCACGTAGATAATCTCCCCATTCTCCAGCTCGTAGGCTATGCCCACGCGCTTGCCCCTCTGACCGGACTTGGACTGGTCCTCGGAAGGGGTGTAGCGGTCGATGTTCTCTCCCTGCTTGACGATGATCTCCATGTCCTCCTTGCCGGGGTTCTTGACCATCGTGAAGTCCTCGGGCGAAAGCATCTCGGTCATGTTGTAACGGGTCACGAGGGCGACCATAAGGGCCACGGCAAATACCATGGCCACGTCAAATAGGTTGCCCACCACGCTCATCGGGTCGTTCTCCTCGTCCCCTCCTAACAGTCTTCTCCTCTTCATCGCACTTCCTCCCCTGTCCTGGTTTCCACTTCCTGCACACCGGCGCATCCGTCCAGCACCTCCGACACGAACTCTAAGCGGTTCAGGTCACGGGTGTACCAGCGCTGCTTGACCTGCTGGGTGATGAAGCCTATCGCGGCCGAGAACAGGCCCACGACGGTCGTGGCGAAGGCCACCTGCATGTTGTAGGCCATCGAGCCGATATCGCCGGTGGACAGGCCCACGAGAGCCGGGCCCATAGGAATCAGGGTTCCCATCAGACCGAGCATGGGGCCCATCTTCGAGAGGGTCTTGGAGGTGCCTAAGTCCTTGTCAGCGGCTATCTCGTAGTCGGAGAGCAGAAGCTGACGGTGCGCCCGGTCCTTGGTGGTGTCCAGCATACCGGCCAGGCAATTCAGCAGCGGGGACTTGGTATTGGCAGGCAGGGAAGCCCTCAGTTCCCCGACGGTAGCCGGAGTCAGCGCCTCGACCTTGGTCATGAACAGGCGGTCCACCTTGCGTATCTGAAGGTACTGTCCGAAGAAATTGCCGATCAGCAGCAGCGACCGGAGGAAAAACAGGATCAGCAGGACCACTACCGGTACGAGCAGTCCGTTGGAAATCCAGAAGAGAACATCAGATATGTAGTTCATACGTTTTTATATTTTATTACTTTTTTAAATTATTGTTCGCTTTTAAAAATCTCCGGAAAGGCCTGGCCGTCCTCACGAAGGAGCCGGCCAGCACCCCGGCGGCAATAAGTCCCAGCACCCCGGCAAGAGCCCTCCAGTCCACCTCGCTCACCCCGGCCACGGCCGTCTGTCCGTTGACGGTGGCTATCACCGCCACTATCCCTGTCAGGGCATTGGTCAGGAAGAACATCTCCAGGCGGCTCTCCTTGTCGGGGAAAATCCAGCGCATCAGCCAGGCCCCTCCGGCTATGACCACAAAGACCACGGCGGCGGCACTCCAGGCCACCAGGGGGAAGGATACACCCGGGAAGGCAAATATCAGATAGACTAAGAAGCTGAAGAGCACCCCGAATATCAGCACGCCCGGGAACCAGCGCAGGATACGGTAGCCCCAGATGACGGACCTCTTCAGCCTGCCCGAGCTCATCAGATGCACAGAGAGCAGGCAGAAGGCTATCTGCAGGATGACTTCCAGGGTGATTATCACCGAGGTATCCAGCATCAGACCAGGGTTGGAAAGCCACTCGTCTATCTGGGAGCGGGACTGCCGGACGGCCACGGGCCACATCAGTCCTGTGAAAAGTGCGGCAGCTGCGGCATGAGCCAGCACCGACCACCATTTGTGCCAGGACTGCTTCAGCACGAAGTTGAAGCAGACCAACACCATCAGGATTACGACTAAACTATACATGTGCAGAGCCTCCTTAGATCAGATTCCACTGGACTTGCGGCGGCGCCTTATCAGCAGTCCGCCTCCGATGAACAGGGCGACAATCAGCACTGCCACGGCAATATTGCTCACCAAGGTCGTCTCTTTCTCTGTCTCGCCCTGCAGCCGGTCTTTCTTGAGCACCATCCCGTCGGAGGCGTCGTTGACCGAAGCCTCCCTTATCTGCCGGATAGCCCCACGGTACTCTGAGGCCGAGGCCTCAGGCAGTGCGGAGGCGATGTAGTCCTGCAGGGCCGGATTGTCGCACACGAAACCGGAGCACGAAGGGGCGAACTCCTCAATCAGGCCGGTATGCAGTTCCGCGATATCCGCCACCTGCTCGGGCGAGGCCTCCCAGAGCCCCTTGCGCACCGACTCCAGCATGACCGCCGTAACCTCTTCAAGAGCAGCCGGATTGACCTCCCTGAAATGTTCCTGCACACCCAGTCCGAACTTGTCCTTGACATACACCTCATATATCTCGTCCCACACCCGGTCATCGACGGCCTCCGGCTTCATCACGTTCCAGCCGAAGGTGTTGGTGACAGTCTCCGCGATGGCCGACGCATCCCCTGCCCCGCCTTTCATCTTCTCGGAGATGTAGGAAGGGTTGAATATGGTGGAACGGCTCTCGACCCCTATCGCCTCCTTCAGTTCCTGCATCCTCACCTTGTTGCGGTTGCGGTAGTCGCTGAGGTAAGCGTCCGGATCCTTGCCGGTCACTTCCTTGACAGCAAGGTTGAGCCCGCCCATGAACTCGTACACATGGTCCAGGCTCAGAGCACCCCAGGTATTGCTCTGACGGGGCTGCACCACCGCGTCGGTACGGGAAAGCGCTGCTTCGAAGGCGTACCGGGCAAATTCCTCCCAGCCCTCCTCGCTGCCGTAGTAGGCTCCCATATTGTTCATATAGACCCGCGCGATCTCCGAGGAGGAGGTCCAGCGGTCAGAGGCGGTCACCATCCCCTGAATGCCGGTACCGTAATTGCCGTTCACCCCTCCGAAGACCCTGTAGGAGGACATCCGCCGGGCATCCGCCGGAGTCACTCCCTTCTCGGTGAGTATCCGCTCGGTCTCCCGGATACCCTCGGCCACATTGTTCTCATATCCGTCGTCCTTGGCCTCCGCTGCCATACGGACAGCCCTGTCTATCAGGAAAAGACGAGAGGCGGCAATATCCCTGAGCTGGCCGCTGGTCTGCACCACCACGTCTATCCTCGGACGGCCGAGCTTCTCCGACGGTATCAGGCGGATGTCGGTCACGCGGCCGAAGCTGTCGTAGACCGGCTCGACACCCAACATGTAGAATATCTGGGCTATCGTCGCTCCCTCCGTCTCGATGAACTCACTGCTCCACAGGGTGTAGCTGACCTTGCGGGGCAGGGAATCGCAGTGCCGCTGACGGTAGAGCCGCAGGGTATTCTCGGCCAGGGCTACTCCCTTCTCCCATGCGCTGCGGGTCGGGGTGGCCTCGGCGTTCACGGCGAAGAGGTTGCGGCCCGTAGGCAGGGTATTGGGATTGGCCACTGGATCGCCTCCGGGCGAGGGCGAGGTATAGCCGCCGTCCAGAGCGTTGAGCATACTGCCTATCTCGGCGGAAGGGCTTTCCGACAGGGCCCTGCGGTAGTTGTACACATTGAGCACGGCCTGTTCCATCTCAGTCACCGCCCGGGCAAAATCCCTCTCCGCCTGCGTCGGCTGCGCTTTCCGTCCGCCCATCATCTGCCGTCCGACCGCCGACATCATCTCACTCATTCCCCGGCCGGCAGCCGAATCCTTCCTCAGCTGCTGCATCCCGGCCATCTGAGCCATCATCGACATCATATCGGGCGGGGCCTGGAGCGAAGCGGCCACCTCCCGGGCACGGGCAAGTTCCTCCGGTGTGATACCGGCTATCGAGCAGAGCTGCCGGTCATCCGCCGGACGGCCCTGGGCCAGCAGCCGGGCCACTATCTGCTTTGCCGGGGCCACATATCTGCGGTTGAATACCGACAGCTGTTTCTCCACCCCGTCCACGTCCTTGCCCCTGGCCCTGTCGATACCTAAAAGGCCGTAGGCCACCGGCTCGGTGCTCATGGCATAGACCGTAGACTCGATCTGAGCCGGCAGGTAGGGCTCGCCCATCACGTAGAGCCGGCCCGTCACCTTCTCGGAGGCCAGTTCCTCGGCAAAATTCCCGATGCGCAGGATCTCCTCCTCAGTGTAGGGCACGCCCTTGTCCAGGGTATCCAGCCCGAGGTCGGAGGCAATGCCCATCGCTATGGTCAGTTCCTTGATTCTGAGTGCAATGCCCTCAGCGCGGGAGGCATCCGGCCTCTCTCCGTAGAGAGCGTCCTCATAGTGCGAAAGCTCGTCGGAGAGGTCGCGGTACAGCCCCCTGACATTGCTCTCCATGAAAGGAGCGGTGAGGTAGGACTGGAGCGTAGCGTAGGCGCGGCGCTTGGCCATCACCCCCTCCCCGACATTGGAAATGGTGTACAGGTAAAAATGCGGCACGGTACCCACTAAGCGGTCCGGCCAGTCGTACTGACTCAGGGCCACCTGCTTTTTCGGAGTGAACTCAAGGCTGCCGTGGGTACCGAAGTGAATCATCGCATCGGCCCCGAAGCCGTAGCGGGCATAGAGGTAGGCCGCAATATAGTTGTAAGGAGGCGCGGCATGAGTACCGTGCACCATCTGGAAGTCGTTCTGACCGCCACCCGCTGCAGGCTGGGGCAGCAGCACCACATTGCCCAGCTCGATCCGGGCTAAGGCCAGACGGCCGTCCCTCGACATATAGGGCCCCGGGAATTCCCCGTTCAGGGCCTCGACCTCATCGCGCAGCCTCTGAGGCAGGGCCTCCTGAGCCCAGCGGGCAAATGTCGGAGCGTCCACCCACTCGGGAGCGCCCCCGTCCATGAAGCGGGAGGCTGCCCCCTCGGCGTAGGAGCCGAAGACCGCGCCGTGGCTCTGAATCAGGGCGGCCAGGGCCTCGGGAGAGGACGGCAGCCCATCTACATTGTACCCTGCATCGCGCAGCGCGACGAGAAAATTGTACAGCGAGGGCACCACCTCCATACCGGCGGCCGTCAGGGCATTCTGCCCCGCCCCCTTGTAGTAAAATATGGCTATCTTCTTCTCGCTCTCGGGCTTGCGCCTGAGTTCCAGGTAGCGGTTGACCGTCTCGGTGAATTCCTGCAGACGCTCCGGAATGGCCTCGAGCCGCTGCAGCCCGTCCTCATCCTCGTAGTGCCCGAAGAGCACGTAAGGACGGATGGCTCCGTCTATCTCGGGAGTCACCACGCTCTGAGAGAGGAAGCCCCCGGCCATACCCATCTCATCGGCCTCCCAGTCGGAGACGAGGGAATTGACATTCAGGGGAGAGAAGAGGGGGATGTTGTATTTTTCCAGGAACCTGACCATCCCGTCGCCCAAGCGGCCATGCGCCATGTTGATAACCGCCGAAGGGGCGATGGAGTCGAGCTGTCCGGTGCGGAGCATGGGCATGGTGCTGCGGATCGGATAGACGACGTTGCCGGTGGCCTCGAAGGAGGCTATCAGGTCGGTGGGGTCGCCCATCTGGCCGGTGACGATGATGCGGGGAGCATCCTCCTTCCAGAGGGCATTGTCCCTGAGCCACTGATTATAGGCCGCGATGGAGCGGAAGCCCTCCTCCTCCCCTCCGCTGCCGTCCGGCGAGGGGTGGTAGATATTCTCCACCGTGTATTCCTCGGCGGGAGCGGGCTGCGGGGCTGCGATGACCTTGCGGTCTATCCTGCGGCGGACGAAGGCGAGCATATTGCGGTAGTTCGCCGGACCGCCGTTGGAGAGGTAGGCCTGAAGCTCCGGGACGAGGGTGGAGTCCACGGTGTTGATGTCGTTGGCCGGATTGGTGACCATGGTCGAGAGCACGGGCAGGCCCCGGTCGGCGGCCTTCTGAATCTGTGCCCGCTGCTCCTCGGTGATTCTCAGGCCCATGCCGTTGATCAGGAGGATGTCGTAGTGTCCGGCCTTGGAGGCTTCCTCTGGGGTGAGCTCGTAGAGGCGGACCATGCGGCTGTCATTGGCCTTGGAGATCTGACCGAGGGTGATGACCTGGTAGTTCAGGAAGGCCACCCGCGTAGGAGCCGCCATAAACGCCCAGAGTCCCCACAGGATGAGGACTGCCAGGATAGATACCACTATGAATGTTATGAGTTTTGCCGTTTTTTGAATCATGCTGCGTTTTTATATTTTCTATTTTTTATTGAAAAACTCCTCGATATTCATCGAAAGGGAGACTGCGGCCGTTGTGCCGATGGTGCTCGGAGTGCTGCTGTAGTAATAGTCGGGCCGGTAGTTGAAGAGGTTGTCCACTATCACGTTGAGCTGTATGCCCCGCCAGATGTCCTGGGAGACGGTCAGCTTCCATATCGTGTATGCCGGATAGGTCTGGGTCTCGGTGTCCTCGTAGTTGGTGGCGGAGGTGTAGACCTCGGTGGTCACGGCGGAGAGGACGCGGCCGCTGAGAGCCACATTGAAGCCGTAGTTCTTCCAGGACCTGCCGTACTCGATACGGGCTGTGGCCGAATGGGGGCGGGTCTGCGAGAGCAGGGGTTCGCCGGCGCGTATGGCCTCGTCGGTAAAGGTGTAGGCCAGCCGGGCACCTAGACCGAAGGGCAGGCGGGTCGAGACGGATACGTCCACTCCGCGCACCTGCAGGGGACTCATATTGGTGTACATCATGCCGCCGAGCTCTTCGTTCCAGACGGTGGTGATACGGTTGTCCACGAAGTTGTAGAAGCCGGAGACAGAGGCGGAAAGGTATTTCCAGTTGTACTCTGCCGAGACATTGAGGTTCTCGCTGGATTCAGGCTCAAGGTCCGGGTTGCCGTAGATCATGAAGATGCTGGCCATGTCGAATGACATGTACATCTCCTTGAGGGTCGGGGCCCGGAAGCCGCCGGAATAGGAACCTCGGAAGGACCAGCCTCCGGTGCGGTACATCACACTGAGCTTGGGGGAGAAATGGCTGAGCCGCTTCTGGGAGAAGAAGTCGTAGCGCATGCCTCCGATGAGATTCCAGTGCTCGTTGATATTGGTCTCCACCTGGGCGAAGACGTCCGCGGTGTGCTGGATGTAGTAGCCGCCTTCCTCGAACTGGTAGGACATCAGGTAGTCGCGCATGTAGTCGCCTCCGACTATCATGGTGCTCTGGCCGTCGGCGGTCAGATCGTAGGTGTAGATGCCGCGGACGGTGTGCTGGACGTTGCTGTAGTCGCGCACGTCGGTGCTGTTGAAGAGCAGGTAATCGCTCTTGTCGTACTGGTCGAAGCCGTAGGAGAGCTCCACACGGTTGCGTTCATCCACGTTCCACTCCCCGCGGAGGCCGCCGCTGAAATCGCGGTAGCGGTCGCGGGTATCGCTCTGCAGGTCCCTCTCGCGGAAGAAGTAGCCGGCGCGGGCAGTGAATTTTAGGCCGTCCAGCGGCTCGTACTGCAGACGTTCCTTGACGCTCCAGTTGTAGCCGCCGTAGAAGGTGTTGTAGTCGCCCTCCGAGGGCATGGCGTAGGAGTCTATGCTGGTGTACTGGGCGTTGGTCATGCTGTTCAGCTTCCCGGCCTGGAAGCCCACCGAGCCGCCGTAGCGCTGTTCGTTGTGGGCGCCGTAGCGGGCGTTGACGTTTACAGACCAGGGCTCCGTGGCCCCGGCGCTGATGAGATTGACCACCCCGCCCACGGCATTGGAGCCGTAGAGGGAGGAGGCCGCGCCCTTGATTATCTCCACGCGCTGAACATTGTCCAGGTTCAGACGGTTATAGTCGATATTGTCTAATGTCTCGCCGGCTATGCGCTCCCCGTCCACGAGGAAGAGGACCGAGTTACCGCCGAAGCCCTGCATGTTCAGGGTCACCTGCTGGTCCATCGCGTAGGAGAACTCGATGCCGGGCAGCTCCGCCTCGAGCAGATCCCCGATGTTGAGGGCGTCCACCCTCTCGATATCCTGCACTGTGATGACACGGGTGAGTATCGGGCTGTTCTTGAGCAGGCGCGGGGTGCGGGTACCGGTGACCACCACCGTTTCCAGATTCATGTAGTCCTGTTCGAGAGTCACATTCAGAGTATCCTCCGGATGCCCGGCCAAAGAGATCTCCTGGGAAAGGAAGCCCAGCAGATGAAAATACAGCACTGATTTCCCATCCGGAACTGTTATGCTGTAGCGGCCGTCACCGCCTGTTGCCGTATATATGGTGTTATCGCCCTTTACCACTATATCGACCCCGGCCAAAGGAATACCGTCCCTGTCTGCAACCACACCGGAGACAGTACGGTTCTGCGCATATGCGGTCCACGACATCAATATAAGAGTCGCCGCCAGAAACATTTGTCTCAACATCGTCAGAATTCCAAAGGATATACGTAGTCAATAGTCATGAAGCCCTTGACCTTACTGTCGTTCATGTAGTTGATAAGCTGGATGGCCGCCGCTTTGCCATCCGCTGTTATCAGGACATAGACTTTGCCGGACATCGTGTATACGGGAGGCATGGTGGAGGTATCGACATTGAGCCATTTGGACAGTTCCGGATTGTACCAAGACGGGGCGTAGACAATGATGCCGTCCATCATCCTGGACATGTCGATCGTGACGCGGTCCTCGGTCCAGATGTCCTCTACCCAGGTGCCCTGGGGCATGGAACCGGATGCGAGCAGGGCGTCTATCGAGGTGAAGGAGGTCTCGATGACCCGGCCACCGTTGGTCTTGACATCGTAGCGGTGCACGGCGAAGTCCCAGCCTTCAGTCACATCTCCAGTCTCGGAACCGTCCTCTGCTATAAAAGTGGTATCCAGGGCAAATGTCTCGAAATCCAGATAGTTCCAACGGGTATAGGAAGTCGCGTCAATGTAAATTGTTCCTGAGGACGTAGCCTGCTCCACCTTCGTAAAACCGAACTCATCGATAACCGAAGGCTCATCGTAGATGCCCTCGAATATCCCGTTGCACGAAGGGAGCGACACGGCCGTCAGCAGTGCCGCTCCCGCCTGCAACATTATCAGTAATGGCTTAGGGTTTCTTTTCATTTACTTAGAACCTTCAAATTCCACGTTGATGGTCATAGGCATGGCTCCGGGTTTGATCTCTGCGCTGACAGTCAGCTTGCTGCCGTCGGCCGCCACTGTTCCGGCAAGGCTGCCGGTCACGTTGATGTCTCCGGCCATAGTGTCGATGCTCTCAGCCGCCAAAGCATAGGTGCCGTCAGCAGACTCTGTGAGTGTCACGTCCACTGTGATATCCTCTAATGTCATCATGCCCATGCCGAAGCTGGAGATGGTGAGGACTGTCTTGCCGTCGTCCGCAACATCGAGAACCATTGTCGCATTCTCTACCGGATCCATGGCACTGCCCATGACGGACATGTTCAGAGTACCGGTATATGTGCCGCTGAGCACCAGACTTGCAGGGGCCTCGCCGGGCTGTACGGTAATCTTCAGGCCGCCCATTACTGCCGGAATGTCAAACGTAAAAGTGAAATCCTCTGTGCTTTTTACTGTCGCCGAGAGGGTGCAGTCGTACTCACTCTGGGAGTCGGCGGACATGCCCATGACGGTCTTGCCGCTGCCGGTCACCGTGTAGGTGCCGTCAGATTCGGTAACCGCTGCGCCGGTGACGGTGAATGTGCCCCAGGTGTCAGAGGTGTAGCTGACCGCGACGGTCTCACCGCCTTCCTCTGCGGTAACGGTCAGGGTCTGCGCGTCGCTCACCATGGGTGTGGGAGAATACTGGAACTCAGCCTTCGACCAGCCGGTGTAGGTGCCGGCAACCTCTGTTGCGGGCTTAATCTCTTCTACGGGGTTGCAGCTCATGGCTGCGAGGGCCGCCATAACGGCCACGGGAATGAATTTTGTCAGTCTCATTTTATTTATCTTTTATAATTCTTTCAAATGACACTGCAAAATTACCGTCCGCGCCCTCCCCGGACAATCGCCAAAAATAGGGATTCCGCCATCCCCGCATAATCATCTGTTGCGAGAATGACGGAATCCGTCTGCAATTGCCTATGGCCCGTGTCCTATCTCAGGAGGCACTCAGGGGCATCCTTTCCGAGGAGCCAGCGGTACCAGAAGATCAGGTCGGAGTTGGAGGAGTGAATGGCCTGATAGCCTCTGTATCCGTGATATCCGCCAGGGTAGATCATCAGCTCAAACTGCTTGTCGGCCTTCTGGAGGGCGTCGATGAGCTGGAGGGTGTTCTGCATGTGGACATTGTCATCGGCAGTTCCGTGGGTGATGCGGAGCATCGAGCCCTTGCCGCCGCGGTACTTTTCAGCACGTTCCCATACACGGGTGAAGGCATAGCCCTCGGGATTGTCCTCGGGAGTATCCATGTACCTCTCGGTATAATGGGTGTCGTAGAGCTGCCAGTCGTACACTCCTCCGCCGGCGATACCGTACTGGAAGTAGTCGGCGCCGTCGGTCAGGGCCAGGACGGTCATCGTGCCGCCGAAGGAGAATCCGGTGATGCCGATCTTCTCAGCGTCCACGTAGGGGAAGGTCCTCAGATATTTCACCCACTCGATGTAGTCGGCCAGTTCGGTCTGTCCGAGGGAGCGGTAGACGTAGTTGACGCCCTCCTTGCCGCAGTGGCCGGAGGCGCGGTGGTCGATCGATATCTGGATGACGCCTTCTATGGCCCAGAGCTGGTTGTTGCGGGAAGGAGCCTGCCATGTATCCATGACCGTACCGGAGTTGGGACCGCCGTACATAGAGACGATGACGGGATATTTCTTATTGGTATCCAAGTCTATCGGGAGACGGATCGAGGCCGGGAGGGTGTAGCCGTCCACTTCGATGAAGAGCATCTGCGCCTCAGCCAGCTTATAGTTGTCGTACTCAGGGCCCTTGGAGTCGCCGAGGACGGTGTACTGAGCCTTCTTGCCGCTTCCTATCTTCACTAAGACGGTCTTGGTGGGTGTAGAGACATTGGATATCTGGGCAGCGTAGTACTTGTTGTCGGGTGAAATCTGAACTGCCGAGAAGTTGTAGTCGCCGAAGGAGATGCGCTCGGTGGTGCGCTTCTTCAGATCCAGCCTGTAGACGTCATAACGGGTGGATATCTCGGCCCTCGAGGTGAAGAAGAGCACACCCTTGTCCTCGTCCAGCTTGAGGATGCGGGTGCCCCAGTTGCGGCCCTCGGTGAGCTTGATGTACTGCGATCCGTCGAAGGGCTGGAAATAGATCTGCTCCCATCCGTCGAAATCGCGGGTCATATAGAAGCCGTCCTCGGTGAAGACCATATCGTCGATCCAGTCGATCCAGGTCCTCTGATGCTCCTCGTACAGAGGCTTCTTGGAGCCGTCGAAAGGAGACACCTCATAGAGTATCAGATGGTTCTGGTCCCTCGGCATCCAGGGCACCATGAACTTGTCCGACTCAGCGCTCCAGAACGGAGTCCCGAAATACTGGTCGTCCTCGCGGTCGAAGTCAGCCCAGACGGTCTCGCCCGTGGTCAGATCGATCATGCCTATCTCCACCTTGGGATTCTCGTCCCCGGCCTTGGGGTAGCGGGTCTCGTTCAGGGTACCGTGCTTGCCCTTGGCGTCGTAGATGGGGAACATCGGCACGTTCGTATCATCGAACTTGTAGTAGGCCAGGCGCTTGCTGTCCGGTGACCACCAGAAGGCCTTGTAGCGGGTGGCCCTGCCGAGAATCTCCTCGTAGTACACCCACGAGGACCAGCCGTTCAGGATCAGGTCCGAACCGTCAGTAGTCAGCGCGGTGTGCTCGCCGGTGGCCACATCCATCACGTAGAGGTTGTTGTCCTTGGTGTAGGCGATCTTCGTGGAGTCCGGCGAGAACATGGGATTGTCCACGGTCTTGCTCAGCTCCTCGAGGATGGCCGGCCGGACCTTGGGCTCCGGCATCTGATAGGGCGAGGTCTCCCCGGTCTTTATGTTGTAAAGACCCAGCTCGCGGTTCTCAGAGACAATAAGATTGCTCCTGTCATACCATCCAAGAGGCATGGGAATAGGACTTGTGATGCCCTCGGGCATTCCCTGTGCCACCTGCTCCAGAGTGAGACTCTGCTTCTCCCCGCTCTCCTGGGCATAGCCCACGGCAGCAGAAAGAAGAGCGGCGGCTGCTAAAAATATTTTTCTCATTTGATCAGATCTATTTGGGTTAAATAATCGATTTTGCAGCCCAAATTTAATTATTTTTCCACAAATTCCTAAAATCTTACGGTCCTACAGCTCCGCCCAGTCAAACCAATAGTCCGCCGGATACCTCCAGCTGTCTTCCAGACATTCGGGGTAGCGCTTGCCCGAGAGCACCATCAGCACCGAGCCGGGCTCCTCCGCCCTCAGACAGTTGGCATATCCCGCCGGCACGCAGATAATCTCACTCCTGCGGTCCGATATCCGGTAAATCTCCGGCTTCAGGTCCTTAGACGGAGCGTCCCAGTCATCCGGAGCCACGAACGCCATCGTAAAACTCCCAGCCACACACTGAAACCACTTCCGCTCAAACTGATGTCCGTGCCATCCGCGCACCATCCTTGTATCTATATTCCTTATAAAATAATACCGTTCCACTCCCTCGAACGAAAAAGAGTTCATCGAGTGGATTGTACCGCGGCGGTCATTGAAAATCTCGCCCCGGATGACGGTTATCGGTTCTACATCCGTTCTCATATCCATCATTTCCAAACATTTTACAGCGATGCCCCAAAGTTAATTATTTTTTATTATTCCGAGGAAATCGAGTCCACCGGATTACGCAGCGCGGCCCTCCGGCTCTGGAGCGTGACAGTAACGGCCGTAATCAGGGACACCAGCACCAGCGCCACGAGGAATATCCACACCGGTACGGGACTCTGGTAGGGAAATGAGGAGACCCACCGGCGGATGATGAACCAGGCTATGGGCACCGCCACGGCAAAGCACACCGCAGTAATCTTCAGGTAATAACGGTTGAGCATCAGCAGTATCTCCCCCACAGAGGCTCCGTGTACGCGGCGGACCGCTATCTCCTTGCGGCGGAACTGCGTCTCGAAGTACACTAAGCCGAGAATTCCGATAACGGAAATCAGCAGGGAAATCCAGGAGGCAGTGGTAATCATGCGGACCAGCCTGTCTTCCTGGGCGTAGAGGCCGGCGACCGCATCATCGAGGAAGCGCACGTCCATGCTCCCGGTGTTGAAGGAGGGATCCAGCTCTCTGAGCGTCTTCCGGATGAAACTGAACGTGGCCGGGATATCCCCGGTCATGACCTTGGCGTATCCCACCTGGAGGGGCCACCACGGAGTGCTGCCGAAATTGTACAGGCAGAACGGGCTGATACCGTACTGCAGCGGCTTGAAGTTGAAGTCCCGGACGGCCCCGATTATCTGTGCCTCCACGTCCGACCTGTGCCCTGGATACGTCGCCCCTACCCTCAGGAAGGGATACGAATTCAAGAAGTTCTGATTGACTATCATCGTTCCTCCCGGACTGTTGTCATCCGAAGGCAGAAAGTCCCGGCCCTCCGTCAGCTCAAGGCCGAAGAAGGAGGCGAAGTTGCGGTCCACCGGAAGGCACTCGACCGGCGCGGACTCTCCGTTGATGACGCGGCCCCACGGCATCTTGGTCTCCTGCGCCATGGAATAACCGGAGAATGTGACATCGGTGATATTCGGATTCTCCAGAAGCATCTCCTTGAGCGTCTCCCGCTTCTGTCCGATGCTGTAGGAGAGACGGAACTCCACCACCTGTTCCCGGTCATACCCCATGTCGAAACCCTTCATGTACCGGACCTGCACTGAGATGAACAGGGCGCAGATGACCAGAACAAACGAAACGAGATACTGAATCCCGACCAAGGAGGTGCGCAGACTGCGCCCTTTGGCCGAGAGGGAGAAAGAGCCTTTGAGTACCATCGCCGGGTTGAAGGACGTGCTGTAGCGGGCCGGGAAAATACCTGCAATCAGGGCGGTAAGCACTGATGCGGCAAGGGTTATGAGCAGCACGCCCCAATTGTCCTGCACCCGCAGCGAGCCTGAGACGTACGAGGCGAGGTCTGAGGTCGCGGCCACGGACATCACGCCTATGCTTAGGACAAATGCCGGCAGCATCAGCGCAAGGGCCGACCCGAGCTGACGCAGGACCAGAGATCCCCTCGTCGCCCCGAGCACCCTCCGGGTATTGAGCGCCTTGATGCGGAAGGGCACGGAAGCCATGGAAAAATTGATGAAATTAATAGCCGCTATCAGCAGTATGAGGATAGAAATGGAGAAGAGCGTTACCGTAATCGGACGGTTGCCCTTGGCGGTGTTGTCGGGAGACACATCGTGGATGTAGTAGGCATCGTGCAGGCCGGTAAGACGGACCATGACGTCATTGCCTCCTGTCGTAAAGTTTTCCATGTAGTCCTTCAGCACCGGCAGGGCCTGCTGCGGCACGGCCGTCCGGATATAACAGCCGTATGCCCACGTGCTGCCATTGTTCAAGTCGTAATTGCCGAGATTGATGAGCAACTCCTTGTCCACACTGGAGTTCTGGGGAAAATCCCTGTACACCCCCACAATAGTGAAGCGCGTCGCAGCTCCGTACCGCTGCACGTCCGACGAGGCGAACTCCACGTATTTGCCGACAGGGGACTCTCCGCCGAAAAGCCTGGCCGCCCCCTGCTCGGAAATGACCGCCGTATTGGGAGTGCGGAAAAGGGAGGTATCCCCCTCGGTAAATTCAAAGGGGAAGACCCGCAGCAGACCGTAATCGCAGTCCGCAAAGGAAACGGATACCCCGGAGCCGTTGCTCCCCACTTCCCTCATCGGCTCACTTCTGTCCTTATAGTAGAGGTAAGTGCCCACAGCCTCAGCCTGCGGCAGGGAGGTTCTGATTTCCTCTATCATCGGCCGGGAAAAACTCGCCAGGTAGTTACCTGCCCTTTCACCTGCCATGCCGCTGCATTCCAGCCTGTAAATATCCTCATGCCCCGCATAGCATCTGTCATATCTCCAGTCGTACATCACCTGCACCGTCAGTATCAGGAACACGGACAGGGCGAGGGTCAGTCCTATGACGTTGAGCACTGAGGAGAATACGGTATGTCGGTTAAAGCGTATGTATCTCATGATTTGTTATGTTTAAAAGTTAAATGTTCTACTTCCTCCGAAAGTGCCTGCAGCCGCTCCGCCAGAGCCAGGAGATCTGCATCATCATTGCCCTTCCGCAGCAGTGAGCGGACCAGGCCGCTGCATTCGGCCAGCCCCTCGGCAATACCGCGGAGCTCCTGAGCAGAAGCCTCCTCCATCCTCCCGCCACACCTCATCGGATCCGTCTCTAAATCCTTCGAGATACCGTAAAAGATGGATGTCTTCCTCCGCTCCCGGCTCAGCCTGACGGCACAGACAAACAGCGCCGCCATACTCGCAGAAAGGCACAGGGCCAGCACTATCATTATAATTGAATTACCTTCCATATCGAGCACAATTATTTACATCTCGCGTATAATCTCCTCCTGCGCGGCAGCCCGCAGGTCCTCCCGCCAGTAGGTCAGAGTGACGAACCAGTACAGGCTGTTGTTCACGGCCTCGCCTCTTTCGAGGCTCACCGTGCAGACCGCACCGTCGGAGCCGGTATAGGTCACGCTGCGGCGGGTACCGTCAGCGGAGAGCCCTTCCTCCCTCCGGATATCCTTCACACGGCCGTATTTACTGTCCAGGTCCGCGAGCAGGGACGTGTATTCTGGCTCCGCCTCCCCGGGCGTGCCGAAGCCCCTGTTCATGCTGACCATGTAGAATATCCCGCCGGGGCTGAAGTACATATTGAAGTTTCCCCATTCCCGGCCTCCGAAGCGGATGTCCCGGAGTCTCTTGAACTGCCCGGCGCATACCCGTTCAGTCCCATCCCGCCGGCAGCAGCCCCGGCTCCGGCCTCCAAGTCCCGGAATCTCCAGCATTTCGCTGTAGGTCTGCCCCAGCTCCAGACCGAGAAAGCGGCCCTGTGTTTCCCTCTGTGCGGATGCCGCTATGGCTGTCACCGCAGCACCCTCCATATATTGTGAGCTGCGCTCGGTTTCCAGACTTTCATCACTGTAGTACAGAAAAACATAGTAGTACATGCGCCCGCCGGCGGAGGGCCTGTACTGAAGCACTAAGGAGCACGAGCGGCCGCCTTCGTCGGTAAAGGTGACCGACTCCAGCATCTCCCTCTTCCATTCGTCCGTCACCATCCGCTCGAAGCCGGAGCCTTCCGGATACCTCACGTCTAAATTTTTCAGGACGGTCCTGTAGCGGGCCCGCGCATGGTCCTCGTAGGAGAAATTGGCGTAGAAACGGACCTTGTACAGAAGGCCCGCGTCGGAGAAATAATAACGGCACTCGCTCCACGTCTGGCCCCCGAAAACGACATTCGGGTTCAGACCGGTGTTCACGGCGAAGTATCCGTCGTATCGTGAAGATGTAGTGTTGAAACCCCGGCATTCCCATCTTTCAGGGTTGCTCACCGACCGGAAGTCCTCTCCCAACCGGCAGCCGAGGAAAGTGCCCTGCACCCTGTCCTGCACCGGTGCGGCCAGGGCTGTGCTGACAGAATAAAAAGCTGTCAGAATAACGATCAGAAATGTTGTTCTCATGATGCACTCGGTTTTATCGGTTCGAGTGCAAATTTAGATGCGGGGACAGCGCGGTGCAAGGAAAAAAGACTTCCCTAAAATAAGGGCAATTTTATGATATCCAACATATTACGTTTGTCACAAAACTTCCGCCAAAATGTAAATTACTGATTTTCAACACACTTCATTTTACGCCCATGGAAGTTTTTCAAAACAGTCAAATCACTATGAATCAACCGATTGAACACTGATATCGGGAAGTTTTTTCTTCTAAAGAAAAACACCGCCAATACGACAAATCCGCACAACTTTTCCTATTGCAAGGATAGGAATTCATTTTCCAATCACAGCAAATAATTACTGTTTCTTTCCTTCTCATAAGGAAATAGATTGCATATTTTTTCCTTTTTACAAGGAAACACTGTAATCGAGAAGTTTTTCATTGAGGAACTTGGACAGGCGCACCGGACTTCCCATCTTCTTGGCCAGCTGAGTCTTCCATTTGCTGAGCCGGTTCATGTCCATTCCCATGATGACGCTGACAGCATTCGGGGAGATGCCGCAGCACATAAGGGCCACGAGCTGCCGGTCCTGGTCGGTCATCCACGGATATTCGGAGTAAAGCCTCTTCAGGAAGCCGGGATAAGAGGCCTCCATCAGCGAGCCCACCTGCCCGAACGTACCCCTGTCCGCGATGGTCGAGTCCAGCACCTCCCTGACCCTCCGGCCCAGCGTCTGGGGATGCGCGGCACTCTCGAGGTAGACATTGGCCAGCTCGTCCGTAACCAGCAGCAGCTTCTCAGTGAAAGCGATGAGTTCCCCGCTGCCCTTGGGCCTCTGCCGCAGCATCCGCGCCATCGCCTTGCTCTCCCGGACCTCCGCCGCTAAGCTCTCGATCTCCTCCCGCTGCCCCTGGATCGTGTCCTTCTGCCTCCATGTATCCCCATCTAAGTCCTTGGACAGCCCGTAGAACACGGAATTCATCTTCCGCTCCCGCCTCAGATTCTCCCTGCACAGGAAATACGCATAAGAGACGAGGGCCAGGGCCACCGTCAGCACCGCTATTACTATAATCACGCCCAAATTCATACTTATCTTTTTCTTCCAAATTTCAAAGATAGTGAATTTCCCCATAATCCTACTGTCTGTAATCCACATTTCAGCATAAGTCGCTATAGCTCTGACTATTATCCGATTTCTCCCAAAACAGACTGAAGGGCACTCCGGGGCACCTGTCTCCCCTCACCTGCCACAGAAGGTGCTGTAGCGCGTGTCCGGAACGGTCTGAGCATTTAATCTCCCGCGAGTCTGTTTCTGTCCAATTGAGATAAAATACTAAAATTAAACGCCTTACACCATCCGCAGGCACTACAGACTGGGGACAACACCTCACAATCTGTAATTCCTTCAGTCAGCATAATGCACTAAACTGATGTCGTTTACCGGCAAAAAATCAAAACAGACTCATAAAAGATGAAAAAAACGCCTATTAACTAAAAATTAATTATTTTTGTAGCAGTATTCAAAATCATCCTCGATGAAAAGTTACAACCTCCTAAAAATCATCCTTCTGGCCGGAGCGCTCACAGCCGGAATCGGATCAGTCCCGGCAACGGGGCAAGTCACGGCCACCCCTCAGGACAATGAGATATTTGCGGAAATAGACAGAATGATGGGAAGATACGACTACATCGGGGCATTGGCAGCGATGGACAGTCTCATAATGGTGGACGTGCAGGACTCCGTGGCGGTGGCGGCAATGCCGGAGCAGGAGCGGATGGTGCAGAAGGGGCTGCAGAGCCGCAGGGCGCAGTGCCTGAGGAAGATGTACCGCTACGACGAGGCGGTGGAGGCTCTCGGGGCGGTGGTCGCACTGGACCGGAGGGCCAATCCGGTGCCGGTGATGGCCGAGATAGCCGACTGCCGGATCCAGCAGGGAGACCTGACCGAGGCCCTGAACCTCTACGGGATAATCACCATGATCGACCCCGTGAACCTGTATTTCAGGGTGCAGCAGACAATGCTTTACTATTACTGCGGCCTGTACGAGGACTGTATCGCAAATGCAGAGATGGTGATGGCAATGGACAGCATTCCCGCGATAGTCTCCCTCGCCGGAGACAGCTGGAACATGCTCGGGCAGCCGGACTCGGCCTTAGTCTGCTATAGGGAAGCCCTACGGCTCAATCCCTACAACGAAAAGGTCATCGACAAGGCATCCAGCATCCTGCTGGACCAGAAAGAGTACGGAGAGATCATGGAGATGACGGCACGGTATCTGGAAAAAGACTCATCCCTCAATATTCTCGGTATCCAGGGAATGACTTACTACATCAGGAAGCAGTACCCGCAGTCCCTCAGACTCTTCGAGCGGATGCAGGCCCTCGGAGACTCCACCTACAGCACAAATTTCTACTTGGGACTGAACTACCTGGAGACCGACCCGGTAAAAGCCCTCTACGCCTTTGAGGACGCCTACCATGCCGATACCGCGAACATCGAGGGCGTCTTCTACTATGCCTACACCCTGGGCCGCGTGACCATCAGGGACTCCCTCACTCAGAGCATGTTCGACAAAGGCATAGAGCTGCTGCAGCCCGACCCGGACGCAATGTACCGGTTCTACTCAGCCTACGGAGACTGGCTGGTTAAGAAGGAACGTTTCGATGAGGCCCGCGACAAATACATCGCCGCCCGCAGCTACGACCCGGAGCGCCTGACAGTCCTCCCTTCCCTCGGCTATTGCTACGAGCGCCTCAAGGACTGGAAGAACGCCGCCATATATTACAAGGAATTCATGGACCGCGCTGAAAACAAGGAGAGCGACGTCTACAACTTCACTAAGGAAGCCCTCGACTACGTAAATGGAAAACTCTTCATGGAAGAGGAGTGAACACGAATGCCCGAGTCCTCTCAAGGCCATGGAGAACAACTTCGTCTTCGAGTCGGTGGGCCCGACGCAGAAGTCCGCCCCCATCATCCGCTACGACTGGGACCGCAGGAAAATGAAGAAGGACGAATGGCGTAGATACGAGCACCGCATCTACGAGCAGGCCGGAGTATTCGCCCGCAGCACAGGCACCAGAATCCTTATAGTCGATGACGGTCCACAAGGCTCCCGCCGCCTCAGCGAAAACGACAACTGGTCCGAATACCACATCACCCTCGAGCGATAACCAGCAACGGCACCAAATCACGCAAATCGCTGCCGTTGCGGCCACACAGATAAAGGCACCATACACGGACCCATCCGCAAGGCGCCAGCCAGCGGCCGCAAACTGAAACGCACCCAAAACGTGCCCCAGAGCACCCCGTCGCCCAAACAAAAGAACCCCTCCCGAACCGCAAGCCCCTTTCGGAGCTTCGGCACGAAGCGCGACCAAGCCTTCCCCCTCGGGGAAGGTTTGGATGGGGGTAGGAAAAGAAAATGCTGCGCATTTTCCTCCCTTGCTCTCCACAAAAAAAGGGACCATGAAAGATGATCCCTTTTTTTGTGGAGAGCAAGGGAGTCGAACCCTTGACCTCCTGCTTGCAAGGCAGGCGCTCTAGCCAACTGAGCTAGCCCCCCAAAATGTTCAAAAAAAAATTCAGTCCAACGCAATGCACTGAATGTAGTCCCGAGCGGACTTGAACCGCTGACCCCTACATTATCAGTGTAGTGCTCTAACCAACTGAGCTACGGGACTGAATAGTATAAAAAATAGCATCTGAGTGAAAAAGGAGAGAAATAATCTCCTTCCGATCAGTTAAGCTCCAAAAAGGAGGTGTTCCAGCCACACCTTCCGGTACGGCTACCTTGTTACGACTTAGCCCCAGTTACCAGTTTTGCCCTAGGCCGATCCTCGCGGTCTCGGACTTCAGGCACCCCCGGCTTCCATGGCTTGACGGGCGGTGTGTACAAGGCCCGGGAACGTATTCACCGCGCCATGGCTGATGCGCGATTACTAGCGAATCCAACTTCACGGAGTCGAGTTGCAGACTCCGATCCGAACTGGGATGGGTTTTCGAGATTTGCACCGCGTCGCCGCGTAGCCTCCCGCTGTACCCACCATTGTAACACGTGTGTCGCCCCGGACATAAGGGCCGTGCTGATTTGACGTCATCCCCCCCTTCCTCACACCTTACGGTGGCAGTCCCGACAGAGTCCCCAGCTTCACCTGATGGCAACTGTCAGCAAGGGTTGCGCTCGTTATGGCACTTAAGCCGACACCTCACGGCACGAGCTGACGACAACCATGCAGCACCTTCACAACTGCCTTGCGGCTGACATGTCTCCACATCATTCAGTTGCAATTCAAGCCCGGGTAAGGTTCCTCGCGTATCATCGAATTAAACCACATGTTCCTCCGCTTGTGCGGGCCCCCGTCAATTCCTTTGAGTTTCAACCTTGCGGTCGTACTCCCCAGGTGGATGACTTATCGCTTTCGCTTAGCCACAGACTGTCTATCGCCTACAGCTAGTCATCATCGTTTACTGTGCGGACTACCAGGGTATCTAATCCTGTTTGATCCCCGCACTTTCGTGCATCAGCGTCAATCGCGGCTTCGTGAGATGCCTTCGCAATCGGTGTTCTGTGTAATATCTATGCATTTCACCGCTACATTACACATTCCTCCCACGGCAACCGTATTCCAGTCACGCAGTATCAACGGCACGGCACGGGTTGAGCCCGTGAATTTCACCGCTGACTTACGCCACCGCCTACGCACCCTTTAAACCCAATGAATCCGGATAACGCTCGCATCCTCCGTATTACCGCGGCTGCTGGCACGGAGTTAGCCGATGCTTATTCGTACGCTACTCTCATCGGACCACGCGTGGCCCTTATTGCTCACGTACAAAAGAAGTTTAAAATCCATAGGACCGTATTCCTTCACGCGGCATGGCTGGATCAGGCTTCCGCCCATTGTCCAATATTCCTCACTGCTGCCTCCCGTAGGAGTCTGGACCGTGTCTCAGTTCCAGTGTGGGGGACCAACCTCTCAGTTCCCCTAGACATCGTTGCCACGGTGGGCCGTTACCCCGCCGTCCAGCTAATGTCACGCGAGCCAATCCGTCTCCGACGTATCTTTATCTGCCGGAAGATGCCTCCCAACAGAGCCATGGAGCATTAGGCCGGATTTCTCCGGGTTATTCTCCTGAGACGGGCATGTTGCTCACGCGTTACGCACCCTTGCGCCGGTCGCCGGCATCTGTATTGCTACAAACCCGCTGCCCCTCGACTTGCATGTGTTAAGCCTGCCGCTAGCGTTCATCCTGAGCCAGGATCAAACTCTTCATTGTATATGTTCTATATATCTAAGCTTGTCCTG
>CABMPD010000023.1 GCA_902388455.1 uncultured Alistipes sp. | reverse complement strand
AACGTTTTTTCTGCACACCCCCCTGTCATTCAGAGCTTACCACGGACGCCTAACAACATTGTAAAACTGCGTTGTCAAACAGGCTTTTAGAGTAAAAACCTGGATTTTAACAACTATTTGTTGTCAAAATTCACCCTTTCGGGTAAAAATATCTGCAATTCTGCAAATTTACCCATATTGGTGAAATACGCAACTGGACGCATTAATCACACATTCAGGTAATTGTACAAACATCCAAATCCATATCTTTGCGACCGCAATACATTTTGCATAGTTTTAAAATATAACCAATAGTAATAAACAAAACCTTCAAGCATATTCAGAGCCGCACTCAGCTGACCATAACTGCCTCCTTCCAGGCATCTCAGAGTGCAGTTCCCGTTCCAGCAATGCCTGAACTATGACATAGCCATTTGAACCGTAGAAAAGTGAGAATATTATCCGTCATATTTTCGCTCATTCTGCTGGTACCCCTGTCCGTAATGGATATGGGAGCGCAGACTCTTGCGAGAGATACTGTCCTGGTGCACTTCGAACAGGGCCTCGCGGGTATTGTACCTGCTCTGAGGGACAACCGGAAGTCACTGGACAGCATTGCTTTCATAGTAGAAAGATATTCCCGCGACCCCAGATTCCATGTCTACATCAAGGGATGGGCCTCCCCTGAAGGAACCTCATCATTCAACCTCTCCCTCTCCCACGAACGCGCCGCCGTCATCCTGGACTACATCGAAGAGCGTACCGGCCGTCCTGTGCCCGCGTCAGCATACGATATTGCCGGCATGGGCATCGACTGGGAGGGACTGGAGACCTCCCTGATGCAGGACAGCTCCTTCCGGTACCGCGACGAAGTGCTGCACATCGTCAGGAATTTTCCCACATGGGTATTCCGGAACGGCAAGGTAGCCGGAAGCCGCAAGAAGGCCCTCATGGACCACCGCTGGGGCAGGACGTTCGCCTACATGATGGACAGCCATTTCCCTCAGCTGCGGAGAACAGAGATAATATTGGAATATGTTCCCATAACTCCGGTAAAGGCGGGGAAGGCAATAGTCTCAGATGTTGCAGCCCTGGAAGACTCTATTACCTTGCCGCCCCGCCCTCAGCCGGAGTATATTCCCAACTACCGCCTCGCGCTGAAGACCAACCTCCTGGCCGATGCGGCCCTGATGCCCTCACTCGAACTCGAATACCTCATCACCCCCAGGTGGTCCGTCGCCGCCCAGGGAGCGGTGGCCTGGTGGAGCATCAAGCCCAGGCACAAATACTATCAGATAGCCACGATATATCCCGAAGCCCGCTGGTGGTTCAAGACCGAAGAGCCCTGGCACGGGCATTATCTCGGACTGTTCGCAGGCGGCTCCTGGTACGATCTGGAGAACGGCGGACGCGGCTACAAGGGCGAGGCAGGTTTCGTCGGGCTCAGCTACGGCTACATGCTGCCCGTAGGGGAACGTCTCTCGCTGGAGTTCGGCATCGGGGCCGGCTATATGTTCACGGAATACGAGGAATATCTGCCCGTACCCTACATGGGCGGCACACACTACGTATATCAGCAGACATCCAGGATGCACTATTTCGGGCCGCTGAAGCTCAAGGTGGCACTGGCATGGAGATTCGGTGACTTCGGGTACGGGAGCGGAAAACATAAAAAAGGAGGTGGAAAATGACAACAACGGGAACCCTCCTCCACGAAATGCGTCACGTACAGCACCGTGCACTGCGTTATGTTCTGCGGACCTCATCCATCATCATGGCAGCGGCCTTTACGCTGATGCTGACAGGCTGCCGCAAAGAGCTGTGCTATGACCATGATCTGCATGGGCTCAATGTACGTGTCCATACCGTCGCAGAATGGGAGCAGGAATGGATGCGCTGGTACGGGGAAGAGGAAGATCTGGACTCCATGCTCGGACATCGGAGCCTGACAGAAGAGTTTCTCGCGGATCTCGTACCTGAACCGGGAGGAGGCATCGCTTCAGTGGCATACCACGAATCCGGTACCATCCACCAGCGCCACATCAAAGCCGATGGAGGACTGCTCTATCTTCAGGAAGGCATGCATGACATCCTGTTTTATAACAACGATACAGAATACATCGTCTTCACATCCCTGGACTCCTATGCCGAAGCCAGAGCCACGACCCGTACCCGCACCCGGGCCTCATTCAGCGAGCTTCATCCGGAAGCAGAGAGCGTCAACGAGCCGGACATGCTATACGGTGCATGGATCGAGAATTACGAAGGTGTACTGTCCCCGGACACTGACACCATCGGCATACAGCTCAGGCCACTGGTCTACACATACGTCATACTATTCGAGGTAGAATCCGGTATCGAACTGGTGTACAGCGCACGCGGAGCCCTCTCGGGAATGGCAGGCACGGTATACATGCAGGACGGCCACACCGGGGATGACAAAGTATCTGTCCTGTTCGACAAAGCCGTCGTGGATACAGCCAACTCTACAATCATCGCCACCGTCAGGACTTTCGGCGTTCCAGGCTTCGACTACAGTTACGGCTATGGAGATTCAGGTGACACCGTCTATGAAGAGGACAACTTCGCTGTCTCGCTAGAGATCTCACTCGCTACAGGTGCCTACGCTTTCCCGGATGACTTTTTCGTCTCGGACCAGATACACAGCCAGCCCCGAGGAGGTGTGATAAAGGTACAGGTCCCTGCAATCAAACCTGACGGAAACGGCATGTTCGAAGTCGATGTGGGCGACTGGGAAGACTCCGAAGAGATCCAGCTGCCGCTCACGGGGCCACAGTGCCAGGACTCTCAACAAGATGGGTAACAATCTAAATAATAATCAATTATTAACTATTTAATTTTTAAATTATGAGAAAAGCAATTTTCACAACTCTCGCAGCCGGAGCCTTCATCCTCGCAGGCTGCACCAAGACTGAGGTCACGGAAGTATCGGACAGCAGGGCCATCAGCTTCTCCAATCATGTCACCAATGCCGTGAAGTCCATTGACAAATTAGAAGATCTGAAAACCTTCTATGTTTATGGAGCACACACCAATGGACAGGAGGTTTTCAATGGAGATGCAGTCTCGTTCTCAAACGGAGAATGGACATACAACCCTACCCGCTACTGGAACGATACCAAATACGCCTACAAGTTCGCCGCCTATACCGACGACAACAAAACCGTCAGCAATCCAGAGAATAATGTAGAATTCACTTATTCCAGCGGCCATCTGACAATAACCGATTATACCGTAAACAACACCCCCACAGATGGGTCTGACCTGCTTTACGCTGTCGGCTATGACGGTACTGACTATGTATTTGACGGTACCGATCATTATGAAGTGCAACTGGAATTCAAGCACATTCTGTCTAAAGTAACATTCAATTTCTCAAAAGCGGCTGATCTGAACGGCGTTGAGATAGATGTAAGCGACATAACAATCAATGCTTTCAATCAGGGTACTTTTACAGGCAACACACCAACAAGCCCAGGTTCGCAATACGCTCTGAGCTGCTGGGTCCCCTCTGGCCAAAAATCCGACATTGCCTTTGATAACTTCAGTCTGACTGGCAGCGCAACCGAAGAGACAAGCAAGAACACACAGACTCGGGTATTTCTTCCTCAGGACCTTGTAGAAACCACGGCCTACAATATCGTCTTCACGATAAAATACAGCAACACCATCAAAGATGACGGAACGATAGACAATGGGCAGAAGAACCAGATCAAGGTATTCACATGCACTATCGCGGGTACAGATGACGGCAACTGGAATCCCGGCTACAGCTACACCTACACGGCGGAAATAAACTCGACCAACCTGGAAGGTCTCTATCCCATAGAATTTACTGTATCATATGACAACTGGGATAAAGAAAATGTCGATGACATTATCATAGACAACGAACAAGGACAAGGACAATAAAGTTCCCATCTATGAAACCACCGGCCGGGCGGGGTTGAACGTCCCCTCCCGGTCCCCAAACCAAGTTCGCTGACAGCGTAAGCCAAAGTCTCCGCCCGGTCCGTCCCGTCCACACCTGCCGGACTGCCGGCAGCAGTGACTGTGCGGGAGAACTTAAAAGATTGTGAAACCATTTTAACGACAAGAGCTCAAAGAGCCAAACGACCATATGCGCAAATGTAACGACACATACAGCCTGGATCGGAGAACCGAAAAAAGTGCCGCCGGGACAACCCTCCTCGTCCTCCTCGCGGCTGTCATGATCCCTGCCTCCGTTTCCTGTGACATGGCCAGTCTGGAGAACACCCCCTCCTCCCCCATCAGCTTCGATGCCGCCCCGCTCTCCAAGGCACCGGTCGAAAATGTCGACGAGATCACCGGCTTTGATGTATGGGGGTGGAACTATTCCACTGCCGGTGCAGCGGATGCCGAACTCCAGCCGATTGAATTTACGGTTGACGAAATTAGCCCTTGGATTGACACAGACGAAAATCAGACTATTGACATTCCTTCAGCAGGGAATTAAAACAGGGTGTAAGGGGTTGAATGTTCCCCTTACACTCACTAATAGCCGTGACACGGAACTCTCACGGTAAAGCAGATAAAATCATCAGATATGAAAGCATATAAGAATCGAAACTTGTTTGGCAGCGCGACGGCACTACTTTCGTGCTTGCTGCTTTTCTCTTGCGACAGCGAGGACATTTTCGACAGAAGTGACGTCGGCTTCGTCGGGAAGCATAGTGACAGCATTTGTTTCGGCGTCTCGCCGGATGGGAATGCACAGACAAGGAGTCAGGTTACCGACGGCAGAAACGAATATACGGCGGAACAGTTTGTGCTACGGTCGCAGGATTCGGCAGATACACTTTGTGTCCGTGCCATAGTTTCAGAAGGCATCCATTCATCGGGCGGCAAACAGGCCGTAACCCGTGCCACTCCTGTTGCTGAGGGCAATTTTTATGATGCATTCCACGTGCTGGCATACTGGAAGAAAAACGGGCAGTTGGTACAGGAACAGTTTTACATGAACGAGGATGTTTCCGAAAAAGGGAACAACCTATGGAGTGCCACCAACACTTATTACTGGCCGGGCGATGGCCACTCCCTCCAGTTCTATGCCTGGGCACCGGTAGATGCCTTCACTGCCACGCCAAAAATCCCGACAGAGACAACGCTTAAATATACTGTTCCCTTGGATGTGGCCCTTCAGAATGACCTTCTTGTGACAACCACAGGGGAATTGAACGGCAACAACAACACCGTTGTGTCGCTTACCTTCCGGCATATATGTACAGCTGTGCGTTTTGAGACGGGCAGCCAGATGCAGGCGGGAACCATCAGCAGTGTGACATTGAAAGGCATCAAGAATGACGGCACCTATGATATGACAACCGATACATGGGCGTTGACGGAAACCACCGTTGATTTTACGCAGGAACTGAACCATGCCACGACCGGCACAGAAACCGCAGGAAGTGAAGTGACATCCGCGGCACAGACATTCATGATGCTGCCGCAGACTTTGTCGGATGGGGCTACGGTAGAGGTAGTGTTTGTTGATGAAACGACCGGCACCGAGCGGACTCTCTCCGCGTCCATTGCCGGTATGGAATGGCCGCAGGGTACGACCGTGACCTATCGCATTTCCATCACGCCGGAATACGAATTCAAGCTGTCGGACGAGCGTACATTGGATGCGCACTATGAGATTTACAAGACCAACCTTGTCGTTTCAGGTGTTCTGTCCGGACAAAGCTGGACGATTTCAGCACCGGACAATGTAACCATTCAGGCGCAGTCGGACATGAACAGCTGGGCGCAACAGGGATATTGGACGGAAAAAAGGCAGGAAACCGATGCATCGGGTAATTTGACTGACATCGGCAGTGCACGAGGCGAAGCTTCCTATTCGGGTACGGGTTCAGGAGATTTTCCTATTGCCATATTTGTTCCGGAGAATATCGGTGATGAAAAGCGTTCTATCGCTTTAAGTGTAACTGTAAACGGCAGTGTCGTACAAACTATAAATATCGAACAATATGCTCCGAGTTGGTATGGCAGTAATATCGGTTGTGAACGCTTGGAAGGAGATATGCAACCGTGGGGATTCTATTGGAGCAGCGATTTTAAATTGGTCTTTGACCTTACCAATTGCGACGAGAATGACAGGCAATCATTGGCTACGTATGTGAATTTCTACCAAAGTATTATCATACGATTAATTGCTTTTTTAATTGGGATAGATATTCCTGATTTGAGTTATGTAAAGATGGATACACACGGGGGATTCTTAGGGATTGGAGAGGTTGCTGATAAAATCACGATTGATCTTGGATCTCTTGACGCTGGCAACATTGCAGAAAGTCAAGATGACGGGCAGCGGAATACTCGCGATATTTATAATTTCGAAGGTATTCAGCTCACAAACAATATCATCAACAGAATACAAAGCGTTGGCGGATATACTGACGACATGATGGATATTGAAGGTTCCGGTTCTATCCCGACCAACAATGCCGCTATCGCCTGTATGAAATTGAACAGTTGGAATGTCGTGACTGCACAAGGGGAAGAGGTACTTACATTGACTAATGGTACACTCCCAGAGTGGTATTTGCCTGCAAGCGGAGAAATAACAGATATAAGCGATGCAGAGCATCCTTTGAGCGGGAATTACTGGACTTCGACAAGTGTAGAAAATAGTCATGAGTATTCCTATAAATATGATGCGATCGGAAGCACAAGCCAAGAACGACGTGATACGCAACTTAATGTCCGTGCTGTCCGTAAAAAATAATAAAAGATTGCCTCGCACATAAAATTTTGCGACAACGAGCTCCCTTTTTCTTAATAGAAGAGGGAGTTTGTTGTTTTATACGATACACGGTTTATATGTAACCATGATATTCGATAAAATTTTCCATGAATGCAATGACTGTGTTTTCAATTCCATATTCCATTTATAAGATAGGAATCATCTCTTAATCTAAACATCAAACATATCTACCTATTTTACAATAGAATACATTCATATATTGGTTAGTTCCCCATCAGCCGCTCGCTTTCATTTGAAGTCGGCCTCGGAGCAGGCTACATGTTCACCCGCTACGAGGAATACCTCCCCGTACCGTATATGGGCGGCACCCACTACGTATACCAGCAGACCTCCCAGATGCACTACTTTGGGCCGCTGAAAGTAAAATTCGCATTTGTATGGAGACTTTGGGACGCGGATTACAACAAACGTAAAAAAGGAGGTGCGGCATGAGAAAACGCATTGTCACAGCAATCCTGCTGCCATCCGTAATCCTGCTGCTGTCCCTTACAGCCCTGTAGATGGGGATATGCCACCAAGAGATGACAATAAAGTATTCTGGCACTATACTTCCAGCAGCCCGGACCCGAACGAAAATAACAACCCCAATATCCTCTGGGCCGAGGAAGGGGCATCCAGAGGCTCTTTCAGCACTTCCGTAAGCGAAGACTTTAACGGAAATCTATATTCCTACCGTTGTATCCGCAATCTCGGAATTCCGTTGGATCAACCCGGAACAGAGCCGGAAGATCTTGTACAAGTCTTTGACAACGGGGACGGTTCCTACACCATAGACCTTTCCCGCATGAATCCAAAATCCCTGCGTTCCTCAATGGACGGCGGTCAGCCCCTCCCGTTAGATAACGAAAAGGGCTCCAACAACCGTCCGTACACCAGGTTTATAGTCGACGCACATGCTTATGGATTTCAGCCGCCGTATGACAAGATAGTTATACCAAAGAATGGAGGAGAAGTCGGCTTGGGAGATGCCTGGCGTGATTACTCATCTGAAAATGAAACTGGCTACAACTGGACAAATTCTAGTTTCTGGGAAAGTTATCAGCATATTAACCCATGTCCAGAGGGATACAGAATTCCCACACAGCGTGAATTGTTGATTATGTCTACCCGGCTGACAGCAGATCAATGGCCTACATACGATGTTGTAGCGACTTATTGGAAAGGTGAGTTGGATTGGTCTGGTTTTCATACAGAACTAATGACAAAGACTTTTAACGATTTGCAGCCTGTGACATACGAGGGAAATGGGTATTATATGAGCCATACTTCATTTTCAATGAACGGCAAATTTGGGTACGATGGCCAAAGAGAAGGCTTTATGTGGGTCGACAACGGAGTATTCATGTTGCAGAACGGCAGATATGAGGTCGGCTACGTCCGCTGCATCCGTGATACCAACTGACAAGAGTACAGCAGCATTACCTGATTTACGACCGACATCCCACATCCTTCCCCGCAGGTGCACCCAAAACACACCTGTCCGGTTCACCTGCAACGAGACCGGGCAACTCCACATACGCACTTCATCATAAGAAACTTTTCCCTTCAGGAGAAGTCCAGCAGAAAAGACACACAGACGCACCTGGTTTACAAACACTTGAAAAAGAGGCTCTTGCTGAACACCGGCAAAATTACGGTAAAATAGCGGTTTTGTGACAAAATGTACGTAGTCCAGCAAATCTTCAAAACGTATATACTTGATAACAAGGAAAATACATTTTCGTCACATGCTGGACACTATAAAAGCGGGCAGCCCACGAGCGCAAGGATAATCACATATGCAATCACAAAACCGTACTACTCCCGGAAGCACACCACCCCGACAACAAAACACGCGAAACACCGCCACTATAGTACGAACACCCGGCACAATCTGTAGCTCCACCCCACTTCCGAATACATCCGGCAATTAACATACGAGAGAAGCAGCAGCTCCCCACTCAAACAGCTCCCGATAAATTTAAAAACGCATAAACCTGCACAAGTTTCTTGATTTTTCCTCCAGCCGGAAATAACCTCCGTACCTTAGCTGAGCCGGAAGAAAATTTTGGCATTGTTAACGGATTGATTAACTTTGCAAAGTGAAATATTGAATGGAGGCTGTCAGAAGAATAAAGGTGTTCAAGTCTTACTATAAAGAGTTCTATATAGCTCAAACAGATACGGTAAGGAAGAAGATTGATCAAGTTATAGAGTTGGTAAGGTGCTCGAAACGCATTCCTGCAGTATACTTCAGGAAAATTTCCAATGTCTCCGGACTTTATGAGATCAGAGTATTGTGCGAGGGCAACATATACCGGATCTTCTGCTGCCTTGATGAAGGGTACGTAGTCGTGCTGTTCCATGGCTTCCAGAAAAAGACGCAAAAAACGCCCTCCGCGGAAATCAGAAAGGCAAGAGGCATAATGATGGAATATTTTGAATCTAAAGGCATATGAATATGACTACTGAAGAAAAGAACAACGCAATACTAAACTCCGGGGATGACTACGAAGAGATACTTGACATCCAGTATGGGAAGAAAGGAACCCCCGGACGCGACGCCTTCGACCGCGACGCCGAAGCGTTCATCCTCGCCGAGCGTCTGAAACAGGAACGCCTCAATGCCGGACTGACCCAGGAACAGCTCGCTGCCAGGATAGGCACGAAAAAGTCCTACATCTCGCGCATCGAAAACGGGAAGACGGACGTGCAGCTCTCCACCCTCTTCAAGATTTTTCAGGGGCTTGGAAAGCGGGTCAGCATCACCATCCTGTAAGGTGAGCACCGTGCGCCATATTCGCCATACTACTGTCACCGGCTGAAAACCATTGTCGCACCTGCATATTCAACGGGAGCGCATAAAAACACACAACAGCTGATTCACAGGCGATTATCTTCGCGTCAGGCTCCCGAAGCGCTTTTATGTGAGGCTTTCGGGAGCGGGCGCTTGAAGTAATCTGTTGACAATAAGGCGAATATCTTTCGACAGCGCTCCGCGACTAAATGTAGTTTAAGTAGAGCGCGAGAGATTGTCCCGGAGTAAAGGAATTTTATTATCGCGTATTTCTTCACACGTTTTTTACATTCTGCAGATTGCCGCCCGGGAGATTCATACCTTCGCAAGAGCAACGCATGATGCGTGGAAGCGAATGGAAACAGACAAAGCTGATTCACAATGACTTTAGATATGGAAAACTACTGGCATATCTGTACTGACGGGCTCGCGAAGAATGTGATTTTCAAGAACAGGGCCGATTACGTTTTCGGGATGAACAGTATTCCGGTGTGTACGCTGACTCACGGAGTTACCATACTGGCGTTTTGTCTCATGAGCAATCACGTGCATTTCGTGGTACGGGGCACTGAGGAACTGTCCCTAAGATTCATCAAGGCTTACCGGCGGAGGCTTTCCTCCATCGCTGATGTAAGTGCCGCGGATATATGCATGAAGCGTATTGACGAGGAGGAGTATCTGATGCGGGTAATCGGTTACGTTCTGCGGAATCCGCTTCCGGCCGGTCTGAAAGTCCTGCCGATATTCTACGAATGGTCCTCAGCCAGCCTGTACTTCAGCGGCGGGAATCCGTCCATACCCGGAGACCGTCTCTACAGCACGCTGACTTTCAAGGAACAGCGCAAGCTCATCAAGTCGCACGCGGAAATCCCCGGACACTTCTGCGTATCTTCTGACGGCCTGATCCGCCCGGCATGCTACGTGGACTACGAGGCTGTCGAGAATCTGTTCGGAGCACCTGGCCGGTTGCTGTACCGGCTTTCGCGCAACGATGATGCGGAACTGGAACTGAATCTGTCTCCAAAGATACTCAAGAAGAGCAATTACATGGATTCAGAACTGACAGGGACGGTCGCGGAAGTCTGCAAGCAGGAATTTGACTGCACCTCCCCACAGGAACTGAGCGTCACCCAGCGTTACCGCCTCGCCGACATCCTGCGGAAGAGCCTTGGCCTGGGGATTAAGCAGCTGGCCCGCCTGACGCAGACGGATCCGAAGGTTCTCAATGGCATCATGCGGGGTGGCCGGGAAGAACACGGGAGCGAATGAAAAGACATAGCAACTGACTAACAACCACTTACACAAAACACATGCTCCCAAAACGCTCATAAAACTACGTTTCGGGAGCAGAGAAAAAGTGATACACCTTGATAGTCAGCGACTTCCTTCGAAGCGGCACTCCACGACAAAATTTCGTCGCCAAATTGGTGTCGTGGATCTCGTGCTAAGCAGTGGATAACCGGCGAAGGAGCAGCCAGAGGGCAGCGTCCCCCGGTGGTCTTGATGCCGCCGGAGAGCGGACCAGTGATGGTCAGGAAGGTTACGCCGCTATTGTAAAGTCCCCGCAAACCGCTCTATCCGCTCGCGTGCATAGTCAGCCGTAATCTTAAAGGTCTTGCGGCCGCTGCCGGGCAGGTCGTACATCGGGTCCATCATGATGGCCTCGCAGATGGAGCGGAGACCGCGGGCACCGAGCTTGTACTTCAGGGCGGTGTCTACGATAAGGTCCAGGACGGCAGGCTCGATGGTGAGCTTCACTCCGTCCAGCTCGAAGAGGTGCACGTACTGGCGCACCAGGGCGTTCTTCGGCTCGGTGAGAATACGGCGCAGGGCGTCGCGGTCCAGGGGGTCGAGGTAGGTCACAATGGGCAGACGGCCCACTATCTCGGGAATCAGGCCATAGGCCCGCAGGTCCTGGGGCGCAATGTAGCGCAGGAGGTTGTCACGGTCAATATGGCTCTTCTTCTCCTGGGCTCCGTAGCCTACCACGCGGGTATTCAGGCGCTGGGCAATCTTCTTCTCTATACCCTCGAACGCACCTCCGCAGATAAAGAGGATGTTGGTCGTGTTGACCGGTATCATCTTCTGCTCCGGATGCTTGCGGCCTCCAGCAGGGGGCACGTTTACGATGCTGCCCTCCAGAAGTTTCAGCATGGCCTGCTGCACTCCTTCTCCGGACACGTCACGGGTGATGGAAGGGTTGTCGCTCTTGCGGGCGATCTTGTCTATCTCATCGATGAAGACAATGCCTCTCTCGGCCCGGGCCACATCGTAATCGGCAGCCTGCAGCAGGCGCGAGAGGATGCTCTCGACATCCTCGCCCACATAGCCGGCCTCCGTAAGCACGGTGGCGTCGACGATAGCGAAAGGCACATTGAGCATCCGGGCAATAGTCCTGGCCAACAGAGTCTTTCCTGTACCGGTAGGACCTACCAGCAGGATATTGGACTTCTCCAGCTCCAGGTTCTCAAGGGCCGCTTTCTCGGCATCGAGCACCTTCTCGGCCTCGCTTTTGCCACGTCCCTTCGAGGATCCGGCACCGGTTGCAGCCGCTGCGGAAACGGCACCCGTCCTGGCTTTGCCGGAAGCCGAGGCCTCCGCAGCCTTACGGGCAAACGCCTCGTTGATACGCTTGTAATGGTTGTAGACTGCTACCGCCAATGACTTCTTCGCATCCCCCTGCCCTATCACATACTGGTCCAGGAATGCGGTAATCTGACGCGGAGTCACCTCCAGAGCCTCGCACGAAGGGGCCTTGCCCGGCTCATGCAGCGCATTTCCGGAAGCAGGGTCGGCGAATATCTCGTCCCCGAAGATGGAACGCACATACTCCGACACCTTGATGGCGCAGTCCACACAGATGGAACTTCCGCCTCCCTGCAGCAGCATCTCCACCTCATTGGAGGTACGTCCGCAGAAGACACACCTGTCTACTTTCTTCTTATCGCTCATTTATCGTTATTTTGCAGGACGGGAAAGAATGTTGTCTGCCATACCGTAGGCAACAGCCTCGGAAGCCGTCATCCAGTAGTCACGGTCGGCATCCTTGGTAATCTTCTCTATGCTCTGTCCGGAGTGTCTGGAAATAATGTCATAGAGCTCGCCCTTGAGTTTCTTTATCTCGGCGGCGGCTATCTCAATGTCGGAGGCCTGTCCCTCGGCCCCGCCCATGGGCTGGTGGATCAGCACCCGGGAATGGGGCAGCACGGAACGCTTGCCGTGGGCACCTGCCGTCAGCAGTACTGCGGCCATCGAAGCGGCCATGCCAGTACAGATGGTTGCCACGTCAGGGCCGACGAGCTGCATGGTGTCATAGATACCGAGGCCGGCATAGACCATCCCGCCGGGAGAGTTGATATAGATCTGGATATCGGCCGAAGAGTCGGTGGACTCCAGGAAAAGCAGCTGGGCCTGGATGATATTGGCCACATCGTTGTCTATACCCACCCCGAGGAAAATGATCCTGTCCATCATCAGACGGGAGAAGACGTCCATCTGAGCCACATTGAGCTGGCGTTCCTCGATGATGGTGGGGTTGATATAACCGGAATACACCTTGGAATAGGAACTCAGACGTGCCGAGCTCATTCCAAGGTGTTTCACTGCATATTTCTCGAATTCTGAAGATGATGCCATTCCGCGGGACTATTCGTTCATCTTGCGCAGCTCGGCGGAGCTGATCTCCTTGTTGTCGATGGTGACGGTCTTGCGGACAAATGCCAGCACGACGTTCTCCTGGGCCTTCTCGGCGATGCGGCGGCCCTGCTTGTCATCGGCCAGAATATTGGCGGCGTAGCCCTTCAGATGCTCCTCGGGCACGTTGTTCAGGCCGTACATTGCGAACTGGTAGCGGGCCAGCTTCAGGGCCTCTGCGTTCAGATCCTCCTTGGTCACCTCAAGCTTGTTGTCGCTCATGATGCGTCCCTCGACGGTCTGCCACTTGAAATCCTTGATGAAGGCGGGGAAGTCCTTGTCGATGTCCTCCTTGGAGAACTTGCCCTCATTGACCTGATACAGCCACCTCTTGAGGAAGTCCTCGGACACCTTGATGTCCGCCTTGTTCATCAGGTACTCGCGGGCGTCGAGCATGAAGCGGTAATCGCTCTCCTGCCTGAACTCCTCGGTCATCTTCTCGGTCAGGGCTGCGTCAAACTCAGCCTCATCATGCACCTTGTCGGGACCGAAGAGGGTGTCGTACAGCTCCTTGCCGGGCACTGCGTCCACATAGTTCTTCACCTCCTTAACAGTCAGGTGCCATACGGGCTCCATACCTGCGAGCTCCTCTTTCTTCACGCGGAGCATGGCTGCGCGGTCGGCCTCGTTGGGGAAGGTCTCGACCACATTCACATCCATCTCATCCCCGGCCTTCTTGCCCAGGAAGAGAGCCTTGGCCTCCTCGTGCAGCACGTTCATGGCGATATAGGAGGCATCCACCTTCTTCTCGCCCTGCACCATGTCGGCTACAACGAAATCGCCGTCCTTCACCTCGTCGCAGTTCTCCAGACGGGCGTACTGCTTGTAGATGTTCTTCTTGTACTCCTCCTTCTCGGCGTCGGTCAGAGTAACATTATAATAAGGTATGTGGTCCTCAGTGCTCAGGCTGAGCTCAAACTTCGGGGCCAGGGCGATATCGAAGGTGAAGTCAAACTCCTCACCGCCGTCGAAATCGTTCTTGCCCTCGGCGTCCTCCACGGGAAGGGGCTCGCCGATGACCGTGAGCTTATGTTCTTCGATGTAGTTATTGAGACTGTTGGAAATCAACTCATTGATAGCCTCAACCAGAGCCTGTCCGCCATGTATCCTCTCTATCAGGGACATGGGAGCCATGCCCTTTCTGAATCCGCGGATCTCCGCATTGCGGCGGAACCTGTTGAGAATTTTCTTCCTGCTTTCTGCGTAGTCGTCCTTGACAAAATGGAATGACAGTCTTATCGTCAGTCCGTCATTTACTAATTCTTTTACTTCCATATCGATTGTATATTATTTTCAAAATTGTAAAAGTCCGCAAAAGTAAATAAAATCCTCAATTTTACAAAAGAATGAACTATATTTGCCTATTCTATAACAAATTTAAGACGCTAAGATATGAGACAGAAAATCGTAGCCGGCAACTGGAAAATGAACACCCTCATCGAAGAGGGAGCCGCACTTGCAAAGAACATCGCAGACAGAATCAATGAAGTCCCTTCGGACGTACAGCTCATACTCGCCCCCCCGTTCACCCATCTCGACCGCGTAGGCGGCATCATCAAGGGCACTCCCGCAGCCCTCTCCGCACAGAACTGCGCTGACAAGGACAAGGGAGCCTACACCGGCGAGGTATCGGCGGCAATGCTCGCATCGGCCGGCTGTCAGTATGTAATCCTCGGCCACTCCGAGCGCAGGGAATACTACCACGAGACCTCCGCCACCCTCAATGAAAAGATCGTCCTCGCCCTCGCCAACGGCCTCAGGCCCATCTTCTGCGTCGGTGAGAAACTCGAGGAGCGCGAGGCCGGCAGGCATTTCGACGTAGTGGGAGCCCAGATCCGCGAGGTGCTCTTCAAACTCAGCCCCGAGCAGCTCGCACAGGTGGTCATCGCCTATGAGCCCGTATGGGCTATCGGCACCGGCAAGACCGCCACATCGGACCAGGCCCAGGAGATTCACGCCTTCATCCGCAAAACCTTAGCGGAGCGATACGGCGAGCTTTCCGAGGAGATATCCATCCTCTACGGCGGCAGCTGCAAGCCCTCCAACGCCCGCGAGCTCTTCGCGCAGAAGGACATCGACGGCGGCCTGATCGGAGGCGCATCCCTCAAGGCCGACGACTTCATCGCCATAGCACAGAGCTACTAAGCCGGCACCCTATGGAATATATCGAAGTATCCATCGAGATCACTCCTTTCAGCGATGAGCACGCCGAGATAGTCACCGCCGAGATATCCGAACTCGGATTCGAGAGCTACCTCACCGAAGAGCCTTACCTGAAAGCGTATATTCCCCGGGAACAGTTCCATGAACCTCACCTGAAGACCGTCCTGAGCCTCATACCTCAGGACGGGTTCACGGTGAGGTATTCTTTATCCCTGATTCCCGAGCAGAACTGGAACGCCCTCTGGGAGTCCTCCTTCGAGCCCGTGGTCATCGACGGCCGCTGCACCATAAAGGCCTCCTTCCACAAGGGCCTGCCGCGGACCAAGTACACGATAGTCATCGACCCCAAGATGGCCTTCGGCACCGGACATCACCAGACCACCACTCTGATCATCAAGACAATGCTCGCCCACGAGAAGGACATCCGCGGCCTGCAGGTCCTGGACATGGGCTGCGGCACCGGCATCCTCTCCATTCTGGCAGCCAAGATGAAGGCGGCCGTCCCCGTACATGCCATCGACATCGACCCGGTGGCAGTCCGTTCCTCCAGGGAAAATGCCCGCCGCAACCGCGTCACCGACCGCATCCACACCCTCTGCGGCGACGCCTCCCTCATCCAGGCAGGCAAATACGACCTGATCCTGGCCAATATCAACCGCAACATCATCCTCGAGGACCTCTCCACCTACGCCCGGGGCATGAAGCCCGGAGCGCTGCTGATAACCAGCGGGTTCTATGAAGAGGACAGCGCCATGATAGAGGCGGAGGCCGTCCGTCAGGGACTGGAGCCCCTAGGCTCGGACAGCCTGGAACGCTGGGCCACCGTCACATTCCGCAAATTACCGTTCAACCAATAATTTATTTTCCACAAAACACTCAACACACGTATGAAGAGAATATTCTACCTCATGCTCTCGGCCGCCCTCCTGCTCGGCGGTCATGCAGCAGCATCCGCCGCCCCGCCTGCGGCCAAGGACGGCGCCCCCCTCTGGATGAGATACCCCAAAATCTCCCCGGACGGCAGCAAAATAGCATTTTCCTATCAGGGCGACATCTACTATGTCCCCACAGCCGGAGGTGAAGCCGTAAGGCTCACCGCCACAGACTCCTACGAGTCCCAGCCCATCTGGTCCAACGACGGACGGACCATCGCATTCGTCTCCGACCGCTTCGGCGGGATGGACATCTTCACGGTGAGCATCGAAGGCGGCAAAGCCTTGAGAATCACCACCCACTCCGGTACCGAGACGCCTTTGGCATTCTCCCCGGACGACGAGTACATCTACTTCTCAGCCGCGATTCAGGACCCCGCCTCCAGCGTGATGTGGTCCGCATCGTGGATTACCGAGCTCTACCGCGTCAAGGCCACCGGCGGCCGTCCCGAGCAGATCACCGCCACCCCCGTGTGCAGCATCAGCTTTGACTCCGACGGAGAGTCCTTCCTCTACTACGACCGCACAGGCAGCGAGAACATCTGGCGCAAGCACCACACCTCGTCGGTAGCCCGCAACATATTCTACTATGACGCCGCCGAGGGCACCCACACCCAGATTACCACCAATCCCGGCGAGGACCGCGACCCTATCTTCACCGGTGACGGCCAGATGGTATTCCTCAGCGAGCGGGACGGAGGCTCGTTCAACGTCTACTCCGCAGCAGTGGACGACGCCGAGAACGCCACCGCCCTCACCCATTTCACCAAGCACCCCGTACGTTTCCTCAGCCGCGCCGCCGACGGCACCCTCTGCTTCGGATGGCAGGGCGAGATCTACACCCTGGCTCAGGGCGGCAAACCTCAGAAAGTGGCCGTCAGCATCCTCAACGACAACATCAACCACCCCTCGGCCATCCGTCTTGGCGGTGTCTCCGAGATAGCCATCTCCGATGACGGCGAGGAGATTATCCTCCAGAGCCGCGGCGAGGTATTCGCCACCACCGGCGAGTACAGCACCACCAAGCAGATAACCCGCACCGCAGCCGCCGAAGAGGGCATCACCGTATCCCCCGACGGCAAGACCGTCATCTACGCCTCCGAGCGCACCGGACGCTGGAACCTCTACAAGGCCACGATGACCCGGGAGGACGAGCTGCATTTTGCCTACGCCACCCTCATCGACGAGGAGCCCCTCTTCAAGGATGAGAAGGCCGAGCGCACATGGCCCACATTCTCGCCCGACGGCAAGGAAGTAGCCTTCATCGAGAACCGCAACATCCTCAAGGTCCTCAACCTCGAGAGCGGCAAGGTGCGCCAGATCACCGACGGCACCCAGCATTACGGAGAGTTCTCCTACGACTGGTCTCCTGACGGCAAATGGTTTGCACTCACACTGATAACCAACCGCCGCGACCCCTACAGCGACATAGGCATCGTCTCCGCCTCCGGTGACATGAAGATCCACAACATCACCAACAGCGGCTACATCGACGGCTCTCCCCAGTGGGTGATGGACGGCAACGCTGTCATCTTCATCTCCAACCGCCTCGGTATGCGCTCGCACGCCTCATGGGGCAGCCAGGACGACGTATTCATCGCCTTCATGAACCGCAAGGCATACGACGAGTTCAACATGAGCGAGGAGGAATACGCACTGTATAAGGCACAGGAGGAAGCAGCTGAGAAGAAGGCCAAGGAGGCAGAGAAAGAAAAAGAGGCAAAAGACAAGGATTCCAAGGACAAGAAAGGCAAAAAGGACGAGGACCCAGCTGACAGGAAAGAGGAAAGCAAGGACATCGTCATCGAGCTGGACGGTCTGGAAGACCGCGTACAGCGCCTGACTCCCATGTCATCCTCACTGCTGTCAGCAGCGATGACCGAGGACGGAGAGACCCTCTACTTCCTAAGTTCCTTCGAGAGAGGTTTCGACCTGTGGGAACTCAAACCCCGCACAGGCGACATCTCCCTGATCAGAAAAAGCATTCCCGCCGGAGCCATGCACCTGGACAAGGACGGCAAGAAGCTGTATATCCTCGGCTACCGTCCCCAGGTAATGACACTTGCCGGAAAGCAGCTCAAGCCCATCGACTTCAACATGCGCATGGAACTTGACCGCGCAGCCGAGCGGGCCTACATGTTCGAACACGTCTTCAAGCAGGAAGAGCGCAAGTTCTACAACGCCAATTACCACGGTGTCGACCTCGCCCGGCTCCAGAAGGACTATGAGCCGTTCCTGGCCCACATCAACAACAACTACGACTTCTCCGAGATGCTTTCTGAGATCCTCGGCGAGCTCAACGTCTCCCACACCGGCTCCGGATACAGCGGAGTGGGCGCCGAGAAGGCGACTCCCGCACTGGGTCTGCTCTTCGACCTGAAGTACCAGGGCGACGGCCTGAAGATCGACGAAGTCCTCGACCCGGGTCCGTTCTCCATCACCGGTTCCAAGGTCAAGGCCGGCGTCATCCTCGAGAAGATAGACGGTGAGCCCGTACTCGCAGGAGAGGACTGGTTCCCTCTGATCAACGGCAAGCGCGGCATGCAGGTGCTCTTCTCCTTCTACGACCCCGCCACCAAGGAGCGCTGGGAGATGGTCGCCAAGCCTATCTCGAGCGGCCAGCAGAACGAACTGCTCTATCAGCGCTGGGTCAAGAGCCGTGCCGCGGAAGTGGACAGCCTCTCCGGCGGACGCCTAGGCTACGTACACATCCGCTCCATGGCTGACGGCAGCTACCGCGACGTCTACGCCGACATCCTCGGTAAATACAACCTCTGCGACGGTATCGTCATCGACACCCGCCACAACGGCGGCGGCCGCCTCCACGAGGACATCGAGATCCTCTTCAGCGGAGAGAAATACCTCGAGCAGGTCATCCAGGGTACAGTAGTCTGCGACATGCCCTCGCGCCGCTACAACAAGCACTCCATCATGCTCGTGGCCGAGGACAACTACTCCAACGCCCACGGCACACCCTGGGTCTACAAGCACCAGGGCATCGGCTCCATCGTCGGCATGCCCGTGCCCGGCACCATGACCTCGGTCAACTGGGAGACCCTCCAGGATCCCACGATGTACTTCGGCATCCCCGTCATCGGCTACCGCACCAAGGAAGGCACATATCTCGAGAACTCACAGCTCGAGCCCGACTTCCTCGTGCGCAACAAGCCTGAAGAGGCAGTCCAGGGCCGCGACGAACAGCTGGAAGTAGCCGTCCGTGAGCTCCTCAAGCAGATCGACGCTGACAAGGACCGCTGGTAATATTAAAATATTAAAGAAAAATACTATCTTTGCGCCCGCAGTCCGAAAAACTGCGGGCGTGTTGTAATTGGTAGCCAAGCCAGACTTAGGATCTGGTGCCGCAAGGCGTGGGGGTTCGAGTCCCCCCGCCCGCACAAGGGGACAGAGGCCGGACTTCCAGCCTCTGTTCTTGTTTTATAACACTCTGACATCATTCCTTGTTAAATTGACACAGCTGGGATTTTGACACATTCGTAAAATAATTCACAGACGTTAACTGATTTTTCTTGTTTTTCAGGATTTATTCCATAACTTTGCAAAGTCATATTGGAATGACTATAGTAAAATAAGGCGGGCATCTATCCCTAAATGGATGTCCGCTTTTGTTTTGAAGTTTATTTAATCCAATATGACAAAAAGAACAGATTGCAGACTCGTGATAGTTTCCATCAGGATGGAGATTGTCAGGCTTGTCAGAATCAAGGCGTACAAGCGCATAAGATTCGGCAAGATTGAGCGGGTAAGAAGTAATTTCAGGCAGTATTAGGGAACTGGCTGATTGATTTGACCCCGTGCCGATAACGGCATTCTATCCTATCCCCTCGGTTTTTCAAATTCATACCGTCAGAACGGGAATAGCAGCGGCAGGACGAAGACCATGACTACGCCCATGATGATCTGAAGGGGCAGTCCGACCTTGATATAATCCATGAATGTATACTGGCCTGCGGGCATCACCAGCGCATTGGGCGGGGTGGAGAAGGGCGAGGCGAAACACATGCTGGCGGCTACTGTCACTCCGAAGAGCAGGGGCACAGGGCTGATACCCACCTGCATGGCACAGGTAAGGGCTATGGGAGCCATCAGCACTGCCGTCACCGTATTGCTTATGAACATGGTCATCAGGGATGTGGTAAAATATATGCCGGCCATCAGGACGTAGGGGTTGGATCCCAGGCCACCGACCAGAGCTCCGGAAATCATCGCCGACACTCCCGTCTTCTCCAGGGCCAGGGACATGGGCATCATGCCTGCGAACAGCACGACGGTCTCCCAGTTGATAGTCTTGTAGGCGGCCTCCACACTGCGGAAGCAGCCGGTAAGTATCATCAGTACGGCGGCTATCAGCACGGCCGTCACAGGCTCCACCTTGATGAAGTCGAAAACCATCATGGCTATCATCAGCAGCATTATCAGAGCGGCCACCGGCGCCTTGTAGTCCAGCGTTACCCTGGCAGCCTGTTCCATCGGCTGCCCGAGCACCACCCAGTCGGCATCCTCGCGGCTCAGACGGCCTATGTCCTGCCATGCACCCTGCACCAGGAGCACGTCCCCGCCGTGAAGCTTCTCCTTGCCCAAGTCATGCAGGATATAATCCTTCTTGCGGCGGATACCCAGGACGTTGACATTGAACTTGTCCCTGAATCCGGCATCCTTGACCGTCCGTCCGATGATGGTGGAGGTAGGCATAAGGACTATCTCAGCGATACCTATATCGTAGAAATCCAATGTATTGCCGGCATCCGTCGAGGAAGGGGCACCGGCCGCCATCTCCGACGAATGGCCGTCCATCATCTCCAGGAAAAAGTCATCGGCGAAACGGCTGACATTCTCCGCCTCTCCTGAGACATACAGCACATCTCCCTCCTGAAAGACCGTGTCGGACGAGGCCAGCTTCTGAGTCACCGTCTTGAGAAAACGATGCTGGGAGCCTTCTCCGCGGCGTACTTCCATCAGGTTGAGACCGTAACGGTTGCGGAGGTCAAGGTCCACGACCGTCTTGCCGGCCACATCCGAGGAGCCGGTCACCCTCAGACGGAACAGATTGTCCGCAAGGCTGTACTCCTTCACCAGCTGGCTGAGGGACTTGCCGGAAGCAGCCCGGTCATCCTTCTTTCCTTTTTCTGACAGGAAAATCTTGGTGAGCGGCAGCAGCACCAGCACGCCTACCGCCACACAGACCAGACCCACGGGCAGAAAGGAGAAGAAACCAAGCGGCTCATATCCGGCTCCGGTAAGTGTATCCTGGATAATAAGGTTGGGCGGCGTACCGATCAGGGTCATCATGCCTCCCATACTGCTGGCGAAGGCAAGCGGCATCAGCAGCCGGCCCGAATTGACTCCGGCTCCCGCGGCGAGACTCACGACTATCGGCAGCATCAGCGCGACCGTACCGGTATTGCTCACGAAAGCGCCTATAGCCGATGTCACGATCATGACCAGAAGGAAAAGCCGCGTCTCGCTCTTTCCCGCCAATTTCAGTATCTTGGAACTGATCATCTTCGCCAGACCGGTCTGGAATATGGCGCCGCCGACAATAAAGAGTCCGGCCATCATGATCACCACAGAGTTGGAGAAGCCGGAGAGGGCCTCTGTGGGAGTCAGTATGTGAAATATCAGCAGGGCAATCAGCGCACACAGGGCCACGATGTCAGAGCGGACCTTGCCCCATACGAAAAATACGACAGAAAGTCCCAGTATAATCAGTGTTGCAAGCATGGGCTAAGTTTTAATCATCAAGCTACAAATTTAATAAATTTGTAATAATTATCCTTAAATTTGAGCCATGAATTGCATTAGGACAATAGCCATGATTCCGGCCCGGTACGCCTCATCCCGCTTTCCGGGCAAAATGCTCGCGCTGCTGGGCGGCAAACCCGTCATAGTCCGCACCTGCGAGGCCGCAGCGGAAATGGGACTTTTCGACAAAGTCTACGCGGTAACGGACGACGATCGCATCCGCACCGCTGTCACATCCGCCGGCATCCCCTGCATCATGAGCTGCCGGGAGCACGAGACCGGCAGCGACCGCATAGCCGAGGCCGTGGAAGGTCTGGACTGCGATATCGTAGTCAATATCCAGGGAGACGAGCCGTTCACCCGGAAAGAAGTCATAGAACAGGTGCTCCGGCCATTCTTCGAGGAGGGCGGAGAGAGCATCGACCTCTGCACCCTCAAAGAGAAGATGACCTCGCCGGAAGATATTGCCAATCCCAACAACGTCAAAGTCATCACCGACGCCTCCGGGTTTGCCCTCTATTTCTCCCGGAGTCCCATACCCTATCTCCGCGACACAGAAAGCGGAGCCGGCCGGTGGCGCCACATAGGCATCTATGCCTTCCGCCGCCAGGCCCTGGAGATGTTCGCCGGCTGGCCCATGGGAGATCTGGAGGCCGCGGAGAAGATTGAGTGCCTCCGCTTCCTGGAACACGGCCGCCGCATACGGGTCGTAGAGACCTCCGGCATGCGCGTATCCATCGACACTCCCGAAGACCTGATCCGGGCCGAACGCATCCTCCAGGGCAAATGACACAAAAAGAGCCGTGACTGACTGTATCAATCACGGCTCCTCAATCTTCAGCGTATCAGAAAAACTATTTTCCCATCAGTTTCCTGATAGCATTGGCAAGTCTCTTGACGCCCTCCAGCATATCCTCGTCGGATACGTAGGAGAAGTTCAGACGCAGGGTGTTCTGGCCCTTGCCGTCGCAGAAGAACACCTCGCCGATGACGAAGGCCACGTTCTCCTTGATGGCGATGTCGAACAGGTCGCGTGCGTCCAGACCCTCGGGCATGGTCAGCAGCAGGAAGAGACCTCCGTCGGGACGGGTCCAGGTAACGCCCTCGGGCATGTACTCGGTCAGGTACTGGTGCATCAGGTCCCTCTTGTGACGGTAGAGGTCGATGGTCTTCTGGAGGTTCCTGTCGTAGTAGCCTTTCTCCATGTAACGGGCGGCCACCTCCTGGTTGAAGATAGGGGTGCAGAGGTCGGCGGACTGCTTGGCCACGATGAGACGGTCGATGATCTCCTTCGGTGCGAGCACCCAGCCCAGACGGAAACCGGGCACGAATGTCTTCGAGAATGTGCCGAGCAGCACCACTCTCTCGGGAGCCATCGAATACATGGTCGGGTATGACTCACCCTCGTAGCGGAGCTCCTTGTAGGGGCTGTCCTCAATGATGATCAGGTCGTGCTTGCGGGCTACGTCGATGATCTCCTGACGCCTCTTGACATCCATTGTCACGCCTGTAGGGTTCTGGAAGTCAGGGATGGCGTAGATGAACTTGGGCTTCTGTCCCACAGCGCAGAGAGCGGATACCACAGCCTCGGCCTCCTCGTCGTGACGGATGCCTACGGGACGTCCCTGATATGACCAGATGGCCTGGAGAGCGCCCAGATACGAGGGCAGACCGCAGAGGACGGTATCACCGGGATTGATGAAAATCCTGGAAATCAAGTCGAGAGCCTGCTGGGAAGCGGTGGTGATGAGGATGTTCTCGATGTCCACCTTCACGCCTTCCTTCTCGTACTTCTTAGCAATCTGTTTTCTCAGAGCCACGCTGCCCTCTGTCGAGCCATACTGGAGAATCTGTGCGGGCTTCTCGTTCATCAGCTCGTTCATGATCTCCTTGAGGTCGTCCACGGGGAAAGTCACGGCGTTGGGGAAACCGCCGCCGAATGATATGATCTCAGGCCTGTTGGCCACGTTCAGAAGGTCGCGGATGGCGGACCTTCTCATGCTCTTAGCATTGTCGGAAAGGTAATTGATAATATCAAGTGCCATAGTTAGTGTTTTGTTTATTGTTAAATTCTACAATTTTCGCGCCTACAAATTTAGGCAAATTGTAATTAAAATCCAATTTAAACTTCAAAATTTTAAGAGGCGCGGCATTTTCAAAATTATTACTAACTTTGAAAGTTCATCAAACATATACGCATACACCATGCCAACACTCAGACTCACGAAACAATTCCGGTTCGAAGGGGCCCATGCACTGACCGGATACGACGGGAAATGCCGTCATATCCACGGCCACTCCTATATACTATACGTCACTGTCAAGGGCACCCCCTCCAACCCTGACGGCACCCCCAAGTCAGGCATGCTCATAGACTTCACCGACCTCAAGCGGATCGTGAACGACCATATCATAGACGTCTTCGACCACTCCCTCATCCTGCGGGAGTCAGCCCCGCTGGCGGCAGAGATAGCCTCAGCCTATCAGAGAGTCATCACCGTGGCTTTCCAGCCCACCTGCGAGAACCTGATCCTGCACTTCGCCGACATCATCCGCGGCCAGCTGCCCGCCGGAGTACACCTGCATTCGCTCCGCCTGCACGAGACCGCCACCTCCTACGTCGAGTGGTTCGAGTCCGACAACGAATAACCTCAGCCTGAAAGACACGCCATGAACAGACTCTTCCTCATAGACGGCCATGCCCTGATGTTCCGGATGTACTACGCCTTCATCCGCCGCCCGATGATCAACTCCCGGGGCGAGGACACCTCGGTCATCTTCGGGTTCACCCGCTATCTGCTCGAGATGATAGCCCGCGAAAGGCCCACCCATCTGGCGGTTGCCTTCGACCCCCCGTGCAAGACCTTCCGCCACGAGGCCTACCCTGAATACAAGGCCACCCGCAGCGCCGCCCCCGAGGTCATCAAGGAATCCCTGGAGCCTCTGACCGAGATAGTCAGGGCCCTCGGCATACCCGTCCTGATGGTGCCCGGCTACGAGGCCGACGACGTGATAGGCTCCATGGCCCGCCGCTGGGGCTCACCCGACTGCGACGTGTACATGGTCTCCCCCGACAAGGACCTCGGCCAGCTCATCTCCGACCATGTCTTCCAGGTCAAGCCCGGCAAGGGCGGAGCGGAGGACGAGACGGTCGGGAAGGAGGAGATCTGCGCCAAATTCGGCATCAGCGACCCGCACCAGGTCATCGACATCCTCACCATCTGGGGGGACACTTCGGACAATGTTCCGGGCGTCAGGGGCATAGGCGAGGTCGGAGCCAGAAAGCTGGTAGGGAGGTACGGCTCGGTCGACGGCATCCTGCAGCATCTGGACGAGCTGCCCCCGAAGCAGGCCGCAGCCGTGCGGGAGGCCGCGGACCATCTGGAGATGAGCCGCTTCCTGGTGACAATAAAGACCGATGTGGACGTTTCCTCCTGTTCCGAGGAGGACCTGCGGATGGACCTCCGGGACGGCAGTGCCGCAGCCGCATTGTTCAACAAATACGAATGTCCGTCCCTGCTGCCCCTCCTACCCTCCGCGGCCGCCGTCTCCAAGGAGTCCCCGGCCCGGAAGGAACAGCCGCGGCACCGGATGGAGATGACCTCCGACCCGGAGCGGCTGGCGGCAGCGGCGCAGGCGGCCGGAGCGGTGGGAATTGTCCTGAGGGACAATGATGCAGGGGCCCCCTCCCGGCAGCGGCTCTTCCTCTCCGTTCCGGGCAGTGGGGACAATGCTCCCGCGCTTACATTCAGCACCGCGGATCCTGCCGCCGCCAGCGGCATCCTCGAAGCCCCCGGCATCGTCAAGGCGGGCTACGGCCTCAAGCGCTGCATTCAGGTGCTGAGGCGGGAGGGCATTGAACTGAACGGTCCTCTGGCCGACCTGGAGCTGATGCACTACCTCGTCAATCCGGAGACCTCGCACCGGTTGGATACCCTCGTGCAGTCGTATCTGGGGCTGGACCTGGAGCTGTGCCGCTCACTGGACGGAGAACCTGCCGATACCGGTGCGGCCGATGACGGCAGCAGCGCCGCCGGGACTGCCGAACCGGACCTTTTCTCCCAGCCCTCCGACATTGGACCTGAGGACAGTGCTGCCGCTCAGCGGAGGGACGCCGTGGATGCCTCGCTGATGCTGCCGCTGAGGGACGCGCTGCTGGAGGAATTTGCCCGGGACCCTTCCATTGAAAAGATATACAACGACATAGAGATGCCGCTGATCCGGGTGCTCGCCGACATGGAGTACTGCGGCGTGCGGATAGACACGGACATGCTGGCCGCCTACGGGCAGGAGCTCGGGAAGCAGCTGGCTGTCATCGAGGCCCGCATCCGCGAGGAGACCGGAGAGCCGGGACTGAACGTCTCATCCCCCGTCCAGCTCGGGGCCGTGCTCTTCGACAGGATGAAGCTGGACCCTAAGGCCCGCAAGAACAAGAAAGGCAACTATTCCACTGACGAGGAAACCCTTACGGCATTGAAGGACCGTCATCCGGTCATCGGGGACATCCTGCAGTTCAGGGCCGTCAAGAAGATCATCTCGACCTACATCGAGCCCTTCCCCACCCTCATCGACCCGCGGGACGGACGGGTACATACGACATTCAACCAGGCTCTTACCGCTACCGGACGACTGAGCTCGACCCACCCCAACCTGCAGAACATCCCGATCCGCACCGAGATGGGCCGGGAGATCCGCAAGGCATTCGTACCCTCGGAGCCGGGGCGGGTCATCATCTCGGCCGACTACTCCCAGATAGAGCTGCGCCTGATGGCCGCCATCAGCGGGGACACCGACATGATCGACGCCTTCCGGCACGGACGCGACATCCACACTGCCACTGCGGCCAAAGTGTTCAAGGTCAGCGAGGAGGAAGTCACACCCGAACAGCGCCGCCGGGCCAAGACCGCCAACTTCGGCATCATCTACGGCATATCGGCCTTCGGACTGTCGCAGCGGCTGGACATTCCGCGCAAGGAGGCCTCGGAACTCATCGAGGAATACTTCCGGCATTATCCGGCCATCGCGGACTACATGGAGAGGACCAAGGCCGAGGCGCGGGAGAAGGGATATGTGTCCACCATCTTCGGCCGACGGAGGTACATCAAGGACATAGGCTCGCGCAACGCCACCGTCCGGGGATTTGCCGAGCGCAACGCCATCAACGCCCCCATCCAGGGCAGCGCCGCCGACATCATCAAGATGGCCATGAACCGGGTGGCAGCCGCGCTGAAGGACGGAGGCTACCGGACCCGGATGATACTCCAGGTACACGACGAGCTGGTCTTCGACGCCCCTGCGGACGAGGCCGCCGCCGTCATGGAACTGGTACGCCGCGAGATGGAGAGCGTGGTCGAACTGGCAGTGCCGCTGACCGTCGAGTGCGGGAGCGGGGCCAACTGGCTGGAAGCACATTAAAAGGAATTACTTAAATAACATTTACAGATATGGCAGAAGACATCAAAAACACCGGGAACGCTGATGCACCGGCACAAAAAAACGGTTCCGGCACTGACTTCGATGACAACGGCCTGGCCCTCAAGGCCATGTCCGGAGACACACAGGCCTTCTCCTCCCTGGCCGCCCGCTACACCGGACAGCTGCGCCTCTACATCCAGAGCATCTGCCCCAACCCCACAGACGCCGAGGACATCTGCCAGGAAAGCCTGCGAAAGGCCTACCAGCGCATCGGCAGCTTCAACCCCGAATACCTCTTCCGGACCTGGCTCTTCTCCATCGCCCGCAACACCTCGATAGACCATATCCGCCGCCGCAGCACATTCTCCACCGTCAAGCTCGGCGAGGCCGACGAGCCCGTCGTAGAAGGCCATGAGACCGAAAGCTCCCCCGAGGACCACATGATAGACGACCAGTCCTACGACCTGTTCATCCGCTCCATCGCCGCCCTGCCCGACCGCTACCGCCGGATAGCCGAGCTGCGCCTGCTCCACGACCTCTCCTACCAGGACATCGCCGACGAGACCGGCCTGCCCCTCAACACCGTACGCACCCGCATCCGCCGCGCAAAACTTCTGCTCGAAGAGATGATGCACCGGTAAACATCACAGCTTCCAACCATTTCCGCCCACCTCCCGAAGGGAGCAGTTTATTCTGTCTCGTCCCTCCTGTCTTCCACCACATAGGCCATTCCTGACACATTTCTATCACCCTTCAGGAAACTGTTCCGAAAGAAACGGACGGTAACCAATACCTCATCCTGCGGATTGATACCGTCGGGGATACGACCGCGCTGATCTCTTTCGCCATTGATGTATGTCTCTACCTTTAAGATTTTTCCATATACATTCGAATAGAACAACACTCCGTTGAAATGACCGCTGTAAAAGAAATCCAGGCTGTCCAGCTGCCCCTGGGTCATATATTTCGGCTGAGGAACTATCATTACCACATTTATAGACCTCTTGGAGGAAGCACCCTTTTTTCTGTTCTGGACAATAAGATATGTACTTACAGCACCCGGTGGAGACATAGGACTGTCATTCAGTTCAATATTTGGAAATCTGAGAACTCCCTCTTGCGGAATGCCCTCTGTCTGTATAGGAATCTGCAACCACTCAGCTTCGCCGACGGAAAACATCTTCGCATTGTCAAAATCCAAGTTTCTGGAAGCCTCTTTCACAGGAAATTCCAACACTGCCATTTCATAAGAAGTAGCTGCGAAATACTGCGATGGATCAAAAACACAAATTGTATCAGGAATCCTGTTCAGAACATCCTGTATCTGCTCACACGTCAGACTGTCAACGGTTTGCTGAGCATGTGCACTCACGGCAAGAGCTGCAATAGACAGCAGCATGAATAATCTGATTCTCCACATAATGTAAGTTTAATCATAGTAATACTCTATCGATGTTATCACCCCATCCTTATCATAATAAAAATAAGGATACATCGCCCACAGCTCGTTGTCAGGATCTATCTGCTTATCAGACCAATATAATTTCCCGCCACCTCTTTCAAACTCTTTTCCCCATAAGGTCCCGGGGAATTTTCGCACTTTTTCTATCGAATCGCCTACTCTAACCTCTATGCCGGGCAATGCAGGATGCGAAAAGGAATACCGGTCCGTATAAATGAAATAGGAAATGTAATACCAACCGTCAACCCCTGGGGCAAACCCAAAAGAGTCTTCCTTAGGAGCCTCCTGCGCAGTACCTGTAGGAGGACCTACAGGCAAAGCTTCGGCTTCGGCTGACAGACGTTTTTCTTTGTACACAAGGAACTCGTACATGTCATGAGACACATAATCCGGCTCACCCAGCACGGAGATTATATAATCATAGTCATACGTCTGGCCTATCACCAGACCGCCAACGGTCTCCTGAGCACGGGCACTCACGGCAAGAGCTGCCACTATTAATGTCAGAAATAATTTAATCATAATAATATGCTATTTCCTCTATCACTCCGTTTTCATTATAGTAAAAACGCGGATACATAGACCACATTACATCGTCTGGATCCACTTCCTCTGAAGACCAATACAGTACTTGATCACTCTTGTACTCACGCACTGTCCCAGGAAATCTTCGCACTTTTTCTATCTGATCGCCTACTCTAACCTCTATGCCGGGCAATGCAGGATGCGAAAAGGAATACCGG
>CABMPD010000022.1 GCA_902388455.1 uncultured Alistipes sp. | reverse complement strand
TGCAGCCTCTGCATGTCCTGCTCCAATGTCTGCCCCGCCAAGATCGACCTCGGAGAGCAAATCTACTCCTGGAGGCAGGAACTCGATTCCCTCGGACTGGCCAATCCGGTCAAGAAGGGCATCGTCAAGGTGCTCAACACCGCCCTCCGCAACCCCGGCATGTTCCATTTCTGCGTCAGGGCCGGGCGCCTCGGAGAGAAAATCGCTCCGCGCGGTCTGCTGTACTGCGGGGCCAATGCCTGGGGACGCGACCGCGAGCTGCCGGAATTCACGTCCCGCACATTTGAACAAATATGGAAGGAGGAACTGAAAAATGAACAGTAAGGATACAATACTCGAGGCCCTCAGGGCCAATAGCCCCGCACCCCTGGAAAGAGGTCCGCTGGGATTCACCCCCATGACATTCGAAGACCCTCTGGCAGAGTTCCGGGAAAGGGTCGTGAAGGCCGCCGCTGCCCGCTGCTTCCTGCTGGAGGAAGGCCGGTCTGCTGCCGACGCAGTAGCCGAGATTGTCCGCCGGACATACCCCGATGCCAGACGGATAGCCTCCAACCTGCCAGAAGCCGCTGCCTGCGCCACCTTCAACCCCGACCAACTGGAAGACCCCCGCAGCCTGGCCGGTACCGACGTCGCCATCGTCCGCGGAGCATTCGGAGTCGCCGAGAACGGCGCCGTCTGGATTCCCCGGACATTCCGCCACAAAGCCCTGCTGTTCATCCCCGAGGCCCTGGTCATCCTCCTGGACCGCACCCAGATCGTATGCACCATGCACGAGGCCTACTCCAGGGAGGACTTCGACACCTACGACTTCGGCAGCTTCATCGCCGGCCCCTCCAAGACCGCCGACATCGAGCAGGCCCTCGTCATCGGCGCCCACGGTCCCCGCGATGTCTCCGTCATCCTCATGTAGCCAGCGCCCCTCCTATCCCGACCTTCTGCGGGCATTTCCCCCTCCGCTCCTACCACAATGGCAGCAAATCCAGCGGTTCGGTGCCGTTGCGGAACTGCATTTTCCCCGGCACCCATGCCTCAGCCCTTCTGAGCGGCATCCCTCTTCCATTCCCTTACCACAACGGCAGCATTTCCCGCGATTCCCTGCCGTTGCGGAACGGCATCTTCCTCGCCACCCCTGCCACAGTCCTTCTGAGCGGCATCCCTCTTCCGTTCCCCCTACCACAACGGCAGCAAAACCCGCGATTCCCTGCCGTTGCGGAAAGCCCCCTTTTATCCCTTTTTCTTATACGGCAGGGCAAGACACCTACATACCTGCGCCTCTGTGGCATTGAAATTCTCCATAAGCCATTTCGCCGTCTCTTTCTTCTCATCCTCAGTCAGATGCCAGTAACTTTTCCGCCCATACCGATTTATGATATCCGTGTCAATTATCCGGCACAGTTCCATATCCGAGACAGCCTCCTCCCTATACCAGTGCTTGCTCTTCCGCTCGAATGCCTCAACCTCCTCCCGGGACATCCACGGCTCTATAGACCCCAGTGTAACAGGCTCATCATCTGTACCATCCTGTTTCTGCTGCTGTTTCCATTCCTCATAGTCGCGCCTGTGAAGATTATATTGAAAGGCATTGTATGTACCGAATATCGTTTCAACTGCCTTGTACTCCACAAATGACGCCGGGTCGATACTTCCCCGGTCATCCAGCCGAAGCAGGTCCGTCAATGGCTTGCTGCGCCTGAGCAGTTTCCTGGCAAGGGTCTCATGCACCCGCTCTTTTTGTGTCAGAACCGTTCCGGACCCACATCCGGCCTTTCCGACCGCACTGCCAAAGTACAGGCCCGCTGTACTGTACGGATAACTGAAAGGATTCACGCATACCTGATGATGCACTGGATTTTTCAGAACATAGCTGATTGCTGCGGCCTTATGTTCTATGCCGCGAAGTTCTAGACTGAAGAAATTCTTCTCGCCCAAAGGTCCTTTCCGATGATATTTCTTGTTGAAAGTACTTGTGTACGAATGCCTGAGCCGCCTCGAGAACTCAGGCAGGTTATCAGTTTCGATAATCTGATGCGCATGAGTGGACATCAACGCGTACGCGAAAATACCCGCGTTCATGGTCTCCGATATCTGTGCGATCCTGCACAGAAGCCGGCAAAAATCTTCATCGTCCCGGCAAAGCACCTCTCCATGAGAGGTGTAGCAATAGTGATACGGTGCTCTCATTTTATTATGTTTTAAGGATTTGTACGCTAAGTACTGCAGGGACGTGAGGTAAAGATACTGTATTATTCCGGATTATCCCGGAAAATGTTATAGGGTAGGTAAAATATTTTACCGAAAGTGCAATTGGGCAGGCAAAGTCCCTTCCACAACGGCAGTAACGGCAATCACAACGGCAGTAAATCGCGGGTTTTGCTGCCGTTGTGGAAAGGAGATAGAAGGGCAATGCCGCGCAGAAGGCCTGTAGAGAGGGTGCAGCATGAACGGCGATGCCACAACGGCACCTATTCGCGGAAAACACTGCCGTTGTGGAAAAAGAAAGATGCCAGTAGAGCGAGATATCCGATGAGAGAGTTTCGTCAGATGTCGAGGGTAAGCTCTACGGGACAATGGTCGGAGCCGAATATCTCGTTGTGGATGGTGGCACCGAGGAGCTTGGGCTGCAAACGGTTGGAGACGAGGAAATAGTCGATGCGCCACCCTGCGTTCTTCTCGCGGGCCTTGAAACGGTAGGACCACCAGGAGTAGGCGCCTTCGGTGTCGGGATAGAAATGGCGGAAGGTATCGGTGAATCCGGCGGCGAGCAGGTCGGAGAACTTGCCGCGCTCCTGGTCGGTGAATCCGGCGTTCATCCGGTTGGTCTTCGGGTTCTTCAGGTCAATCTCCTTGTGAGCCACATTCAAGTCACCGCAGACGATGACGGGCTTGACGGCATCCAGGCGCAGCAGATAGGCGCGGAACTCGTCCTCCCAGGTCATGCGGTAGTCCAGCCGCCGCAGCTCATCCTGCGAATTGGGCGTATAGACCGTCACCAGATAGAAATCCGGCATCTCGAGGGTAATCACGCGGCCCTCGGTATCGTGCTCTTCCAGCCCGAGTCCGTATGTAACCGACAGCGGTTCATGGCGCGAGAATATCGCAGTCCCGGAGTAGCCCTTCTTCTGAGCGTAGTTCCAATATGAGCGGTAGCCCTCGAAGGCCAGGTCCAGCTGTCCCTCCTGCATCTTGGTCTCCTGCAGGCAGAAAAAGTCCGCGTCCAGTGCCAGGAAAGAGTCCTCGAAACCCTTGCCGCAGCAGGCCCTCAGGCCATTCACGTTCCATGAGATAAATTTCATATCGATATCGGTTATTCGTTCAATATTTCCGCGAGCAAAGATAACAAAAAAGTGCCTGTCTCACCGCAACGGCAGAGAACTGCGGGTTTTGCTGCCATTGTAGAAGAGGGACAGAAGGACAATGCCGCGCAGAGAACCTGTAGCAAGGGGGCAACAGAAAAAGCGTTACCGCAACGGCAGAGAATCGCAGGAGATGCTGCCGTTGTGGAAAAGGGACGGAGGGACAATGCCGCGCAGAGAGCCTGTAGAGAGGGTGTGGCGAAAAAAGCCGTGCCGCAACGGCAGAGAATCGCAGGAAATGCTGCCATTGTGGAAGAGGGACAGAGGGACAATGCGGAACAAATGGCCTGCAGCAAGGGTGCGGCGAAAAAAGCCGTGCCGCAACGGCAGAGAATCGCAGGAAATGCTGCCATTGTGGAAGAGGGACAGAGGGACAATGCGGAACAAATGGCCTGCAGCAAGGGTGCGGCGAAAAAAGCCGTGCCGCAACGGCAGAGAATCGCAGGAAATGCTGCCATTGTGGAAGAGGGACAGAGGGACAATGCGGAACAAATGGCCTGCAGCAAGGGTGCGGCGAAAAAGCTATTCCGCAACGGCAGAGAATCGCAGGTTTTGCTGCCATTGTGGAAAAGGAGCGGAAGGACAATGCCGCGCAGAGAGCCTGTAGAGAGGGTACGGTGAAAAAAGCTATTCCGCAACGGCAGAGAATCGCGGGAAATGCTGCCATTGTGGAAGAGGAGCGGAGGGACAATGCCGTTCAGAAGGCCTGTAGAGAGGGTGCGGCAGAAAAGCGCGGTGCCGCAACGGCAGTGAATCGCGGGATTTGCTGCCGTTGTGGAAAAGGGACGGCGGCACAATGCGGCACAAATGGCCTGTGGAGAGGGTGCGGCGAAAAAAGCTATTCCGCAACGGCAGAGAATCGCGGGAAACGCTGCCATTGCGGAATAGTAAAAGGAATAGAGAACCACTAAACGCTGCAACGCTGCTACCGCCCGTAGTCGTAGACAGCCTTGCGCTGCGCATCGCGGACGTTCTTGACGGGCACGAGGGTGAAGCCCCAGGTGTAGTCGCGGTCGGCGGGGAGCTGGTACTGCGGCTCGGGACGGTCACCCCAGCTGTCGTAGCCGGCGACACCCTGCTGGCGCATGTCGACGCAGACCTCAACGTAGTCCTGCGGCACGATATCGTTCACGTGGTGCATACGGCGCAGCACATCCTTGGCCTCGGCGGAATCCTTCGAGGCGATCTGCTCGGGAGTGAAGTTGGGCCACTGGTAGTCGTGCTCCACGGCCTCTTCCGAATCGAAATCCTCTATCGGATTCCTCAACGCACTGAAACCGATTGTTCCTCCAGCCCCGCACACAGTCCCGGAAAGCCCGTTCCCGGAAGCATCACACTCTGATACTCCGTCATGGTCTTCAGCACAGCCAGCGTCAGCCACCACCATCAGCCCGCTGCCCCCGCCATAGAACGCCGCCCAGCGGGTATCGCTGCGATGACCGTTCTCCTGAGGACGCACGTAAGGAAAGTACATGTCCTCAGCGGTAGAGGTGTACAGCCCGACCAGCGAGCCTCTGCTGCGGTCGACATAGTTCTCCCCTGGACCGCGTCCGTACCAGGTCACGTCATTCATGCTCACCGGCAGACGGAAGCGCACACCGATACGGGGCACCTCCGGACGGGCCTTCAGCCCCACGCGGGATTCCTGTCCCGGAGTATAGGTCGCGGTCAGAGTGGCCTCCGAGACTTCGGACGAAACCTCGGGCATCAGCGCCGGAGTAAAATGCAGCCGGGCATCCACCACCCCGTCGGGATGTACGCGGTACTCGACTACATACTTGTTGCCGGCCGCCAGCAGATATTCCACCGTCATCACCGCATCCGCGCCGTCCATGACAGCCGACACGGAGCCGACCTTCAGCTCCCGCGAAGAGGTCTTCCAGATCTGCAGCCGCTTGGGAGCCCCGTTGCCGTAGTCATTGTCATTGGGCCCGCGCCAGAAATTGGGACGAAGTCCGAAGCCGTCGGCAAAATACTCGACCCCGCGCACCTTGTAGGAGGTGACGGCAGCCTCCGAGCGGTCAAATACCCAGGACACCGAGGATGAGGATATCCGCACCACGCCCTCCGACGATACGGAATCAATCGACAGAGCCGGTCCGCGGCCCTCAGCATACGCAGGACGCTCCCCGCTCACAGGGAAGGCTATCTGGTCCGAAGCCAGCACATGCCCGGCGGGGATACCCGGAACACCGGAGCGCTGCTTCATATAAAGGTTCAGAAAATACTCCACACCGGAACCGCTCATAGCAGGCAGCTCTATCGACACCTCGGCGGTATCCTGAGGAGCGGCATCCACGGAAAATTCCCCGGAAGCGGCCGTCCGTCCGTCAGCTGTCAGCTCATACTCAAAGTCATAGGCACTCAGTGAGGTAAAATAGAAACGGTTCACGACCTCCACGGTCACCCGTCCGTCGGAGGGCACCGAGGCAAATGAGAGCCGCCCGGTGGTCAGGACACGCTCGGCCGTAGGCTCATCGACGTATCCGGAGGGGAGGAATGCGGCATTCTGGTAGGCATGCTTGACTTCCGTCATTCCGGGATGGGGATTGCGGTCGGGATTGACAATACCGTTGCAGAGGAAGTTGCCGTCACTCGGAGCATTCTCCCCGAAGTCCCCGCCGTAGGCCCAGAAGCCTCCGTCACGGTCCTGCCACAGGCCCTGGTCCACCCAGTCCCAGATGTATCCGCCCTGAAGGTTGGGATAGCGGTAGATCTCATCCCACTGCAGGGAGAGGCTGCCGGAAGAATTGCCCATGGCGTGGGAATACTCCGAGGGCACTACGGGACGGTCGCTGCCGGAGCGGCCTATCGCCCGCAGCCATTCGGCGCCGGGATACTGCGGCACGTACATGTCGCTGTTCCACTCCCACTGCGCCCTCTCGTAGCAGACGGGACGGTTCATGCCGGAGAGCTCGCGGTCCTTGATCCAGAGGTAGGTCTGGTAGAAGTTGTAGCCGTTGCCGGCCTCGTTGCCGAGGGACCAGACGGTGATGCAGGGGTAGTTCTTGTTGCGCTCGTACATGTTTATGGTACGGTCCATGTGGGCTGCGAGCCATTCGGGGTTGTTGCCGAGGGTTCCGCCCTTGCGCAGGTTGTAGTACATGCCGTGCGACTCGATATTGGCCTCATCGTAGACGTACAGTCCGTACTGGTCGCAGAGCTCGTAGAAACGGCGGCCCTGGGGATAATGGGCCAGACGGACGGTATTGATGTTGTTCTGCTTCATCAGCTCCAGGTCACGGCGGATCAGGTCCTCGGTGACATAGTGGCCGGTAAGGGGATTGTGCTCGTGGGTATTGACGCCCTTGAGCTTGACGGGCTGGCCGTTGACGTAGAAGAGCACGTAGGGACGGCCCTCGGGAGAGAGCTGGCCGGAAGGCTTGATCTCGAACTTTCTGAAGCCCACGTGATAGGGCACGGTCTCCACCGCCTGTCCGTCAGCATAGACGGTCATGGTCAGCCGGTACAGGTCCGGATGCTCGGCCGACCAGGGCCTGACGTCCGGGATACGGCTCTCGAAGCGCACCTCAGAGGTACCGCCGGCATCCAGGCCGACCTCCTGAGCCTCAGACCATACCACAGCTCCGTCCGGTCCGGTCAGGGTCCCGCGCAGCACGGCCTCTGAGCCCTCCGCGGCGGTATTCTTCAGCACAGCCCTCACCGACAGCAGACCGTCGGTATAGGTGTCGTCCAGCGTGGACACTATCGCAAAATCCTTCAGTGCGGCCTCCCTCGGCTGGCACCACAGGTATACATCCCTCTCGATACCGCTCATCCGCCAGAAGTCCTGGCACTCCAGATAGGAGCCGGTGCTCCAGCGGTAAATCTTCAGCACCAGAGTGTTCTCGCCGGGCACGAGATAGTCGCTCACCGCAAACTCTGCCGAGGTCTTCGAGTCCTCGCTGTAGCCCACCTCGCGTCCGTTCAGATACACATACACGCCGGACTTGGCCCCGTCGATATTCAGGAATATCTCGGAACCGTCCCAGGACTCGGGTACGGTGAACTCCCGGCGGTAGACTCCCACCGGATTGTCCTCGGGCAGCACGGGCGGCGTAGGATTGCGCGGCTTGAACTCGTAGCCGTGGTTGGTATAGATGGCCGTACCGAATCCCTGCACCTCCCAGTTGCCGGGCACATTGATATCGTGCCAGCCGGAAGCGTCCACAGCAGGATCGGTGATATTCTCCGGAAGGTCGCGGTAGGCATCCACGAAGTAGAACTTCCACACTCCGTTGAGCAGCAGGTAGCGCGGGCTGTTCTCGTAACGGTACGCGGCGGCGGTCGCCGAGTCCGGATAGCTCATGAAGGCCGCGCGGGGATATTCCCGGTTCACCTCCACAGTCTGTACGTCCTGCCAGTAAGGCAGCCGGTCCTCCTGTCCCTGAGCGGCCAGAACCGCCGGACAGAGCACAAGTGCGAGAGAAATCAGTATGTTTTTCATATACTTAAAATTAAAAAGGCTGTGTCGAAATGCTTCAACCACAGCCCATTATTTCTAAAGTCTATTTGGAGGTGTGTCAGAATGAGTAAAATGCAAGACGTCGAAGTTCACGTGGCTGAAGATGCCGCAGCAGTTTACCCGTTATGACACGCCGTAAATTACATTATAGCGTTGGCCTTCAGGCAGGATACCACAGCCACTGCCACGAACACCAGACAGATGATGGTAGCCACGATGTAGGAAATCACCTTCAGGCGGCCGATCCATATATTGTTGTTCCAACCGAGAGTGTGGAATGCGCTCCAGAAACCGTGGGTCAGGTGCATCCACAGAGCCACGAACCAGATGATGTACAGGACGGTCACCCACCATGAGCCGAAGGTCTCGAGCAGCAGTCCGTAGGGATCGGCGAGCTGGTCGTGAGGCACGCCCTGGAACTGCAGCAGCTGCATGTCAGCCCAGAAGTGAGTCAGGTGGAAAGCCAGCAGACCGAGAACCACGATACCGAGGACGAGCATGTTCTTGGCTGCCCAGTTGTCGGCCTGGCTCTTGTTGGCTACGGCGTAGCGGTTGTTGCCGCGGGCCTTGTAGTTGGTCCATGAGAGGTAGATGGCATAAATGATGTGGATAATGAATCCGGCTGCAAGGATAGGCACCATCACTGTGATAATGGGCAGGGCCATGAAGTCACAGCCTGCCCTGAAAGCGTCGGCGCTGATGAGGGACAAACCGTTGATGGTCGCATGCAGGAGAAGGAAAATTATCAGGAATAATCCCGTTACACTCATTATAAGTTTTTTCCCGATGGAAGAAGTAAAAATATTAGCCATTGCGTCGTGTTGTTTTTGTTTTTCGGGGCAAAGATACAATAAAAAATGAGACGTCAAATGGTTTATTGATGATTATATCTGTCTACTTCAGTAAATGTATATGTCTGTATCGACACATAGCCATAGCGTCCGGTATAGGACAGTTCATAAGAGGAAATGTCGCAGATGTTGTGGTCCGAAGGCACGAACACGTCATCGTCCGTATTCTCAATGTCCCCAAAGTCCAACCTGTGGACAACGGTATCCCTCCCGTCAAATACTATAAGGGCATGATCCAGCTTGTATCCGGAAATCTTGCCTGAAGGCATGGCAACGGGGACCCATTCGAAAACAGGGGGCCTTTCTTCAAAAAAAGATACCGCCGAATCCGCCTTGAGACTGAACACCTCCAAGGTATCGTCCGGAAAAGGATGCCCCACTGACAATACCTTTATATCCGAACCGCTTTTGTTTTCATAGGCAATTGTCGCAGAAAGCTCATAAGTTATTAACCGTCCGTTACGGCAACTGCACAGCAGTCCTGCCGCCAGAGCCGCAACCGCTAGAATGACAACTTTTTTCATCATTATTCATTATTATAACAATTAAGTAATATCTGAAGATTTTCAATTGTAATTCCCTTTTTCTCGTCTTCATGGGATGAAACATAATCCCTCAGTTTTTGCTCCACTACACTGAAAGACGATGACGACAATATGATATCCTCCAAAACCGAAATTGGAATCTCTGATATTTTATCATCAGGTACGCATGAAGCTTCATTTTGATTATTCAAACTATAATACTCACTTTGGTTATAATCATCCATCAAGTCAATAAAAAAAGGAGTATATGTAACACTTGTTTCGTCTGTGTAGGTAAATTTCCAATTTTGGAAATTATATTGCCCATCAGGTTTAATTAGTTTCCTATATGCACTCAATGTATCATTTGTTCCTATCTGAATAATTTTAATCGGAACAGATACATACTCATTTAACATATCCCTCACTCCGAGGTCTTCGTATTCATAGTCGGTCAGATGAACTTGCACACACCTTGCCCAACTTTCCAACAATCTATTAGGAGATCTTTTAAAATTACTTTTTGAATTCATATAATGAGAAGCATGTGCCATTTCATGCGAGACAGTGCTATATATTGATGAAAGATCCCTATAAGCACCATTGGATCGCTTTCCATATATTCTTATACTTGGAAATATTCCAAATGTCAATTGCTGGATATAATATCTGAAATCGCCATAAGTTCCGTCACCACTTTTTTGATAGTATGCCACTTTTACTTTACCAAAACTATTACTTGGACGAATGAGGCCATTTGTAGTACCATAGTAATATCTCTGCAATGCACGGTGGATTACAGTATATCTCAATGATTTGCTGTCACCATTCGGGATATTGAGATACCAAGGGCCTTTCCTTTTACCGCTGTCATTATAGTAAGCCTGAAGGACACTGCCATCTCTAATATCCCACTTATCGCTTTCCCATACTATTTTATATCTTACTTTAGCTGTATACGACTTATTACATGTAAAATAGCCGAATTCGTCCGTATATCCAACTGAAACCTTACAGAAATTATTTACACGTACTTTAACATTTTCCAATGGAATTAATCCATTCACAACATTGTCAAATGCCATGATTCTACCACTTGGAGTCCATGAGGAGGAGCCTTTTGTCAATATATCTTCATCAGCATTTCCTGTAAGCTCAAACGACATCAATTCCACAGCTTCAAAATCAGAAATATACGAATCTACGTTTACTGATGTCTTTCCTACCACATTACCACTTTGCAATTCAATACACAGACTATCCAAGACATCGTAGGAAATAGATATGGAGTTATTTATACTAAACCAATCCGATGCTGATATAGATGCATACTGCCATGTCGGCAAACTGTCTGCAATACCTGGTTGACGATAATAGTTGCCCTCTTGCAATATCTCATAATCAAGAGGATGATCAAACAATTCCAAACCGTCATATTCTTCAAGCGCATTGAACTCTTCAACTGTCTCTGGCATAAATTTCACATAGTAGTGCGTGATTTTAATTTCTGATATCGGGAAACTTGGCTTTGAACCCTGTTCTTCCAATGCCTGATACGCATTACGCATATTATTGATTGTATACGGATTTTCAAGTTTATCTCCCAACACCATAGGTCTATCAAGGTATGAGAAATCTGTTGATTTTGTATCAACAATTACTTCTTCTGAATCAGATTCAATATCGAATCCCATGTTGTCCAGAGAACACGAATGTAAAAAAAGATAGGAAACCATTAAAAAGAGGATAATAAAGTTTACTTTCATAAGTATCTGCTTTAAGTTGTATATAATTTATCACATTAATCAAGCTACTCACCATCTTATGGTTTCAGGCCTACTGAATGCCACTGGCAAATACGCAACAGGTTCAACGGATTTTACCGGAATGCGTCTGCAAGTTAAAAAAAAAAGCCCAACCTCCAAATTCCAGAAGATTTTATATGAGTTTTTATGAGGCATCCTCTTAGGTTTATGTGCTCCGCAGTCCCGGAAGGTGGGGACGATTACGCCGATCCATCACCACCTTCCGGAGGAGCGAGGCAGCCAGTACTGGAGGGAAGGAAGGGGCAGCCGCCTGGAATGGAGAGACTGCCGTCCGGAGGTAGAGACAACATTCCGGGAGGTGAAACCGTTTGTTATTTTCGCAATCTTTGAATACTTTTGCTGAGTCTTATATGAGCGATTTTTGTCAAATACGAATACAGGACTGGGAGCTTTTCTCCGGCAGCAGGCGGCCTAATGAAGAAAACGGGCCGGGCGACGTGATCGCAGGTCAGTGCTGCGTGATCGCAGGGCCGTGCAGCGTGGAGAGCAGGGAAAGTCTCATCCAGGAGGCCCTCACCCTTAAGAAAATAGGGATCAATGTCCTCCGCGGCGGCCTGTGGAAGCCCCGCACCCACCCCGGCAGTTTCGAGGGCGTAGGGGAAAAAGGGGCACAATGGCTGCGGGAAGCCGGCACGGCCACAGGCATGAAGACCGTCACGGAAGTGGCAAACGCCCGGCACGTGGAAGTCATCCTGAAAAATGGAATAGACGCCGTATGGATCGGGGCCCGCACCACCGGCAATCCTTTCCTGGTCCAGGAGATAGCCGAGGCCCTGCGCGGCACCGGCACTCCGGTATTTGTCAAGAATCCCCTCGTCCCCGACCCCGAGATCTGGAGCGGAGCCATCGAGCGGTTCGTCCGCTGCGGGATGGACTGCGTCTGCGCCGTCCACCGCGGATTCCATTCCTATGGGGAGAGCATCTACCGCAACCCTCCGTTCTGGCAGATACCCGTCGAGCTGCGCCGCCGCTTCCCCGGCCTGCCGCTGCTCTGCGACCCGAGCCACATCACCGGCCGCCGCGACTTAGTGGAGGACATTTCGCGTCAGGCATTGATCCTGGGATTCGACGGACTGATGGTGGAGGTACATCCCGACCCGGACCAGGCCCTGAGCGATGCCGCCCAACAGATTACCCCGGGGGCCCTCAGAGATATGCTCGGCCGCCTGAGGATACGCAGCAGCTCCACCCCGGACGCAGAGGCCGCAGCCGCCATAGACGACCTTCGCACCGGCATTGACCGGATAGACGCCTCCCTCATCGACCTGCTGTCAGAGCGCATGAGCATCTCCGAGGCCATCGGCCGCATCAAGGAGCGCAGCGGCCTGACCGTCCTGCAGACCGGCCGCTGGAACGCCGTTCTGGAGAAAGTACGCGCTATGGCAAAAGAAAAAAATCTCGATGATGGATTCATCACCGAGATTTATACTACCATCCACCGCGCCTCCATGGAGCGGCAGCTGGGAAACAGTACTGACCGTCAGAAACGGTAACCTACCATCAAGGCCGGATAGTACTCCGCTCCCAGCCATCCTCTTGCACTCTTGTAAGCATCATACAGCCCGAATGCAAACTGACACCTGACCGCGAGGTCCATCGCGTCCCCGTTCCTGAGCTTGAACCCCAGACCGAACTCCGGCATCAGGTCCACGCCACCGGCATAGTTCTTTCTCCCGGCTGTCACAGACGGCGGCTCGGAAGAGCCTCTGTAAGGCCCGGCCTGATTGTACCAGCCGACACCCAGCGAGAGATACCCGTCAAGTTTGTCACTGTAGGGGAAAAACCATCTGGGAAGCACATTTACATAGGAGCCCACGCCCTGCGGAATACCGAAGGACAGTCCGGCCTGACCGCCGATAAAAACATTGGAACCGCTGAACCTCACCCCATGGACAGTCTCCAGATTCAATGTTATAGCCCATGACCAGCCTACCGACACACTGCCCTCGTACCTGACAGTATTTTCTATCCCGCGGGCATTTTGACAAAAGAGCGTCGAGGGGATAAACAGGAGCGCAACAACAGGCAACAATATCTTCTTTAAAAATATCATACTGCTACCTTCTGGAATATGTCAGCACGACATTGGCGGAGTTGCTGTCAGGAAGAGCTTCTGTAGTGAACACGATTTCAGTATTCTCCGATGTCATCGCAGACTGCACTCTCACACGGCCCTTGACCATACCTTCACCCAGCAGCTTCATCTCGTCCGAAGTCAGAGAACTGCCTGCTTTGTACTTATTGGCCACCTGAATGATATCTGGATCCTCCGTATTGAGGATTATACTTCTGCCAGCCACTTTACCGCCGGCATAGCTTGTCTCGAGGGTCTTGAGTGCGAAGTCAAAGACTTCAGCCACATACCCGTAATTACCGCCGTCAACCGTAAGCCTGAAGAGTTCCTCGATGCTGGACAGACCGCCGTTCTGGAAGACGTAGGTCAGGTCTACACTGCCCACACCGTAGTTCTCCACACCGGAGATGGAGCTGTTGCCCTCTCCGATATAGGTTTCCTCGGATGCACCGGTGCCGAACTTGACCAGACCGGGTTCGCGGTACATGGTGATATCTACCGAATCACCCCAGAAAGAGTTACGCGCATCGCACGGAACCACCTCGAATGTCGCGGATGTAGAAGCAGTCTTGACATCCTCTCCTGCAGGGGCATCGTTGAAACGCATCTCGATATTGAGCGCCACATCGATGAGTCCGGCATTGGATGCCAGATAGTAGCAGGTATAACGTCCCATACCGCCCGTAAACTCATAGCTGGTATAGATGTCCATTATCTCGCTGCCGTTGACTGTCCACACGGGATCCATGCTGTAGAGGTTGCCGGACATGGGCACTTTATCCTCCACGGTAAGAACAATCTGATGGCCGACCCCTATCTTTTCCTGACTCACGGCAATCTCACCCAGCTCTGGGGCCATGGGGGTCACCGTACCGTCGTCACAACCGGGCAGAGCAAAGACAGCCGCAGCCGCCATCATCGTCACTGCCCCTAATATCCTGATGTTCATAATTAATTTTTCCTTTGAACTTACACTGTCATTATTTCCTTCTCCTTGTTGGCAAGGATGGTGTCGATCTTCTTGTTGTAGTTGTCGACCTCCTTCTGCACGTCGTTCTCGGCGTCCTTGGCCACATCCTCGGGCATACCGTCCTTCTGGGCCTTCTTCAGCAGGTCGTTGGCGTCCTTGCGGGCGTTGCGGATGGAGATCTTGGCCGACTCGCCGGCTGCCTTCGACTTCTTCACCAGTTCCTTGCGGCGGTCCTCAGTGAGGGGCGGAACATTGATGCGGATGTGCTCGCCGTTGTTCTGGGGAGTGAAACCGAGGTTGGCATCCATGATGGCCTTCTCGATCTTGGGTATCATGTTCTTCTCCCAGGGCTGGATCAGCATCGTACGGGCGTCGGGCACGGTGATGCTGGCCACCTGGGGCACGGGGGTCGGGTTGCCGTAGTAATCCACCATGACGCTGTTGAACACAGCGGGGTTGGCCTTGCCGGCCCTGTAGGTCTTGAGGTCCTCTTCCAGATAGTTGACGGCCTCGCTCATCTTTTTCACTGCTGAGGCAATGATGTCTTTTGCATTGTCTGCCATAATATTGTGATTTAGAAATTATTTCCTCCGTTCTGTCTACTTGTGCACCAGCGTGCCGACTTTTCCGCCGGCGAGCAGCTGCTGCAGATTGCCCTCGCAGTTCATGTCGAAGACCACGATGGGCATGTCGTTGTCCTTGCACAGGGCAAATGCGGTGCTGTCCATGACCTTCAGCCCGTCCGAGAGGGCCTTGTCAAATGTCAGCTCATCGTACCTTGTGGCCGTCGGGTCCTTCTCCGGATCGGCGGTGTAGACCCCGTCCACGCGGGTGCCCTTCAGCAGTGCACCGGCTCCTATCTCGCAGGCTCTCAGGGCCGCCGCGGAGTCAGTGGTGAAGAAGGGGTTGCCGGTGCCTCCGGCGATGAGGGCCACCGCGCCGCGCTCCATGGCCGCTACGGCATTGTCCCTGGTATAATATTCGGCGATGGGCTTCATCGGGGTCGAGGTAAATACCTCCGCGTCCACTCCGGCACTGCGGATGGCCATTGCCAGGCCGAGGCTGTTGATCACCGTCGCAAGCATACCCATGCGGTCACCGCCCACGCGGTCAAATCCCTTGCCCGCACCTGAAAGTCCTCTGAAAATGTTGCCGCCGCCCACTACGATGGCGACCTGCACTCCGTTCCTGACGGCCTGAGCCACCTCCGCGGCATAGCGGGCCAGCATCCCTTCATCGATGCCGCGTCCCTCATTGCCCCCGAGGCTCTCCCCGCTGAGCTTGAGCAATACCCTTTTATACTTCATATTTTCCGTAATTTCCATTTAACTTCCGTTTATCCTGCAAATTTACGGAAAATTTCCTTTCAATCTCGCGTCCCTCCTGCTTTTCACCCACCGCCGTGCCAAATTTACAAGTAAAATCGAGCCAAATTTCCAAGCTGAGCTTTTAACAAACTGTCAATCAGGCATGTTTAAAAAAACGGCATCAGGTCATTTTTCCTCAGCGAGGAGGGCATCCACGTCGGCCTGGATGGGAGTACCCGTGGCATAGTCCCAGAGGGTGACGGAGCGGATGTTGTAGTAGTAGTACCAGTAGTAGTAGAGCTGCTGGACGTAGTCCTGGCGGGCGAGGTCCTTGGCGTCGCGGGCGTCGTTGAGTTCGAGCACGCTCATGCGGCCGATGAGGAAGGACTCGACGGAGGACTGGTAGCGGGCGGAGGCGACGCGGTCGGACTCACGGGCGAGGTCCAGCTGGCCGGCCTGGTTGTTGAACTGTTCGGTGAGCAGAAAGATGTTCTGGTTGAAATTGAGTTCCTCCTGCTGAAGCTGGGAGCGGACCACGTCACGGTTGCTCTCGGCCACCTTGACCTGCCCTTTGCGCTTGCCCCAGTCGAGAATCGGTATCGACAAGCCTATCGAGACGACCTCCTGGTCGCGGATGTCGTTGTAGGCCATGGCCAGCTCGCGGTTAACGCCGGAGTAGCCGACGGTCACGTTCAGGTCCACCTGATAGCGCTGTCCCTTGGCCGTGGCCACGCTGTAGTCGGCCTCGAGCTTGCGGCGCAGGATATTCTGGGCAAATGAGCTGTTGGCCAGGGCCTTGCCCAGAACATCATCGTAATCCAGAGCCGGCAGGGGAATGGCCTCGGGCAGCACGGCCTCGATGGTGTCCTGCTCGGAGAGGCCGAGGAAGGCCCGGAGGTTGAACATCGCTCCGTTCAGGCTGCTGCGCCGCGCGGTCACATCGGCCTTGGCCTGCAGGGCGGAAAGGCTCAGCTGCATCAGCTCGGTCTCGGATATCTGGCCGATCTTGCGGCGTTCCTGAGCGATGGCGTAGAGCTTGTCGGCGTTCTCGAGGTTCTGCTCGGCTATCTTCAGATTCTCCGTCGCCAGGACATAGTCGAAGAAATACGCGATAGTGTTCATCTTGACCGTCTCCATATCCTCGGAGTAGGCCGCCCGGGACTCGGCATAGCGCACCGGCTCGATCTTCTTGTCCCAGCGGAAGGGATTGACCGAGAACAGGGGCTGGGTCAGGGTCAGGGCCACGGGGATGGACATGAACTCGTTGTAGGCATTAGCACCCAGCTGCCGCGTCATGTCCAGGCCGGTGCTCAGCGAGACCGTACCGCCGGTAAACGGAATGTTCTGGGTCACGGACAGCTCGCCGGAGAGTCCCAGCCAGTTGCTGCGGACATAGCCGTAGGAACCGTCGGCATTCTGATAGGAATTGTAGTTGTTGTTGAACGTGGGCAGCGTCCCGTTGAAAATCAGCTCCGGCAGCCGTTCCGCCTTGTAGGTCCGGAACTGCCAGTACGCGCTCTTCAGCTGGTTCAGCGCCACCGCCGCATCAACTGACTGACTGCACGCCAGGTCCATCGCCCCCTCGAGGGTAAGCTGCATCACGCCGCCCTGCTTTCCGCCGGCCCGACCCATGCCCGACTCCGGCACTTCACCCGATTCATTTTCACAACCAGACCCAGGTTCTCCATCCTGTTCACCCGGCTCATTACCCACCTTTTGCAGAACACCATCACCGGCCTCCTGCGCCGCCAGCCTCTGCTGCCCAGGCACTGCCGCCATCAGCAGCACCGCCGCCGTCATCATCACCGTTTCTCGAAAAATACGTTTCATTGTTATTGTTTGCTTCTCAATTTTACAATTATTACCACTATACATTTTCGTTATATTTCAAGCACCAGTTTATCAAGCACTTAGCATCTTTCCAAAATGTTAGGTGCCCGATATTTTGCCCAATAATGCTCATTTTTACTCGTCCTAACATTTTCTCTATTCAATATCTTATTCATTCTCAGCATATTGCCACACACCTAAAATACATAGTGACAATATGGGAACTTCCGTACTTCCACAACGGCAGGAAAATGCAGGATTCGCTGCCGTTGTGGCAAGGGGCGGAGGACCGGGGTGCCACGGGAAGCATCTCTCGCAGGGGACGGCCAGTTCCGGGGCTTCCGCAACGGCAGGAAAATGCGGGTTCCGCTGCCGTTGTGGCAAGGGGCGGAGGACAGGGGTGCCACGGGAAGCATCTCCCGCAGGGGACGGCCAGTTCCGGGGCTTCCGCAACGGCAGGAAAATACGGGTTCCGCTGCCGTTGTGGCAAGGGGTGGAGGACCTGGGAGGCCCAGGAAGTGCCTCTCGCAAGGAACGGCCAGTTCCGGGGCTTCCACAACGGCAGGAAAATGCAGGATTCGCTGCCGTTGTGGAATGGGGCGGAGGACCGGAATGCCGCAAGGAACGGGAAACCGGAGCGGCCGCAAAGGGTGGAGGACCGAGGAAATATGGAACGGCGGTACTTCATGGTCATTCCTCCCGAAGGGCCTCCGACGGCCGCATCCCCGAAACCTTCCATACGGAGACGAGCGCAGCCAGAATATTCATCAGGAACACAGCAGCCGCCACGACAGCAGTGACCATAAGTACGGACAGCGGCCCTGAAGTCAGCACCGGCCAGGGTGTCAGGGTCTCGGCTGCCGGATAGACACCGAAAAACTCCACGCCTACGGTAGCCGACTCGCGTCCCAGCACCAAATTGACATTGAGCACCAGGACGATTCCGATACCCACCGCTATAGCGGTAGACCTACAGGCCCGGGCCACTGCGCTGAGCCGCAGCCTTGCCGGAGTGGCGCCCATCGCCTGACGGACACCGTATTCGTCCTGATTCTTCCGCGAGCTCAGCAGCCAGAACGAGAAGGCTCCGAGCACGAGATTGAGGACGAGATATATCAGACCGACATTGCGGAGGGAAACATCCATGCTGGCCTGCAGCTTGTTCTCCAAGGGGAAGACCGCAGTTGCCCTGAGATTGCCGAATGAGGCCTGCGACGAGAGCACCCGGTTGAGCTCGGGAATGAAGGAGTCCAAGTCGGTACCGTCAGCCACACGGACCACCCAATAGGCACCGCCGTTGGACAGCTCGTCGTAATTCACGGCTGCGATATTGGCTATCAGCACCGGGGTCGGAACACCCGTAATCTTGCGCAGCTTCTGGCGGGGAATCACACCGACGACGACGTTGGTGCCGCTCTCGGTGGACTCAAATGACTTGCCTATAGGGTTCTCTCCGGGAAACAGATACTCGGCCAGGTCCTCGGAGACCACGACCCTGTCTACAGCATCCTCCGTCAGGAAAGGACTGCTTTCAGGCTGCACCCATTCGTAACCGAACACTTCCATGAAATCGGAGCCGGTAACCCGGTACAGCATACTGCACTCCATGAAATGGGTAGAATCCCGGAAAACCCTGCCGTACATGTGGTTGTCAATGCCGGGGAAATACGGACGGCACGGAGCGGCATACTTCACCCCGCCGACCGAGGAGATGACCTCACCGATACGCCGGAAATCCTCCGTCATCCGCTCCTGCGCCATCGCCTCCGGACGGTAATCCGGATCGTAGTCCGGCAGCACGTCCACCGGCACCACCACGACATTCTCATAATCCCAGCCCATGGGGATGAACATACTCCGGTACAGCTTCATTATCTCAGGGTCGGCGAGGAACCAGCCCAGCACGAAGACCAGAACTGTCTCCACTATCAGCCACATTCCGCTTTTTATCTTCTTATGCGCTTTCATAACCATGCTATTTTTTCTCGTTCAACGAATCCGTTACGCTGTATCTCAGCACCTTCCTCACCGGAAGATACGAGGACAGCAGATTGAGGGCCAGCACACAGACAAACACCAGAAGGTACAGTTCCGGACGGAAGAACACATCCGCAGGGAACACCAGGTCGGCCTGCATCTCCACGGCATCATACCCGGCCTTGCTCTGCTCCAGAGCATTGGACAGCAGGCCCAGAATCCCCCTGGCGAACACCACGCCGAAAAGTCCTCCGACAAGCGTCAGCAGGAAATTCTCCGAGAGCACCTGCCGCACTATGACACCGCCCGGAGCCCCGTATGCCTTGCGCACCCCGAACTCCACGATCCGTTCCTCCATGCTCGAAGCCACCATACCGCTCAGATTGACAGCAGGGACAATCATCAGCATCAGCACCATCGCCGTTATAATCGAAAGAAGCGTTCCCGCTGACACACCGGAAGTCCTGATATAAGTCTCCGGCCGCACATCCGATGAGATATAGAACTCCTCCGCCGCACCGAACGAGAGATTGTACCTCGCCGTCACATCGCTTACCCCTGCCCGTACCGCATCAAAGTCCCTGCGGCTCTTGGCCAGAATATACAGATGACCCGAGCCTAACCAAGGCTGTCCGTCCGCACTGTAGAACCTCGTCCTGTACAGCTGGTACGGCAGCCACACCTCCGCATCTGTCATCATCGCCGTGAGAGGCACATCCCGCACCACCCCGCAGATCCTGAGCGGAGTACCGCCGTAGAGCACGCTCTGCCCCACCGCCGCGTCACCCGAGCCGAAGCACCTGCGGGCAAATGTCTCGGAGACCACCGCCTCCACCCGCACCGGATTCCATTCCCCCGGAGCCTGCCCGTCCCGGAACTCAAACTGGAACACGTCCCAGAAACCTCCGTCCACATACATCACCGGAGCATTGTGGACATTGCCGTCGGGCGCGGTCAGACTGAGCGAACCGCTTCGGAAAGGCGCAATGACATACGACATGCTCTCCACGCCGGAAATATCCGCCTCTTCTATCAGCTGCGCCAGACGCTCGCTCACCATGGTACCCATCCGCGGCTCGCCTTTCGCATCATCCAGAATAACATTGGAGAGAACCAGCATACGGCTGCGGTGCTTCTCCGGATAGATTCCCGAGACACTCATCAGCATGAACATCAGAAAGGCCATCACGAAAGCCATCGACAGCGCCACACCGACGACGTAGATCAGGCTGTACTGCCGGTCCTTGAGCATTATCTGCCAACTTTGGCGGAGGTATACAGGTAGTTTCATAATCATTCTTCTCTTAAAATTTCTGACGGGCGGGTCCGGGAGACTTTCCACACGGAGACGAGCGCCGCCAGGGCATTTACAACAAATATTACCGCAGCCACGGCCAATGTCACCATCAGCGCGGACAGGAAAGGTGAAGTCAGTACCGGCCAGGGAGCCAGGGAACTCTCGGGCAACGCAGGCATATTGACCTGACCTATAAATACTACGTCCCGTCCTCGGAAGAGGATGATATTCAGCACCACAAACAGTCCGATACCGACCGACAGCACTGCCTGTCCGAGACCCGCAGCCACTACATCGCGGCGCAGACGTCCCGGAGTCGAGCCCATGGCTGTGCGGACACCGAACTCATCGGCCCTGCGGCGGGTCTGAAGGGCATAGTGCGAGAACGCCCCGAGTATCAGGTTCAGCAACAGGTACGAGAGCAGTATGGTCTCCAGTTCCCTGCCGTCGTAAGAATCCATTACTTCCGTCACCGGATAGGATAGTCCTACCCGAAGATTACCGAATGAAGTCCGGGAAGCCGTCCCGTAATTGATCTGCTCGATAAATTGGCGCATGTCCGTATCCTGCGACAGCCGCAGCACCCAGAAACACTGCCCTGAGCGGATGTAACCGGCCGGGTAGGAGGCCATATTGACAATGACGACGGGCCGGGGATTGTCAGTTATAGTCCGGACCTTCTGCCGCTGAATCACCCCGGCCACCGTCCTCGGAGCAGCAGGAGACGAGTTGTTGGCAAGGTACAATGTCTGTCCAACCGGATCACTGCCGGGGAAAAGAGCCTCAGCCAGGTCCTCCGAAATAATCACAGTACCAGTTCCCTCATCGGCAGGGCGCACGCCTCCCTCCGGTACCAGCACGCGGAAACCGAAAACATCCATGAAATCACTGCCCAGCTCCTTGAGGAAACAGGCAGCCTGTATTTTGACAGAAGTATCCGCATAGACCGTCATGCGCGTCTCACTGTTGTTGCCGGGAATGAACGGTGACGTAGGTGTGAGTGCCTCCACCCCGTCCAAAGCAGCCAGCACCCGGCCAATTCTTCGGAAATCCTCCAGCAGTACTCCGTCCTCCGAGGCCTCCGGACTGTATGCCGCATCCGAGGCGGAAAGAGAGGAGACCGGAACACAGACTATCCGGTCAGAATCCCAGCCGACAGGTACGGCATGACGGCGCACCCCGTTGAGCAGCATCGGGTCGGCAAACAGCCAGCCGATGATGAATACCAGAGCGGCCTCTGTCACCAGCCAGGCATTCCTGACACGACGTGTCCTGTAATAGGAATTGTCCCTGAGCAGTTCCACCGCCCCCTTGCGCAGCACCTTCATCACCGGCGGCACCGAGGCGAAAACAGTCAGCAAGGCCACCGCCGCAAACCCCATCAGGAAAAGGCCCGGACGGAAAAATGACTCTGTCGGAAAGAGCAGATCCGCATCATTGAAAAAATCGCCCATTACTGCAGAAACCTCCAGGAAATAACCCGAGAGCATATTCAGCACTCCTATGGACAGGCCGAAGCCCAGGATCCCCCCTATAAGCGTCAGCATCAGGTTCTCTGCAAATATCTGCGAGAACATCGCCCGGAACGGTGCCCCATAGGACTTCCGTGCTCCGAACTCCGTCAGCCTCTCCTGCAGGCTGGAAGATACCATCCCGCATAGATTGACAGCCGGTATCAGCAGTATCACGACAATGGTTCCGATCACCAGAGACAGGACAAGCCCCGGAACTCCGCCAAGCCATGACACCCTGAAAGACAAGGGTTCTGTCCCATACGACATCCTGAACTCACTGTCCTCAGGCTGCACGGAATTGTAGCTGCCGACAGCTTTTTCCACCGCCTCCCGGATATCGGAGAAATGCCTGCGGCTCTGTGCCAGGAAGATTATATAGTTCCCGCCTTCCGGCATAGCCCAATCCGTCAGAATACGCCTGCGCTCCTCCATATCCCTTGTCAGCCATATCTCCGCATCGGCAATACCGGCTGCAAGCGACACGTCCCGGACTATTCCGCAGACAGTCACAGCACGACCGTTTACCGTAAGCATACGGCCAACGGCATCCTCATCCCCGAAGCACCTCTGCGCCATAGTAGCGGAGACGACCGCTGCCGGACCGGCCTCCCCTCCCTGACCATACTGTGTATCCTGACCGAAAGGTCTTCCCGCCAGAAAATCGAAATCGAAAACATCCCAGAATCCACCGTCCACATACCTCACATTGGCATAGAAAGCCGCCCTCTCCCCGGATGAGACCAGGACGTCCGCGCAGATGGACGGAGGCCGGATCACCGACATAGCCTCAAGGCCCTCCGGCTCCACCTCCCGGATGAGGCGCACCAGGTCATCCGGCACACTCGTAGTACCGAAATACTTGCCGTCTGCGTCATTATAATGCACGCCTGTTAGCAGCATAGTCCGTCCACGGTGATTCTCAGGGTAGACATTCCCCAGCATCATCACCATGAATATCAGCACAGACGAGACAAGTGCCATCGACAGCGCCACACCGATGATGTAGATCAGGCTGTACTGCCGGTCCTTGAGCATTATCTGCCAGCTCTGGCGTAGGTATACAGGTAGTTTCATCTTTTTGGTTTTTCTGTTCTGTTCTGGTTATGGTTCAACGTTTCATTTTACTCGGTTTTCGGGTCCTGGTGCCTGGCTTTTCCGCAACGGCAGGAAAATGCAGGTTTTGCTGCCGTTGTGGCAAGGGGCGGAGGACCGAGGTGGCCCGGGAAGTGCCTCCCGCAGGGGGCGACCAGTTCCGGGGCTTCCGCAACGGCAGGAAAATGCAGGATTCGCTGCCGTTGTGGCAAGGGGCGGAGGACCGGGCAGGTCGGGCAGGCAGAGGCAGGCCTCAGGTCCCTACCCGATGATGCGGCCGTCGAGCATACGGATGATGCGGTCGGTCTGCTTGGCCTGGGACTCGTTGTGGGTCACCATCAGGATGGTCTTGCCGCGCTGCTTGTTGACCTCGTGCAGGAGCTCCATGACCTCGGCTCCCATCTTGGAGTCCAGGTTACCGGTGGGCTCGTCCGCTAAGATGATGGAGGGGTCGCCGACCAGGGCGCGGGCGATGGCCACTCTCTGGCACTGACCGCCGGAGAGCTGCGAGGGGAAATGCTTTACCCTGTGGCTCAGTCCCACGGCCTCGATCATCTTGAGGGCACGCTCCTTGCGCTCGGTCGCACCCATCCTGCGGTACAGCAGGGGCATCTGCACGTTGTCCAGGACATTGAGCGAGGGGATCAGGTGGAAGCTCTGGAAGACAAATCCGAGCTCGGTGTTGCGGAAGCGGGCGGCCTCGCGGGCATTGAGACCCGAGACGGGCTTGCCGTGCAGCTCCACGGTACCGGAAGAGGGCTCGTCGAGCAGTCCGGCGATGTTGAGCAGGGTGGACTTGCCGCAGCCGGAGGGGCCCATGATACTTACAAATTCTCCTTCGCGCACTTCGAGGTTGATGTTGTCGAGAGCCATGGTCTCGATCTCGGAGGTTCTGTAGATTTTGGAAATTTCGATAAGCTTGATCATAATTCTTAAATTTTATTTGTTTTTAAATATTTTCAAAAAGTTAAAATTTACTCGTCCTTCAGCACATCGGCGGGCGACTCCTTCAGGGCCCCGGCGACAGGGACAATGGTCGAGAGGGTCACGACCACCAGCAGCAGCCCGGCCACTATGCCGGCCACCGCGAGGAAGTGCAGCACCGGCTCGAACAGCACCGGCAGGCTCTCCTTGGTCACATTCAGCACATAATAGGAGGAGAGTCCCGGAGCGCAGAAGTCAATTTTGCCGAAGATCAGCACATTCAGCACTATCAGCAGTCCCACTATGAGCGAGGCTGCAAAGAGAATCCACACCTCCGCGAGCTGCGTCAGCATGATGCTGCCGACAGAGCCGCCCATGGCCCGGCGTACGCCCGTCTCTCCGCGTCTCTCGCGGGTACGCAGCCATGCGAAGGAGGCCACTCCTATGAGTATGCAGACGAGCAGGAAAATGAAGAGGGCCCTCCACATAAAGGTGTCGGTAACGGCTGATTCCAGGTTCTCCTCCAGCGGCATGACGGAAGCCACCCTCCAGTTGCCGAAGGCGAGGTCTTCCCTCCAGATCTTCTTGGCCTGCTGTATAAAGGCTTCCTCGTCCACACCGGGAGCAACACGGAATATCCACACTAAGGACATTCCCTCATCGAGAGCCACAATGTCGGGACCGGCATACATCACGAAACCCCGGTACTCCTTGTCCTTTTCCACTTTCACGGGAGCTATTACACCGGATATGCGCCATCCGTATTCCTGGTAAGTGCTGAGCTGAGAAAGCCGGCGGCCTACGGGATTCTCCCCGGGGAAAAGGGCCTGAGCCAGATCCTCCGTGATAATCACTGTGTTCGGAAGATCCTCTATCGGAGCTCCCTGCGGCCATACCTGACGGTATCCCAGCAACTCCAGGTCACTTGCCCCTGCCTCACGGATATGATAGGCGTAGGAAACACCCGTCCTGCTTACAGTATCACCCGTCCTGCTTACAGTATCAATCACAACTGCCCAGTTAAAATTGCTGTAATTCAATCCGGGAAGAGTAGCCCCCACCGGAGCCGCGTCCTGCACCTCGGGCATCTCCCTGAGAGCATTGCCTATACGGTGGAAGTCCACGGATATCTGCTCCGGGGTGTCCATCTCCTGGCGGTAGCCGTTCTGCCCGTCACTCAGGCGGTTCAGTGAGACGGCATACACTCCGTCGGTCTCATAGCCGTCCGGCAGGGAAGTCCTGTAAATACCCGGCCACACGGCATTGACCAGGAACCATGAGGCAGCCGCGATGAGGGTCATCTCCACGAAGAGCCACGCATTGCCGCGGCGGTAGAACCAGAGTTGTTTGAGTATCTGTTTAAACATAATCCACTTACTTTACAGAGTTCAACGAATCCGTGATGGGCCGGCGGATAACCTTGAAGGCCGGTATCAGCGCCGAGACGATATTGAGCACCAGCACTATGGCCAGCAGCAGCACATACAGCTTGAGCTTGAAGAAATCCCTGACGGAGAATACCGCCGCCTCCACCTTCTCCATGGAGAAAGCCATAGCCATGGCCTCTCCGGGCACCATGCCGTTGAACTGCTCCGAGAACACGCCCAGGAGCACGTACGAGAGCACAAGTCCGAGCACTCCCCCGAGCAGGGTCAGCAGCAGGTTCTCGCCCGTAATCTGCTGAAGCACATCTCCGCGCCAGGCTCCGAAGGACTTGCGCACTCCGAACTCGCCCATGCGGGCCTCCATCCGGGAGCCCACCATACCCGAAAGATTGATCATCGGTATCAGCAGGATGAAGAACATGATGCCTATCCCGATCCATGTGAACGAGGCCGATGTCATGCCCGTCCACCTCAGAGCCATCTCCCTTACCGAGGGTATTCCTGACTGAAAGGACAGCTCATACTCCACGTCCGAGCCGTTGTTGTACCTTTCAAGCCTGTCCTCCAAGGTCTCCCGTATAGTCCCGAAGTCGCTCCTGTCCCGGGCCAGCAGATACACGAAGTACTCTCCCATCATGGTAGGACGGCCTATCCACTGCTCGAGAGAGCTTCTGGAATCTCCCTCCAGATCCGGCAGCCACAACTGGGAGAAGGCCAGCGAAGCCGTCTGCGGCACATCCCGCACCACTCCGCACACCCTGTATTCCTTGGCGTCGATGAAGAGCCTCTCCCCCACTATATCCTCCCTGCCGTACAGGGTCCTGGCCAGCGACTCGCAGATGACCGCCTCAGGAGCAGCCTGATTGTAGCTCGTCTCCGAAAGAGCGTGCCCATAGAGAAAGTCGAAGCCGAAGACCTTCCAGTACTCCATGTCCACGTCCGAGGCCACGCTGCCGACCGCCTCACCTAAATCATTGGCCACTACCGCGTCTCTAAACGCCACAGTTGTCAGAGTCTCCAGCCCCTCCACCGGCTCGTTCCGGATGAAGCGGTCGACGAACACCTGGCTGACCATCGCATTGGATCCGCCCTGAGAACCCTTCTGAGACTCCGTAAAGGTAGGAATCACCAGCATCCGGTCCCTGTTCACCTCCGGATAGGAGTTGTCGAAGTGCATCGACTGCACCGTCAGCCAGGCCATCACCAGCGCCAGCGAGAAGCCCGTACCGATGATGTAAACCGCGCTGTACACCCTGTCCTTGCGCAGGTTGTACCACGATTCTTTCAGATACATTCCAAGTTTCATATATTGTCCTTTTAAATATTATTCGTCCTTTAAAATATCGGCCGTCCGCTCCCTCAGGGCCTTGCCGAGGGGAATGAGGGCCGCGAGAGTCACCGCCGCCAGCAGCACCGCCGTCACGATCCCCGCCACCGCGAGGAAATGCACCGTGGGGTCGTAGAGCAGCGGCAGGCTGTCGCGCACCGACTGTAGGGTCATTGAGGAGCCGCCGGTAATGCTGATTTTAGCGATCAATATGATATTGGCCGTCAGAATCCAGCCGAGGACCGCCGCAGCGGCATAGACTATCCAGGCCTCCCCCAGCTGCTGCAGGGCAATCCTCCAGGCCGTCGAGCCCATGGCCCGCCGCACTCCTATTTCGGGGCGCCGCATCCTCAGTCTGAGCCAGCTGAAGGAAGCTGCGGCGATGAGTACATTGACCACCAGGAACACCCACAGGGCCTTCCACTTGAAGTTGTCCAGGAAAATGTATTTCTGCATAAACTCCGGCATCGGGGTCACGGCGGACACCCGCCAGTTGCCGTATGGCATCTCCCGCTCCCAGGTCCGTCTGGCCCGTTCTGTGAAACTCTCGGCATCCACTCCCGGACGGAGACGGAATATAAAACAGGGCGGTGCGTAAGGGGCCTGGAGCATATTGGGATAGGCATACAGGACCATCGGGCGGGGTTCTTCTGTAAGGTTATGCTTTAGGGGCTCTATCACTCCGGATATTACCCAGCTGTACTGGCTTACGGCCTCCGGAGAAGTCGAGGCATCCGAAAGCCGGCGGCCTACGGGATTATCTCCGGGGAAAAGCAACTGCGCCAGATCGGAGGATATCACGCAGGTTCCGGGTGCATCCTCTATCGGGGCTTTCTCCGGCAACACCTGACGGTAGCCCATGAGCTCCATGTCCGGTTCTCCTGCCTGACGGGAATGAAAAGTAAATTCAATATACGCTCCGGCAGTGTCCATGGGATACTGCATATTGGCGGTATAGGTACTGAGGCCGGGAAGGGACATGCCAGTAACGGCGCATGCGCTCACCTCCGGCATCTGCAGGATGGTCTGCCCGAAGCGGGCAAGGGCTGCGGCACTGGCCTCGTATGTATCGTTATCGGCTGCGTAGCCGGGCTGGCCGTCACTCAGCGGTTCCAACTCGGCGATATACACCCCTTCATAATCATATCCGTATGGCGTGGAATGCGCACGGTAATGTGCGGTCCATATCTCGTTGACCAGGAACCACGAGGTTATGAATATCACTACGAGCTCGCACAGCAGCCACAGACTGCTGCGGCGGTAGTACCATATCTGTGATAGTATCTGTCTAAGCATAGCGGATTATCTTTGAGAGTTCAACGATTCGGTGATGGGACGGCGGATGACCTTGGATGCGGGCACAAGGGCCGAAAGCAGGTTGACCACCAGCACAAGCGCCAGCAGCAGAAGATACAGGCTGACTTTGAAGAAGCTCCGGAAGGTAAATGCAGGAGCCGGGATAAATTCGAAAAATCCGAATTCGACCATGGAGTTCAGCGGCAGCAGGTCGTAGAGCTCATCCTGCAGCAGGTACAGCAGAAGGTAGGACAGCAGCAGGCCGACCGCTCCCCCGATAAGGGTCAGCAGCAGATTTTCCCCGACGATCTGCCGGACTATCGCTCCGCGCCAGGCTCCGAAGGACTTGCGGACTCCGAACTCGGCCATGCGGGCCTCCATTCCGGAGCCGGTCATCCCCGAGAGATTGAACACCGGAACGAGGAGCACCAGCAGCACCACTCCCACTCCTATCCAGGTATAGGCCGCGGCACTGTCATACATGAAGATTCTCTCCCGCACCGTGGGCATACCGTACGCCAGAGAGAGTTTCCAGGAGGAGACTCCGGACTGATTGTACCTGTCTATCCGGTCCTGCATCTCCGAGCGGATGGCGGAGAAGTCCCGGCGGCTGCCGGCCAGCAGCTCTATCTCGTAGGGGCCTACCATGACATTATTGTTATTGGCCAAAGCCCACTCCCTCAACTGCACATCCATCAGCGTAGGCTCAGTGTCGGGAACCCATATCTGTGCGAATGCGTAAGTGGCCGTCTGGGGTACGTCCCTCACCACTCCGCATATACGGTACTCCTTGTTATTGAAGAAGATGCTCTCTCCCACCACGTCCTTGCGTCCGAGCAGAGCGGCTGCCGCGGACTCGGCCATCAGCACATCGGGCACATTGCGCAGCGCTCCGTCTGCGGTAATCGGCCCGCCGTAAAGCACCTCCAGCGGAAATATATCCGTAAAACTGCTGTCGATGAACTCCACTACCATCTTCAGGGGCTCACCCGCAGAGTTATAGACCTTGAATTCCTCCGTTTTCACGGCTGTCCACGCCTCCACTCCCGGCAGCGGCTCGGACAGGAACTGAGCGATGAAATCCTTGCTCACAGACTGTTCCATCGAACTAGTCGTACCGAGTTCCAGATAGATCAGCGGTATCGAGAGCATCCGGTCCCGGTGCGTCTCTGGATAGCTGTTCTGAGTGCGCATGGCCACCACAGTGAGGTAGGTCATGACCATTGCCAGCGAGAAGGCCACGGCGATGATGTAGACCAGCGTGTAGAGCTTGTCCGAGCGGATGTTATGCCACGACTCCCTGAAATATACTCCCAGCTTCATAACTTATCTCTTTTTAGAGGGTTTGATCTTCAGTTCAGGCTGCTTGGCGTAGTCCTGCATGTCGGAGATGACCACCTGTTCGCCGGGCTCGATGCCGGAGATAACCTCCACGTAGTCGTAGTTGGCCTCGCCGAGGGCCACGCGGCGGCGCACCAGGCGGTCGCCCTCGCGGACGAAGAGGTCGTAGTTGCCCTCACCTTTATAATATGTGCCGGATGGCAGGCGGAGGACATTCTCGCGGTAGGCGTAGACCACGTAGATGTCGCATTTCAGGCCCGAGCGCAGGCCCGGGGCAGACTCGTCGTCAAGCTGTACGGTAAAGGATATCAGGCCGTCGGTGGACATCGGGGAGAGTACCGACACCATGCCGGTGAGGGTGTCCCGTCCGGCCAGCACTGTGGTCCGGTAGCCCTCGGCTATCTTGCCGGCCTGCATGTCGCCCAGCTCGCCCTCCACCTTGAATCGGGTGAGGTCGGCCAGTATCGCCAGCTTCTCGCCCTGCCCCACCTGGGCGCCTATCTCGCTGTTGATGAATGTGAGGGTCGCAGCGTAGGGAGCGCGGACACCCGCGTCATAGAGACGGCGGCGGGTCTGCTCCTTGTTCTTGCGGAAGATCGAGAGCTCCAGCTCGGCCACGGCCTCATCGGCGGCGGCCAGGTCCCGCTGGTTCTGGAGCTTGCGGCGGTTGTCCTCCAGCTTGAGGCTCGACACCGTGTAGTCCAGCTCAGCCTCGCGCACCTTGTCCGGAGTACCCGCTCCGAGCGAGTCCAGATACTTCTCGTTGCGCAGGGCGGCGGCCTTGCGGTCCAGCTCCATCTCCTGAATGTCGATATTCATCTCCATCTCCGTTATATTGTTGCGGTTGGTAATCCGCAGTTTTTCCAGCTGCAGCTCCTTCATCTGCTCCTCGTCCAGCATATTGTCATACTCGGTCTGTACTGCCGCGAGATCCAGGCGAAGCAGGGGCTCACCCGCCTGCACCACCTCTCCGGCCCGTTTATAGACCTCCACTACACGGGAGGAAATAGGGGAGTTGATGACCTCCTCGTAGCCCGGCACCACCTTTCCGGTAGCCGATACCGCAAACTCTATAGAACCGGTATCCACCGTAGCCAGCCGCAGGCTGTTTTCCCGCACCGAAGGCTGGATCAACACTGCCAGCAGCACCACCGCCACTACCGCCGCTCCTGTTCCGAGGCCCCAGCGGATGATGACCTTGCGGCGGTCCTGCCATTTTTCCTTGTTCGTCAATTCTCTATCCATATTCAAATCACTTGTTTATTATCTCTAAAAAATCTATTCGTCCCTAAGACCTTCGACGGGAAGCTGGCGCAGTGCCAGCAGCACCGGCACAGCAACTGCCACCGTCACCATTACGAAGAGCAGTCCCAGGACAATACCCTCCACCATCAGAAAATGCAGTACCGGGTCAAATAACAGCGGATACAGTTCTCTGGTCACCGGCAGCATGAACTGGTCTGTCTCCCCTACGATATTCATCTTTCCCATCACAATAATATTGATCACCACCACACAGGCAATAAGGGCAGCCGCTGCGGTCACGGCCCATATCTCTCCGATGTTCTGAGCGAGGATCCTCCATCCGGAGCCTCCCATCGCCCGGCGGACGCTGATCTCCCCGCGCCGCTCCTCCATCCTCAGCCAGCTGATGGACACTACCGCCAGAAGCACATTGATGATGAGGAATATCCTGAGAGCTTTCCAAAGGAACAGCCGGTCCATGCTGCCGGACAGAATCCTGTCCTCCACCATCTCCCTGTAAGACACTACCTCCCTCACTCTGTAATTACCCAGACCTCCGCCGCTCTCAAGTTTCCGGCCCAACTCTGCCGCAAACTCCTCTGCATCCACTCCCGGCACAGTCCTGAAAGCGTATTTGTACTCTTCTCTAAAGACAATATCCTCAAAGTACTCCAGTTTGCTGGTATTGTCTATCAACATCGGAATATTCTCAGCATCCGGGCTCATACGGACATTGGCGATGACTCCGGTTATCTTCCGGTTATCATAATCCGAAGTGTAACCCGGTCTGGAGTCATCCAGTGCATCTCCTAGAGTCTTTCCCAGCGGGTTTTCCCCATGGAACAGCGTCATCGCCAGGTCTTCAGAAATAATAAAGGTATTCGGTTCATCCACCAGTTCTCCGCTCTCAGGCTGCAGCAGCCTGAATCCGAGCAGCCGGAAATCCTCCGCCCCGGAAATTCTACGCATCACAGCCGTATTTACACTTGTAACGCTATCCACCAATATTGTCATCAGATTCTTGCTGCCAAGGCACGGCGTCTTATTGATCGGGGCCTGACTCTGTATCTGGGGCATCTGACGCAGCATGTCACCTACCCGGAAAAAGTTCTCCATACGGGCCTCGTCCGTATCGTAGGTGCTGTCGTAGCCATACTGGCCCGGATACAGTTCTTCTAGAGAAAGCACGTACACCCCGTCATAGTCTATGCCGTCGGGTATGGCGTGAATCCTGTACTGGACATTCCATATCCGGTTGACTACAAACCACGACACGACAGCGATCACAAGAAGCTCCGCAAACAGCCAGGCACTGCCCCGGCGGTAAAACCATATCTGCTTGAATATCTGCCTTATCATAGTACGCTATTTTTTATAGTTCAACGATTCGGTTATCGGATGCCGGATGACTCTGCGGGCAGGAAGTAGGGCCGACAGTACATTGAGCACCACTATGATAAGAAGCAGTGCAGTCCCCAGGTATATGTTGTAGAAATCCCTGAAATCAAAATACCCGGCCTCAGGAGTCCCGTAGCCCGGCATCCATCCGCCACCCGGTATCAACATGCTGACCTGACGGGAGAACACCTCCAGCAGCAGCCAGGACAGCACCAGCCCCAGCACTCCGCCGATAAGTGTCAGCAGCAGATTCTCCCAGGTTATCTGCGAGAGGATGGAACCGCCACAGGCACCGAAGGCCTTGCGGGTACCGAACTCGGTCAGACGTGCCTCCATCCTGGAAGTCACCATGCCGGAGAGATTGAAAAGCGGCACCAGCAGGATAAGCAGGAGCACTCCGACACTCATCCAAATATAGGGCGTAATAGGCTGACTGTTGCCATGAATATCAAACTGCGCGAACACACTTTCCACATACGACGGTACTCCCCGGGGCAGGCTCAGTTCCGTTCCGCTGTCATCGGTATGGTTGAATATCTCCAGGCGGTCCTCAATCCCCGACCTGATTTTACGGAACGAGGCCCTGTCGTCAGCCAGAATATATATGAATCCGTCCCCCAGAAAACTGCTCTTGCCGGAGAACATCCGTCCGAGCCACGACATGTTGATGTCGTACTCCTCCAAAGGCATCCAAGCCTCGGCAAAAGCCGCAGACGCGCTTATGGGCACATCCCTGACCACTCCGCATATCCGGAACAACTGGCCGTCCCAGTACACCTCCTTACCCACCGCATCCGACTTTCCGGCAAGACGGCGTGCTATCGATTCGGAGACCACCAGCTCGGCTGCACTGCCGTGCATACCGCTTTCCGACAAAGGTCTGCCCGCGATAAACTGAAAATCAAAGACCCTCCAGAAGTTCCGGTCCACGAAACGGGTAAATGCCTTGCAGCTTATACCGGCGGCATCCCTCAATGTGAGCGGACCTTCCATAAAACTCTTCTTAGGAGCCGTTGCTGTCCAGCACTCCACTCCGGGCAGACTGTCCAGGAAACGCTTTCCGAACTCAGCCGACACTCCGAAGCCCAGCGTTCCCATATCTCCCTTATATAACAGATAGCTGACACTCAGCATCCTGTCCCGGTGCGTCTCCGGCACGGTATTGACCACCCTGGAAGAAAGTACGGTCAGGAAAGCCATCACCAGTGCGACCGACACCGCCGTTCCGGCGATGAACACCGCGCTGTACACCCGGTTCACCCGGAGGTTGTACC
>CABMPD010000021.1 GCA_902388455.1 uncultured Alistipes sp. | reverse complement strand
GGGTCATTAGGGCAAAGCCCTAATCCCCTCGGGAGAGCCCACAACTACGAAAGCGAAGCGTGTAGTTATAGTGGGCTATAACCGGAAGCCTTTCGGTTTCTTGGATAGTGTATCATTCCTCTTTTTGACAGATTGCGCTTGCTCTTTCCTATCGGCTATTCGTTTCTGTAAATATTCGTTCAGATCTTTACATCCACTGTAGATTTGCGAGGCGTCACGTATATACCGGGTAGCATCATACTCCTTTCTGATTTGCTGTATTGCTTCCATTCCTGCACGGTCATTGTCAAAGAAACAGTGGATGCGCTCATAGCTTCCCAACGGATAGAGTGCCTTGGGAACATTGGCTACGGAATTAAGAACTATGTAATCCTGTCTGTCGAAGTCGGGTGATTGCGGACAGCTTTCCAGTCTTAAGGTCAGAAAGGAAAGGTAATCCATAAATCCCTCAAAAACGTAACATGCACTCCTTGGCTTTCCTGACTGTCTGATATGGGATATTTCTTTTGGTGCGATACATCCCTTGAAATATCGGTTGCGGATTTCATATCCACCCGATATGTTCGGAAAAGCAATGGCGAAATAACGTTTGCCGTTGTGGGTGAAACGGGCTTCCTTACATTCTCTTTTCGCCAGTGCCGTGTTTATCCCTCTTTCCTGTAGATAGGCAAGCAGGGCAGGAGAAGTCAGCTGTACAATGTCCAACTCCTGAAAACTCGGTTCGGAAAATGACTGCTTGCCAAAAGAGAAAGATACGGGACGGATGTGCGGAGTCTGTTCCTCGATTTTCTGTAGAAGATAAGGTACATAGTCGGAATAGTAGAGTTCCTGTGCCAGTGCAATGATATTTCCACCTTTACCAATTGCAAAATCATACCATTGGTTGCGTTCGGTATTTATTTTGAACGAGGGCTCTGTCTCTTCCCGTAACGGGGATTTATACCACAGGTTGATACCTTGCTGCTTGACGGGAGAATGTCCCAAACTGTACAGAAAATCCGCTATCCTGATTTGTTTTGCTGTTTGTATATCCATAATAAGATGAGTGTTTGAATAATGGTTGGAATATTTATTTCTCTTTTCGCCCGTACCTTTTTATGAAGTACGGTCTGTATAATCACTTCACTTTATTTTCGTATATATAGGATACGGTAATAAAGTGAAGCGGTTTTACATTCTCTGCAATCGCTTCGCTTTATCCTTAATATATAGACCTGCCGAATAAAGTGAAGTGATTACAGGTTAGACGGTCTAATAGTGAAAGTCTGGCTTGAACGTGTATTTCCTGCCGTTCTCCTGTACTATCATCCGTTTGTTCCGGAGCATGGTGATAAGTGATACCGCCTTTTGATGGTTCAGTTTTACACCTACTGACATATAAGACTTGATTAAGGCGGTTTCCAGATCCTTGTAGCCGTATTCCTCTTTCAGTCCGAAAGCCGCTTCTAGTGCTATGCGGTGCTGTTGTTCGGTAATATGCCTGTAAGGGTCGAACTTTTCCTCTTCCGGTCTTCCGGGTTTCTTCGCTTCGGGTCTGTACCCCTCTATGAGTTCAGGCAATGCATTGTCGTTGATACGGAAAGCGAAAGGCTCGAAATCCATTGCACGTATGTGCATGGCCGAAACATTGCTTATATCCCCGTTGCTCTTGTCCTTTTCCACGAGAAGAACGGTTTCCGCCTTGTTGTTCAGCTCCGTACCGATATGCCCTCTTGCGTTTTCATCGCCTTTGTTCTGGTGGAGTATCGTATGGATGTGTATTTGCCTGTCATCCGTCCACTGCATCAACTTGGATATGATGCGTGTCGATTCTCCCGGACTGTTGATGTCATATACCATATCACGGATGCCGTCTATGATTACAAGCCCTATGTCCGGTGTATTATAGATAGCCTGTTCGACAATCCTGATGCGCTGTTCGGGCGTGTATTTCCTCAAAGCGAGAAACTCCAGATGTTCATTGTCCCTGTCATCAGGAAGACCGGCCAGCCGTAAAATACGTTTCATGACTTTCAGGCAGTGATAATGGCTTTGTTCCGTGTCCACATAAAGGACTTTCCTTTTGTTCTCCGGAAGTTCTGCCACATACCGTAGTACCGTACCGTTTTTCAATGAGGCGGCTACAATAGCCGACACATTGAAAGTCTTTTTACTTTTGGCTTTGCCTATGGATGCACTGAAATTGCCCAGTGTGCCAATGACCGAACCTTGCACTTTTAAAATCTCAGGTGCTTTCTCATAGATTTTCGATAGGCTCAGACGTGAGGCTTGCCAAAGGATTATCGCCTGTTCTGCAGATATTTCCTTTATTTCTCTCATATAGTCCATAAGCATACCTCCCATTATTTCCGTCCTCCTGTTTTCTTTCCGGCAAGTTCAAGAGCCAGTTCTGCATCAACTATAATCTTGCGCCCTATCTGGGTAATCGCCTTGTCTATCTTACCGCTTTTCTTTATGCGGTTGGCAGTGGGCAGACTGCACCCGAACAGTTTGGCTATACCGAGTATTCCGTACACATACTTCTTTTCCGTGTCTGTAACGGGTTGCGGCAATGCTTCGGCCTGACCTGAAGCGTGCTTACTCAGGAATATGAATTCTTCGCCTGTCATTTGCCAGACGGGTTTTGATAATAATTCTTGGATATTTGTCATCGTCCAATCTATTTAGTCGTTAAACAATCAGCCCTGCGCACTGGCTGTTATTTCTGTTCTCGAACGATGCAAAATTAGGTAGGGTTATGAGTGGTAAGGATGGGGACGGTACAAACTGAATATCATTGTATCTTATTGAATATCAGAAAACAAAAATACCACTCAAAAATTATTTTGAGTGGTAAAAGTGGAACTTTCGTAAAGTATCAGGATATATCACGGATTATCTGAATATATGTTCCATTTCCTTGGCGAAATTTTGGTTGCTGTCACTGGGGAAATCTGAAACAGGCTCCTTGTACTTGGATTTGTAGTAGCTGTCGTCAATATCCAGCAGTTTCAGTATTCTGTCTTTCCATTTGTCCCTGTCCTGTTTGGAGAGTTTCTCGCTCATCAGGAATATCAGATAGCATACACGTATTTTCTCTCTCGGTTTTATTTTCAGCTTACAGTTGCAGGGGTGAAGATTCATATTGGCATAGAAATCTGGTGCGGAAATTTCTTCGAACTGTTCTCCTTTGCACACCTCATGAATGAGCGAAAGTAATTTCATGCTGAAATATTCCTGTTGTTCTTCTGTCGTTTCCTGCTGACTGATTGGCTCGCTTGATTTATTCTCTTGCTTTCCGTCAGGAATGTATTTCTTCAATATATCCAGAAAAAGGCAGCTTTGACGGTATATGTCCGCACAACAGTTCTTCATATATTGGAATGCCTCTGTTCTTGTAGCCTTTTGCTGGTCATAGAGTTTGTTCAGTTTGGCTTTTTCCCTGTCATATTCAGCCTTGCAGCGTTCATATTCTTTCTCTGCCTGTTTTTCCTCTTCGGCTGTATGCTCCCTGTAACCAATGGAATCATACCTGTTGTTGGCTTCATTCAGCGGCTTGCTCAGACTTCTTGTAACATCCAGCTGGGCTTCAATTTCCTGAGAATACCTTTCCATGTGCTGATAGCAAGCACGTTCTATGGCTCTGTCACTTAACGGGCGTATCTCATAAGCCTGTATGCTCTTTTCTATTTCAGTTTTCAGACTGTTGAGTATCAAGGTGTATTGCTCTTTTTGCTTGTCAAGCACCAGTTCAAGGATAGCGGCTTCAAAGGATTTCATGTCATTATACTCCTGATAGAAATCCGATATGAATTTCTGCCTGTCAAAAGAAAAAGCGTAATTATCTATATAGTCTCTGTATATTCTGTTAAGTTCTCCATATTGGGGAATCATCGTCTGTATCTTTCCTGCCATATACTTTATATTATGGGTTCTTGTCCTTGTCAAGGAATAAGGTCAGTTCTTCTTCCACTTCTTCTATACTCGGTAGGGCAGATTTCAGATTTTCGGGTACTGCCTTGCTCAATTGATAGTCGCTGATACCTATCGGCTGGTCATATCCAGCCAAGGCATATTGTGCCACGACCTCATCCTTACCCCTGCACAGCAAAAGACCGATGGTCTTGTTATCATTTTCTCCCCTCAGTTTATCATCTACAACATTGATATAGAAATTTAACTGCCCTGCATATTCCGGTTTGAATGGCGTTGCTTTCAATTCCACGACGACATAGGCGTGGAGCTTGATATTATATAGAATCAGGTCGGCGAAAAAGTCACTGTCCCCAATCTGGAAATGTTTTTGTCTGGCAACAAAAGCAAAGCCGTTACCCATTTCCAGCAAGTAATGGGTTACATGCTTTACCAACTGTTCTTCTATATCCCTTTCGTCAGCCTTTTCCTTTGCTCCTGCCAAGTCAAAGATATACGGGTCTTTTAACAGATAATTGGCAAGATCGCTTTGAGGTGCCGGAAGTGTGGCAGTGAAGTTGTTTACCTTGTTACTCTTGATTTGTCTGTCATACAGATTACTTTCAATCTGCATTTTCAGCACATTACTGCTCCAACCCATTTCTACAGATTGTTTCATATACCAATACCTTACACCTAATGGTAGCGGATTATTGAGTATGACCATATGGCTTGCCCAATTTATTCTTGCAATCGGTGACGCCAAGAATAAATCTTCTATATCCTCTATTTTTATTTTATAGATGGTTGCTACTGTTTTTTCTACATTCTGAAATTGCGCAGGAACCTCCTGCGTAATTTCTAAAGATTGATTATCAGCTGATTGTATTTGCGCAGTAAGCTCCTGCGTAAATTGCCCGCTGTTGAGTTTAAGGACTTCATTAGTAATGTTTTGAATATTAGGGACTGACAGTATTGAATCTGTTTCAATAAAACTACGAAGTACATTTAACGGATATAAACGGGCAAACTGGCACATATAAGTAAGATTACGCTCCGAATATCCCTTCTTTTCAGGATAATTGAATCTGATTGCCTGTGCCAACTTCTTGATAATTTTACCACCCCAGCCATGCAGGTTTTGGTGGTACAGTATATAATTGCCCATTTTCCAGTAATGGAACAACATCTGGGCATTGGCTGCGGTAATGAGCCGGACTTGTGCCTGTTCTATTTCCGAACCGACAGCATGGACAAAGGCATCAAAATGACCTTTCTTTATATTATGTTCGTTGTTATTTTCCATATTACTAACTATTACTTAACAAAGATAACTCTAATAATGGATAATCTGTGAAACAGACTGATACTTTTATAGTTGGTTAAACTTGTTCATTGCATTAGCCTTAATATCATCGGCTATGTCAATGTAGGGCTTCATGGCTTTATAATCACTGTGTCCTGTCCATTTCATTACAACCTGTGCCGGAATACCTAGAGCCAGCGCATTACAGATGAATGTTCTTCTTCCTGCATGAGTACTGAGCAATGCGTATTTCGGGGTAACTTCATCTATGCGCTCATTCCCTTTATAGTAGGTTTCACGTATAGGTTCGTTAATTTCTGCCAGTTCTCCCAGTTCTTTCAGATAATCATTCATTTTCTGATTGCTGATAACAGGCAATACCATGTGGTTTTCAAAATGGATGTCCTTGTATTTTTCAAGTATGGCTTTACTGTACTTGTTCAGTTCAATACTCAGACTATCTGCCGTTTTAACGGTGGTGACTTCTATATGGTCGGACTTGACATCACTTCTCTTTAGGTTGCGAACATCTGAATAACGCAGACTGGTAAAGCAACAGAACAGGAAAACATCCCGGACACGTTCCAGATACTGTTTGTCTTTGGGTATCTGATAGTCTTTAAGTCTGTTCAGTTCTTCCCATGTCAGGAAGATTACCTTCTTGGGGGTGGTTTTCAATTTCGGTTTGAACGTATCGTATGCTATATTCTGGTGATAGTCTTTCTTGAAGCTCCACCGCAGGAACCATTTGAGGAATCCCATTTGTTTACCGATGGTACTGTTCCTCATATCCTTTTTGTCGCGCAGGAAATTGACATATTCGTTCAGTCCGAATTCATTGAAATATTCAAAGGTTAAATCTTCCTTGAACTCCTTGAGGTGATTTTTAACGGCTGCAAACTTTTCGTATGTGGATTCAGTCCAGTTATTCTGGTTGCCGCATTCTTTTACAAATTCATCGAATACCTCCCAAAAACTTATCTTTACGTCTTCCTGGTCTTCACTTGTATCTTTCATCCGCAGGTTGAATGCGTCCTTTAGCTGTTGGGTAGTGGGCATGGCTTCCTGTACCTCAAATTCCTTGAACACGTTTTGAATTTCGGTATAGTATTTCAGCAGATCGGCATTGATTTCAGATGCACTTTGCTTTAGTTTGTTGGTACACCCGTTCTTCACTCGCTGCTTGTCAGCATCCCACTTGGCTACATCAATGCGGTAACCCGTTGTAAACTCAATGCGCTGACTTGCGTATATGACACGCATACGGATAGGCACGTTCTCCACGATTGGCACACCGTTCTTCTTCCGGCTTTCCAATGCAAAAATGATGTTTCGTTTGATATTCATAATTGGGTGTGTTTGAAATTCTACACCCAAATATACACCCAATATTTGGAATAGCAAAAGATATTCAGAAAGATTTAGATTTACTATGTACTCCAAATAGTGCTTGATTATTAATGATTTGCAATTTTATGATATTTCTTGAATATGTAGGTTCGAGAGCCCCTCTCTCCGCTGAAATATCTCACCGTCTAATCATTTTTCACAGAACAAATTGTCGAATCAGCCTTTCCGGATGCCAGAAGGGTGAATATCTGTCCGCAGGTATCGGGAAATGTATTGGAGGCCTGGGCGGCGGTCATGCTGTCGCGGAAAGCGGTGTCGGTGCAGAGGCGGCGGGCGATGGCGACCTGCTGAGCGGTGTCAGTGGTGCTGTAGGACATGCCGTGGTAGTGGAAGAAGCGGGCGTTGTCGGTCTCGCAGCCAGGTATGGGCGCCGTATGGATCAGAGGGATGCGCTTGGCTGCTGCTTCGGTGCTGGACAGGCCGCCGGGCTTGGTGAAGAGCACGTCGCAGGCGTCCATGAGCAGGGGAACGCGGTCGGTGAAGCCGATGGGGTGGACATTGGCATTTTCGCCGAAATCCTTGCAGAGGCGGTTGCGGAGTTTGGTGTTGCTGCCGCAGACGGCCAGGATTTCCACTCCGCGGCCCTCGGCATCCAGAATTGTCCTGATGAGCTCCCCGGTCTTGCCGAAGCCCATGCTGCCGGACATTATCAGATACCAGCCGGCGCTGATGCCGATATGACCGCTGCCGGAGAATAGGGCGGCGCATTCCTCTCTCGCAGCGCTCTTTTCTACGTGCTTCCAGCATTCCTCGCTGACGGGGATTCCGAACGGATGCAGCAGATCCCGGCGAGCTCCGATGGCGACACATTCTTCTATAAGGTGAGGGTGGGGGATGACGATAGCGTCCACCTCGAGGTCCTTCATCAGCGTCAGCGCATCGTAGTCGGTCTGGACGAAAACGGTCCTGAGGCCGGAGGGCAGCAGGCCGGCACGGCGCAGGGCTGTCATGGCCTCTGCCGGGAAGACATGGGTGCAGATGACGGAGGTGAAGCCGCCCTCGAGGATGTAGTCGCAGAGGCGCTTGCAGTAGATCTTGTTGGCCACGTAGACGGGAGACTTGACTCTGCGTGAGCGGGGTACGATCTCTCCTGTCTTGTAAATGACCTTTATCAGATTGCTCTTGGTAGTGAAGATGTACAGGTCCGACATTGTCCTGGAGAAGTCGGTGCTGATGAACGAGAGGGTGTCGGCTATCTCGCACGGTATGCCGTTGCGTTCTCCCCACTGGGCGAGAGCCTTGGCCGCGGAGTTGTGTCCGCCGCCCATGTCGCATGAGAGTATCAGGGTCTTCATATACGTAGTATTTTTAGACAAAAGTAGGAAAAATACGGCATCTGTTGTAGATGTTTACTTCTGAAGTGTTGCTGTCGAAATCGAGAAAGAGCAGACTCAGGTGGGGATAAAGCTCCTTAATACGTTTTTCCACCCTTTGGATATTATGAGGATTCGCGTCAGTCCTGATAATAGTGGAGAACTCCTTTGCCGCATGGCCGGTCATCTCTCTCAATCCACGCCAGCAACCTGAAACTGGACTGCTTTATTTAAGGATGTTGTATTTGCGGCGGTTGGATATGAACATGTAGAGCGGCAGGAACGACATGACGGAGACCACCAGCTGTGCAGCCATGAGGAATACGCTTATTACTATGAAGAAGAGGAGGCCTCCTGCTATAAAAATTCCTATCAGAGGTGTCAGAAACGAGACTGGATCCGTAGTATTCTCGCGTTTCACGAGAATACCGTTGCGGTATGTCTCTTCGACTTGAGCCGAGTTGGCCATAGCCTCTCCGACTCTTTCAAAACCTTTGCCGGCGAGTTTGCCTGCGCTGTTCAGGCACATGGAGATGAACTTCATGAGCTCTTCTTTAAGACCCGGTTCCTTGACTCCCGCCGCGCGCATTCTCGCCTCCTCTGCCTCGCGCATCTTCTGCTCTGCTTCCAGCTCTTCCTCCGATATGGGACGGTATGAGATAAGGATATAGGCTGCGAGACTCACAATTATCTGCAAGATACCTGCAAACATTGAAATGAATACACCTCCACGTATCATGAGGTAGAGATATCCGATTACGGCGACGGAGGTGATGAAAATCAATATCACATTGCCGTTGAAGCGGAACTTTACGCCCTCGGCCATCTTCTCCCGGCGTTTCTTTAATGCGGTGGAGGCAAGATAGTAGTTCAGGGCGATGAATATGACGGGCCAGAGCAGGTCCAGGATGTTGAAGCCTTCCTTCTCGCCTATCTCCAGGTCGTGTCTGACTTCCTTGCCGGTGAATGCCTGGATGTCATCTTGAAACAGAACTCCGTTGTAGAATACTACATCGGTTACTGCGCCGTTTTTTGACGGGCAGAGCACCAGGTTGCCCTGATTCGACTCCGCAAACTCTTCGTCAATGGAGAAAGAGCATTTTTTGTCGCCGACATAAAGACTGCAGTGACGGCCGTGGTATGTCAGTACGAATGTAAGGTATCCGGATTTTTCGGTTTTGGGCAGTTCCATCTTATATCTGTGCCGTTCATCGGTATCAGAGTTTATACCCTCGATGATGATGTCTTTTCCGTCAGCCTCGAAGAGATACATTCCATCTTTGCGGACGTTGTCTTCCGAACCGAACCTCAGGATGGGACCCTCGTCGTCAACCGGCTTGCCTATGCGCAGACGTACAACTAAGGTCTGGCTGCTATGCCGTCTTAAGGACAGACCGTCAATAGTGTAGTAGCGGTCGAGGACGAGACCTCCGTCCTTTGCGAACTTCGGGTCTTCGACAGGAGAGAAAGAATTGGTTTTGGGATCGTAGGTCTGAAGTGTGAGCCAGTTTGTCAGGTCTTCGATGGTATTGTCGAAATGGTAGTTGACAAGAGCCCCGGATGGTTGAGGGACCTCTTCGGCAGAGGCTGTCACAGCACATAGCATGACAGCGAGAGTCAGTATAAGTGTTTTCATGTTTGATAGTTTAGAATGATATCTTTACAAAGATACGCAGAATATTGGAAGAAATCGTCAAAGATTCTAAATTTGCTACAGAATTTTAAACTGACAACTGTATGAAGATAGTTTTCCTGGATGCCGCTACTGTCGGCAAGGATGTCTCTTTGGACGGACTCAGGCAGTTCGGAGAGACGGTGTTTTATGATGCTACCAAGCCGGGCGAGGCCGCTTCAAGGGTGGCGGACTGCGATATCGTGATAACCAACAAGGTGAAGGTCTACCGGGACGAGATCGACGCGGCCCGCAACCTGAAGCTGATCTGCGTGGCTGCCACCGGAGTCAACTGCGTGGACGTGGACTATGCTGCCTCCAAGGGCATACCGGTCAAGAACGTGCCGGCGTACTCGACCGAGAGCGTGGCCCAGGTGTGCTTCATGCACATCCTCAATATGGTGGGACACGGGATGTATTTCAATGAGATATGCCACGACGGACGCTATTCCCGAAGCGGGATGTTCTCCGATGTGCTCAATCCCTTCTGGGAGCTCAAGGGCAAGAAGATGGGTATCATCGGCATGGGCAATATCGGCTCGCGGGTGGCTGAGCTGGCCACGGCCTTCGGGATGGAGGTGTCCTACTACTCGACTTCAGGTACCGGACACTGCAGGACCTATCCCTGCGTGAGTCTCGGGGAACTGCTGGGCGGAAGTGATGTCGTGTCGGTCAACTGCCCTCTGAATCCTAAGACAAAAGACCTTATTACATACGTGGAACTGGGCAGGATGAAGCCCGGAGCCTACATCGTCAACTGCTCCCGCGGTGGTATCATCAACGAGAACGACCTGGTACGCGCCCTCAACGAGGGCCTGATAGCCGGAGCAGCGGTCGATACATTCGAGACCGAGCCCCTGCCCATAGACCATCCCTACATCGCTGGAGTTAAGGACCCGTCAAAACTGATTCTCTCGCCGCACATCGGCTGGACCAGCATCGAGGCCCGTATCCGCCTGGTGGAAGTTCTCGAGGAGAATATCCGCACCTTCCTGGAGAGCGGCAAGTAGGAGTTTACTCCCACTCGATAGTTGCGGGGGGTTTGGACGAGATGTCGTAGACGACGCGGTTCACTCCCCGCACTTTGTTTATGATGTCGTTGGAGACTTTCGCCAGGAAGTCGTAGGGGAGGTGTACCCAGTCGGCGGTCATGCCGTCGGTGGAGACCACTGCCCTAAGAGCTATGGTGTACTCGTAGGTGCGCTCGTCGCCCATGACTCCCACGCTGCGCACAGGAGGGAGGATGGTGCCTGCCTGCCAGATGCAGTCGTAGAGGGTCAGGAAGCCCTCACCTGTCTCGGTGCCGCCTGTGGCCGCTGCTCCGGATGCGGGCTGCCAGCCCTCGGGGGCGGGGGTGGAGCGGAGGGCGTCGATGTAGATGGCGTCGGCGTTGCGCAGTATCTCCAGTTTCTCGCGGGTCACCTCGCCGAGCACCCTGATGCCAAGGCCGGGGCCGGGGAAGGGATGGCGGGAGATGAGGGAGTTCTTGATGCCGAGGGCGCGGCCTACGCGGCGGACCTCGTCCTTGAAGAGGGAGCGCAGGGGCTCGACTATCTTCAGATTCATCTCCTCGGGCAGACCGCCCACGTTGTGGTGGGACTTGATGGTCTGTGAGGGGCCGTTGACGGAGGTGGACTCTATCACGTCAGGATATATGGTGCCCTGGGCGAGCCAGGATGCGTTTTCTATCTTATGTGCCTCCGCGTCGAAGACCTCGATGAAAGTGCGGCCGATGGCCTTGCGCTTGGCCTCGGGGTCGGAGATGCCCTCGAGGGCCTTGAGGAAGAGCTCGGTGGCATTCACTCCGCGGACGTTGAGCCCCATGTCCTGATAGGAGGCCAGCACGGACTCGTACTCATCCTTGCGCAGCAGCCCGTTGTTGACGAAGATGCAGTGCAGCTGCCGTCCGATGGCCCTGTGCAGCAGGACAGCCGCCACGGAGGAGTCGACTCCGCCGGAGAGGCCGAGGATGACATTGTCCTGACCTATTTTCTCCCTGAGGGATTCAATGGAACTTTCGATGAAGGAGGCGGGTGTCCAGTCGCCCTTGCAGCCGCAGATGCGCATGGCGAAATTCTCCAGAATCTGAGGCCCGTAGGTCGAATGATAGACCTCCGGGTGGAACTGGACGCACCAGGTCTGCTCACCTTTTATATGATAGGCGGCGTTGGCCACATCGTCGGTGGAGGCTATGACCTCCGCGCCTTCGGGGAGACGTGCGATGGTGTCACCGTGGGACATCCAGACCTGCGAGTCGGAGGGAATGCCCTCGAACAGGGGGCATTGTTCCTTGATATGCATGATGGCGCGGCCGTACTCCCGGGCGATGGAGGGATTGACCTCCCCGCCGTAGCGGTGGGCGATGTACTGGGCACCGTAGCAGATGCAGAGCATGGGAAAGCGGCCCTTGATGCCGGAGAGATCGGGGGAGGGGGCCTTCGGGTCGCGGACGGACCAGGGGCTGCCCGAGAGAACTACGCCGCGGACGCTGTCGTCGAGGGCGGGTATCCTGTTGAATGGATGGATTTCGCAATAAACGTTCAGCTCCCTGAGTCTGCGGCCGATTAGCTGGGTGACCTGTGAGCCGAAATCGAGGATTATGATCTTCTCCGTCATGGTGTGTGGTGGGTTACTGTTAAAATTTAATGTCAGGGTGCAAATGTAAATAAATTTCAATTAATTTTGCGCCCCGAATATGCAAAACGTAAGAAATATAGCCATCATCGCCCATGTCGACCACGGTAAGACCACTCTGGTGGACAGAATGATATATCAGGCGAAGCTCGTCCGGGAGGACGGAAAGCACGGGGGCGACCTGATCCTGGACAATAATGATCTGGAGCGTGAGAGAGGTATCACAATCCTCGCCAAGAACGTATCGGTGCCGTACAAGGGTATCAAGATCAATATCATAGACACTCCGGGCCACGCCGATTTCGGAGGCGAGGTCGAGAGGGTGCTCAACATGACGGACGGAGTACTGCTTTTAGTGGATGCCTTCGAGGGCACCATGCCGCAGACCCGCTTCGTGCTGCAGAAGGCCATAGAGATGGGTAAGAAGCCTATCGTGGTGATCAACAAGGTGGACAAGCCCAACTGCCGTCCCGACGAGGTCAATGAGCAGGTCTTCGACCTGATGTTCTCGCTCAACGCCACTGAGGAACAGCTGGACTTCAAGACCGTCTACGGCAGTGCCAAGCAGGGCTGGATGTCCTTAGACTGGCGCAAGCCCACGGGTGACATCATCCCGCTTTTAGACACTATCGTGGCTGAGATACCGGCGCCCAAGTATGTGGAGGGCACACCCCAGATGCTGATTTCCTCCCTCGAATATTCGCCCTACGTGGGACGTATCGCGGTGGGCAGGGTCAGCCGCGGAGCCCTGACGGCCGGCATGCAGATCTCCCTCTGCAAGAAGGACGGCACGGTTGAGAAGCAGAAGATCAAGGACCTGATGGTATTCCAGGGACTGGAGAAGAAGAGCGCCGGGAAGGTGGAGTGCGGGGATATCTGCGCTGTAGTCGGCCTGGAGGACTTCGAGATAGGCGATACGGTGGCCGATTTCGAGAATCCGGAGGCTCTGCCGCCCATCACCGTGGATGAGCCCACGATGAGCATGCTTTTTACAATCAACGATTCCCCTTTCTTCGGCCGTGACGGCAAGTACGTGACCTCCAGGCATCTGAAGGAGCGCCTGGAGAAGGAACTGGAGAAGAACCTGGCGCTGAGGGTAAAGCCCGGTCTGGGTGCCGATTCCTTTATAGTGTACGGGCGCGGCGTGCTGCATCTGTCGATCCTTATCGAGACGATGCGCCGCGAGGGCTTCGAGCTGCAGGTCGGCCAGCCCAAGGTCATCGACAAGAATATCAACGGAGTACGCTGCGAACCCATAGAACTGCTGACTATCGACCTGCCAGAGGACATGGTAGGCAAGGCCATTGAGATATCCACCCGCCGCAAGGCCTCCCTGACCCACATGGAGACCCGCGGGGACAGGGCCCATCTGGAGTTCGATATTCCTTCGAGGGGTCTGATAGGTCTGAGGAGCAACCTGATAACCGCTACACAGGGCGAGGCCGTAGTGGCCCACCGCTTCAAGGGTTACGAGCCGTACAAGGGCGAGATAGAGAAGCGCAACAACGGCTCCCTAGTCTCCCTCGAGACCGGTCTCTCAGTGGCTTACGCCATGGATAAGCTCCAGGACCGCGGCCGCTTCTTCATCGATCCGGGCGAGGAAATTTACGCCGGTCAGGTGGTCGGCGAGCACACCAGGGCGAGCGATCTGGCCATCAACATCTGCAAGACCAAGAAGCTGACCAATATGAGGGCATCCGGCTCCGACGAGAAGGTGATGCTGCCGCCTCCCATCAAGTTCTCCCTCGAAGAGGCTTTGGAGTATATTCAGGAGGACGAGCTGGTGGAGGTGACTCCTCACTTCATGCGTCTGAGGAAGATTATTTTGGACGAGAACGAGAGAAAGCGCAGGAGAATGCAATAAAAAAGTCCAAAACAATTTCGGAATATTGAAAAATTTTATATCTTTGCCGCCCTTAATTGTCGGGAAATGAATTGCAAGATAGGGATACGCGGGCTTTCAAACGGAGAACATCCGTTCCACTTCAAGGTGGACGGGAGTTTCTTCGAGGCATACGAGAGCGATACTGTCTCGGATGCTAAGTTGGATGTCAATGCCCTGATAACCAAGGAACCGGGCCGTATGAGCCTCGACCTCGGTATTACAGGGGACGTGACGGTGAAGTGCGACAGATGCCTCGCGGACCTGAAGATTCCGGTGGATATTCAGGTGCCTTTCTCGGTGATGTTCTCCTCATACGCGGAGGATGCGGAGGAGGGAGTCTCGGATGAGGTGATACTCCTTGACGGCAGTTCTTCGGAGATAGACTTAGGTCAGATTATTTACGACTATGTCAATCTCAGCCTCCCGATAAAGAAGGTTCATCCCGAGGGAGAATGTGACCCGGTGATGATGGAAAAGCTGAAAGATATTTTAAAATAGAAATAATTAAAATTTAGAATAAGATGGCACATCCCAAACACAAACTTTCAAAGCAGCGCAGGGACAAACGTAGAACACACGATAAGTTGACTCTTCCTGCACTTTCAACCTGCTCCAACTGCGGAGCCACAGTACTGTATCACCGCGTATGCCCTGAGTGCGGCTACTACCGCGGACGTCTGATGGTTGAGAAGAACGTAGAGTAAGTCTGCGTGAGGAAGCTGAGAATCGGCCTTGACGCCATGGGCGGCGATTTCGCCCCGGGCAATGAGGTCTCCGGAGCACTGGAGGCGCTCGAAAGGAGCGGAGGCGGATTCGAGGTGTATCTCTTCGGAGATGAGAAGGCTATTACCGGAGCCTGTGACCGTAGGGGTTGCAGCCCCGGTAATTTTGTTATAGAGCATTGTCCTGACCGGATTACTTTCGCGGACCATCCGGCCATGTCGGTGACCAGAAAGACGCAGTCTTCCCTGGTCCGCGGCTTTGATATGCTGGCTTCGGGGGAGATAGATGCTTTCGCCGGCACGGGCAATACCGGGGCTATGATGACGGCCTGCTGTACCCGGCTGAGCCTGGTGCACGGAGTTCACCGCCCCTGTATCTCCGTGGAGCTTCCGGGGTTGTCGGGCCAGCGGATTCTGCTGCTGGATGTGGGTTTCAATGCTGAGTGCCGACCGGAACAGTACTGCCATTTTGCCTGGCTGGGCAGCGTCTATGCCCGTTCGGTTTTCGGAGTCCGGGAGCCGCGGGTGGCCCTGCTCAATATCGGTGGAGAAAGCGGCAAGGGACATATAATCGCCCGCGAGGCCTGGCGTCTGATGTCGGAGGCCCAGGAATACCGCTTCGTCGGCAATATCGAGCCGGACACGCTGTTCACCACTGACCGCACTGATGTGGTGGTCACCGACGGCTTTACCGGCAATATCTTCCTCAAGCAGGCCGAGGGCTTCTATGAGATAGCCTCGGCCCGCGGCATCCACGACCCTTACATCGACCGTTTCAACTACGAGGAATACGGCGGTACACCGGTCCTCGGTGTCTCTTCCACAGTGATTATCGGACATGGCCGCTCTACTCCGCGGGCCATTGCTAATATGATTCTTAAGGCGGAAAATGTATTAAATTGTGGATTAATCGAAAATTTTAATATATTTGCACGCTAAAAAATTGGAACGGCCCCATAGTTCAAGGGATAGAATGGAAGTTTCCTAAACTTTAGATACAGGTTCGAGTCCTGTTGGGGCTACAGAAGTTTTGAAATTGTAATTTACAGGCGGCTGGACAGATGTGTGCCACACTCTTTCAGCCGCTTTTATTATTGTTTTTTTATGAAAAGTTATTGGAAGATCTTGCTTGGACTGTGCGTTCTAAGCCTGTTCTCCTTACAGTATGCGGTGGCTCAGCAACGGCCGGAGCCGGCTCTGTTCGGAACGGGTTCATGGGATGCGGATTCACTGGGAAATCATAGAGTGGTGGTCTCGGTAGAGAGACCTGCGGATGCTGTGCTGGCAGTTTTGAACTGGCGGCGGAGAGATGCCTGCCCGGAACAGAAGAATCTGATAGTAGTGGATGCGGCGACCGGCAGACGGATTATGAATGTATGCCGTTTCGAGGTGAATCAGGAGAAGGGTGAGATTGTTTTTCAACCTCAGACAGTGCCTGGAAAGTATTATATATATTATCTGGAGAACGATCATGTCAATGTCAGCCGCTACTATCCTCAGCACGCATATCCGGTATTTGAGGAGACGGCATCTCCCGAGTGGCTGAAAAAGAACCGGCTGACCGGAAAGAAAGTTCCGCCCCTGTCCCGCGCGGAGGTAGTACAGTATCAGGCTATAAATGATTTTCATTCGTTCTACCCGATGGAGGTCATTGCTACACAGGAGGAAAAGCAGGTTCTTCTGGATGAACGGCCGGATGCTGCATATCTTTTGTTCGCCGAGGACCGTCGGTATCCTATCCGTATGACGGATAATATCCCTTATAAATGGATAGAGGAAAGGCCTTTGAACGTGTTTTCCGGTGAGGCGGACAAAGGGGAATATTATGTTTTTCAGTTGGGAGTGTGGGCGGCCCGTCAGGATGTAAAGGGAGTCCGTGTAGGATTTTCGGATCTGGTGAACCGAAAGACAGGAACCGTCATTCCGTCTTCAGCTTTTACATGCTTCAACACAGGAGGCATCGATGTCAAGGGAAATGTTTTTAAAAAGGAATGCGATGTGCCTGAGGGAAGGGTGCAGGCCCTGTGGCTGGGCGGTATGATTCCTGAACAGCTTGCCTCAGGTCTTTATCAGGGTATTTTTACAGTGTACAGTGAAAATGCCGGTCCGCAGTCTGTGAATGTGTCAATAAATGTGTCGGACCGTACGATTGCCGATCACGGTGACAATGAGCCGTGGCGTCTTTCGAGGTTGCGCTGGCTTAATTCGGAAATAGGTGCGGATGACGATGTTATAGCCCCGTATGTTCCTCTGGAACTGGCAGGCAGGACTATTTATTTACTGGGCCGTAAGGTTACTCTTGATTCTACCGGACTGCCTGGAAGTATTACATCTTATTTCGAAGAAACTCTGACAGGAACGGGTTTTCAGGGCAGGGAGCTGCTGGCCGGGCCTATGGAACTGGATGCCGGTGGGGAGTGGGAGAATCTGGATTTCGGAATTACGGGATACAAGCCGGGAACTATAGGCTGGCATGCCATAAACCGCAATGACCAGTTTCTCATGAACTTGGACGCCAATATAGAAGCGGATGGCTGTCTGGAATTCAAAATCACCCTGATTGCGGAGAAAGATACCGTGATTGATGACATTGCCCTGCGTACGGTGCTTGCTCCGGACATTGCGCGGTACATGATGGGACTGGGACAGCGGGGAGGATATTATCACGATATGGATTGGAAATGGGCGGTGGAGAAAAATCAGGATGCTCTTTGGGTGGGAGACGTCAATGCCGGTCTGCAGCTGCGTTTCTATGACAACCGATACGTCCGTCCGCTGAACACCAATTTCTATCTTCAGCATCCTCTGGTGATGCCTGACTCATGGTGCAATGACGGAGCCGGCGGCATCCGCACAGGCGTCAAAGGGGACAAAACCGTAATTGACGCTTATTCCGGGCGTAGGAATGTCCGGAAAGGAGACCGTCTGTATTACTATTTTACCGTGCTGGTAACGCCTTTCCGCCCGATAAGCACCGACAGGATATGGAATGAGCGGTATCACCACTCTTATGAGTTTCTCGACGCCATCCGGAAAACCGGTGCCAACGTGATCAATGTCCACCACGCCACGGCCATAAACCCATACATCAACTATCCGTTTCTTAGGCCGGAGGAGATGAAAGCATTTGTCGACGGAGCCCATGCCAGGGACATGCGGGTGAAAATCTACAATACTGTCCGGGAGCTATCTACCCGCGCACCGGAGCTGTATGCCCTGTTCAGTTTAAATCACGAGATATTCTCGCCTGGAGAGGGCGGAGGCTTTTCCTGGCTGCAGGAGCATCTGGACCAGGATTATATCGCAGCATGGTTCGACCCGACATGGCAGGATGCTGCCGTCGTCACCACAGGGACATCCCGTTGGCACAACTACTATATGGAGGGCCTTAACTGGCTTGCCGGACATATCGGTATCGACGGTATCTACATTGATGACCTGGCCTTCGACCGGCATTCCATGAAACGCATCCGCAAAATACTGGACAGGAATAATCCCAATGCGCTCATAGACCTGCATTCTGCCAATCAGTTCAATGTTAACGACGGCTTTGCCAACAGTGCAAACCTTTATCTGGAACATTTCCCCTACATAGACCGTCTCTGGTTCGGAGAGTATTTTGATTATAACCTTCCTCCTGATTTCTGGCTGGTGGAGGTGTCGGGCCTTCCTTATGGCCTTACTGGTGAGATGCTGCAGGACGGAGGGAACAAATGGCGCGGAATGCTCTATGGTATGACCGCCCGCAGCCCCAGGGTGGATAACGGTCCGCTGTGGCGTTTTTGGGATGAATTCGGTCTTGGAGGCAGTGAGATGATAGGGTATTGGGTGTCATCGTGTCCTGTAAAGACGCATAGCGGCAATACGTTGGCGACCGTGTACCGGCACATGGGCGAAAAGTCCCTGATAGCCTTGGCTACATGGGAAAATACGGATGTTCAGATAGATTTGGACATTGACTGGGATGCGTTGGGCTTGGATCCGGAGGAAGCGAGGATTTGTGCTCCGGCAATTCAGGATTATCAGGAAGAACGGTCCTGGAAACCGGGAGAGACGGTTACAGTACCGGCCGGAAAAGGATTGCTGATAGTAGTGGAATAGCTTATTTTCTAGGATGGTGGGCCAATATGCCCTGTTGCCATTTGCGGGAGTCGATGTGTGTGTATATTTCTGTGGTGAGGATGCTCTCGTGGCCCAGCATCTGCTGTACTGCACGGAGGTCGGCTCCGTTTTCGACCAGGTGGGTGGCGAATGAGTGGCGGAAGGTGTGGGGAGATATTTCTTTGGTGATGCCGGCGATTTCGCACTGACGCTTGATTATCAGGAATACCATCTGGCGGGACATCTTTCCGCCGCGGCGGTTGAGAAAGAGAATGTCCTCGTCTTTTTTCGTGTTCGTGGCGAAGGCCCTGCGTGTCTGGGAAAGATACAGCTGCACGGCGCGGATGGCCGGCTCTCCTATGGGCACCAGCCTCTGCTTGTCGCCCTTGCCTATGACTCTGATGAAGGAATCCTCCGGGAACAGGTCGGAAATGCGCAGTGACACCAGCTCGCTGACCCGCAGTCCACATGAGTAGAGTACTTCCAGAATGGCCCGGTTACGGTGCCCTTCAGGTACGGACAGGTCAACGGATGAGAGGATGCGGTCCACCTCATCTACAGATAGGACGGTGGGGATGTGCCGGGAGATTTTCGGTGAATCAATAGTGTCGGCGGGATTGCGTCCGTCCTCTCCGGACAGCCTTCCTTCTATTTCGAGGAATCCATAAAAGCTCTTCAGGGAACTGACCGTTCTGGACTGGCTCCGTTTGGATATGCCGTGTTCAACTTCTGAAGATATAAATGCAGAGAGATCCTCTCCGTCAAGCTCTCCGGGATCCCGTTCCGGGTACATTTTACGGAGTTTGGCGATGTCGTTCAGGTAGGAACTTACCGTGTTGGGCGACAGGGACCGCTCGATACGCAGCCAGGAGCGGTAGTCGGAAAGTATGCCGGGCCAGTCTGTCATTTCCTGGATTCTTTGGACAATGCCGGATAGGATTCGCACCATTGGGCCAAGGGGCATTCTCCGCATCTGGGGCTCCGCGCCGTGCAGGTATACCTGCCGTGGAGTATGAGCCAGTGGTGGGATATGGCCCGCTGTTCTACTGGTATATGACTCTCAAGATCTGCCTCTACCTTTTCCGGGGTCTTTCCTTTGGAGAGGCCTAAGCGGTTGGATACGCGGAGAACGTGAGTGTCTACTGCGATGACCGGTTTGTCGTAAAGGATGGAGGCAACTACATTGGCTGTCTTGCGTCCGACTCCGGGCAGGGACATGAGACTGTCTATGTCGGAGGGTATCACTGAATTGAAGTCGCTGACCAGTTTCCGGGCCATGTCTATCAGGTGACGGGCCTTGCTGTTGGGGTAGGATACGGAGCGGACAAGTGCAAGAACCTCCTCGAAAGAGGCGCCGGCCAGGTCTTCAGGAGCCGGAAACCGGCCGAATAAGGCAGGGGTGACCATATTGACCCGCTTGTCTGTGCACTGGGCCGAGAGTATGACGGAAACAATGAGCTCATACCCGTTCCTGTAGTGCAGCTCCGACTGTACGGCTGGACGGTTGGCGGCGAACCATCGGAGGATGGCCGCATATCTCTGCTTGACGGTGAGTTTTTCGGGCATGATGTGTGTCTTGGGAGCTATATGAATTCTGACAGGTCGAGCTGTACGTCCGTCTCGTTCTGCATCTCTGAGCAGGACATTTTTTCGCAGATAAAAGTGCGGGCCGGGTACTGCTCGAAGAGGGAACGGTTGTGAGTCACCATGATGACAACAGGACCGCGTTCTCTGTTGATTCTCATCAGCAGTTCCATTATTTCCTTGGCCGTATCTCCGTCCAGATTGCCGGTCGGCTCGTCCGCCAGTATGATTTCAGGGCTGTTGAGCAGGGCGCGTGCAATAGCTATTCTCTGCTGTTCGCCGCCGGAGAGCTGATGCGGCATGCTTCTGGCCTTGTGCTCCATTCCTACAGCCGCCAGAACCTTGTGGATACGGTCGTCGATGCTGCGGCTGTCCTTCCATCCTGTGGCCCGTAGGACGAAGCGCAGATTGTCATAGACAGATCTTTCCATCAGCAGCTGAAAGTCCTGGAAAACGACTCCTATTTTTCTTCGTAAATACGGTATTTGCCTGCTTTTGAGTTTACGGAGATTGAACTCCCCGACCCTGGCATTGCCTTTGGTCACCGGAATCTCTCCGATAATCGTGCGGATGATGGAAGTCTTGCCGCTGCCGACTTTCCCGATGATATAGAGAAATTCACCGGGATAAATACTCATATTGAGATCGGAAATGACCAGATTGCCGCTGTTGCAGATATCCGTGTGCTCGAAAAGTATGATGGGACGGTCTGTGCTTTCTTCCATGAAACAATGCATTTATAGCACAAAGATAAGCGAATAATTCTTACATTTGCCCCAAATATAATAAAATGGTCTGGAAAAGATTAATAACCGTGTCGGCTGTTATCCTCTGTCTTGGCTGGAATGCTTTCTCCCAGGGACTGTCTGATGGAGAGAAAGATCTGGACCGCAGGCTGGAAAGAGTCAGAGAATTATATGATAATGATATGTACATTGCGGTCAGGGATGAGGCCGGAGATATACTGGAAAGGTTTTCAGTGTCGGTGGCGGTAGAGTCTGAACTGGCGGCATACTGCATGATAAGCAATATAAAGCTCTGCAGCCCCAATCTGGAAGCCTTGATGAACGAGTATCGCGACAAGTACAGATATGCTCCTGAGTATATGGGAGTCAGGCTGATGTATGCCGGTTATTGGTTCGACAGGAAGGACTATGCGGCGGCTCTCCGTGTCCTTGAGACAGTCGAGTATCCTCTGCTGTCCAGGAACGACAAGAATACTTTTTTGTTCCAGCGTTCTTTCTGCCAGTTGAGGGCCGGCAGGCTGGCAGATGCCCGCAACGGTTTTGACAGGCTGCTGGAAGGACCCATAGACAGATACACCACGGCAGCTACTTATTACAGAGGCTATATCGCATATACAGACAACGATTTCAAGAAGGCTGTAGAGCTTCTGTCTTCGATTCGTCACGACAGCCATTTCGGAGCATATTGCGAGTATTACATCCTGGAGTCCCGCCTGATGCTGGAGGATTATCAGTATGTGGCTGACAACGGAACATCCGTATCAGGCATGCTTGAAGATAAGGAAATGAAGGCCAAGGTGGCCAGGATGGTGTCTCAGGCCTATTACAGGCTGGACAGACCGGACGATGCCCGTAAATGGTTTGAAAACTATACTTCGTCCGGAGCGGATATCTCGCGCAAGGACAACTATTATCTAGGAATCATATCCTATTCTCTGGAATCTTACCGTGCGGCTGTGGATGCATTTACAAAAGTAGTAGTGGGACAGGATGACTCTCTTTCGCAGAGCGCTTGTCTGCACATGGCCAATTCCTATCTGGAACTCAGAAACAAGCATGAGGCATTGACCTATTATAAGAAAGCCGCGGATATGGGTTTTGACGCCAGCATACGGGAAGAGGCTTATTTCAACTATGCGAAACTGGCTTTTGACCTCAACTCGGACATAGCTCCGTTTGAGGATTATCTGGATGATTATCCTCGTTCAGGGCGTTCTGACGAGATATATTCCTATATTGCCGCATCATATCTTCTGTCGAAAAAGTATAAGGCGGCAATAGAAGCGCTCAACAATATAAGTCGTCTTACTCCGGAAATGGACATGAACTTGCAGAAGGCTGCCTTCCTCCGTGGAATGGAACTGTTCGAGCGCGGTTCGTATGGAGGGGCGGTCTCGTATTTCAGGACATCCCTGGACCATTCTTCCTATAATACTTCGCTCGGCCTGCTTGCACGTTTCTGGCTGGCAGAGGCATATTACCGTTCCGGTAAGGTGGACGAATCCATAAGAATTGATGATTATCTGTATAAGAACAATACGTTCCGCACTTTCAAGGAGTATCCTCTGATGCTCTACGGTCAGGGCTATAATTATTTCGCCAAGGAAAATTATCCGATGGCTGTTGAGTGGTTCTACCGTTTTCTGGAGCAGCATGGTACGGATATGGATCTGATAATAGAGGCTAAGCTGCGTGTAGGTGATGCATTTTTCATGCTTAAGGAGTACAGCAAGGCCGCATCTGTGTACGAGGAAGTGGCAATGGTGGACTATCAGGATGAGCAGGTTGTCTATGCCGCATACCAGTGCGCAGTGTCATGCGGTCTGTTGTCCGATATGCTGAAAAAGACACAGATACTGGAGACGGTTATGGACCGGAGAAGTGATACTCCGCTGTATCCGATGGCCGTGTATGAGCTCGGACGGACTTACGTGCAGAGAGGTATGAGCGATAAGGCAGAGAGATGTTTCAAGTACCTGCTCAATGACGTGGCGGATCCGCTCTATAGCGGAAAAGCGCTGCTGGAGCTGGGTATGCTGTATTCCAATGCCGGAGATTACGAACAGGCTCTCTCCTGTCTTACCCGTATAGTGGAGGAGATGCCGCTGTCTGAGGATACAGAGAATTCGCTGGCGGTGATAGAAAGCATATATACGACTCTGAACAGACCCCAGGAGTATTTCGCATATCTCGAGCGGGTGGGAATGTCCGGAACCAAGACTGCGGATGAAAAGCAGCTGATGATATTCAATGCTGCCGAACAGGTATTCCTGTCTGGGGATTACGCAGCTGCCGAAAAAGCCCTTGTCTCGTTCATTGCCCAGTATCCTGATGCCGGCAAGACGCCTCTTGCTTATTTCTATCTTGGAGAAAGCCTCTCTGCTATGGGGCGCAAGGAAGCTGCTGCCGATGCTTATGCGGAGGTTATGGACAAGGGGGACGGCTCTTTCGTCGAGCTGTCGACCCTGCATTATGCGCATATTTGTTATGACCTGGAGCGTTATGACAAGGCTGCGGCTGCATATGAGGCTCTTTATGATATCGCTAAGCTCGAGAATAACCGCTATACGGCACTGGTGGGTATCATGCGTTCATATTATATGAATGGGAAATATCTTTCGGCTCTGGAGGCCGCCTCCAAGGTTGAAGCTTCGTCCGGGATGAGTGCTGAGGACCGTACATATGCCGGTTATATAATGGCTAAGTCTTATCTGGCTCTTGGCCGCAGGAATGACGCGCTCCCTCTTCTGCGCAATCTGTCGCAGGACAATTTTACTCCAATAGGAGCGGAAGCGGCTTTCCTGCTGATTCAGGACACCTATGATGCCGGCAATTTTGAGGAAGTGGAGAATCTTGTTTATGCTTTCTCGGATTCCCAGACCAGTCAGACATATTGGCTCGCAAAGAGTTTCATAGTTCTGGGAGATTCTTTTGCCGAACGTCAGGAATGGACTCAGGCAAAGGCTACTTTTGAAAGTATAAGGGACGGGTATGAGCCCCAGGGGGTGAAGGATGATGTGCTGGAGCAAGTAAATATGAGGCTGGAGCGTCTGGAACAGATAAAAGAATAATGAAGATGCGCAGAACAGTGAGAATACATATTTTGTTTTTGTCAGTACTTTTTCTGACAATTTCCTGGCTGACCGTGCCTGCCGCGGCACAGTCCGGTATCAATTCGACAGTAGAGGTGGAGAGAGACTACGAAGGCCGTATTGCCCGTACGGTCAAATCTCCTATCGATGCTCCTGTTGATGACTCTTTGTTGAATTTCAAACTGAAGTTTGACTACACTACATTTTACAACCCTTACAAGGACTTGTATGAGTTTTCACCCGTGATGACCCTCGGTCCGGCAGCGGAGGGCAACGTAGTGTATCCGTGGCTTTATGCCAGGTTGGCGGCATCCTATCCCTGGACCCCGTCCGCGGATTTATATATTTCTCCTCGTTTTGGCAGCCGTTTCTCGTTGGTCCTATATGCCAATCATGACTCATTTTGGGGCAGTACACCCCAGGTCAGGTATTATGGAAACGAGGCAGGGTACAGCGGGCTGAAGGTGCCCGGGGACAGAATGAAGAACAGGGCAGGTGCAGCATTCGGCTTCCGCTGGAGGACAGGAGAACTTAGACTTGACGCCTCATATTCGGGCAGTATGTATGCCTTGGCTATGGACTCTCAGTTTGCGGGGAATATATCTCATGCCGATATATGGAACAGTTATTCGAATAAGTTCGATCATTTCCGGACCGGACTATCCATACGCTCGACAGATCCGGAACCGAACGCATTCTATTATGACCTGGATTTCGGTTACCGCTATTTCAATAACCGTCATGGTGTGTCGGAGCATCTGGCCGATGCCGATGTCTCGTTGGGGGCAACTGTAAAGAGCGAACATAAAATATATTTACAATTCAGCGGAACATTTTATAATTACGGCCTTTGGAAGATATCTCCCATGTATCGCTGGGAAAGGGACAGGTGGAGAGTGCGTGCCGGAATGACAGTCTCTTCTGTATACGGAAACTGTTCCCGCAAAAGTGGAGGCGGCTTTCTGATATATCCGGATGCTTCAGTGCACTTTGAGGCGGCCCGCAATGCGTTATGGCTTTATCTGAATGTGTCCGGAGAAAACAGGCTGTATACCAAATACGACCTGTACGGCATCAATCCGTGGATGCTGAACAGTAACGGTATGCCTTCTTATCAGTCAGCAGTTCCGGTTTCCACAGAGTTAGGACTGAATGGACTGATCAGGGACCGTTTCTCCTATAGTCTGGGAGTAAATTATTCTATGCTCCGCAATCATTTGTCATTTGTCGCGATGTCATACAACAACTCCTGGTTTCAGATGGTGGATCTGAGGGATCTGCATATGCTTAAGGTCACAGGAACGCTGAAGTGGCAGTCTCCGTCATTCCAGGCCTGGGCGGAGCTGAATTACCGGGGTTTCTCCAATCCTGACGCAGCTATAATGATACCGGCGTTTGATGTGGATGCTGTTCTGGAATATAATCTAAGGCAGCGTCTGTTTATCAGGGCAGACTGCTATTTCCGTACATCCACGACAGGCTGGAGTGCGCCTTCGGCTTACCGTGTGCCGGCTTTTGTGGATGTAGGCTTGAGAATTTCCTATGCCGTCAATCCTCATGTTATGGTTTTTGTTGAAGGTAATAATTTGGCAAACAGCAAGATACAGTATTTCCTCAACTATATTGAGCCTGGAGTCAATATTGGCGCGGGCATTTGCCTGAAGTTGTAAGAATTTTTTGTATCTTTGTCCGTTATATAAAATTTTTAGAACCACGATGACAGATAAAGAAATGATCGAAGCGGAAAGAGAATATTCTGCGGACAGTATTCAAGTATTGGAGGGACTCGAGGCGGTCCGGAAGCGTCCTTCGATGTATATCGGAGACATAGGGCCGAGAGGTCTGCACCATCTGGTCTACGAGGTGGTGGACAACTCCATCGACGAGGCCCTTGCAGGGTACTGCAGGAATATCGAAGTAACCATTCTGCCTGACAATTCCATCCGCGTCAAGGACGACGGACGCGGTATCCCCACAGGAATCCACGAGAAAGAGGGCCGGTCGGCCCTGGAAGTAGTGCTGACAGTCCTTCATGCCGGAGGTAAGTTCAGCAAGGACAGCTATAAGGTATCCGGCGGTCTGCATGGTGTCGGAGTCTCCTGCGTGAATGCACTTTCTTCATATCTGAAGGCCGAGGTGCACCGCGAGGGCAAGATTTTCGTGCAGGAGTACAGCCGCGGCGTGCCGCAGTATCCGGTGAAGGTGGTAGGAGAGTGTGATGACACTGGTACCATCATTACATTCACCCCTGACGGAGAGATATTCAGGATGACCACGGTCTATGATGCCTCCGTTCTGTCCACCAGGCTCCGTGAGCTGGCGTATCTCAATAAGGGCATCCACCTTGCTCTGATAGACGAGAGAGCGCCCCAGGCTCAGGAGGGTGAGACGATGGAGGAGCTGGAACATGAGCCTATGCGTCAGGAATTCTATTCCGAGCATGGTCTGGTCGAGTTCGTGCAGTATCTAGACGGTACCCGCGAGAAACTCACTGAGAAGCCGATTTCATTGGAAACGGACAAAACCGGCATCCCTATCGAGATAGCCATGCAGTACAATACCGGTTTCTCCGAGAATATCCATTCTTACGTCAACAACATCAACACCGTAGAGGGAGGTACGCACCTTACCGGTTTCCGCCGCGGTCTTACATCCACGCTTAAGGCTTATGCGGAGAAGAACGGTTTCCTCTCCAAGCTGAAGTTCGACCTGGATGCCTCGGACTTCCGTGAGGGCCTGACGGCGGTTATCTCGGTGAAGGTGGCCGAGCCCCAGTTCGAGGGACAGACCAAGACCAAGCTGGGTAACAGCGAGGTGGACGCGGCTGTCTCGCAGGCCACAAAGGCAGCCCTGGAGACATATCTCGAGGAGAATCCCAAGGATGCAAAGAATATCATAGATAAGGTGATTCTTGCCGCCACAGCCCGTCATGCTGCCCGGAAGGCCCGCGAGTTGGTACAGCGCAAGACCGTGATGTCCGGAGCCGGACTCCCCGGCAAACTGGCCGACTGCTCGAACCGTGACCCGGAGAAATGCGAGCTTTTCCTCGTCGAGGGAGACTCCGCCGGCGGTACCGCCAAGACCGGCCGCGACCGCACCTACCAGGCCATCCTGCCGCTTCGCGGTAAGATCCTCAATGTGGAGAAGGCCATGGAGCACAAGGTGCTGGAGAGCGAGACCATCCGCAACATATACACCGCTCTGGGCGTGACTATCGGCACCGAGGACGACTCCAAAGCGGCCAATCTGGACAAGCTCCGCTACCACAAGGTAATCATCATGACCGATGCCGATGTCGACGGAGCACATATCGCTACTCTTATTCTGACATTCTTCTTCCGCTATATGCCCGACATGATAAAGAACGGCTATGTCTATATCGCCGCGCCTCCTCTTTATAAGGTCAAGAGCAAGAAGGGCAAGGAGGAGAAGTACTGCTGGACCGAGGAGGAGCGCATCGCTGCCATCGCAGAGATCGGCAAGGGCAATGAGGGCAGTATCTACGTCCAGCGCTATAAAGGTCTGGGAGAGATGAATGCCGAGCAGTTGAAGGAGACCACAATGGACCCTGCGACCAGACTTTTGCGCCAGGTGACCATCGACAATGCGGCTGAGGCGGACCGCATCTTCTCCATGCTCATGGGCGACGAGGTGCCTCCCCGCCGTGAATTCATCGAGATGAACGCCAAATACGCTAAAATCGACGCATAAATCATTTAAATAATACCGATTATGGATATTTTTGAGAGAATAAACAAAGACGAGGGAGGTCCCCTGGGACAGTACCGCGCAAGAGGTCACGGATATTTCACCTTCCCCAAGCTCGAGGGCGAGATTGCTCCGAGGATGAGGTTCAACGGACATGAGGTGCTCTGCTGGAGCCTCAACAACTATCTCGGACTGGCCAACCATCCCGAGATCCGCAAGGTAGACGCCGAGGCCGCAGCCCGTTGGGGACTGGCTTATCCCATGGGCTCCAGGATGATGTCCGGTCAGACAGCCCTGCACGAGAGACTCGAGAGAGAACTGGCTGAGTTCGAGCAGAAGGAGGACGCATTCCTTTTCAACTTCGGCTATCAGGGTATCGTCTCGACTATCGACGCCCTGCTCACCCGCCACGATGTTATCGTGTACGACTCCGAGGCCCACGCCTGCCTCATCGACGGCTGCCGTCTGCACATGGGCAAGAGGATGGTATACCCTCACAACGACATCGAGAAATGCGAGAGGACTATCCAGCGTGCTCTCAAGGTATGCGAGGAAACCGGCGGCGGCGTGCTGCTGATTACCGAAGGAGTGTACGGTATGACAGGAGCACTCGGTATTCTGGACCAGATCGTGGCTCTCAAGAAGAAATACAACTTCCGCATCCTCATCGATGATGCGCACGGCTTCGGAGTGATGGGCCCTCACGGACGCGGAACATCCGAGCACTTCGGCGTGATGGACGGTATAGACCTGTATATCGGTGCATACGCCAAGTCAATGGCCATTATCGGAGGTTTCGTGGCCGGTCCCAAATCCATCATCAACTATCTCCGCTATAATCTCCGTTCGCAGATTTATGCCAAGTCCCTGCCCATGCCCATCGTAGAGGGCTGTCTCAAGAGGCTGGAGATTATCCGCGGTCCCGAGGGAGACCGTCTCCGCGAGAAACTCTGGACTGTTACCCGTGCCCTGCAGAACGGTTTCAGGGAGAGAGGCTTCGATATCGGACTCGCCCAGGCCTGCGTGACACCTGTCTTCATCCACGGCACTGTGCCTCAGGCAACCAACATGCTCGTGGATCTCAGGGAGAACTACAACCTGTTCTGCTCGGTAGTCGTCTACCCTGTAGTGCCTAAGGGTGTGATCATGTTCAGAATCATTCCTACAGCCGCTCACTCTCTGGAAGATGTAGAGTACACTCTCAACGCATTCTCCGAGGCCAAGAAGAAGCTCGACGCCGGAGAGTATGACGGTGACAATATTCAGGACAGGGCCATCAATTAGAACGGTTGCAGCCGGCGCCCGCTGCGTTATTGAGTAATAGCGAAGCTCTCCGCCCCGGACGGGGAGCTTCCTTTTTTAAGAGAAGTTATCAGATGGAACAGAAGAATTTTTTAAAAGATCCAAAAATTTATATCTCATTACTGGTGACACTGGTTATAACTGTTCTGCTTTTCCCGGAAGAGGGGAAGTTCAAGTACAGTTATCAGGCGGGCCGTCCGTGGGTTTATGAGACGCTGATGTCTCCTATAGATTTTCCTATCCTTAAAACTGAACAGGAACTGCTGGCCGAAAAAGAGGAGAAAGCTTCTCAGGTCATTCCTTATTTTGAATACGACAATTCGGTAGCCAATATGCAGGCACAGCGGCTCAGGAATCTTCAAGGGAGGGACAGTGTAAATGACCATACCCTGTATTTTATCGTTGAGTCTCTGTACAATATTTATTCAGTGGGTATTCTTCCTGCCATGGAAGAAGTATCTACAGTCGGGACTATCGTAGTGCAGAAAGACAGAAGAGCGCAGGAGGTGCCGGTGTCGGAAGTATATACTCCAAAGAAGGCTGAAGGATATATAAAGTACTACCTTTCTATAAGTTTTCCGGACGAGAATCCGGATTCACTCTACAGTGCCTACAAGATAGGCGATTATATCGTCCCTAATCTTATTTATGACCAAAACAGGACAGAACTTTTTCATAAGGAGGCTGTGGACTATATATCACCTACGAAAGGTATGGTCTATGCCGGACAGCTGATAGTGACAGAGGGGGAAATTGTCACTACAGAGGTGGAGCAGCTTCTGGACTCGTTCAAGCGTGAGTATGAGATGACTTACGGATATGCTGAGTCTTCTTTAGGACTGGGAACAGGACATTTTATCCTATGCCTGCTTATTGTTGCGTCACTTTTTGCCGTCATATATTTTACCCGTAAGGAGATTATAGGACAGCGGAAACCGTTCTATTTCATACTTACCCTTTATGTCCTTCTTTTTGTGCTGACGGTGGTTATACGCGACTTTACCGCAGATTATCTTTATATTGTGCCGTATGCGGTATTCTCTATCTATCTTACGATTTTTTTCAAACGGAGATATGTTTTTCCTATTTATACGGTCATTCTGCTTCCGCTGCTGTTTCAGCCGGACTGCGGTGTTGAACTGTATATGATGAACCTGACGGGCGGCATTATCGCAATAGTGTCATTCAAGTATTTCAACAACGGATGGGCTCAGTTTCTCAACTCTCTGTTTATATTTATAGGGATGTCACTAATATACATTGGATTCCTGCTGTCTGGGGACGGGACGCTCGCCTTGTTTGATCCTAAGGACATATTCCGTATCGCAATCAATTCCCTGCTGGTAGTGGCTGCATATCCGGTAGCATTCATTTTTGAGAGAGTATTTTCTCTTGTCTCGCATTTCCGTCTGATAGATCTTTCGGATACTAACAATAAGTTGCTGCGGGAACTGGCCCAGAAGGCACCCGGAACATTCCAGCATTCATTGCAGGTCTCCAATCTGGCGTCCGAAGCGGCTCGTGAAATAGGCGCGGACATGATATTGACAAGGGTAGGGGCGTTGTATCACGATATCGGGAAGATGAACAATCCTCAGTGTTTTGTAGAGAATGCCCCTGCCGGTTTCAATTATCATAAAGGACTATTGCCTGAGGAAAGTGCCCAGCAGATTATCCGGCATGTGGACGACGGCGTGGACATAGCCCGTAAGCATAAACTCCCTGAAGTGGTAATAGACTTTATCCGTACACACCATGCGAAGACAGTTACATTCTATTTCTATGCGCAGTATTGCAATGGGGGTGGAGATCCTAATAATGTCGAGCCGTTTATGTATCATGGGGAGCTGCCTACAACCAAAGAGCAGGTCATAGTGCTGATGGCGGATGCTGTGGAAGCTGCATCCCGTTCGCTTAAGGATTATACAAAGGACAGTATTTCCGAACTGGTGGACTCAATTATCAGTAAACGCCTGTCGGACTCTCAACTGGTGGAAGCGGACATTTCCATAAAGGAGATTGAGACTGTTAAAAGAATGTTCAAAGAACGTCTGGAGCAGGTTTATCACGAGAGAATTGCATATCCGACGATAAAAAAATCTTGACGCGGTACATTTTTTGAGTATCTTTGCGGGTACAAATGGGGATGTTTTGGTTTTGACAGCACAAGACATCGGATTGTAAGCATACCGGGGCAGGTGACCTACCCCGTCATCAAGGTTACAAAGCCATAACTGGCAACAACAACTATGCACTCGCTGCGTAAGTAAACTGGGTTTACTACCTTAATCGCGGTCGCCAAGGGCGATAGCGACGAGTATCCCGCCGGACTTTCCGCCTGCTATGTCCGGCATACGGGGTATCATTAAAGCAGGATGCGGCTGTTGACTCCCTTAAGGCAGCTTAAGACTCAGGGGATAAGGATTCAGTGGCGCGTCTGTCCGCAGCTGCTTCCCGAAAACCAATGGCAGAATAAGTATGTAGAAAGCACTCGGGTGCTGTGTTTGGACGGCGGTTCGAGTCCGCCCATCTCCACATAAAGGTCGCTCCGGCGGCCTTTTGTGTTGAAATGCCCGGACGTGTCCGTCGCTGTGTCCGGCTGCCTTTAGAAACATGTCCTCGGCCTTCTTCGTTACCGGATTACTGACATATAGGGATATTCCGGAGCAATTTTCGTTATATTTACAGTTTAAACGAAATGCAAGAAAAATGAAAGCGTATACGTATCTGGGACAGGGAAAGTCGGCCCTGCTCGACAAGCCGGAGCCGCAGCTGCAGGGACCGCGCGATGCCTTAGTGCGGGTGACCCTCGGGAGCATCTGCACTAGTGACCTGCATATTCTGCACGGAAGTGTGCCTCGGGCTGTGCCTGGGATTACTCTCGGACACGAGATGGTCGGGGTGGTGGAGGCCGTCGGCTCTGCCGTGTGTTCGGTCCGGCCGGGAGACCGGGTGGCGGTCAATGTGGAGACATTCTGCGGCTCGTGCTTCTTCTGCCGCCACGGCTATGTGAACAACTGCAGCGACCCGCTCGGAGGCTGGGCCCTCGGCTGCCGCATCGACGGCGGTCAGGCGGAGTACGTCCGAGTGCCCTACGCTGACCAGGGACTGACCCGTATTCCGGAAGGGGTGAGCGATGCTCAGGCGCTGTTTACCGGGGACTTGCTGGCTACCGGGTTCTGGGCTGCCCGCATTTCTGAAATCGTTCCAGAGGAGGATACCGTTCTGATTATCGGTGCCGGACCGACTGGAATCTGCACCTTACTGTGCGTGATGCTCCACAGACCCCGCCGCATCATTGTCTGTGAGAAATCCCCGGAGCGCAGGCGTTTCGTCCAGGAGCATTATCCCGAGGTGGTGGTGACCGACCCGGAGCACTGCCGGCAGACCGTTCTGGAGTACAGTGCCCACGGAGGAGCCGATGCCGTTCTGGAGGTGGCCGGTACGGAGGAGACCTTCCGCATGGCCTGGGAGTGTGCCCGCCCCAATGCCGTCGTGACCGTAGTCGCCATGTATGATCGTCCGCAGGTGCTGCCCCTGCCCGCTATGTACGGCAAGAACCTGACGTTCAAGACAGGCGGCGTGGACGGCTGCGACTGTGCGGAGATTCTCCGCCTCATCGCCGACGGCCGTCTCGACGCCACACCGCTCATCACCCACCGCTTCCCGCTCAACCGCATTGAGGAGGCCTACCGCCTCTTCGCCTTGCACGCCGACGGTGTCATCAAAGTTGCCGTCGAACCGTAGCGCAGCCTTGTCTGGGAAGCATTTCTTGCTTCTAAGATGCTGATTTCTTCCCTTCATGGCTGTATGAATTTAAAACGGAATGTCTTATAAAAAACGTAAAAACTTTCAGACAATATGCTAATGAGATGACGACCCGTACCGGAGACCTCACTGTTGGCGGCATCACTTCCACGCTGCTGCGATTCACCCTGCCGATGATGCTCGGCTCGCTGATGCAGCAGTGCTATAATATCGCTGATACCCTGATAGTAGGACGGTGTATAGGTTCCGATGCGCTGGCAGCTGTCGGGTCGGCCTACAGTCTGATGACGTTTCTGATATCGGTGCTGCTGGGCCTGGCGATGGGCAGCGGGACGGTGTTCTCGCTGCAGTTCGGAGCGGGGAATATGTCCGGCTTGCGGCGCAGTATCTACGTGTCGCTGGTGCTGATCGGGTGTGTGACGGCTGCCCTCACTGTGGCATCATTTGCCCTCATTGACCCGATTCTGAGACTGCTCCAGGTGCCGGCGGAGATATACGGTATGCTGCGGTTGTACCTGCTGATTATCTTCGGCGGTATCCCGCTAACTTTCCTGTACAATTTCTATGCGGCCCTGCTCCGGGCGGTCGGGGACTCGGTCACTCCGCTGTGGTTCCTCGGGGTCTCGGTGGTGCTCAATATCGCTCTGGACCTGCTGTTCATCCTCGGCTTCGGCATGGGGGTAGGCGGTGCGGCTCTGGCGACGGTGGCGGCTCAGGGGGTATCGGCGCTCGGGCTGATGGTCTATGTGCTGTGCAGGCGGCCGGAACTGCGGTTACGGAAGGAGGATATGCGGCTGGACGGTGCCTCGGTAAGGGAAATAGCCTCGTTCTCGACGCTGACCTGTGTGCAGCAGTCGGTGATGAATTTCGGCATACTGATGGTGCAGGGTCTGGTCAATACCTTCGGTACGGCGGTGATGGCGGCTTTTGCAGCGGCGGTGAAGATCGACTCGTTCGCCTATATGCCGGTGCAGGAGTTCGGCAATGCGTTCTCCACGTTCACGGCTCAGAACTACGGTGCAGGCAAGTCGGGGCGTATACGGAAGGGAGTCCGGAGCGCATTCCTGATATCGGTGCTGTTCTCTCTGGCTGTCTCGCTCCTGGTCTTTCTGCTGGCACGGCCGCTGATGCTCATCTTCGTGCGGGCGGAAGAGGTGGAAATCATCCGTCTCGGAGTGCAGTACCTGCGGGTCGAAGGTTCCTTCTACTTCGGCATCGGCATCCTCTTTCTGCTGTACGGCTACTACCGTGCCATCCGCATGCCGGCTATGTCCGTGGTGCTGACCGTCCTATCGCTCGGAACCCGCGTCGCGCTGGCCTACATCCTCGCGGCCATTCCTTCCGTCGGCGTCATCGGTATCTGGTGGTCTATCCCCATCGGATGGGCCCTGGCTGACGGAGTCGGCATAGCGTACTATTTCTATTTACGGCGGAAAAATGTAAATTTGCAGAAACATCAACACTATCTGCCATGAAACGAATTATCCTAATTACCACCACCGCTGCGATGCTGCTGGCAGGCGGATGTTCTTCCTGCAAATCTGAAACTGAAATCATCTGGCTGTGCGACAGGGCCGCCGGTCAGTCACTCTCCCTCTTCCCCGATGCTTCTCCCGAACTGGTGGCCTCCCTCGGACTCGAGGACGCAGTACCTTCTTCCATGAGCGCATTTCTGGTGCGCAAGAACGGCAAGGTCCTGCTCTTCGACACCGGTCTCGGACTGCCTGACGGAGGTATACGCCGCGGCCTGGATTCGCTGGGGCTGACTCCTGCGGATGTGGATTACCTGTTTCTCACCCATTTTCACGGAGACCATATCGGCGGAATGCTGGATGCCGAAGGTGCTCCCGTGTACACCGATGCCCAGGTCTACGCCTCCCAGCCCGAGTACGACGCATGGATGAATATGCCTGCCGACCGGAACGCCCAGGCAGTGCAGACCATGAATGCCTACAGCGACCGCCTGCATCTCTTCGAGTTCGGAGACATCCTGCCGTGCGGTGTGGAGGCTCTCTACGCCGTCGGGCATACTCCCGGCCATACGGTATTCCGCATCGATGACATCCTTATCTGGGGCGACATCATCCACGGTCTGGCCCTCCAGCTCGACCATCCCGAGATCTGCGCCACCTACGATATGGACCAGGAGGCCGCCGTCGCAGCCCGCAAGCACATGCTCCGCATCGCCCGCGAACAGCACCTGCTCGTAGCCGGCATGCATCTACCCGAGGGCTTCCTCGACTTCCGTACCCCCGCCGCCGAATAGCACCGGCTGGATACTAATCAGCGGTAGGCACAAATAAAACCTCCAAAAGGATTAGCCGCCCTCGGCTCTAGAGGGAGGGGCCCGCCGCGAAGCGGTGGGAGGGCCTG
>CABMPD010000020.1 GCA_902388455.1 uncultured Alistipes sp. | reverse complement strand
AGGTCGTAGACGTGCTCCCCGCCCTGGAAATCCGCAAATTCGCGCACTGTCGAGTAGAGCCTGTAGGCCTGCAGCGGATTGGTCTGATAGAAGGATTTCGGCCCGATCTTGAACCGCAGTCCCTCCATTTCCTCATATATCGCGTCCTCGCCCCGCGCATTGAATATCTCCTGGTCGTTTATCGCATCGTTCATCCGCCCGTTGTACAGGTAGTTGAGCGACTTGATCTGCGGGAAACGCTCCATCAGCACGTCGAATAGCTTCTCGGCCTCGGTGTCGCAGTCGGAGGGCCTGAATCCGCTTTGCAGCCACCCGAGCTTAGGCGGATGCGCTCCGAACATGATGGTCAGCATCACCTCTCCCTTAAGGTTGGTGCGGATGATGATGTTGCGCAGGAAGCCGCTCTGCTCCCGGATGTTGAAGAAGGGCAGGCCGTGTACTATGGCGTACTGCCTGATGAAGTTGCGTATCTCGTTGGAAGGCTCCGGCTGCAGCCAGCAGTGCCTGATATCCAGTATCTTGTCAAATGCCTTGGAAATGTGGAAGCCGAGGGCAAATCCGGCTGGGTTGGTATTGACGGACGAATACCCTCCGCGCAGGTGCCTCGGGAAGACTCCGCCCTCGAACTGCGAGGGGTCGAGCGGGGTAGGAGGGTCGAATACCGACGAGGGGTCCTCGCCGCTCTGCAGCCACCGGCGGTCGGAGAAGGTAAATTCCAGCTTATTGCGGTACTCCATAGTACGCTCCGACGGCAGGATCGGCAGCACCTCCACCTGGTCCATCGGCAGATGTCCGATGCGGGCGAACTGGTCCACGACCTGCTGCTGCTTGTACTTGAGCTGCAGGGGATAGGGGAGTTCCTGCCAGGCGCAGCCGCCGCAGTCCTTGTAATGCTCGCAGAACGGCTCTAAGCGGTCGGGCGAGGGCTGCTCTATCTCCACCAGCGTCCCCTCGAAATACTTCTCCCGCCGCTTGTCTATCCGCACGGCGATAACATCCCCCGGCACGGCATTGGACACGAACACGACCTTCCCGTCAATATGCGCAATCGCCTTTCCCTCAGCGCCGACGGACTCCACGGTCACACCGCGGACTATCTCTTTTTCTTTCTTTCTGCTCATAGGCTGCAAATTTACACGAAATCCAGATAATTTTCCCTGCTGACCACATGAAATTCAGCGTGCGGATATGCTTCTTGAAAAGCTTTTGGCACTGATGGAGTCCTGTTGCCCCATTTGAACTCCAATGCGGTCAGATTATCAGCAGACTCCTCGATAAGGTCAATCTCCTGTTTATCGTATGTACGCCAGAAATAGAATTCCTTGTGGAGTAAATCGTTAAAATTCGCTTTGCGCCGTTCTCCGATAATGTAGTTTTCCCATAGAGCACCTACATCCTGCCGGATGGCCAGCGGTGAGAAGGCTCCGATGACAGCATTGCGTATGCCGTTGTCATAGAAGTACCATTTTCCGGCCTTTGTCACCTCCTTTCGCAGGTTGCGGGAATAAGCCCCCATGCGGTAGACGACAAACACCTTTTCCAACAGATCCAGATATTTCTCAACGGTTGTCTTGCTCATACCAAGTTGTTTTCCTAACTCTTCGTATGATACCTCGCTGCCCAGCTGAAAAGCTATCAACCGCAGTAAATCACGCATCTTGCCTGAATTTTTCAACCCGTCGATAGCCAGAATATCCTTCAGGAGATAGGCACCGACTATGTCACGCAGGTAATCTGTCTTGCGCTCGAAGCTGTCCATCATCACCACTTCCGGGTAAGAGCCGTAAATCAGTCGGGCTTCGAGGTTCCTGCGAGTCTCGATCGGTGTTTCCGTCTGTGCAATCTCCCGCTGCGAGAATGGTGTAAGGAGGAATTGTGTACTCCGGCCGACCAACGGTTCCCCGGCCTTGTTTAAAAGGTCGAATGAAGATGAGCCGCTTGCAAGGACGCTGATTCCAGGCACCTCGTCAACAATCAGTTTAAGAACACTGCCAATTTGCGGAATATTCTGCGCCTCATCGATTGCCAGCAGATCGATACCCTCCAGCAGATGCCTGTAGTTGGCAACGGAGCGGTTCTCCAACAGGACCAGCGTATCATAATCCTCCCCATTAAGCATCATTGTCCGGCCTGGGTAATCTTCCACTATCTTACGCATCATTACCGTTTTCCCGACACGGCGGGCACCAAATATCAGCACGGCTTTGTTAGGGGCAATACGCGCTTTAATTTGATCTTGAAGAATTCGATTTATAGTTTCCATGATTTTATCTTTTTCCTCTGCAAATATAAAAATTATTCTCCTGACTGGCGAATTTTACGTAAAAATCGTACTCTCAACTGGCGATTTTTACAAAAATATCAGCGTCGGCGGAACTCATAGCAGGTGACGGCAGTGGCGATGGCCACGTTGAGGGATTCGGCGGCGCCGTCGGGGTTGGAGGCGAATGAGGGAATGTGCAGTCTGCGGGTGGCGGCGGACATGAGGGCGGGGGAGAGGCCGTCCCTCTCGCTGCCCATCAGGATCAATGCCCGGCTGGTGTCTATGGTGGCAGAGCGGATGTCCTCTCCGTCGAGGGCAGTGGCGTAGACGGGGATTCCGGCGGCGGTGCATCCGCGCACAAGCGCATGAAGGTCGCAGGTGACGGCCCGCTGGCGGAAGATGGAGCCCATGGTGGCCTGGACGGTCTTGGGGTTGTACAGGTCGACGCAGTCGGGGGAGAGGTAGACGGTGCCGATGCCGAACCAGTCGGCCAGGCGCAGGATGGTGCCGACGTTCCCCGGGTCGCGGACGGAGTCCAGTCCGAGGCAGAGGCCTGAGGGCAATGCGGGGGCCGGGGCATTGTCCTGCATCTCTTCCGGAGGGATGCGCAGCACGGCGAGGGCAGGAGAGGGGGACGAGAGATGACTCATCCGTCCCATGACCTCCTCCCCGACATCTGGGAGACGGTAGACCGCCTCCACGGGGAAGCGCTTCTGCGTCAGGGCCTCCCCGACCATTTTCTCTCCCTCGACGACGAAAAGCCCCAGCTCCTCCCGGAATTTTTTCTGTCCGAGGGAGCGGATGAGCCTGATGTCGGCCTTGGAGGGGATGCGGTCGCTTAGCATTTCCTATACTAAAGCTTAATAGCCGAGTATCTTGAGCATCGACTTGTAGGTCTGCTCCTTGCTGAAGAGCTTGGTGGTATAGTCCCCGTCCGGTGTCTTGTCGATGATGATATGCTTGGGAGCGGGCTGGAGGCAGTGCTGGATGCCGCCGTAGCCGGCTATTGACTCCTGGTAGGCTCCGGTGTGGAAGAAGCCGATGTACAGGGGTTCCGGGTCGTCAGGGGTGACCTTGGGAAGGAAGATGGCGTTGGCATGCTCCTCGGCGTTGTAGTAGTCCTGGCTGTCGCAGGTGAGACCTCCGAGGAAGACTCTCTCGTAGGGCTTGTCCCATTTGTTGATGGGCAGGAGGATGAACTTCTGCTTGATGCCCCAGATGTCGGGGAGGGTGGTCATGAAGGAACTGTCTACCATGTACCATTTCTCGCGGTCGTTCTGCTGCTTGACTCCGAGGATGGAGAATATGGTGGCTCCGCTCTCGCCTACGGTGTAGGAACCGAACTCGGTGAAGATGTTGGGCTCGGCGACTCCGCGGGAGTTGCAGATGCTCTTGATCTGGGCCACGACCTCCTCGATCATATATTCGTAGTCGTAGTCCATGCCGAGGGAGTTCTTGATCGGCAGTCCGCCTCCGATGTTCAGGGAGTCGAGGGTAGGGCAGACGGCCTTGAGGTTGCAGTAGACGTTGACGCACTTGCCCAGCTCGTTCCAGTAGTAGGCGTTGTCCTTGATGCCGGTGTTGATGAAGAAATGCAGCATCTTGAGGCTGAACTTCTTGTTCTGGCTGAGCTTTTCCTGGTAGAAGGGCATGATGTCCTTGTAGCGGATGCCCAGGCGGGAGGTGTAGAACTCGAACTTGGGCTCCTCCTCGGCCGCGATGCGGATGCCGATGCGGGTGGGCTCGTTGATCACGGCGTCGAGCTGGTCGAGCTCGGGCATGTTGTCGAGGATGGGTATGGTGTTGTGCCAGCCGTCGTTGATGAACTGGGCTATGTTGGCGATGTAGGTGTCTTTCTTGTAACCGTTGCAGATGATGTAGAGGTCCTTGTCCACGATTTTACTGTCATACAGCGACTCGATCAGGTTGAAGTCGAATGCCGATGAGGTCTCGATGTGGATGTCGTTCTTCAGGGCTTCCTCGAGCACGAAGGAGAAGTGCGAGCTCTTGGTGCAGTAGCAGTAGTGATAGTCGCCCTGGTAGTCGACCTTGGCCATGGCCACGTTGAACATCCTCTTGGCCCGCTGTATCTGGGAGGATATTTTGGGCAGATACGATATCTTCAGCGGCGTGCCGTACTGCTCGATGACGTCCATCATCGGGATGTCGTGAAAATAGAGAGCCCCGTCTTCTACGCGGAATTCGTCCTGCGGAAACTCGAAGGACTGCTCGACCAGATCGATGTACTTGTTCTTCATACTCGGTAATCCAATTAAGTTACATTGTTGTTCTTCGGAGGTATCCGGCTCACCCGGATTTTTTCCGGATGCAAATATATCCAAGTATTTTGATTTACATATAAAAATTATAAATTTGCATAAATTAATTTTAATGCGTCCCGAAAGAATCCGATATATCCGCCTTGCCTGCATTACGGTGTTACTGGTCAGTCTGCTGGCCTCATGCAGCACTACCCGGATTCTGTCGGAGGACCAGACCAGGCTCAAGAGCAATGTCGTAACAGTGGTCAACCGCAAGGATTACCCTGATTTTCAAGACCACACACTTGACAACTACGTCCGTCAAAAAGCCAACACCTATTTTATCAAGACCAAGCGCGGAGGATGGAATCCGTTCCTGTATGTAGCCAACTGGACCAACGGCAAGGGCAAAGGCTGGGACAAGTTCGTCACAAAACTGGGCCAGGCACCTGTAGTATTCAATCCCTCCCTGATGGTGGACAGCAAGGAGAATATCACTACGCACCTTAAATATATAGGTTACTACGGCTCATCCGTGCAGGCTCTGGCAGAAATCCGGAAACAGCAGACCACAGTGGACTACCGTGTTACATTGGGCAAGCAGTACCCCATCAAGAAAATTTACTACGAAGTAGATGACCCGGTTCTCGCGGAGGAGATATATAAGGACACATTGAATTCCCTGATACGCATAGGCTCAGCCTTGTCAGAGGAACTGCTGGACAGAGAATCGGACAGATCTGCTCAGTACTTGCGGAATCAGGGATTCTACGAGTTCTCGAAAAATTTCTACTTCTTCGCTGCGGATACTGTATCTGTCCCCGACTCAGCTCTGTTGAAAATATCAGTCCGTAACTATCCCAGGGGAAGCAGTCCGGAAGATGCTATCCGTCACCGCCGTTTCTATTTCGGCAAAGTCATGGTATATCCAGTTTCGGACAATCTCCGCTACAGAGCGTCCGTATCACGCAAAATACCGCAGATTCTAGACACAGTTCAATACGAGAATATAACCATCCTCTATGACAAAAAACGTAAAATACGTCCCTCCATTCTATATAAGATGAACCGCATAGAGCCAGGAGATGTGTACAGCGCGGACATAGTCAACAGTACATACCAGAGAATGTCCAACCTGCGCATCTACAGCAGTGTGAGTGTGGAGCTGAATAAAACGGATACCAATATAGTCGACTGCAGCATCCGGCTGCTTCCGTCTAAGGCTCACGGATATAAAGTCAATCTGGAGGCTTCCACCAACTCAACCGGCCTGATCGGTATCTCTCCGACCATATCCTACTACAACCGTAACATCTTTCACGGAGGAGAGTGGCTCTCTCTCTCTGTTTCCGGTAATTTCCAGTTCTCTGTACGCGATGAGACCAGAGCCACGGAATTCGGTACAAACGCAGGTCTGAGTTTCCCTACATTCCTGTTTCTGCCGGCCAGGATGTTCAAGAATATCATTCCACGTACTGACGTAGAGCTGTCATACAACTACCAGCGCCGTCCGGAATACACCCGCAATATGATCGGAGCCAACTTCGGATGGAACTGGAGCAGTAAGTCCAACAAATATTATTTCAAGGTTGTTCCACTGCAGATCAACATTGTAAACCTGCCCGTATACAGTGATGCATTTCTGGAGTCACTTACAAATCCGTTTGTCCGCGAAGCATACAAGAACCACTTTGAATTCGGTCTGGGATTTGACGTGCAATACAGCAGTGACCCCAGTATCAACCCGTCCGGTTCTTTCTTCAAGGCTGATTTCCAGTTCGACATTGCCGGCAACCTTCTATCGGCATTCAACCGTTTTATGCCGACTGACAGTTCCGGGTTCAGGACTATCTGGAATTCTCCTTACTCCCAGTTCGTAAGAGGGGAACTCTCATTAAGCTATACCTGGAAATTCGGAAGAAACAACAGGCAGGCCCTGGCCGTCCGCGGTCTTGGCGGTCTGGGCTATGCATACGGGAACTCCGCTAAAATGCCTTTCGAACGCTTGTTCTGGGCCGGAGGATCCAACAGTCTCAGGGGATGGACCGCACGCAGCGTAGGTCCAGGTTCCTCACAGATGGACGAGACTTTCTCCATTCCGAATCAGACTGGAGATATGCGGCTGGAGGCCAATATCGAATACCGCTTTCCCCTTTTCTCTATTTTCCGCGGTGCGGTCTTCGCAGACTGGGGCAATGTCTGGAACCTCTCCCGTATTGCGGACCACCAGTCAGTCGAGGGCGGCAGCACGGAAGATCAGACAGCAGAGCAGCTTTCTTATTTTTCCCTAAAAAATATGCTGCGTACCTCTGCATTCAGCGCAGGTGCCGGCATCAGACTCGACCTTAATTTCGTAGTAGTCCGCTTTGACTTGGGAATAAAGCTGTATGACCCGTCCACTCAACAGTGGCCCAATATCAGTAAATGGTTCAGAAGGGGAGGGTACGCCTTCCAGTTCGGTATCGGCTATCCGTTCTGATTAAAATGATTTTACAGCTTCCCTTATAGGAAGAAGCTGCCGCAGCAAATCCTCCATCAGCGGGAGCCGCAGCATATTTGCTCCGTCGGACATGGCGGTGGCCGGGTCAGGATGTGTCTCCATAAACAGACCGTCAACCCCGGCTGCCACACCTGCACGTGCAAGAACTGATATCATCTCCGGATGGCCTCCCGTTACTCCGTCAGGCTGATTCGGAGCCTGTAACGAGTGCGTTACATCCAGGATTACCGGAAATCCAAGTTGCCGCATAATGGGAATACCCCTGAAATCCACCAGCAAATCTGAGTAACCGAACTGTGTCCCTCTCTCTGTAAGGGTTACTTTAGAATTACCGGCATGAGTTATTTTCTCAGCCGCAAAACGCATGGCGGCAGGGGAGAGGAACTGTCCTTTTTTTATATTGACCCACTTTCCTGTCCTGGCAGCTGCCTCAAGCAGGTCAGTCTGCCGGCAGAGAAATGCTGGTATCTGAAGCATGTCTATACCGTATGAGGCAGCCAGTGCGGCTTCCTCCGGCTGATGAATGTCCGTTACTACCGGTATTCCGAAATCCTCTCTGATTCCGGCAAGTATTTCTAGTCCCCGTTCGTCTCCTATACCGGTGAAGGAGTCATAGCGGGAACGGTTGGCCTTGCGATAGGAAGCTTTGAATATAAAAGGTATACTGTATTTATTCGTCAGCGCACACAGTTCGGAAGCTATGAACCTGGTAATGTCGCGACCCTCGATAACGCAGGGACCGGCAATCAGAGTGAATACGGGGGCGCCGAATGTAATATCGCTCATATGTCGTCTGTACTTACTTTTTATCGGAGTATTTCGGCCAGAGATGCTCCATCCTTGCGCGGATATCCCTCTCACGGGGATTGTCCCCGGGATTGTAGAAGCGGGTACCGCTCAAGTTCTCGGGAAGAAATTCCTGATCAGTGAAGTTGCCCTCAAAGTCATGGGCATAACGGTATCCCTCGTGGTATCCCAGGTCTTTCATCAGTTTGGTGGGGGCATTGCGCAGATGCAGGGGAACAGGGGAGTTGTCGCCACTGTTCACCAGGCCCAGAGCGGCATCAATGGCCATATAGGAGGAATTGCTCTTGGCACATGTGGCGAGGTATATGGCACACTCAGACAGGATAATCCTGGCTTCGGGCATGCCTATCTTGTGGACAGCGTCGAAGGTAGCCTGGGCCAGCAGCAGTGCATTAGGATTGGCCAGACCGATGTCTTCCGAGGCCAGAATCACCATCCTGCGGGCAATGAAGAGGGGGTCTTCTCCGCCGGCCAGCATCCGGGCCATCCAGTAGACGGCCCCGTTCGGGTCCGAGCCGCGTATGCTCTTGATGAAGGCAGAGATGATGTCGTAGTGCATCTCCCCGTTCTTGTCATAGACTGTGATGTTCTCCTGCAGGCGGTCGGCCACTGTGGCGTCATCGATGATTACAGGTGCGTCAGGAGGGAATGAATTAACGACTATCTCGAAGATATTGAGCAGCTTACGGGCATCACCGCCGGAGAACCGGAACAGAGCTGTCCGCTCGCGGACCTCGATATTGCGGGAACTCAGATAGGCGTCCTGGGTAAGGGCCCTGTCCAGCAGCTGCTCCAGGTCCTTGACTTCCAGAGACTTCATGACGAACACCTGGCATCGGGAGAGCAGCGGCGTGATGACCTCGAAGGAAGGATTCTCGGTAGTGGCTCCGATGAGAGTGACCGTACCGGTCTCCACAGCTCCCAGCAGGGCGTCCTGCTGGGACTTGGAGAAACGGTGTATCTCGTCGATGAAGAGTATCGGGGAGCCTTTGGCGAAGATGGAGTTGTCCTTGGCCCGGGCGAAAACATCGCGCAGGTCCTTGACTCCGGAACTGATGGCAGAGAGCGTATAGAAGTCGCGGTGCAGCTCTTTGGAAACGATGTGGGCAAGAGTTGTCTTGCCCACGCCGGGAGGTCCCCACAGGATGAAGGAAGATATGTTGCCCGACTCAATCATCTTCCGCAGCACGGCTCCGGGACCCACCAGATGTTCCTGGCCGACGAACTCCGCGAGGGAATTCGGGCGCATGCGCTCGGGAAGAGGTATGCCGGGAGTGGACGGAACCGTATTTAACATAATATAAATTGTGTTAGAACAGTTGCTGTTCGATGGACTGCAGCAGCTTGAGCTGGGCTTTGGTCCGGACGAGGTTGTGCTCCGGATATTTCACCTTGTAGTACTTGTCGCCGTCTATATAGTCCATGAGGAAACGCAGCACCTGCTCGTATGTGATGTACCTGGCCGAGAACGGCAGATATTTCCGTTCGATGTCGGTCAGGAAACTTCCGGCCTCGGACAGATAACCGCGCAGGAATGCATCGTACATCTCCCGGCTCATGGACACATTGTCCAGGTTCGGATCGTCCTCGGCACCGGTATTGGTATACGAGCGGATCGAGTCTCCGAAGTCATACAGGCACGGAGCCTTGAGCACTGTATCCAGGTCCAGGACGCACAGGACATTGCCGTCGTGGTCAAACAGCATGTTGGCTATCTTGGTATCGTTGTGTGTAACTCTCAGAGGTATCTGACCGTCTTCTATCAGTTTGTAGAAGTCCAGCATCACGGCCCGTCTGGCCTCCACCTCCGCAATCAGGTCACGTACGGATGCCGCCCTGTGCTCAGGATCTCTGGCCAGAGTCTCATCCCACTGTCCGAAACGGAACTTTATGTTGTGGAAACCAGGAAGCGTGTCCACCAGCGGTTGGTCGAAATCCGAGAGCATGGCCTGGAACTTACCTATGCCGCGGCCTCCGCGCTCAGCGAGCAAAGGAGTGTCCGCTTTATCATAACTTACTGAATCTCCAATAAATACAGTTACACACCAATATTCGCCCTCATATACATGATAGAGTTTGCCGTCATTGGCAGGCACTACGGTAAGAGCCTCCCTCATAGGGTCGCCGCCTGCTGCCTCTATTTTTTTCTTGAGATGCCGGGTAATGGCATGGATGTTATTCATCATCCCCGGTATATCCTTGAAGATGTTGGTATTCTTACGCTGTAGGATATACTTCACCGGACTTCCGGAAAGCCGGATGATATATGTATCGTTGATAAATCCGTCACCGAGATTATCCACCTGTTCCGGTGTTCCCTCCAGCTGGAAGCTGCGGGCTATCTCAAGAAGCTGTGCACCTGTAATCATGTTTCAAACAGTTAGTTATAGTGTTATTGTAATTTTAGTAAAGTTCCTGCGTCAGAGGCTATTCTCACTTCCACCGGAACGGTGCTGTTGAGTACCTCAGTCTCCTGGATTCCGAAATATTCGAAGGCATGCCTGGGAATATTGACCTTGATCTGTACCCGCTCGTTGGAGAAATTGGCGGCACAGAGATAAAGGCTGTTGTTGAATTTCCTCAGAAATACGAAATGACGGTCCGGATCGAAATGCTCGGAGCGTGGATTCGCATACTCCAGGTCAAATGTATCGCCCCGCCGGATAGCCGGCTCAGCGGCTTTCTTCATGAATTCCCTGTACACCACATAGAGAGCCTGCTCCTCGTAACCGAGATACTTCATCGGGTCTCCGGCCTTGAGGCCGCGGATCCATGACCGCATCTTAGGGAGAGAACAGAAATCGAATATGGATGTCTTGTCCGGTCCCTCGCCCAGTTCCTGGCCGAAATAGAGCATGAACGGAGCTGTATTGAAGAACAGCGAGACGAACAGCGCAGCCAGTCCGCCGAATGGGCTGCCGGCGAAATAAGGTGACGATATCCTGTCCTCATCGTGATTCTCCAGGAAATTCAGCATCTTCTCCTGGTATTTGCCCAGTTTCTGCCACTCTCCGGTAAGGCTGCTTGCCGGAGCTTCTCCCCTGACGATTCTCTTCAAGGTGTCATAGAAACCGGACTTGTCGTACAGGTAGTCGAAACCGCCCCTGTCGAACAAATCCGGATAATTGTCAGGTTGATAGGCCTCTCCTATGAATATAAGTTTCGGATATACCTTCTTTACCGAGGCGATGCACCACTGCCAGAAGTCCACGGGTACGAGCTCCACCATATCGCAGCGGAAGCCCCCTACTCCCTTGGACGCCCAGAACAGCAGTACGTCCCGCATCTTTTCCCAGGTGTCACGGTCCGAGTAATTGAGCTTGACGGTATCGGTCCAGTCCCAGTCATGGATATGTCCTGGATAGAAGTTGCGCTCGTCAAAGCTGTTCACCTGGCTGTGATAAGCCGGGGACACATGATTGGGCACGAAATCGATGATGGTACCCATACCTGCATCGCGTGTACGGGCCACCAGAGCTTCAAACTCCTGCATACGGTTGCTCTCCCTGGACGCCAGATAAGGATTGACGTCATACCAGTCGGTAATCGCGAAAGGAGAGCCGGCGCCGCCCTTGACCCCCGGGTCCCCTGCCACGGCATGCCGGACTATACCGGTATACCAGATATAGGAGACGTTGAGCTTACGGATCTCTTCGAGAACCGACACCGTGATGTCCTTGAACTTTCCGGTGCCGTTCTCTGCGAGGGTGCCACCGGGCCTGTTGACAGCATGAGTATTGCCGAACACCCTGGGCAGCATCTGGTATATCACGAACTTGCCTTTCATGATGCTATTCTTCGGGACGTTCCCAGTTCAGAATCCTGTAGAAATCGTATTCCTCGGGATTGGCCACATACTTCTTTGCTGCCTCATAATCCTCGGGACCTACGTAATGGAGCATGTACTTGATGATATTCTGCACCTGCTCGCGGGAGATGTCCACGCGACGGGGAGGAATCTTGCCTGTGGCGGGATCCTGCAGATCCTTGAGATACAGAGGTGTGGCTATCCCGACAGGATTGATGTAGACCATGCAGCCGGTCTCTCCTGCCTTAAAGAGCTTCCATACTCCGTAGGCCATCTGGGAGCAGTATGTGATGTCGAATGAAACCGGAGTGTGGCAGCGTACGTCGTAACCGATCTCGATGGGACGGATCTTGGCCTTGAGGCCCAGCTGGCTAAGTTTTGCCTCCAGTACCGTGCAGAATATCTGTGCCTTGGACACCTTGCCCAGCTCGGGATGGCCGTGCTCATCGTAAGAGAATGTTACTCCAGTGGACTTGAGGTCCTCGTCGCTCAATTCGTAGAATATTCCCTCGGAGACGATTATGCCGCCGTAGGAGATACCCATAATCTTACGCTTGATGATGGAGGATACGGCCAGACGGACGATTTTGTCAATGGTGGCGTTGGTCTTGTTGAACATCTCGGGAATGACAATCATGGGATAATGGCAGGAAGAGCCGATACCCAGGGTCAGATGCCCGGCAGTACGTCCCATGGCAGATACCAGGAACCAGGTGCCGCTGGTGCGGGCATCCTCATACACGATGGTGGCCACGCGGGTGCCTTCCGACTTGGCTGACTCATAACCGAATGTAGGCTGGTTGTTGGGCAGCGGCAGGTCATTGTCGATAGTCTTGGGCACATGTATGTTCTGTATGTGGATATTGTGCGAAAGGAGATATTTGGTAAGCCTGTTGGCCGTAGAGGCGGTGTCGTCTCCGCCGACTGTCACCAGCAGCTTGATATTGTTCTCAGTGAAGAACTTGAGATTGAAACGTTTCTCCAGATCCTCGTCAGAAGGTTTGAAGCGGCTCATCATCAGATGCGAGCCTCCGCGGTTGTAGATGTCATCCGCCAGGAAGAAATCGATGTTGATATAGTTGGGATCCTCGGAAAAAAGACCCTTGTAGCCCTCATGCAGGCCTATCACCCTATACCCTTTGGCAAGAAAGGTCTTTGCAATTGTTCCGATGACTGTGTTGATTCCGGGGGCAGGACCGCCTCCTGCCAAAATAACGATCGACTGTTTCATATTCATACGTTTAAAAATCCTTGCAAAATTAGTAATTTTTAAGGACAAAATTTTATATTTTTGCAATTATGACGTCAAAAGATAAAACCAACGCAAAGGAGAGAATAGAGTTCCTGCGGCAGGAGCTCAACCGGCACAACTACAGGTACTATGTGCTCAATGATCCCGAGATAACGGATTTTGAGTACGATGTAATGATGATGGAGCTGGCTGCCCTGGAAAAGATGTATCCCGAACTGACTTCTCCCGACTCTCCTACAGTAAAAGTAGGCAGCGACATAGCCGGCAGACTTCCCGGCTCGCGGGAGTTCCGTCAGTTCCGCCACCGCTGGCCCATGCTTTCGCTGGGAAACACCTATAATATAGAGGAACTGCAGGACTTCGACCGGAGGGTCCGGGAGGCCGCCGGCGAGAAGTTCGCCTACAGCTGCGAGCTGAAGTTCGACGGTACGGCCATCTGCCTCAGTTATTCCAGGGGACAGCTCGTAAGGGCCCTCACGCGGGGGGACGGCACGGTGGGGGACGACGTCACCGAGAATGTCCGGACCATTCCCTCCATACCTTCCGATATAGGGGACGTGCCCTGGGACTTCGAGATAAGGGGCGAGATCTACATGCCCTTCGCATCCTTCAACTCACTGAATGAGGAACGCGCGGATATCGGGGACACACCCTTTGCCAACCCCCGCAACGCCGCCGCCGGCTCCCTCAAGACCCTCGATCCGGAGGAGGTGCGCCGCCGCGGCCTGGAGTGCGTCCTTTATCATATCATAGGAGACAATCTTCCCTTCAAATACCATTCGGAGGCCCTGCAGTGGGCTGCCGCTCACCATTTTCCCATATCGGAGTATTCCAGGCTCTGCCTGGACATGGACCAGGTGCGGGAGTATATCAGGGAGTGGGACACCCGCCGCAAGGACCTGCCGTTCGCAACGGACGGCATCGTCATAAAGGTGGACGACCTGGCCCTGCAGGCCCGTCTGGGCTATACGGCCAAGTCCCCCCGCTGGGCCACGGCCTATAAGTTCAAGCCCGAGCAGGCCCTCACCCCCCTCCTTTCCATTGACTATCAAGTCGGACGTACCGGAGCCATAACCCCGGTGGCCAATCTGGAGCCGGTCGCCCTCTCCGGCACCACCGTCAAGCGGGCATCCCTCCACAATGCCGACCAGCTGGAGCAGCTGGACATCCATATCGGAGACTGGGTCTATGTGGAGAAAGGCGGGGAGATAATCCCAAAGATTACCGGAGTGGAGCTTTCGAAGCGGCCAGAGGGCGCTCCCCTGCCCCATTTCCCCACCCATTGTCCCGACTGCGGCTCCCTTCTGGTCAAGGACGAGAGCGAGGCCCGGCACTACTGTCTCAACGAGGCATGCCCGACGAGGGTCAAGGGTGCCTTCCTGCATTTCATTTCCCGTAAGGCCATGAACATCAATGCCGGTGAGGCTACCATCGACCAGCTCTACGACAAGGGGTATATCCGGGAACTGCCGGACCTCTACCGGCTGGACATGGAAAAGCTCCTGACCCTGGACGGTTGGAAGGAAAAATCCGCCGGCAACTTCCTGGACAGCATAGAGGCTTCCAAGCGGGTGTCCTTCGGCAGGGTGCTGTTTGCCTTGGGCATCAGACATATAGGCGAGACTACCGCCAAGACCCTCGCGGCCCGTTTCAGGGATATCGGGGCGATGGAGAAAGCCTCGCGGGAGGAGTTCCTGGATGTGGAGGACATCGGGGATGTGATAGCGGACTCTCTGGTGGAGTATTTTGAAAATGAGGGTCATAGAAGAATTATACAGGAACTCCGGAATTTCGGCCTGCAATTTGCAGACAACTCCGCTGCCTCCCGCCTGTCGGACCGTCTCGCCGGCAGTACGGTCGTGGTTTCGGGCAATTTCTCCCGTCCCAGGGACGAGATGAAGGCCCTGATAGCCGCCCACGGAGGCAAGAACACCGGCTCGATAAGCGGCAAGACCACTTATCTGCTGGCCGGAGAGAAGGCCGGACCCGAGAAACTGGCGAAGGCTCAGAAACTGGGAGTGAAAGTTATCACCGAAGAAGAATTTTACAGTATTATAAACTCATAAACCTACACAGTATGATTCAGATCAGCAACAAAGTGTTCTACATCGGAACCAATGACAGAAAGAAACACCTGTTCGAGAACAACTGGCCTCTGCCCAACGGAGTGGCCTACAACTCATACATCATCGCCGACGAGCATCCCGCACTGGTGGACACGCTCGAGTACGGCTCGGATCCCGACTACCTCTCCAATATCGACACGGCCCTCGGCGGACGCGAGCTGGAGTATCTGGTGGTCAATCACATGGAGCCAGACCATTCCAGCATGATTGGAGAGATTCTCCGCCGCTACCCCAGGGTGAAGGTGGTGGCTAACTGCAAGACCTTCAAGATACTCGAGTCCTACTATCCCCTGCCTGCGGAGAACGTCTATGAGATCAAGGAGGGCGATATCCTCGAGCTGGGCTACCACAAGCTCACTTTCGTGATGGTGCCCTGGGTGCACTGGCCTGAGACTATGGTTACATACGACACAGTGGACCAGATTCTCTTCTCCTGCGACGCATTCGGTTCGTTCGGAACTCTGGACGGAGGCATCTTCGACGATACGGCCAACTTCGATTTCTACGAGGAGGACATGCTGCGCTACTATTCCAACATCGTGGGCAAGTGGAGCGGCATGGTGCAGAAGGCCTTCAAGAAGCTGGAGGGTGTGCCTGTCAGGATTATCTGCCCCTCTCACGGCCTTATATGGCGCAAGGACCCGGGCAAGGTGCTGGCTCTCTACGACAAGTGGAGCAAGTATGAGGCTGAGGACGGTTTCGTAATCGCCTACGCCTCGATGTACGGCAACACGGAGAAGTTCGCCGACGAGATAGCCCGTCAGATATCGGCCCTCGGCGTCAGGGATATCCGCGTATATGACGTCTCCAAGACCCATGTCTCCTATCTGCTGACGGCCATCTGGAAATACAGGGGCCTCGTGCTCGGAAGCTGTGCCTACAACACCGGCATGCACCCGATGATGGCCCTGCTGACCCACGAGATCAGTGTATCGGCGCCTCAGAACAAGATTCTCGGTCTCTTCGGAGGCTCGAGCTGGAACGGTGCCGGAGTGAAGGCCCTGAAGGAGTTCGCGGAGAAGGCCAAGATGCCTGTGACCGGCGATCCCGCCGAGTTCCTCGGACGCCCGTTTGCATCAGACTTAGAGAAGACTGCCGCCTTCGCCAAGACCCTCGTGGATGCGATGCGCGGATAACATAAGACGGATCCGGGATTTTTTCCGTGACGGAATCTGGGACATCAATACCTCCGACCTTGGCCGGGTAAAGGCCAAGGTCGTCAGGTATATCAGGATAGTCATACTCACAGCCAAGAATTTCAGCCGTCAGAACGTCGGCCAGCAGGCGGTGGCCCTGAGTTTTTTCACTACCATGGCCTTCGTCCCCTTCCTGGCCGTAGCCTTCGCCATATCCAATTATGCAGGACTGGGAGAATACCTGCGTGAGCTGATATACGACAATTTCGGGCATGACATGATCGTAGACCAGATACTCTCGTTCGCGGACAACATCATCGCCGCGTCGCAGCAGGACATCTACGGAATCATCTCATCCCTGATTTTCCTCTGGATGGTGATCTGGCTGCTTTCAAGGGTCGAGTGGTCCTTCAACCGGATATGGAAGGTGGACCGCAACCGGATACTGTGGAAGAGAGTGCTGGCATATATCCTTACGATGACGGCCTCGCCGTTCATCATCATCGTGTTCCTGTCGGTCTCGCTGACCATTACCGACGGCATCAACACTCTGGGGCTGGAGATTCCCTTCCTGAGTACCTTCAGCACTTTCCTGATATGGCTGGCCTTCTATGTATTCATGGTGATAGTCCTGGGCGTGATGTATGTCCTCATTCCCAACGCCAGGGTGAGGCTGCTGCCGGCCCTGTCCGCCGCCGCCATCTCGTCCTTGGCTTTTACCATTGTGCAGTACCTTTACCTGGAGACCCAGATGTTTGTATCCCGGATGAATGCGGTTTACGGCGTTTTTGCAGCCATACCCCTTTTCATGGTGTGGCTGAACATAGGATGGTTCATTGTCCTGCTGGGCTCTGAACTGTCATACGTGTTCCAGAATGTGGACAACTACCCGCTGGAAGACATGAGTTGATAACTTTTAAAAGATTGATATACAATGAATACAGAACTGACTAAAGGCTTTGTCGACTTTATCGACGACAACAGGCTGCAGTCCCTGATACACGATACCAAGGAAGACCCTGCAGTCTATCGGGAAATCCTTAAGAAGTCCCTTTCCAAACAACCCCTGACTGTTGAGGAAACAGCCGCGCTTATAGCAGTGAACTCTCCCGAGGGCCTGCACGAGATCTTCGAGACCGCCAGGGAGCTCAAGCGCTCGGTCTACGGCAACCGCATCGTGCTCTTCGCACCACTCTACATCGGCAACTACTGCACCAATGACTGCCAGTACTGCGGATTCCGCCGCTCCCTGCGCACTACCGTGCGGCACACCCTCTCGGATGAGGAACTGGTACGCGAGGTGAAGTCCTTGGAGGACGAGGGCCACAAGAGGCTGATTCTCGTTTACGGCGAGCACGCCAAGTACACTCCGGAGTTCATAGCGCATACTGTAAAAATGACATACGCTACAAAATCCGGCAACGGGGAAATCCGCAGGGTGAATATAAATGCCGCCCCTCTGGACATCGAGGGCTACAAGGTGGTCAAGGCCGCCGGCATCGGTACATTCCAGGTATTCCAGGAGACCTATCATAAGGAAACATACGCCAAATATCATCCGTACAATACCCAGAAGAGCAACTATCTCTGGAGGCTGAATGCCATGGACCGTGCCTTCGAGGGCGGTATCGACGACATGGGTATCGGTGCCCTGTTCGGACTTTACGACTGGAGATTCGAGGTGCTCGGTCTGGTATCCCATGCGATACATCTGCAGGAGACATACGGTGTCGGTCCCCACACCATCAGTTTCCCTAGGATACAGCCGGCCAACGGTCTGGAGCTGGACCTTCCCTACAGAGTGTCTGACCAGGACTTTAAGAAACTGGTGGCAATCCTCAGACTCGCAGTGCCTTATACCGGCCTTATCATGACTGCCCGCGAGTCCAAGGCCATCCGCGACGAGGTGATGGAGTTCGGTGTGTCCCAGATCGATGCCGGCACCAAGCTGGAGATCGGAGGCTACAACAAGGAGCGCAAGGGCGTCGAGCAGGCCATCGACGAGGAGCAGTTCCAGGTGGGCGATACCCGCAGTCTGGATGAGGTGATCCGCTGGCTGCTGACCCGTGACTATATACCCAGTTTCTGTACGGCCTGCTACCGTGTCGGCCGTACCGGAGAGCATTTCATGGAGTTCGCCATACCGGGATTCATCAAGCGCTTCTGCACCCGCAACGCCCTTCTGACCCTGGCGGAGTATCTTGAGGACTATTCTTCCGACCTTACCAAGGAGGAGGGATACAAGCTCATTGACAGGGAGCTGGCTAAGATGCCGGAGGGAGACGAGAAGAATTCGCTGAAAGAGCGTCTCCAAAAAATCCGCAAAGACGGTACCCGGGACATCTTGTATTAGTTTTTTGATTAATTTTGCAGAATGGATTTTACAAAAAGCGACTACGACCTGATTAATAAGGAATTCGAGGAGCTCCGCCTGGCTGCTCTCAAGCGGTGCGCCTCGCAGGAGGAATATGACGGTGTCCTCAAGGCATTTGAGTTTGCAAACGAGGCCCACAAGGGCGTCCGGAGACGCTCAGGGGAACCGTACATCATCCATCCTATATCAGTGGCCAAGATCGTGGTGAACGAGATAGGCCTGGGCTACAAGTCGATCGTAGCCGCCCTTCTGCATGATGTGGTGGAGGATACGGAATATACCGTGGACGACATCAAGCGTCTGTTCGGCGAGAAGATAGCCTCCCTGGTTGATGGCCTGACCAAGATAAAGGCGGCCATGGACACTGACGGAGGCAATCTCCAGGCCGAGAATTTCAAGCGCATCATCCTGACTCTCAACGATGATGTCCGCGTAGTGCTCATCAAGCTGGCGGACCGCCTGCACAACATCCGCACTATCGGTTCCATGCCCGACTATAAGAAGGACAAAATCCTGAGCGAGACCATGTACATCTTCGTGCCGCTGGCCCACCGCCTGGGACTGTACAACATCAAGTCGGAAATGGAGAACATCTGGCTCCGCACCCGCGATCCCAAACTGTACAATGACATTGTAACCCGCATCGACGGTGTAATCAAGGAAAAGGGAGAGGCGATGGACAAGTTCATCAAACCGGTAGCAGATGCTTTGGATAATGCCGGATACCAGTTTGAGATAACCAAGCGTACCAAGACCCCCTACTCCGTCTGGCACAAGATGCAGCAGAAACACGTGGAATTCGAGGATATCTACGATATCTATGGCATCCGCATAATATTCACACCCAAGCCGGATGAGGACGAACGGACCCAGTGCTGGTACATCTACTCCCTCGTATCCGGGATCTATGCATCCAAGACCGACCGTATCCGCGACTGGGTAACCAGACCCAAGAGCAACGGTTATGAGGCCCTGCACTGCACGGTGATGAGCAACGGCGGGGGCTGGGTAGAGGTTCAGATCCGCAGCGAAAGGATGAATGAGATTGCCGAGAAGGGTATCGCCGCTCACTGGAGCTACAAGCAGAAAGGAGAGGAAACCAACTCGGAGAAAGAGATGGACCGCTGGCTGGATATGGTCCGCGATGTATTGGAGAACCCGGATGTCAATGCTCTGGAATTTCTGGACAAGTTCCACGATTCCCTCTTGGGGCAGGAAATCTACGTGTTTACTCCCAAGGGCGAATCCAAGTCTCTCCCGAACGGTTCCACCGCCCTGGACTTCGCTTATAGCATCCATTCGAAAATAGGCAACAAAGCCATTGCTGCCAAGATCAATTTTAAGCTCTCTCCCCTTTCCAGCATCCTGCGAAACGGAGACCAGGTGGAAATAATCACAGCCGAATCCCAGAAGCCCCAGCCGGAATGGCTGGACTTCCTCCGTACCGGAAAGGCCCGTAACTACGTCTACGAAGCACTTAAGGATGATATCGACGACAGTATAAAAAGAGGCAGGGAGATGCTGGAGAACGAGCTGGCCGGCTATGGCGTTAAACTTCAGGGCAATGTGCTCAAGAAACTGCTCAGGGAATACAGCGTCAATACCAAAGAAGAACTTTACAATAAGATATCCACCGGCATCATTTCCCTCAAGGACCTGGAGAAAATCCTGCGTAAGAATACTGAGAACAAGAACGTAATCTACTGGACTCTGCGACTGTTCCGCAGCGGCAAGAAAGAAGACGGTGGAGAAGATGAACTCATCGATGACACTGACGGCAAGGAGGACGAGATGTCCAATGCCGAGATCCGCGACCGTCTCATCAAGAACAAACTGGACAAGAACCGGGATCTAATCCTGGCCGATAAAGAAGCCCAGGGTAAGGATCCGGACAGTCCGATCACCTACCGTATCGCTGACTGCTGTTATCCCATCCCTGGAGACACCATCGTAGGATTCATCAACGACAACGGAGAAGTCGTCGTCCACAAGAAAACTTGTCCGGAAGCTGTGAATCTCGCTTCAATACACGGAGACAGAATAGTCAACGCCAAATGGAGCAAAAACACCGTAGCCTCCTTTCTGGCCCGCATCAAAATTTTCGGTACGGACCGCATAGGCATCCTCAATGAGCTTACGAAAGTCACGACGCTGGTGCTTAACATAAATATCCGAAAGGTATATATCGCAACGCACGACAGCATATTTGAAGGATATATCGACTGCTATGTACGCAGCACAGAAGACCTGGACACGCTGATGGACCACATCAAGAAAATTAAAGGTGTGGAAAATGTAAACCGCATAGACATAAAAGAGGATAAATAGAAAATGAAGAAAGGCAAGAATCTGCTCAATGCGGCTGTAGTTACCGGAATCCTGGCATTCCTGATATTCCCCCCCTCCTGCGCTAACACCTCCACTCCCCCTGAAGGAGGGCCCAAGGATACATTGGCCCCGATTCTGGTGGAAACATTTCCCTTAAACAATTCTACCGGACATCCTAGAGACATTAAGCACAGCTCCATATCTTTTGAATTTGACGAATATGTTGTTCTGAACAATCCTAATTCCTATATTTTCCTATCCCCTCCCCAGTCCAAGCCTCCGACAGCGAAAATCAAAGGAAAAAAAGTGTTGATATCCTTCACGGAGCCTCTGGATTCCAACAAAACCTACTCACTCTCCCTAGGAGAGGCAATAAAAGACAATAATGAGGGTAATCCCTTTCCTCCGTACACTCACAGTTTTTCAACCGGAGATCATATCGACTCACTTTTCGTCTCGGGAAATATTGTGGAAGCGGCCACTATGCTGCCTATGCCCAACATTACTGTTGTTTTTCATACCGACCCGTCGGACTCAGCCGTATATAAAGTTCGTCCCAAGGCAGCTGCAAAAAGTGATTTATGGGGATACTTTACCGTCAGAAACCTGCCTGCCGATACGGTATACAGAGTGTTTGCCATCGAAGACCTCAACAACAACAACCTATATGATCCGGACCAGGAACGTGTCGCTTTTCTAGACACACTTGTGCTGCCTTCCAGCGTAATGCGCACAGACATGCCGGAACTGCTCTCAGTATCCATGACCGATACGGCTGCCTGCCTGGCCCGTCCTGCTCAGCTGTCCCTATCCATGTTCAAGGAAGTGTCCCAAAGACAGCTGCTGAGAGCCCGGGAAAGAGTATCCCGCAGACATATGTATCTCAAGTTCGCCGCTCCCTATCCTCAGATAGACTCCATCATATTTGACGGAATACCTCAGGAAAAACTCTTGTTTGAATACAATTACTACCGCGACAGCATCACCATCTGGATAAATGACCAGGGACCGGTCCAGGACACTCTGCAGATGAGACTGAGCTATCACAGGACCGACGACTCCCTCAATGTTCTCGTACCTGTCACTGACACTGTCAGAATGATCCGCCCTAAGGGCAAAATGGTAGAGAACCGCTGGGGAGAGATGGTTGAGGAACCCGATACTCTGGCGGCATACGAAGTTGATGCATTCCCTGAGAAAATAGATCAGGACGGCATAGTTATTCTATTCGAGTCTCCAATGATACAGACCCCTTTCGATTCAATATCCATTATTTCCAAAAACACCCGCGAGCAGACGGCACCGGTAAAATTCATTGTCGAAAAGGACACGGCAAATATCCGACGGTATACACTGCGCTTGCAGGAGGCACTTATCGCCGGCTATGAATACACGTTGAGGATACCTGACAGCCTGTTCCTGGACATAGACGGCATATACTGCGACAGCCTGGTCAAGACATTCAGTCTGCCTCAGGACGAAAAGCTGAGTTCACTGACCATTGAGGCTTCCAACGTGCAGGAGAAGTACATGATAGAGCTTGTGGATGAGAAACGGACCAAGACCTATAGGACCTACCACATCGATTCCGCTGCGGTTCTGGCCTTTCCTTATCTCAAGGCAGGGAAATACTCTGTCCGCATAACCGAGGACAAGAACGGCAATGGCCAGATAGACACTGGTGATCTGTTGAGCCGTAAACAACCAGAAAAAGTGATGATGTTCCGCTTCAACAACTCACTGGGCAACAATGCCTACATCATAGAAATTCCAGAACGTACAGAACTGATACAGACTATCGATATCGGAGAAATGTTCAAATGATACCAATTCATAAGATAACAGCTATTATTGCACTGTCTGTCATGTCATTGTCCCTGTACGGACAGAAACGTGACACAATCCCGGCAATCAAGCCCGGTATACAGTGGGACACAGCCGTAGTCATCAAACCGGTGAAGGCTTCCGAGCACTTATTGGGTGTCAAATATGATTTTTCTTTTACAGGAGTAACCATGACACCTGAAATGGGTGTTAAAGCTATCAATTCACCAATTAACGTAGCTGTATTATACACCTACTACCATCCGCTGTGGAGCGTTATAGACATTTTCGGCATTCAGACCGGTTTCAGATATACCACTTACGGCTTCGTCAATGACGAATACGACTTCGAACATTTCGAACAAACAGTATCAGTGATAGAATTGCCGCTAATCTCCGCTTTTCACGTAGACCTGGGAGAGCATTTCCGGATACTGATCAGCATAGGCCCCTTCGTGGGCTACCGTTTCGCAACGACCAAGGACAACGGCTTCGACTGTTTCGATAACCGTTTCGACTATGGTATCCAGGGCGGAGCCGGTCTGGCCTACATCATAGGAAAAAGGTTCGAACTGCATCTGGAGGGCACCTTCCATTACTCTCTCTCCATGCTCTACCATCCGGAGAAGATGAGCAGCGTGTCCTGGCTCTACAGTTATCCGTGGCAGGCCAGCATAAGTCTGGGATTTCATGTAAAACTCAAATAGATATGCGCTACATCACTGCAAATATAGGAGATAGCCTGCTCATCGGACACGATGCAGGCAGGACCGTCGTCCAGAGTATGTGCAACTGCGACACCAATGACCTGGACGCTGCCGTACAGCAGTGTCTCGGCCTGTATGAGGCCGGCTCGCAGCTGGTCAGGCTCACCACCCAGGGTCTCCGTGAGGTGGAGTCTCTCGGGAAGATAAAGACCCGTCTCAGGGCAATGGGCGTTCCCGTTCCCCTGGTGGCCGACGTCCACTTCTCCTCGGAGGTGGCCATCGCCGCAGCCGCAGTGGCCGACAAGGTCCGCATCAATCCAGGCAATTTCGCCAAGGACCACGAGGTGGCGTGCAGCCAGTTCCGCAGGTTCCTGGAAGAATGCCGCAGGCACGGGACGGCCGTCCGCATAGGCATCAATCACGGCTCTTTAGGCGCCCGTATAACAGAGCTCTACGGCAATACACCTAAAGGAATGCAGGAGGCCATGTCGGAGTGGGTACAGATGTGCATCGACGAGGATTTCTACAATGTGGTGCTCTCGCTCAAGGCCAGCAACGTCCCGGTCATGACCCAGGCCTACATCCTCCTTCAGCAGTGGATGGAGGAGCGCGGAATCATCTTCCCCCTGCATCTCGGAGTCACCGAGGCCGGCAACGGGGACATGGGCCGCATCAAGTCGGCGGCCGGTCTGGCAACCCTGCTCTCCCGCGGTATCGGGGATACCATCAGGGTATCCCTCACAGAGCCCCCGGTCAATGAGATTGTCCCGGCAAGGCTCATTGCAGAGTTCTTCGACACGGATCAGAAGCCCTCGGACTATCAGACCGGTGTCAAAGACGGCGTCCCCTCCTTCGAGCTCCGCTGCGCCTCCCACGAGGAGTTCATCATCAAGGCCTCGTGCATCCTCGGGCCGATGCTGGTCAATAAGGAAATAGACGATTTCGACATCCGTTGCATCTATGGAGATAAGCAGGCGGATAAATCTGAGATAGAGCAGTTTAAATCCGACATAATGCAGGCCACACGCCGCCGCATCACCCAGTGCGAGTACATCGCCTGCCCCAGTTGCGGCCGGACCCTCTACGACATCGAGTCCACCTTCAACGAAGTGAAGCGCCGCACTTCCCACCTCCGCGGCCTGACCATCGCGGTCATGGGCTGCATCGTCAACGGTCCGGGCGAGATGGCCGACGCCGATTACGGCTATATCGGCGAGGGACGCGGCAAGGTGTCCATCTACCGGGGCAAGGAGGCAGTAGTGCGCTCCGTGCCTCAGGAGAAGGCCATAGACGTGCTGCTGGAGCTTATTGAGAAAGACGGACGCAGTACAGACGGCCGCCCTCTGCGCGGATAACCTTCAGCCGGTCTCCGGTGCTTGCCGAACCGTATTCCATGACGGCCTCATACTGCCTGCCGCCGTATTCTACCTTACCTGAAGGACACATTTCGGTGGCAGCCGTAACTTCTTGTCCCACACATCCTGCGATGGAGCCGGTCTCCACTCCTACCCAGCCTTCGTCTCCCTTGAGCTCGGTCTTCTGAGCGATATAGGAGAATGACTTTTTAGGGAAGAGCTTGGATGCGCCCCAGATGGACAGAATCAGGGCCAGGACGGTGGATACCAGGACTATGGCGCAGGGGGTGAGGATGACCTGAAGGTTGAGGTGTCCTTCGAAATACAGGAGGTCATTGTCCACCATTGCGAATATGAGGGCCCCGAGGGAGAGGATGGCTCCGATGATGCCCGCCACTCCGAATCCCGGCGTGACGAATATCTCCACCCCGAGCAGGATCAGTCCTATTACGAACATCACTATCTCCCAGTTCATGGCCAGGCCGTGGATGTACAGGGGCGAGAAATAGAGCACTGCCCCGAGAATTGCTATGATGGACGGCAGCCCGAGTCCGGGGGACTGCACCTCGAAGTAGATGCCTCCGATGATCATCATCAGGAAAATTCCCTGCAGGACCGGGGACATCATGAAGAGGATGAACCTCTCGAGAGGAGACAGTTCCTGATGGATTATCTCACATTCTTCCAGTCCGATATGCTCCACTACCTCATCTATTGATTCGGCCTTGCCCTCGCAGTAGCGGGCCTCTATCGCCTCGTCCGGGGTGAAGCTGAGGACACCCGCCGTATCCACCATTTTCTCCGCTATGGCCGGGTCCCTGAACCAGGTGCCGTCTGCCCTCCTTCCGTGGGCTTCGGCGGTGGAGCGCATCATCCCGCGCATGAAGGACTGGTATTTGTCCGGCATTACCTCCCCGTTCTGATTGACCACCGTAGCGGCCCCTATCGATGCCCCGGGCCTCATGTATATCGAGTCGCAGGCGATGGATATCAGGGCTCCGGCGGAGGCGGCCTGCAGGTCCACGAAGGCCACTACCGGGACAGGCGCATGGAGGATGGCCTTGCGCATGCTGTCGGCTGCGTCCACAGCCCCTCCGTAGGTGTCCAGATGCAGGATTATGTAGTCCGCTCCCTTGGCCTGAGCATCCTCGAGCCCGAGGCTGAGCCTGCGCATGGAGGAGTTGTCGATATTCTGCCTGATCTCTATGACGTAGACCGTGTCCTTTCCAGGCGTCTCCTGGGAATATGCCGAAGCGGCTGAGAAATAGCTGATAAATGCCGCTAAGGCTGCGAGTGTGACGAGTATTTTTTTCATCTGTCGGTTATTTGTACCACAAAGATAAGGCACAAATGCCAATTTTTTCTAATTTTGCATTCTTAGATATGAAAGAAGCACTATTACATCTCGGAAAAGACTTTGCGGTCAAAGGATTTTCCTTCGGCTATGAGGGCCGTGCCGACGGAGAGGTGGTCTTCAACACCGCCATGGTCGGCTATCCCGAATCCCTCACCGACCCTTCCTACTCGGGTCAGATATTATGTGTAACCTACCCTCTTGTAGGCAACTACGGAGTTCCTGAAGAGAAGACGGCCGACGGTATATCCGTCAACTTCGAGTCCGAGCGCATCCACGTCCGGGGCCTGATCATCTCCGACTACTCCTTCAAGTACAGCCACTGGAGCGCGGTCAAGAGCCTGGATGAGTGGCTCAAGGAGTACCGCATCCCCGGCATCTTCGGGGTGGACACCAGGGAGATCACCAAGATTCTCCGCGAGCAGGGCTCCATGCCCGGCTGTATCGTGCCCGAGGGCTTCGACGTACCGGAGACGCTTTACGATCCGGGTTCCGAGAACCAGGTGGCCATCGTCAGCTGCAAGGAGGTGATCCGCTACGGCAACCCCTCCGGCAAGAAAGTAGTGCTGCTTGACTGCGGAGTCAAGAACAACATCCTCCGCTGCCTCCTCCGCTCCGGTGACATCGAGGTCATCCGCGTGCCCTGGGACTACGATTTCAACACCATGGAGTACGACGGTCTGTTCATCTCCAACGGTCCCGGCAACCCGGAGTACTGCGGCGAGGCCGTCCGCAACATTCAGAAAGCCATGGCGGCGGAGAAGCCGATATTCGGTATCTGCATGGGCAACCAGCTGCTGGCCAAGGCCGGAGGCGCTTCGACCTTCAAGCTCAAATACGGTCACCGCAGCCACAACCAGCCCGTCCGCCTCGTAGGCACCGAACGCTGCTACGTAACTTCCCAGAACCACGGTTACGCTGTGGACGGAGACACCCTCGGCGCTGACTGGGAGCCCCTCTTCGTCAATATGAACGACGGCACCAACGAGGGCCTGCGGCACAAGAGCGGCCGCTTTTTCTCCGTGCAGTTCCACCCCGAGGCGTCCAGCGGTCCGACCGACACCGAATTCCTCTTTGACAAATTCATTAAAATGCTGTAGACCATGATTGACACCACTATAAAGAAAGTCCTGCTCCTGGGTTCGGGAGCCCTCAAAATCGGCGAGGCCGGTGAGTTCGACTATTCCGGCTCCCAGGCTCTCAAGGCCATGCGCGAGGAAGGCATAGAGACTATCCTGATCAATCCAAACATCGCTACCGTCCAGACATCGGAGGGTATAGCCGACAAGATATATTTCCTCCCAGTGACACCCTTCTTCGTGGAGGCGGTCATCAAGAAGGAGCAGCCCCAGGGCATTCTCCTCGCATTCGGAGGTCAGACCGCGCTGAACTGCGGAGTGGCCCTGTACAGGGAGGGAATCCTGGAAAAATACAACCTGAAGGTGCTCGGCACCCCCGTGCAGGCGATCATGGACACCGAGGACCGCGAGCTCTTCGTCAAGAGGCTCGACGAGATCAATGTCAAGTCCATCAAGAGCCATGCGGTCAGCAATATCGAGGATGCCCTCGCCGCAGCCTCCGAGCTCGGCTATCCGGTAATCCTCCGCGCGGCCTACGCCCTCGGCGGTCTCGGCAGCGGATTCTGCGACAATCCGGACGAACTTATCCGGCTGGGAGAGAAAGCCTTCTCCTACTCACCTCAAGTACTGGTGGAGAAGTCCCTCAAGGGCTGGAAGGAGATAGAATACGAGGTGGTGCGCGACCGCTACGACAACTGCATCACGGTCTGCAACATGGAGAACTTCGACCCGCTCGGAATCCATACCGGCGAGAGTATCGTGGTCGCTCCTTCCCAGACCCTCACCAACCATGAGTACAATCTGCTCCGCGAGCTCTCGATACGCATCGTCCGTCACGTGGGCATCGTCGGCGAGTGCAACGTGCAGTTTGCCTTCGACCCCAACTCCGAAGACTACCGCGTCATCGAGGTCAATGCCCGTCTGAGCCGCTCCTCGGCCCTGGCCTCCAAGGCTACGGGTTATCCCCTCGCCTTTGTGGCCGCCAAGCTCGGTCTGGGCTACGGTCTGTTCGAGCTGAAAAACTCCATTACCAAGACTACCCCGGCCTTCTTCGAGCCCGCCCTGGACTATGTGGTCTGCAAGATTCCCCGCTGGGACCTCTCCAAGTTCCACGGCGTGTCCCGTGAGATCGGCAGCAGCATGAAGAGCGTAGGTGAGGTAATGGCCATCGGCCGCACCTTCGAGGAGGCCCTGCAGAAGGGACTGAGAATGATCGGACAGGGAGCCCACGGCTTCACCGGCAACAAGGAGATTCCCATCGAGAACATCGATAAGGCCCTCCGCGAGCCCACCGACAACCGCATCTTCGTCATATCCAAGGCCCTGACTCACGGCTACACCCCCGAGAAGATACACGAGCTCACCAAGATAGACCGCTGGTTCATCGACAAGCTGATGAACATCATCAACACTGCCGCGGAGCTCTCCGCCCTTAACTCCCTCGAGGAACTGGGCGAGCCCCTGCTGCGTCAGGCCAAGCGCCAGGGCTTCTCCGACTTCCAGATCGGACGCCACATCCTCAAGGATGGCATCGACTCCGAGGAGATGGTTATCAAGGTGCGCGAGTACCGCAAGAAGCTCGGAGTGCTGCCCGTCGTCAAGCAGATCGATACCCTCGCGGCCGAGTTCCCCGCCCAGACCAACTACCTCTACCTTACCTACAACGGTACTGCATCTGACATAGCCTACGAGCATGACGGCAAGTCAATTGTCGTGCTCGGATCGGGCGCCTACCGCATCGGCAGCTCCGTGGAGTTCGACTGGTGCAGCGTCAACGCCCTGCAGACCATCCGCAAGAGCGGCTGGAGAGGCATCATGATCAACTACAACCCCGAGACCGTATCCACCGACTACGATATGTGCGACCGCCTCTACTTCGACGAGCTTACCTACGAGAGGGTGCTCGACATCTGCGACCTGGAGGAGCCGCACGGAGTCATCATATCCATGGGCGGACAGATTCCCAACAACCTGGCCACCCGCCTCGATGCCGCCAGGGTGCCCATTCTCGGCACCACCGCCGACAGCATAGACAACGCCGAGGACCGCAACCGCTTCTCGGCCATGCTCGACCGTCTCGGCATAGACCAGCCCAGATGGAGGGAGCTGACCTCGATGAACGACATCCACAGCTTCATCCGCGACGTGGGCTTCCCCGTCCTGGTGCGTCCCTCCTACGTTCTTTCGGGCGCAGCGATGAACGTATGCTCCAACGATACCGAGCTCGAGCAGTTCCTGAAACTGGCGGCGGAAGTTTCTAAGAAACACCCTGTTGTCGTATCGGAATTTATCCAGCACGCCAAGGAGATAGAGTTCGACGCAGTGGCCGACCACGGCACCGTCATAGCCTACGCCATCTCGGAGCACATCGAGTTCGCCGGCGTACACTCTGGCGACGCTACGATTCAGTTCCCGCCCCAGAAGATGTATGTGGAGACCGCCCGCAGGATCAAGAAGATAGCCCGCAAGATAGCCGAGGCCCTGAAGATTTCGGGCCCCTTCAACATCCAGTTCCTCGCCAAGGAGAACGACATCAAGGTCATCGAGTGCAACCTCAGGGCCTCGAGAAGTTTCCCCTTCGTGTCCAAGGTGCTTAAGATCAATCTCATCGAACTGGCCACCAAGGTCATGACCGGCGAGAAGGTCACTCCTCCCGAGAAGAGCGCCTTCGATATCGACTACGTAGGCGTGAAGGCCTCCCAGTTCTCATTCTCCCGTCTGCAGAAAGCCGACCCCGTCCTCGGAGTGGACATGGCCTCCACCGGAGAGGTGGGCTGCATCGGAGACGACACCAACGAGGCTGTGCTCAAGGCCATGCTCTCTGTCGGCTACACCGTCCCCGGCAAGAATATCCTGGTATCCTCAGGCGATGCCAAGCAGAAAGTCGAGCTCCTGAGCGCCTGCAGGCTGCTGGCCAAGCACAACTACACGATCTATGCTACCGGAGGCAGCTATAAATTCCTGGTGGACAACGGGGTCCCTGCCACTTTGGTGTACTGGCCGTCGGAAACAGGAGAGCCACAGGCCCTTGAAATGCTTCACGAGCGCAAGATAGACCTGGTGGTCAATATCCCTAAGAATCTCACCAAGGAGGAACTGGACAACGGCTACCGCATCCGCCGCGCCGCCGTGGACTTCAATATCCCGATTATAACCAACACCAGACTTGCATCGGCTTTCATCACGGCATTCTGCAACATGCCCCTCGACAATATCCAGATCAAGTCCTGGGACGAATACAGATAGACCGCAATCATTATGGGTAAGATATACGAACGGCTGATGAGCGACGTCCGGCTCCAGGAGGGACTGAAGGCCTGCATCAACTGCGGGACCTGCACCGCCGTGTGCCCGGCTGCCGAATTCTACCGCTACAATCCCAAGAACATCGTAAACATCGTCCAGACCCAGGACGACGAGGAGATCATCAAACTGCTCAAGAGCGATACGATATGGTACTGCGGTGAGTGCATGTCCTGCGTGACACGCTGCCCCAGAACCAATGCCCCCGGACAGGTCATCATCGCCCTTCGCACCCTCTCCGTCGAGCTGGGCTACTTCGTGGAGTCCGAGAAAGGCCGGCAGCAGTATGCCTTAGCAAAGGTGCTCTGCGGCAATGTCCTCAATTACGGTTACTGCGTCCATCCCGAGACCTTCAAGTACGCCTCCCATCCCGAGTATGGGACGGTGGGCAAATGGATTGAGGACCATCTGCAGGACGTGTACGACCGCGTGGGTGCCAACTACGGAAAGAGCGGCCCGGGTCCCCTGCGCAAGATTGCCCGTGAATCCCTTGACGACCTGCAGAAGATATTCGACGTGACAGGCGGCTCGGCCCGGGTCGAGAAGATTAAGGACCTCTCGCGCAAGAAGGCTCAGGAGATGGGACTGAGCGAGGAAGAGTATTTCAATGAAGTGTTCAATGAGACTCATGGTGAGCACCTTAACCAACAGAATCAGTAGTACCGCATGAATTACGAAGGAAAGAAAAAAATATGGTCCGAGTTCCAGAAAGAGATACCCGATGACAAGTATTTCTACGCCCGCAGCTGCATCCGCCAGAACTTCAATCCGGGCGCAGAGCAGGCCTTTCTGGACATAGTGCGCAACCGCTTCGGCAAGGACTTCTACGAGGATCCCCTCCACACCACCTGCGGCGGCATAGCCTACCACAGCGACACTACTCCCGAGGAAACTTCCATGACCATCATTGCCCGCCAGTTCTCCCTTATGAACCAGGCGGGCTATAAGAATTTCGTGGTATCGTGCGTGACCTCCTTCGGTCTGCACAGCGAGATACTCCAGACCTGGGAGGAGCATCCCGAGATCGAGGAGAAGATACACGAGCTGCTGTGGAAGGCATGTAAAAGGGAGTTCGTAAAGCCGGACTTTCTGATGCACTCCAGCGACATGATGTATCACTACCGCTTCCTGATATCCGAGCAGGCCAAGTACCCGCTGATCAACGTGCATACCGGAGAGCCCCTGAAAGTGGTGGAGCACATCGGCTGCCACTATTCCAAGATTTTCCCCTCCAAGTCCGTGGGCGGAGCCGAATATCCCCGCGTCCTGGCCGGACTGGTGGAGGCCCTCGGCGGCAGCGTGGTGGACTACCCCGAGCGGAGGCACTGCTGCGGCTTCGGTTTCAGGCAGTACCTGGTCAAGGCCAACAGAGGATACTCGCTGACCAACACCTATAAGAAGTTCGAGTCGATGGAACCCTTCCACCCCGACCTGATCATCACCAACTGCCCGGGCTGCAACTACTTCCTGGACCGCTGGCAGTACGTCATAGCCGAGACCACCGGCAAGACCTACGGCGACACTCCCGGCTACGGCATCCCCGTGCTGTCCTCCGAGGAGGTGGCCGCGCTGGTCATGGGCTACGACCCCTGGGACCTCGGACTGCAGATGCATCAGGTGGCGGTCGAGCCGCTTCTGGACAAAATGGGCGTGAAGTACGACAAATCCAGTAAATACAAGGGTCTGGGCGGCAAGGACCTCGGAGTCCCCGCCAGCCCTGCCAATATCAGAATCTTCTAATCTTCATATATGGAAATAAGCAATCAACAGCGCAATATAGTGGTAATCGGCGGAGGACCGGCCGGAATAGAGGCATCCCGCGCCCTGGACGCAATGGGCTATACCGTATTCCTCGTGGAGAGGGATAGCCGCTTAGGCGGACATTTAGGCCGCTGGGACAGGCTCTTCCCCTACGGCACACCGGCGGAGGACGTCCTGAGTCAGCTGACGGCCTCGATGGGACGGATCAAGTGGTTCACCTCCACGGAGGTGACTCAGGTCAATAAGCTCGAGAGAGGTTACAATGTCATCCTCTCCAACGGCCTCTCAGTCCTGGCCGACGCCCTGCTGCTGACCACCGGCTTCACCCTTTTCAACGCATCCAAGAAGGAGGAATACGGCTACGGCATTTACGACCGGGTCATCACGAACGCTGACCTGGAGGATTATTTCTCCGGTATACCGGTGCCTGCCGTCGACAATCCCCGCCGCATAGGCTTCGTGCACTGCGTGGGCTCCCGCGACGAGAAGGTGGGCAACCGTTACTGCTCCAAGGTCTGCTGCGCCACTGCGGTAAAGCAGGCCTGCGAGATCAAGCAGCAGTTCCCCGACGCGGTGGTCTACTGCTTCTACATGGACCTGAGAATGTTCGGCCGCGGATACGAGGACATGTATCTCGAGGCCCAGAAGAAATACGGCGTAATCTTCGTCCGGGGCCGCGTCTCGGAGGTCTCCGAGGACAAGGACGGGCATCTCTTCGTCAAGGCCGAGGACACCCTCTCCGGCAAGCCGCTCAGGGTCACTCTCGATCTGCTGGTGCTGATGGCCGGAATGTCCCACAACAGAGCCGTGGATCCCATCGCGCGTACCCTCGCGCTCTCCACCATGGAGGACGGCTTCCTCAAGCCCAAGGACTCCCTCACGGCCGCCCAGGCGTCATACTGCACGGGAGTGTTCTACGCCGGAGCATGCACCGGTCCCAAGACCCTGCCTGAGACCATGGCAGAGGCCAGGGCCGCCGCTACAAGTATTCACGAATACCTCCAGGAGCAATGATAGATTTCGGATACGGCATATCACCCAGCTCCGCCATCAATCTGGACAAGTTCGACAGGACCAGATTCGAGGAGCTTGCCCGCGAGGAGCCGGACGTGCTCAAGTGCATGGCCTGCGGCTCATGCGCTGCCTCCTGCCCCACGGCCGGACACAGCGACATGAACCTGAGGAGGGTGATACTGCTGCTCGGACGAGGCCGCGAGGACGAGGCCCTCAGGATGGTCTCCCACTGTATGCTCTGCGGCAAATGCCTGATAGTCTGCCCCCGCGGCATCAACACCAGGCATCTGATACTAAGTGTAACTAAAATCTACCAAAAGAAGTGAAAGACAGGTTCATATCAGGATACAACGATTTCGTCCTCCCCTTCGTGATAGGCATGATCTTCATCCTCACCTATCTCGTCATAGGGATCATCCGGGTCATCGTACAGCTGCCGGCCGCGGACCGAAAGAAGTTCTTCCTCTCCCTGATCAATCCCAGACTCTGGGTCATAAATCTCAAGGACATCATCTGCGACGTCCTCCTGCATACCAAGATATGGAAGCGCAAGCCCCTCTTGGGCTACATGCACTCGAGCATCGCCTTCGGATGGTTCATGCTGATAGTCCTGGGCCACATCGAGACCTGGCTCTTCGTGCCTGACCGTCTCTCGACCTTCTACTACCCCGTGTTCTTCAGGTTCTTCGTGATGGAGACAGACCACACCCTCAAGGGCTCGTTCTTCTTCTTCCTGATGGACTTCTTCCTGCTCGTGGTGCTCAGCGGAGTCTTCCTGGCCATGTTCAAGCGCATACGCTCGATGATGTTCGGCATGCGCAGGACCACCAGGAACCAGATACCGGACCGTCTTGCCATGTACTGCCTGTGGGCCATTTTCCCCGTCAGACTCCTCGCCGAAAGCTTCACCGCCGGTATTGCCGGAGGCAGCTTCCTCACCCGCCCGATGTACTGGCTGTTCAGCAACTTCCTGACCAACACCTACCACATCCTGCCGACCTGGTGGGCCTACTCCACCCTCCTCGGCACCTTCTTCGTACTGCTGCCCTTCACCCGGTACATGCATATCCCGACGGAGGCCTTCCTGATAGTGCTGCGCAATGCCGGCATCAAGGTCTCCCATCCCCGCAAAGGCTATTCCATCGCCCAGATATACTCCTGCTCCAACTGCGGAATGTGCATCGACGCATGTCCGATGATGGGCCAGAAGAAGAACCTGCGCTTCGCCACGGTATATTTCAACCGTCTGCTGAGGCGCCGCAACTGGGCCCGCTGCGAGGAGAGCGCGGACAAATGCCTGATGTGCGGCAAGTGCGTCGCCGTCTGCCCCGTAGGCGTGGACTCCTGCAACATCAAGCGGAGCCTGAGAGGACTCCGGGCCGCTCCCGCCCCTGCGGACTACAGTTATTTTACCTCCTACAGCCTACCGGAGGGCGTAGAGAACTCCCAGGAGAAAGTCCTCTACTATGCCGGCTGCATGACTCAGCTCACCCCCGTCATTTCCAAGGCCGTAGCGGCCGTCCTGGACCATGCCGGAGTGGATTGGAGCTTCATGGACCGCGACGGCGGTATATGCTGCGGACGGCCTCTGATACTGGCCGGAAGGGATGAAAGGGCTCAGGAAATGATCCGCCGCAACACCGAACTGATACGGCAGAGCGGAGCCACTACCCTGCTGCTCTCCTGCCCTATATGCTACAAGGTCTTCCGCGAGAACTACGACCTCAAGGGCATCCGCATCGTGCATTATACCGAATACTTCGACGAGCTTGTGCGGCTTGGACGCATAACTCTCAGGAACTCAGGCGAGAAGATGGTTTACCACGACCCCTGCGAGCTGGGACGCGGCTGCAAGGTGTACCGTCAGCCCCGGAGGGTGCTGAGCGCTGCCGGAGAGCTGGTGGAGGCGGAAAAGCACCACGACGAGAGCATCTGCTGCGGAGGGTCATTGGGCTCCCTGACATTGTCCTACGAGGACCGCAAGGACATTACCCTGAAGGCCCTGGACAACCTGATGTACGCCTCGCCCGAGAGGATTGTCACCGCCTGCCCCCTGTGCCTGAAGACATTCTCCCCCTATTCGCCTAAGAAGGTGAGCGATTTCGCCGAGGTAGTGGCTCAGAATATGAATTAATAACAACTTAACGATATACACGCCATGAAGAATTTTACTCCTACAGTGTACTCACTGATGAATGTGGCTACCGGACGGATATTTCCGGACAGCGGCTGGATGCTGGCTGACCCCGAATCGCCTAAGCCCTCGCTGGTGCGCACGGTCTATCAGAAGAAGCAGATAGACGTCAAGGGCAGCAACTGGGGATTCTACCGCTTCGCCGACTGGCTGCCGGTACACCGCCTGCTGCAGGACTCAGCCACCACCGTGACATACAGGAGCGAGGGACTGGCCCGTCACCTCGGTCTGGGCAACCTTTATATTGCATTTTCCGGCTACTGGCCTGAGCGCGGGGCACTGATGAAGACCTGCTCGTTCAAGGAGACCGAGGCCTATTCCGTATGCGGCCGTCTGCCCAAGGACTGCAGGCAGATACTGACGGTGGCTTCCGCCGGAAATACGGCCAGGGCCTTCGCCAAGGTCTGCTCGGAGAACGACATCCCCCTGCTGCTCTGCGTGCCTGAGGACAATATCGACGCTCTCTGGTTCGAGAAGCCCATCAAGGACTGCGTCAGGCTCGTCTGCGCTCCCAAAGGCAGCGACTATTTCGACGCCATCGCCCTGTCGCAGGCTGCCTGCAGCTCGGGAATGTTCATCGACGAGGGAGGCGCGAAGAATGTGGCCCGCCGCGACGGCATGGGTACGACCGTACTCTCGGCCACTGTGGAGATCGGCCGGATACCCGACGCATACTTCCAGGCCATAGGCAGCGGCACAGGAGCCATTGCGGCCCGTGAGGCCAATCTTCGTCTGCTGGAGGACGGCCGCTTCGGTACGGCTCAGATGAAGCTGCATACGGTGCAGAACGTGCCTTTCCTGCCGATGTACGACGCATGGAAGGCCGGTCAGAGGGACCTGCTGCCTTTCGATGACGACGAGGCCCGTCAGAAGGCCGCGATGATTGACGCCAAGGTGCTCTCCAACAGACGCCCGCCCTATTCGCTCGCCGGAGGAGTGTACGACTGTCTGTGCGACACGCATGGAGATGTGTATGCCGTGACCAACGCCGAGATACGCCATTGCGCCGCCATGTTCAAGGAGCTGGAGGGAGTGGACATCTACTCCGCCTCGGGTGCCGCGCTGGCCGGTCTGGAGCAGGCCGTGAAGGCCGGTGCCGTGGGCCGCGACGACGTGATAATGCTCAATATCACAGGCGGCGGCGAGCAGCACTTCAAGAAGGACTGCAAGGTGCACTGGCTCAAGCCCTCGCTGGTCATCTCTCCCTCGGAGGACAAGGACCGGATCGTGCGGGAGATAGAGAAACTGTTTGCTTAGTGTTTAATTTTAAGTATAAACCGGTTATGAAACTTTTTAGAATATCTGCCGCGGCCCTGGTATGCGCCGTGGCCCTGACCTCCTGCGGGAATGGTTCCGGAACCGGGAGCACTGCTTCTGAAAAGAGTGTCTCCGACATTGTGATTGAGAACATTATGACCCGCCGCAGTGTGCGTCAGTATCAGCCTGTGGCTGTGGGACGCGATACCATGAAGACGATTCTCGAGTGCGGCATCAACGCGCCCAACGGGATAAACCGCCAGTCCTGGGAGATCCGCGTGGTGGATTCCCCCGAGTTCATCGACGGAGTGACTGAGCTCTTTGTCAAGGCCAATCCCCGCGCAGCCGAGGACCCTTCGTTCAAGAATATGTTCCGCAATGCGCCCACCGTGGTCTTCATCGCCCACGACCCCTCCTACGACATGTCGTCCATCGACTGCGGCCTGCTCGGTGAGAACATGATTCTCTCGGCCTGGTCCATGGGTATCGGCTCGTGCTGCTTAGGCGGACCTGTAAGGTTCATGAAGTCGCCCGAGGCCGCTGATTACCTGAAGCGCCTGGGCTTCTCCGAGGGCTATGAGCTGCTCTACTGCATCGGATTCGGTTATCCCGCCGAGAGTCCTGCAGCCAAGGACCGCGATGCCTCAAAGATTCAGTTCGTGGATTAACTTTCTTCTGATTCAGTTTACGATATGACTGGATTCTATACTGTACTGCTGCTGATGGTGTCCAACGTATTCATGACTTTCGCATGGTACGGACACCTCAAGCTGCAGGAGATGAAGCTCATCGACAACTGGCCCCTGATCGGGGTCATCCTCTTCTCGTGGGGTATCGCCCTCTTCGAGTATTCCTTCCAGGTCCCCGCCAACCGCATAGGCTTCGTGGACAACGGCGGCCCCTTCAACCTCGTCCAGCTCAAGGTGATACAGGAAGTAGTCTCCCTGACCGTCTTCTCCCTGTTCACGATTCTGGTCTTCAAGGGCCAGACCTTCCACTGGAACCATATCGCCGCCTTCGTCTGCCTTATCCTGGCGGTGTACTTCGTATTCATGAAGTAATGATTATGGCAAAGCAATATTCGGATAAAACCAACGCAATAATTTACGCAGTGATAGGATGCGGACTCTTGATATGGGCCCTGCTCGGATACCGTGGATCGGCAGTTTTCACTTCAGCACCTTTTATCATAGCCGTAATCGATTTCATAATGGCAGGGTTCTATGCAGTACGCAGACGGAGAAGCAAAATACGCCCAGACCAAAAGACCGACGGGAATCCTGAAGCATGAACGATATACACATTGATAACGGATATAGGCTGCGGCCGGCTGCTATGGAAGAGGTTCCGGCCATCTGGGAAATCATCCTGCAGGCCAAG
>CABMPD010000019.1 GCA_902388455.1 uncultured Alistipes sp. | reverse complement strand
GGGATGTCGTATGTGAACCACACCTGCCACTCCCGTCCCCGGAACGTGCCCGTAGCCTTCTGACAGTTGTAGCCTAAGATGACCTCCTGCTCCTGAGACAGCTGCCATTCTATCGGCGTCACCTCCTCGGTGTACTGGTAGTCCGTCTTCACGTAGCGTTCCGACACCAAGCGGGTATTCTCTCTCGGGTATGTGAACACGTCGTAGTAGACGGGGTGCTCGTTCTTCTTGAAGTCCGGCCTGATGCCCACCTCGTTGCTCGTCCTGAGGAAGTCGAGTTGGTTCTCGTACATTATGCTGTCACGGAACTCTCCGTACCTGCTGTAGAATCGGTTGGTCCTGTCCCCTATCTCGAGAGTCTGCATGTCTATTATCATCGCCTCCAGCGAGTCCGGCTCCGTTATGGTGTATCTGTAGGTGACGCTCAGCCTCGATGTGTCTATGGCCACACGGGTGCTGTAGTTCCTCGGATTCGGAGTGGGAATGATGTTAAATTTTAAATTTTTAAATTGGCTGACATCAATATCTCCCATAATCATCATGCTGCCGCTTCCGGTCTGGGCGTGAATTTCACTTGGAAATAAAAACAGTGAAAAAAATAAAACGCCTAAATTTATGTACAGATGTCTCATTTTAAACATATTGAATTTAAAAACGGGCATTTGTCCACTTTTTTGCTGGAGACAAATGTCCGCAAACAAGCTAGCAGTAAACAATGCCATTAAAGCCAATAGCTGTTGCTATTTCATGCAAGTCGTGACTTAAATCATCATCACTGTGTCCACCTCCGGATCCTATTCCGTAATTTGCCCTTCCGTTGTCAACTCTGGAGGATCCGCCTTCTTGTCCTTCAAAATTACAAGCGCAGACGCATACTCTATTACCGCCGTTAATGAGGTTCATTTCTTTCTTGCTGAGACTACTGCTCTCAAGAGCATTGAGTTTTAAAGTGTTCATATCCTTACTTTTTACATATGTGATTTATTATTTGTCCCTCCTTTTTTGATATCGGCAGATGGAGTCGGACTGCCGTCCCGCACGGGTATTCTAAGCCTTGACTGTGCGGGAGCCTGATGTGTCAGGCGGTGTCATGTTCACCTCCTTTTCCTTTTGTACCAGATGGTTGCCAATGTGTCTTCATGTACGTGTCGGTTCCGTTATTCCAGTTCCAGGCGGGGGTACCATGTCCTGCCAGAGCTGAGCGAGCGTGTGTCCACTTTCTCATCGTTGACGTACAGTTCCTGGGATTGCCCGGACATATATAGTGGAAGCATCCAGCTGGTCTCAAGTATTTTGGCTGTTTCCTTCCTTGAGCTTTTGCGTGTTTTGTACTTGTCTGTTCTGTTCCCCGGGCTGACGTCTTCGCTGTGCTGGTAGATGGGGCATTCCTCAGGCCTTATGAGGCTGACCGCCTCCCATACGAAGGTGCCGCTGCTATCCTCCGCCTTGAGAATCAGACCCGGCAGTCCTCCGAGTTTCCACGGGCCGTAGTTGTACGGGATGTCGTATGTGAACCACACCTGCCACTCCCGTCCCCGGAACGTGCCCGTAGCCTTCTGACAGTTGTAGCCTAAGATGACCTCCTGCTCCTGAGACAGCTGCCATTCTATCGGCGTCACCTCCTCGGTGTACTGGTAGTCCGTCTTCACGTAGCGTTCCGACACCAAGCGGGTATTCTCTCTCGGGTATGTGAACACGTCGTAGTAGACGGGGTGCTCGTTCTTCTTGAAGTCCGGCCTGATGCCCACCTCGTTGCTCGTCCTGAGGAAGTCGAGTTGGTTCTCGTACATTATGCTGTCACGGAACTCTCCGTACCTGCTGTAGAATCGGTTGGTCCTGTCCCCTATCTCGAGAGTCTGCATGTCTATTATCATCGCCTCCAGCGAGTCCGGCTCCGTTATGGTGTATCTGTAGGTGACGCTCAGCCTCGATGTGTCTATGGCCACACGGGTGCTGTAGTTCCTCGGATTCGGAGTGGGAATGATGTTAAATTTTAAATTTTTAAATTGGCTGACATCAATATCTCCCATAATCATCATGCTGCCGCTTCCGGTCTGGGCGTGAATGCTTAAGAATGGAAATAAAAGAGCAGCGAAAGCTGCGAATAGGATTTTATCGTGTTTCATAAGACAATTGATTTTTATTCGACAGTACAAAATTACCGCCTCAGGAAATAGCGGAAGAAAATAATCCTTACTCAAATATTGGAAATTATTACTGAATTATTACTCAATGCCGGTACGCACACTGAAAATTTTCCGGACTTGCAGGATATGCCTATTTTTGTACCATGGAAAGGAGAATAAAGATTCTGAATCTGCTCACTATAGCCGCGATAGCCGCATTCTGCGCTGCCCAGGGCCTATGGCTCCGCTCCCGTTACATGTACACGCTGCACGGGCACGAGCAGAAGCTCTATGGGGAGATTCTACAAGTGATGGATGAGGATTTTCAGGCACGCCGTTCTTCCCCGGATCAAAGAATCGGCATAGCGACCGTGACCAGCATAATTGGCGGCAATAACGAAAATGAAGCTCCAAATTATATATTCGAAATATACATAGCTGACACAGAACTCTATCCGAAGAAGGACACATCGTGGCGCAGAGAAATCATCAACAAGTACCGGACGGAACAGCCTCAGGGAATCCGCAAATACAATATCATGGCCAGTGGTTCCGGATTCGGACAGGACGCCTATGATGCACTGGAGCGTTTCTGTGTGGACGAGTGCCATCCTTTTTCTGTTGAAGAGCTAAAAGACAGACTGGACAAAGCCGGTCTGCACGCAGTCGACGTTGTCACCGAAAAACAGGATACTGCGACACATACCCCAAAGATGATATCCCGTTCTTCCATATTGAAGCCGCGGATGACCGTCATATATCCATACGACATCCTTCAAGGCGAGCTGGTCAGGATTGAAATACCTGTCAGCGTATCCCCTATTATCAGGGAGATGTCCGGAGTACTCGCAATGGCCCTGGCACTTTCCGTAATTCTGATATCCTGCCTGCTGGCACAGATATCCACTATCCGCAGGCAGAGACGCATAGAGCAGCTCAGAGCGGACTTCATCCACTCAGTAGTCCACGAACTGAAACGTCCGGTCTCCACTCTGAAAATATGTGCCTCATATATGCGCAACGCCACCCTTATGAAGGATATGGAATGCCGTGAGTCCGTGATAGCCGACTCATGCAGGGAACTGGACAATCTTTCTTCCTATCTGTCCAGACTGCGCGAGCTTACCTACAGCGACACTGCTGACCTGCCTCTGCAAAAGACTGAATTCAGCCTGAGAGACATGCTGGATGAGTGTATGTCCAAGCTCGATATCCCTGCCGGAAAGAAAGTCCATATCGATATACTGCCGCAGAAGGACCTTGCAGTGATCGCCGACAGGATGTACCTCTCCGACATAGTAGGAAACCTTATGGAGAACGCCGTAAAGTATTCCGGTCCGGAAGTGCACATCGGCATAGACTACCGTCTTGACGGCAACCGGCTCGTGCTGACCGTCCGCGACAACGGTTACGGCATCGCCAAAAACGAGCAGCCCTATGTGTTTGACAAATTTTTCCGCAGTAGAAAAATACAGGACAGCGGTATCCCCGGCATGGGGCTTGGTCTGGCTTACGTCCAGATGCTGGCAGAAGCCCACGGAGGCTGCATCAGCGTAGACAGCGAGGAGGGTAATGGAAGCATATTCACAGTAACAATGCCTCAGGGAGGAGAAATATGAACCGGATACTGTTGGTAGACGATGACGTAAGGAACTCCATGCTCCTTAAAAGATATCTTGAGGTGGAGGGATTCGACGTGACATACGCCCCGGACGGCACCGCAGGATGGAAAATGTACTGCAGCAGCAGACCGGACCTGATACTGCTGGATATAAATATGCCGGGAATGGACGGATTCGAGCTGGCACGCAGGATAAGAGAAATGGACCGCGACACCCTGCTGTTCTTCCTCACAGACAGAACGGAAAGGGATGATCGTCTGAAAGGATTCAGCCTCAAAGGCAATGACTATATTCCCAAACCGTTCTACCCGGAGGAACTGACTGCACGGATACGCGAGCGGCTTGAGGCACGGACTTCCGCAACTCAACACATCATGACCGTCGGCAACACCGTTTTCGACAGCAGTCTCTCCACTCTCACTTTCAACGGAAGGACACGCAGCCTGACCCTCAGGCAGACGGAAATCCTGACACTCCTGGCCCGTAATGCCGGCTCTGTTGTCGAACGCGGCACAATCCTGAAAAAGGTGTGGGGAGACGACAGTCCTGCCAATTCCCTTGCGCTCAATGTGCAGATTACATATCTCAGACATCTGCTGGAAGACGATGCATCTGTATCCATAATCTCGCTTAAAAAGAAAGGTTATGTGCTCAAAGTTATACCTACGACAGACTGAACAGTACCCCAGGCACGTACTTCCTTAAATGCGTCCAGGAAGTGCTATGGCAGGGGCCGTCTACGGTCTGACCTCAGCAAAATTCCACGTTGCTTTTTAGTTACAGCACAATCTTCTGACATTCAGACATTTGCTGCCAAAGACATTTTTTAAGTGCAGCATTTTCTGCCCGAAACGACTGATTTTAGCCGCATCCGTTACAACTAAAAAGCAACGTGAAGATTGGCCTGCATTGCCTGCTATCGAGCTAATACGGTATCCCGTTCAGATACATTTCCTCCAAGTTCAGTATCACCGTCCTGAATTGCTCCAGAAGGTCCAGCCCCAAAGTACCGTCCTCTTCTCCTCCCAGGTATTGAGGACTTTCCTCACCGCCTGTATGCAAGCCGACTCCTGTATCCACTGTCACCGAATCGAGGACAGCCTCACCGTTTCCTATGCGAAACTCTTTATACGGCAGACGGTAAGCGCGGGTAATGTTGACACCGCCCACACCGGCAACACTCAGGGAATCCGGTGTTCCCGCAGCCATAACCTCCTCCCTGTGCTGCAGGTACCAATGCGGAAGAAGCGTTGTCCCGTATCCACCTGTATCAAAATGCAGATACAGAGGCCGCCCGTCTCCGTCTGCAGCAGCCACGTGCAGGCCCTCACTGTCCGTCCTCAGCATATTGCTCTCTCCCAGCGGATTTGAAGAAGGCACTGCCGGGATGCAGAGGCCGGCAGACAGGGCCGTTTTCGGCGAAAACGCGGTACTGCCGCGCCATGATACTCAGCCCTGCGGTCTGCGTACTGTCCGCACCCATTGCTTCCAGCTGGCCGCACAGGCTCTGCATCAGATCTGCCGCTTCCGCATAGCGGTCGGTACGCGCCAGGTTCATTCCCATCAGCACCGCCATGCTTAAAGTATTGTCGCCCAACTCCTCCTGATGATTGTTCAGCAGATCTCCCAGCACTGTGCACGCCGAGTCAGGTCGGTTGAAATAATGGTGCGTCATTGCCACAGCCATCTTATACAAAATAGGGTTGACGGAATCCGCCGGAGTAACATTCAGCTCGTGTGCCAGGTCGAACCAACGGCCTTCGTTCATGCACATCCCGATGCGACCGTCAGCATTCTGCGCCTGAGATGCCAGCATTGCTGCCGTGCTCAGAAGAAGGATAGTGAGAAGTCTTTTTGCCATGATTGTGGATACTTTTACCGCAAAAGTAAAACTTTTACCGCAAAAATGTACGCGTTCAAAAACGGCGAGGGTCCGCACCGCATACACAAGTTGCGCTCTGTGACAGTAGAAAGACATAACATAAAGAAAATTTCAGATAATTTATTGTTTTTCGATAAAATCACTATATTTGCATATCGATTAACAATAAAAATTTACCGAATTATGAAAAGAAACACTAAAAATCTACTGATTGCCGTAACAGCAATAGTCGGCATCATCTGCATTGTAAATGCCGTATGGCTTATCGTGCAAAGCGGAAGCGTAGCCGGATGGTTTACAGACTACAGGAATATTGTCTACGGAGACGGCGCCGCTGAGAACGGCAGCAAAATCGTATGGAGCGACGACGTCCTCGGCTGGCAGTACTTTATATTTTATGGACGCCTGCTCTTCGGCATCGCTTTCGACGCTCTGCTGCTCCTGTTCATGATCAAGTCCATTCTTGCCCTCAAATCAGGAGCATTTTTCCTTAAATCAAACACTTACATACTGATATCCGCCGCAGTATGCAACCTACTGTACAATTTCTGCAATGAGAATATCCGTATTCTAATCTACGACACATACAAAAACATCACTGATGCTATGCTTCTGACTCCGCTGATACTCTTCGCCTTCTCCCTCATCTACGGCCTTGCGGTCAGAGTCAGCGAAGAAAACAGACTCACCATCTAAACTAACAGCCATGGCAATAATCGTAAACATAGACATAATGCTCGCCCGCCGCAAGATGTCCTCCGGCGAGCTGGCCGCAAAAGTCGGCATCACCCCCGCCAACCTCTCGATACTCAAGACCGGCAAGGCCCGGGCCATCCGCTTCACCACCCTCGAGGCCCTCTGCCGCGCCCTCGACTGCCAGCCCGGCGACATCCTCGAATACCGCGAGGACAGCCATTAACGGCAGTAGCCGTACCGCACCAAGTCGCTGCGGTCCCGGACCTGATGGACATAACCGTCGGAGAGCAGGAGGACTTCGTCGGAGACTTCGAGGAGGGCGTTGTAGTTGTGATCGGAGAGGATGATGCCTTTGGAGGACTTCTGGCGGCGGATGAGGTCCTGTATCCGTTCCACCGCCACCGGGGCGAGGAAGGAAAACGGCTCGTCGAGGATGCAGAACGGAGCCGGGGAGCACAGCACCAGCCATATCCCGGCGATGCGCACTTCTCCAGAGGACAGTTCCCGCACCTGGGCATCCTGATATTGTGCGAATTGGGGAAATGCCTCGGAGAGTTCTCCGTAGTCCATCGCGTAATATTCGAATATCCGGCGCAAGGTCATCTTCGGCGGCAGGAAGTTGCCTTGAGGCAGGTACTTGAGACAGCGGGCCACGGAGCCGTTCCGGAAGAGGCCTCCGGTCACGGACCACGGCAGCCATGAACCGCTGCCGCCTTGCAAGGCATCCGAGACGGTTTCATCGTCCACCCGCACAAAGCAGTTCTGAGCCTTCAACTGCCCCATCACCGCACGGAACATCGATGACTTGCCGCTCCCGTTGCGGCCCAGCAGCCCCGTGACCATGCCGGTCTGAGACCGCAGCCAGGCTCCGTTCAGGACATTCTGCCATCCGAAAGAGAGGGTTATGCTGTCGGCGAGCAGCGTATGCACTTTATGTGTCTCAGTACTGCAGGGCATTTTTAATCAAGATTATAACGGTCAGCCCCACGGCATATACCGCAAGGTCGAGAATCACAGCCGCAGCCGTCATCCGGCGGGGATAAAGTCCGAGGTTGATATAGAAAAACTCCCGGTCGCCCCGGCCGCGGTCCAACATTCTAAGCAGCACCAGTATTCCGGTCAGGAACAGCTTCATCAGCGACAGCATCCCGACCATTGCTGCGAGTCCGGCCCTATCCGCGTCCATCACCGCCAGAGCAATGAACGCAGACAAGCTGCATATCCCCGACAACATCAGGAAATTTCTGGCGTACATAGCCGTCAGACGCGCTTTCTGCTTAATGCTCAATCCCGGCCGCATAAATCAATCCAGCTGAAAAAGCTCATTGACAGTCTTCCCGAAATAGGCCGAAAGTTTCAGTGCCAGCTCTGTGGAGGGAATGAACTTCCCGTTCTCGATGGCGTAAATGGTCTGGCGGGAGACACCGACGGCCTCGGCCAGCTGCTGCTGAGATATGCGCAGGACAGCCCTCTCGACACGGATGTTATTCTTCATGGCGGCTCCTCCATCTATAGACCCACAGACTCGCTTTGAAAATAACGATGTAAAGGAAGAACATCGGGATGATTGACAGATAATTATCCACTAAACTGAACTTCCACCACAGATCGTCACCCATCTGCAAAGGGAGATACATCTGGCCTACATTGCTCACGCAGAACCAGATTATGGACAGCACAAATGCCACGCAAGCCGCAGCAGCCAGCGACCTTCCCCGCAGCGACTTAATGAATTCGTCCTCCTGCCTCTCCTCCGAAAATGCTATCAGCAGCAGTGAAACAGCGGTCACGACATAAACAGCCGCGACAAATAGTTTCGTAACAGCCTCGCTCATCGTCATGTAAAGTCCTACACCAACAATTAGACAAGTCACCATTAAGGCAACAGCCAGGAGTATCCATCCTGCCGTCTGCCATTTGTAGGAAAGAAGATAATGTTTAGTTTTCATATCTGTTTTATTTATGTAAATTTTACTTGTGCAAATGTAAAGTATATTTTACATACATGCAAATTATTTTGAAAAAAGTGCAAGATTATGGCAACAACGGAAGCGAAAAAGGAGGGAATCCGGGACGGACGGTCGGGCAACAAAAAAAGAGGGTGTCCCAAAAGCCATAAGGCATAGGGGACACTCTCCTCATTATGGATTCGCAACTGCGGGACTTGGATGCCGATGCTGCTGCGATATCGTCATGGCATCTGTCTCACGGTCGGACAGAGCAATATGCTGCTGTTGCCAACCGGACAAGGATGCCGCTCAGCACTACAGCTGGTCAGGGGTGATACCGGTGTTGAACTCAACCTTGGTAACCTTGGCCTCCACAAGACCTATCTGGGGCATGGTGACTTTCTGGGTCATAGGATACAGGATACCGTAGGCTGTCTTCTGATAATCAGCCAGGACTGCTTCTGTAGTCTGACCCTGCGCCGAAACGACACTCTTGACCTTGAGACCGGTAGCCACATCATAGTAGTGATATGCAGCGATACCGCTCTTCTCCTGCCTTACCTTGTAGGCGTCGCGGCCCTCCACGCTCTCAATGCCCTCGAGGGTGAATACATAGCCCTGCTCAGGGCCGAGAACCTCGGGGATGGGATAGATGTCGCTCATGGCCTCAACCTGTGCAGGATCGGTAATCTCCTGCTCCATACCGCCGGCAGACACCTTGATCTTGCCGTCACGGAGTACTATCGTAGATACGGGAGTACCGCCCATTGACTGAGTCATGGAGAATGCTTTCTGTGCGGGGATACGCTTGGTCTCAGTCGAGATACTCATGCCCATCATGCTCATTTCCACCACTTCGGTCATATCGGTGATGCCCTCCACGAGAGCACGGCCGCCGATGGCATTGAGATAGTTCTCGAGAACGGACTCGACAGTCACGTCCGCAGATACCTCCTTGCGCTCAATGGGCTTGCCCTCGAAGTCGAGCTCCACTACCACTCCGTCAGAGTCGTAAGCCGCCAGAGCGGGCAGTACGGAAGGATCACCCACGCAGAACCAGTACATGTTGTCGGGGTCGAAGTACTTGGCCACTACGGCGCGGATATCATCGAGAGTCAGGGCATCCAATCTCTGGAGATAGGTGGCATAGTAGTCATCGGGCAGACCGTAACGCTCGATAGTGTAAGCGAAGCTGGCAATGGTGCTTGAAGATTCCAGCGAGCGGGAAAAATCACCGGCATACATGGTCTTGAACTTCTCCAGATCCTGCTCGGTATAGTCGCCGTCCATCATGTTCTGCAGCTCGAAGCGCATCTGCACGAAGGAGCTGTCGGTAGCGTTGCCGTTGACATCGCCGCCGGCGCTGAACTTACCGGAGATTTCATCCGAGCTGACGCCGGAGTAGACTCCGTAGGTATATCCGTGAGTCTCGCGGAGGTTGCGGAACAGCTTGGCGTCAAATCCACCGCCGCCATAGATGGCATTGGCAATGCTCAGGGCCATACGGTCCTCGGAGTCAGGGGTAAGTGTGATGGGTGACATCATCTCGATAGTGGACTGTACTGCACCGTCCTTGGGAGAGAATACCACCTGGATACCCTCGGGATAGTTGACCGCGGGGTCCTCATGGGTGATGATCTCGCCCTTCTCCCATTTGCCGAGATATTTCTCGCAGAGATTCTTGGCTTCCTTAAGGTTCATATCACCTACAATGATGACAACCGCGCTGTTTGGAATGATGTAGTTCTCGTAGTACTCACGGCAGTCATCTACAGTGATGGCCTCTACCGTAGCCTCGGTCATGATATCGCTGTAGGCATGTCCCTCAGGATATACCGTAGCGGTCATGATATTGTCCATAATGGCACCTGGAGAAGTACGGGACATCTGAAGCACGCCCAGAGCCTGGTCCTTGATCTTGTCCAGCTCTTCCTGAGGGAAGGTGGGATTGTACAGCACATCGGTGAGGACATCCATCATCTTGTCAGTGTACTTGGTAAGGGTCCTGAAACCCAGGGAACGGGAGCCGGTACGGAATGTGGCGCCGAGGAAATCGACCTCATTGTTGAGCTGGTCTGCAGTACGGTTTACAGTCCCCCTGCCCCAGAGATCGCCGAAGAAAGAGGACTCGCCTGCCTTCTCCCCCTCCACGAAGGGATCCACGATAAAATTGATATTGAAGTTGACGACAGGACGGTCATGGTCCTCCACGAGGATGACGCGGAGACCGTTGTCGAGGGTGAATTTCTCGAAGTCACCGAACTCCACCACGGGAGCGGGACCTGCCTCGGGAGCCTTGCTTCTGTCTATCTGCGCGCTCAGCTGGAAAAGGGACAGCAGGGCGGCCGCCAATGTAAGTGTAAGTATCTTTTTCATATCGTTGTACATGTCTTAAAGTTAGTTCTGTTTGGGAAGATAGTAGATGGAGATCTTCTGAGCGGGGTCGATATATTTCCTGGCGACCTCGAGGACTTTCTCCTTGGTCAGCTTGGAGTACTGCTCCATGGTCTCATTGACGAAATTGGTGTTCTTGAGGTAAGTATAGGCTGTTGCAAGGCTCTCGGCGACACCTTCGATAGTGGTGTTGGAAGTCGCCTCGCTCATCTCCACCATATTCATCACCTTCTGGAATTCCTCATCGGACATGCCGTTCTCCAGCAGGCCATAGACCTCAGCGTCTATATCTGCCTCAAGGACGGAAAGATCCACACCGTTGGGGATACCCTGGATCATGAACACACCCGGATGCTCGAAAGGCATCACGCCGCCACCAGCCATCAGACCGGTCTTCTTGGTGTCCACGATCTGCTTCTGCAGACGGGCTGAGTTGCCTGCGGAGAGTATGGAGTTGAATACGTTCATTGCAAAATAGTCCTCAGTACCGTATGCAGGAGCGGGATATACCTCTATCAGCATAGGCATCTGGATGTTGTCATAGACTGTATCCTTGATGGGCTCTGTACGCTTAGGCTCCATATTGGGATCCGGACGGCGGGGCTCCACTGTACCTGCGGGTATGTCGCCGAAGTACTCCTCGATCCATTCCTTGGTCTGCTTGGTATCGAAGTCACCGCAGATCACCAGCACGGCGTTGTTGGGTTTGTAGAACATATCGTGGAAGTCCTGGAAATCCTGGATGGAGGCATTGCGGATGTGCTCCTCGGAACCGAGCACGTCGTGGTTGTAGGGATGAACCTTGAACGAGTTGGTCAGAATCTTGGTAAATGCGGTGCCGTAGGGCTGGTTGTCGCGGGTCTGGCCCATCTCCTGGCACACCACATCCTTCTGGGTATTCACGCCGATCTCCTCGATCTTGGGATGCAGCATCCTCTCGGACTCCAGCCACATTCCGAGCTCCAGCTGGTTGGAGGGCAGCAGCTCGAAATAGTAGGTACGGTCATTGGAGGTGTTGGCGTTCAGAGAGCCACCGGCCTCGGATACGTAGGTGGCATACTCGCCGCGGCCGATATTCTCGGTGCCCTCGAACATAAGGTGCTCGAAGAAATGGGCGAAGCCGGTCAGATGGGGCTCCTCGTTCTTCGAGCCCACGTGATACATCACGGAGATTACGACATTGGGGGTCTTGTGGTTCTGCGAGAGAATCACATGCAGACCGTTGTCGAGGTCGTACTCCTCGAACTTGACATTCTGCGCCGAAGCGGCGAAAGGCAGGAGTGCTGCCGTCAGAATCAGGGTTAAAATGGTTTTCTTCATACTTTTTTGTTGGTTGAGATTAATTATCTGTTTATAAAGGTTATCGTTCAATTTCTATTCCACCACACTCACGCGGCCGTCCTGAAGCCTGTACTTTTCACCGGTTCCCGGGCACACAGCCGTCCCGTCAGGCCCGAACTCCAGGCGATAGCCGGCCCGGCTCATCCATCCCACCTGCCGCGAGGGATTGCCCACCACCAGAGCGTACGGAGGCACGTCCTTCGTCACCACCGCCCCCGCGCCTATGAAGGCCCACTCGCCGATGTCGTGGCCGCAGACCACCGTGGCATTGGCCCCTATCGTAGCCCCCTGTCCCACATGCGTGCAGAGATACTCACCACGGCGGTTGACCGCACTGCGGGGATTGACCACATTGGTAAAGACGCAGGAGGGCCCGAGGAACACATCGTCCCCGCAGGTGACTCCCGTGTACACTGACACATTGTTCTGCACCTTGACATTGCGGCCGAGAACCACCTCCGGGGAGATGACCACGTTCTGCCCGATATTGCAGCCCGGCCCGAGCACCGCACCGGTCATGATATGGGAAAAATGCCATATCCGGCACCCCTCTCCTATCGTGCATCCCGGGTCGATGACCGCCGTCTCATGTGCGAAATATCCTTTCTCTTCCATTGTCCTATTTCCTGAAAAAATCCTTCACTGCCTCCGCTATCCTCTCCTGCACCCCGGCCGTCAGCTCCGTATGCATCGGCAGGGACAATACGCTCTGCGCCAAATCCTCCGCAGCGGGAAGGGACAGCCCCTCCTGACGGTAGGCCTGCTGATGATGCAGCGGCAGCGGATAATATATCATCGACGGTATCCCGCGGGAGGCCAGATGCTCCTTCAGGGCATCCCTCCGCCCGCCGGCGACCTTCAGGGTAAACTGGTGGTATACATGGGTGCTGTAAGACGCCTCGGCTGGCAGCTCTATTCCCTCTGTGCCTGAGAGCAATGCCCGATAGCGGACGGCAGCCTCCCGACGCGCGGCGCAATACTCATCGAGATGCCGCAGCTTGACCTCGAGGACAGCAGCCTGAATGGTATCGAGGCGGGAGTTGCAGCCCACCACATCGTGGTGATATTTGACCCTCTGTCCATGATTGGCCGTCATGCGGATGCGCTCCGCCAGTTCCGGATCATCCGTGAACAGGGCTCCGCCGTCCCCGTAGCAGCCGAGGTTCTTCGAGGGGAAGAACGAGGTGCAGCCGATGTGTCCGAGGGTGCCGGTGTATCTGCGGCGGCCGTCCGGGAAGGTGTAGACGGCTCCGAGGGACTGGGCATTGTCCTCTACGACATACAGACCGTGTGCGGCGGCGAAATCCAGGATCGGAGCCATGTCGCAGCTCTGTCCGAAGAGGTGGACGGGTATAACAGCCCGCATCCGGGATGTCAGCGCCCGCTCCATGCAGCTGATGTCTATATTAAAGGTGCTGCGGTCCACATCCGTCAGCACAGGTCTGAGTCCCAACAGGGCTATTACCTCAGCCGAAGCCACGTAGGTGAATGCCGGAACGATGACCTCGTCGCCTGGTCTCAGGCCGAGGGCCATGAGGGCTATCTGGAGGGCATCCGTACCGTTGCCGCAGGGAATGACATGGGCGGCTCCCGTGTATTGCGCAAGAGCCGAGGCAAAGCGTCCGACCGCCGGACCGCCTATAAATGCAGAACTGTCGATGACCTCCGCTATGGCGGCGTCAACTTCCGCCTTGATTTTCAAGTACTGACCGTGAAGGTCCACCATCTGAATCTTCTGCTGCATTGTCCTGTCCATGATTTACCAGCCGAAAGGATGAGGAGCCAGGGGCAGCTTGGCCAGAGGATGGTAGTCCCCCTTCAGGCCTATGGGTGTGGCCGTACGGATCTGACTGACTATCTCGATGCAGGGACGGGCCTCGCTGATGCGGAACCCTTCCCCTGCCAGTATTTTCTCATAGCTGCGGGTATGCAGCTCGGTAAAGCCGGCGCTGAACTCGAACTCCTCCCCGTCGATCATGATCGTACGGTAGGTGCGCTTCTCACCCTGGACGGCATTCTCCGGCAGATTGTCCGCATTGATGCTCAGGAAGTAGCGCACACGGGCCTTCTTCAGGCCCAGATAGCCGGCCACGCGGTCGTGACTCTTGACATGCACTACATTCTCGCTCACCGGTCCGAAAATCCACTGGAGCATGTCGTAGAAATGTACTCCGATATTCGTGGCCACTCCCCCGCTCTTGTGCTCGTCCCCCTTCCAGGAGGCGTAGTACCAGTTGCCGCGGGATGTGATATAGGTCAGGTCCACGTCGTAGACTTTGTCCGAGGGTCCCTCGTCTATCTTCTTCTTCAAGGCCGCTATCGAGTCGTGGAGACGGAGCTGGAGGATGTTGTAGGCCTTGTGGCCGGTCTCCTCCTCTATCTTCATTATGGCGTCGATGTTATGGGGATTGAGCACGGCGGGCTTCTCGCAGATGACATCGGCCCCAAGTCTGAGGCCGTAGCGCATGTGGGCGTCATGCAGGTAATTCGGAGTACATACCGACAGCATCTCTATCTGACGGTCAGTTCCCTTGAGCTTGGAGCAGTGACGGTCGAAGAGCTCCTGCTCAGTAAAAAAAGCAGCATCGGGGAAGTAACTGTCCATGATCCCGACACTGTCGAAACGGTCGTAAGCCGCCTGCAATATATTTCCTGTATCCTTTATAGCCCTGAGGTGTCTTGGAGCAATATAGCCGCCGACACCGATCAGCGCAAAATTTTTGTTTGGCATATCATTTTTGTTTTTTCAAACATACAAAGATAATAAAATTAAACGCTATGACAACAATTAGATTAAAATTCAGAAGTTCTACCGTGAACGGCAAGCCAGGAACCCTCTACTATCAGATCTGCCGCAGACAGTCCTACAAAAGGATCAACACCAGGATGCACATCTATCCCTTCCAGTGGGATCCGGCATCATGCACCCTCCGCCACGACAAGGACAGACTGGGAATACTCTCTGAATATCAAAAAAATATCGACAGGGACCTCCTTTTGCTCAAGGACATAGTGGACAAAATGAACTCCACGGGCAAAGACTATACGCCGGGTGACGTCATAAGCAGGTTCATGAGCAAGGGGCATGAACTGTCGGCAGTCCTGTTCATGAAACACGAGATACAGGCCCTGACCTGCGCCATGAAGCTGGGTTCCGCCCGCAACCACCGCAAGACCCTGAACAGCTTCTCCGCATTCCTGCACAACCATGACATCCTCCTTTCGGACCTGGACTGGAAGCTCATCTCCGAGTACGAATACTGGCTGTACCGGCGCAACGTGGCCAGGAATACAGTCTCATTCTACATGCGCATACTGCGCTCGGTCTACAACAAGGCTGTCAAGGAAGGGCTCATAGTCCAGAAAAATCCGTTCAAGGACGCATACACCGGCATTGAGCACACGAGGAAAAGAGCCGTGGACGAGGATGTGATGCTCCGGCTCATATCCATGGACCTGAGTTGCTCGGAAGCACTGACCCTGGCCAGGGACCTGTTCATATTCAGCTACTGCGCACGGGGCATGGCCTTTGTCGACATAGTGTTCCTGCACAAAAGCGATATTACGGGCAATATCCTGAGATATGTCAGGAAAAAGACCGGACAGCAGATGTGCATCAGGATAGAACCGTGCCTGCGCTGCATCATAGACAGATACTCGGCAATCACGGCCGATTCCCCCTACGTATTCCCGGTCATCAAATCCACCGATACGACAGAAGCCTACCGCCAGTACCAGACAGCTCTGGGATACCACAACCGCAAACTCAAGAGAATAAGCCGCATGCTCGGGCTGGACACCCCGCTGTCCTCCTATGTGAGCCGCCACACCTGGGCCACGACAGCCCGCAACCGCAACACCCCCATCGCAGTCATCAGTTCAGGCATGGGACACACATCAGAACGCACCACACAGATATACCTGGCTGCCATCAGCGACTCGGTAATCGACCAGTTCAACCATCACATACTCGACCCGCTCAACAAAGCGGTCGAAAGTATGTAAAGCCATATTTTTCAAGAAACTTTACCTCAGACACAAATAATTACTTAGATTTGCAGCCAGAGACTATGATAGCTACAGCACAAAATACGACTTCACCTTCCCCTGTTCAGTGGTTTGCCATGAGCGCGACTTTCCGCAGGGAAATCAAGGCCAGAGACCTGCTGGAGACCGCAGGGCTTGAGTGTTTCATTCCCATGCGGTACATGCCGGTAACCAAACGCAACGGACACAAGGCCAAAGAACTGATTCCCGCCGTACATAACCTGATCTTCGTGCATGCCAGAAGGGAGGACGTACAGAATGTAAAGGCTGATATCCCATTCCTTCAGTGGCTTACGCGCCCATGCGACGGTAAGAATATCCCCATCATAGTACCGGACAGTGAAATGGAGCAGTTCATCAAAGTCACCAAAGACTGCAACGAGCGGCTGGTATACCTCCGCCCGGACGAGATCGACCTGCAGAAAGGAACGCCTGTACGCATACTCGGAGGCCCCTTCAACGGAGTAACAGGAACCTTCATAAAGGTCCGCGGACACCGCAGCCGCCGCGTCGTAGTCATGCTTCAGGGCATAATAGGCGTTGCCATAGCCGAGGTGACTCCCGATCTCATAGAGGTACTGGGGATATAACCATTGGATGACCTTTCATACAAAAAGAGGCCGGCTGGAGATGCTCCCGCCGGCCTCTTTGAAAAGGATAACAATCTTAAAATAGGGTTCTGTCTGAAATTCCAGATTATTTGATGGTGACGGACTGGTTGCCGCGTCCGGTAAAGGGCTGTGCGTCGGGGCCTGCACCCTGACAGGTGAGCTGTCCGGCGGGCACTCCGAGGCTTACGAGATAGTCATATACGGACTGTGCGCGTTTCTGTGCGATGGCGATGTTGTTGCTGCGGGCACCTGTGGAGAAGTCAGCATATCCGGTAATGGTGTAGACATAGTCCTTGGGACCGGCGAGTATCTTCCCGGCCAGCTCCTGCAGTGCGGTCATGTCCACGGCGTCAAGTCCCCACACCTCATATCCGAAGAAGATGGTCTCCTCCGGAGTGGCGGCATCGAGGGCCTGCTGCTTCTTGAGGGCTTCCAGCTCTGCCTGTGCGTCCGCAAGCTGCTTCTCTGCCTCTGATGCACGCTGCTGAGCTGCCGCCGCATCCTTCTGTGCCTGGGCCAGATCGTCGCTGAGGTCTTCCTTAGCCTCCTTCTCTGCCTTCACCTGAGCCGCTACCATCTCGGCCTCAGCCTTCAGGGCATCCACGTCCTCCTTTGTGTAACCGGCAGCACCGCGTTCAAAGTCACGCTTGCCGAAGCGATAGGTGATGCCGACAGAAGCATCCAGACCGTTGAAATATGTACCGCAGTTTGCATTGAACGTGGGATTGACTGACGCCATGCTCACGATACCCTTGAGATTGAGATTAATGTCAACGCTGTTGGACACGCGGAACTTGTTTATCAGACCGTAGGAGACCGCGAAGTTGCCCATTGTCACAGGTATGGAGTTGATGGACCTGGTACCGTCCGTAAAGTTGGAGGCAAAGTATCCCATACCTACATACGGGATGGCATAGTAGACACGATGTTCCTTATAGCCTCCTATCCAGTTGGACAGATTGATCATCAGGTCTGCATGCAGATAAGCATAGGGCCAGGTCATGCGGGTAAGGTCATCTGTGAAGTTGTTGTATGCACCCATCTGCAGTTCACCCCTCAATCCTACAACAGGGTGCAGCCATTTACCCACGGATATCTCGCCAAAGCCTCCTATCCTACGGTTCAAAGGACCCGGATCGTTGCCGCCGTTCATGGCTGTCCCGACACCGCCACCTATGGATATTTCCCAGTTGTCCCAGAACTTATTCGAGACAAATCCCTTGAAACTGGGCTTTGGATCGACAGCCGAAGTGCTGTCTTTCACGAAATCCTGCGCCATCAGCGCCGATGACGACAGGAGCGCAACTGCAATAGCTGCAAGATAAATTTTTTTCATTGCAAGGAAAATTTAAAAAGTTGATATTATTTGTTGTCTTTTATATGTGATTGTCTGTCAAAATACACCGAATACGCCGCTACCGCAATAAAACACACCAGCGGCAGCAGGAACCCCGCGGACATCCTGTCCTCTCCTATAAGTCCCATGAGCACGGGCGAGACCGCTCCTCCGACGATGGACATCACCAGGAACGAGGAGGCCGTCCCCGTCTGCCCGCCATGCAGGCCGGTCAGGGACATGGAGAATATGGTCGGGAACATGACACTCTCGAAAAGATAAGTCAGACAGAGGGCGGTGACGCCGACGGTTCCGGGACAGGACACGGTCAGGACCATGCATGCGGATGCTCCTGCAGAGCACGCCGTCATCACGGCGGAAGGGCGGACAGTGCGCATCACGGCCGAGCCGGCCAGGCGGCCCAGCATGAACAGGCCCATGCCGCCGAGGGAGAGCATGAGGGCGGCCGTCCTGGCGGAGATGTCCGGGTCCGACTCGATGACATAGTTGATGAAGAAGGAGTTGATGCCCGTCTGCGCAGCCACGTACAGCAGGAGCGCCGGGACACCGTATCGGAAGGTGCGGACCTGCCATACGGACATGTCCTTCCCGGCAGCCCGCACACTGTCCTCACCCTGTCCCGCACATTCAGGTTGCGGAGAAGGGAGTCTGAGTCTGGAGAACACCAGCCCCATCGCAAGCACCACTGCCCCGATCACCGCATACGGCAGCGATATGTCGCTGTCATCACCGAGAATGAGCAGGCCGCCGGCAAGAGGTCCGACAATCCAGCCCAGCCCGTTGAAAGCCTGCGCCAGGTTGAGCCTGCGTGCCGCCGAATCCCTCCCGCCCAGCACAGTCATGTAGGGATTCGCGGATGTCTCCAGACACGTAAGACCGCAGCCTATGACGAACAGGCTCAGCAGGAAGAACGGGAACGACATCATCCTGCCTCCGGGAATGAACATGAGCGCTCCGATGCCGTACAGCAGAAGTCCGGTGACAATCCCAGTACGGTATCCCCACCTGCGGATGATCCTGCCGGCCGGAAGGGCCATTATGAAATATCCGCCGTAGACCATGGCCTGCACAAGGCCGCTTCCTGCCTTCGATATCACCAGCACATCCTGGAAATGCTTGTTCAGCACATCCAGAATGCTGTGTGCGACACCCCACAGGAAGAAAAGGGAGGTGACCAGTATGAACGGGACAAGATAGCTTCTTCCGCCACTGTCCCTGAACATCCCGCCGTCCATATCGCTAAAGCTTGAATATCCGTTCCATCAGCTGCCATTTACGATTGGACGGGGTTTCCGGGGAAAAGCCCTGGAACCGGGAGACGTGTGCCTCCCATTCCGCCTGACCCGGCAGTTTTGACAGCCTTTCATTGTCCTTCTCCCAGTCAAAACCGTCCACCGTATCCACGATCATGAACAGGATATTGTCTTTCCGGTATATCTGCATGTCCAGGATACCCACCGAACGTATGCCCTCCCTGACGACGGGCCATACGTGACGGTGCTCCTCCACATACGCCTCGATGGACTCCGGATCGTCCACAAGGGAAAGTATCTGACAGTAGCGTTTCATGTCTATTTTCTTCGTATACTCAGGCGGATGGAGTCCTCGAGAGGCCTTTCGCACACCAGGGCGAGGTATCCGCCTCCGCCTGCCCCGGGCATCTTCCACGCAAGAACTCCGTCCATGGAAGAGTATCGGTCGATATACTCCTGAACACCGGGCTGCATCATGCCGGGAAACATCGCCACCTGGGCCTCGAATGAGGCGCGGTAAGAGTCCGCGAATGCCGTCAGGTCCCTGTGCATGATGGCTTCCCAGCAGGAATCGGCCGCCCGGGTAAGGGCCTCCACGTGCGGCCTGTCGATGATACTGCCCTCGATCACCGAGCAGCCGGGACGGCGTGGGAACATCGGAACCATGCACAGATGTTCCTCCAGCCAGCCCAGCACCTCCAGGTCAAGACAGCTTTCGAACCTGCGGGGCCAGTAGTGCCCGTCGTACCAGTGGCGGACAAGGCCCGGCATACAGATACCGATAGCGTCCTGGGCACCGGAGATGATGCCGTCCGAGCGCTCCGGGTCGTTCTCGAAGCAGAAGACCAGCTTGGCCAGCATCTCAGGGTCCATGTCGGGCAGCCTGTAAGGCCAGATGTTCCTTATGCAGTTGCGGGTGGAGGTCGAAAGGCCGCAGCGCTCGCGGATCTCGAACGTAGGCTCGAGGGATACCGTTATGGCCCAGCCCGGAGCATGCCTGGATACATAGGGCTGGTCTATCCATGTCCCGGCCAGGTCCAGCCTGGTGGGGATGCGGCACGTATCCCTCTTCAGGGATGTGCTCGAACGGGCCTCGAGCCCGTCGGCAGGAGTGCGCCGCAGCACTATGTACTCTATTCCGTGCTCGCGGCAGAAAGCCTCTTTCTCCGGTGTGGAGCCGTCCTCGTTGACCACGAACACGTCCGGCCTCAGGGCCTCAACTGTCGGGACGAAGTCCATGATGCCGCTGCCGGAATTGATGAACGCGTCCTTGACGTAGCGTATGGCCTTTACCATGAAAAGGCGCTCCTTCTCAGGATATACGGTATGGTGGTGCTTGTATTCCAGTATCGTTGCATCCGAGCCGATGCCCACGTAAAGGTCGCCGTACCGGGCTGCCTGGCGGAAGAACTCCACGTGACCGCTGTGAAGCAGGTCGTAGCAGCCCGACACGAACACTTTCCTGTTTTGTGTCGACATTATCCTATGTTTTATCGTGACTGTATGATATGCCTGCCGGGTGGAGGCGCTACCTTTCTGTGCGTACCGGATTGCGGAGGAAGTCCCTGTAGGCCAGCCGTATGCCGTCCTCCAGTTCCGTCCGATAGGTCCAGCCCAGTGCCGTGGCCTTGGAAACGTCCAGCAGCTTGCGTGGGGTCCCGTTGGGCCTGGTCGTATCCCATTCTATCCTTCCGCGGTACCCCACCACCTTGGCGACGAGTTCCGTGAGTTCCCTGATGGATATCTCCTTGCCGGTACCGGCATTGACCGTTTCATTCCCACTGTAGCGGTTCATGAGGAACACGCACAGGTTGGCCAGGTCATCCACGTACAGGAACTCCCGCAGAGGACTCCCGTCGCCCCAGCACGTGACGCTGTCCAGTCCGCCTGTCTTCGCCTCGTGGAAACGGCGTATCAGGGCCGGCAGGACGTGGCTGTGCTCGGGGTGATAGTTGTCGTTGGGGCCGTAGAGGTTCGTAGGCATTACGCTGATGAAGTCCGTACCGTACTGCCGGTTCAGGTACTCGCAGTATTTCAGGCCGCTGATCTTCGCCAGGGCGTACGCCTCGTTGGTATGCTCCAGCGCAGAGGTCAGAAGGCAGTCCTCCCTCATCGGCTGGGGTGCCAAGCGGGGGTAGATGCATGACGAACCCAGAAACTCCAGCTTGCGGCAGCCGGCGAGCCAGGCGGAATGGATCACGTTCATCTCCATCATCATATTCTCGTACATGAAGTCGGCCGGGGCAGTGTCGTTCGCCACTATGCCCCCGACCTTCGCGGCGGCGAGGAACACGTATTCCGGCCGCTCCTGAGAAAAGAAGCGCTCCACCTGCTCCTGCCGGGTCAGGTCCAGTTCGGCGTGCGTGCGGGTGATGATGCCGGTGTAGCCCTGCCTATCCAGTTCCCGCACGATAGCGGAGCCTACCATGCCGCGGTGGCCCGCGACGTATATCCTTGAATCCTTTTCCATTGAATCAGCATGTATTTTTATAAGGCCGTCACTTCACTATGCCTTTCTCGAGGTACTCCGCAAGGTTCGTACGGACTCGCGCAGCAGCCCCCTCTGATGCCACCTTGGCCATGTCGTGCTCCACCATAAGCCCCACGAGGTCCTCAAACGATGTACGCTGGGGGTTCCATCCGAGCCTCGCCCTGGCCTTAGTGGGGTCGCCCCACAGGTTCACCACGTCGGTGGGACGGTAGAAGTCCGGGGACACCTCCACCAGGATTCTGCCCGTGGCCTTGTCAACACCCTTCTCTTCCGCCCCCTCGCCCGTGAACTCCAGCTCTATGCCGGCATAGTGGAATGCCAGACGGCAGAAGTCACGCACCGAATGCTGCACGCCTGTGGCGATGACGAAGTCCTCCGGAACGTCATTCTGAAGGATGAGCCACATGCATTCCACGTAGTCTTTTGCATAGCCCCAGTCGCGGAGACTGGACAGGTTGCCGAGATAAAGACGGTCCTGAAGCCCCTGCGCGATGCGGGCCGCCGCAAGGGTAATCTTGCGGGTGACGAAAGTCTCGCCGCGCCGCTCGCTCTCGTGGTTGAAGAGGATGCCGGAGCAGCAGAACATGCCGTACGCCTCGCGGTACTCCTTCACTATCCAGTAGCCGTAGAGCTTGGCCACAGCGTACGGGCTGTAGGGATGGAATGGGGTGTCTTCGTTCTGGGGAACCTCCTCGACCTTCCCGTAAAGCTCCGAGGTCGAGGCCTGGTATATGCGGCATGTCCCTGCAAGACCGCAGAGACGTACAGCCTCCAGCACGCGCAGCACACCGGTGGCGTCCACGTCAGCAGTAAACTCCGGAGAGTCGAACGACACCTGTACGTGACTCTGCGCGGCGAGGTTGTATATCTCGTCAGGCCTCACCTTGCTCACCACCTGCATGATGCTCATTGAGTCCCCGAGGTCGGCGTAGTGCAGGTGGAAGCGCGGCATGCCCTCCAGATGGGCGATGCGCTCGCGGTAGTCCACCGACGAGCGGCGGATCGTGCCGTGCACGTCGTAGCCTTTCTCCAGCAGGAATTCGGCAAGGTACGAGCCGTCCTGGCCCGTGATGCCGGTAATCAGGGCTGTTTTCACTGTATTACTGTTTCCTGTTCTACTTCTTCCATATCCTGTCCTGAAGCATGCACCTTTTCCCGTTCCCTTTTGCGGCGCATCTCTGTCAAAAGCAGCACCGGAAGGGACGTCACGATACCCCAGCACCGCCTCAACTGCTTGCGCGGCTCTTTCAGGATACGATGCACGAACTCCAGATGGCAGCGAATCATCCATTGAGGTGCCCTCTTTACGTCCGTCCCGCTGTAGAACTTGAAGGCAGCCCCTACAGCTATCATCACACCGCTCCGCAGCCACGGCCTGAGCATGCTCATGAATATCTCCTGCTTGGGAGCCCCGAGAGCCACCCAGACGATCTGCGCCCCGTCCTCCTCTATTGTCCGCGCAATCCCGGGATAATCAAAGTCCTGCACATCCCGGTACGGAAGGGAGACAAACTGCATGCCGGCCACATCCGGATTGACCTCCGTCAGCTTGGCTTTCAGGCCCTTGAGAGTCTCTGGAGAAGTGCCCATGAATATCATCCTGTATCTCCGCGAGCGGACGATGTCCATGAATATCTCGCTGCCGCAGTACTGTCCGTACCGCCTGCCGTATATCCATCTGATATACAGCGGTACGAAACTGCTGTCGCAGATCGAGAACATCGCCCCGTCCACCACTCTCCTGTAGTCCGGGTCTTTCTGCACCATAGAGACGATCACGCCGTCAGCCACACATACGTAGCCCGGCTCACCGCTGCCTACCCGGCGGTCAATGGCTTCCGCCACCTTCTGCCGGTCCAGCTCGTAGCGGATGTTGAAGTAGGTTTGCATGATGAATTCGATAAGAATTAATATATAAAAAGCCAAATCAAAGCCCGGCCTGGCTTATCAGCTGGCAGAATATGCGAGTGTTAGTCCAGCAAATGACTGGATTTTCCAGAAGTCAAAATGACTTTTTCAGTAAATTTGTTATGATACCGCGACTGATTCCATAATACAGGAAGTCGTTGGTCGTCAAATATGTGATGCCATGTTCAGTACAGTAGGCCGTAACATCAGACACATTACTGCTGCCTACCACATCGTTATTATAACGGCAGTACACCATACACGCACTTTCCCCTCTGCCTAAAGCCAGCCCTGAGATGGAAGTCAGTCTGGCAAACTCCTTCTTTTGCTCAGAGGACTGTCCAAAAGTCTCCTCATCAATATTCTTTAAAAGGCAAATCTGTCTTTCAAGTTGTCTAAGTATCTCTCCACGTAATTCATTCTTCACTACATCCAGCACAATGAATTGATATTCTTTCAAAAACTGAGGCAGAAGATTGAGCATGCCTCCTTTTGCAAAGTGTATAATGACATCGGCATCCAGGACGATTTTAGTTTTCTTCATGTGTGCCTGATATCTGGTTAAGTAACTCCATGTAGTGACCTTCCGATATTTTCCCGCATTCAAACAGAGTTCTGGCCTTCTCTCCGAAGTCACTTATGACCAGACCGTCATTCCCCGGCTCATACAGCGACAAGTCATATCCGTATTCCATTGCAGATTTCTTGACTGGAATGGACTTCATCTCCTCAAACTGCGCTTTTGACAGCAGATTAAGTTCTTTAAGGCGTACCAGAAGATTTATACGGGAAACTTCGTAAAGCTGCTCCATCCTTAGGATAGTGGAAAGGGCTATATTCCGGGAATACGCCTCCTTCGGACTCAACATAGACAGCAGTCCTTCGCGTGGCAGCAGGAGTGCAGATGCAAAGAGATTGGCATTTTTCTCCACTTCAGACACGGAATCCATACACATATGAGGAACCGGAGACTCATCAAAGTATAGATGATACAGTTCATGCGCGATGGTAAAATGCTGCCGGCCCCGCGTGGAGTTGCAGTTAATCAGCATGAACATCCTGTCGTTCTTGGATTTGCAGCTTATGCCGTAGGAATTTTGGGATAACGGCCTGTAAACAGCCGTTATCTGCAACTTTCGCAGCAGGGTCTTGGCCCCGACAGGCTCCGTGAGACTCAAGCCGGCCTTTGACCGGAAGACATTCGCCATCAACTCAGCATTCTGGACAGTCAGCCTATTCATTTCCCAACAGATAATCCATTTTAAGATAACTCTTGACGATACGCTTGAAGTCTGCTATCTGAGCCATATCCTCCGCTGAAAGATCATCAACTCTGAATGCTGTGGCAAGCATACTCTCCATCACGTCCATATTCTCCTCATACAGCGCGAATGTATCGCAGCCGTACAAGTCGGCCAGCTTCTCCATGACGGGAAGAGGCAGCTCCCTGTCCCCTGTCTCGTAATTGGAATAGGTTGAGCGCTGTATCCCAAGAAAATCAGCCACATGCTTCTGTGTGAAACCGCTTGCCTCACGCAAAAGCTTGACATTCCTCGCTATAGTATGTCTCTCATCCATCAGCAATCTGTTTTTATCGTTTATCGTGGCAAAGATATGCACTATTTTACATATAATACATATTTTGCCACACCTCAGTAGGATTTTTGCTCATGTCGCTTATCAATCAAACACCTACCTTTTGCAGCAGTTTCAGCCACTTACTGTAAATAACCTCGGAAGAATACTCCTGAGTCAATTTTTGGAAGGCTTTCTGCCCGAGTTGAGTTGTCAGCTGCCGGTCATTGTACAGTTGTATAAGTTTTTGCTCCAGATCGTTTGTATCTCCTAGGTTGAATAGAATACCGATGGCTTCATCGCCTTTGCCTATAATCTCGGTAAAGCCGCCGTGGTCGGGGGCTATGACGCATTTTCCGTATTGGGCTGCTTCAAGAATGCTCATGGGGAATCCCTCGTACCATTTGCTGGCCATCACGAAAAATGCTGCATTGCGATAAAAATCTTTCAGAGCATCACCGGATAAGTATCCTAAAAGTTCGCAATTTGAAGGAATATTGCTGGATATCCTGGAGTCCCTTGCCTCTCCTGCGAATTTGAACATTATCTCGGGATGCTTTCTTGCAACCTCAATAATGAGATCGATACCCTTTTCTGAACTCAATCTTCCGCAATATGCTACGTAAGTACCTTCAGTAAAAGCGGGAGTCTTCGAATTATCCAAAAAGTTCGGAATGACAACTATTTTTTTTGCATCAAAGCCGGCTTCGATTAGCTTGCGCTTCTGAAATTCCGTTATACAGGCAAATGCGCTGACACACTTCTTATAAGCCCCTGTCCGGCGGGCGTATGCGTTTCGCAGGGCGTAGCCGGTGGATTTCAGCATGGAGTGCTCACAATTGTAGCGGATGCAGCTCCATTCGTTGCCTTTCTGCAGGCAGGTCTCGCATGGCTTTCCGTCGCGCATAAACAGCCCTGTCGGGCATATAAGCCTGAAATTGTGTACGGTCATCACAACGGGGACTCCGGCCTTTCTGCATTCAAACAGCGCGGCAGGACTTATGAACGGGTATAGATTGTGGACATTGACGACGTCCGGTTTTTCTTTTTCCAAAACCTGCCTCATGCCTCTGATTCCTGAGCGGGAATAAATGCCGGAGAAAAAACCCATAATCTTTCCTACCAGACTGTCCCGGCTGCCCTCGCTGGTCATGCGGTAGAAGCAGACCTGATGTCCGTGCTCCTGCAACATTGCGGCCATTTTGTCCACCACGGCCTCCTCGCCGCTGTATTTGCCGTAGTTGTTGTGGACGATGAGGATTTTCATATCGGTCTATATCTGCCTTGCCAGATTCTTATAATAAGAGAATTTATCAATGACAACTTCTTAACAGGTTGATAAGACACATATTTGACGGCATCATAACAATTTTTACAAAAAAGAGATAAATCCCATTGATTAATGGTTTTAACAGCATTTCTGCTCATAATAGTTTTCATGTTTTGTGGCAGTTCATGGTAGTTGCTCATTTTTTCGAAAAGAGCATCTTTCTCAAATATATTAAAGGAGAATCCGTTAACACCATCTTCGATTAATGTATTTGTAGCTCCACACTGAATACTGGATATAACAGGAAGTCCACAAGCCATTGCCTCATTAATAACCAATCCCCAGGTTTCACTGCTGCTGCTGAGTATTAAACAACCCGCATTATGATAAAAGGTCTTTAGCTCACTCTGATTTTTGAATGGCTCAAACGAAACACAATGAGATAAATTATTATTTTTAACATATTCTTCCAATAAAGGACGTTCTGGACCATCTCCGATAATAATTAACGGCATTGAGGCTTGTAGATATTTTTTGTGATATTTATTGTAGCTGTACAGTATAAGAGACAAATTCTTTTGAGGAATTTGTCTACCTACAACTAAAAAATATGGAGAAGATACTTTTTGACATTTATAGTAAGAACGCCAAAAAGAGTTATCTACAACATCAATACCATAGAACAACTGTTCTTTACTGAATCCCCAAAACCCTCCGGTATGCTCCCAATCAGATGATGGATATAACATTGCATAAACACCATTATAAATATACTGTTTTATCCGATTTACGAGGGAAGAACGTTGGACTGTCTCTATTTTAGCATCATCAAAGCAAATTACTTTTCGTTTGTTTTTATATGCCCATGCTACGGATAACGCTCCTGAAGGAAAAGCAATTGCTCCGCAGATAAGAATGTCGGGTTGCAACTTATTCAAGAACTGATACAGTTTGCGTTTTATCGCATGATTATCAATTGCCTCCATTTTCTTATCCGGAAACAAAATGTGCCATAAAAGTCCGTCATGTTCTGCCTTATCGGCAAATGCATAAGGACTACCGGCACCAGATATTTCTACAATCTCCAAATATATACCTTTGTCACGCAGGTATGTACTAAGAGCTTTAAGTCTGGCCGGCCAGTATATACGGAGATCTGTATGGATAAAGGCAATTTTCATTAGTTTTTAAAGATAGAGTGGATGATTTTATATGGTAATAATGATATACAAATAAATGCGAGAATCTTTAGATTCAGATTATACTTTGCAGAACAGACACATTCTTTTAAAGCCATCATTCTGAATTCTTTGTCAAGATATATGCGGGCCCTCATTTTATGCCATAATGCGTTATATGCTTTTATTCCCGCTACTCCTTGATTATTGATGTATAATCGGTGTAATTCCATACCCACATAATCGTAGTTTTTTTCAGGCATTCTTTGTTTTTGATCATCATTAAAAAGTTTTGCGTCGGAAATAAATGTAGATAGCGGTGTTTGACAAAATACTATTTTATATTTCATTGCCAGCCTAGCCCAAGTCAGCAAATCCTCCCCGGACTTAATGCCTACGGGAAACCCGCCCACATACATCAATGCCGATTTTTTTGCCACTATAGCAGAAGTCCACAATGGCGGATGCGAACAGGACGCCACCTTAAAATAGTTGCTCAGGATGCCGTCGGTTTCTTGAAACGGGAGTTTGCGTATTATCGTAGGTTTGACATTCCCGTCTGCATCCCTGAATTCATAATTGCAGGCGAATACACTACATTCAGGATATTTCTTATAAAGGGAATATTGCGTTTCAAGATACGACGGTTTCCACTCGTCATCAGCATCCAAAAATGCTATCAAGTCATATTTCGACTCTTCGACACCTCGGTTCCGGGCTGCGGAGACACCTGCATTGGCCTGATGTACAAGCCGTATGCGCTGGTCGTGAAATCTCTCCACCTCTGCGGCGCTGTTGTCGGTGCTGCCATCATTGACGACAACTATCTCGAAATCCTGAAATGTCTGATTGAGAACCGTCCGTAAAGTATTCCCTATCTGTTTTTCTTTGTTGTATAAGGGAATGACGACTGATATCATAACTTGTATTTTAAAGTCTCTGCCTTCCATAGGCCCAATGCCATCCCGTAAAATCCGAATGGCATAGATAAGGTCGCCATGGAATAGTTGACGACATTATCGGAGTACAATGTAATCAGCACACCAGCCATTGAACTTCCTGCGGTAATAGCGCAAATTTTTAAAGTCCCGCTGTGGCTTCTATCATATATGACAAGACTGTGAATAATTGCCGACAAGGACATTGCCAGATATAAAATCAATGCAATCAGCCCGTTGTCGCACATCATCTGTACAAAATCACTATGAGGAACTTGAAGACCTCCGAAAATATAGTTCGAATACATATAATTCTGCACACTGCCTGTACCGGAGCCTGTCAACTTATGTTCTTTGTAAAACCGGTTCTCAAGATGCTCCCACATCGCAAAACGGGCATTGCTGTTTATGTCATCTTTCGTAATTTCTCCATTTTGGAATTGTTCAAGTGTAATACTGTCATCATTGAACATTTTTTCTTTCAGGCTGGGAATGGTAAATACTGCAATTATTCCTGCGATAAAAATTACGGCTATGAAAGGAAGGGACTTTATTCTGTACTTAAAGAAAAAGAATGTCATTAACGCCACGGCCGTACCCATTATACTGGTTCTGAATACCCATATTAAACATGGTGCAATAAAAAGAACAGATAACAGGAAATTCTTTTTTCTCTCATTGGTGAAATAAAATAATGACAAGGAAAATACGCAGATTGATATGTAATTTATGGCCCGCGCAGTTACATACCAAAATACTCCGGGGGCCAATTTGCCAAGGAAGGGTATGACGGATATTGAAAGAGAGAGTAATGCGACAATCCTCGCCCATACTCCTGCCTTTATAAACACTTCACCGTCCCTGACAGCTGCAGAAGCAAACGACATAATCAGCAGAGGGTATATGTACTTCATGATAACCCTTATTCCATAATCGGGTGCCGATGTGTAAAATAGTCCCACAAGCAGCCAGGCTATCAAAATAATGTACAAAATGCCTGTAATACTCCACACAGGCTTCCTATCCACCAAAAACAGCCCGATGACACAGAAAACCTCCAGCGCTAGCAGGCGGATAGCCATCAAATCCAAGACACCGGGAGCGGACAATGCCACAAGTCCTGTGGAGAAAGTCAGCACCCAAAACCGCTCAGGCCCGTCCAGCCACATCTTCTGGCTGCGGTTGAGCGGATTGGTCATGTATCCGCCTTTGGAGGTCAGCCAAATGTATCCGATGGCTGTAAGGATTATGAAGTAGATGTAATTGAGGATGTACATTGGGAATAAGGCTTGTTCACCTGCTCAGTTTGGAGTACAGGTCATTGAACAGCAGGGTGTAGCGGTCAAGGGAATATCGGCCGACATACTTTACGGCATTGGCGGACAGCCTTTCCATGAGCCCGGGAGCGGCTATAAGCTTTTTGACTTTTTCCACTATGTCGTTAACTGATTCCGAAGTGTGCAGCAGCCCGACCTCATCGTCTCGCACTACTTCCGGCAGCCCTCCGACATCAGATGCCACAACTACGCATCCGCTGGCCATGGCCTCGATGGCCGTAAGACCGAACCCCTCACTTCTCGAAGGCATCAAAAGCACATCAATCCTGCTGTACCACTCCTGGATATGCTCCTGGGGCTGTCTTCCGGCCCATGTAATAGAGGAGTTGCAGTGTAAAGTAACAGCCTGCTGCTCCATAGACTGCCGCAGGGAGCCTTCACCGACAACAATCAGTTTTGTGTCCGGAAACTCATTCAGTATCTCCGCGTATGCCGGAATCACCAGGTCCATACCTTTGATATACTCAAGACGGCTGACGACACCAAGGACAATCGGACGTCCGAATTCCCGGGGAGTCTGCGCAATGGTGAAACTTTTAGGCAGTGCATTGTATATGGTGAGATGATTGCGTTTTTTCAATACAAAATCCTCACTGTAAAGCCTGGAAGTGCCGAAAAATGACCTCTCAGCCGTCTCGGTGATGCAGGTGAATGCCCGCACGGAGTGCCGCTGTATGAAATGTACAAGCCGAAGGCTGGGATAAATATCGGCAGCTGTGTGTGTGGTAGCGATAACACAACGACATCCCAGCAGTCTCAATATGACAATCGGAATCGCTCCGGGAGCCATATACTGCACATGAGCGACATCAGGATGAATCTGCCGGAGAGCCTTGCGCAGGCCTTTGAACAAAAGTAGTACATCTCTCCAGCCTCCTACCCTGCTTCCGCCTGGACTCAGCAAGATTACCTTACTGCCGACATTCCTGTAGCGTTCCACCATCTCCCCGCTGTACTCAAAGTAACACAAAGTCCATACCTCATGCCCTCCCTCCACCAGGGCATGCACGAGATTTAGTGTCTGTATTTCGGTTCCGCCTGTCATAAGGCAGGGGATGCAGATAAGGACTTTCATTTTTTAGTTATGATATAAAAAACGCCTAAATTCAAGTATTTTGAATTTTAATTCAGATACCTTTCGTTCCTGTTTAAAATGATATGTCATTACGGAATCCGATCCACTCGCCCATCCTTGCTTGTATGCTTCATCTCCGCGCAGATGATCATATTTTGTATACTTATTCTCTATTGCGCGCTTGATTAAAAAGTATAAATGTATCTTTACTGGAGAATACTTGGAGTAAGATTTTTTTCCGGCGGGCATATAATAGTAATATGTACCTGCAAATTCAAAACCTAAATGCCATGATATAGGAATATTGCCTATGTTTAGCGATGAAAAATGGACAATGGAACCGAGTCCTGTTTTTAATAAATTCTCATGAAAAAATGGAGCCTTGTATGCATTTGGCCACTTTTTTGTATGTTCTAATATAAACTCTTGAAAAGTATCTTTTGCATCATCAAAAGATTCGTATTCATGGTAATTCAAAGAACCTAATTCATTCATTCTTCTAATCTGTCTTCTGATATCACCACGCAAACTGGTCGAGAAAAAATTTATCAGATCATTATCGGACAGCATTCCCGACAAATCTAAGTACGGACATATTTCATTTGAATCTTTTATAAAACCAGGCAGGTTGCAATGGAGTCCATCCAGTAATATTTCGTCATATTGGTATCTATTGAGACATTTGTGCAATTCTATCCAAAACGATTGTAAATGGTTCTTCTCTAATTTATATTTAAATATAGGGTCATGATAATCAAAATCAGAGTACCCTGCCGGAACAATAACCTTTAAAAATGCATTTTTCCAGTTTTTATGCCACAAGATCAATGGAAAGAAAACCTCATTGTCCCCAAACTCTCCCCAAATGAAAACCGGAAATATCTTTCTTAATGGAATATATGTCTCAACCCATGCTTTAATCAAAGAAGGATGAAAGAAGACATGTGAGTTTGGGGATGCATTTAACAAGTCCAACCACTTCCTCTGATAATCATCATCCCAGATATCTTCCCAATGTTCGGTTATGTGAAAAGTCCAGTTCATTTTACTTTGAAATAGAGTTCCTTATTCCATCTGTTTGCCCAAACAAAGACTTTGGGCAATACTCCGCTCCACGGCTTGCCACATGGAGCAAGCGGCTTTATGTATGCGTCCATGGCCTGCAATTTCTTTTTGTGCTGCTCTTTGGTCATGGCGACAGTCCTTGCATTTTTCCAGTCTATATTCCAGACATTGTAATACCAGAACCATACACAGTACTCATATATTTCGACAACCTCGTTATCCTCAAGCAGGGACTTTACGATATCGCCAGATTCTATGTGATCACTCCAGCCTTCTCCCTTGTGTGGAATAAATACCGCATCCGGTTTTAGCTCGCCAAGAAGACTCTTCAATCTTTCAGTCTCATTACAATCGAATGCAATGCCTCCATCCGGGTAGTCGAGGAAATGGAGATTCTCTTGTTGGATACCCAATATTGACGCAGATTTCCTTGCCAACTCTCTTCTATGAGCGATAAGGGTTGTCTCTTTGATGTTACAGCATCCGCTATGGCTTTTCCCTCCACCTGTCAGATAGATGACATCAACTCTTTGCCCTTTAGAAATAAGTTGTTGGATCAAACCGGAGCATCCTATGGTTTCGTCGTCAGGGTGCGGAGCGATGATAACACTGCTAGAAACAATATCAATACACTTCTTAAATGCCAGGCATCTGATGATGCCGATACGTAGTCTGCGAGCTATGGATTTTATATGTCTAAACATTTTTCATAGACTTTTATTGTATTAGCGGCACAATTTTCCCATGTGAATTTTGCTGCTTGCTCTAAACTCCTGCATTTAAACTTTGGGATATTGACTGAATTGTTTTCAAACTTTTCCATCCATTGCGACATGGCATCAATATCATCAGGATCGACATAAAGTGCAACATCTCCTCCCACTTCCGGCAAGCTGCTGTTGTTGCATGTAACTACAGGCGTACCGCATGCCATAGACTCAAGTATTGGAAGTCCGAAACCTTCGTATCTGCTTGGAAAGAATGTTGCAGTTGCAGCAGAATACAATTCTGCTAATTGCTGATTGCTGGCACTTTTTAGGAAGTGTATCCTATTATGAAATTTTGTAGAAGTATAGTAATTTATGATATCATCTGGAGGATATTTCCACACCAGCACGAGATGATGTTCAGGATTGTGCTTTAAGAAAGTCTCAAATGACTTTAGTACTGACACTGTGTTTTTTCTTCCCACATCGCAAGACACCGATAAGAAATAAGGAGCATCAACTGTATTTGATGATGTTGTCAATGGCTTGAACAAATTATGGTCAACGCCCCAATAGCATACAAAAATCTTTTCCTCATTGATATCCATGTAGTAGGCAATTTCCTTTTTAGAGTTCTCGCTACAGGTTATTATAGCCTTTGCCTTTTTCGCTAATATTGGAAGATTTTCTCGGGCGAAGTCGTGTCCGAGAAAATCTTCCGGATATGAGAAATACATAGCATCATGAATCGTTACAATACACTTTTCGGGGTTATATACATACTCAAAGTTATGTGGTATATGCATAATATCGTAATTGGTAAGCACCTCTCTTATAGGGAAATGTGACAACATTTTATTAATCCCCCCTCTATTGGGAATATATAAATGCTTATATTTGAATGGAAGACTCATGCTTTTGGCTCCAATCCCTTTCATATTCTGAGAATAAAGCATTATCTCAAAAGGAAGATTCTGAATTTTAGCCAAGGCTTGAACCAATTCCAGTGTAGTCCTGCCAATGCCACTTAACAATCCAGAGGCGTAATAAGGGACAACAGAGTTAACATCAATAAGCAGTCTTTTCATACAACCAGCTTTATTTATAAAACACTTTTTATTTTCCGATGTTTGCCTGTACAAGATTACTATAAATATCAAACAACTTAAGACAATGGTTTTCGATTGATATTACTTTTGAAGTAGATAATCTGACATTATACTTTTTGAAATCACTTATTATCTCCTGCATTTTGTCAGTCATCGCTCCAATATTATTCTGTGGAATCAGCCATCCGTTGACACCGTCCTCTATCTGCATTTCTGCCCCGCCATTCATTGTCGCCAAAACAGGTTTTCCCATAGCGAGGGATTCTGCGATATTAAGACCAAAAGCCTCAAGATAAGAAAAAGAAGAAGAAATATGGTAATTACTGATAGTCATGTATACATTTTCTGGGGACACTTTGCCATGCCATATTATCCGATGGTCCTTTGCATATTTTGATTTTAGTTTTTTCTCATACCGTTGTTCTGCTTTGTTCCCAGCACCTCCTATTATATGCAGTTCAGCATTAGGCGCGTCAGTTCTATGAAAAGCCTCTGCCAGTATATGCAATCCTTTAACATAACATATACGACCTACATAAAAAAATTTGATATTACCATTTGTAATTGCCGGGAATGGCGGAATTGATGCGGGTAAAGGTATTCCATGTGGCAAAACTATTGTCTTTTCAGAAGGCAATCCGTTGCGCTTCATTGCCTCTGCAAGTTTGTAGCAAGGAGATATCATTATGTCACATCCATTTACAATAGTTTCCCATTCTTCTTGTTTCCTGACAATAGTTAAAGCTGCACTTCCTATGGGGGTGAGAAGCAAGACGAATGGTAATCGTTGAAGTAACTTGCCTAATTTGATATAAGCATTACGCGGAATTAAACGCATCAAAGGACACCAGAGCAGTCCAGTCCTGGTATTTCTCAGTACGCATTTTAAACAGTTTCTATGTAAGACAGACACGTCGCAAATCTTATCTTCACAGTTCATGAGAGTCCCTACAGGACAGACAATACCTCCGTGGTGTGAGGTTACCACAACAGGAATGTGAAGTATTTGGCCGATTTTAGATATCTGTGCTTTGTGGCTGTGAGCATGGATTACATCAGGCTTTATGGAATATATGATAGCTTGTAATTCTGAAACACCAATGCACTCATTTAGTTCATATAGATCAATGCCTTTGTATGATTTTTTATAGTATCTGGAATTTTGAACATTGCTAAGAAAGGAAATGACAACAATATCACGATGTTGAGAAATCATCTCGTCAACGATGTTCTTGACGTATATCTGTCCTCCGCCATATGTAGAGAAAAAATCACTGGAGGCTATTTGTAGAACTTTCATGATAATGCATAATTACATATGTGTGCGATTGTATGGCTATAGATTATATGCTGGGATTATTATTGAAAATAGCATGTAAAATTCTTACCTTAATTTAAGACTCTGCGATATTTTTAAGTATAGCACCGCCACGCATAGAGTCTTGCTCAAATTCTTTTGTCCTTGATTTCAGAAATTGATGTATTTCTTGCCTGTCTTTTATGATTGTATTTAATATTTCAATGAATTTATCAGTGACCAGTTCCGGAACAGCGACTTCATACTTATGATGATGATATGCGTAAAATGACATTCCTGAACCTTTGTTGGAGTATGTGACAAATAGAGTAGGAACGGCAGTAGAAATACCTCCGACGCAGCAGTGCATCCTTGTTGCGATAAGTGCATCCATTTGTGCTATATATCCTTTTGTTTTTGCAGAGCCGATACTGTCAGGTAATCTAATAATTCTATCTGGATATTTGGATGCCTGTTGATACATTTTAAGTATAATATTGTCGTTTTGTGCTGGCATATCCTCAATTACTACATGTGGTATACATACGAATGCGTAATTAGGATTATTAGTTAATATATTATCTAAATTGATGAAGAGCTGATTTATGAAATCTGCTCTTTGTACTTCTTCAATTGTGTGTCCTATGGACAGAAGGCTGAGGTTCAGGCCTATGTATATATTTTGCGGTTTCTTCTCAAAATTAATCTTAAAGTCAGGCTTCATGCAGAATGCTGGATCTGCTATGAGTTGTACTTTATTTTTGAGTGTTACTTCTTGGATAAGATATTGGAATGATAGATTCTCCCGCACGCAGATAGCATCAGCTTTCTGAAGATTATTGATGACCTTCTGATAGTTTTTGGGGTTATGAAAAGGTCCAATTGACGCTCCCCATAATATGTATTTTCTATTGTGACGGTACGCCACATTTCCGACTTGTATTAAATCTTCGAGTAATGTATATAAATTGCCTCCCGGAGCCTCGCAGAAATTATCTCCTCCGCATGATAGTACAATGTCGAATCTTTTCCCGATATTATAATTCATATGAACAACGCTTCCGTTTCCAATATGCAGGAATCTTCGCAATATACCTTTCCATATTCTATATAATGTAAATCTGCGTTTGTAAGAGATAATATTAATGTCCGGAGGAAGAATAGTCTTGTCGTAGTCAAGGTTATCGGATGCTAAGTATAGTGCATATTCCGGCAAATATCGTTTAATTATTTCATATGTTCCTAATACAATGGCTTCGCATCCATAATTAAGTAATGAGCCGGTACCTATAATGAGTATGCTTTTTTTATTTTTTGACATATTTGTTGAGCCGTTTATTTATACTCCACAGCACTTTATCAATAAGCCTAGGAGGAGGTAAACATTTATTAATCGTTGTGTCAAAATCATATTTAGAAATCAATCTGAAAAATTTTGATCTTCTCGTAGTTGCTTTAGGAGATGTATATGCTGCAGGATTATACTTCTCGATAATAGAAAGAGGGCATAATGTACTCTGACAAAGGAAAGATGATATTAATTTATTCCCTTTTTGTGTGTGGGTTATTAATAATGAATGCCCTTTATCATCATATTGTTCTGGAGCAAAGTCCCACATTCCCCATGCATCAGCTAATGTAATATCGCTTTTATTTGCGAAAGACTTAAAATGGCAGTTGTGGCAAGATGGTCTTAAAAATAAGTCAGCGATGAAGCCTTTTAGATACGGATTTTTATCAAGAGGCTCGTACATTATGAATTCTTCGCTTTTATCAGTTTTTGCAAAAGTTACGGAAAAACAATAACTTTTCCAACCTTGAATTTTATTTCTAAAGGAAATATTCTCTATTGGCTGGTTAATATGCTTTACAATACTGCTCAAATATGTTGACCATATTTGAGGAGAGGGAACACCATGGCAGATAAAATCAACAGTATACAGATTATCATAATCCTTATTAAGGAACTTGTTAAGTGCGGCTATCTGGCACGGTGTCCCTGAAAATAAAACTTTACGGCCATGTATTAAAAATTTTTTCGCATCAAGATAAGCATTTCCTATATGACTCTGTACGTATTTTGAACCTCTTAATTTTTTAAGTTCTTCTATTTTTTCGACGTACCCATGAACAACGTTCCAGTCTTTATCAAAGTAAGCCCCGAATACAACACCATTTTCTTTTATTATTCGTTCAGCGATAATCTGAAAAGCCCCACCTGAAGAACTTTGTGCTCTAATATTCTCATCACTGTTTTTTACTAAATGAATTTGCAAAGGTTCTCTTATTGTTTTGCTCTGCACATTGATTGGGCAAACTTGTTCACATAAGTGGCACTCTATGCAATTTGCCTTATCGATAGTTGGATATTGAAAACCTTCGCTATCACATTGCATCTTGATGCAATGTTTTGGGCAAATTTGCACGCATGCTTCACAGCCGCAGCAGGCAGTTTTAGAAGATACTGCGCAAATTATTTTTAACTGAGAGCGCATACGATATCATTATTTGATTTAAGTCTTCTTTTAAGGATTGTATTTTATCTACAGGCTTTAAAGACGTTAATGAAATCAGTTCCTGTAAACTTTCATCTCCTTTTAGTTGGATATATGTACTTTCAATACCAAGTGAAGAATAATAATCGTCGTATTTATAGTTTGCATTGTTTCTTTTTGTTGTAAATCTGATATTAGGGATATGAAAAGTATCCGCAATAATGAGACCATGTAGTGAGGATGATAGAATATACTTACATGATTTGATTTTTTTTATAACTTTTGAGGGTGAGTCCAATACATTAATAATAGTAGTACTTTTTTTATTTCTATTATGTATCGTTGTTATAGCCGGATCATCTTTGTCTACAAAATGTGGAATTATGCCTATCAGTGTGTTTTTTGAAACATCATTGTGGTAAATATAGGACATTAATAGCCCTGGATCTCCCAACCTTATTTTGTCATGATTATTATTTATTATATTATTGAGTGTCAGTATGCCTCTAACAGCCTTAATACTTGCGTTTGGGAAATTATAAACTATATTACTACCACCAGTTCCTATAATGGTACCTTTGTAATCACGTGGTATTAACTGTAATATTGAACCAGCTAAAATAATATCAGATTTATGAAAACTGGGAACATAAACAGGTGTTAATCCATAGTACTTTAAGATAAAAGGAGTTAAGCAGTCTCCAAAATTATTTAGTCCTCGTCCCCAATGTGCGTATACTAAATTATGTTTGAAATATTTACCAATTATTGTTTTAGGCAAACGATTGAATACATAATAAAGTATTTCTTTCACTGAATACTTCATGTAATTTTTATTAATAAACGTTTTATTAAGCTTCTAGTATGAGTGTTTATTAGATACATCAATGAGCAGTTAATAATCAAGTATATCATACTGGATACACACGCGAGAAGCAACAATGATTTGTAAGTATTTGCATTTATCTGCAAGTACTGTAATATAATTAAAGAGATGGTAAAAGAGGTAGCATTTATAAAATTTAATAGAAACCATTTTGTCCAGTATTTAATAATGGATAGTTGAAATCCTTTCCGAAATAAAAAACACGGTTTCCATATACCCATTATTGAAAAGATACTAACAATATTTGCAACTATAATACCGTTCAGTCCCCATAGAAAACCTCCGATAATAGAAAAAACTATCATAATGGCCGTTTGTACAACAGGTGCCCAAGTATCATAAAACAAGCCATAGCCATATATAAATTGTCCAGTGCTGCCAGAGATTATTTGTGTATAGACTTTAATAAGTAATAAAATGAGTACTGACTGTCCTAGAATATAACTATCTCCAAGCCACAATGAGATAAATGGATCCAACAGCACATACAAAGAGAAAAAAATAAATCCTCCTGCAATAAAACGCAATGTTGTGATTTCCCAAAACACATGTACAGTTTTTACTCTATTGCCTTCAGCAATCATGTTTCCGACACCAGCAGATGTGCTTCCTAAAACCGTATTCATCAACTGACATAATTTGTCTACGATAAGTGTGTAATTCCCATAAAAGGCAACTGTTTTGAGAGACACAAACGTATAAATAAAAAATGGAGTTGTTTGAAATTGCGCAAAAGAAGATATTTGGTGCACAAACAACTGCTTAGTATACCTCATCACCTCCGGATACTTCCTGAAAAGCTGCTTGCCTTGCCGTACCTCACTTTTGAGCCAGGGATATACCTGCCGTATCTTCCAGTTGAGTATGATAGAGTATATGATGCCGAATGTCAGCTCGATGATGACCCAGAGGTAGTAGCTGCCGGTGTAGTAGGCGGAGGCCATCTGTATGAGGGTCTTGACGATGTTCGCTGTCTGGAAGTATGCTGTGACGACATAGTTTTTCTGGTCAGCACCGAGGAGGGTCTGCTTGTAGTTGGCAAAGTAGCCGATAAGTGATGAAGCAAGAAATGAGAGGTAGGCGAAGTAAATGATGCCCATCTCGAATGATGTGCTCGGGAAGATCAGCGGAAGGAAGCCGCCGAGGATAAGACCGGCACCGAGGATTATCAGACCGATCCATCGGTACAGATAGCCGAAGACAGATATAATCTCATTGATTTTCTGCTGGTCATGCTCGAAAAGCGGCTTGTACAGCACGTAGCCGATAGCGCTGCCGATACCGAGCTCAGCGAGATTGAGAAAGCCAAGCAGGTTCTGGAGGGTGGTGGTAAGCCCCACAAAATCGGCTCCCAGACAGTCGAGGAATATCGTTCTGGAGAAGAAAGACAGAATCAGTGTCAGGAAGTAGAAAATCAGGTTGACGCGGGCGTTAAGCAGGCTTTTCTTAACTCTCGATTCCTCTGCCATTACAACTTACATGAATACAGTCCTTCAGTGACAAAAACCAGTATGGTATTGTCATTACTTCTGGCTGTTCGACTCGAAAATGTACCCTACCGGGACGTTGAATACGCGGGGTCCGATAATATTCATTGTGTATCTGGTCCGCTGACCTTCCACCCGGAGATAGTTCTCCTCTCGGTATCGAAAGAGATGGCGACCTTGACTAAGGGGAGACCGCAGAGGGCGAACCGTTCGGGGTAGTGCCTGAGGTCTATCTGCTGCATGGCGGTGTCGGCGGAGGTATCTATTTTCAGTTCCATTACGTAGAGCGTGGTAGCTGTGCGCAGGACTGCGTCTACGCGGCCCCTGGGCGTGCGTACCTCGATGTCCACGTAGTAGCCGAGCAGGGAGAGGATGACGTAGAGCATCTGCTGGTAGTGGCCCTCGTATGCGGTGTTGTCGGCATATGGAACCGTGGACAGGAAGGTCTGGAGGATGCGTAGAGCGCCGTCCATGTCCTCATGGTAAAGGCACTCGTACATCATGGCTACTGTGCTTCTCCCTTCGGAAGACCTATATCCTAAGTAGTTCGGCAGAAGGCTGCCCATCATACCCACGCGGACCTCGTTGTTCGGGAAGTCAAGTGTGTACATTCCCGACACGGGAGAATAGTCCTTGATGGTGACGTATCCGCTCTGGTACAGCAACGGAGTGATGCCGGTCATCCTTTCGGTGGGAGCGTCGAAATCTTCCGCCAGAGCCTTGCCGCCTCCTATCTGTGATGGTTCGATATGGAACTTCCGCAGCATCTCTATCAGGTATGTGGGAGTGCCGCTGCCGAACCAGTAAGGCCTGATGGCCCCGTCGGCAAATGCGCAGACAAGGCTGTAGGGATTGTAGATGTCCTCGGACGGCCAGGTGAAGTGGTATCCGTCGTATTTGGCCTTGAGCTTCGCGACGGTATCCTCCCGGCTCTGTCCCATCCTTTCCGCCAGTGCGTCTATGTCGGCGCTCATCTGGGTGAGCATCTCTTTCTCGGAGATACCGCAGACGGCGGCGTATTCCGGCTGCATGGTGATGTTGCGGATATTGTTCAGCTCACTGAATATGCTCAGCTGGGAAAATTTTGTGATGCCTGTCATGAACACGAAGCGCAGCCAGGGGTCGCAGGCCTTCAGCGGGCTGTAGAAGTTGCGCATGACATCCCGCAGCACCGGCAGGTTCTTCTCCTCGTGCACCACGTCCAGCAGTGGAGCGTCGTACTCGTCGATGAGAACAACCACTTTCCGCCCTGTCTGTCCGTATGCCCTGCGGATGATGCCTGTGAGCCTGTCGTTGAGACCTGTCTCATCGTCGTCTTTTCCGTACAGTTTCTCGTATTCCCGTAACTGGAGACTAAGCATTGATTCCAGCTGCTCCTTGCCGGCATGCTTGGCCATGCTCATGTCAAAGTGCAGCACCGGATATACCGTCCACTCTTTCTCCAGTCCCTCAATGGCAAGCCCCTCGAAAAGTTCTTTCCGCCCCTCAAAATAACTGTGCAGGGTGGACACCAGCAGAGACTTCCCGAAGCGCCTGGGGCGGCTCAGGAAAATGTATCTTGCTCCGGAGTGCGTCATGCGGTAGACATACTCCGTCTTATCGACATACAGGTAATTCTCTCCAGTCCTGAGGTCCGGAAATGTCTGGATACCTACCGGGTAAAGTCTCTGTTCTATGTCCATAATCATGGCTATCTGCGGTTAGACCCTACAAAGTTACTCATTTCCGTCCTGATATCCAAACTGGGATGGCCAGTCAAATACTCATGAAATTCCCGCTGCCAAGTATCCTGCACGCACTGCGGTCCAGACAGCCGGGGAGGGCGATATGCCCGAACTGGGCGGGACGGTGCAGGTCGGTCCCGGTGAGGCCGTAGTAGCCGTTGTGGAGCAGGCGCAGGGCTTTCCTGCGCACTTCGCTGCCGTACAGGCCGGCCAGGGAGCCCAGATTGAGCTGGAATACCACATCCATGTCGCTGAGTGCCGCATAGTTCTGCATATTCATGTAGACATACCGCTCCGGATGGGCCAGAACTGGGAAATACCCCCGTGCCTTTACCGCCGTCAGGATGGCGTTCAGACGGGCCGGAGGGTTGTAGTATGAGGTCTCCACCAGCAGGTGACGGCCCTCCCGGCCCAACGGCAGCAGGTCGCCGCTGTCCAGCCTTTCCTCGAAGAGGGTGTCCATCATATATTCTGCTGCCAGGCGCAGGATCACCCTGCCGTGCCATGCCGCCCTCAGTTCCTCGAACCTGGCCTGAAGGCCCGCTGTGGTGTTGGGTACGTCCTCCATCACGTGAGGAGTCAGCCATACCTCCCGGATTCCGGCTTTCTGGTACATTTCCAGGACATTCAGACTGTCTTCCATACTCCTGACCCCGTCATCCACTCCCGGCAGGATATGGCTGTGCCAGTCGGTCATGCAGTCGAAGACTCCCACCTCAGTCAAAGTACGCTTTCTCCACAGTGAAAATGTCATGAACGTATGGCAGTTTTATTTGCTGTTTCCGTAATAGCTGTGACCGTAGTATCCGTAATGGTAGCCGTACCTGTAGCCATATCTGTACCCATGATGGTAGCCATAGCGTCCTCCTCCTTCTGTCCCGTTCAGTATGAGGGACATATTGCGGAATTGTCCCTGTCTGTAGATATCTTCCAGCTCTGAGAGCATACTGCGCTCGAGCAGTCCTGCCCTGACGATGAACACAGTCCTGTCCGCCAGCCTCTCGAATATCTGGGTATCTGCCACAATATTTATTGGAGGGCAATCTATGAAAATACAGTCATACCGTCCGCGCAGGTCCTCCAGCATGGAGAACATACGGGAATCGGATATAAGTTCGGTGGGATTGGGGGGGATGGTACCTATAGGCAGTATGTCCAGCCCGGGATGTCCGGGATGATGTACTATCAGGTCCAGATACGAACCGCTCTGTCCTCCAAGCCAGTTGCTCAGTCCTTTTCCAGGCGAGCCTGCGAATCTTGAGGCTGAGCCGTGCCGCAGGTCTCCGTCTATCACCAGCACCCTCTGCTTCTTGATTGCAAGTGCCATTCCCAGGTTCATCGCAATGAATGTCTTTCCGCTTCCTGGATTGAATGATGTGACGAGGATAATGTCGGTGCGCCCGTCCTTGCGGATCATGAACTCCAGATTTGTCCTCAGCACACGGAACGCCTCATTCACGATATCCCTGGAACCTTCCTTGACTGCTATCAGACCGCTTTCCGTTTTCTCACGCTTTCCCTTGTTCCGGTATCTCCGTATTGCATCTGTCAGGCTCTGGAGCGTTCCATGCCGCTTGCCGTCACTGATCTGAGGTATCTCTCCGAGAAACGGCATGCTCAGCCACTCCACGTCCTTGCGGCCCCGGACCTTGCTGTTGGTCAGTTCTTTCAGGAAAATTATACCTATGGGCACGATCAGACCGATGACCAGGGCTATGAGCATGATTCTGGTCTTGGCCGGAGATGTCGGAACTCCGCTGCCCGTAGGAGGAGTGATAATGCGCGTATTGTATGCGGTGAAGGCCTGGGAGAGCTCGTTCTCCTCGCGTTTCTGCAGGAGGAAGAGATACAGGGCCTCCTTCACTTTCTGCTGCCTCTCGACGGACAGAAGGTATTTGGCCTGGTCCGGAGTGGCGGCTATCCGGTCGCTGGCCTGCTGCTCGGTGCTTTCCAGAGTACGGAGCTGTGTCTCCAGCATGACCCGGTGATTGTCCAGTGAAGATACAATAGCACTGCGCATGGCATCCAGGTTATGGTCCATATCCACCACTACGGGGTTGGAGGTGGAGCTTGCCGTGACCAGGTTGTTGCGCTGCAGCAGCATGGTGTTGTACTCCGATATCTGGCTTTCTATGCCCGAGTTCTCTGTTCCGGTGGCCGGGAGCAGGTCATACCGGTTCGCCTCGTTGGTGAGGTGGTCCCGGATGTAACGGACCATGTAAAGCTGGTTGTTGAGCTGAAGAATCTGGGTATTGGCCTCCACACTCTGGCTGATATACATGTTGGAGGCGGTATTGAGGTCAGGAATCATGTGCTCGCTTTTATACGAGGATATGCTTTCATCCACCGTCCCGAGCTCATTCTCGATTATGGCCAGACGCTCATTGATGAATACGGAAGTACTGACGGCTATCTGGTTCTTGTCCTTTACCCAGTTTTCGTTATACACGGCAATAAGTGTGTTGAGTATGTCGTCAGCACGCTGAACGGACACGTCTTTCATAGTAAGATTGATAACCGACGCCCCCTCTTCGGCGCGGGCAATGGTCATATTGGATGCACAGCTGGAGGCAGCCGCCTGTATGCTTGTCTGAGTAAAATATATGGTATATCCGTTCCCTTTTGTGAAAAATGGGGTCGGGAATACGGTCACCTCCCCTACCGGCGTGGAAACCGGCTTTCCCAGTGCTGCCTGTACCGGTCCTGGCCCGATGTCTTCACCGTTACGGGAGAAATCCCCGAGCGCAACCGAGCCGTCCTCTGCAACTGTCACGGTCATTCCGGCACCTTCGCTTTCAGGGAAACCGGCAATATCGACTGTCAATGGCAGCGACGTGCCGTATGCCACTACCTTATGGAACCGCCCATCTGCCATATATGTCTTGTGCAGGGACAACCGCCTTGCCACCTCGTACATGGTAGCGGGAGAACGTAGGGTCAGCATCTCATTGTTGACATTGGTGCTGCTCTGGAACAGGCCAAGGTTTGCGAAATCCATTTCGGAAGATACGGACTGCCCCTTACTGTCCTCCTTTATCAATATGGAGGCCGACCGGGTGTATACAGAAGGTGTCCTGAGCAGATACACAGCTGCGGCACCGAGGGTGATTACCAGGGAGAGCACGAACCATCTCCACCGTGCCAGACAGATGGAGAGAATGTCCTGTATCCTGAGACTGCTGTCGTCCTTGCGGTTGATTTTCGAATTGTTCTCTATTATTTCCATTTCGCGATATGCTTCTGATTAGTTGAAAATGAGTACTCCGAGGGAAACGAGGAACGAGGCGATCGATACCCAGAATGACGCCGATACGACACTGTTGCCGTTGACTGTAGACTGGTTGGCTCTCATCCGGTTCGGCTCTACGTAGATCATGTCGTTCTGCTGAAGATAGTATGCAGGGGATGTCAGCACATTCTGCGCAGAAGTGAGATTGACCTCATAGACCTGCTGATGGCCGTCGACCTGCCTGATTACAGTAACATTTTCCCTTTTACCATATATAGTCAGGTCTCCGGCCATGCTGAGGGCATCCAGAATCGTGATACGGTCCTTGTCGATGATATAACGTCCGGGACTGTTTACCTCTCCCAGTATTGATACGCTCAGATTGAGATATTCAATGGTGACGACCGGATCTTTTATCAGATTGTTTTCTATCAGCAGTCCCTTGATATGTTCCGCAGCCTGCTCGCGGGTCATGCCTGCAATATGGATTTTCCCAAGCACAGGGAAGTCTATGTTGCCGTCACGGTCAACCGTGTAGCCGGCCAGGTTGTTGCCTGATGAGGTGAATGACGAGCCCGACCCGGTGCTGGCACTGGAGAGACTGAGATTCTTCTGCATCACCGGCAGATTGAACAGCGCCATCAGCTGCGGCTCGCGGCTGTTTACCAGTATTGATATCTTGTCCTCGGGCTTGAATACTATCGGTTCGGGCTCAGGAAGTATGGCCAGGGTGGTGTCGGAACTCAGGTCCTGGAAATAAGGGACCTGTCTGGCCACACCGCATGATGCGAGCATGATAACCGTGATTGCTGCTAAAAGTATACGGGCCACATAAGGCCTTGCAGTCGAATAAATCATATTTCTATTGTTTTCTGTTTATTTCTGAGTATATGGTTGGCTATACCTATAAATAATAGCCATATAAGCAGATCCAGAGCCGCAAGTACCGTGATATTCACCATATCGTGCAGCAGGAAATTGACGGCAATAAAGAAAACGGCGAGGGCGAGAATTACCAGCAGTACCGTCCTGGGTCTCAGGCCGAGAGCCAGCAGCTTGTGGTGAATGTGGTTGCGGTCCGGCAGGAATGGACTCTTCCCGTTGATGAGCCGGTGCAGCACCACGCGCACTACATCTACCAGCGGTATGAACAAAGCGGAAAATGAAATGATAAGCCCCTCGTTGTCCTGCATCCCCTGGCCAGTACTTCCGGATGTGCTGAGGCTGATGACCAGATAGCTGACTATAAAGCCGATTGTCAGACTGCCGGTATCTCCCATGAAGAGCCGGTGACGGTGACGGGTATAGCCGAACACATTGTATATCCAGAAAGGAATAAGCACTCCGAGAGTGCAGAAGGCAAGCAGGGCGTGGAGATAGTCCTGCCTGATTACAAACATTATCCCCATCACCATGAGAGCGATACTGCTCAGGCCTGAGGCCAGGCCGTCGATACCATCTATCAGATTGATGGCATTGGTGATGTAAATAATGACGAAAATGCTCAGGGGAATGCCGGCCCAGGCCGGTATCGTCCAGATGCCGAACAGTCCTCCAAGAGAATCCAGCCAGGTTCCGGAGAAAGTTATCAGGGAAGCCGCTATCAGCTGTACAATAAACTTGTAACGGTAATTGACCCCCACCAGGTCATCCATCACCCCCACCAGGTACAGCAGCATAGAGCCGACTCCCAGGAACAGCATGGAATAAGAGAGGCGCAGGACGGAAAGGCTTCCGCCCAAAATTCCGCAGCAGTACGCCAGTCCTGTGATAAAACAGAATGATACCGAGATGACAGGGAAAAAAGAGACTCCTCCCAGCCGTGACACAGGAGAGGTATGTACCTTCCTCTCGTCCGGCATATCGAACAGCCTGCGCTTGTACGAGACAATCAGAATGTTGGGTATTATCAGCAATGCCATCAATACCGCGCAGACAAAACCACCGGCAAGGAAAATAAAGTTGCTCATATAATTTAAGAAAGGTAGGCAGAGAATATAAACCTGGCTCCTCAAATTTCAAACAACATACTGAAATTCAAGTGCATACATATAGCCAAACAAGCTTTTTCCCCACTATCACATTTAGTCTGTCATGTGCCGTTTCTGCGGCAGAGACGGCACAAATTTGTAATTAGCTTATTATCAAATGTTTAACGATGAGAAAAATAACAATTTGAAAAATTTGTACAATTCTTTGTAAATGAAGAAAATTTAAAAATCGAGATATAAACCGAGTGATTGAAATTTAAAAAAACATTCGTGTTATTTTATGAGAATAAAAATGCCGTCTCTGCGGCAGAGACGGCACAAATGTATAACATTATGATATTTAAATAGATATATG
>CABMPD010000018.1 GCA_902388455.1 uncultured Alistipes sp. | reverse complement strand
CTCGGCTCTAGAGGGAGGGGCCCGCCGCGAAGCGGTGGGAGGGCCTGGTCTTTTCAGACGTATGTATTTACCCATCAGCGCTATACGGATTATCAAAAACAGCACGTTGTATAATTTTTATACAATTTTCAAAAAATTAGACACTTTGCGTGTGAAAATTTTACAATTAGCCATTTTGGAAAATTGACTAATTAGCTGTATTTCAACACATTGTGGCTTTTGGCACAATTTTGGCTACATCTTTGAGACATAAGATAATACGCTAAAACATTAAAACATGAAGTCTTTTCTCCGATTCATCTCCCGCAACAGCCTCTACACGGTGATAGAGGTGGCGGGCATGGCCATTGCCCTGGCATTCATTATATTCATCGGGACATACGTAACTCAGGAGAGCAGTTACGACACGTTCGTCGGTGACGATGTGTACGTCGGCTCGGATTCCGAGTTCTTCGGTCTCAGCGGCACCATCAAAGGCTCGGTGGAAGGCCGCTATCCCGACATTGAGGCCATATGCCGCCTTATAGGCCTCAAATCCCTCAGCGGGATGGAGCAGAGCGTTACCATAGGCGATGAGACCATGCCACAGAATGCCCTGTGCGTAGACTCCAGCTTCATGTCCCTCATCCCCATACCCATGGCCGTCGGGGACAGGAACAGTGTACTCGAGACCATCAGTTCCGTCATTATCTCGCAGTCATTCGCCGACAAGTGGTTTCCGGAAGGCAATGCCATAGGCAATACACTGGATATCACGATAGACAATGGAACGACCAGCCTGATTGTCACAGGCATCTTCGAGGATATGGAGCGGACGGTACTGCCGCAGTGCGACATGATATACCGGCTGGAAATGCTGGAGAGGCACGCACCGTACATCACCCACAACGGCAACGGCACCACAGCTACCTTATATAAAATCAGGCCGGAAGCCGATATCCACGCCATTTCCAGTGGAATACTCGGCATCCTGAAGGAGAGCGACGCGCTGTATATGTCCGGTATCTGCACCGCATACGACCTTATACCGTTCAAGGAGATACACTATGGTATAGGCTCCTCCTTCCCCTTTCCCTTCGAGAACATTGTCAACCGGGACATGTTGCGGCTCTTCACCGCTGCCGGAGTGCTGCTGCTGGTATTTGCCCTGCTCAACTATATCTCCCTCACCACCGCCCAGGTCGGATTCAGGGTAAAGGAGATGGCCACCCGCAGGCTGATAGGCTCCTCCCGCGGAGGCATCGTACTGCGCTATATCGGAGAGTCCTTCGCCGTGACTGCCGTATCGTTCATTCTCGGCTTCCTGCTGGCCGAGGCTACCGCGCCCTGGTTCAGCACCCTCATAGGCAAGACCTACAGCCCGCTGTCGTCCCTTACCTGGGGGACTGCCGCAATGTGGGCCGGAGTCATAGTGCTGCTCTCCGTCCTGTCCGGTATCATACCGGCCCTGATGGTTTCCCGCTACAGGCCGCTTGACATAGTCCGGGGAGAGTTCACCAAGGCCAGCAAGATGATACTCGGACGGATATTCCTCGTGGTGCAGAACGTCACCGCCATAGGAGCCGTAGCCATTGCCATAGCCATGTTCCTCCAGCTCCGCCACATGGTGGAGAAGCCCATGGGTTATGTCCGGGACTCACTTGTCAATGTAACTGCAACCAATACCCAGGATTTAGATGATTTTCTCATAGACAGGCTGAAATCCCTGCCGTGCGTGGGGGATATCGGTCTGATACAGGGATGCCCTGCCGGGAGCACCAGATCCAGCTGGGGAATGGAACTCAATGGCAACCGGTATGCGGTAATCCTGTTTGACGGGGACACCACGGCCATGAGACTGCTCGGGGTAAAGGTTCTCAGCCAGAATTCGGACCCCTTGCCCAACTCCTTCTATTTCACCCGCAGGACGGCCACAGCATTAGGCCTGGATATGGATGCGACACTGTTCGAATACGACCTGGGCAGCATCAATGTCTGCGGCATCATAGACGACCTGTGGATGGGCAATGCCAACTCCACCGACAACGACCTGCTGCTATGGGCCGTACAGCCCTCCCGACCGAAGCAGCTCGGCAACATGCGGTCACTGGTAGTGAAAGCCAACGGCGACCCGGACGATGCCGTCCGTGCCATCAGCGAATTATACGCAGCGGAAATGCCGGAACTGAAAGTGTACGTCGATACCTACGAGAACATATACCGCCAGACATATACCGCCGAGAACCGCAGCCTCAAACTTACAGGCATCTTCGCCCTGCTCACCATCGTCCTGACGGTCATGGCCATGGTCGCCATGAGCACCTACTACGCCCGACAGAGGGCCAGGAGCGCGGCCATACGCAAGATCATGGGCTGCCCCCGGGGCGAGATATACACCCATACCCTCGTCAGCTTCCTGTCGGCCTCCCTCATTGCAGCCGTCATTGCCGTACCTCTGATATATACCTTCACAGGACGCTGGCTGCAGACCTACAGCTACCGTATCGGCAACTACTGGTGGATCTACCTGCTGGCCCTGCTGATTGTGGCGGCCATAGCCGTCGTGACCATCACGTATCGGGCCGTACAGCTGATGAACACCAATCCGTCCACAGCCCTCCGCAAGGACTAAGCGGCACGGGGATGCCACAGTGGCAGCATTTTACGTTATTTGCTGCCACTGCTGATACGACCGTATCTTCGGCATGATTTTTTCAATGCAGTATGACATTGATTATTAAACAGAGTTTAAATGGGTTTAGAACTACTACTTATCATCGTCATCGCCATTGCCGGCATGATAGTGCAGAGCAGACTGCAGAAAGTATTCGCGAAATATTCACGTGTAATGTTCCACGGAGGGCTTACGGGACGGGAGGTGGCAGAGAAGATGCTGCGTGACCACGGCATCCGCGACGTGCGGGTAACCAATGTCAGCGGCCATCTCACCGACCACTACAACCCCGCAAACAAGACCCTGAACCTCTCCGACTCGGTATACAACAGCAACAGCGTGGCGGCGGCGGCAGTGGCAGCGCACGAATGCGGACATGCCGTGCAGCACGCGGAGGGCTACGCCTTCCTGAAGATGCGCTCGGCCCTCGTGCCCATCGTGCAGTTCTCCTCAATGTTCGCCCAGATAGTGATTATCCTGGGACTGATCATGATGACGGCCTTCCCTGCCCTCTACTGGATAGGCATCGCCATGTTTTTCATGATATTCCTCTTCAGCGCCATCACCCTGCCGGTGGAGTACAATGCCTCAGCCCGCGCCCTCGCCTGGCTGGAGCGCTCCAACACACTCTCTACCGTTGAGCTGGACCAGGCTCGCACCACCCTCCGCTGGGCTGCACGCACCTATCTCGTCGCCGCCCTCAGTGCCCTGGCCTCACTTGTCTATTACCTGGGTTTCCGCAGAGAAGAATAGCTTTCTGAATCTCCTACAACAAGGAGCATAAAAAATGCTGGAGTACATAGACTGCTATCCCGGCAATGTAGCCGAGCAGAGCGAGCAGGCTGACGTGCTTGAAATACCAGATGATATTGATGTTCTCGAGGCCCATAGCCACGACACCTGCGGAGGAGCCGATGATGATGATGCTTCCGCCGGTACCTGCGCAGTATGCAAGCATATGCCAGAACGTTCCGTCCACGAGGAAGTTGGAGAGATATGCAGGGTCTGCGGATGCAGCTAAGGCAGCGGCGTCAGGAACGGGAAACATCCCCATGCTTGCTGCTACCAGAGCCGAGTTGTCGACTACTGAGGAAAGCAGGCCGATGATTGTACTTATTGCATAAGCGTTGTGTACACCTTCATTCAACCCTTCTGCCATTGTGCTGAGCACGCCTGCCGTTCCAAGAGCTGACACGGACATTAGAATACCAAGAAGGAATAAAACAGTCGGCATATCCAGCTGTTTTATGATTTTCGAAACCCTGTTTTTCAAAGACTCGGCGACCTCTTTCTTCTTCTTATACATCATGTCCGTATAAATCCACATAATCGCCAGCGCGAACATCACGCCCACATATGGAGGAAGTCCCACAACACTCTTGAAGACAGGGACTAAAATCAGCAGTACCACACCCAATATCAAGATAGTGCGGCTCTCGCGTCCGGAGATGAAAGCAGGCTTGAACGCCGCCTCCTCATTGGTCTGCTGCTCCTCAATCACTCCTTTAAGAAATCTTGCAGCGACAGCTACCGGGATATACAGGCAGATGAGACAGGGAACGATAAGGGACTTCATCAGATCGAGCGAGGTCACATTACCCTTCATCCACAGCAGGATAGTCGAAACGTCTCCTATAGGCGACCAGGCACCGCCGCAGTTGGCGGCTATAACGATGATCGAGGCGAAGAGCCAGCGTTCCTTATAGTTGGTGATCATTCTCCGCAGGAGCATCACCATGACGATAGTCGTGGTCATGTTGTCCAGCACGGATGACATCAGGAAAGTGATGGTGGCCAGCAGCCACAGCAGACGGGTCTTCTTCCGGGTAGTGATATGCTTGGTGATGACCTCGAAACCGCCGTGGGTATCGATGATGTCCACGATGGTCATGGCGCCGATAAGAAAGACCAGTATCTCACAAGTACTGCCTAAGGCACTCAGCAGGTCCGAGGATATCCTGGCATGGTCCAGGGACGGGTCGATGGATGTCGAGAAGAGGCTGAGAAGGCTCCACATCAGGCAGCAGAGGAGGAGCGCAACGGATGATTTATTGATGTTGATCCTGTTCTCCATGGCTATAAGCACGTATGCCAGGATAAAGACCACAACCAATATAACTGCAAGATTCATATCTTTTTTAACTTTTTAGTTTTATGCTTATAACTATTTTGTTTCAATGCTATTCTGCAGCGGAACGTCCGACTTCTGCAAAAAACGCGCCATAGCCTCCGCCACCACATAACTGCTTCCCCCAATGAACACCAGGTCGGAAGTGCCCGCCTCCCTCATTGCCATATCCACAGCCTCATCCACGCTCTCTACCGCAACTGAGTCCGCAGCACCTGCATCTGCCTTGCCCCTCTCCCTGCGGGAAGAGTCCACCAGTTCCCTCAGCTGACCGGCCGGCATGGCCCTGCTGCCCTGAGCCTGAGTGAAGATGTACCTGGCCTCGAGAGGCAGAAGTCCGCGGACCGCCTCCACATCCTTGTCCCCGGCCATACCGTACACCATTATTATATGTCTGCCGGCGGCCTCTGCCTCCAGCTGCGGCATTGTCTCCGACAGAGCCTGGACATTGTGCCCTATGTCGCATATCACCTCAGGGTTCATAGAAAGCCTCTCCCACCTGCCCCGGAGACCGCTGACTGCCGCTGCATGTTCCAGTGCGTAGAGCACAGCCTCCGTGGAAGCGGCGTCCCATGCTCCCAATACATGAAGGGAGGTCATCACAGTCCGGATATTCCGCACCTGGCAGGAAGAGCGCATGTCTGCCTGGGAAGCAATGCTCTGCGGATCCGCGTCTTCCCCGCACAACTCACCGGAGCGGTACAGCCTGGAGCCGCACGAAGAAGCGGTCTCCACGGCCACAGCCTCCGCCTCAGGGGGCAGTTCTCCGATGACCACCGGCACTCCGGGCTTTATGATTCCGGCCTTCTCGCGGGCGATCTTTTCTATTGTATCTCCTAGGATATCCTTGTGGTCCAGACCGATGGAGGTGATAATACTGAGCTCCGGCACGATGATGTTGGTTGAGTCCAGCCTTCCTCCCAGCCCCGTCTCGATAACGGCAATATCCACCCTTTCGCGGGCAAAATAGTCGAAGGCCATGGCTGTGGTAATCTCGAAGAACGAGGGCCTGCGCTCCTCGATAAAGCTCATGCAGCGGGACATGAAATCCACCACATCCTCCTGCCCTATCTCCCTGTAGTGACGTCCGTCAGGCCCCTTTCCGGAGCTGACGACCCGTATTCTTTCCCTGAAATCCACCAGATGCGGCGAAGTGTACAGTCCCACCCTGCTTCCGGGATACCTGAAAGCCAGGGCTGAAGCCAGCATGTGGGCCACGGAGCCCTTGCCGTTGGTACCGGCTATATGTATGGTAAGCAGTGACTTGTGGGGATCTCCCAGGAACCGGGCGAAATCAGTCATACTTTCCAGACCGGGGTGATATCCCGAAACCCCTACCCGCTGAAACGAGGGGGCTATGCTGTAGAGCATCCGGACACATTCCCGGTACCGGTTCTGTAGACTTGGGTCGGTCATCGGTATTTTTTAAAATTTTGAGCGCAAAAATGGGAAATATTCTCAAGAATTAGCAAAATAATCTCTATTTTTGAACCCCAAATTCTAGAATATCATGGTATACTTTTTCCGCTCCCCCGAGGGGCAAATCATAGCAGTCGACTCTAAGACAGCATTTTCTGCTGAAACAGCGGACACCCTCAAATGGCTTTTCTCCGGCGCGGAGCTCCTACAGGACCCGTCAGTGACCGGCACATTCATCGGCCCCAGGCGCGAGATGATTACGCCCTGGAGCACCGCAGCAGTGGAAATCACTCAGAACATGAACATTACCGGCATCGCCAGAATCGAGGAGTTCTTCCCTGTGCCCGAGGGCCGCTACGCCTCCGACACCGAGATACCCCACGACAAGATGCTACAGAGGATATACCACGGACTGGACGGCGACATCTTCGTCATCGACCGTCAGCCCGAGCCCATCCGCCACATCACTGATTTCGAAGCATATAACAAGGAAGAGGGTCTGGCTCTCTCCGAGGACGAGATTCAGTATCTCAAGGACCTCTCCGCCAAGCTCGGCAGACCTCTGACCGACAGCGAGGTATTCGGCTTCTCCCAGGTCAATTCGGAACACTGCCGCCACAAGATATTCAACGGCACCTTCGTCATCGACGGAGTGGAAATGGAAAGTTCCCTCTTCAAGCTGATAAAGAAGACCTCTGCGGTCAATCCCGGCCGCATCGTCTCCGCATACAAGGACAACTGCGCCTTCATTGAGGGTCCCAAGCTCAGGCTCTTCCACCCCGCTGCGGCCGCCAAGCCCAGCTTCTTCAAGGAAGAGGAGGTCAAGACCGTCATCTCGCTGAAGGCCGAGACCCACAACTTCCCCACCACCGTGGAGCCGTTCAACGGAGCGGCCACCGGCAGCGGAGGAGAGATACGCGACCGTATCGGAGGCGGCAAGGGCTCCTTCCCCATCGCCGGTACCGCCGTCTATATGACCTCCTACCCCCGCATCGACATCGACCGCGAATGGGAGGCCCGTCCTCCCCGCAAGTGGCTGTATCAGACCCCCGCGGAGATTCTCATCAAGGCCTCCAACGGTGCCTCCGACTTCGGCAACAAGTTCGGCCAGCCCCTCATCTGCGGCTCCCTCCAGACCCTCGAGCACACCGAGCAGGATCCCGACGGTTCCGAGCGCAAGTACGGCTATGACAAGGTCGTGATGCTCGCCGGAGGAGTGGGCTACGCCAAGAAGGCCGACGCCGCCAAGGACCGCCCCTCGAAGGGAGACGACATCATCCTCATGGGCGGTGACAACTACCGCATCGGCATGGGCGGAGGAGCAGTTTCCTCCGTCGCCACAGGAGAATATGCCAATTCGATTGAGCTGAACGCCATACAGAGGGCCAACCCTGAAATGCAGAAGAGGGTCTACAACGCCATCCGCGCGGTGGCCGAGAAGGACCACAACTCCATCATCTCGATTCACGACCACGGCGCCGGCGGACACCTGAACTGTCTCTCGGAGCTGGTCGAGGAGGTCGGCGGCGACATCGACATCTCCAAGCTGCCCATAGGCGACCCTACCCTCTCGGACAAGGAAATCATCGGGAATGAGAGTCAGGAGCGCATGGGCCTGGTAATGAAGAAGGGCGACACGGCTGAGTTGCGCAGGATTGCCGAAAGGGAAAGGGCGCCGTTCTACGTCATAGGCGAGGTCAGCGGCAAGGGCAATTTCACCCTCCGCGACAGCAAGACAGGCAACGCTCCCATCGACCTGGAGCTCAGCGATATGTTCGGTTCTACTCCCAAGACCGTGATGCACGGTTCCTCTCCCAAAGGAGGCGCCGACGGTCACGGAGGCTTCGCCCCGCTCAGGCAGACTCCCGCCGGAATGTCTCCCGAAGCCCTCACCGAGGCCATCCGCAAGGTGCTGATGCTCGAGTCAGTGGCCTGCAAGGACTGGCTGACCAACAAGGTGGACCGTTCTGTCACCGGACTCATAGCCTGCCAGCAGTGCTGCGGTGAGCTTCAGCTGCCGCTCAATGACCTGGGAGTCACCGCCATCGGATACGACGACCCCGAGGGCATAGCCGTATCCATCGGACATGCTCCCGCAGCCGCCATGATTGACCCGGCAGCAGGATCCCGCCTGGCCATAGCCGAGGCCATGACCAACATCATCTGGACCCCCATCCGCGACAATATCTACGGCATCTCCCTCAGCGCCAACTGGATGTGGCCCTGCCGCAACGAGGGCGAGGATGCACGCCTCTACCGCGCCGTCAAGGGTGCCAGCGACTTCGCCATCGCCATAGGCGTCAACATCCCCACGGGCAAGGACTCCATGTCCATGACCCAGAAATATCCCGACGGAGAGAAAGTCCTCTCGCCCGGAACCCTGATTATCTCCGCCACCGGCCAGAGCAAGGATGTGGCCGCCACCCTGCATCCCGTCATGTCCCGCGAGGAGGACACCACCCTGCTCTACATTCCGTTCGTACACATAGATAAAGGTGACGCCTGCTTCCCCCTGGGAGGCTCCGCCTACGCCTCCACCATCGGACAGGTGGGCGCCAAGGCTCCCGACATCACCGACCCCGAATATTTCAAGGCCTGCTTCAACCGCCTCCAGGACGCCATGTTCAACTCCATGAGCAACCCCGTCCTGGCCGGACACGACATCTCCGCCGGAGGTCTGATCACCACCCTCCTGGAGATGTGCTTCTCCAACACGGAGGGAGGCGCCGACATCGACCTCAGCGCCCTGGAATCCTCCGACATCCTCCTCTCCGAGGTGCCTGGAGTCGTACTTCAGGTGAAGAATGCCGGCATGGACGAATTCCTCCGCAACCTCGGCCCTGTCAAGGCCTGGACTATCGGCCGTCCCGTACAGAAGGGACGTACCCTGAAAGTGGTGTACGGTTCCGACAGCAGGACATTGTCCCTGGACATCGACGCCATGCGCGAAAGCTGGTACCGCACCTCATGGCTGCTGGACAGCCTCCAGACTCCCAAGGAACTTGCCGCCGAGCGCTATGCCAACTACGGCCGTCAGCCCTTGGAATTTGCATTCCCCAAGCACTTCGACGGACACTACACCGCTCCCGCCGAGCGCCGCATCAAGGCCGCCATCATCCGTGAGACCGGCTCCAACGGCGACCGCGAGATGGCATGGGCCCTGTACATGGCCGGATTTGCCGTCAAGGACGTGCACGTGACCGACCTCGTATCGGGACGCGAGACCCTCGAGGACGTACAGATGATAGTCTTCGTGGGCGGTTTCTCAAACGCCGACACCCTCGGCTCGGCCAAGGGATGGGCCGGTGCCCTGCTCTACAACGAGAAGGCCCGCACCGCCATCGAGCGCTTCTACGCCCGCAAGGATACCCTCAGCCTCGGAGTCTGCAACGGCTGCCAGCTGATGGCCGAGATGGGCCTGATCACTCCGGAGCACAAGGAACTCTCGCCCAAGATGAAGCACAACGCCTCCCACAAGTACGAATCCGCATTCGTAGGCGTACACATCGAGAACTCGCCTTCCATCCTCCTGTCCTCCCTGCAGGGCTCTAAGCTCGGCATCTGGGTGGCTCACGGAGAGGGCCGTTTCTCCTTCCCCAGACCTCTGGAGGAATACAACATCGCCCTGAGATACAACTACGACGCCTATCCCGGCAACCCCAACGGATCCCCCGCCGCAGTGGCCGGAGTATGCTCCCCTGACGGCCGCCACCTGGCCATGATGCCCCACCCCGAGCGCTGCCTAAGACCCTGGAACTGGGCGCATTACCCTAACAGAAAGGGTGATGAGGTTACCCCCTGGCTCGAAATGTTCATAAACGGCAGAATATGGCTCGAAAGACTATAAGACAGATGGAGAACCGGTTCCGCGGGCTGGACAGCCGCCCTTCCCGCCCCCCGAAACTCTTCGTGCTGGACACCAATGTGATCCTCCACGACAGCAGGTGCATCTTCAACTTCCAGGACAATGACATCTACATCCCGGTGAGTGTCATCGAGGAACTGGACAAGTTCAAGAAGGGGGACGACAACCTCGGGTTCAACGCCAGGGCCTTCGTACGCGCCCTGGACAAAATATCGGACAACACCCTCTTCGACCGGGGCATCAGCCTCGGCAAGGACCGCGGCCATATCAAGATAGAGATGGGTCACGGTTATACAGGCCAGATACGCGACTCGCTCATCGACGACATTCCCGACCACCGTATCATCGCCACCGCCATCTGGCTCAGGGACAACAACCCCGACCGCAAGGTAATCCTGGTGACCAAGGACCTGAACATGAGGCTCAAGGCAAAGGCTCTCGGCCTCATGGCCCAGGACTATCTCTCCGACAAGGTGCAGGAGGAACGCGTCGTCAAGACCGAGAAGGAGGTGCTCACGGTCCGCAATATGAAGGATGATTTTATCCGGAAGATAAATGAATCACCGGAAGGAGTCCCCTTCGCCCAGGTCGGCATCCGCCGCAGACCGGCGCCCAACCAGTACTACAAGATATACGACAGTTCCAAAAGCCTTACCCTGGCCCGCTACGACGACCGGGACAAGACCATCGTCAGAGTACGGCCGCAGACCGCCTACGGCATCACTCCCCGCAACGACGAGCAGACCCTGGCCATGGATGCAGTCATGAATCCGGACATCAAGCTGATAGCCCTTACAGGCAGGGCCGGTACCGGCAAGACCCTCATAGCCCTGGCCGGAGCCCTTGCGCAGTCCGGCAACTACGAGCAGATACTCCTCTCCCGCCCCGTCATCCCGCTCAAGAACCAGGAACTCGGCTTCCTGCCCGGCTCGGTGAACGACAAGATAGGCCCTTACATGCTGCCACTGTTCGACAACCTGGCCGTCATCAAGAGCTGCTTCTCGTCCACCAGCAAGGAAGTCGTCAAGATAGAGGACATGCTACGGAGGGAGAAACTGATAATCAACCCTCTGGCCTATATCCGCGGCCGCAGCCTCGGCAACGTCTTCTTCATCGTGGACGAGTCCCAGAACCTCACTCCGCACGAGGTCAAGACCATCATCACCCGTGCCGGAGAAGGCACTAAGATAGTCTTCACCGGAGATATCTACCAGATAGACCAGCCCTATCTGGACTTCTACTCCAACGGCCTCACGCACCTTTGCGACAAGTTCTTCGGCCAGAGTGTCTTCGCCCACATCAATATGGTGCGGGGCGAGCGCAGCCAGCTCTCCGAGCTTGCCGGCAAATTGCTGTAATTCTTGTCAGAACGGGTCGACTGCTGCGTTGTCTTCGACTCTTGGCTCGGTCATTTACGCCCAGTAAACTCCCTCGCCAGGAGCCTCGACGCCTTGCATTCGGCCCGTTCTGACAAGAATTATGATACACATCGATAAATACTCAGGCTGTTATAAGGCTTGCAGAAGCATGCCACCCTCGGCCTGTTAGAGGGAAGGGCCCGCCATGAGTATCACCGAGTTACGAAGTAACGAGCTGATACTCACGGTGGGAGGGAAAAGCGCCGTAGGCGCGTCCTTCTGCAAGCCTTATAACAGCCTGAGTACTGAAACGATATTCATTTTGCTAAATATTTTTAAGTGGTTGGTAGGGGATTTGTGAAAAATCGTTATTTTTGCGCCTTAATAGTTTACGGTCTTTGACTCAAACCAATATTTTATTTTTTATATCTATGTCAAACAAAAGAGTTTATTTCTTTGGAGGAAAAGAGGCCGAAGGAAACGGTTCTATGAGAAACCTCTTGGGCGGTAAAGGCGCGAACCTCGCCGAAATGTGCACGCTCGGAATGCCCGTACCCGCGGGATTCACCATCACCACCGAATGCTGCACGGAGTATTACAATCTGGGATGCAAGTATCCCGCAGAACTCGAAAAGGAAGTCAATGACGCTCTCTCACGCGCAGAAAGCATGATGGGCCGCAAGTTCGGGGACAAGGACAACCCTCTCCTCGTATCCTGCCGCTCCGGCGCACGCTCATCCATGCCCGGCATGATGGAGACCGTTCTCAACATAGGTCTTTGCTCCGCGACCATACCCGGTATGATCGCCAAGACCGGCAATCCCCGCTTCGTCTACGACGCATACCGCCGTCTGATCATGATGTACTCGGACGTGGTAATGGAGAAGGCCGAGGGCATCGAGCCCGCAGAGGGCCAGGGTATCAGGGTCCAGCTCGACAGGATGCTGGGCGACCTGAAAGCGAAGAAAGGCTACAAGAGCGACACAGACCTGACCGAGGAAGACCTCAAACAGCTCTGCACAGACTTTAAGGTACGTGTAAGGCAGGTACTCGGCAAGGAGTTCCCTGACAATGCATACGAGCAGCTCTGGGGCGGTATCGGAGCCGTGTTCAAATCCTGGAACGGCAAGCGTGCCATCGCCTACCGCCGCATCGAGGGCATACCCGATGACTGGGGAACAGCCGTGAACGTACAGGCCATGGTATTCGGCAACATGGGAGACAACTCCGCTACAGGCGTGGCCTTCTCCCGTAACCCCGCAACAGGTGAGAACAAGTTCTACGGAGAGTGGCTCATCAACGCTCAGGGCGAGGATGTCGTAGCCGGTATACGCACCCCCAACCCCCTGAATGAGGCCACCAAGAACGAGCACAACCGCCATCTGGCCTCCCTTGAGACAGCCATGCCCGAGGTATACAAGGAACTGGACGAGATACAGAATCATCTCGAGAACCACTTCCACGACATGCAGGACATCGAGTTCACCATCCAGGACGGCAAGCTCTGGATGCTCCAGTGCCGCGTCGGCAAGAGGACAGGTCTGGCAGCCCTCAATATGGCCATGGACATGCTCCATGAAGGCCTTATCGATGAGAAGACAGCCGTCATGAGAGTGGCCCCCGCCCAGCTCGACGAGCTCCTCCACCCTATCCTGAACCCCGCTGCTGAGAAGAAGGCCACCGTCATCGCACAGGGTCTGCCCGCAGGTCCCGGCGGCTCTGTCGGCAAGATCGTCTTCACTGCCGAGGATGCCGTAGCCGCTGCAGAACGCAAGGAGAAAGTGATTCTCGTCCGTGAGGAGACCAATCCCGAGGACGTGGAAGGTATGCGTGCCGCAGACGGTCTGCTCACAGCCCGCGGAGGTATGACCTCGCATGCGGCTCTGGTAGCCCGCGGATGGGGCAAGTGCTGCATCGTAGGCTGCGACGCCCTGCATATTGACCTTGAGGCCAAGACACTCACCATCAACGGAAAGACCTACCACGAAGGAGATGTATTCTCGCTCAACGGCTCCAAGGGCTTCGTTTACGACGTCGCAGTAGAGACCATGGACGCATCGGAGAATCCCCGTTTCGTAGAATACATGACCCTCGTAGACAAATACCGCCGGCTCGGTGTGCGCACCAACGCCGACACTCCCGAGGACGCAGCCCGCGCCCTGTCCTTCGGAGCCGAGGGTATCGGCCTCTTCAGGATAGAGCACATGTTCTACGGAGCCAACTCCGAGGAGCCTCTGTCCAAACTGCGCAAGATGATTCTCTCCAAGACTGAGGAAGAGAGAAAGGCCGCACTGGACGAGCTTGAGCCTTATATCAAGGAGGCCGTGAAAGCCACCATGAAGGTGATGAACGGCAAGCCCGTGACCTTCCGCCTGCTCGATCCTCCTCTCCATGAGTTCGTACCCCAGACACCCGAGAAAGAAGCAGAGCTGGCGAAAGAACTGGGAGTATCCATTGACGATATCCAGAAACGCGGAGAAAGCCTGCACGAGGTCAACCCCATGATGGGACACCGCGGAGTCCGTCTCGGCATCACCTATCCCGAGATAAGCGAGACCCAGTTCCGCGCCATCTTCCAGGCCACTGCCGAGCTTCTCAAGGAAGGCCACGATCCCAGACCCGAGATCATGATACCCGTAACCATCATCGTCCGCGAGCTGGACTTCGAGAAGAAGATCTGCGACCGCGTACACGACGAGGTGGAGAAGGCTACCGGCATGACCATCAACTACCTCTACGGCACCATGATTGAGATTCCGAGAGCTGCCCTGCTGGCCAACTTCATGGCCAGGACCGCCCAGTTCTTCTCCTTCGGAACCAACGACCTGACCCAGATGACATTCGGTTTCTCCCGCGACGACATCGGAGCCTTCATGGGCGACTACTTAGAGAACAAGCTCCTCGACGCAGACCCGTTCCAGACCATCGACGAGGAATCCGTCGGCAGACTCCTCGAAATCGGTGTGCAGGGCGGCCGCAGCACCAACCCCAAGCTCAAGGTGGGTATCTGCGGTGAGCACGGCGGCGATCCCGCATCTGTGGAATTCTGCCACAAGATCGGCATGAACTACGTATCCTGCTCGCCTTTCAGAGTGCCCATCGCACGTCTGGCTGCGGCGCAGGCTGCAATTAAGAGCGGATTGAACAGGTAAGATTCCGGTTCACACATAAGACAAAGGCTGTACCGAAGACACATTACGGTGCAGCCTTTTTCAATAAAATAGTGTCACAATGCTTCTGTGAGTCCATTATTTTGATTATATTTGTAATATATTGTAAATCCTAAATTGTAATTGACATGAAACGAATTCTTCTATTCTCACTCATGTGTCTGATCACAGCCACGGCATTCGGACAGGGAAAACTTATTGAAAGCAGCGAGGACAAGCGTCCAGTATGGATTAAAAGAAACGTAGACCGCTACGACATTATGAAAGTCGACCAGCAGAGTACCATAAGCCTTCAGGATGCCAGAGACAAGGCATTTGAGGAACTTACCAATTTTGCCATAAATGCCGTCTCCACATACCTGATGCGCACCCATGTCGAAGGAGCTGACGCGGCAGAAATCCACAACAAGGTTGCAAACTCACAGTATATCAAGAATATTTCTGAAATCACAGCTATTCAGACTTACTGGGAACACCGCCTGGTCAAGAAACAGGACGTCTACTACTACTACATTCTGTACAACTTCAACGATACGGAGAAGAAAAAAGTAGCTCTCGAACTCAACAAGGATGACTTCCAGTCCAAACTCGAAGACTAAGACTCACTCTATTAAATCACTCGAATATGAGAAAGCTCATACTTTCTGCGACAATACTTTTCTTGGCAACAACAGCCCTTTTCTCCCAAGCCAGGAAACCTGTCATCATGGTAATTCCAAGTGACGCTTACTGTACCCGCACAGGATTTGTCACCACATGGGAGGATGGAAACGGAAATACACAGACATCCCCGGACTACAGCAAAGCATTCATCTCAGATGAAAATCTCAGACTTGCAATATCAGAACTCTCGGCAATCATGGCGCAGAGAGGATTCCCGCTCAAAGATCTCGAGCAAACCCTCAAAAGCCTTGAGACCCAGCAGACAGAAGCCGAGCTGTTCATGGGTTCAGGCGGCGGAACGATAGTTGAGTCTCCTTTGGACCGTATCAAGCGCACTGCCAAGGCCGATATTATCATGGATCTGGATTTCAATCTGAAAACCCGCGGCCCCCAGAAATACATATCATTCAACCTCCGCGGAGTAGATGCCTACACCAACAAAGTAATAACTGCCGTCTCCGGAGACGGCAGTCCCTCGACCGCCGCCTCTGTCGGCCTTCTGCTGGAAGAAGCAGTGCTGAACTACATGGACTCATTCAATGCTGCACTTCAGGCACATTTCGATGACATGTTCACTAACGGCAGAGAAGTAACTATTTCCATCAGAATGACGGAGAACTGTCCTCTGACTATGAACGATGAGGTTGAGTTCCTTGGAGAAGTTGTTCTCCTTTCCGATGTTCTGGATTACTGGATGGACGAAAACACTGTAAACCACAGATTCTCCAGAGTATCAGGCGGAGACTATTTCGTTGACTACGAACAGGTCCGCATACCGCTCTACAAAACAGTTCTAGGTAAGGAAAGAGCCATCGACACCAGGGCTTTTGCAATGGACCTTGCCAGATTCCTCAACAAAGAGCCGTTCAATCTTCCATACAAGATAAACGAACGCGGATTGGGAAGCGTATGGATTGTTCTTGGAGACTAAGTTGAATAAACAAATACCTGCATCATGAAAAAATTCTTAATTCCCGTCATAATAATCATCTCAGCTATATTCAATGCAGGCGCACAAGAGCGTCTTACCGTGAGTGTAGCCCCCCCAGAAGGCATTACACACGAAAATGCCGCAACTACCCTGACGTCCAATCTCAAGCAAGCCCTCGTCCTCAATGACGCAGCTTCTGACAAAAGCCGTTTCGTTCTTAATTCCAAGGCAGCGGTAATTTCCAAAGACGTAACGGCAACGGCTCCTGTAATGTACGTTACAGAAATCGAGCTCTCGCTCTTCATCACAGACACAGTCACGGGAGACGTTATCAGCCAGACCTCTTTTACAGTCAAAGGCATCGCAGACAATGACAAGTCTTCCTATATGGATGCGATCAAAAAGGTCAAGGCACGCGACCCCAAGCTCCGCGCTATGATCAGCCAGGCCAAGGAATACTTCGAAGAACATATTTATTAAAATCACGACTACTATGAAAACGATTAAAACTGTTATTTTCTCCATCATGCTTCTTGTCGCGTCAGCCATGTCTGCTTCCGCACAGAAGAATGACTTTAAGGTAGAGGAAGCCAGTGCGAAGAGAATGCCCGAATGGGTCAATGCAGTTGAACAGGATTACCTTAACGTAACAGCTACGGCTGGAGACATTGAAGCGGCAAAAGCAGCTGTAATAGAGAATGTCAAGAAGCAGATCGCCCAGAGCATCGCAACCAGGATAGTCTCCGAATCCAGTCTGACCACTTCTGCCATACAGAGCGGAGACAGCTTCAGCAAGACGCAGAACCTTGAATCCTCCATTCTTTCCCGCACCGCCAAGCTGCCTTTCATCGGAGAGATATCCTTATCCAAAGCTGCTGACTATTACTGGGAGAAAAGATATTACCGTTCCAGCGGCAGATACGAATATTTCTATGCCGTAAAATATCCTTTCAGCGAATTTGAGATGAAGAAACTCGTGATGGAGTATCAAGAGCATGACCGCGCCCTTAACGACAGGCTGTCACAGTTCCAGAACGGTCTGGACTTCATCACATCCATAGAGGAGATAGGTGAGGCGCTCAATAACCTCCGGGCTTTCCTAGCCGAATTCGACACACAGGATTCACGCTACAATCAGGTCCAAAGCATTTCCAATCAATACCGACAGCTGTATGACCAGATTACTGTAGACTGGTTTCAAGAAAAGAAAGGGACAGTGGTCGTGAGCCTGTCTCTGGCCGGAAGGAGCATATCCACAAGTCAGAGACCACAGATCAAGTCCAATTGCGCCTCACAGATATCATCCAGCTACGAGGGCAATTCCCTGGTGATTAAATATAACGACGAGAACTGTTACGAAGATGATGAAAACTGGCTGGAAGTCCGTTTCCGTGCTGGAAACAAATATATAACTGAAAAAATATATTTCAAGAGTACGGTGGACATCTCACTTACCGGTGTCGTTTCTGATGCAGCTACCGGACAGCCGGTACCTTATGCAAGGCTTACGCTGATTCCTGGAGGCAAGACAGTCACCACAGCCCGCAACGGCCTGTATGTTTTCAATGATCTGCCTTCCGGCAGCTACTCCGTACAGGCTCTCAAGAACGGCTATCTCACGACAGAGACCTCTGCTGAAATATCTTCAGGCAACACTGTTAGAGCCGACATCATCATGACTCCTGACGGTTCTGCTCAAAGTCAACCTCAGATTCAAGAGGCCCGGACAGAAACAACACAACCAGGGAAACCGGCACCCCAGGGCCAGCCGGCAGCAACTTCGGGACCGGACCCCCTCAATACTGTCCGTAACGGACTCGCCGCATATTTCCGCTTCAACAATACCACCAGAAGCGAAGTGTCAGCCATACAAGGCAACCCTATCAACAATCCTCAATACACAACAGAGAGCGCGGACGGCACACAGGCCATCGTCCTGAGTTCAATTGACGGAAGCCAGCTTTCCTTCCCCAAAACCCTGATTGCATATCCCAATATGAACTACAGCGTGACATTCTGGATGAAAGGATTTTCCGACGGACATGTATGGTCCATGGCCAGCGGCGATCAAAGATACAACTCTCCCAAACTCACGATCAAGGACGGAAAATTCTACCTGAACAACAGTTCCAACTACAACGGTTCCAGTTTCAACCATCCCCAGCTGGACTACAACTGGCACTTCATTGCAGTGGTTGTAAGAACTGAGGGCTACGATGTCTTCGGATCCCTGTATATCGACGGAGTCCTGATAGACTCGATAAGCCTCTACGGCTACACCAAAAACACCTGCACTAAATTTCTTCTCGGAGGCGCCAGCGAATCAGGAGACAACGCCATTGACACGTATTTCGACAACCTTAGGATCTACAGTTCAAGAGCACTCTCAGATCAGGAGGTCGCCCAGATTTACATGTCTGAAAAATAATTTCACCTTTTGGAATAATGTTTGGAATCTCCCCATTGGCCCCAGCCGATGGGGATTTTCATTTCTCTCAGTTTCTGCTCCGTTCTAGATGAAGATATAGCGGCATCCTCCCCCACTCCGGGCTTATTCTGATATATCTGGTAGTTTTCCCGGACTTCGGGGAGGGTAAGATTGGGCATAAGAACATTGGCCCCGGCCATAATCGCCTTTTCACGTCCATAAGGGTCTATGGCCTGCATAGCCGTAGTCGCGGCGATATTGATATCCGGCATAAGCATACGCAGCAGAGCAACCATACGGAGCGACAAATCCAGCCTCTCCGGCTGAGGGGCCAGCATTGAGCGGTACTGATACAATGGTGTTCCGGAATGTTCCAGATACGGTCCCATACCGCACATATCTATGTCCATCTTCTTGAAAAACAGCAAATCATCAGCAAGATGCGAGGTACTTTGAAACGGTAGGCCTATCATGACCCCTGTACCTACCTGATATCCGCACCGACGCAGGTCTACCAGAGCCTGTAAACGGGAATCATAGCTGTGATTTGCATCCAGGGGGTGAATCATCTCATATAATTCGCGGGAAGAGCTCTCTATCCTAAGAAGATAACGATGAGCTCCAGCATCAAACCACTCCTTATACACTTCCAGCGGCTGTTCTCCAAGAGACAGTGTAATTCCAAGAGGCCAACGGCGCTTGATTTCCGACAAGACAGACGTTATCTTATCAACAAAAACCCTGTCCCGTCTCTCACCGCCCTGTATTACCAGAGAGCCATAGCCCTCACGGAATGCAAATTCAGCTGCTTTCAGCACATCCTCTGACGATATCTCATAACGGCCGGCATCATGATTGTCCCGACGGATACCGCAATACAGACAGTTCTTGCGGCATATATTGGAGACTTCTACCAGACCGCGCAGATATACCTTTTCACCCACTGCTGCAAGCTTTACTTCATACGCAGCTTCTTTAAGAGCCTGCACCCGGTCAGGATTCTTCTCCTCAAGCCAGGATATGAGCGATTCCCTGTCCAACTGAACATTCATAATCTCCAATTTACCTTACCAGCAGAGGTTTAAGAGCCCTCTCATATATTCCTTTCATATATGAAATCGCCATTCCGTAATTAGTCACCGGTATTCCTTCCTCCATAGCAGGTAAAAGTCTGGAATACAATTGTCTGCGAGTTATCATACATCCTCCGCACTGCAGGACAAGAGAATAATCGGTAATCGGACGTGCTATACGGTCAAGACCGCCGACTACATCGAATGTAAGAGATTTACCAGTCCTCCGCCTCATCAACGCCGGAATCTTAACCCGCCCGATATCCTCGCAGGACGAGTGGTGTGAGCACGATTCCAGAATTAAGACACGGTCTCCGTCCTGAAGTCTGTCTATCATGGGAGTACCTTTGCAATATTGCTCAAAACAGCCTTTGCTCCGTGCCAGCAGCATACTGAAACTTGTCAGCGGCACTTCTTCCGGAACTACAGATGCTACCTCTGAGAAAGCCTGACTGTCAGTCACCACCAGACTATACCCCTCACAGTTTCCATTATGGAACAGCACATCCAGTGATTGCGGCTGCACAACAGTAACAAGCGCTCCTATATCCAGTAGGGAACGTATCGCGTTTACCTGCGGAAGAATCAGTCTGCCAGTAGGAGCCTCACTGTCTATCGGACACACAAGCAATACCTTCTGACCGCATGAGACAATACCGTCGAACATAGGCTTCTCAAGCATTTGCGACCTGCTCACTCCAGCACGGACAGCATCCACAAGACAGCCTGACATCTTTCCGATTTCATCGGGACCGGCCACCGAAGAAAAATCCAGACACTCCACTCCAGGATACCGCTGATGGAGTTTTTCCCGCATTTCCTTAGAGATAACAGATTTATCCGACATACTGTGAATAATAACCACCGGCAGTGAATATCTGGCAAACTGCTCCATCAGCCTATCCTCTTCATCTCCGAACATATCCGCTGTAAAAAGCAGCAATGCAATATCTATCTGCCTTATCACCTCCTCCGTCCTGGCCACCCTCATCTCTCCGAGTTCGCCAGAATCATCTATACCGGCAGTATCTATAAAAACACATGGACCAAGACCGAATATCTCCATCCGCTTACGTACCGGATCAGTAGTTGTCCCAGGACGGTCTGATACTATCGAAACTTCCTGACCGACAACAGTATTGATTAACGAAGACTTACCGGTATTCCGCCTTCCGAATATACCTATGTTTACAGTTGCACTCATATTGTTAATTTTCATGGGGACAAAAATATAAAATTTCAAAACAGTTTCTTATCTTTGGCGGATGTTTGAATGTTTTCTGACAAGGATACTACAGAACAAAGCCATGAGGAAAGTTTCCCGTCCCCATGTGGGGAAGTATATTCCTCTCAACGCGGCTCATAGAATCGGATTCATAGTAAATGCCGAGAACCCTGGTTCATCTCAAGCCGTCAGCATAATTGAAAAAGAGTTGCAAAAGCTGAATATTGAGTATCATGGCATCTGTGTGGATATGCGGAAAAAAAAATCAGGAGAGTCCGGGATTACGCCGTCTCCTGCACTGTGCATGATTCAGAGAAAAGATATCAACTGGTACGGACTTCCGCATGAGAACCGTATCAGCGGATTTCTCCAGAAACCTTATGATATCCTGATAGACCTGACCCAGGATAAAAGAATATTTGCTGCAGACTATATACTGGCAAGTACAGAGGCTTCTTTCAGAATAAGTATCTCGGCTATAAACTCTTCTCCTTGCGACATGACTGTCTCGTCCGGAGACGGTCCCGGGACGGAAAGTCCGGACATTCTTCTGAAAAACATTTTAATTTATCTTACAACAATAACACACTGATTCAAAATGAGAAAGTTTTCTTCCTACGCAATGATCACCGTCAAGGGGATCGGGATGGGCGCCGCAGATGTCATTCCCGGAGTATCCGGAGGAACCATCGCCTTCCTGACAGGCATCTACGAGGAATTGCTCAATTCTATCAAATCCATCAACACCAAAGCTTTCAAACTGCTTTTTACCGGCAGGATCGGCCAGTTCTGGAGACACATCAACGGGACTTTCCTGTTCTCTCTGATTCTGGGCATAGCCATCAGCTTTTTCTCACTCGCCAAGCTCATGCAGTACCTAATGGCCAACGAGCCCATCCCCCTGTGGTCCTTCTTCTTCGGTCTCATTATAGCCTCTGCAATACTGATTCTCAAGGATATAGATTTAACTAAAATAAAAAACATCATCGCCCTGCTGCTTGGAATTGCTGCCGGGGCCGCAATATGTCTGGTATCTCCTACTGAAACCCCAAACCATCTGTGGTTCATCTTCCTGTGCGGAGCCATCGCTATCTGCGCCATGATTTTGCCCGGAATCTCAGGCAGCTTCATTCTCCTGCTCCTTGGCAAGTACGAATATATGCTGAAGGCTCTCACTGACTTTAACATAGTCCTGATTCTAGTATTCGTCGCAGGTGCGGCCATAGGCATCGTATCCTTCTCTCATTTTCTCTCATGGCTGCTGAAAAAATATCATGTCACCACTATCTCTGCCCTGGCAGGAATCATGATAGGTTCTCTCGTCAAGGTATGGCCGTGGCAGCTTCAGATAGGAGAAGTATCCCGTCCCGTGATGCCATTCCAGCCGAATCTGGAGCCACTGTTCTCCGGACACATCGGTCTGGCCGTAACCTTCGCGCTTATCGGCGTCGCACTGGTTCTTGTCCTGGAACTCACAGCTGCCCGGATGCAGAAGAAAAGAGAATCTGAAGAAAAAAATTGTTAACTTTGAAAGTTAGTAAAAAACGCCATCAGGACTTTCAGAAAAATACTAGCCGGTCTGCTGATTCTCATCTGCATCGCACCTGTTGCAGGCTATGTGGCCCTGCAGTTTCCCCAGCTGCAGACCCGCATAGCCCGACGGGCTGTCTCATCCCTGGAAGAACACCTGCACGGCAATATAGAGATTGACAGAATAGCCATAGTGTTCATAAACAAAGTGATGGCCTATGGCATATCCATCACCGGAGAGCAAGGAGACACTCTTGCCTCCCTGGACAAGCTGTCCGTATCCATTTCACCAAAGAACCTGCTGCGCGGACAACTCCATTTCAACCGCATATTTCTTCAGGACGGATGTTTCAACCTTATCCAGGAGGGTCAGGCGCACAATAACATCAACCGCATTTTCAACATTCAGCCAAAGCCGGACTCACTCAAGAAACCGTTCAGCATACCGGACATGACTATTGACGAGATTACACTCCGCAACATGTCTTTCTCCATGTCCAACCCTCCGGCGGACACTATTCCTAAAGCAGACGGCTGCATTAACTTTAAAAATCTGGAACTAAGAAACATCAGCGCCAGAATAAACAGAATTTCCATTGAGAGCAACACTATATCGTGCAGGATCAGGGACCTGAGCTGCATCGACCGTTGCGGCTACGGAATAGAATCCCTAAGCGGAACATTCTCGCTTGACAGCAACGAATCCAGGCTGGATAATCTGCATCTGGTCGACTCCTGGTCAGAAATCAACGCAGATTACATATCCTTTGGATACAACAGCGGCAAGGATCTCAATGATTTCATCCACAAAATACGGCTGGGCGCAGACCTGCGCAACAGTGTACTGGACTTCAGAAGTATCGGTGTCTTCGCTGAAAGCCTGAGAGACAACCACCTGCGTCTGAGCCTGAACGGTAAAATCAGTGGTCCAGTATCAGAACTGAGTACCTACGACCTTGAAGTATCATCAGAAAACAGCACTTCCCTGCGTATGAGTGCAGTCATTACCGGACTTCCGGATATACGGAACACGCATTTCAACATGACTCTCAAACATGTCTCCACCTCCTCTCCGGAGCTGTCGGACATCATTTCTGCATTCAGCGGCAAGAAAAACAACATCGGCACTTTCCTTCCTGACAAAAATTTTTCTTTGACCGGCATAGCCTACGGCAGTATGGCGGACCTGTACAGCATCGGGACTTTGAACTCCGGAATAGGTTCCGTCACCTATGAAGCAGAGTTCGAAGACATGGGGAACAGTTCAAACAGGATATCCTCAAACATTTGGGTAGACAGCCTTGACATCGGAGACATCCTGAACAACAGCACTTTCGGAGATATCAGCCTGGATGCCAGCCTAAATGCTGAAATACGCACTCCAGAGGCCGGAGGCCTGAGAGCCAGTATCGAGAAAATGAACATAAGTTCCTTGACGGTCAAAGAGCATGAATACAAGAACATCTCTGTATCCGGAGGACTTGAAGGGAATACTGCTGATATCAGACTGCTCAGTCATGAAAAGGCGTTTCCGGCGATGTTTCAAAGTATTATCAACCTTCGCGAAGGAGAACAAAAAGGTCTTGAGAGAATCAGGATATACCTTGACATACCCTATGCAGATCTTCTGGACATGAATCTGGTCCATGAGGGCTCCACGGCAACGGCCGGTGTTACAGCCAAGGCTGACCTGCAGCTCACCGGCAACAGTATTCTGGGAAATGTTCTTCTGGACAATATAAGCTACTCCAATGACAACGGTCAATACCACATTGACTCTATATACGTCCGGTCAGCCCTGTCTGAAAACCGTCATACAGTAACATTACGCTCCCCATTCCTTCAAGCCGGCTACACGAGCACAGATTCTCCAGTCAGACTTATTGACAGACTGAAATATTCTATCAGCCGGCCCGCCCTGGAAAGACTGCTGACCATCGATTCCTCAAAAATATCCGGAGAAAACGGATATTACAACTTTCATCTGCAGACTTATGACATGTCGCAGATATGCGACATCATTATGCCCGGACTGCACATTGCCGACAGCACCACTGTTGACTTGATGCTGGATAAGAACAACCTTCTGGATTTCAAGGTTCAGTCCTCAAGTATCGCTTTCAGAAATAAAAAAGGAAGCGACTGTACCATAAACGACATCCTTCTCAATGCAGGCAACAGGGACGCAGAAGTGAAAGGGAATCTGGCTATAGGACGGATCCTGCTTGGAAACATAACGCTGGACAACACAGTCCTTTCTCTTTCAGAGAACGGACAGGAAATGCTCATGCGGCTGGGATACAACAATGCTGACAGCACCTGGCTCAACCTCACAGCCAACATAAACGCATGGAAAAATTCTTCAGGACAACTGATGGCGGAAATAGCCATAGACAGTTCGGCTATGAATATCCGCAATCATAGCTGGGTACTATCACCGACATTCCTCAGCATAGGGCCAAGGGAATATACAATCAATGGCTTCGGCCTCTTCAGCGCACAGGACTCTCTGCGGATAAACGGTTCCATCTCCGATAATCCGGAAAGCGCACTGTCCCTCCGGCTGGCAAATCTCAATCTGGACCTTCTCAACTCATTCACCACCTCGGATCTGGACATTCAGGGAAGACTCTCCGGCGAGGTGGACCTGTTCAACTTTTTCAGCGGAATGGGCGCAAATATGGAGATAAGCGGCAAAGGTCTGAAACTAAAGGGAGAGGAGTTGGGCGAAATTTCCATACTCAGTCGCAGAGATTTAGCTCGAAACAGATTCAACTTATTAATCAACAATTACATACATGGAGAGAATCCCATCAACATCAGCGGTTATTTCATTCCGGGCCGCAACTATCTAGATGCCGACCTCCGTCTCGAAAATTTCAGTCTGACAACCATATCTCCATTCCTGGCAGACATAATGGACATTTCCGGCGGCTATATATCCGGGGACATAGGTGCCACAGGGCAACTGGACATGCTGATGCTGAGCAGTGAGAACAGTCACATCGACTCCATGGCCGTTACCCCCGTTTTCACCCAGGTTCCATATATCGTAAGCGGTCCCATTACCATGAGCCGCCAACGGATAGAGCTGGACAGCCTTTCCATTACAGATCCGGACGGAGCTACTGCCATGCTCGCAGGCAGTATCACTCATGATTTTTTCAAGAATATCTATCTGGATGCCAATCTTAACTTTAATGAATTTCAGGTTCTCAACACTCAGGAAATACACAACGAAAAATTTTACGGCACAGCCTATGCATCCGGGCAGGTAGGCCTCTCCGGATTCACTGACAACCTTCAGATAGACGCCCAGGTCACCACTGCGGGGAACTCGTCCCTTCACATCCCTCTGTCCTCATCATCTTCCGCCTCCACAACAGACCTGATATCCTATACGGATTTCAGGCTTCCGGCAGACAGCACTGTTCTGCCTGCCGATATAGAAGGTACTGAGCATATAAGACACAGGGGAAATATAGAAATACGCGCGACTGCAGGAGTAACATCCGGCACAGAACTTCAGATAGAGATTGATAAACAGCTGGGAGACATCTTAAGATGCAATGGAAACGGGAATATCAACCTTACCCTCAATCCCTCACGTAACATCATGGATCTCAGGGGTGATTACACCATCAATGAAGGAAGTCTCCACTATACTCTCTACATGCAGTCCCGCGACTTCACCATCAATGAAGGAGGAACAATAGCTTTCAACGGAGACCTGAAGAACACCAATCTGAACGTAGGTGCAACCTACAGCACCAAAGCATCCATATCAACCCTCATAGCCGACACCACATCCGTGGGCAACCGCCGCAACGTCAACTGCGGCATCCAGATCCAGGGCTCCCTGACCAACCCCGAACTCTCATTCTCCATTGATATCCCGGACCTGGATCCTATCACCAAAGGCCGTGTAGAAAGCGCACTCAGCACCCCGGATAAAGTACAGAAACAATTCATGGCACTGCTGATATCCGGCAGCTTTGTACCTGACGAGCAGTCCGGCATCATAAATAACTCCACGATTCTATACTCCAACGCCAGCGAGATGCTTTCCAACCAATTCAACAACATATTCCGACAACTGGATATACCGCTGGACCTCGGTCTCAACTACCAGCCTGGCGGCAGCAATGGAAGCTGGGGAATGTTCGATGTTGCCGTATCCTACCAGGCATTCAACAACAGACTGATAATCAATGGAAATGTCGGCAACGACGAAACTTCTTCAAACTGGGCGGGAGACTTTGATGCCGAGATAAAAGTCGACCGCCAGGGCAAACTGCGCGTCACCCTGTTCACCCGCTCCGCAGACTCCTATTCCAACTATCTGGACAATACCCAGCGCAGTGGCTTCGGTGTCACCTACCAGGACGAGTTCGACACATTCGGGGACTTTTGGAGAAACATATTCTTCACCCGAAAACGCAGGGAACAGTATGAGCTCCAACAGCTTCGAAAAGCGGAGGAAGAACTTGAAAAAGAAGCTGCAGAAGCCAATATAGTCAAAGAGGAGATACTTCGTCCCAGGGAAAATCCCATGAACTTTCTCGAAGAGACCGGCTCCGTTGAATATCAGGAGCAGGAACAGGAAAACCAGATATACTACTACAAGGAAGAAGAGGAAGAAGAGACCGTCAGGGCAGAATGACCTTGACAACCTTCCCTATCAGAGCCTTGTCATAAGGCATCTCCACTTTTATGTAATTGCGCGTGTATCCGGCCATCTTCCCGTCCTTGGACTTGCTCTCGAAAAGCACTTCCTCCGTCCTTCCGCTGTTCTCCCTGCAGAACTCCGCATGCAGGCGCCCGCACATCTCCTCCAGTATCTCCACACGCGAGGTCTTCACATTCTCCGGAATCTGGTCCGGCATCCCGGCCGCAGGAGTACCTCTTCTGCGGGAATAAGGGAATACGTGGATAAATGCGGGACGGATCTCCTCCAGAAAATCATACGTGGCCCGGAAATCCTCCTCCGTCTCCCCGGGAAATCCCACTATCACGTCTATTCCGAAAAATACATGATCGATATGACTGCGGATCAGTTCTATCTTCCTGCGGAAATCCTCTGTCCTGTACCGCCTTCCCATCCGGCTGAGTATCCGGTCGCAGCCCGACTGCAGGGGGATGTGGAAATGCGGGAGGAACTTGGTCCCGGAGGCAATCCACTCCACTATCTCCGGAGTCAGTAGATTGGGCTCAATGGAGGAAATTCGGTAACGGTCAATGCCTTCCACCGCATTCAGGCCCCGCAGCAGGGAGAGGAAGCTCTCCCCCGTCTTACGCCCGTAATCCCCGGTATTGACCCCCGTCAGGACTATCTCCACTATGCCGGAAGCAGCTATCTCCCGGGCCTGCTCCAGCAGCAGGGCCGAAGGAAGGCTCCGGCTACCTCCGCGGGCATAGGGGACAGTGCAGTAAGAGCATTTGTAGTCACAGCCGTCCTGGATCTTGAGGAAAGCCCTGGTCCTCTCCCCCGTAGAGTACGCGGGGAAAATATTGTCCACCGAGTCTATGTCGCAGATCTCCACTCTCTGAGGAGCCTTCCCGCGGCCTCCGGCGGCCAGCAGACGCTCCACCTCGTCCACCACCAGTCCCTTGCTGCGGGCTCCCAGGACGATGTCCACTCCTTCCAGAGCGGCTATCTCCTCCCCTCTCAGCTGGGCGTAGCAGCCCACAACAGCGATCAGGGCCCCGGGAGAGCGGCGGTGGAGGCGGCGGATGAGGTTGCGGTCCTTCTTGTCGCTGTGCTCTGTCACCGAACAGGTATTGACCACGTAGATATCCGCCTCCGAGGTGGAAGGCACCACCTCATAGCCCCTCAGGGCAAATTCCCGGGCTATCGTGGAGCTCTCGGCATAGTTCAGCTTGCAGCCGAGGGTGTGTACGGCCACTCTCATACGTCCTGCAGCTCAAGGGTTACCTTCGACGCTCCCACCTCCCCGCCGAGAGGAGGATTGAGCTTGGCAATTGAGATCCTGGCCCTCTCCACTGTCGGGAAAGCCGCCCGGAACCGGCGCAGGATACGGCCGCCGACGTGCTCCAGCAGATTGGAGGAGACGGCCATTTCCTCCTTGACTATATCGAAGATAATCTGATAGTTGAGTGTGTCCTCGAGGGCATCGCTCTCAGATGCCGCGCGGGTATCTGTCCAGGCCTCGAAGTCCACTACAAAGTGGTTGCCGATGACTTTCTCCTCATGGAAGCATCCGTGGTGGGCGAAAAAGCGCATTCCGCAAAGTTCTATTTTTCCCATATTTTCAGGCGTAGATTAGAAAAACTGCCGGCCGTTTGGAAATAGTCAGACCCTCCCTGCGCCACTGGGCGACGGTGCGGGTCCGTATCATCTGGTCCGGAAGGGTGATGCCGGCGGCAACACATACCCTCGTGGACGGATCGCAGACTGAGAGGATGTCCTGAAAGAGGGCATCGCTCCGGTAAGGGGTCTCGATGATTATCTGGGTCTCGGAGTTCCGACGGGAACGGGCCTCCAGCTCCTTGAGCCTCTTGCGGCGGGCATCGGTCTTAGCCGGGATATAGCCCGCAAAGGCGAAGCACTGCCCGTTCATGCCGGAGGACATCAGGGCCATCATCAGGGACGAGGGACCGGAGAAAGGCACCACCTCCACCCCGTCCTTATGGGCCAAGGCCACTAGGGCGGCACCGGGATCCGCCACAGCAGGCAGACCGGCCTCGGATATCAGGGCCATGTCCTCACCGTCTGTGAAGGCGGCCGCGATCCGCTCTATGTCCTCGGGAGTGGAATGCTCGTTGATCTCGTAGAAGGCAAGAGAGTCTATCCTGCCCCTGAAGCCTATCCTGGACAGATACCGGCGGGCAGTGCGTATGTCCTCCACCGCAAAGCGGGTGACATGGGCTATCTGCCCGAAAACATAGGGAGGGATGACCTCCTCGGGAGGATTGTCCCCCAGAGGGGCGGGAACGAGATAAAGTCTGCAATTCATATTTTACAAAATTACACAAATTTCCCTATCTTTGGGGCCGATGAGCGCTAAAGTCCGCAATAAAATAGAATTTCTGGGGACAGGCACTTCCCAGGGCATGCCCATCATCGGCTGCTCCTGTCCCGTCTGCCGCTCGGACGACTTCCACGACAAGCGGCTGAGAACCTCCGCATACATCGAATACGAGGGTCTGAGACTGGTGGTGGACGCCGGCCCGGACTTCCGGCAGCAGATCCTGCGCAGCGGTATCCGGGAGCTGGATGCTGTGCTGCTCACCCACATGCACAAGGACCATACCGGCGGACTGGATGACGTGCGGGCCTTCAACTACTTCATGCACCGGGCATTTCCCATCTACGCAGAGCCCATCGTCCAGGAATCTCTCAAACGGGAGTACGCCTACGCCTTCGGCGACCACCGCTACCCAGGAGTTCCGGACTTCATCCTGCATACCATCGGAGAAGAGCCCTTCAGCATCGGTGGAGTGGAGATAATCCCCGTGCGGGCCATGCACTACAAGCTGCCCATCCTGGGATTCCGCTTCGGCCGCCTTGGCTATCTTACCGATGCCAACTACATCTCCGAAGAGTCCATAGAGCGCTTCCGCGGAGTGGACATCTTCGTAGTCAGCTGCATCCGCAGGACCCCGCACATTTCCCATTTTTCCCTGGACAAGGCCATTGATGTCTGCCGCAGGGTGGGTGCGCGGCACTGTTTTCTGACCCATCTGTCCCACCAGCTGGAAAAGTATGAGGACCTCTGCAAAACCCTTCCTGAGGGTATTGAGCCGGCGTACGACGGTCTTTCCCTGGCATTTTAAATGCTATTTTAGGAGGCCTAAATTTGTTTTTTCCGTATTTTTGACTTATCTTTATAGGGCTAATCTAAATTCTTCATGTTATGATCAAGGAACACGACACCTATGACTACAACACCGTCTTCACCCAGAAAGACGCTGAGGTCTATGCAAAGCTGACGGATGACTACAACCCCATCCACATAGACCGCGAATATGCCACCGCGACCGAGTTCGGACGTCCGGTTGCTCAGGGAGTCCTCATCCTGTGCGCGTTTGCCAAGGTATTCGGCACCATGTGGCCGGCTGACAAGCTCGCATACTTCATCTCTCAGAATGTCACCTACCTCAGGCCGGTGTACATCGACGAGCCCTATCACATCCGCTTCGAGTGCACCAGCGTGGACCACAAGAGGATGATCGGAACCCTCGTCGGTACCATGAGGGACAAGGACGGCAACAGCGTGGTGATCACCGAGGCCCGCATCTTCTCCAAGGAGCATTTCTCGGCTCCGGCAATCTGACGGATTGCGGCAGACACAGAAAAGAGGCTGTGAAGGAGATTTTCCTGCCACAGCCTCTTTTCTATTCTGAAAATACGCTCTCAGTATCTTCTGTTGGTTCCTCCCAGCGATATTGTCAAACCGAAATTGACATCCAGAATCACCTGACGCGAAGGTACAGGCAGTTTGAATCCGTCCAAGTTGAATGCAGTATAATTCAACGGAGTATAATCACTGCCGACAAATATGCCTATGCCTTTTCTAGGCACGAAAGTAATCAACCATCCGAATGTAGAATGTGTTTTCAAAAGCGAGTACGAAAGAGCTATATCAAAACTGCGGACAGGCGCGTAATTCCATGCCAGCGTAAGTTCGTTCTCCGTCCTGAATCTGCCGAAACGTGCTGAATACAGCAATCCGACATTCATCTTGTCATTCAGGAATGAATAATCAACTCCGGCATACAGAGTCGCCGCAAGATGACCGCTCTGTGCTTTATCCACCTGCTCTTCAGAGAAAGACACCAGTCCGAACAGTTCGTCCTGAAGATTCTCTACTTGAGATTCAAGCCCTTCGTCTCCACCGATATTCTCAAAACCATCGTATTCAAAGGCTCTGTCCGCTCTGAATATTCTGGATTTACTTTTATTGTAAGAAATGAATCCCAAGTCAGTCACTGATATCGAAAAACGCAGACCGTCTACAGGAGTCCCCTCAGAGATAGTATACTCAGCCCCTAGATCAAACGCCATTCCAAAACCTCCCGCTCCAAGACCGGACGGATCGAACTTAAGACCGTTCACGTATCCGTCCTCATTGAATGTAGGAACAATTCCTCCGCCTAATATGTGGGCTGTACCAAGAGTAGATACGTTCCATTTCTGAGAACTCATATTGAGGTCCAGGCTGTTCATATTTACCTGAATATCTGCGACACTGGCCAGAAATTTGACCTTACCTCCCACTCTCAGACCCTTGACCAGCTCATCCAGTCCGCGGGAATAGCCCAGGGAAAGGGATGCGTAAACCTGCGCACCAAGACTTAAATTACGTATTGAATACTGCTGCGGGTCAGTCTCCATTCCTCTTTTTAAGAAGCCGAACAGTTCTTTAGGCACAGAGCTTTCTACATCCGCATCCACACCCAGAGAAAGTGTCCAGAAAGAATCCTTACCTGTGAACCAACCGGCATCAACAATATTGTAGCCGATATTTCCATCCAGATAACTGGTACTCTTCAATCCTGCCATGAAGACATCAGCATCCACCTCCGGATTGAGAAAAAGACCTGTCTTCCCGTCTGCAAGCGGGAATAGAAAAGAAGATGGTCCGAAATTAGTCCCGATCTGAATATCGAAACTATTCAGCAAAGGAACACCCACATAGCCCTGATCAGGGACAAAGGCCGGGTTAAGATAATGATTCTGCGTGGAGTTCTTGACAAAATAACTGGTTCTGCTCTGCGCATTCAGAGACACAGCCGCAGCCACTAATACAAATATTGCAAAAAATATCTTTTTCATCTCCTTCTAGGCTTAGTAATTGTAAGTGAATTCATCAAGATCATTGATATCCAGCGTCACTCCTCCGGGAATTTCCAGTACCACATCAGCTTTCACAGAAGAGGATTCCGACAGCGGCAGGCCCGGCTCGCTCCCGGGAAGCAGCTCGAATACGAGAACCATAGAACATATATCCTGCTGCACGTCCGATTTGGGAATTGACAGCTCTAAAGGACAGACGACAGGTGTACCGTCAGCACCGGCACTTTCTATCATCTGCTCCACCTCCGGTATGCCGTTTACACGGTCACCACGTTCATCAAGAAAATACGCCTTGAGATTCACGTTTACTGGTATAGTGCTCGTAACCTCGCCCTTAATAATGACATTGGCCGAACGCACTACTGTGGAAAGTATGGACGGCAGATCAGGTATCGTATCTTTCGCCGCAAGGTACAGATCGTCCCCGAAAGAGAAAGGTACATTCACGGAAAATTCTCCGCTTATATCGTAATACGAATTGCATACCACATAGGCACTCTGGGTCGGGTCAGTCCCGGCATTCACCTCTATCCTCACCTCGTCCGGAATCTGTCTGAGCAAGCTCCTTACATCGGCTTCTATCCACTCATACTCAGGAGCGAGATCCGAAGGCCGCTCCGACGATATCCAGTAATACCCGGTCTCCGTCACAGCAGGATCCTCCGACACTGGAGTGGACATGTCCAGATGCAGGCTCCCGCCGTCACTGCCACCGAAGACCGGAACGATATCAGCGCTCAGGTCTACCGGCACACCTGCATTGGTACTTACGGAAGCCGTGATGGAAGGTGCATAGAAATCCAGAGAGACATCCTCGGATTTGAGAATATCCGGAATCCCCTCCAGCGCTATAAGCTCCTCAACCGGATCTATCTTTATATCGACCTTGCCCACAAAAGAAAGAGGAGTGAGAGAACCGTCCTCAGAACCGACCAGGACTGTCAGGCTCACATCCAGAGTCTTGCCTGATAATAAATTAAAATCCTCACGTTTACAGGTGATTGCCGAATTACGCACGGCAAAATCATCAGTAAAGACAAATTCATCATATCCGCTGTCCGACGGATCAAAGTCTATAGCGACAAGTGTCACGGGCTCGAATTCCATCACTCCGTCAGCCCTCATGGTACCGGTAAAAGTAATGGTACCTGTAGCGTTGTCAATCTGAGGAGAATCTTCAAACACATAATGTTCCGGTACTTCCAATGAAACCTCAAAACTCAGAGAGGAGGGTATTTCACCATCTGTATCCAATTCCACTACCGGCCGGATATAAGTTTCTTCCAAATTCACCCTGTCGATGCTGACCAGCCCGTACTCGGCAGCTTCCTCAAAACCGAACTCGTAGGCAAATTCCTCATCGAAACCAAGTCCTACCCTGATGTTCTCTCCGTCCAGCTCTACCCCGGGCAGTTCTTCGATTATACCGTCAGGCAAACCGTCAATGTCCTGAATCTCCGGAAGAGCAATCGACTTGGGATCAAGAGAGTGTGTTAGTCCGGGGACTGTAAGGCGGTCAGCAAAATCATTCATCGATATTTCCTGTCCGAATGTCTGATTGAAAGCGATATAATAATTACCGTCATCATCCACTTTGATGATATCCCCCTCTGAGATATTCAGAAAGTCACCTACTGCAAACTCAGCCGTCGAGCCGAGAGGAAGTGAAAATGCATCTCCTCCCACATTGACAGTAGTATCGAACGAATCCTCGTCGAAACTGACCTCTGAAGTACATGAGCAGAGAGCCACTGCCGCAGCGACAGCCGTCACCGCAGCGTTTAGAATCCTAAAATACGATTTCATACTAAATACTTATTTGTCTTCCAGAATATATTCTCCGGCCTTTTCGATTATCACTGACTGGAGCCCGGCCCTGTCATAAACCTTCTCAGAAAACTCTATGACAGCTTCTGCCGGCTCGAGAGTAACTGTAGCCTTCACGCCCGGCAATGATTCCAGGGCCTTCTGAACATGCATGACGCAGTGACCGCACATCATGCCCTTGACTTTGTAAACTACTTTTGACATAATTCAGTTCAGTTTAAATTCCGGACGCAAATATAATCATTTCCCCGCAGATTGTCCCACTTCCTCCACTCCGTCCTCCCCGTACCACAGCCATCCCTCCACCTCCCGGTAGCCCATCTGCCCGAGAAGATCCATATATCCCCTGACCTGGGAGCGGTACTGCCCGTCCCTGCGGCTGCCGAACTTGTAGTCCACCACCACAGCCTTCTGCCCGTCAGGGCTGAACATCATCCGGTCCGGACGGTAGCTGTCCCCTCCGGGAGCAATGACGGTCGCCTCGTTCATCAAAAGGTAAGTCCCGTCGAACCAATGCCTGTCGCTCACCGACCGCAGCATCCCGGAGAGCTGCTCCAGCACCTGCGGCCCCTCCTTGGCGGGAAGAATGCCGGAGACCACGGCCCCCCGCACCGCCTCCTCCAGATCGGAGGCCGTCTCCACCCTGGACAATATCTCATGCAGGACAATACCTCTGGTGCGGCGGCTGTCCCTCTTGAAGAACTCCTCCCCGCGGAAGGAGAGCCTGAGCCTGTCCCCTATGGGAACCGACGGCACGCGGGCCATCTCCTCCCCGGCCGCTCCCCTCTCCCCGCCTTTCCGGTATTGGGGCGAGGTCCATTCTCCTAATTCGTAGATCCCGTCCTCGAGCTGTCCCTGAAGGTGGGAATAGAGGATATGGGATACGGACGTGGGGGCCGGGCCGTTCTTGGAAGGACGCACGAGGGCAAAGACAATGAGCTCCTGCACCGCCCGGGTAAAGGCGACGTATGCCACATTGACCGCATCCACGGCGCTGTAGCGCTTCTCCCGCAAGTAGTCTCCGGCAAATACGGTCTGTTCCAGACTGCTGCGGCACTCCAGGGGATAGACCGGCAGCATATCGAAGGGCTGTATGGAGGAACCGCACCAGATGTATTTGGCGGTGTTGCCCTTGGGCGCGAATGGTATCTGGAGGAAAGGCACGATGACGGCCTTGAATTCCAAGCCCTTGGACTTGTGTATCGTAATCACGCGCAGGGCGTCCCTGCCCTCCGGAGCCGAGACGGAGCGGTCGGCCCCCTCGGTCTCCCACCAGCGCAGGAAGCCGGTGAGGTCGGAGCCCTCCGCCCCGATATATTCCAGGACACAGTCCAGGAAGGCGTTTACAAAGGCCGAGCCGCCGTCCTCCTGCCCTTCGGGACGGGAGCGCAGAAGGGTCTCGCAGATATTGTAGAGGGATTTCCCGGCTGCCGGGCCGTCCTCCCCGTCCGGAGCTGTCCCGGACATACCGGCGGCCATCTCTTTCAGGCAGTCCACGGTCCGGCGCACCGCTGCGGAGGAGGAGAGACGGAGGGAGTCCTCCGTCATGATATTGTAGCCGTTGGCTATCAGCAGGTCCGATATGGCGGCGCCCTCGGCACGGGTCCGGACCAGGAAGGCTATGTCCCCGGGGCGGTAGCCGTGCTCCATAAGGGTGCGGACCGCATCGAGAATCCGCTGCAGGCAACTTTCCTCCCACATATCCGCGCTGCTTCCTTCGGTAAATGTGACCCGGATATGCCCCGCGGGACGGCTGCTGCCCTCCGGTATCCGCTGCACGGCGTCGGAGTAGATGCGGCCTATGAGCTCATCACCGGTCAGGGCCCCGACGGAGCCGAAGAAGGAATTGTTGAAGGAAACCACTTCGGCGGAACTGCGCCAGTTGTAGGCTAAGGTATCGGTGTGGACCTTGCGGGGGTCGAAACGGGAGGCTATCTCCGTATCCAGCAGCCTCCAGTCGGAGCCTCTCCAGCGGTAGATGCTCTGCTTGACGTCGCCCACTATCAGGCAGGGACTACCGGCGTCCACACTGTCGCGGAGCAGGGGTTCGAAGTTGTCCCACTGCATCCGGGAGGTGTCCTGGAACTCGTCCAGCAGGTAGTTGTCCAGGCGGGAACCCACGCGCTCGTATATAAAAGGTGTGTCGCTGCCGTCGATGATGTCCGACAGGAAGCGCGGGGTGTCAGAAAGCAGGACTAAGTTGTTGCGGCGGCAGTGGTCCCGGACCTGAGCCTCGATGTCGCTCAGGATACCGGCCACGGAAAGATTTCGCAGTATCTCCAGGGCAGTGAAGTACTTGGTGAGGCGGTCCGGGTCGGAAGCCCTGCGGACTATCTCCGCAAGCCCGGCATGATATGCGGAGGCGATGTCGGAGGCCCTGGTTTTGGCCGAGGAGGCGCACCATCTGGCCGGCTCTTCCTCCGCCATGCTGACAAATGTGGCCGGAGGGGCCTCGTAGCGTCCGGAACGCAGCTTGTCGAAATAGTTCATGAACGAGCGGGAACCGCCCTTGAAATCAGAGGGTACAAGATCATAACGGCTCATTATGGCCGCCGCCTCGTCCGCCATGCTGCGGCACTCCTCGCGGAAGTCCCTAACTACCTTCCGCATGGCCTTCCCGCACTCGGCTATGGAAGTGCGCCCGGCCAGTTCCACCCCGGAGCCGCGCACCGCCAGCTTGAAAGGCTCCTTGAAGAGCTCCGAACCCAGACGGAGCAGCTGGGGCACGCTGTTCCAGTCACGGCCGTTCTCCACCGCCTCCACGGACAGGTCGATGAGCCACTGCAGCAGTTCCTCGTTATCGTCTATCGAGCCCATCAGCTCGTCCACAGCTATGGCTAAGATGCTGTCGTCGTTGATCTCCACATTATAGGACGAGAAATGCCCGGTCTCTATGGCGAATGCCCTGAGCACCTGCTGGAAGAACCGGTCGATAGTGCTGATATTGAAGAGAGAGTAGTCGTTCAGAATAGCCGAGAGCAGAGCCGAGGCATGCCGGCGCACCGCTTCTTCCACGGCCTCCGGAGTGCTGCCGGCGGAAGCCATGTCCGCAAACCGGCCCGAGCGGGCGAGGTCAGCGATGAATGGGGATTTCTCCCCGGAGGCTATCCGGTGCAGCTCCTCGAGGACTCTCTGCTTCATCTCGCCGGTAGCCTTGTTGGTGAATGTCACCGCCAGAATCGATTTATAGCGGTCGGTCCCGCCGCTGAAGAGCATCCGCAGATACTCCCCGGTAAGTTTGTGGGTCTTGCCCGACCCGGCCGACGCCTTGCATATCTCCAGCATATTCTCTGTTATTTATCTGTTACACAATGCAGTGAAGGGACAATACTCACAGGCTGCCCCGTCCTCGCAGGCAGTGAACGGCTCGTCCGGATTCAGGATACGGTCCAGAAGGGTCCCCAATGCCTGAGTGAACTCCTCATATTCGGATTTAAGGGGCGTGCGCCAGGCCTGTCCCCCGGTATAGAGGTTCCGGGTGTAGTATATCTCCAAGAGGACGTTCTCCACGTCATCCACCTTCGGTTCCTGCTTACGGTCAGACAGGATAAGCAGATACAGCAGCAGCTGGAAGAAATGACTGCCTCCGCCGTGGGTATCGCTCTGGAAGAGCTCGCTTATCTCCCGGCAGCTGAAATGCTCCCCGCCGGTCTTGTAGTCCACGATTCTCAGCCGGCCTCCCACCCTGTCGACCCGGTCGAAAATGCCCCGGAGCCGGACATCGTGCCCTGCCGGAGTCCGGAATGACGCGGTATAGTTCTCTTCCAAGGCCACGACGGAACTGATCTCCTCTCCATCCGGACGGGCGGCATCCACCTCCAGAGTCCTGGCCGCCAGCTTGGCCACTAAGGCTCCGGCGATACGGTTGCGTCCGCTTATCTCCTTCAGTTCCAGCTCGCCATGGAAGCCTTCATCCACCAATGCGGCTATGCGTTCTGTATCCGCAGCCATTTTCCTGAGTGCGGCCCTGTCTGCGGGATGGCCTTTGAAGGGTTCGTAGAGCCGGCGCATGACATAGTGGTAGAGCGTGCCGAAGGCGGCATTGTCCACCCCCTCGGAAAGGTCCTCCTCTTCCTTGAGACCCAGGATATACTGGTAGTAGAAACGCATGGAACAGCCCATCCACGTCTGCAGGGAGGAATTGGAGAATGTCATCCCGCGCAGTCTCTCCAGATGCTCCGGGGTCTTGGGCACCGGAGCCACCTCCGGCAGGGAATTGCCGGTAATGGTAAAGGAGACTGTACGGCGCTCCACCGGCAGGCCGTAATGATACTCGAGCTGCTTGATATAGCGGCTCTCCTCTCCGGAGCGCAGGCCGTCACCCCGGCTGTCGGTCAACAGCCACACCCTGCGGGCCCGGCAGATACTGCGGTAAAAATGATAGGCCGAGATCGAGTCCTGAAACTCGTAGGTGGGCAGGCCGAAGCCCCGGCGGAGGTTGTACGGTATCATCGAGGCCGCCGTATTCCGGGAAGGGAAAGTGCCCTCGTTCACCGAGAGGATTATCAAGTTCTCGAAATCCAGGGCCCTGATCTCCAGCGGTCCCATGATCTGCAGACCGTCCAGCGGCTCTCCGCTGAAGGGGATCGACACCGAGGCCTCCAGACGGCGCAGCAGGCGGAAATAAGTATCCTTGCGCATGTCTATCCCGAGCGAGTGCAGCAGGTTGAGACTGCGGCTGTAGCCCGCTAAGAATTCCTTGTCGATACGGTCCGCTCCTTCCGTAACAGCATCCAGAATGGAGGTGAGGTAGTCCGAGACAGCCTCCGAGGCGGGAACATCCGCCCTCGCGGCGTCCTGGAAGATCAGGCCGAGGAGAGGCTGCCCCTCGCTGAGGAAGCCGGCCTCGGGATAGATGGTATTGGCCTTGATAATATTGTCCCTGAGTTCCTTCGCCCGCTCCTGAAGAGCCGTACTGCCGCTGATGTAGGGATGGGCCAGAAGTGCCAGGACGTCCCTCCAGTAGAAACGGACCTGCCCGTCACGGATCCGGAGCCGGTCCTGAAGGGAGGCGATGGCTGCCACGAATGAGGACACGTTGCTGTGGGCCAGGGAATAGCCCATGGTGACATTGACCGGAGTGACCTCCTCCGGAAGGGAATTGAGCAGAGGGAAAAGCAGCTGCTCGTCCGGCAGGAGGACGGCGGTCGAGAAGAGGTCGGAGGTGCCTTCCTCCCGGACTATCCGCTGCAGGATGTCGTGGACGTACTTGGTCTGGCCTACAGCCGAAGGGATGGAGACCGCCTCTATCCTGGGAGGAGCCTCACACAGCCCTCCGTCCTCCGGCAGCGGGTGGAGGGAGGGATAGCGGGAGACATTGTCCTCCATGAAGAGGGAGGATTTGTTGGCAGGGTCGCGGACAGCCTCGCCGTAGTAGTCCCAGTAGAAGTCCCCGCGGCCGAGTTTCTGAAGAGTCTCGAAGAGGGTGCGCTCGCAGCGGTTCGGGGCATTGAGTCCTACGAACACCGTCCGGTCATAGCGTTCCAGAGCCCGGAGCAGGTCCGGGTCGCCCTCCTTGAGACGTTCGGCCACCGAGCGGTATATCATGCCCTCGTAGGCCTCTCCCCTGCTCTCCAGCAGAGTCCGCAGACCGGTGTAGATGCCGTGCATGCTGTCCCACATTCCCAGGAACTGCTGTTCCTTGCGCCCCTCGCGGCAAGGGATGACCACCCCCCAGAACGAGGCTATGGCCTCCCGCTGGGCCGGACTGAGGTAGTCGTAGCGGTCCTCTATCTCCTTGAGGTCCCTGATGTTCGTAAAAAGTCCGGCGGCATCGGCCATGTATTTGTCGATGTCATCGAAGTCGGACAGGATCACCTCGCCGCGGTAGACGAAATCGTCGAAACTCTCGTCGAAGCCTTCCACCTTCTCCCGATACACGGTGTAGAGCCGATGCAGGAGGGTAATGCGGTCGAGAGAATGGAGGCCTGAAAGTTCGGTGAAAAGGTCGTTGATGTTGGTTATCGCGGGGGAGAAAATGGGTCTGTCGGCCGTCTCTCCCAGATAGCGGCGGAAGAAGAGGGACGAGCGGCGGTTGGGGAAGACAAAGCAGTAGCCGCGCAGCTCTCCGCCAGTAAGGCTGTAGAACTGCCCGGCTACACTTCTGAGAAACTCCTTTCTCATCTGCTGATCTGCTGTAATGCTTTAACGGCTACTCGAGCCTCTTGCGGATGGCCTCGGCCTGAGCCTCGTAACCGGGCTTGCCGAGGAGTGCGAACATATTCTTCTTGTAGGCCTCCACTCCGGGCTGATCGAAAGGATTGACTCCGAGGACGTAGGCCGAGATACCGCAGGCCTCTTCGAAGAACATGAAGAGTTCGCCGAGATTGTACTCGTCGATGCGGTCCACTGTCACCCTGCCCTGGGGCACTCCGCCGTCGAGGTGGGCCAGACGGGTACCGGCCTCGGCCATCTTGTTGCAGTGCTCGAGGTGCATGCCGGTGAGGAAGTTAAGGCCGTCGAGGTTCTGGGGGTCGTTCGTGATGACCAGCTCGCGGCCGGCATTCTCTACTGAGATGACAGTCTCGAAGAGCATCCTCTCGCCCTCCTGGATGTACTGGCCCATGGAGTGCAGGTCGGTGGTGAAATTAACCGAGGCGGGGAATATACCCTTGCCTTCCTTGCCCTCGGACTCGCCGAAGAGCTGCTTCCACCACTCGCCGACGTACTGGAGCTTGGGGTTGAAATTGACTAAGATCTCCACCTTCTTGCCGGCATCGTAGTGTTCGTTGCGGGCTGCGGCGTAGATGAGGGCGGGATTCTCCTCACTGCGTTCGGAGCAGCGGCGGGCCATGGCGGCGGCACCCTTGAGCAGGGCACGGATATCGTAACCGGCCAGGGCGATGGGGAGCAGGCCCACGGGGGTGAGGACCGAGAAGCGGCCGCCTACGTTGTCGGGAATCACGAAGGTACGGTAGCCCTCCTGATCCGAGAGGCTCTTCAGGGCACCGCGGGCCTTGTCGGTGACGGCCACGATGCGGGAAGCGGCCTCGGACTTGCCGTAGCGCTCCTCGATATGCTCCTTGATGACGCGGAAAGCCACTGCGGGCTCAGTGGTGGTGCCTGACTTGGAGATGACCACGGCTGCCACCGATTTATCCTGGATGTAGTCTATAAGCTCGGCGTGATATTCCTCCGAGAGGTTGAAGCCGGCGAAGACTACGTGAATGCCTTTCTCATTGAGGCCGAAGGAGTGCGAGAGAGCCTCGAGGGCTGCCTTTGCTCCGAGATAGGAGCCGCCGATACCGATGACCACGGCCACCTGCACGCCCTTGTCCTTCCATTCCTTAGCGATGTCCTCGCAGCCCTTTACGATGGACTCCGGAGTGTCCGAGGGCAGATCGAGCCAGCCTAAGAAATCATTGCCTCTTCCCTGTCTTCCCTGAAGGGTGTCGAAAGCGTTGAGTGCCTTCTCGATATACGCCTTCGAGGGTTTGAAATTTACATTTACCATAACTTTTGTTTTTAAGTTTATTGTTTTTCTGTTCTTTTCCAGTGTTCCTTTCCGGTTCTACATCAGGCTGTCCTGCAGGGCCCGCATGGCCTCCACGGCATTTTCCCTCCCGTAGAGGATGGAGTAGACCGTATCGGCGATGGGCATGCTGACCCGGAACTTGCGGTTGATCTCATGTATCGCCTTGGTTGCGTAGTAGCCCTCGGCCACCTGGCTCATCTCGAGAATGGCGGTCTGGACCGAATAGCCCTTGCCGAGCATGCGGCCGAAGTTGCGGTTGCGTGAGAAGGGAGAGTTGCAGGTAACGAGCAGGTCGCCGAGATATGCCGACATGGAGGTGTTGCGGCGGGTATCGGGATTGGTGACGTTGATGAACTCCTTCATCTCACGGAAGCAGCTGGCTATCAGTACGGCCATAAAGTTGTCACCGTATCCGCAGCCATAGCAGACACCGGCGGCGATGGCGTAGACGTTCTTCAGGGCTGCGGCGTACTCCACACCATAGATATCGGTGCATGCTATCGTGTTCACATAGTAGTTGCGGAAAAAGCCGCAGAGATATTCTGCCACTTCTATGTACTTGGACGATAGGGTGATGTACGAGAGGCGCTGCATGCCCACCTCCTCTGCGTGGCAGGGGCCGCTGATCACTCCTATCCGGTCGAAAGGCACGCCGTGGTCCTCGTGGAAATACTCGGCGATGGTCAGATAGCGGTCACCCACGAAGCCCTTGACCGCCGAGATGAGCAACTTGCCGTCGTAAGACGCGGTAATCCGGCTCACCTCTTTCAGAAAGTAGGCCGAGGGAATGGCGAAGATCAGGATATCCGATTCCTCCACCACATAATTGATGTCGTTGGTAATGGTAAAACTGTCGGCGTCCAGTTCCACCGCGGGCAGATATTTCGAGTGATGGTGATACCGCTCTATGTGCTCTATCGCACCTGTGTCGCGCATGTACCAGTTCAGCTGCCTCCCGTTGTCCGTCAGCAGCTTCACCAGGGCCGTAGCCCAGCTACCCCCTCCGATGACCCCGAACACGGGATCGTCCTTCATCTCCACCGCGGTATCCCCGCCCATCTTCTCGTATATCGTATTTTTCATGCCTGAAAATTTGCAAACTCTATTCCGCAAATATACGAAAATTTCCGATACCCGCACCCACTGCGGCACGGGTAAATTGTGGCATGCTTTTCGATATATCCTGCAGTATCATGACAGACACAACACAGGCCATAATCAAGAAAGAGAAGATTGCGTCCGAGTCCGACGGACTGGAGATCAGCATCCTGCTGTGCGGACCCGCCGCCGGCACGCCCAAGGGCATCGTTCAGATAGTGCACGGAATGTGCGAGCACAAGGAGAGGTACATCCCGTTCATGGAATACCTGGCGGCCAACGGGTTCTTCAGCATCATACACGACCACCGCGGACACGGGGAGTCGGTGCGCTGCTCCGAAGACCTCGGGTATTTCTACGAGGGAGGCTGGACGGCCATGATAGACGACATCAAGACTGTCACGGAGAGAGTGCGGACGGAGCATCCGGACCTGCCGCTGATTCTGCTCGGGCACAGCATGGGCTCGATGGCAGTCCGCTCATTCGTAAAACGTTACGACGACATGATCTCGGGCCTGATCGTCTGCGGCAGTCCCAGCCGCAACAGCGGTGCCGGTATCGGGAAACTGGTGGCCAGGCTCTATGCCGCGCGGGCCGGGGAGAAATGCCGCCCGAAGATCATCCAGACCCTCGCCTTCGGTTCGTTCAACCGCCGCTTCCGGCACGAAGGCTCACCCAATGCCTGGGTCTGCTCCGACCCCGAGATCGTACGCAACTACGACGCCGATCCTCTCTGCAACTTCCAGTTCACGGCCCACGGCTTCCTCAACCTCTTCACCATCATGCAGGACGCCTACAGCATCTCCGGATGGAGGCCCCGCAACCCCTCCATGCCCGTACTCTTCATCTCCGGAGAAGACGACCCCTGCCTGCTGAGCCCCAGGAAATTCCGCCAGGCCGTCCGCACCATGCAGCGGGCCGGATACACGGACGTGCGGTCCCGCCTCTACCCTTCCATGCGCCACGAGATACTCAACGAGAAGGGCAAGGAGGCAGTCTGGGAGGATGTCCTGAGTTTCTGCAAAGGCCTCGTGGACTGAACCTGACACTTCTTGTCAAAATAACTTGCTAAAAACCCGACACCTTCCTAATTTTGCACGGATTTAGGAAAAATGTTAGGAACTATTGTCAATACCTCGTGTATCATCGCCGGCAGCCTGCTCGGAAGCCTGGCCCGGAAGGCCATCAAGCCCGAGTACCGGGACGCCCTGTACAACGCAATGGGACTGGCCGCCCTCCTGCTCGGGACGGGCGCCTTCGTATCCAACATTTCCAAGAGCGAATACCCTGTCCTGTTCATCGCCAGTCTGGCCATAGGCTCGCTGACAGGTACGGTACTGAAGATTTCAGACCGGTTCAACGGACTGGTCTCCAGGTACTCGAAATCGCGGCTGGCCGAAGGCCTCTCCACCGGCATCCTGCTCTACTGCATCGGCACCCTGTCGATGGTCGGTTCGGTGATGAGCGCCCTGTACGGGGACAATACCTATCTGTTCACCAACGCCATGCTCGACCTCGTGACATCCACTGTCCTGGCCAGCACCTACGGCATAGGCATGGTCCTGGCAGCCCCGGTGCTCTTTCTCTTCCAAGGGTCGATATACCTGGTCACCTCCCTGGCCGGTGACGTCATATCCGACAGCCTGATGTGCGAGATATCGATAGTCGGCGGAGTCCTCATCGCCAGCTCCGGACTCTCCATCCTCGGCATCAAGGACTGCAGGACCCTCAACATGCTGCCGGCTCTGCTCGTACCCGTACTGTTCTACATCGTCAAGTCGTTTTTTTAGAATATGAACCAGCATTTCGGAGAGATCATCTCACTCATCGTCGCCGTCTCCTGGACCCTCACGGCACTGAGTTTCGAATACGCCAGCAAGAAAGTAGGCTCCCTGTCTCTCAACATCATCAGGCTGATCATGGCCATGGTGATGCTCGGAATCTTCCTGCTTGTCGTCACCGGCTCGCCCTTTCCCGTCAATGCAGGAGGGGCCGCCTGGCTGTGGCTCGCCCTCTCCGGCCTCGTCGGATACGTCTTCGGAGACTTCTGCCTATTCAACTCCTATGTGGTCATCGGCTCCCGGCTCGGCCAGCTGTTCATGACCCTCGCCCCGCCTACAGCCGCCATCGCCGGCTACTTCTTTTTAGGACAGAAGATGTCGCTGACAGCCATTGCCGGCATGCTGGTCTGTGTAGCCGGTATCGGCATCTCGATTCTCGGCAGGACGGACTCTGAAAATACTGGCCAAGAGGACACAACAGACAAGACATATCATGCAGACCACGTCAGCAGTAAAAGACGTCACGGGCATGCCTTAGGACACTACCGCAAACCGCACGGACTGCACCATCATCACAGAATCGGCATCAATCTACCGCTGAAAGGCGTGCTCTTCGGCATCGGAGCCGGCATCGGCCAGGGCGTCGGACTGGTACTCAGCAAGATAGGCATGAACCACTACATGGAGGCCGCCCCGCCCGTCACCGACCTGGACAACCTCGTCATCCCCTTCGCCTCCACCCAGATACGCGCCGTCGCCGGCCTGGCCGGCTTCATAGTCATCATGTTCCTGCAGAAAAAGGGCCGGAGCCTGCTCGCCTCCTTCAAGGACGTAAAATCCATGGGCGCCGCCGCCACCGGCACCTTTTTCGGCCCCTTCCTCGGCGTTTCCCTCTCCCTGCTCGCCGTCAACTACACCGAAGCCGGCATCGCCTCCACCATCATGGCCCTCACCCCCATCCTCATCATCCTCCCTTCCAAGCTCATCTACAAGGAGAAAGTAACCGCCAGACAGGTCATCGGAGCCGTCATCAGTGTCACGGGAGCGTCGCTGTTCTTCATCTGAGCAGAGCAGTCAGGTCTGTATGAGCAGAGCAGTCTGTAATTCAACTTTTCAGCCCACATTCACATTTCCAGCATATTACCTCCAATCACCGTACTACAGACACCCCCAATTTACCGACAGTCTGTAGGAGAGGGAATTCGGAATGATTCTTGTTTTCAGAGCATTCCGACGAAGGACGTGAAACAGACACAGGGGGTAAAAGGCGTAAACGAGTGTAAGCACCCTTCAGTCTGTAATCTGCAGTTCTGCTTAAAGATATGTTTTTCAGCATTTTACTTAAGGTACGGGGGTTACAGACAGATGGGGACCTCCTGCAGTCTGTAAGAGAGAGAATCCGGTACTGCTCATGTTTTCAGTGTGTTTTCAGGACATGTAGAAAACAGACTCACCTCTCTCAGTGCCAGTCTGTAGAGCACCCGACTCACAGATTCATCTCAAGACACGGTGGTTAGTACGGATAGCGGATTACAGACTGAATAGAAAAATTTCATAATTTTGCACTCACTCACTTATGATGATGACGAAATTCTCAACAATCTGCCTGACGATTCTGTTCTGCATTTCCGCCGGTATCTGCGCGGCACAGAGCAAGGACACAACTGCCTGCTTGAAGCTGGAGGAGACGATGCAGGCCGGGGAAGAGGATGCCGGGCGCAGGATTGAGGAGACCGGGCGCAGGATTGAGGAAGTGCAGGAGAAGGTCGTCCGGCAGAAGAAGGCCATGACCGCGTACCGGAAAGCCCTGGACCCGAAAGTACGGACGAGGAGAGTCATCGGTTGGACTGCCGCGGCGGTACTCGTCACCGCGCTGCTCTCTGCGATGACTGTCATCATGAGGAAAAAATACGGAAACAGTACCGCATCCCCCGTATCAGACCAGGAGCGGAAAAACATAGAGGAAATGACTGCCCTGCTGACAGGCCTGCTCTCCGAAAAGGACCCTGAAAGCGGAATTTCCAAGGAGAACTGCGCACGCCTGAAAAGGATGGCCGGAGACAAGCGCAGCCTCATCTCCGCCGTACTGAGCTCCTACCGCATAACTCACCCGGAGTTTATCTCCGTACTTCAGAGCCACGGCCTCACCGATGAGGAGACCGGATACTGCTGCCTCTACGCCGCGGGGCTCAACGGCAAGGACATCTCGTTCCTGCTCAACAACGGAGGCCGCAGCCACTACAACACCGCCAGCCGGATACGGGCCAGGCTCGGCCTGCGGGAAAGCGACACGAACCTCAGCATCTATATCCGCAGCCTGCTCGCAAACTGCGACAGGGACAGCAAATGACCGCCGGCCGGGGCAGATGAAACTTTCCCTTAACACAACCCTGATAACCAACGATTTGCATCCTAAAAAATTAAACTTTTCATGTTGTGATTAAACTTTATTCCCTCCATTTTTGGGATAAAAACCGATCACCATGAAACCCATTTTACTCACCGTTCTCAGAACTTCAGTCCTGTTGCCCCTCCTATGCATATCCGCTGTACCGGCATATTCCCAGGACACCTCCGAATCCACCCTCAAGGACACCCTGACCCTCGAAGAAGCCATCGTCATCGCCCGCCGCACCCGCCATCAGGCCGACGGCTACACTGTAAACCTGCGCTCCTCCGACATTGTCAGGGGCAAAACCACTTCGGATGCCCTTGTATTCCTGCCGGGTGTCAGCCGCCAGGGCTCCGTCTACAGAATCAGCGGCATCGATGTCAGCGAGATCTACGTGGACGGAATGAAACTCACGAGTTTCGACGAGCTGGACAACATCCCGGCGGACAGAATCGACAAGGTCAAGGTCAATTACCTCGCAGGACTCAACCAGAACGCCTCAATCACCGGCGGAACCATCGAAATCACACTGAAACGTATTCCGGAAGGCGGCTACTCCGGCAGCGTCTCCGCCATAGGAGGCTATGCCAATTACGGAGGTCTGGGCAATGCCGGTATGCTCTTCCAGGCCCGCTACGGCGCAATCAGCATCTACAACAGCCTCACCGTCAACGGCGGAGCAATGAAGGAGCGCGGCCTGCAGAGTACCCTGACCTCCGGCGGCGGGCTGCTTTCCGAGAAAGACGAGCTAACCTCTGCCCCGTTCTGGGGAATCCAGGACCGCCTCAGCATCAATCAGGAAATCAACAGAAGGAACAATATCGGGTTCAGCTACTATGCAGGATGGAGCCGCTCCTCCACGGAAACCACCACACGCGAGGGCACCGTCTCCACCTCCATGCTCAACAACAGCGGACGCCTGACCCAGGAGGCCACTCTCAGATATTCCTCGGTATTCAATGACCGAGGGACATCCATGACCGTCACCGCCGACTGGCTCAACCGCAGCCTGTCCACCGAATACCTCTATACATCGGGACAGGAACCGTCCCGGCAGCAGGAGCAGTCCGCGCAGGAGAGCCGGAACAACATGCTGAAACTGGCAGCCGATTTTTCCGACCCTCTGTCAGAAAAATTGGAACTGGAATACGGAGCCTCGGCCCAATACATCACCTCCACGTATGCTCCCGAAACCGCGTCAGAAGGATTCCTGAGCAGCAGCCTCCTTACCCGGACCAGGGCCTTTACCCCGCTCGCCCATGCCTCCATCTCCGGAAAATTGTGGAGAATCCAGTACAGCGCCGGCCTGAACCTCCAGATGAACTGGATAGAGTACTCCCCTCTTGACGGCAGCGGCAGCCCTTCCAGAAACATCCAGTGGGGCATCAACCCCTCCGTCCAGTTCCGCATGCCCCTGGACAGCCGCGGACGTTTCTCCATGAGACTGAACTACAGGCATCAGCTCGACAACATCCCGTATGACGCCATCTCCACCACCGTCCGCTGGACCGACCCCTGGCATTATTCCGTCGGCAATCCGGACCTAATCGCCCCTACCCGCGACCGCATCATGCTCGGCCTCTCCCTTTTCGGAGATATCCTGACGCTGCAGGGCTCCTACACTCATTCCCGCAACTCCATTTACTGGGACAACCGCACCGACCCCGGCTCTCCCGACATTTTTTACGAGACCCCTGTCAATCTTCCCCATCGCAATTCCTACGGCCTCAACGCCGAGCTCAACCTCAACCCTCTCAAGCCGTGGCGGATGAAACTCTCCGCCGAATACACCTTCAACGTGGAAAACAGCACCATCGGCGGGATTACCTACAGGGGTACGAACCTACACCAGTTCTACATGCTCCTCAACCAGCTCAGCTTCAAGGGCTGGGGAACGGTCATCAACGCAGTCTACGAACCGACATTCCGTACCTTCGGGTACACCTACCAATCAGTGTACACGGTCAATCTCCAGCTGTACAAGACATTCTTAGACGGCAGGCTCAGGGTGGCCCTGTCCGGTAACGTCGCGGGAAAACGCCGCCGGATAGACCGTACGGTCGGCGACCGGATCATCACCCACGCCTACACGACACCCGCACAGACCGCGACGCTGTCCGTCTTCTGGTCCTTCTCGGGAGGCCGGAAAGTCAGTGTGCGCAGGGTCAGCGGCAGCCAGAGTTACGAGGAGATCGTCAATGAACGGTGACATTCTGTCAAGATTTTGACAACTAAAAAAATCTTTATATTCGCGATATATTTTTTATCGTATTTTTGTTATAAAATCCGCATTGTATGAAAAAGCATCTCATCCTCCTGCCGGCAGCCCTGATATTTACTGCCTCCTGCTCCGGAACATCCGGGGATATTCCTACTTACACAGAGTCCGAATTTGCCTCCGCATCCGCTGAAATCTCGATGGCAGACCTCGGGGAACAGGGGTACGAAGTGGAGAGGATCCTTCTCACGGGCGCTGAGGAAAGCGGACGGCTGCTCATTTCGGATGCCGTAGACGTAGTATTGACCGTGGACAATATTTTCATGCTTACGGCAGACATGAAGGTGCTGAGGCTGTCCAGGGACGGCAGACTGGAAGGTTATGTCGGAATCAAGGGCAACGGTCCCGGGGAATACCTGTACGTCAATGACATCTATCTCGCTCCGGACGGGAACGGCATCTGTATCAATGATATAATGAAAGGCGTCCTCACTTACGGACTGGACGGGACATACATCGGGACCCGGGAGCCAGAGACTCAGGCACAGATGGTCTTCACCTTGGCCGACGGTCCATACATACTGGAATCCGTACAGACAGTGCTCGGAAACGAAGCCGACCGGCTCCGCATCCGGGACACCAGCGGCCGTCAGACCGGCAGGTTCGCCAACCATCTGCTTTTCCGGCTCACTCCCAAGGCCAATGTCACTGCATATCAGGAATACAAGGCCCTCTTCCAGAACGGGGACGGAGAGATCATCTTCCACCAGATGAGCACCGACACCGTATTCACCGTGCATCCGGAAGTCCCGTCCCTCGAACCGAGGTGCTGCTTCACCTTCCGGCATGGAATCGCACAGAGCGACCTGTCCTCATTCACTGATGTCTGGAACGATATCTACATTGTCTATGACTACGCCGAGGATGCTGCCTTCCGCTACGTCACCCTCATGGAGCCCGGCCAGCAGAAGCAACTCTACCTGATCGACAAGACCGACGACATCATCTACCGCTCGACACTCACCTTCCCCGGCTCCGAGGAAGCCTTCTACCCCAAGTGGCAGTACGGCGACCTGCTCATCGACTACTGCCTCACCGATGACGAGGAACCCTGCCTGACGATACTCCGCCACAGAAACTGACAGACAACTACGTATATAATCAATCTTTCAGCCGGGCGAGCATCAGCACATCGTTGTCCGTAGGCTGCAGGTCGGAAAGAATCGCCCGGACCCGCTTCGCCGCAGAGCCGGTCAGCGTCCCCTGCTCCAGAGCCTGAGGAGCTGCCGCTAAGAACTCCTCTGCCGGAATGCTCTGTACCAGATAGCCGCACTGGATAGAATATCCGCCCTGATACCCGCCGAGAAAGTCATTGAGAATCTCCGTAGGATAACTTACGCTCTTCCCTGACTTCAAGTCCGTAAGCACATTGGCCACAGGTACTCCGATGATTATGCGCGGCATGTATTCCTGCATTTCCGTCAGGACAGAGAGCACTTTTCCCGGCAGCAGGGTACTTTTCAAGGAAGAGCCGCTCTTCAATGACCGGGTATTGACAGTAAACACCGGCCGCAGCACATCCCCTTCCAGGACATACAGGGTATCGGGCCAGTTGCCGCTGGACTCGAACGACACATCCAGCGCACCGTCGATATTGAATGACGTACCCACGAGAGTATTGGACGGAGTCCGGGTGCGCTGCCTTCCGGCCTCGGGTATCTCCCAGAGAATCTTGCCCGAAAGGTCCTGGCACCAGGCTATAGCCGGACAGGCATCCTCCTCATAAGGCACCGCCATGACCGTCAGCGTGCCGGCCCGCCCGTCCACCATAAAACTGGCCGAGCCCGCTCCGAACTCGTCCATCGGCTTATATGCCAGCGGGACAGTCCCTATATATTTCCCCGAAGTCAGGTCATAGGTCTTGATACGGTCCGCCGCATCCATTATCCACACCCTGCCGCTGTCCTCGTCCACAAAAGTCTGAGAGGAATTCAGATACTCCCCTGGGCCGCGCCCGAGATGCCCTACGTTACAGATGAACTTTCCGGTATGCCGGTCGAACACCCTGACAGGAGCCTTGCTCAGAATAGCCTGAGCGTCCTTGACCAGATAATTTTCCGTAATGAGCACTTTCGCCGCGGTGAATGCATCCAGAGTATCGCTGTCCAGCGCGATGAATTCCGGCTCCGCAGCCAGGTCAGAGAACACCAGAGTATCCTGCCCCTCCGTCATCTGAGAATAGTCGAAAGTCACCAGACCTCCCTCTCCGAGCCCTCCCCTGCCGCAGGAGGCTGCCAGGAGCACCGCCGTTGCAACCAGGAAAAATTTTACCGATTTCATATTTTTGCCATTAAGTCAGTTTCAGGCAAATTTAAGAAAAATCCCCGGTGCCTGCAACTAAAAAATCATTTATTGATTCATGCGGTCAAATCGATATTTCCCGCGTTCCGTCCTGTCCGTGAAAAACCGGAAAGAGGCGATCTCCCGGTCAAAGACATGAAGCGATGCCGTAACCTCCGGATATTGTTTTACATGCACCTTCTCCATCGAGAGCGGGCAGAAAGCGTATATGCGGTCCGTTCCCTCCACATCGAGCAGCCGGCACATACCATTGAAAATCACAGCATCCCCCGATTTCAGGACAATATTGAAAAATGGAAGATCCTCCTTGCCGCATTTCACCTCCACTTCAAAACAAAGCAGCGCCGGGTTGATTTCGACCTCGTCGCTTACCGGGTCGAAATGAATGTCCGAGAAGAAGCCGCTGTAGTGACGATAGTCTTTAGATTTGCTGAAACATATCTCTCCGCCTATCGGTGTCATGACTTTAAGACAGGCGGAATAAGGGACAAACGCCTCCTCCACCGGCATTGTCAGACGGAAAAATTTAAAGCAAGCCCACTCTTTCCACTGCAGAGGGACGTCACCCTCCTCAATAATTCCTATATCATAGAGAACTCCGGGCTCAAGCATCCCGCTGCTCACCGGAACAGTCAGCGTCAGCTTGTCCTCCTCCTGCCCGACCGGCATGGAATAATCCACATCCATCTTGCAGACGATCTTCCGGGGAATCTCCTCTGTCGCCTTCTTAGAGGCCTCGCTGTACATATCCAGAATCTTCCGATACGAGGAGTGGTCCATCTTTATGGACTCGGACACTTGGCCTTCTTTATATTCCCATTCATTGAACCGGCTGACATCATGCTGATAAGCCGCGCAGTCCTCGTCCTTGAAAATCGCTACTCTTATCCTGACAGTCTTCTCCTCATTGAGGTCCCCGTTACTAAACACCTCCTGCTGAAGAGTTATACCCTTGATGCTGTCATCCCAGATCAGGCTTTTGAATCTCGAGTCCGGATTCGGCTCATGGCCGTCCTTGCAGACATCGACAAGGGACGACGGGTGATAGAAAAAGTATTTACGGCTGTCCATGGGCTGATTGCTGTTTGTGTGGTTAGTGCAAATATACGGATTTTCCACTCAATATTGCCGCAACGGCACCGTTTTGCGGAATTCTCTGCCGTTGCGGCAATGTCTTTTCCGCACAACCGCCGTCACAGGCGCTCTGGACGGCATCGACCCGCCGCCTCCTTGCCACAACGGCAGCAAATCACACTATTCTCTGCCGTTGCGGTAATGTCTTTTCTGCACAACCGCTGTCACAGGCGCTCTGGACGGCACCGACCCGCAGCCTCCTTGTCACAACGGCAGCAAATCACGCTATTCTCTGCCGTTGCGGTAATGTCTTTTCCGCACAACCGCTGTCACAGGCGCTCTGGACGGCATCGACCCGCCGCCTCCTTGCC
>CABMPD010000017.1 GCA_902388455.1 uncultured Alistipes sp. | reverse complement strand
CTCCGAGGTCGATCTTGGCGGGGCAGACATTGGAGCAGGACATGCAGAGGCTGCAGGCGGAGACATTGCCGCTGTAGAGCTTGGGGGAGGCGAGCATGCCGAGGTTGATGCCGAGCGGGCCGGGGATGAAGTACGAGTAGGAGTAGCCTCCGGAGCGGCGGTAGACGGGGCAGGTGTTCATGCAGGAGCCGCAGCGCAGGCAGCGGAGCATGTTGAGGTGGGCCGGGTTGGCGAGGATGCGGCTGCGGCCGTTGTCCACGATGATGACGTGGATCTCCTGGCCCTCGACCGGACGCTTGTAGTGGGTGGTGTAGGTGGTGGAATGCTGTCCGGTGGCGGAGCGGGCGAGCAGGCGGGTGTACAGGGCGAGGGCGTCGTAGTCGGGGATGACCTTCTCGAGGCCCATGATGGCGATGTGGAGCTTGGGGAAGGAGGTGCCCATGTCGGCGTTGCCCTCGTTGGTGCAGACCGTGAATGCGCCAGAGGAGGCCACGGCGAAGTTGACTCCGGTCATGGCGGCGTCGGCGTGCAGGAATTTCTCCCGCAGGTGCTTTCTGGCGGCGTGGGTGAGGTAGGTCGGGTCGCTGTTGCCCTGTTCTGTGCCCAGTTCGCGCTGGAACAGCTCACCGACTTCCTCCCTTTTGACGTGGATGGCCGGCAGGACAATGTGGCTGGGCGGGCGGTGCATCAGCTGCATGATGCGCTCGCCGAGGTCGCTCTCTACGGCCTCGATGCCGCGCTCTTCGAGATAGGGGGTCAGGCCGCATTCCTCGGAGAGCATGGACTTGCTCTTGATCAGGTGCCTGGCTCCGTGCTCGCTGAGTATTCTGTAGACTGTCTCGTTGTGCTCCTGAGCGTCCTTGGCCCAGTGTACGTGGATACCGTTGGCCACGGCATTGCGCTCGAACATCTCGAGGTAGTAGGCGAGGTGGGTGATGGTGTGCATCTTGGTGCGGGCGGCCGCATCGCGCAGGGCCTCCCACTCGGGGACTGACCGGGCCATGCGGTCGCGCTTTTCCCGGACGAACCACAGGGCCTGATTGTGCCATGCGGTGCGCTCTGAGTCGGCTATGAATGCCCCGGCGGCTTTGGAATGTGTGCTCATGTCTTGTTCGGAATGTTACAGGCCCGAGGCCAGTATCTCTACTATGTGAATGGTCTTTATGGGGAGTTTCTGCCTCTTGATGATGCCCTCCATGTGCATCAGGCAGGAGGAGTCGGCTCCGGTGATGTATTCGGCACCGGTGGAAATATGGTCGCGGACCTTGTCGGCACCCATGCAGGCGGAGACGGCCGGCTCCTCTATGGAGAACATGCCGCCGAAGCCGCAGCACTCGTCCACCCGGGAGGGCTCGAAAACTTCCGCACCGCGCACGAGGGACAGCAGGTCCCTGAGCTTGGAATAATGCGGGACATTCAGCTCCGAGGGCGACGCCAGTCCGAGCAGCCGCTGTCCGTGGCAGCTGTTGTGTATGCTGACACTGTGGGGAAAATACGCCCGGGGCAGCTCCGAGGGCCGCACCACGTCGTGGATGAACTCGCAGATCTCGTAGATGTGGCTGCCGAGGCACTCGTGGGCCTCCTTGTGCAGGATGTCGGGATAATGCTCCTTGACGAAGGCCACGCAGCTTCCTGAGGGTCCTACCACGTAGTCATAGCCGCGGAAAAGCTCCTCCATGCGGCGGGCCAGTGGAGCGGCGTCCTTCTCGAATCCGCCGTTGGCCATGGGCTGCCCGCAGCAGGTCTGCCCGACGGGATAGTCCACGTCGAGCCCCAGCGCTTTCAGCAGCTTGTACGACGCCACGCCTACCGACGGGTATACGGCGTTGACGAAGCAGGGGATAAAAAGTCCTATTTTCATTAATGTGATGTTATTTCCACTTATCAGGGATTGTGTAATTTTTGTTTCCTGCGGCAACGGTGTCAGGCATGATGCTGTTCTTGAATTTTGTTGCATTGGCATCCAGGCGGACGACAGATGATTTATGTGCTTTCATATAGTTGTTGATATCAAAACTGTTGTTTGAAGGAGGAAAATATACTTTGAATTTTTTATTTTTGAAGTTATGAAGTATAAAATCCAAAGGAGGTATCAGGTCTGAGTCTGCACTGACAAGAACAAGTATGTCTGTGAGGTCGTTAAAGCAGTCACCCATCATTCTTACGGATAGATTTACATCTGTCTTTTTCTCTTCCGGCCTGCTGATAGCTGTGTTGCAGTTAGGGCACTGTATTGTTTTCTTGATGTATTTGCCGCGCACAACTTCGAATTTATCCGGATGTAATAATGTATTGGCATTTAGAAAAGCACTTTGGCGGCTGTTTTTCTCTGGGTCAAGAGGAGATGCTGTGAAGTAAACAACCTTATTTAACAATTGGTCCGGGCCTAAGAATTGTTCGAAAAGTCTGACGATGTCTATCCAGTAGAATCGCCTCCAATTTTTATCTATATTCATCATTCTTCTCAGCCCATAATAGAAGTTGAAGCCGTCAATGTAGAATGTTACTCTCCTCTGTCCCATATCTTTCTCAAATTTATATTAAAAGGCAAAAACAAAAGCCGCTACTGGAGCGGCTAAACTATACAGGAAAGTATAGCGATGCTTTTGTAAAGCAAAAATAGGAAGTATTTTGGAGTTCTCCAAATTTTTCAGATCAGTATCCCTCCTTTCCGACTCACGGAGGGGGTACCGTGCTTTAAGACCGGAATCCGTCTACGTGCAGTGCAGTCTGTAGAGCCTTGTTTTTACGTATTTTGCTATTTTAAAGAGATTTACGTGAGGCGAGCGATTTACAGACTGCGGGTGGTCTCAGCCTTGTCTGTTGTCCGGCTTTTGTGTATATCGCTGTTTGACAGCATTGTTTGCGGATCTTCCGATTACAGACTCATCCCGGGGGAAATGTGATGGCCGCAGGTTGTCCCTGCCACAGCACTTCCTGGGGCGCATTTGGAGAAATACGTGTCCCGGCGTACAGTTCAGTCTGTTACCGGCGTAACTTCGTAACGGTTTGTGTTATAGCCGGATGTCAAAAACGGTCAATTACAGACTGAAGGAGGTGGCCATTAGTCTGTAATGCCGCTACTCACTTTAAAGTGTTGAAGGATGCATCGTTGAGTGGAACTACGGATTACAGACTGCGGGTGGTGGGGTGGCTGAAGAACTGCAAATCCTTATCCGCAAACTGACCTCTATGGCTGTCACCTTGCCCGGCGGCTAAGGCTAAGGATGGGGCTGAACACCTATCGTCAAGGTATGAATTCCGACCAAAACAGGCGTTTTTGTCTGCACTTAACATTTTTGCGGAAATGTAATGCGCAGTTTGCCAAATAGTTGCAATATAACTAAAATGTAAAGTGATGATGCTGGCCGGACATAAACTGCTTTAGGTGGTGTACTTTGCGGATACCCATTAGTCCTTATGCTCGTGACCGGCGATGACATGTCCGTCCAGGGACGGGTTACTGGCATCTGACTGAGGAAGAGAAGAAAGAGACGGCGAAATGGCTTATGGGGAATTTCAATGCCTCGGAGGCACAGGTGTGCAGGTGCCTCGCCTTGCCGTACAAGAAAAAGGGATAATGGCATGCCGCAACGGCAGGGAATTGCGGGAAATGCTGCCGTTGTGGAAGGGGAACGGAAGAGGAATGCCGTGCAGAAGGCCTACAGCAGGATGACCGTGACGTCCCGGGCTCCGTGGGCGCCGATGACAAGGGCCTGCTCGATGTCGGCGGTCTTGGAGGGGCCGGCGATGAAGCTGCCGAAGTCGTAGGTGTCGAAGTCCTCCCGGGCGTAGGCTTCGTGCATGTTGCACACTATCTGCTTTCTGTCCAGCAGGATGACGAGGGCTTCGGGGATGAATAGCATGGCCTTGTGCCGGAATGCGCGGGGTATCCAGACGGCGCCGTTCTCGACTACTCCGAAGGCTCCGCGGACTATGGCGACATCGGTGCCGGCGAGATCGCGGGGATCTTCCAGTTCGTCGGAGTTGAATGTGGCGCAGGATGCGGCCTCGGGCAGATTGGAGGCTATGCGTCTGGCTTCAGGGTAGGTCCGGCGGACAATGGAGGCTATGAGCTCCCGGATGCTGCCGGGCTTCTCCTCTTCCGGTGTCCTGTCGTCGGGGTTTGTGGCGCGGTTCTCAGGTCGAAGGCCAGGCTGCTCTGTCGCGTACCCTTCCGGTGTCCTGTCGTCGGGGTTTGTGGCGCGGTTCTCAGGTCGAAGACCAGGCTGCTCTGTCGCGTACCCTTCCGGTGTCCTGTCGCCGGAGCTTGTGGCGCGGTTTCCGGAGATCTCCATATCTGCGGATGCCTTATCGTCCCCCTCTTCGATCAGGATGCACCGGGCCGCTGCGGCCTTGACCGCTCTTTCCCGGAACTCCGCTAAAGGGTCGGAGAATGTCATGGGGGTGAAGCCCAGCGGCCCTCTTTCCACGGGTGCGGGGCTGTTGGCCTTGAGGGCCTCGAGTATTGTTTCCTTGCTGCTCATGTCGTAGATGCTTGTTTTACGGTGAAACTGTTATTTCCCGCTCTCCTCGGATTTGCCCTGGCCGGCCGGGGCGGAGGAGGACAGTTCTTCTTTCCAGATCTGTTCGAATGTGCGGGAGGTGAATTCCGGCAGCTCGCGGTCGCGGCCCCAGGCGTTGGCACCGCAGTAGAGCAGGCCGTGCGGGGCGATTTTCTCTCCGAGCCGTCCTGCCTTGATGCAGAAATGGAACATGCCGGGACTGCGCAGGGCGGTGTTGAGCACCTTGACGATGCCCTTCTTGACCGGATTGGCCAGTCCGAGGGAATCGAGTTCCTGCCTCCAGGAGTAGATTTGCTCTCCGAGGTCGATCTTGGCGGGGCAGACATTGGAGCAGGACATGCAGAGGCTGCATGCGGAGACATTGCCGCTGTACTGTTTGGGGTCGGCGAGCATTCCGAGGTTGATGCCCAGCGGCCCGGGGATGAAGTAGGAGTAGGAGTAGCCTCCGGAACGGCGGTAGACGGGGCAGGTGTTCATGCAGGCTCCGCAGCGCAGGCATTTGAGCATGTTGCGGTGGACGGGGTTGCCGAGTATCCTGCTGCGGCCGTTGTCCACGATGACGATGTGCATCTCCTGGCCTTCCACGGGCCGTTTGTAGTGTGTGGTGTAGGTGGTGGAATGCTGTCCTGTGGCGGAGCGGGCGAGCAGCCGGTGGTATATGGCGAGGGCGTCGTAGTCGGGAATCACTTTCTCGAGGCCCATGATGGCTATGTGCAGTTTGGGAAAGGAGGTGCCCATGTCGGCGTTGCCCTCGTTGGTGCATACGACGAAGGCTCCGGACGAGGCCACGGCGAAATTGACTCCGGTCATGGCCGCATCGGCATGGAGGAACTTGTCGCGCAGGTGTCCTCTGGCGGCGTGGGTGAGGTAGGTCGGGTCGCTGTTGCCGTGCTCTGTGCCTATCTCGCGTTCGAAGAGCTCTCCCACTTCCTGCCTCTTGACGTGTATGGCCGGAAGGACTATGTGGCTGGGCGGCCGGTGCATAAGCTGCATGATGCGCTCTCCGAGGTCGCTCTCTACAGCCTCGATGCCGCGCTCCTCCAGGTAGGGGGACAGGCCGCATTCCTCGGCGAGCATGGACTTGCTCTTGACCAGATGCCTGACTCCGTGCTCCTTGAGGATGCCGTAGACTATCTCGTTGTGCTCCTGGGCGTCCTTGGCCCAGTGTACGTGTATGCCGTTGGCCGTGGCATTGCGCTCGAACATCTCGAGGTAATGGGCCAGATGCGTGACGGTGTGTATCTTGGTGCGGGCCGCCGCCTCCCGCAGGGCCTCCCATTCGGGGACGGACCGGGCCATGCGGTCCCTTTTCTCGCGGACGAACCACAGGGCCTGGTTGTGCCATGCGGTCCTCTCCTTGTCGGCTATGAACTTTTCGGCTGCTTTCGAATGTGTGCTCATAAGATCGGATGTTAAAGGTTTGATGCTAAAATCTCGACTATGTGAATAGTCTTGACGGGCAGTTTCTGTCTCTGGATAATACCCTCCATGTGCATCAGGCAGGAGGAGTCGGCTCCGGTGATGTATTCTGCCCCAGTGGACATGTGGTCGCGGACCTTGTCGGCGCCCATGCATGCGGATACGGCCGGCTCCTCAATGGAGAACATGCCTCCGAAGCCGCAGCACTCATCGACCCGGGAAGGCTCCATGACCTCTATGCCCTGTACGAGGGAAAGCAGGTCCCTGAGCTTGGAATAATGGGGGATGTTCAGTTCTGAGGGGGAGGCCAGTCGGAGCAGTCTCTGTCCGTGGCAGCTGTTGTGGATGCTGACCTTGTGGGGAAAATGCGCGCGGGGCAGTTCCGTAGGCCGCACCACGTCGTGGATGAACTCGCATATCTCGTATATCCGGCTGCTGAGGCACTCGTGCGCCTCCTTGTGCAGAATCTCGGGGTAATGTTCCTTGACGAAGGCCACGCAGCTGCCGGAAGGGCCCACCACGTAGTCGTAGTCCTTGAAAAGTTTTTCCATGTTGCGGGCCAGCGGGGCCGAGTCCTTCTCAAAGCCGCCGTTGGCCATGGGCTGGCCGCAGCAGGTCTGTCCGAGCGGGTAGTCCACGTCCACTCCGAGCGAGCGCAGCAGCTTGAAGGAGGCTGTGCCCACCTGAGGGTAGACGGCATTGACAAAGCAGGGAATGAAAAGTCCTATTTTCATAATAAGATGCTGTTATGTGTCTGTTTTCAATATGCGAAAATGTATACGACAATACCGGTTATGACCACGTAGCCGAGGGCGTAGAGCAGGGCTGCCTTGAGGATTCTGCCTTCCTGTCCCTGCTGTCCGCAGGCAGAGGTGGCAATGGCAATGCTCTGCGGGGAGATGATCTTGCCTCCGGTGGCTCCGGCGGTATTGGATGCCGAGATCCATACAGGATCCGCGCCTATGTGTTCCGCCACGCCGGCCTGCAGCTTGCCGAAAAGGATGTTGGCCGAGGTGTCGCTGCCGGTGAGGAATGTTCCGATGGCTCCGATGGCGGGGGCAAACAGCGGGTAAAGTGCTCCTGTGGCCGTGGCCAGTGCGACGGCGAGGGTATTTATCATGCCCGAGGTCTCCATGATCGAGGAGAAGCCCACGAGGCAGATGACCGTGATGAATGTCTTTTTGAGCTGTACGGTGGATTTCCACAGCAGCCTGAGCAGTCCGCCGGCCTTGCCTCCCTGCAGCAGTCCGCCGGCGAATGAGCCGATGAACAGCAGGAGTCCGCCCTGGACGAGCCATTGTACGGACCATGTGCGGGTCTCTCCGCCGATGTTGAAGCCGATGGATGTTTCGGCAACGGGAGCCAGGATATCCTTGATGGGCAGCAGGGGACTGGTCAGCAGTATGAGCAGCATGATCAGGGCGTAGACGGCCCAGGCCTGGAGGATCTCTTTAGTGCTGTGTCTGTGTTTGGAGGGCGTTGTGTTTGTACCGGAGTTCCGTGCCGTGCGGCGGTCCAGGATGCGGCCCAGCAGGATGATGACAGCGATGGCTGCGACGGAGCCGAGAATGGCCGGGGTCTCCGGCCCGATATATCTGGCCGCAAGGTATTGGACGGCTAAGGAGACTGCTCCGATGACCGTTCCGATGAGGATGTTGCGGGGCAGGGCCTTCTTCCCCGGTACAGTCAGCTGGGCAATGACTATCGGTACCAATATCATGGTCACTGCCAGCTGGGCTACAACTGCCGGAGCCACTTTCATCACATCCAGCGAGGTCTCCTGCGCCAGGACGATGACCGGCACTCCGACCGCCCCGAAAGCCGTGGGCACGCTGTTGGCGATGAGGCTGACCAGTGCGGAGAAGACCGGCTTGAACCCGAGGCTGATGAGAATCGCCGCCGGTATGGCCACAGCCGTACCGAATCCGGCCATGCCCTCCAGCAGTCCCCCGAATCCCCAGGTGATGAGCAGCACCTGGATGCATTTGTTGGAGGAGATGGATGAGAACTGGGCTTTGAGCACCTCAATCTTCCCGGTGTGCAGGAGTACGTTGTAGCTGTAGATGGCCATAAGGATGATCAGCAGTATGGGCACCAGTGCCTTGAGCGCACCATAGAAAAACGACAGTCCCGTCTGCTGCAGCGGCTGGCCGAAATACCATACCGCTATGACGATGGTGACAATCAGTGTTATCAAACTGCTCCGGTCTCCCGGAACCTTGAACACGCCCATCAGTACAATCAGTGTCAGGATGGGCAGAAGAGCAAGTAAAACGTCCATGGCGACACATATAGTGGTTCGGGCGCAAAATTACAAAAAATCTCAAAACAATCCGAGAACCAGGCTGCCGATGCAGCCTCCGAGTCCTACGAGCAGTATTGAGCGGATCATGCAAGTTCCTCTTTATGCAGAAGGTCCAGGAACTGTCTGCGCAGGTCCCGGATGGAGCGGCGGAGCTTCGGGGCGCAGAGCAGCCGCAGGTCGGAGATGACCAGGCGGAGCAGGCGCCAGGCTTCCTGGGTGAGGACGGTGGCGGGCACTAAGGCAATGGAGGCGGCCAGGGCCCATTCCCACGGCAGGGTGCAGTAGAGGACTACGGCGTAGATGATCAGCAGCAGGGGCCAGAGCACTAGGGTGACCACGAAGCGGATGGAGTTGTAGAAGGCGCGGTCCTTCATCTTTGAGAAGAGGAAGGCGGCCAGGCCGGTGACCGGGAGGGTCAATATTCCTGCGGGGATGGTGTAGGGCAGGGTGACAATGAGCACCAGCAGCTGGAAGAGTCTGGACCAGAAGGGGTGCTTCTTGACGACGGAGCCGAGGGAGATGCTGCGGGCGGTCCGTTCTCTCTGGATTTCAGCGGCGGAGCCGAGCAGCTGTGCAGCGCGTTCCGGCTCGGAGGCCCTCAGCGCGGCTATCTGCCCGAGGGTCATCTTGTTGGCGGCGAAGCGGGTGGTAAGGGCGTGGCGGCGCTCCCGCGGATGCTCCTTCCTCCAGGCATCCACTTGCCGGTTGATGACGGCGGCGCAGGTGTCGAGGGTGGCATCGTAGTATTCGTCATCGGGGATATAGAGGATTACCTCCTTCATGCGCTCGGTAAGGTCGTCCTTCATCAGGTTCATCACCTCGGGCTGGGTGAGGCCGGCGTGCTCCCGGAGGTATTCGCTGACGTTGATGGGGTCGCCTATCTGGACTAGGACGGTGGAGCGGAAGCGGAAGAAGTTGCCGTACTCCAGACCGACCGGCACGATGTACAGGGGCAGGCGGCCGTCCATGAGCTCCTCGGCCTCCAGGGCGATGCGGAAGATGCCCTTGGACAGGGGCAGCAGGGAGTGTTTGGCCTGGTGCCGGCCCTCGGGCAGGATGCAGAAGGGCACCTTGTCCAGGAGGACGTCCACGCTCTTGTGGATGATCTCGGTGTTCTTGCGCACCTCGTCCATGCCGTCGCGGATGCGCATGATGGGCATGATCTTCAGGAAGCGGAGGATCTTGGCGACCTTGGGGTTCCTGAAGATGTCGGCCCTGGCCACGAAGACCTTCTGCTTGCGGTCCATGGCCAGGATGACCAGCGCGTCCATCAGGGCGTTGGTGTGGTTGGGGGCGTAGATGACGGCCCCGTCGGCGGGGACCTTCTCCAGCCCGACGTATTTTATCCTGCGGTACGCCATCCGCAGCATGAAATCCACGTAATGCCGCAGAAAGGCGTAGAGCCCGTCGAAGTCCTGTATTTTCCTGTTTTCCTTCTTACTCATTGTCCTTGAAAATTATGCTGCCGCCTTGACATTGTCCTCCGGAAGGGGATGCCTGCGGAAGATGGCTGCCAGCGTGAGTCCCGCGATGATATGCCAGATGCCCCACCATGCCGTGACAAAGAGCATTCCGCCGTAGTGCCCGTGCCATATCTCCGGAGGGAAGATGGCCGGGTTGAATAGCAGCACCAGTCCCAGGCCGGAGTTCTGGATGCCGACCTCGATGGTCACGGAGCGGCGGTCCCTCAGCGGCAGGCGGCCCGCCATGCCCCCGAAGTATCCGGTGGCGAAGGCGGCGGCGTTGTGCACCAGCACGACGCAGAAAATGAAGATGATGTTGTCGATGAACAGCTGGAAGTTCTGGGCGAAGGAGGCCACCACCATCACCAGGAAGAGGAGGATGGAAAGGGTCTGCGCCGGCTTGGTGATCTTCTTCGTGGCATTGGGGAAATACCGGGCGAAGAGCATTCCCAGGACAATGGGGATGCCCAGGAGCAGGAGTATCTGCCAGAGCATCGGCAGGAAGGGGATGACCAGCCGGGGAATGTCGCCGGAGACGCTGATGGCGCTGTAGTACAGTGTGCCCCAGACGTAGAAGTTGAGGGGGGTTACCAGCGGGGCGAAGGCGGTGGTAACGGCAGTCATGCTCACGGAAAGCTCGACGTTGCCCTTCGACAGGGAGGAGATGAAGTTGGAGATGTTGCCGCCGGGGCAGGAGGCCACTAATATCATGCCGAGGGCCACCATCGGGGTTATCCAGGGGTTCAGTGCTAAGCAGATCAGGAAGGTCACTGCGGGCAGGCCGACCCACTGCAGGAGGATGCCGGTGATGATGGACTTAGGATGGCGGAATACGTTCTTGAAGGTGTCCAGCTTTATTCCGAGGGCTACTCCGAACATGATGAAGGCCAGCAGGATGTTGACTATCATCATGCCGTTCTCCCCGAAGTTGATGGAGATGGAGTTGAGGCTTTCTAACTGTTCTTTCATCGTCAGTAGGTTTCAAAAATGAGGCAGTGACCAAAATGCTCTCCAGTCACGGCCTCATTATTATTAATTCATGACGGCAATGTTTCAGAAAGGGTTAGAAGGGTAAAATGACGCAGCAGTTTGCCCGTTATAACCCTTTCTGCCGCCGTTATTCTCTAATTGCCTTAATGCCGGGCAGCTCTTTGCCCTCCAAGAACTCCAGCATCGCACCGCCGCCGGTGGACACATAGCTCACCTTGTCGGCATAGCCCATCTGTGTCACAGCCGCTACGGAGTCTCCGCCGCCCACGAGGGTGAAGGCGCCTTTCTCAGTAGCCTCTGCGAGGAGCTTGGCGATGGTGTTGGTGCCGTTGGCGAAGTTGGGCATCTCGAACACGCCTACAGGACCGTTCCAGAGGATGGTCTTGGAGCCCAGCAGTACCTCTTTCCACTCGGCTACAGCCTTGGGGGAGGCATCCATGCCCATCCAGCCGTCGGGAATGGCGTTCGAGGGGCAGATCTGGGTGTGCGCGTTGTTGTCGAAAGCGTCTGCGGCTACGACCTCTGTCGAGAAGTACAGCTTCACGCCTTTCTCCTTGGCCTTGGCTAAGGTGTCGAGGGCAGTCTGGAGCTGGTCGTCCTCCACGAGGGAGGTTCCGATGGTGCCGCCCTGGGCCTTCATGAAGGTGTAGACCATGCCGCCGCCGATGATCATGTTGTCGGCCAGGTCGAGCAGGTGCTCGATGACACCGAGCTTGGAAGATACCTTGGCACCGCCGAGGATGACGGTCAGGGGACGCTGGGGATTGCCCAGTACCTTGTCGATGGCCTTGATCTCACCCTCCATCACGTAGCCGAACATCTTGTCGTTGGGAAAATACTTGGCGATGAGGGCTGTGGAGGCGTGGGCGCGGTGAGCCGTGCCGAATGCGTCGTTGATGTAGCAGTCAGCGTATGAGGCCAAATGCTCGGTGAACTTCTTCTGACTCTCCTTTACGGCAGCCTTGGCGGCCTTCTTCTCCTCGTCGGTGGCGTCCTCGGCCAGTCCGCGGGGCTTGCCCTCCTCCTCGGCGTAGAAACGCAGATTCTCGAGCAGGAGCACCTCGCCGGGCTTCAGGGCAGCGGCCTGAGCGTCAGCCTTCATGCAGTCGGGAGCGAACTGTACCTTAGTGCCGAGCAGCTCTTCGATGCGGCCGATGATGTGCTTGAGGGAGAATTTTTCAGCGGGTCCCTTCGGCTTTCCGAGATGGGACATTATGATGAGAGCACCTCCGCCTGCCAGTACCTTCTTCAGGGTGGGAATCGCGGCGCGGATACGTGTGTCGTCAGTGATGTTGAAGTTGGCGTCGAGCGGAACGTTGAAATCCACTCTCACAATGGCCTTCTTGCCATTAAAGTCATAAGAGTCTATGTTCTGCATAATTCCTAGAATTAGTCCGGCTGCAAAATTACAAAAATCTCTGGAATAACCTTGCAGAAAATAAGCATCTCTTCAGTGTGTCTTCCTTGTCTGACTGACGGCGCCTGACCACTTGGAGAGGTACCGGAGGTGTCTGTTTTCGTTTGAAGTGTGTAAAATGTTTATTGAGTAAAGTTATTGATTATCAGTTTGTTGCTCGGAGATGAGGATAACAGACTGAAGGCAGTGCCTGACAGTATTTGCCCTTTCATCCGGTCTACAGTATGCTCTGAGCGGGGTTGCAGCATTCTGCCGTATGGAAGTACCGTTGAATCTGTAATGTGATAATTAGCAAAACTCTCTTATAGTCAGAGAAGTATGGTTGCAATTCAATTACAGACTGTGAAGCGGTATTTTTCTAGAGTGAAATGAAGTCTGCGAAGGAGCGGCAAGGATTTATACTCCGAGGACGATATCCGCATCTATGTTGAGCTTGCGGCTGATCTCGCGGGCGACTTTCAGTGTCGGCTCGCAGCGTCCGTTGAGGTAGTCACTGACTCTGGATGTACTTACTCCGAGAAGTTCCGAGAGCTTGGTCTGGTTCAGCCCCATCTCGTACATCCTCAGCTTAATGGCTTCGATAAGGGTGGGGGTCTTTATCGGGTAGTGCTCCTCCTCGTATTCCTCCACGAGACTGGATAGCAGATCCAGTTCTATCAGGTTCCGGTCGTATGGCGGAGTATCTTCCTGTACCAGCGGAAGCAGTTCCTCAATCCTGTCCATCGCAGCCTTGTAGGCTGTCTCGCTTTTGATGTGTGTCATCGCTATACGTTTTTTGCGTCTATCCGGTCATATTCAGCGTGTGTGCCGATGAACCGGATGAAAACAGTTTTTATCGTGAATTTTACTACGGCTATGAGACGGTGATGATTGCCTATGCTGTCCGGCCTTAAAGTGCAGTATTCAACAATCTTACTCCTTGCAATAATCCTCATACCTTCAAATTTATCGCAAAATTATCTTTCCGCTACTCTTTCCGAAGGAGTAAAGAGTGGATTTGTCGCAACGTCAGCGAATCGCGGAATATGCTGCCGTTGTGGCAAGGGAATGGAGGAACAATGCCGTCCAGAGGGTTTGTAAAGGGGACCATTGCGAAATGCTGTTCCGCAACGGCATCAAAATACGGGAACGGTGTCGTTGTGGAAGTCCGGAGGAAGCAGAAAGACCCGGAAAAGTTTCTCCTCCCATCATGATTATCAGCTCATTACTTCGTAATTCGGTGATAATCAGGACGGGTCCTCCCGCTATCAGGCCGCGGGCGGCATGCTTTTCCGGGTCTTTCTGCTTCCTCCGGACTTCCGTACGTGGCTGTGCCTGGCTGTTCGTGACCACACTTAAGAACGAAAAAGAATAGTCCGCACGGGGTGTCTCCGGAACATCTTGTGAGTCAGTGTGGTAGGACAAAGTGCTGTGGAAGCGTTCGGTTTTAAAATGGACAAAAGCACTAGACGTTTCCGTAGGGTATTGATTGTTAAGTGGTTGTGAAGTTCTGGCGTGCGGCCTCGGACAAAAATCAGCCTCTGGCAGAAAAGGAAGGCAGGCGTAGGGCTGCATGCATGATTAACGCTGCCGTTTTATCTGAGCAGAGGCTGATGGAGGTTCCGGAGTAGGAGATGTTCTTTAATGTCTCTTGCCCGGTGCGTAAGCAGGTTTTTGTTCCGGACCATGGGCAGCGTTGTCTTTTCCGCGTCCTGAGAGGCGGTCCATCATTTACCTTGTCCTCAGTACGTACACCCGTCTGCTGTTTTTCTGTACAGCGCACAGGGGATTGTGCCTCTCGTGTGCGAATGCTTCGAGCTCGGCCTTAGCGATCTTCCGCTCAAGTCCGGTCATCCGGGCGTAACGGCCGACAGTCAGGCAGTCATGTCCCCGCAGGTACACCAGGGCCATCTGCAGCCGCTCCTCTCTGTAGAAATGGTTGTGAACCCGCACTGTCACAGGAGGTACGGCAGAGATTATGACTGTCCGACAGGGGACGGGATGAATGTGGCGGTGTGCCCGGCGGGCATCCGCACCGAAGTTTCCGCATGTCAGCAAAAGGGCTGCAACAGCGGCAGTTATCGTGGATTTTACAAACGTAGTCATGTGTAAAAAATAATTTAAAGGTCCTGCATGTTCTGTGTGCTTTCCGGAAAACGTTCTGCTATATAGACCTGCGGGAAGGGCAGAAGTAAAATCAGCCAGTGAAAAATATTCCGTATCTTTGGCGCATGAATATAGAAAGACCATCTGAGAGCTGGGGCGATTACCAGCTGATAGACTCCGGCGGATTCGAGAAGCTGGAGCGTTTCGGACGTTATACAATGATCAGGCCTGAGCCGAAGGCGCTGTGGGACAAGGCGCTGCCTGAAGGGGAATGGAAGAGGAGGGCGCAGACGGCGTTTACTCCCGGGGCCGGCTTCTCCAAGGCGGGGAAGGAGGACAGCGGGGTGTGGACCATGCTCGGGCGGATGCAGGAGCAGTGGAACATCACCTACAGGCTGCCGGCGGTGAAAAATCCCGGAGGCATTGCGGCCGGGACGGCAGTCAGCGGGAATGGCGGAACCGGAACCGCCGAAGAAGAGGCAGCGGCAAAAATCCTCGCGGAGTGCGGCGGTGCGGACCTGCACCTGCGCCTGGGCCTCACGGCCTTCAAGCACGTGGGCGTCTTCCCGGAACAGGCTCCGAACTGGGATTTCATCTACAGGCAGGTGGCCCGTCTGCGTGCCAACAATATAAAAAGAGGTGTCGCCCAGCCTCCGCGGGTGCTCAATCTCTTCGCCTACACCGGTGCCGCATCCCTGGCCGCAAAGGCCGCCGGCGCCGACGTCACCCACCTCGACTCAGTCCGCCAGGTGGTCACCTGGGCCAGGCACAATATGGAGATATCCTCCCTCGACGGCATCCGCTGGACCATCGACGATGCCCTCAAGTACGTCATCCGTCAGGTCCGCCGCGGAGCCTGTTTCGACGGCATCATCCTCGACCCTCCCGCCTACGGCCGCGGTCCGGACGGAGAGCGCTGGAAGCTGGACGAGTGCCTGAACGACATCCTCAAGGGCTGCGCCCAGATCCTCGCTCCGATGAACAGCTTCCTGGTGCTGAACCTCTATTCGAACGGTTACTCGGCCATGCTCGCGGATACCCTCGTGGCCTGCGCCTTCGGTCCTGCCGGCCGCCGCACCTCCGGAGAGCTGGTCCTTCAGGATGATTTCGGCCGCATTCTGCCCCTGAGTGTATACACCCGTCTTGAACGTTAAGGTAAACAAATAGAAATTATGAGAAAAATACTTGTCTCCATAGTCCTGCTGCTGTCCTGTCTACAGGCGGCGCAGGCTGAGAAAGTGAGTCGGGGGCAGGCGGAGGAAACGGCCGCCGCTTTTTTCCGGTCAGCCCGCCATGCAGGCATCAGTCCGGCTTCGGTGCCTTCCCTGAGAATAGTGCGGTGCAGCAGCTCCGTTCCGGCCGGCCTCCCGTCCGAGGACGCCGCATTCTATGTATTCAACAACACTTCCGGTCCCGGGACTCCGGTGAAGGTGCTGGAGACAGCCCTGTGGGACCAGAGTGACCCGTACAACAGACTTTGTCCGGAGGTGAACGGAGCTCTCAGCCTGACTGGCTGCACGACTACGGCGCTGAGGGTCTCTATGAGACGGTAGTGGCAGCAGATGGAATCGAGCAGATTACAGTCCGGAGCCTGAAGGGGGTGTCCCGGATATCATTGTCCACGGAAGATTGATTATAATGAGGAATATGAAAAAATTATTTACCGCCGCGGCAGCTGTGATGCTGGCATTCGCGGCAGCGGCCCGTCCAGCCGCGGACGGGCCGGATGACGGTATCTCCCGTCAGAAACTGTTTTTTGTGGATGCTCAGGATACATCCAGAGCTGTCTCCTGCTACCGTATACCGGCAATCACTACTGCACCGGACGGCAGCCTGATAGCTGCGATAGACGAGCGGGTACCCTCCTGCGGGGACCTGAAATGGAGCCGGGACATTAACATAGTCATCCGCCGCAGCACCGATGGCGGCCGGACATGGAGCCCGGTGGAGAGGGTAGTGGACTTCCCCGACGGACAGTCTGCCTCCGATCCTTCTCTGATTACCGATACGGTCAGCGGTACGATATTCCTTTTCTACAATTTCATGGATCACGACCGTGCGAAGGACGTCTATTTTTTCCACGTCGTGCGCAGTATGGATAATGGCCTGACATGGTCGGAACCGGAGGACATCACGGCCCAGGTGGCTCCTGAGGAGTGGAGGGGCGACTTCAAGTTCCTTACATCCGGTCAGGGTACGGCCACCCGCGACGGCCGCCTCCTGCATACGATGGTGAACCTGCAGAAGGGCCTGCATCTGATAGAGAGCACGGACGGCGGCAGTACCTGGCATCTGCTGGAGACTCCTATAGTCCCTGCCGACGAGTCGAAGGTCATCGAGCTGCCTGACGGACGCTGGATGATCAACAGCCGGGTCAATGAGGGCGGTATGCGCTGGATCCATATCTCCGAGGACAAGGGCCGCACATGGACCTCTAACCCTCATTCCGCTCTGCCTGATCCCGGCTGCAACGGCGCCATCGTCCATTATCCCTATCTCGGGGGAGAGGACGGCTGCCTGCTCTTCGTCAATGCCGCCGATCCCGAATACCGCCGCAACCTGACTCTGCGCTGGAGTACGGACGGCGGTCTGACCTGGAGTGACGGTCTGACTCTGGTGGAGGGCGATGCAGGCTATTCCGACCTTACGGTCCTGCCCTCGGGGGACGTGGTGGTGTTCTACGAGCGGGACGGCTATACGGTGAATGAGGCGGCGGTGATTCCGAAGTCAGTATTGACAGGTAAATGAGCCGATTTTGCAGATTTATCACTATATTTGCTAAGATATTCTGACACACTAACGGACTAATTGGACTATATGTTTGATCTTCTTGCTATTACCTGGACAGTCAGCCCGGACATCCTGTCCGTCGGCAGCTTTCACCTGAGGTGGTACAGCGTGCTCTTCGTGGCGGGATTTTTCCCTCTCGGCTATTACATCATGCGCTCGTTCTACAAACGGGAGGGCCTTCCGCTCGAGAGTCTCGACGTACTGCTCTTCGCCCTGATGATATGCGCTATAGTGGGTGCCCGTCTGGGACACTGCATCGCTTACGATTTCAAATATTATTTCACCCATCCCTGGAAGATACTCATGACATGGGAGGGCGGCCTGGCCTCGCACGGGGGAGCAGTGGGAGTGCTGATTGCGATGTGGTGGTACGTCCACAAGTACGGTAAGAAATACGGCTTCGGCTACATACAGCTCATAGACCGTCTCGTGATACCTATCTGTTTCGCAGGCATGATGATACGCTGCGGCAACCTGATGAACTCCGAGATCTACGGCATACAGACCGACCTGCCCTGGGGATTCATCTTCCCGCTGGATCCCACGGGAGACGGGATGCCGCACCATCCGACCCAGATCTACGAGGCTCTGAGCTACCTGATTCTCGGTCTGGTGCTGCTCTGGCTGTACAGGACTAGGCTGGACAGGCTGCGTACCGGCACCATCTTCGGCATATTTCTCATAGTGCTCTTCGGCATGAGGTTCCTGATAGAGTTCATCAAGGAAGACCAGTCGGCTTTCGAGGCAGGGATGGTTCTCAATATGGGTCAATGGCTGAGCGTGCCGTTCATCATCGCCGGCGTCCTCATCCTGATATGGAGTCTGACCAAGGCCGGCCCGGCGGCGATTCATGTGCCTCAGGCCGCCTTGAACGGGGGCGGCAGGCCCGGCAACAATGCTCCTAAGAAACCGAAGGAGAAGACTCCTCTCAGCCATGTCCACAGCGGCAGCGGCATATCGCAGAAAAATCAATAAAATCTACATACTATGGCAGACGAAAGAATACAGTTACTGATTATCGGCAGCGGTCCTGCCGGTTATACAGCGGCCATCTATGCGTGCCGCGCGAATATCAAGGCAGTGGTCTATGAGGGCATCCAGCCCGGCGGTCAGCTGACCCAGACCACGGAAGTGGAGAATTTCCCCGGCTATCCCCAGGGAGTCCAGGGCCAGCAGATGATGGACGACTTCCGCGCCCAGGCCGAGAGGTTCGGAGCCGACATCCGTTTCGGAATCGTGACCAAGGCCGACTTCTCCCAGAGGCCCTTCAGGCTTCAGATCGACGATGAGAAATGGGTAGAGGCCGATGCAGTCATCATAGCCACAGGAGCAACAGCCCGCTATCTCGGTCTGGAATCCGAGGAGAAATTCAAGGGCCAGGGCGTTTCGGCCTGCGCCACCTGCGACGGCTTCTTCTACCGCGGCAAGGATGTGGCGGTAGTCGGAGGAGGCGACACTGCCTGCGAGGAGGCCACCTACCTGGCCTCGCTCTGCCGCAAGGTCTACATGATCGTGCGCCGCAACGTCTTCCGTGCCTCCAAGGCCATGCAGGAGAGAGTCTTCAACACCCCCAACATCGAGGTACTCTGGGAGCATCAGACCAAGGAGATTCTGGGCAACGAGATGGGCGTGACCGGAGCCCTGCTGCGCCGCAACGACGGTGTGGAGAAGAAGATAGACATCGACGGCTTCTTCCTGGCCATCGGCCATCATCCCAACTCCGACGTGTTCAAGGAGTGGATAGACACCAACGAGGAGGGCTACATCCTCACCGAGGGCAAGAGCACCCGCACCTCCCGTCCCGGTATCTTCGCCGCAGGAGACGTGCAGGACCCGACCTACCGTCAGGCCATCAATGCAGCCGCTTCGGGCTGCCGCGCCGCCATGGACGCCGAGAAATATTTAGCTGAAAACCGATAATAACGCATAACGACCTATGGATACCCGAACTTATTCTGATATACTCAAGCTCCTGCACCGCGAGGTGAAGCCGGCCCTGGGCTGTACCGAACCCATCGCGGTGGCACTGGCCGTAGCCAAGGCCTGTTCGCTGCACAGACCCCTGCGTCCTTCGCAGATCCGCGTGCAGGTGAGCGCCAACATCCTCAAGAACGCCATGGGCGTCGGCATCCCCGGCACCGGCATGGTGGGTCTCAACATCGCCGTGGCCCTGGCCATGGAGTGCGGCAATCCGGACTACGGTCTGGAGGTGCTCAAGGACCTGACTCCCGCCGATGTGGAGAAGGCCAAGGCCTACGCCTCAGAGGGCAGGGTCAAGATATCCCTGGCCAACACGCCCAAGAAACTCTACATCGACGCCGAATGTCTCTACGGACCCGTGGAGACACCGGAGCACCGCTCTAAGGCCATCATTCAGGATGACCACGATGCGATAGTCTTCGTGTCCAAGGACTCCGAGGTCCTTCTTGACAATATGTCCTCGGCGGCGGGAGAGGCTGCCGCAGCACCCGGACAGGAGGCGGCATCGCACAAGACCACCCTCGACTATCATCTGGATATGCGGAAGATCTTCGACTTCGCCACTAAGGAGGCCCGTCTGGAGGACATCGCCTTCCTGCTGGACGCTGCCAGGATGAACCGGGCCCTCGCAGAGGAGGGACTGGCCCGTCCCTACGGGCTCCAGGTCGGACGCACCATTCAGGACAATATCCACCGCAACGTCTTCGGCAAGGGGCTGCTGACCCACTGCATGGCCATGACCGCGGCGGCTTCGGACGCCCGTATGGCCGGATGCACCCTCCCTGCCATGAGCAATTCCGGCTCGGGCAATCAGGGTATTACAGTGACAATGCCGGTGGTGGCCGCGGCCGAGCAGTTCGGCTCCTCCGAGGAACAGCTCATCCGCGCCCTGACCCTCAGTCATCTGACGGCTATCCACATCAAGGGGTATCTCGGCAAGCTCTCCGCCCTCTGCGGCTGTGTGGTGGCTTCCACAGGCTCGGCCTGCGGCATCGTATGGCTCAGCGGCGGCAGCTTCGAGCAGGTATGCAGCGCCATCAAGAATATGATCGGCAATATCACCGGCATGGTCTGCGACGGAGCCAAGGTGGGCTGCGCCCTGAAGGTGGCCTCCGGCGTCTCGTCTGCCGTGCAGTCGGCCGTCCTCGCTCTGGACAACCACTGCGTGACCGGCAATGACGGTATCATCGAGGACGATGTGGAGAAGTCCATACGCAATCTCGGTACTATCGGCTCCAAGGGTATGCAGGTGACCGATGAAATGATACTCAATATAATGGTCTGCAAGTAGCTTTAATTTTTAATATATGAAACGGATTTTTAGAATTTTTCTGGGTGCGGCCATGCTGCTGTCAGCCTCAACCATGACAGCCCTGGCGCAGGAGCCTTCCGAAGGCCCCCTCTGGATGAGGTACAGCGCTATCTCTCCGGACGGCAGCACCATCGCATTTGCCTATAAGGGCGATATTTTTACAGTACCCGTGACCGGCGGTCAGGCCCGTCAGATCACGTCTAACTCTGCTTTCGACTCCCGTCCCGTGTGGAGCCCCGACGGCAGCCGCATTGCATTTGTCTCCTACCGTCAGGGAGGGGCTGATGTCTACATCGTAGCCAAGGAGGGAGGAGAGCCCACCCGCCTTACCACTCATTCTGCCGCTGAGTTCCCGGTAGCCTTCAAGGATGATTCCACCATCCTGTATTCTGCCTATATCCAGCCGGCTGCCGAGAGCATGCAGTTCCCCTCCTCGACATTTTCCCAGGTGTACGCTGTCAGCACCGAAGGCGGCCGCCCGGTGATGTTCTCAACCCTTCCCCTCGAGAACATCTCTTTCAGCCCGGACGGCAAGACCCTGCTGTACAACGACAAGAAGGGCTATGAGGACGAGTGGCGCAAGCACCACACCTCTTCAATCGCCCGCGATATCTGGAGCTGCACCTTCGACGGTGAGAATGTCAAGAACGGCAAGTTCACCCAGATCACCACATTCGACGGTGAGGACCGCGACCCCGTGTATGCTCCTGACGGCAAGTCTTTCTACTGGCTCAGCGAGCAGGACGGCACTTTCAATGTGTGGAAACACTCCTTTGACGGCGGTGCCGACAAGCAGATAACCCATTTCAAGGGCAATCCCGTGCGTTTCCTCACCATCGCTCAGAACGGAACCCTGTGCTTCGGCTACGACGGTGAGATCTACACCGTGAAGGAAGGTGCTGAGCCTCAGAAAGTGGCCATAGAGATTATCGCTGACAAACAGGACCGCGACCTGATCAAGCAGCCTGTGTACTATGCTCAGGACATTGCTGTCAGCAAGGACGGCAAGCAGGTGGCCTTCATCTACCGCGGCGATGTGTATGTGACCATGACAGACTATGCCACTACCAAGCGCATCACCAACACCGCTGAGCAGGAGCGCAACATCGACTTCGCTCCCGACGGACGCTCCCTGATTTACTCTTCCGAGCGTGACGGTCTGTGGCAGATCTACAAGGCTTCCATCGTCAATGACAACGAGAAGCTCTTCCCTTACTGCTCCGAGATTAAGGAGGAGAGGGTGACCAACTCCGACGTGCCCTCGTTCCAGCCTCTGTACAGCCCCGACGGCAAGGAGATAGCTTTCCTCGAAAACCGTACTACCATCCGTGTGATCAATCTCGATACCAAGGAGGTGCGCACCGTCATGGACGGCAAGTACGAGTACTCCTACTCCGACGGTGACCAGTGGTACCAGTGGTCTCCCGACGGCAAGTGGATTCTGTCCAACTGTATTTTCATCGGCGGATGGAACAACAAGGACGTGGCATTGATCAATGCCTCCGGCAATGGGGAAATGTACGACCTGACCAAGAGCGGTTATACAGACTCTAACGCCAAGTGGGTGCTCGACGGCAAGGCTATGATCTGGTTCAGCGACCGTGCAGGCTACCGCAGCCACGGCAGCTGGGGCGCTGAGAGCGACGTGTACATCATGTTCTTCGACCTCGAGGCATACGAGAAGTTCCGTATGAGCGAGGAGGAGCTGGCTCTCTACGAGGAGGAGCAGAAGATCAAGAAGGAGGCCGAGGAGAAGGCCGCAGCCGAGGACAATGACAAGAAGTCCAAGAAAGACAAGAAATCCAAGAAGGACGATGAGGAAAAGGCCGAGGAGACAGAGCCTCTCAAGCTGGATCTCGAGAACGCTGAGTACAGGGTTATGCGTCTTACCGTCAACTCTTCCAACCTCGGTGACGCGGTGCTCAGCAAGGACGGTAAGAAACTCTACTACCTTGCGTCTTTCGAGGGCGGTATGGACCTCTGGGTTCATGACCTGAAGGAGAATTCGACCAGGATACTCTCCAAGGGCGCCGGATACGGCTCTCTGATTCTCTCGGATGACGGCAACAGCATCTTCATGAACACCGGCCGCATCAAGAAGATCAATGTGGCCAGTGGAGAGATCACTCCTATCGAGATGGAGGGTATTTTCGAGTACAAGCCCTATGCGGAGCGTCAGTACATGTTTGACCACGCATGGAGGCAGGTTAAGGAGAAGTTCTACGACCCTGATATCCACGGAGTGGACTGGGACGGCTACAGGACCACATACGAGAAATTCCTCCCCTACATCAACAACAACTTCGACTTCGCGGAGATGCTGGGCGAGCTGCTCGGTGAGCTCAACGGCTCGCATACCGGAGCCCGCTACTACGGCGGCGGAGCTTCCTATCCCACCGCATACCTCGGACTCTTCTACGACGATACCTACACCGGTGACGGACTGAAGATCAAGGAAATCATCAAGCGCAGCCCTCTGACCCAGTTTCCCAACGACGTGAAGCCCGGCTGCATCATCGAGGAGATCGACGGCGAGCCCATCCTGGCCGGCCAGGACTACTTCCCTCTGCTGGAGGGCAAGGTAGGCGAGCGTATCCGTCTGACAGTGTACGATCCTGAGACATCCAAGCGCTTCGACGTGGAGATCAAGGGCCTCGGCTCCGAGGGCGGTATCCTCTACCAGCGCTGGGTTGAGCGCAACAGGGATATCGTGGACTCCATCTCCGGCGGCAAGATCGGTTACGTGCACATCCAGGGCATGGACAGTCCGAGCTTCCGTACTCTGTACAGCGAGCTGCTCGGCCGTCTGCGTCAGAAGGATGCAGTAGTGGTGGATACCCGCCACAACGGCGGCGGATGGCTGCATGACGATGTGGTGACCCTGCTCTCCGGCAAGGAGTACCAGCAGTTCAGGCCCCGCGGCCAGTACATCGGCAGCGACCCGTTCAACAAGTGGCTCAAGCCTTCCTGCATGCTCGTGTGCGAGGACAACTACAGCAATGCTCACGGAACCCCTTGGGTGTACAAACACCTGAAGGTCGGTAAGCTGGTCGGAGCTCCCGTGCCCGGCACCATGACCGCAGTATGGTGGGAGACCCAGATCGACAACTCGATAGTCTTCGGTATCCCTCAGGTGGGCTGCTGGGACATTGAGAACGAGGAGTACATGGAGAACGTCGAGCTTCAGCCCGATATCCTCATCTACAACGCTCCCGCTGATGTCATCAACGGCTTCGACGCCCAGCTCAAGGCTGCCACCGAGTCCCTGATGAAGTAAACGCGACTGTTAAAAGCCATCGAATCCCGGTCATCCCCTGCGGACGGCCGGGATTTTTTTGCGATGTAACTGAAACGTAACGGCAACTTAATATGAATACATACTGACTGTAATAAGGCTGAAACAGCCCCCGAATACCTTTGCCGCCGAAAACAAAAGGTATGAACACAAAGGTATTTCTGCTGACAATCGCAGTTCTGTTGCAGTCTTCCGTCCTGATGGCCGGAACCATCCGGGGAAAGGTAGTGGATGCCTCCACCGGTGAAGAGATAATAGGTGTAACAATATTGCTCAAGGGTGTGTCTGACAGTTGGGCGGTAACCGGTCTGGACGGCAGTTTCTCCATAGAGACAAAGATGACTTCTGGGACCTTGATTTGCAGTCTTGTGGGATATAAAGGCTTGGAAATCAATTTCAGTGATTTTTCTAAGGAACTGAAAATCTCTATGGAACCGGATATAGAGATGCTGGAAGGAGTAGTGGTAACAGCTACGGGACGCGGCAGGTCGGAGATAGCTGCCCGAAACATTGAGAAAAATTCTATAAATGTCGTCAATGTCATGAGTGCCAAAGCCATGGAACTATCTCCCGACATCACTGTGGCTAATGTTATAAAAAGGATGTCGGGAGTGACCGTGGAACGCAACAGCAGCGGTGAGGGACAGTACGCCATCCTCCGCGGCATGGACAAACGCTACAACTACACTCTGGTCAACGGAGTGAAGATCCCCAGCCCGGACAACAAGAACCGCTTCGTTCCCCTGGATATCTTCCCCTCCGAGATGCTGGACCGTATAGAGGTAACCAAGTCTCTTACCGCCAATATGGAAGGTGACGGTATCGGCGGTGCGGTCAACCTCGTGATGAAGGACGCTCCCGAGAAGATGGAGATAACAGCCAATCTCTCCACCGGCTACAGCGCCCTCTTCCTCGAACGCGACTTCCAGTCTTTCAACCACAGGGCGATACAGAAGCTCTCGCCTAACGAGCGGATGGGCCGCCCCGAGCTTCACGATGAGAACTACTCGGTATCCGCCGATGATTTTACTATGGAAAACCTCCGTATGCGCTGGAGCCGCCCCCGCCCCGACATAGTAGGCGGATTCTCCTACGGTGACCGCTTCTTCAACGGACGGCTCGGCGTTATGGCGGCTTTCAGCTATCAGAACCTGTTCAGGGGCAAGAACAGCTCCCTCTACTACATTCCTGGTTCAGCCGGAAAGGGCACCGAGAACAGGAACTACTCGGACGAGCAGAACCGTATGGGTGCCCATGCCAAGCTCGACTACCGCTTCTCCAACCGGCACAAGGTGATGCTCTACGCCGGCTATATGGACATGAAGGAAAGTGAGGTCCGCGACGGAGCCAATGACCAGGAGAGGACGGTGAGGATGAAATGGAACCATCAGTACATATTCAACACCACCCTCAAGGGCGAACATTCCTTCCTCCAGGCCGACCGCCTCAAGCTGGACTGGTCCGGGGTATTCTCGAAAGCCTACAGCACCACCCCTGACAACGCCCGGATCTATATCAACGGAGACCATCTCTACAACACGGACTCGGCAGACCGCCGCTGGGAGCACAACAGCGACCGGGACATCGCCGGATACATCAACCTCTCGTACCGCTTCGATTTTGCCAACAGCTCGTCCCTGAATCTTCAGGCAGGAGGCATGTACCGGGACAAGGTCCGCAGCAGCCTCTTCAACGAGTATACATTTGACTCCCCTACGGGCATATATGACCTCCAGATATACGGGGAGGACTGGACCAACTTCGACGAGCTGTTGCTCAAGCCCCGCCGCTACGGCAATGTGGGCGACCCTCTCAACTATGACGCCTTCGAGAGGATAGGAGCCGCCTACATTATGGGTACCTACGACTGGGACCGTCTCGAGGTCATCGCCGGTCTCCGCGTGGAGCATACCGACCAGGGCTATACGCTGGTCTTCCCTAGACAGACTGACGGCGAGGGCCACCAGGTCTACACCGACCTGCTGCCGAGCGTACACCTCAAGTACAACGTGCACCGGAACGCCTTCCTGCGCCTCTCCTACGGCCGCTCGATCAACCGTCCCGGATTCTTCGAGATAGTGCCCTACACCATCCTGAACGAGGATTACGACGAACAGGGTAATCCCGACCTGAAACATACGACTGCCGATAATGTGGACCTGCGCTACGAGTTCTTCCCCAAGTCCTCCGAGCAGGTGATGGTCGGCCTCTTCTGGAAGAAACTCTACAACCCGATAGAGTACGGCCTTATCTCCGAGGGCCAGGCCACCTATCTGACTCCCATGAACTTCGGAAACGCTACGAACGCGGGAGTGGAGGTGGACCTCATGAAGTATTTCAACTGGTTCGGAATCAAGGCCAACTACACCTATACGCACTCATCAATAACCACTACCAAGAGAAAGATGGACGGGACGGAGGTGGTGACGGTAGAGCAGACCCGTCCCCTGTACGGTCAGGCCGCCCACGTGGCCAATCTGTCGCTCCTATTCAAGTTCGCCAAGGCAGGGGTGGAGGCTCAGGTCTCCGGCAGCTACACCGGCCGCAGGCTGAGCGAGATATCCAACTGGGTGGACAATGACATCTGGGAAGCAGGCTATGTACAGCTCGATGCATCGGTAGAAAAGAGTTTCAAATGTGGAATAACCGTCTACGCGAAGGCAAACAACGTGCTGGATACTCCCGTTCTCCGCTATATCATCGACAATCCCCGTACGGAGAATCTCAAGGACTATGAGCGCTACCGCGGCGGGGTCATCGAGCGCCGGGAGTGGCACGGGCAGTCCCTGATGATAGGGCTGAGGTATTCATTCAAAGAAAAATAGAGAACAATCAACAAATAATTTATCAACATGAAAACAAAAGCAATTTTTGTCATTGCAGCTGCTGCAATGGTATTTTCCCTCGCTTCCTGCGAGAAAGATCCTGGCCAGAAGAAGCCTGTAGAGCCCGTAGAGGCCGCAGGAGAAGTATCCGGTGTCTGGGAAGCCGGTTCTACAGTCTATGTAGACGGCCACATTGTAGTTCCCGAAGGCGAGAGCCTCACCATCGAGGAGGGTGTGACCGTTATTTTCAGTGATGCCGGAGTAGGTGTGAACCATACTGCCATCGAGTTTTCCGTAGACGGCAACCTGTACTGTCTCGGAACAGCAGAGAACCCTGTACGCCTGACCGTGGACGAGAGCCTCAGAACGGCCGACAATACATTTGCAGGTCTTTGGGGCGGTATCGTTGCCGGTGCCACCTGTGAGGAGATGCTTATCGACCACACCATCATAGAGTACTGCGGCGGTCAGGTAATCGAGGGCTCGCCCGCTGCCGAGAACGGTTACTACACCGCCGGTGACGACGCCTATCCCCACATCACCACCAACAATGTGGACGGCCGCTACGTCATCACCAACTCCATCCTGCGCAACGGCTGGTCCGACGCCATCTACATGATGGGCGGCAATGCCATCATCGCCGGCAACATCTTCAGCGCCATCGGATACGACGGAGCGGAGGCAGTCAACGTGAAGTCCGGCTGCACTGTGGACGTGACCCGCAACATCATGTTCAGCGCCAATACCAACGGTCTGAAACTCTCCAGCTCCGACCAGAGCGAGGTACGTCACCAGGCTAAGATTCAGGCCTACAACAACACCATCATTGGTTCCGGCTGGAGACGTGACGGAGAGAAGGGCGGCGGAATCTATGTGGAGGAGAATGCCGACGCGGGCGTGTTCAACAACCTGCTTGTGAACTGTAAGTTCCGTGCCACCACACCTGCATGGGATGAGCCCGGTTCCGAGGACTGCTACGACGGTGAACATTCCATGATAGACTACAACTACTACGCTTCCGGTACGGTGGAAAGCTCGATAGTGTTCAGCGGTGAGTATGAGGATGACGGCGAGATGCTGCTCTACTCCGGCGTGAAGTTCCCCTACGAGGGCTATGCCTTCAACCATGAGTGGTATGATACGGAGAAGGTGGATGTGCACAGCGTGATGGCTAAAACTGCCGAGGAAGCCGCCTCTCTCGATCCCAAGTTTGTCAACTTCGACCTCAATATGGACCCCGCAAGCTATACCTTCAATGACAGCTGGGACTTCCATCTTGCCTCCGGCTCTCCTGCCCTCGACGCTTCCAAGACCTACACCGCCGGTGACCGCCAGCCTTACTTCGGAGCATCCGGCCTCGAGGTGAACGGACAGACCTATACCTCCCCCGCCATCGGTGCATGGTTCGGAGCATTCGGTGAATAATCAGCACAGGTAAAATCAATAAAACAAAGACAGCTTTATGAAAAGAATCAATCTTCTTTCCCTTACCGCCGCTGCGGTATTGTCCCTGACAGCGGTGTCCTGCAATACTTCCGTGAGTGTGTCCTCCTCCACGGGGGAGGATCGCTCCCAGGAGTGGAAGGCCCTGGAGCAGCCGCTCAACTTCTACATTGCCAACGACCTGGGCCGCAACGGCTACTACGATCAGAAACCCATTGCCAGGGCAATGGGCGAGATGGCGGAGACCATCGACATCGAGTTTGTGGTGGCAGCCGGTGACGTACACCACTTCGAGGGTGTGCAGAGCGTGAGCGACCCTCTGTGGATGACCAACTACGAGCTGATCTACAGTCATCCCGATCTGATGATGCCCTGGTACGCCATCTGCGGCAACCACGAGTACCGCAGCAACACCCAGGCCTGCATCGACTACAGCCAGATCAGCGCCCGCTGGCACATGCCCTCCCGCTACTATACCTTCGTTCAGGAGGAGGATGGGGTGGAGGTACGTATCGTGATGCTCGACACCACCCCTATCATCGACAAGTACCGTGAGGAGACCGACAAGTACGCCGACGCCTCCAAGTCGGACTACCGCGAGCAGCTCGTATGGTTAGACAGGACCCTGTCCGAGGCCGATGAGGACTGGGTAATCGTAGTGGGACACCATCCCATATACGCTTTCACTGACAAGGACGAGATTGAGCGCACCAACATGCAGGACCGCGTGAACACCGTGCTCCTCAAGCATGACAACGTGGACATGTATGTCTGCGGTCATCTGCACACCTTCCAGCACATCCGCAAGGACGGCAGTGACATCGACTACGTGGTCAACTCCTCCGGTTCCCTGAGCCGCGACGTGGAGCCCATCGAGGGTACTGTCTTCTGCAGCCCTGAGACCGGCTGGTCTCTGGTGACGGTATCGGCAGACACTCTCCGGCTGTATATGCTGGATAAGACAGGAAAAGTCCTGCACACGGTTACGAGAACGCGGCAATAGCTTCCTCCATTTTCCTGCGGCCGAGGCTTACGATCTCGTCGTATTTGTAGAACTCCATGGTGGAGTAGGCGTTCTTGGCTATGCGGACCAGAATGTCGGGAGGGTATAGCTTGAGAGTGAGGTCGGCGTTGGTCTGGATCATTACGCTTGAAGACTCATTGAGGATGGCAACGATGCCCATGTCGTTGTCATCCTCTTTTTCTTTGTTCTGGTCTTTGGGCCCGGGCAGTACGTGGGCGTCTACTTCGTCTTTCTTGACCTTGTCTGCGATGGTGTCTACGATCATTTCGAGCTTTTGACGTATACGGCCTTTCTGATGCTCGGATTTATCTTCCGGCTTATCTATGAACGGACCGTTCAGGTCTACGGCTACGAGAATGTCTCCTGGCGTTCTTACTACCCTGTTTACAGGCACAGGATTGACCACACCGCCATCCACCAGGAGCATGTCTCCTATACGGTTGGGTGTAAAAATAGAGGGCATGGAAATGGAGGACCGTATGGCTTCGTAGAGACTGCCCCTGTCGAATACTATCTCTTTACGGTGCCGGATATCGGTGGCTACGGCAGCGAAGGGGACGGCCAGCTCTTCGATGAGTTTGTCGGGGATGATGCTCTTGAGTTCTCCGATCACCTTGTCGCCCTTGACAAAACCTCCGTTGCCGATGGTGAAATCCATCAGGTTAAGGACTTTCATCCGGTCTACGGTTTTCATCCACTCCTTGAATGCATCCAGCCCTCCTGCGGCGTATATACCGCCGACGAGGGCCCCCATGGAGGCCCCCGCTATTGACGTTATTCTGTATCCGTGTTCTTCCAGCACCTCTATCGCACCTATGTGCGCCAGGCCTCTGGAACCGCCGCTGGCCAAAACCAGGGCTACGTTCTTTCCTGTGTCGGGCATAGTTACTTGATTTCTCTGATAAGCATTCCGGGTGTGAAGTTCATGCCGCTGACAACCTCGAAAGTCGTGGCGTTGAATTCAGAACCGGCAGCCTCTTCTTCGTTTGCCATATACCGGTTGTCCCATATTTTACCCGGAACAGGACGGATAACACCGCGGCGGTTGTATTTGTATTTGCCGGTGGCTTCATCGAATACAGGTACGAGTACCTCGTATTTTGACTTGGGGGTTACGCCTTCCTTCATGCCGATATAGGCTGTCAGGGGCTCTGTGGATATCAGCGGAACTTTGACCTTGAACTGGTCGAACTCTTTCTGGAGTTCCATCACGTTGTTGTCTATGGCTCGGGCGCAGACTTTGCGGAAGACATCCTCGGGGTTGTACAGTCCGCGGAGAACGGGTTTGGCACTCTTGGCCATATATTTGCCTATGTATTTGAGCTTGAATGTGGTGCTGTCGGCCTCGTATGCGGCTTTTTTAAGAGGAATCAGAGTGTCGGCGGCGAAGGCGGCCTGTGAGAGGGAGTCTGTGCCGGGTTTGTCGTAATAGTAATGCTCGTAGAAGTAATTCGCCACCTCGTCGTTCCAGTCGAGCTGGTAAAGGTAAGATGTGGTCTTGACTGTGAACCCTGCAATCATGGTCGATACCATGGCTCCGAGGGTCGACAGGCTGGTGACGATGTTGTTGTCGTCTCCTGTGACTCCGGCGGCTATGCCTCCGATGATACTCAGTACTCCGGCGGCTATATCGGCGTTCTTCTCGTGGTCCACGTATGTGATGTCATTGACTATCACGAAAGTGTTGCTGATCATCTCATATCCCTTGTCGCCAAGGGCGTCAATGCCGCGCTTGCTCTGAGCCGCAGCTTCAATATCCATTGCCGTGGCTCCGTACATGCCTCTGCTCATTACCAGTGAGGGGTCGAATCCACCGGTCTCCTTGCTGCGTAGGAACCATTTTGAAACCAGCCTTTTAGCGATGTCGTTACGCTGAAGGTACTCGTCTACATCGCGCAGCAGGTCGTCCTTCTTGTTGCTGCTCGGTGTCGTAACGCACTTGACGCTGAGGTCGTGGTTATTGTATTTGTCGGGAGTCTCCAGGAGCATGAATGCGTTTACGATCTCGTCGTCCATTTTCAAGTCAGGATGACTGATCATGAATGAGTACATGGAACTCCTGCGGTACTGTAGGGCGGAGTCGGAACTCTGTGCGCTGAGAGTCAGCGGCAGTAAAACGGCTGCGGCAAATATTGCGAAGTGTAAATTTTTCATGGTATTTGAAGTTTAATAGTCCCACATGCTTTCTTGTACTGTGTCATCGAGTGAGACCTTTCCGTCAAATTCGGTGAAGCCGATGACTGTCTCCCCTTTCTCATTGAACCAGGCTGTCCTGCCCGACTGGTCTACGACCCATCTTACGGCACCCTGGTCCGGATGCAGCAGCAATGAGCCAGGGCGTGAGCCGGGAGCACCCTGGACCATCTCGTATATGGCGGGAATCACTTCCTCTCCGAGAGTGTTGACAAAGCCGTAACGGCCGTCGCGTTTTACCCAGGCCAGACCGTCGGAGAATTCTCCTACAGCCTGATAAGATTTCTTTGTCAGGGTATTGTAGCTGCGGTCCAGCAGAATCCAGTTTCCGTCTGCTACTTCGGTGACATTGCCTTCGGCGTCAGGAAGATACATGTCCTCCATGGTGAATGATGAGGAGACTCCGAAAATATATTCCTGGCCTATTGGCTTACCCTTCTTGTCGACGATGGGCATGGTCCTTCTTTGGCGTTTGATCTCTGATTGCGAGTCATCGGCCCATGCTACGCCTCCGATGAAAGGGCCTACGGTCCTGAACGGACGGCTTTCTCCGGCAGTGCCGCTAAGGTCAATGAATTTCCATTGTCCTCCTGCCATATAGGGCGTGCCTTCAAAATCCTGAACAGGCCCTTCATATACGGCGATAAAGCCCTCACTGCACAGGTCCGCGTAGTCATAGGTGACGGGAATGATCATTTCTCCCCTGGAGTTGACAACTCCCCATTTTTGAGTGCCGTCCACTTCAGAGCAGACAAGTCCAAGTCCGTCAGCAGGACGACTGGCTACGTCGTAAGCTGCTTTAACAATAATATTTCCGCCTGCGTCCTTATATCCCCAGCTTTTGCCCGACTTGTACGGGACCATCGTCTGTGCGGATGCGGATGCTGCAACAAGGACTGCTGCCAGGCACATTGCAAATAATCTGTTCATGGTCGATTGGATAAAGATTAAAGTGAAAAATCAGATAATCAGAAACCGGAGGAAAGGCTCTTTACCATTCCCTGCTCTTCCAGATACTTGCGCAGGCTGTCCTTGGATACGGAGACCACGTAGCCTATTTTGTACTCGTTACGGCCGGTCTTGATGACCTGTATGCTGCCGGAGGCTACCGAGCCGATGTACCGCTGGTACTCGGAAGTGAAAAAACTGTCAAAGAAAGCGGTCTCGGAGGCGGTAAGCGTGCCGGTTTTAAGCGCAGGCTGTGCAGTTGCACCGTTGCCGGCCGGGATACCCTTGAAAATGACTGCGTGGACGGCGTTTTTCTTGGCCTCCTCCACGGGCATATTGGCATTGCGCCAATAACTCCATACCCGGATGGCGTAAGTTCCGTCTGTTCCGACGCCCATGCTCTCGATTTCGTATGACCAGGGCTGGTCGGCTCTGTTTACTTTAGAAGCTGTTCCGCAGGAATATACAAGTAGCGGAAAAAGTAGAAAAAACAGATATTTCTTCATAGTGTGATAATTTGGTGTGTTTATTGCTTGGATTGCTAGACAAAGGTAATTTGTTTTGATGAGTTTTCAAAATCCTTTATTATCTTTGCAGTATGAAAACAGCCAATGTCTTTTTCGATAGGTCATACGGTTATGCCAGGGCGATTATCGCGCTGGCCGGCGGCCTTATTCTGGTGATATGGCCTGAGGCCGTGAAGAATTCCATAATGATTATTCTGGGAGGACTGATTCTTGCGGTAGGACTGGTCAGCCTGATTCTTTCCTATACGGGAAAATGGAAAAAAGAGAAAGTTCCCCTGCTGTTGCTCAATTCGATAGTGGATATCGCGTTCGGTCTCGTGCTGATAATTTTTCCTAAATTTTTCACGGGGCTGATTATGTTTGTGTTCGGCCTGGTGCTGCTGATATTCGGCCTGGGTGAGATTATCAATCTTTTCCGGACAGCCAAGGTGGTGCGTGTCCCGTGGCCTCTGTATGTAGGCCCTGCACTGACACTGATACTTGGCATAGTGATGTTCTTTTTCCCGAGTGAGAGCGGAAATGTGCTGTTTATCCTCTTCGGTGCCACCCTGCTGCTGTATTCAGTATCGGAGTTCGCGTCGACCTATACGATAAGAAAGAGAATGAAAGATTTAAATAGCGATATAGAGATTGTAGAAGAAACAGAAAGACAGATAGAAGGATAGTACCTCCGTGGGGAATCGAACCCCAACCAAGAGAACCGGAATCTCTCATTCTATCCATTAAACTACGGAGGCAAATGGACTGCAAATGTATAAATAAAAACTGAATATTTAATATGACAGCTTATGTTTTTCCCGGTCAGGGAGCACAGTTTACGGGGATGGGCAAGGACCTGTATGATGCCAGTCCCAAGGCAAAAGCACTGATAGACAGTGCATGTGATATACTAGGATTTGATATTCGCAATATAATGTTTACCGGCACGGCTGACGATCTCAAGCAGACAAAAGTCACCCAGCCGGCAGTTTTTATTCATTCAGTGGCCGCTGCAGCCACCATTGATGACTTTCGTCCGGATATGACCGCCGGGCATTCTCTCGGCGAGTTTTCGGCGCTTGTAGCTGCCGGGGCGATGTCCTTTGAAGATGGACTCCGTCTGGTGTATGCCAGGGCTATGGCAATGCAGAAAGCCTGCGAGGCGCATCCTTCGACGATGGCCGCTATTATCGGACTTCCCGATGAGGTGGTGGAGAAGGTCTGCGCGGAGACAGAGGGAACGGTGGTTCCCGCCAATTACAACTGCCCCGGGCAGCTGGTTATCTCAGGTGATATAGAGGCCGTGGACCGTGCCTGCACTGCTCTCAAGGAGGCCGGTGCCAAGAGGGCGCTCCGTCTGGCGGTAGGAGGAGCTTTCCATTCTCCATTGATGGAACCTGCCCGCGTGGAACTGGCCGAGGCCATCGGCAGAACCGACATAAAGACTCCGGTATGTCCTGTATATCAGAATGTCGATGCGCAGCCTTCGACAGACCCCGTTGTGATAAAGGAAAAGCTGCTTAAGCAGCTGACCTCTCCCGTACGGTGGACGCAGACTGTGCTCAATATGCACAGGGACGGAGCTGATGAGTTCGTGGAACTCGGCCCCGGAGCAGTGCTTCAGGGACTCATCAAGAAGTGCATTCCCGCAGAGAAGTAATTTAAGTCTAATAAATAACTGCTAAATATTCTTAGTAATGGCAAAAGAAAAAACATTTATTACATGTGACGGTAACTACGCCGCCGCACATGTGGCGTACATGTTCAGCGAGCATGCCGCCATCTATCCCATTACCCCGTCTTCGACTATGGCCGAGTATGTGGACGAGTGGGCTGCTTTCGGAAAGAAGAACCTTTTCGGAGAGACTGTAAAGGTCACTGAGATGCAGAGTGAGGGCGGTGCCGCAGGTGCTGTTCATGGCTCTCTTCAGGCAGGCGCCCTGACTACGACATTCACTGCATCCCAGGGTCTGTTGCTGATGATTCCGAATATGTACAAGATTGCAGGAGAACTTCTGCCGGCTGTATTCCACGTGTCGGCCCGTGCTCTTGCCACTCAGGCTCTGTCCATCTTCGGAGACCATCAGGACGTGATGGCCTGCAGACAGACTGGTTTCGCTATGCTGGCTTCATCCAGTGTGCAGGAAGCAATGGATCTGGGTGCAGTCGCTCACTTGTCCGCCATCAAGTCAAGTGTTCCGTTTATTCATTTCTTCGACGGTTTCCGTACTTCTCATGAGATACAGAAGATAGAGGTTCTCGATTCCGATGCCCTGAAGGATATGATCAGCGAGAAGTCCCTTGCCGCTTTCCGTAAGAGGGCTCTGAATCCTAACAAGCCCGTTACCCGCGGTACTGCCCAGAACCCCGACGTGTATTTCCAGGCCCGTGAGGCATGCAACACATATTACAATGCTGTTCCGGATATCGTGGCCCGCTATATGGGCGAGATAGGAGAACTGACAGGACGCCATTACCTGCCGTTCGACTATTATGGAGATCCAGAGGCAAAAGATATCATCATCGCTATGGGTTCCGTATGCGAGACCATCCGCGAGGTGGTGGATGCTCTCATGGCCAAGGGTGAGAAGGTCGGTGTAATCACTGTCCGTCTGTACAGACCGTTCTCAGCCAAGTATTTCTTCAGGGTACTGCCCAAGAGCGTCAGGAGAATCGCCGTTCTCGACCGCTGCAAGGAGCCCGGAAGCGTAGGCGAGCCCCTGTATCTGGATATCAAGTCCACTCTGGCCGAGATGGGCGGTGACGCTCCCTATGTCATCGGCGGCCGTTACGGTCTGTCCTCCAAGGATACCAGCCCTGCCCAGATCTTCGCTGTATACAAGAACCTCAAGCAGAAACAGCCCAAGACCGACTTCACCATCGGTATCACCGATGACGTGACATTCAAGTCCCTCCCCGTGGGCGAGGAGATTTCCCTGGCCAAGAAGGGCACATACGAGTGCAAGTTCTACGGTCTCGGTTCTGACGGTACTGTGGGCGCCAACAAGAACACCATCAAGATCATCGGTGACCACACTCCCAAGTACTGCCAGGGTTATTTCGACTACGATTCCAAGAAGTCCGGCGGCTATACCTGCTCGCACCTGCGTTTCGGTGACAGCCCGATCACTTCTCCCTACCTCGTGTCCACCCCGGACTTCGTGGCCTGCCACGTGCCTTCATACCTGAACAAGTACGATGTTCTCAAGGGTATCAAGAGGGGCGGTACATTCCTCCTCAACAGCCTCTGGTCGGTAGAGGAGACCATCAAGAGAATCCCTGATCATGTAAAGCAGGTTATCGCTGAGAAGAACCTGAAGGTATATATCATCAACGCTACCAAGATAGCCGAGGAGATAGGTCTGGGCAACCGTACCAACACCATCCTCCAGTCGGCGTTCTTCAAGATTACCGGCATCATCCCTTACGAGCAGGCAGTGGCCTTCATGAAGAAAGCCATCGACAAGAGCTACGGCAAGAAGGGAGAGAAGGTGGTCAGCATGAACTACGCCGCAGTGGACCGCGGAGCCGAGTATGAGGAACTGACTGTTCCTGCAGAGTGGAACGGAATCGTAGCCCGTTTCCGTCCCGCCAACTTCGACCGTCTGGCTCCCGAGTGGGTACGCAGCGTGGCCGATGTGGTCAACGCCCAGAACGGCTATGACGTGCCTGTAAGTGCTTTCACCGGTGAGTATGCCGACGGTACCATTCCTGCCGGTACAGCCGCTTTCGAAAAGAGAGGCATCGCAGTAAGCGTTCCCGAGTGGAACCCTGAGAAATGTATCCAGTGCAACCAGTGCGCATACGTCTGCCCTCACGCCGCCATCCGTCCTTTCCTCACCACCGAGGAGGAACTGGCCAAGGCTCCCAAGGCAGTCAAGAGCACCCAGGGTATCGCCGCATTCAAGGCATACCGCTTCACCATGCAGGTATCTCCCATGGACTGCACCGGCTGCGGCAACTGCGTGGACGTATGTCCCGCCAAGGAGAAGGCTCTTGAGATGAAGCACCTTGCTACACAGATGGACCAGCAGCCTGTATTTGACTACATGCATGCCAACGTGGGCTACAAGGATACCGTCGCTCCCAAGACTCAGAACCTCAAGAACTCCCAGTTCTCACAGCCTCTGTTCGAGTTCTCAGGTGCCTGCGCCGGCTGCGGTGAGACACCTTACATCAAGACCATCACCCAGCTCTTCGGCGACCACATGATGGTGGCCAACGCTACCGGCTGCTCGTCGATCTACAGCGGCTCCTTCCCCTCGTCTCCTTACTGCACCGACCGCAACGGCCGCGGTCCCGCATGGGACAACTCCCTGTTCGAGGACAACGCCGAGTTCGGTCTCGGTATGAGACTCGGAACCGAGCGTCTGCGCAACACAGTGGCCAACCTGATGAAGCAGGGTCTCGAGTGCCCGAAGTGCTCTTCTGAGATCAAGGCCCTCTTCGAGCAGTGGCTCGCCGAGAGAGGCAATGCAGCTGCTACCCGAGAGATCTGCGACAAGCTCGTACCGATGCTCGGGGAGAGCGACTGCGAGGCCTGCCGCCAGCTCCTGGATTACAAGGACTACATCCCTGCCCGCAGCCAGTGGATCTTCGGCGGTGACGGCTGGGCATACGACATCGGATACGGCGGACTGGACCACGTCCTGGCTTCCGGAGAGAATGTCAACGTCCTCGTCCTCGACACCGAGGTGTACTCCAACACCGGCGGACAGTCGTCCAAGTCCACCCCCGCAGGAGCCGTGGCCAAGTTTGCAACCTCCGGCAAGAGAGTACGCAAGAAAGACCTCGGCATGATGGCCATGAGCTACGGTTACGTATACGTGGCACAGGTGGCTATGGGCGCCAGCCCCGCTCAGTACTTCAACGTCTTGAAGGAGGCAGAGGCCTACAACGGACCTTCCCTGATCATCGCCTACGCACCCTGCATCAACCACGGTCTGCGCAACGGCATGGGCAAGAGCCAGCACGAGGAGAAACTCGCCGTCGAGTGCGGTTACTGGCATCTGTATCACTTCAACCCCGCTCTGACCGACGAGGGCAAGAATCCTTTCAGCCTCGACAGCAAGGAGCCCGACTGGAGCAAGTTCCAGGAGTTCATCAAGGGTGAGGTGCGCTACAGCTCGCTTATGAAGACTTTCCCTGACATCGCTCAGGAACTCTTCGACAAGACCGAGCAGTTCGCCAAGATCCGCTACGAGTCCTACAAGCGTCTCGCAGGTAAGGAATAAGCTGAGTGCCTGATGCAAAAAGAGGCCGTGCCCGACTTGGACACGGCCTCTTCTGTTTCAGTGGCCCGGCAGTTTACTCGATGAAGCAGAGTACCTGGTTGATCTCCACGTTCTCGTTGTGCTTCACCTCCACCTGGATGAGCTTGCCGGTAATGGGTGCATAGACAGGCTCCACTCCGTAGTAGGTCTGGATGTAGCAGATCGGGGTGAGTTCCTCGAACTTGGTGCCGATGGCGGGGGCAGTGCTGTCGTCCGAGACATTGTACCTCCAGATGAGCTTGCCCTTGGCAACGGCCTGGATAGGCATGGCCTTGGGATGCTCCGCCATGACCTTCTCCACGTCGAATGCGGGTACCTCGACCACCTTGCGGGTGACTATCTTCGGGGCTCCGGCCTTCTCGCGGGCTGCCTCCAGCTCCTTGTTGAAGCGGTCCTTGGCCACTCCGCTCTTGTAGTCCCGGTACTGGCGCTCGTGCATGGCGAACTCGAAGAGCTCCTCGTCGTCCTGGCCGCGGTCCCAGCCTTCTTTCTTCATCTCCTCGATGAAGTGAGGCAGCTCGTCGGGGAAGGCGTCCTGAGGATTGCCGGTGTAGAACTCCAGGCCTTTCTCCTTGACGATGTCGAGAATCTCTGGAGCCAGAGGGCCGGGCAGGGTTCCGGTCTTGCCGAGGATCATGTTCATGGTGTCCTTGTCGATGGTCTTCCATCTGGGCTCGCCCTTGAGGGTGTGCATGAGGTTCATCAGGGCGGTGTTCTTCACGTACTGGCTGAAAGGAGTTACGAGAGGGGGATAGCCGAGCTTGGGCCATACGTACTCAACCTCCTGGAAGAGCATCACCATCAGTTCGTTGAGGGAAACTTCCTTCTTGCCCTGGTTGCGCAGGGACATGTTGATGGCGCTCTGGAAGCCCTTGAGGTCGGCCATCATCGAGCCCATCATGCCGCCGGGCAGGCCGCAGCCTACCAGGAGGGAGGAACTGATGTAGTTGTTCGGCTCTATGAACATGCCCAGGAAGTCGTCGATGAAGGTCTGGGTCAGACGGCGGGCCTCCATGTAGGCGTCCATGTTGATGTCCTTTACCAGGAAGCCTGCGTCCTTGAGCATGGCCTGGATGGTGATTACGTCAGGATGGATCTTACCCCAGGACAGGGGCTCCATGGCCACGTCCAGATAGTCGGCGCCGGCGCGGGCCACTTCCAGCATGGATGCAGTCGAGAATCCGGGTCCGGAATGGCCGTGATACTGCACGATGATGTGGGGATATTTGTCCTTGATGCTCTTGGTCAGACGGCCCAGGAAGGCGGGACGTCCGATGCCGGCCATGTCCTTGAGACAGATCTCGTCGCAGCCGTATTCCACCACCTTGTCCACGATGTCCATGTAGTACTCTACGGTGTGGATGGGGGAGTAGGTGATACTGAGGGCCACCTGGGAGATCATGCCGCCCTCCTTGGCGAGGATGACGGAGTCCTTGAGGTTGCGGTGGTCGTTGAGGCCGCAGAACGAGCGGGAGATATTGGTGCCCTGCTTTGCCTTTACCTTATACATGAGGCCCCTGACATCCCTCGGAACTGGATTCATACGGAGGGCGTTGAGGCCTCTTTCGAGCATGTGTGTCTGTATGCCGACTTTGTTGAAGGGTGCGGTCCAGGCTCTTACGGCTTTGTTGGGGTTCTCACCGAAGAGGAGGTTTACCTGCTCGAAAGCTCCTCCGTTGGTCTCTACTCTGTCGAAGCATCCCATATCGATGATGACAGGGGCGATCTGGACAAGCTGGTCAACCCTCGGAACATATTTTCCTGAAGACTGCCACATATCCCTGTAAACCAGGGAAAATTTGATTTCACGTGCCATATGGTAATAGTGTTTTGTTAAAAATTTTCTTCCAAATATAGAAAATTTGCGTGAATAAGAAAAGTATTCTTATATTTGCACTCCCTTTTAGGGGATAATTTTTAAATGGTGGATGTAGCTCAGTTGGTTAGAGCATTGGTTTGTGGCACCAAGGGTCGTGGGTTCGAGTCCCATCTTCCACCCGGTTCGGCCGTCTCAGTTTCTGGGACGGTTTTTTTATAACAAATGCAATAAGGTTGCCGGCTGCGGAAGTTATTTTTGCGGCTGTGATTTTTAAAAATTGCCGGTTATGCAGAAAAAAGAGATATTCCCCGTAACAGGTCTGGGCTGCGCTGCATGTGCTGCCCGGGTCAATAAGGTCCTGAACTCCTGCGAGGGGGTGGAGGAGGCCAATGTGAACTATGCCTCGGCCACTGCCTTAGTGAGTTATGATGACAGCAAGTGCTCCCCCGAGGCTCTGAGAAAGGCCGTCGAGGAGGCGGGCTACGGTCTGATAATGGATGTGGAGAATGAGGAGGAGGCAGCGGAGGCGGAGCGTCTCAGGCAGTACCGCGCTCTCAGGCGGCAGACCGCAGGTGCTGTCATCGGAGCCCTGCCCGTCTTTGTCCTCAGTATGTTCTTCATGGACCTGCGCTGGGGACAGTGGGTGACTTTCGTACTGGCCACGGTGGTGGTCTTCGTCTTCGGCCGCCGCTTCTTTGTAAACACGGTCAGGCAGCTGCGGCACGGGGCCGTCAATATGGATACCCTCGTGGCCAGCAGTACCGGAGTAGCCTGGCTGTTCAGCACCTTCAATCTGCTCTTCCCGGAGTTCTGGCTCTCCCGAGGCATCGAACCGCATCTGTATTTCGAGGCGGCCAGTGTGATCGTCGCATTTATCCTTATCGGGCGCCTGCTCGAGGCCCGCGCCAAGCAGAAGACCACCGGGGCTATCCGCGGTCTCATGGGACTCCAGCCCAAGACGGTCACCGTGCTTGCGGAGGACGGCAGCGGGAAGGAGGTGCCGATACAATGGGCCCGCCCCGGCGACACCATCATAGTCAGGCCCGGAGAGCGGGTGGCGGTAGACGGGACGGTGCTCAGCGGTGAGTCCTACGTGGACGAGAGCATGCTCAGCGGCGAGCCCGTACCTGTCTTCAAGCAGCCTGAGTCCAAGGTCTACGCCGGTACCATCAACCAGAAAGGCTCCTTCCGCTTCAGGGCCGACAAGACCGGCGGCGACACCATGCTCTCACAGATTATCCGCATGGTGCAGGACGCTCAGGGCAGCAAGGCCCCGGTACAGAATCTCGTGGACCGGGTGGCAGCAGTCTTCGTACCTATTATAATAAGCATCGCCGTACTCGTCTTCGCCGCCTGGTGGATATTCGCGCCTCAGGACGGCTTCATCCATGGTCTCCTGTGCATGGTGACCGTGCTGATCATCGCCTGTCCCTGCGCCCTCGGCCTGGCAACGCCTACTGCTATCATCGTGGGAATAGGCAAGGGAGCCAGGAACGGCATCCTGATCAAGGACGCCGCCAGCCTCGAGGTGGCCCGCAAGGTGGATACAGTGGTGATGGACAAGACCGGCACTCTCACGGAGGGCCGTCCGGAGGTGGTGGACCAGTACTGGGCTCCGGGAGCCGAAGCCCTGCGTCCGGTACTTTCCGCACTTGAGTCCCTCTCGGAGCATCCTATGGCCGAGGCTGTGGTCAATGCCTTGAAGTCTGAGGACAATACCGCCCCGCTGGAGATATCCTCCTTCGAGAATATCCCCGGCAGCGGAGTCCGCGGAGAATACAATGGCTCTGTCTATATGGCCGGCAATCTGGAATTGCTTAAGAACAATGGGATGGCACCCTCCGGACAGATGCTCTCCCTCTCCGGGGACTGGCTCCGGGAGGCCCGCACGGTGATCTGGTTCGCGGGGCCGGACGGGGTGCTGGCCGTACTTGCCCTCGCCGACCGCATCAAGCCCACCTCCGCAGAGGCCGTGGCCCGTCTGCACCGGATGGGCATCCGCACCGTCATGCTGACCGGGGACAATGAGGCCTCGGCGGCGGCTCTGGCCCGGGAGGCCGGCATCGACGACTTCCGCGCCGGGGTCCTGCCTCAGGACAAGGCCGGTTATATCAAGCAGCTGCAGGCAGAAGGGCACAAGGTGGCAATGGTAGGGGACGGCATCAACGACAGCGCCGCCCTGGCTCAGGCTGACCTGAGCATAGCGATGGGTCGCGGCAGCGACATCGCGATGGATACCGCGATGGTGACCATTCTCTCCTCCGACCTGCTCCGCATTCCCGAGGCCGTCCGCCTCTCGCAACTGACCATCCGCACCATCCGTGAGAACCTTTTCTGGGCATTTATCTACAACATCATAGCTGTACCGGTAGCAGCGGGAGTGCTTTACCCTGTTAACGGCTTCCTCCTCAATCCCATGATAGGCGGAGCCGCCATGGCCCTGAGCAGCGTGAGCGTGGTGACCAACAGCCTGCGGCTTAGAGGCAGGAAATTGAATTGATCAGATTGGATTAGATATGAATAGAAACAATATATCCCGACCGTCAGTCGTAGTTTCCCTGACATCTTTTCCCGCGGCGATACCTTATGCCGCCAAAGCCATACAGTCAATTCTGGACGGTACCGTCCTTCCGGACAAGGTAGTGCTTTACCTGACATTTTCTCAATTCGGTAAAAACGGAATACCTGACGAGCTCCTGAAGATGGCTGCCTGCAATCCTGTGTTCGAAATACGTGATTACGGCAGGGACATCCGCTCTTACAGAAAACTGATTCCGGCTTTGAGAGACTTTCCGGATGCTGTGGTCGTGACAGTGGATGATGACGTGGCCTATGACCGGAATATGCTGCGCAGTCTGCTGTGCCTTCATGAGAAGATGCCGGATGTCATTCTCGCGCACCGTGCCAAGCGTATCCGGCCGGGCCATCCTTATCGCAAATGGCGTAAGTACAGATGGTATGACTTCGTGTTCAGGAAAATTCATTCCAGCTGCCTGAACATACAGACAGGTGTGGGCGGTGTACTGTATCCTCCGCATTCCCTGAAAAAGGAAATGCTGGATGAGAACCTGTTTACAGCGATAGCTCCGACGACAGATGACATCTGGTTCTGGGCTGCGGCAGTAGCGGGCGGTACGGTGGTCGTACCAGTTCCGTTCGGCTACAATAAACCGCGCGGCCTGGGCAAGCCGCGTGAGCTGTCACTCAAAACCACCAACTTCAAGTCAGGAACGGACAGGAATGCTGCGGCATTGGATGCGATAATCCGGACGTATCCGGAAATAGGCAGGCGAATAGGCTACAGCCTCGATAATCAGGATAACCCGTCCAGGTAGCTCAGGCAGGCGGTCATCCTCTTTCTCTCATCATCCAGCATGGAATTTACTGAATTCCAGTCTATGCGGTTGTGCAGGTTGGAGTGGATCCCCTTTTCATCGTAAACCAGTCTGTCGGGAAGGTTGAATCTGGCCAACAGTGATAGGAACCGGCTCTCCCCTCTCTTTCTGTTTCCGACAGCGGTAAATTCTTTATTGAAAATAATCGAGAATACGGAACCGTGGAAACTGTCTGTAAGGACATACGAGGCTTGGCTGAATGCCTGCAGCCATTCTTCCAGAGGAGGTATCATTCTGTCCTCCAGCCGATCATACCATCTGCGACTTTTCCTTATGACTGTAAATGGTTTTACGCCCAGCTCTTCAGCGACCTTATTGATAAGATTCCTTTTTTCGTCTGTCATGTCCAGGATGTAGTAAAAAAGCCCTCCGTCATTTTCCCTGCAGGAGTATCCTGAAAGCAGGCCCATGTAGTCCTCCTTGCACAGCAGTATGGTAGGGTCAGAAATCAGAATGGGCGGAGTCCTGCATTTCCATCTATATATATCGTTGATAAGGGTAAGTGCGCTGTCCTCCCTTACAGTAACAAGGTCGAATTCTCCGATAAGCTTTCCGCAAGTCTGTATCTGCTGCTCTGTATACTCGGCCGTGTCGCTTCCGAATGACGCTGAAAATGCTATTTTCTTGACTCTTCTGTCCTTTAAAAAATCCAGATAGCAGGTATATAGATCAGGGTATGCGTAGCGTGCACGCCAGACCTGATCAGAACCCACTATCACCGCATCGTATTTTGAAAAATCGTATTTGAGAAAATCCCTCTTGCTGTAAAATGGGGGTGTCAGCCGGATGTTTTCTTCTATGAATCTTCGCACATGCTGTTTGTCTTTTGATCTGTCCGGTCTGACTGCCCTGGTGAGGAATGGAATGTCGAATTTCTTGCCGAGCAGTGATTTTTTCAGATTTACAGTCTCTACTTCATGGCCCGTACGCAGCAGTGCGGTCTGTAATGCGTAATTCTGGATAATTCCTCCGTAGTTGCCGTGAAAAGGGAGTGTGAGTATTGCTGTTCTCATATTATTTCGTGTTGAGCTTCTTGAAAAATCTTTCCCTGCCCCGGGGCACAGGTATGTTCTCCGTGAAACCTCCGTTTCTTCCTATGCATTCTTCGAAACCGGTGCCGATGCACTCTATACGGGCCGCCGCCGATTGCAGCAGCGAGGCCCCTTTATCTGTGTTGACAAGTACCAGGCTTGTGCCTCTGCCGTCATTGTATCCGGGCAGAACCTTGTCTATATTCCAATGGTCTGCCAGGGTGATGTCGCTGCCGGACCGACCGTTCTTGCATTTGCAGGTATAGCAGGACGGCCTTAAATACAGATTTTTCAGGAAACCTTTTAAAAAGCGGTCTCTCTTATGAGACATTGCGTAGGTCTTCCCGTTTTCAAACTCAATTACCAGGCGGTATCGTTTCCAGCCTTTCCCCTTATCCCTGAAATTTATCCGGATGATTCTGCTGCAGTGATGTTTTTTCTTCCTCCCGTCAAGATATTTCTGCCAGACTTTCGGGCTGGGTACACCGTGGCATAGAATCTCCACGGTGAAAAGACGGCTGTAGTCTTTCCGGAGAAAGCCTTTTAGTCCGGCTATCTGGCACGGGGTCCCCGAGAACAGGACTTCCCGTCCCTCGTTCAGGAAAGTTTCCGCATCCCTGTATGATGTCCCGATGCGGCTCTGGGTGTACTTGCTTCCTCGGAAAGCGGAGAGGCCGTCTATATTTCCTGTATAGGAGTGGACAGTGTCCCAGTTTCTGTCGAATGAGGCTCCGAATACCACGCCGCCACGTTTAAGGACACTTTCCGCCAGGGACGTGAATACTCCTCCTGACGAACTCAGGCGTCTGGTCTCCTCGTCGTTGTTTTTCGCGGCGTAAGCCTGTAAAGGTGTTTTTGCGGTATTCTGTTTCAGCACAGGACATACCAGGCTGCATAATCCGCAGTCAATACATGCCGTCAAGTCCACATGCGGATATTCGAAGCCTTCGCTGTCCGGTATCATCCGTATGCACTGCCGGGGACAAGTCTGTGCGCAGGCGGAGCAGCCGCAGCAGTCCTCAGGTATCCTGGATGTCATTGAGGTCATACTGGTCAAAGTATTCGGATTTTACAGTCTTCTGTGTGCCGCTCGCTCTTCCACGGGCCTGTTTTTCCAGAAACTCCTCATAGGATCTTACTGCGTAGTGGTTGATACGGATAACATCCTGCTGCGGAGGGCGCTCCCGAAAATTCTTTTTTATAGGATTGCCATGAGAATCAGCGGCATGTCCCGTAATACGCGCTGCTTCGTGGCAGCCGGTCATGGTATAGACCCGGCGCGGGTCTACGATGCTTTTAACATGTCTGTTCAGCGGGTGGTCCGGGACGGAATGACATCTGAAGCGTTCCATCATGGTCCCCGGAACTCTCTTTTTTGCTCCTCCGCTGCCATAGACCAGCCAGTTTATTTCTACAGCGGGACAATCCTCGAATCTGCTGAGAAATTCAGGAATCGTCCTGTCCTTTACCGGGACTATGAATTCATCCAGGTCGATGAAAGCTATCCAGCGGGCTTCCATACGATGTCTGTCCAGGCAGTCATCGTATGCGGCAAGCTGACGTCTGTATCCCGGAAAGAAAGTGTATTCCACAATGCCGGATTCAATGTACGGACGAAGTATTTCCATGGTCCCGTCCGTGCTGTCATTGTCGTAGATGTAGAATTTCTCCACTCCTTTCGACTTATGCCATTCTATCCATTCCTTGAAATAGGGACCTTCGTTTTTGGCTATGGCGCAGACAGCCAGGCAGTAACGTGGCTGTGTCCTGTCGTGGCGGAGCTGGTGTCTAAGTCTTATGGCCTTGAAAATACCGTACCGCAGGATACCGCGCCACCGGTTACGTGTCATCTTGTGCGGAATCACCCCGGCGATGATTTCTGCAAGAACTTTATTCATGGGCAGCGGCGGATTAACGTTCGAAACTTGACTTCTCGGGCAGGATATGCTCAAAGGCATTTCTTATATTTTCCATCACTTTGTCATAGTTCCGGATATGTACGTTGTCGTTCAGGCAGATCAGGGAGTAGGACTGCCTGTAGATTGCCCGGACTGCTTGTTTGGGACGGATCATGAGCGGAAACATTTTGGTGTCGTTATATGTGTTGTACGGTTCGAAATTGCCCTTGCAGATCTGCCATGTGCGGAAAAGTTCCGGGGTGTAGTCATCAAGGGCGCGGAACCGGTTGACGGATGTACGTGTCAGTTCTTCCCCTGCGACTGCCCATACTTCCTCGAAAGTGGTTTTCAGGAAAGGCTGGGCGTTGTGGGGTGTCCTCAGGGTGATGAATTTGCCGTAATGTTTGAGCAGATAGTTCCATCTGGCTTTTGAACCGTAGCTTTTGTCGAACCATTTGTCATGGAAACGGGATGTCACATCTTTCTTGTCGAAATTCTGATTTATGATTCTCAGATTGTTTCTCAGTCTCTTGTACCACTGTGACCAGTCCGGATTATAGAGGAATGCCGCGATGTCGCATGGCAGGCCGTTGCGGAAAAAGCGCTCGGGCCCGATACTGTTTATAATGTAGAAGTCGTCGTTGAAATAGACAAAGTGCTCAGCCAGTCCGGGAATCCTGTGCAGGTAGCGTTCGATGACTACGGAATTATAAGTAGGCAGGAATTGTCCGGGGATAAAATCCTTGTGGTCTACCAGATGAATCCTGGGGTTGTCAGTGTCAAGCCACTCCGGCTTCTGTCCTCCGGTGACGAAATGTATTCTGCGCACCCAGGGTGCGAATTTCTCTACGCCGCGGAACCAGTACTTCAGAAAACCGTAATCCCGGAAGCGGGCTTTCGAAACACTGTTCTTTGTATTTTTCCAGTTACCTGAGTATTTCATGAAGTCCTTCTGCCATTCCGGATCATTCATGTCTACCCACGTGACTACAAAATCAATATCCATACCTGCTATGATAGTTTTTAATTCTGTCGGCAAAATTAAAATTTTCCGCAAAAGCAGTCTGAAAAAATTCGTATATTTGAGGAAATTTTTAAAAAATGACTGTATGAGAGGATTTTTTCTGTTTTTAATTGCCTGTACTGTATCTTCTTCCGCTATGTATGCGCAGAATAAGGTGCAGGATACCTTTTATGGAATCAGGCTTGGAACTTCCTATAAGGATGTCTGCAGTTCCGATTTTGTCAAGGAAAATCATCCTGACTGGAGGCATCTTAGAAAATGTCGTCAGGCAGATTTTACCATACGGGACGTGAGACTGGGAGGCAATGACTGGAATTACTGCGATTTCAACTTTGTAAAGAACAATTCAATCCTGTACAAGCTCAGATTCTATCATCCATATAAGGACGGACAGGTGGCGGAGGGTGTATATGACAGAATGCTGGAAAAGCTGGACAAAAAGTACGAAGGCAAGGCAGGTATTGTCAGGAAGGCGCAGGACAGCTGGGATAAGGACAAGAAGGAATGGGTGTCATACACGGACAAGGACGGAGGGGTCTGCTGTCTGGAGAGGGCATACAAGAGTTCGACCAGTGGTGTAATGTACAATTATGTATTCCTGTACTATTACAATGAGGACTTGAAAATAAAGGCAGAACACAGTTATCTGGAGGAATTGTAATATGAAACGCATTATTGTAACAGCATCGGTCCTGTTGCTGGCTGCGGCAGCGCTCTATGCACAGATGAAAGTTCAGGACACGTTTCTCGGACTGCGGTTCGGGCAGAATTATGAACGTCTGTATGATTTGAAAAAGCAAAAAGGGAATAATACAAGACAGTCATTGCAGAATGCGGATGAAGACTGGTACCGTCAGCATGTGCAGATACATGGTGTGGAGTTCGGGGGCAGGAGATGGGATTACGTGGATTTCTATTTCAGTCCGAGCGGAAGTTTTTATATGTTCAGGGCTTACGAAGCCTACAATACCCAGAAGGATGCAGAGAAACGTTATGATTCCCTTGTTAAGGATTTGTCAATGAAGTACGGCGGAGACAGAGATATCATTATGGAAGAGGATGGCAGTATGAAAGGGGACAGGGAAAAATCAGTAACCTATAAAGATGCCGGAGGCAGGACCTGCAAGTTGTGTGTGCGGTATACTGAATCCAAAAGTTTTGACATGTATTATTACGTTATGCTGTATTATTACGACCAGAAACTTCAGAACAAGGCAGATGCTGAGTTTGTGAAGGAATTGTAACATAAAGATACGACTATGAAAAAGTATTTGATTTTTGCAGTGGCGGCCATTCTGAGCGGCTCATCTGCCATGGCCCAGAGTTTCGATGAGTTCAAGCAGTTGAGGAAAAGTCAGTTGTCGGAGTTTGAAGAGCAGAGGGCAAAGGAATTCGAGGAGTTCAAGGCCAGGTATTATGCCGCCTTTGAGGAATTCCGGCGGAGTTATCGCAGAATGCTGGAGGATGAGGAGAAGGCGGTAGATTTGATGGCTTCGGACGACGGTATAAGAGTAGAACCTATAAAGATGGCTCCGGCTCCGGTGGCAGTAGTGTCCACGGTTGCGGAACAGAAACGCATATTGCGGGAAAATATACGGTCTATTGCTGTGATGACGCCTGATGAACTTGTGCCTGTGCTTTCGGAGGCAGAAGATACGGTGGCGCGGATGCAGGAGGCGGCTCAGGTCATGGAAGCCATAGTGGCCAATATGAATACAGATGCGCAGGAGGATGAGGATCCGATAGTGCCTGTGTCAACGTCAGTAGTGCTGGAACCGTATGATGCGGAATATTTCAATACTCTTCCGGATGCTGAGACTGCCGGAAAAGTTCAGGAAGAGATCCGGACTCCAGTAGAACAAGAAGAGACAGTGTCTTCCGATGCTGCCGGAACTTCCGGTGCTGATGCGGCGGGTGCCGCTGTTTCAACAGCAGTCCCCAGCGGTAAGCCCACGGAGTATGTGCGGATATCGTCACCATTCGGTTCCCGTATACATCCGATTACCCATAAGCGTCACGGCCACAAGGGTATCGACTTGGCTGCTCCGCGCAATACGCCTATCTATGCTACTGCTGACGGACAGGTTACATTCTCGGGACGTAATGGAGGGTATGGCAATTTTGTCAAACTCAATCACCGAAACGGTTATAAGACGGCCTATGCGCATATGAACCGGATAGCGGTCCGTAAAGGTAAATCCGTTAAGAAAGGCGATCTTATAGGTTATGTAGGTTCTACAGGTGCCAGTACAGGAAATCATCTGCATTACGAGGTCTACTATCAGGACAAACTTATAGACCCGGCAACTACTTTGTAACTTAATCGTCATGATGTTTCATGTGGCTTCCGATTTTTTGGCACGGGGTTTGCAATAGAATAAGTCGGATAGTTTTTTCATAGGTTAAGTATTAGGTTAAGTAATAAAGGCTGTCGGTTCTCGGCAGCCTTTATTATTTTTATGCATTCAGCTTGAAGATTATCGTCCGGGAATATGTCTCGCCTGGCCGGAGGACGCAGGACGGGAAGTCCGGATGATGGGGTGCGTCGGGGAATCCCTGGCACTCTATCGCCACGCCGTCGTAGTCGCGGTAGGGGCGGCCGGACTTGCTCAGGGGAGAGCCGTCGAGCCAGTTGCCGGTGTAGACCTGGGCTGCCGGCTGGTCGGTCCAGATCTCGAGGCGGCGGCCGGAGACTGCGGAACTGAGCTCTGCGGCCAGTTTCAGCCCCGGGGCACCGTCGAGTACCCAGCAGTTGTCATAGCCTTTTCCGTATTTCAGGGCCGGGAAGTCAGCCTTGATGTCGCGGCCGATGGGCTTTGCGGTGCGGAAGTCCATGGGGGTGCCCTCCACGGGGGCGAGCTCACCGGTGGGGATGAGGGCCTCGGAGGTGGCCAGCCAGCGGGAAGCGTTGAGTTTCAGCACGTGGTCCAGGATGGAACCGCTGTCCTCGCCGTCGAGGTTCCAGTATGTGTGGTTGGTCAGATTGACTATGGTGGGGGCGTCGGTGGTGGCCTTGATCGAGAGGGTCAGGGAGTTGTCGTCGCTCCAGGTGTAGGTGGCCTCCACGTGCATGTTCCCGGGATAGCCCTGGTCGCCGTCGGGACTGTCGAGGGTTAGGATGACCTCGGTGTCCGATATCCGGGATGCTTTCCACAGCCGGTTGGAGAATCCGTCGGGTCCGCCGTGAAGCTGGTAGCCGGGGTTGTTCTTTACGAGCTGATATTCCTTGCCGTCAAGGGTGAAGTGTCCGCCGTCTATGCGGTTGGCGAAGCGGCCTGGTATCTTGCCGGCGCAGGGACCGTCGGCGAGGTAGCTTTCCTCGTCACGGTATCCCAGTACCACGTCTCCCATCACGCCGTTGCGGTCGGGAACTACTATCGAAACTATGCCGGCGCCTCTTTCGGTCAGCATTACCGATGCGCCGCTCTTGTTGGTCAGATGTATCATGATTCAGATATTATGGCTGTTATTCAAGTTTACGCGCTCCGTCACTGATTACCACTGGATATATCTTGGGCTCGTGTCCGAACCTGGCCGCATACTCTTTCTTCGCACGTGCGATGAAGGCATCGTAGAGCTCATCCTTGACTAAGTTGATGGTGCAGCCGCCGAAGCCGCCGCCCATGACCCTGGAGCCGGTCACGCCGCATTCGCGGGCTATGTCGTTGAGAAAATCCAGCTCCTCGCAGCTCACTTCATAGAGCTTGCTCATGCCGTGATGTGTCTCGTACATCTTCTGTCCCACGGTCTCGTAGTCATCGCGCTCGAGGGCGTCGCAGACATCGAGCACTCTCTGAATCTCCTCGATTACGTATTCGGCCCTCATGTAGTCCTCATCGGATACCTTGCCCTTTACTTCGGAGAGCATCTGCATGTCCACGTCGCGGAGGAACTCCACCTCTGGATGCCCCGCGGCCTTGAGGGCGGCCACTACATGCTCGCAGGAGGCGCGGCGCTTGTTGTAGGCCGAGGAGGCCAGCTCGTGCTTGACCACTGAGTCGAGCAGAACGAGGCGATAGCCCTTGGGATGGAACGGATAGTACTTGTGCTCCATCGAGCGGCAGTCCAGGCGCATCAGGCTGCCGGCCTTGCCGAAGATGGATGCGAACTGGTCCATGATGCCGCAGTTGACCCCGCAGTAGTTGTGCTCGGTGCTCTGGCCGATGCGGGCCAGCTCGAACTTGTCGATGCCGAGACCCAGCATGTCGTTCAGGGCATAGGCAAATGTGCTTTCGAGGGCGGCGGAGGAGGACATGCCGGCTCCGAGGGGTACGTCGCCTGCAAAAGCGGCGTCAAAGCCTTTGAGTACATCTCCGCATCTCTTGATGATCTCCCTGCATACTCCGAACACATACCGTGCCCATGATGCAGAGGGGGCATCGGCTTTGGCGAAGCCGAACTCGGCGTAGTCTTCCAGGTCTACCGAGTAGACCCGGACCTTGTCCGTGCCGTTGAGGCGGATCTCCGCCATCATGCCCTTGTCGATGGCTCCGGGGAATACGAAGCCGCCGTTGTAGTCGGTGTGCTCGCCGATAAGGTTGATTCTGCCGGCGGAGGCGTAGAATGTGCCGTTGCCGCCGAAATGCTTTTCGAACTGTGAGTGAATTTTTTCTTTCATACGTCGGTGTGTATTTTAATTATTGTTGTTTTTTACGGATCTGGTCTTCAGAACTCCGTCGCGGAGGCCGTCGGCGGAAGCCTTAAGAGTGATGCGTCCGGCCTTCTCCTTGCTCTGTACGATGACCGTGAGCATGCCGCCGAAGGCGCTCATCTCGGGTTCGTGGAAGAGCTCGAGGCAGGTAGGGTCGCCGTTGGCCACTGCCCTGAACTCACCGGCCCCCGACACGTCGAAATGCACCTTGCGGGAGTCGAGCGGGCAGAGATTGCCGTCCCGGTCCACTATGCGGACGGTCACGTAGAGCAGGTCCTTGCCGTCGGCGGTGATGCTCTCCCTTGCCGGAATCAGCTCGATTGCCCAGGGCTCAGATGCGGTGCGGACGCTCTTCTGCATTGCCTTATTGCCCTCGGAGTCATAGGCCACTACGGTGAGTTCTCCCGGTTCATAGCGGACATCATTCCACATCAGGCGGAAGCGGTGCTGGAGGGTGCTGTCGCATTTTTCCCTGATGCCCAGGCTCCGGCCGTTGAGGAAGAGTTCGGCTCTGGGGTAGGATGTGTAGACAAATACAGGAGTGACCTCTCCCTCGCGGCCCTCCCAGTTCCAGTGCGGGAGGATGTGGAGGGTGGCGCTGTCCCGGTTCCAGACACTGCGGTAGAGCCAATAGCGGTCCTTGGGGATGGAGGCCAGGTCTATGATGCCGAACATGGAGCTGTGGTTGGGCCAGGCGTCTGTGTCGTAGGGCGAGGGCTCTCCGAGGTAGTCGAATCCGGTCCAGACGAACTGTCCCATGGTCCAGGGATAGTCCTCGGCGAGGGCCAGGTCGTCATCGGGGACGTTGGACCAGGAGCAGTACTCGAGGTCGTAGGAAGAGCTCTGGTGGTCGTCGTAGAGAGCGTCGTACTTTTTCTCGACGGGGAATTTGTACACGCCCCTGGAGCTGACGGTCGAGGAGGTCTCGCTGCCCAGGAGCACTTTCTGGGGCATGGTCTCATAGCCTTCCAGGTAGCGGTGGGCGCGGTAGTTGAATCCGGGTACGTCCAGCACGGCTCCGAACCCGTTGTGCAGTATCGCATCTATCTGGTCCATGCCGCAGGTGACGGGACGGGTGGGGTCCTCGCGGTGGCAGATGTCCTGCAGGAAAGTGGCCACCTCATAGCCGCCGGGAGTCCATTGTGTGGGCACCTCGTTGCCGATGCTCCACATCACGACGGAGGGGTTGTTGCGGTAGTGGCGGAGCATATTGACCATGTCGCGCTCGGCCCACTCGTCAAAGTAGCGGTGGTAGCCGTTGAGGCATTTGGCCACGTCCCATTCGTCGAAATTCTCAATCATCACCATGAAGCCCATCTCGTCGCAGAGCTGGATAAGCTCGGGCGCGGGCATGTTGTGGGTGGTGCGGATGGCGTCGCAGCCCATGTCCTTGAGCATGGTCAGCTGGTGGCGTAGGGCCGAGGTGTTGACGGCGGCGCCGAGGGGACCCAGGTCATGGTGCAGGCACACTCCCCGGAACTTGCGGTTCACCCCGTTGAGGTAGAATCCGGTCTCGGGGCGCACCTCTATGCTGCGGATGCCGAAGGTGGTGGCATGGAAGTCGGAGAGGGTGCGGTTTCCGTCCTTGTCCTGGACGTATATCCGGGAATAGGCGGTGTAAAGCTCAGGGGTCTCCGGGAACCACAGGCGGGGCTGGTCTACGGTGACTTTCTGATTGAGGACGGCAATGCCTCCCTCAGCGGCGGCCTGCTCCGCTCCCGTGAGGCTCTCTATGGAGGTGATGAACCGTCCGTTGGCATCGCGGATAACGGTGATCAGGGCTACGGTCTCCTCAGTGGTTATGCCCTCAATCTCAGTGCGGATGTTGACAGAGGCCTCGAGCAGGGACGGATCCAGTTCTGTGGTTATGTAGGTGCCCCATACGGGGATATGGACTTTTTCGGTCTCTATCAGCCATACGTTGCGGTAGAGGCCGGCTCCGGGATACCAGCGGGAAGACTGGGGGCGGTTCTCGAGGCGGACGCGGATCTCATTGTTCTTGCCGTCGGCGGTCAGGAAGGGGGTGATGTCGCAGTGGAAGGAGTTGTAGCCGTAGGGCCAGAATATGACTTCCTCTCCGTTGACGTAGACCCTCGCCTCGCTCATGGCTCCGTCGAAGAGCAGAGTAGCCTTCTTGCCCGGGGTCACGTCCAGGGTCCTCCTGTACCAGCCGACCCCGACGTAGGGCAGGCCTCCCGTGCGCCCGGTCTTGACCGTGGCGGTCTCCTCGCCGTTCTGGACTACTGCGACCGTCTGCAGGTCATTGTCCCGGCTGAAAGGGCCGTAGATGGCCCAGTCGTGGGGGATGGTGACATCCTCCCATATTTCGGAGGAGTCGCCCTTGTGGAACTGCCAACCCTTGTCCAGGAGGGTGACGGTTCTTATCTGATCCAGAATCTCAACATTCTTGTCTGACGGTCTTTTGTTCACCCATACCAGAAAGATTATGAGTGCCAGTGCGGCTGCAGTCAGTATCTGCAGCCCCTGGAAGAGGGTTCTCTTTTTGTTCTGCATGGCGTTTCAGGTGAAATGTCAGTTCTTGAATGCGTCCAGAGCCTTGGTGGGGCGGAAGTTCCCGTCGAAGGCTCCCTTGTTGTAGGAGCCCCAGCCTAGTTCCTTGTAGATGTCCGAGGTCCAGGCCGGATTGCACTGAGGCTCCCAATAGAAGACGCCGGCGCAGGCCTCTCCGTCTCCGAGAGTCCTGGCCCTGGACAGCAGATCGGTCAGGAAAGCCAGGCACTCATCCTCCTTGTTCCAGGTCATGCCGGCCTCGCATATCATCACCGGGGTTCCGTATTTCCGGTAGAGAGCAAGTGCGTTGCTGAGGGTGGCGTCGGTGACGCCCGTGTATTCTCCTTCCTTGTATTCGGCCTCGGTGTCGTGGGCGTAGTATTCGGGATAGAGGGACATGCCGATCATATCCCATTTGCCTCCGTTGGCCTTAAGTCCGTCGAATATCCATTCATAGAGGCCGGGGCGGTCACCATGATCCAGATGTACGATAACCTTGGCTTCGGGGAATATTTCCTTCACGGTGTTGTAGCCGGTCGTGGTCATTACGGCATAGTTGGACATGCTGGTGCTGGCCTTGCCCGAGATGCCGGCATTGTCCTCATCCCAGAGCATTCCGTCGGAAGTCTCATTGCCCACCTGCACCCATTCCGGGGTGACGCCCTCATTTTTAAGGGCTGTGAGCACTTCGCGGGTGTGGCCTTGGATGGCCCTGCAGAGCTCTTCGAAGCTGTAGTCAGCCCAAGCCTCCGGTTTGTTCTGCTTGGAAGGATCGGCCCACCAGTCGCTGTAGTGGAAGTCTATCATGATTCTCATGCCCAAGTCGCTGGCAATCTTAGCTTTGGCTACTACATCCTCCATTCCGCACCAGCCCTCGGGAGGGTTTACCCATACCCGGTAGCGGACGGCGTCGAATCCGAGCTCCTTCATCAGGGCGGTGCACTCGCGCTCCTCACCGGCGGCGTTGTAGAACTTGATGCCGTCATCGGCCATTTCGGTGGCCCAGCCTATGTCGGCGCCCTTTGCGAAAGGAGCCGGCTCCGTTGCCTCAGGCTTCTCTTCTTCTTTGTTTCCGTTGTTGTTGCAGGAGACCGCCAGCGTGACAGCGGCGGCCATCAGGATAAGGTGTAGAATCTTCCTCATAATGTCTCTCTCTTAGTGAATGAAAAAATCATTCAAAGTTACTGACAATATTTGAGAAGTCCTACAATTACTTCTGTGTTTTACAGCCCGTATATGAGGTATCCCGCACCGCCCGCTGCGATGATGACCCAGATCGGGTTGGCCTTAAGGAAAAACAGGGCCGCGAATGCTCCGGCGAAGAGGGCCCAGCTCCACCAGTCGATGAAGTTGTAGGGGGTTATCAGGACAATGGCGGCTGCGGCGATCATCCCTATCGTCACCGGCCGCATGACTTTCAGGACGGAGGCAAAATACCGGTTGCTCCGGAATTTCTCGAAGAGGATGCAGATCCACAGCACCAGCAGGTAGGAGGGGAGGACTACTGCAAAGGTAGCTGTAATCGAGCCCAGTACGCTGACTGCTGGGCTGAAGCCCATGGCGTGAGGCACCGAGTAGCCGATGTAGGTGGCGCTGTTGATGCCTATCGGACCGGGGGACATCTGTGAGATGGCCACGATATCGGTGAACTCCTCGGGGGTGAGCCACTGATGGACCGTCACTACTTGGTTCTGGATCAGGGAGAGCATGGCGTAGCCTCCGCCGAAGGTGAATGCACCTATAATGAAAAAAGTGATGAACAGCTCGAGGAAAATCATCGCCCTGCCTCCTTTCTGCCGTTATGCCTGTCCTGCCGGCTGTAGGCCATGACGAGGCCTCCGGCGATGGCGGTGATGATAATCCAGATGGGGGAGATTCTCAGAAATGCGATGAGGACCGTAGTCGCCATTGCGATGCCGCCGGTAATCCAGTTGAGCCGGTTCTGGACCGCCATGCGGAAGACCGGGGCGGCAATCAGGGCGACCACTGCCGGGCGGATACCCTTAAAAACGGCCTGGACGGTGGGGTCGTTTTGGAAGGTGGTGAAGATGGCGGCGACCAGCAGTATTATTATAAAGGGAGGCATAACGCTGCCGATGGTGGCGACGATGCTGCCTTTTATCCCGGCGAGCCGGTGTCCTACGAAAATCGACACGTTTACGGCTATCAGTCCGGGGGCTGACTGGGCGATGGAGATGATATCAAGGAAATCCTCGGGCGCAATCCACTTGTTTTTATGGACTACCTCCCTCTCTATCAGCGGGATCATGGCCACTCCACCACCTATGGTGAAGGCTCCGATCTTGGCGAATATGACGAACAGTTTCCAATACATGACGCAAAGATTGAAAAATTTTTTCAAAAAAATTGCAAAAAAATTTGGTGGTTAAAAAATAGTCCGTATATTTGCAGCCCGTTTGAGAAAAACGGATACCAAATGAAAGTTCTTTGATAGCATTGTACGAGTGAAAAAGGTAGAGGTTTATTAATATTAATAATCTCGTCAATAAACCGGTCAGGACAAGCTTAGATATATAGAACATATACAATGAAGAGTTTGATCCTGGCTCA
>CABMPD010000016.1 GCA_902388455.1 uncultured Alistipes sp. | reverse complement strand
CTGAGCCTCGGCGTATCTGCGTTTGCTCTCATAGAACCGCCACTCGGCTATCCCGATTTCTTTCAGACGGCTCTTGTATGAGACTCCTTTCTCCTTGCAGTATTGAACTATCTCTGCGATTTCTTCTCGTGTAAGCATCTTTTTTTTGCGCGAAGATACCTCGCCTGGAATAAATTCGCTATACGCACTTCACCGGTCGCTTACAGTGCTCTATCTGCGCGATGTTCTTCAGCTCGTCGTTGACGGTCTCAATGACGGCCCTCTTGCACAGCAGAATCTTGTCTTCGCACGCATGAGCATGTTCCTCATATTGTTGCGCACGCGCGTGACGAGCTGTATTCCGTTGATGAAGAAGAGCATCTCGAAAATGGCCTTGCCGATATATCCCCGGTCCCCGCAGAGCTTGCCCCTGATGTCCTGCACGTAGCACTCGTTCCTGAGCGGCTCGCGGTCGTTGAGATAATGCCGGTGCACTTGCCCAAAAGCACGCCCTTAACGACCAGCGCAAGGCAAAGGGCCACTTCCTTCTCCAGCTCCACGAAGCGGCTGTAGGAGGAGAGGACGGGGAACAGGATGAGTATGACCATTATCTCCACATCACTCATGCGGTTGGCTTGTTCCTGCAACGTTTGCCGTCATTCCGTCCCTCATCGAGTGAGTATTTCTGCCTGACTTTTGAAAATTCCCTGTTGTATTCGTCAGCCATGTAGAAAATTTCAATAACTTTGTCTTCTGTAATCATCGCGGTAAGAGTTTTATGTTTGTTTTTTTGATACTTTAAATTTAACACTTTGCCGCTATTTTCCAAATAATCAATGACTTATATTTAACTTTATTTCAAACTCACGTTAACTACAAATTTAAAATTCAACAATCCAAACTACCCATGACACGATTCCTCTGCATCCTATTGAGCCTCATCACACTTTCGACCACCGCCGGCGCACAGCGCAGCAGGCTCCTCGGCTCGTGGAACGGCAAGCTGGAGGCCGGAGGCAGCAGCCTCACGCTGGTGTTCCATTTTACCACCGATTCACTGGAAAAGGAGCAGTATTTCTTCCTTGACAGCCCGGACCAGGGAGCCGAGGGCATACCGGGAGAAATCGCGCTGCTGGACAATGACTCCGTATCGGTGACAATACCGATGCTCGGGGCGGCCTATCAGGGGAGGCTGGTACTGCATGAAGTGCCTCAGGGCAGCAGGCCGTCAGGGGAAATCCAAGGGGTCTTCACCCAGATGGGAATGCAGTTTCCGCTGGTTCTCCAGATGGGACTGCCGGTGCTGAACCGGCCGCAGGAGCCGCAGCCGCCGTATCCCTACCGGAGCGAGAAAGTCACGTTCTCCAGCGGGGCGGACGGAGCGGTCATGGCTGGAACCCTCACCTACCCTGTGGGTTATGACGACAATAGCTCAAACTCCAACAACATACCCGCAGTACTGATGATTACCGGCAGCGGCTCGCAGAACCGGGACGAGGAGCTATTCAGCCACAAGCCCTTCCTCGTACTGGCCGACTGGCTGGCCCGCCATGGCATAGCCTCCCTGCGCTACGATGACCGCGGCATGGGAGAGTCCGAAAGAGGCACGGTAGAAATCACCACTCAGACCAATATGCAGGATGCCCTGGCCGGCATCAGGTACCTCCGAAGCCTCGGGGAATTCGACAAAGTAGGAGCATTGGGACACAGCGAGGGCGGGCAGATCGTGTTCATGCTGGGAGCCGCGGAGGAGGCGGACTTCATCATCAGCATGGCCGGCCCCGGAATGCGGGGTGACAGCATCCTCGTGGAACAGAACCGCCTGATACTCACCAAATCGGGATTCACCCCCGCGTCAGCCGACAACTACGGCCGCGTCCTCGCCGCCATGCTCAGGATGAAAGTGGACGGGTACTCCACAGACAGCCCGGAGACACTGGTGGACAGCCTTATAACAGCCCTTGACGCACAGAACATGCCCTTCGGCTCAGCCGCCAACCTCGCCGCTGCCTGGAATACCGTAGATGACCCCTGGATGCTGTATTTCCTCCAGTCCTCACCCGCCCGGGATATTTCCCGGACCACCTGCCCCGTATTTGCCCTCAACGGCAGCCTCGACCTGCAGGTTCCGCCGGTCAACCTGGAGCACATCCGCAGACTCCTGCCCGACGGCCCGCATCACCTGATAAAGGAATACCCCGGCCTCAACCACCTGCTGCAGCCCTGCACCACCGGCATGCCTGCAGAATACGGCCGCATCGAGACCACCATTGCTCCCGAAGTCCTGACAGACATCGCCGAGTGGATACTTTCAGTCACTGACCTGAGCCGATGAGCGAGAGAGCCTTTGAAAGCACCGCATCGTTACCGTTCCGGATATCCTCTACTGTTTCTTCCACATATACATCAGGCTTGATGCCTCTGGCGTAGAACATGCCCTGGCTGCCGAGGTGGCTCAGAACTTTCGTTCCGGTAAAAGTAAAGGACGTTCCGGACGGCAGTCCGGCAGTGTTGATTCTTCCTGTACATCCGCCTGTAGAAGATCCGATTATAATTCCGGCGCCAATATAGCGCATGTAGTCATAGGCATCCTCAAAATGACTTATATTCGATGCATTTGCCAGGAAAATGAGATCATGGTCAGGGGCAGGAACTGATATATCCTCAGCGGCATTCTGAATGGCGGGAGTCTCCGGAAGATATACCTGAGGAATCTTCACAATATCTGCTCTCGGAGGGCGGACATTTCCCCCGACAAGCTCCGACAGGAGGTGCATTGCAACTACACTGCTGCCATACCGGTTGTCGATTATCACCTTCTGCCCGGCAGCCCGGTTCCGCAAAAGAGCACGGATACTGCCCATATCGGATCTGGAGGCATTGATGTATAGCGTACCGCCATCCAGCCACCCGCTTTTGCGTCCGCAGATGACACTGCCTGCTCCGTCTATGAATTCCGCCCTGCCCATCAAAGCCACCGCCACCTCGCGCACACCATCATCGCCCTCGACAGACAGCACCGCTTCTTCTCCATGACCGAACGACCGCAGCCACAGAGCTTCTGCTCGCTCGGACTTGTACTGTGGACTGCCTGAAATCTCATCCTCGCACTCTCTCCAAGAACTTACAGCCGGCCTGCCGTTCACCGACACGATTACATCCCCGGCTTTGATCCGGCTATCTTCCGAATGTATCACGACTATCTCCTCACCTATACGCCTGACCCGCAGCGGAAGATACTTGGTATCCGTTAATTCGGACGGACATGTAACGCCGATGTGGGCGTCACCAAGCAGTGCCAGCATCCTGCGCAGCAGTCCGGGATCATAAACGGCCCCTCCTGCCGCTTTCACGATGTACTCGGAAAGGACCGCATCCCAATCCACATCTAAGTCGGACAGATATGGATGAAAATACTTCATGATGTTCCACGCCACCGCGATATCAGCGCACATAACTACATCGCCGCGCAGTTCCCCGGCTGTCTCCGCCTTCCTAATCAGTTCACTGGCAGCAGCGGTATCATACGCTGGAAACGTACTTTCATAAGTTCCGTACAGGGCCAAAGGCACATGGATGTACAGCCCGTCCGACAACTTGCGGACAGCCGCGTCCCCGAAAGAGGAGCAATCCCCGAACAGCCTCTCTCTGGTAGAGACAGTCACCGTCTCCCCGTCAACAGAATAGTCATAGACACCGTTGTATTCGCTCCAGCCTTTTAACTCCTCAGGCCTGTATTTGATCTTATTCCCGTCCGGCAGATGCAGAGTGACATTCTTTATGGAGAAACTGCCTTTCCCGTCCACGAAGACGATTATCCGTCCTCCGGCATCCATTGTACCGAGAGCACTGTCGGCATCTTTTCCGGCACTTGCAAATGTGGATTCGAAATGTCTCGCGCAACCGTGCCAGGCCGAATCCTGCGCGACGGCATTCCCGGACTTACCGTCCCTGCACACAGAAGTATAATAGTCCAGTCCTGTATTGAAGGTTGTCTTGAAATAAATTTTCAACGACTCGGGATTATGATTCCTGATATCCGCAGAGACCTTCATCCTGTCATACGGAAGCCCTGGAACCAGCCCCAGCTCCACGGCTATCTTGCTGGAATTGTCTGTCTGCATCGCCCGGCCTGTCCTCTTGCTTACATACCAGTTGCTCTCAGGCCCCAAGTCCACCCCGCAGTGTTGCCAGGCTATCTGATACATTCCTGAAGTGTCTTCAGGTGTGATGAGCTCCCATCTTCCATATTCATCTGAGTCCGAGAACTCCACACCCGGAGCTACCGGCCCGAAAAGTCCGGTCAGAGTCATTTCCAGCTCTTCCACATCTTCACATTCCAGAACCTCACGCATTCCGTACAATGCGAATTCATTCCAGTCAAAGCCCTCCGGTATGTCCCCCGGGTAGAACCATCGTACCAGTCCGTAGGCCTCCGCGAAAGCCTCAGCACAGCCGGCCTTGTCCATTTTCTCATTTCCGCCGCTGCAGGAACACAACAGGCATACCGCCGGCAGTAATATTGAATTCCGTATCTTCATTATCCTATATCTTTTAAATGTCAATGTATTCATTTGTTTAGTCCCCGGGCAGGATTGAGGGTCGCGGCCCGCCAGCTCTGCAGCGAGACGGACAGCAGGGAGATGAGCAGGACGGCGGCTCCGGAGGCAGCGAAAATCCACCAGTCGATGGTCGTCCTGTAGGCGAAGCGCCGGAGCCAGCCGTGAAGGATGAGCCAGGAGAGCGGAACGGCCACGGCGAAAGCAATGGCGATGTAGCAGATGAAGTTGATGTTGAGCATACGGACGATGAGGCCTGCAGTGGCCCCGTTAACCTTCCGGATAGCAATCTCCTTGGTGCGGCGGCGGATAATAAAGGCCATGAAGATAATCAGGCCGAGGTCCGCGATAATCAGGCAGAGGAGAGTAAATACCAGCACGAGGTTTCGGGCATTGAACTCGTTGCGGTACAGCGACCTGTATATGCTGCTAAGAGGCACGAAGTCGCTCTGGCGGTCGGGAAAAACCTCCGCCCACGCCGCGCTGAGGGCCTGCATGGCCCCGTCCGGATCAGATGTGTCTATACGCACCATCAGGCAGAACTGGAAAAGGTTGCGGTGCAGCATGATCAGCGGCAGACTCTCCTCGAACACACCGGTGTAGCTGTAGTCCTCCGAGACACCGGCTATCATCCCGCTGTTGATATAGTCGAGCGCGCCCTGCCTTATCTCCAGCGGCTGTCCGACCGCCTCCTCCGGCGTACCGAATCCCAATGCCGTCATAGCCTTGCGGTTGATGATGTACTCCTCGCTGCGGTCGGAGGACCTGCCGGTCGCCCAGAAATTCCGCAGCATCTCCTGCTCCTGCGCCACACCATATCCCAGCGGCGAGAAGTCTCCGCCCGCCACCATCGGTATGTCGTAAAATGACAGGAATCCGTCCCCGGCCACCATCACCGGCACCTGCACCCACTCCGTCGAGCCTCCCCTGCGCACACTTACATGGTCCCGTATCGCATTGCCCGGCAACTGGAACGATGTGGTGACCTCCTTGATCAGGGGACTGCGGCCCAGACGCTCCCGCAGCAGGGGAAATTTTCCCATGGCGTTCTCCGGCAGCCCGCTCATCACCAGCACCCCGATCCCGTCGCCTCCGGTCTGCACGCTTCCGATGACCTTCATCTGCCGGCTGATACCCACCGCCAGAATCAGGACGGTAATCACCACCGCGTACTGCACGGCCAGCATCCAGCGGACATTGCCGTAGGAAAAATGCACAGGGCGGCTGCCATGTCCGGTATTCAGGAAGCGGGTCAGGGCCATGTTCCTGACAGCCGGCACGAGAGCCACCGATACAGTCACCGCTGCGAATATCAAGGATGTGAGAGCGGTCGGCAGAAACTCCATCCTGCCCGGAACCACTCCGTATCCGAACACCACAGCGGCCAGAGCCAGGCCGATGACTATTGCACTCACCGCCAGCACCAGGGCCTGCAGCGCCTCATCCTTCAGTATCTCCGAGGCCGGAGCCCCGTGCAGGCGCAGGAGCTGGTAGAACCGCCGGTTACTGGAAAAAATGAGGCTGCCGTTGAGCCAAAGGTTGAAGAGCACGACCACGAGCAGCAGGACATTGGCCCCGACGGTCAGCCAGATATAGGCGATGTTGCCGTTGACGCTCAGCTCCCGTAGGTTGTGGCTGTGCAGGTGAATGTCCGTCAGGGGCATGAGCCCGGCCCGGAGGGGAGCCGCATTCTCGGGTGTCATCCCGCTGACCAGTTCCGTTATCATTCTCTCCACCTCCGCTATGTCACTACCCTCCACAAGCAGCAGGTAGGTATAGCAGAACGTATTCATGTCCTCTGGCAGGAGCATCAGCGCGTCCCCTCTCCAGTGCGAGGTCTCCGGAATATCCTTATAAATACCGGTAATCTGCATCGGGACACCTTCGATTTCCAGGTCAGTCCCCAAGATACCTCCCGCCATATCCTGCATTCCCGCCAACTTCCGGGCCAGGCTCTCGCTGATTATCACCTGACCGGCAGCCTCCAGCGCACCCGCGGCCGTTCCGCCCTCCACCATCTCCAGGTCGAATGTCCCGAGAAAATCCCTATTGACACGGAATACCTTTTCCTCAGCTGTCAGGTACGTACCCTGATATTTCAAGTCCGGCCGATACACCTCGTGCAGTTTGGCGATGGCCCTGACCTCCGGTATCTGGCGGATAGGGTCGTCCGTCATATTGCCCCATACCCTTCCGTCCACCTGTTCCCCCTCCGAGGCCAGAGTCAGCCGGACGATACGGTCAGCATTCCCATTGTACCTGTCCCAGCTCAATTCCCGCCGGATATAGTTCACCGAGACAAGCAGCGAGGCGAGCACCACCGACAGCCCCGCCAGATTGACCATCCGCAGCGACACGTGCCGCCGCAGCAGTCTCATTGCAATTTCCAGATTCTTCATACCGCAAACATAACACGGAAAATGCCTCTCTCCAAATATCCGGGCAGTTAGCAAGGCTCGCGCAACTCACTGATTTCCAACTGATGCTGACTTACATTTTGTCAGCATCAATGCCAACACCGCTTACAGCCGGACGAACAGCAGAAATGAAGTATGAGAAAACTGCAATGCTGACCTGAAAATATTTACTTTCTAGGAAAATTATGCGCAACAAAATCGGAAAGGCGCAGCCCCGGAGCAATCTTCCGGGCAGTACGGGTCTTCTGGACATTGAGCGAATGCACGTTGAGACGGCGGACGGCGCAGATGGCTCCGGTGGGGAAGCCGCAGGCCATCAAGGCAATGAGCAGGAGGTCGTTGAGGGTAAGGGACGGATGTTCGCGTTCTATCTCGGAAAGTACCCCGGGATACAGCAGGTCGCATATCCTCCGGATGCGGTTATGCACCTCTTCTTCGGGGAAATAGCGGTCGAGCATCTTCCGGATGTCAACGGTAGAGGCGCTTCCGTCACCATCCCGGCCGCAGGCCTCGTTCATCTCGCCGATGAGTGCCACCATATCGCGCAGAACCGACTGGATTTCAGCACCTGCCTCTGTCCCGGCCTCTCCACCCGTGGCTTCCCCGCCACAGCACCCTGTTCTTTGCTCCGCGTCCCCGGATGATCCGGCAATCGCTTCAGAAACAGTGCCAAAGGTCTCGATAGACGCTTTCAGAGCACAATTCTCCAATCTGAGCCTCCGCACCCTGAGCCACAGAATCCCGGCCTCGGCAAGCACCACGGCAAGCACTGCCGCCAGCACAAGCACAAGGGCCATCACCTGCAGACGTGCCTCCGCCGACTGCAAGCGCAGCGACTCATTCTCAAGTATCAGCCCGGCGAGCCGAAGAGCCTCCGCATCTGCACGGTTCCCGACATACGTCCCGCCCATAATGACGGACTGCTTCCCGAGCAATTCCTCCCCTAGAGTCAAAGCCCTTCCGTCTCCCTCCTCTCGGGCGAGCCTCATACCGAGAGCAATATCGTCAGCAGCCTGTCCCGCTGCATAGCTGAATAATCCGCGGGCCAATGACAGATATACCTCAGCCGCCTCCTCCACACCGGTTCTCCGCTCAAGGCTGTCCAGCGCAGCGGCATATTGCTCCGCACCGCAATCCGGCATCAGAGTGTACATACTGCCCACGACTGAGCGCAGCAGCCGCATCGACTCACCGTCACCTGCCCTTTCAGAAGCCGGAAGTGCATTCCACCAGCTCCCGAGCCCCGCCAGCGTATCCGCCATCTCCTGCCGGACCGCAGCCCGCATCAGCAGAGCCCGGGCGCAAAGCCTCTTATGAGCCTCGCCCCGGAAAAACTCCACCGCCTCATGCACAGCCGTATCCCTGATCATCGGCTCGCCGCAGAGATAATCAGCCTCAGCTACAAGCAGCAGGTAATAAGCCCTCTCGGCACGGCTCATCCGGATGTCCTTCCCGTCTGCGACTGAGGAAAGCACCTGTCTGGCAGCCTGAGGATCCGAGGCCATCAGCGAGTCCGCAGTCTCAAGCAGCGGCGTGGCCTTTCCGTTGCCGGAAGAGCAGGAAAGTCCGTAGATAATAACGGCAGCCGCAAGAGCAGCCACTGCCAGCCGGAATATGTCGATTCTTATTTTCACGCCCCGAATTTAACAATAATTCCTAAATAAAAATCCCGCAGGACTTGTTATTGTCCCACGGAATTTAAAATCCCAGAATGGTTGTACTATTTAGAAGTAATGACTATCTGATCACCGGAAACGTCAACCTGTACCGGTCTGTCCTTCGATATCGAACCTTCAATAAGGGCCTTGGCCAGCATGTTGACCAGCTCGCGCTGAAGGATACGCTTGATGGGACGGGCACCGTAGGCCGGGTCATAGCCCTTCTCGGACATGTAGTCGATGAACTTCTGGCTGAAGTCTATCGAGATGCCGTGCTCCTCCATCTTCTTCCTCAGAGCGTTCAACTGGAGGTTCAGGATGCCGAGTATGTCCTTGCGGGTCAGAGGCTCGAACATGATGATCTCATCGATACGGTTGATGAACTCCGGACGCATGCTCTTCTTGAGAATGTCGATGACGGCCCTGCGGCACTCCTCCAGAACATCAGACCTGGAAGCCTTGTCATCGATGTGCTCGATGCGCTGCATGTACTCCTGTATCACCTCGGCTCCCACATTGGAGGTCATGATCAGAATCGTGTTCTTGAAGTCCACCGTCCGGCCCTTGTTGTCGGTCAGACGGCCGTCGTCCAGCACCTGCAGCAGGATGTTGAACACATCCGGGTGGGCCTTCTCTATCTCGTCCAGCAGGATGACCGAGTAGGGCTTGCGCCGCACGGCCTCGGTGAGCTGACCGCCCTCGTCATATCCGACATATCCCGGAGGCGCGCCGACCAGACGGGAGACACTGTGCCTTTCCTGGTACTCACTCATATCGATACGGGTCATCATGTTCTCGTCGTTGAACAGGGCCTCGGCCAGGGCCTTGGCCAGCTCGGTCTTACCGACACCGGTGGTACCGAGAAACATGAACGAGCCGATAGGCCTCTTCTCGTTCTGCAGTCCGGCACGGCTGCGGCGCACTGCGTCGGCCACGGCACGCACGGCCTCGTCCTGACCCACTACCCTCCTGTGCAGCATGTCCTCCATGTGCAGGAGCTTGATCTTCTCGCTCTCAAGCATACGGGTCACCGGTATGCCGGTCCATTTGGAGACTATCTCGGCTATGTCCTCCGGCTCCACGGACTCGTTGATCAGCGGGTCCGGATTGGCGGCCTTCTGTGCCGTAAGCTCGTCTATTTCCTTCTGGGCCGAGGCTATCTTGCCGTATCGCAGCTCGGCCACGCGACCGTAATCACCGCTGCGCTCGGCCTCGTCGGCCTGGAACCTGTACTGCTCGATGTCCGCACGCTTCTGGGATATACGGGCCAGCAGGTCCTTCTCCACCTTCCACCTGCGGTTAAGCTCGTCGAGCTGCTCCTTGGCCTCCTTGATGGAAGCCTGTATCTCGTCCAGTTTGGGCGAACGGCCCTCGCGTTTGATGGCCTCCCGCTCAATCTCCAACTGCCGTATCTTACGATTAAGCTCGTCGATAGGGTCAGGCACCGAGTTCATCTCCAGACGCAGCTTCGAGGCGGCCTCGTCGATGAGGTCGATGGCCTTGTCCGGGAGGAAACGGTTGGTAATGTACCTGTGCGAGAGTTCCACTGCAGCGATGATGGCGTCATCGTCGATATGCACCTTGTGGTGGTTCTCGTACTTCTCTTTCAGTCCCCTGAGAATCGAGATGGACTCGGCCGGGGTAGGCTCGTCCACCATGACCATCTGGAAACGGCGCTCCAGGGCCTTGTCCTCCTCGAAGTACTTGCGGTACTCCTCGATGGTGGTGGAGCCGATGGCCCTCAGTTCTCCACGGGCAAGGGCCGGCTTCAGGATATTGGCCGCATCCATCGCGCCTGACGAACGTCCGGCACCGACCAGAGTGTGTATCTCGTCGATGAACAGGATGATCTCGCCCTGACTTTCTATGACGGCGTTGACCACTCCCTTCAGCCTTTCCTCAAACTCGCCCTGATATTTGGCACCGGCCACGAGCGCACCCATGTCCAGTGAATAGATTTCCTTGGTCTTCAAGTTCTCCGGCACGTCCTGACTGACTATCCTCTCGGCAATGCCCTCCGAGATAGCCGTCTTGCCGACCCCCGGTTCTCCGACCAGAATAGGGTTGTTCTTCGTCCTACGGCTCAGAATCTGGAGTACCCTGCGGATCTCCTCATCCCTGCCGATGACAGGATCGAGCTTCCCCTCACGGGCCCGCTGGTTCAGATTGACCGCGTACCGCTCGAGGAACTCCTTGTTGTTATTGTTCTGTGGGTAATTCATATTATTCATAACTTTTCTCCTTTTGAATACAGGATTACACAAAAATTCTGCCGTTCTAATTTTTCTGACAGAGTGACATATTTTTCCCTGAATTTACTTATATTTGTTCCCGTTAAATTCCGCCTGCAAGACAATGAACAGCGTCAGCAACACCTTCCCCACTCCCCCCGACGGCACTTTCCTGCCGGTCGTCGAATCCTTCTATTCCATTCAGGGAGAAGGGGCAAATACCGGCAAGGCAGCGTGGTTCGTCCGCCTCGGCGGGTGCAATGTCCGCTGCCCGTGGTGCGACTCACCCTCCACATGGGACGCCTGGCGGCATCCCATGCGGAGTATCAGTTCAATTGTCAATGAAATAGCGGCATCCCCCGCCATCAACGTAGTCATCACCGGAGGGGAACCGCTCCTCCATCCGCTCGGACCGCTATGCGCGGAATTGAGAGCAAGGGGATACAACATTTTCCTGGAGACATCCGGGACAAGTCCGCTCAGCGGGGATTTTGACTGGATATGCGTGTCTCCCAAGAAGCATTGTCCTCCCCTGAGGGAAGTGCTGGAAAAGGCCCATGAACTGAAGATTGTGACAGGTGACAGGACGGATCTGGACTGGGCCGGGAACGTCAGAAAGTCAGTCAGCCGGCAGTGCATCCTGCTGCTGCAGCCCGAGTGGGGAAGGCGGCAGAGCGCATCTCCTATTATAATAGAATACGTCAAGGAGCATCCCGAATGGAGGATATCCCTTCAGACCCACAAATACCTCGACATTCCATAAAACTCAACTAATAATTAATCTTTAATACCATGTCAATCAAACACATTATCACAGCTTTATGCATCTGCTGCATGATTTCTCCCGTTCTCTCCGCACAGAAGAAGAACAAGAAAGAGCCGGCTCAGCCTGAAGGATATCAGTTCGAGACCGTTATCGAGGTTCCCATCACCTCCATCAAGAACCAGAGCAGCTCCGGTACATGCTGGTGCTTCTCGGCACTTTCATTCTTCGAGTCCGAGATACTCCGTAACGGCTACACCGACTCGCTGAATCTCTCCGAGATGTTTATCGTCCACAACTCCTACCAGGAGAAAGGCGAGAAGTACGTAAGGCTCCACGGCGTCCTGAACTTCGGTCAGGGCAGCTCGTTCGGCAACGTGCTCTATGGCCTCAAGAACTACGGCATCGTACCCGAGTGGGAGATGGAAGGACTCAATTACGGTACTGACTCTCATCGTCACGGTGAGCTTGACGGCGTACTGAAGGCATACCTCGACGTGATCGTAAGCAATCCCAACCGCACCCTCTCCACCGCTTGGAAAAACGGATTCAAGGGCATTCTGGACGCTTACCTCGGCGAGTGCCCCGAGACTTTCACAGTAAATGGCAAGGAGTACAACCCCCACACCTACATGGAGTCCCTGGGCATCAATCTGGACGACTACATCGACCTCACATCCTGGACACACAAGCCCTTCTATGAGAAGATGATCATCGAGGTACCCGACAACTGGCTCTGGGAGTCCTCCATGAACGTACCCATCGATGACCTTGTGGCCATCATCGACAACGCCATTGAGAACGGCTATACCGTAGCTTGGGCAGCTGACGTCAGCGAGACAGGCTTCAACCGCGACGGCCTCGGAATCGTACCCGATTATGCAGCCCTCGAGGCCGAAATCAAGGAAGTCGGCTCAGACCAGGCCCGCTGGATCGGAGCTGAAAGAAGCAACCCCTACGCCATTGCATTCCAGGCTCCCTGCCCCGAGCTGGAGATTACCCAGGAAATGCGTCAGGAAGGCTATGACAACTACCAGACCACCGATGACCACGGCATGCAGATCTTCGGTATCGCCAAGGACCAGACCGGAAAGAAATACTACATGGTCAAGAATTCCTGGGGTGATGCAGGTAAGTACCACGGAATCTGGTATGTATCCGAGGCTTACGTAAGATACAAGACTATGGACATCATGGTCAACAAGAACGCCATTCCCGAGGAAATCAAGGCAAAAATGAACTTCTAATCAGAATCTGACATCCTGTTATGAGACTGAATCTTATCATAGCCGGAGCTCTTGTGCTTGCGACGGTCATGCCGTCGCAGGCCGGGACCCGGAAAAAACAACAGGAGCCCGAATGGGTCAACCCCTATCAGTTCACGGAGGTTGTGAGAATTCCTGTGACATCCGTTAAGAATCAGAATGCCAGCGGTACATGCTGGTGTTTCGCCACCACCTCATTCCTGGAGGCCGAGCTGCTGCGCGAGGGCAAGGGAGAGTACGATCTCTCAGAAATGTTCACCGTACGCTACAACTACTACGAGAGGCTGAACGACAACTACCTCCGCAGAGGCAAAGGCAATATCGGTGAAGGAAGTATCGCCCACATGGCCCTCAAGGTCATCGACAAGTACGGCATCGTGCCCCAGTCGGCTTACCTCGGTATCAACTATGACTCTCCCCTGCCCGACCACAGGGAGCTGGGGACATACATAGCCGCCATCGCCGGAGCCTCGGTAGAGCTCAGACAGCGCTCCCCCGAGTACTTCGAACTTCAGGACGCCCTGTTCGACATCTACATGGGTAAGATTCCTGAAAATTTCGAGTATGAAGGCAAGGAGTATACTCCGATATCCTTCAGGGACATGCTTGGCATCGACATTGACGATTACGTAGAGATCACCTCCTTCTCCCACCATCCATTTTATCAGGAAGTACCTCTCGAGATTCCCGACAACTGGGACCACGAGCTCCTGTACAACCTGCCACTGGACGACATGATGGCAGTCATCGACAACGCTCTGAACAACGGTTATACCGTATGCTGGGACGGTGACGTGAGCGAGCAGGGCTACGTATTCATGCCTACAGGAGTAGCCGTACTGCCTGCCGACCCCCGCACTGACATGCAGACAATAGCCGCCAGCAGTTCCATCATCGAGGAAGTGGAATACGTGGACCAGGCCATGCGTCAGGCAGGATTCGAGTCTTTCACCACCACTGACGACCATCTGGAGCACATCACCGGAATCGCCACCGACCCCGCCGGCACCAGGTACTACATCACCAAGAACTCCTGGGGCGAGCGCGGTCCGTTCGGCGGCTACCACTACATGTCCGAGAAATATGTCAGGGCAAAGACCGTCAGCATACTGGTGCACAAAGACGCAATACCCTCCGACATCAAAGCTAAAATGGGACTGTAACAATCTGTAATGATATGAAACTCACCAAATACCTCCCTGACACCATCACCTGCCTCAACCTGCTCTCCGGCAGCGTGGCTGTAATTTTCGCCTTCCGCGATGATTTTGATGCGGCCTTGGGCATGATTGTGCTTGCTGCGGTATTTGATTTTCTGGACGGCCTGGCCGCCAGAGTGTTTCATGCATACTCCGATATAGGGAAGGAGCTGGACTCGCTCGCCGATACGGTGAGCTTCGGGCTTGCTCCCTCCCTTATTTTATATAACTGGCTGGCCGGCTTCACATCCTGTATTCATCCATACGTCTGCTACATTCCCCTGCTCATAGCGGCATTCTCCGCCCTGCGGCTCGCCAAGTTCAACCTGGATACCCGTCAGAGCGAGAGTTTCCTGGGCCTGCCCGTACCGGCATCAGCCCTCTTCGCCGCCTCCCTGGCCGCCTTCGCCGGACACTATGAGCACATCGCCAACACCTTCCTGGCCAACAACTGGGCAATCCCGGCAGTGACCCTCATCCTCTGTGCCCTGCTGGTGAGCGAGCTTCCGATGTTCTCCATGAAGCTCAAGACCCTCAAGTGGAAGGACAACGCACAGAGATTTACATTCCTGTGCATAATAATACCCGCCGCAGTCATTCTCCTTATCCTGAAGATACACTGGACGGGTATCGTATTCACTGTCTTCGCGTTCTACATCGTATGGAACGCGGCCGCGGCACTACTCCGAAAACTGCTTCACGAGTGAGTCCACCGTCGCGGCAGCCTTCTCTCCCTTGGCACCGAAATAGAACTTGATCTTGGGCTCAGTACCCGAGGGACGCACTGTCACTACCGAGCCGTCCTCGGAGAAGAACCTGAGCACATTGGACTTGGGCAGACCGGTCTTCTCGGGTTCGGTGTAGTCGATTACCTTCACTACGGGTGAGTCACCCAGCTTAGCGGGAGGATTCTCGCGGTAGTTCTTCATCATGGCGGCTATCTGCTGGTTGCCGTCGATGCCCTTCTTGGTCAAGGAAACGAGTTTCTCGCGGTAGGTGCCGAACTCGGCGTATATCTTCTGCAGCAGACCGTAGAGGGTCAGACCCTGGTCAGCAGCCCATGCAGCGCACTCGGCCACGAAAGAGCAGGTGATGACAGCGTCCTTGTCGCGGACGAACTCGCCTACATTGAAGCCGTAGCTTTCCTCGCCTCCGCAGATGAAGGTCCTGCGGCCCTCGTTCTCGCGGACGATCTGGGCGATGTACTTGAAGCCGGTGAGCACGTCGTACATCTGGACTCCGAACTTGTCTGCGATGGCTGTCAGCAGCTCGGTGGTCACGATGGTCTTTACGCAGTAGGTGTCCTTATTGAGTTTACCGAGCTCGTGCCAGCGGGTCAGGATGTAATAGGTCAGCAGGGAGGCTGTCTGGTTGCCGGTCAGCAGGAGCATCTGCCCCTTGTCGTCGCGGACGGCCACGCCCACGCGGTCGGCGTCAGGGTCGGTAGCCAGCACGATGTCGGCACCCCTGGCCTCAGCCAGCTCGACGGCCATCTTCAGGGCCGAAGGCTCCTCGGGGTTGGGAGATACTACCGTGGGGAAGTTACCGTCACTTATCATCTGCTCATTCACGGGATATACCTCGGTAAATCCTATCTGGGTCAGAGCCCTCGGAACGAGACGCACACCGGTACCGTGCAGAGGGGTGTATACAAACTTGATGTCCCTGTGACGGGTTATGGACTCGGGCGAGAGCATCAGCGAGAGGACCGAGTCGAGATATACCTTGTCGGTCTCCTCTCCCATCATCTTGATTTTAGAGACATTCTCCTCGCCGAACTTCACCATGGAGGGATTCTCAATCTTGTTGACCTCAGCTATGACGGCCGTGTCGTGGGGAGCGGTCAGCTGGGCTCCGTCCTGCCAGTAGGCCTTGTAGCCGTTGTACTCCTTGGGGTTGTGCGATGCGGTGACCATCACGCCTGCGTGGCAGTGATAGTGACGGATGGCGAAACTCAGTTCAGGTGTAGGCCGGATGTTGTCGAAGAGATAGACCTCGAATCCATTGTTGGCGAAGACCTCGGCCGTAATCTTGGCGAACTCGCGGCTGTTGTTCCTCGAGTCGAAGGATACGGCCACACGGATATTCTCCTCGCCTTCGTAAGCCTTGCGGATGTAGTTGGCAAATCCCTGGGTGGCCATGCCCACCGTGTACTTGTTCATGCGGTTGGTACCCACGCCCATGATACCGCGGAGTCCGCCGGTACCGAACTCCAGCGTACGGTAAAATGCATCCTCAAGTTCTTTCTCGTCTCCGTTAAGGAGAGCATTGACCTTAGTCCTGGTCTCCATATCGTACTCAGGGCCGGTCCACTGCATTGCGACTTCTCTGTAATTCATATTATTAAAAGATTAGTTGTACTTTCTGAGATCATAATAAAATATCTGAAGATTCCCCTCATCGGGCGAAAGGGCCGAGACATACACCGTCCCCGGCTGTGAGCCGCAGCTCAGCCTGGAGCCTACGTAGCGCAGTCCCTCCAGAGAATAACAGCCTTTCAGACGTCCGTCCCAGTCCATCTGGAAAAGATACAGGTCGTGGTCGGTATTCGCCCCGTCGACATTATCCTCATACAGATCGTAATACCTGCCGTCGTAGATCAGATAGACATACTCCCGGTCGGAGCAGGCTGACAGATATGTATTGGCTATATTTCCGGAAAACAGCAGCTGGCCTTCCGCCACAGCATAGTCAGTACTTTCATGACGCGGCCCGGTAATCCTGCGGTTCACGGAAAGATCCTTATTCAAGATAAATATCTCTGATTCGACACTGTTGGCGAAAACCACCTTTCCGCTCTCCGGATGTACGGCCACCGGCCCCTGCACCACTCCGGCCGTCATGATCTTCGATGCATCGTACGGAGCTTTTCCGCCATCGGAGTAAAAAAACATCGGCTCGCCGTTGTGTATGCCCAGGTCATCGTTCTCGAAATAAAACGGGTTGAGGGCCAACAGGCTGTCCCCGCACGAAATCAGGGACATAGCTATAAAATCATATTTTATCTCTCTGGCGATTCCGGCATCAGGAAGGTCCGCGCACGGAATCATGAACAGCCTGTTCTTCTGTATATCCACCACCTGCAGCGTATCTCCGAACATATTGAAAATCGGGACTAACACTTCCTGCGGACCGTTGCCGTAGTGCAGCAGCTTCCCGGCCACCTTCCCTTCCTTCAGGTCATACACCTCCGCTGCAAATTCCTGGGTCACCATCTCGCACACCGCATACCGGTCTCCATATACGAGAGCGGAACCTGCGAAAAACAGTTCGGGGAGATCGTAAACATTATCCGGAGCTATTGCCTGAGCCTCAGTAAGCACATCAGGAGACAATTCTATCACGGATGTACTGCCACTTCCGCATCCGGACAGCAGAAATGCAGCCAAAGCTGCCGTACAGATAATTTTCCTCATAGCTCAATTTTCGATTTATCGGTGCAATTTACGAAATTTTCCGGACAAATCCTTAAAATATTCCCCTCTTCGGCTTAATTTTGCGGCATGACAGAGCAGGAACTAAAAGAGTTTGTCCTGGCCCATGAGGCAGACAGTCCGGCGGAGCTAATGCTGCACCGGGACCGCTGGCCGTCCATCGACATGACGGTGGCGGTCAGATGCATACAGGGACGGGCGAAGGCCCGGACCAAGCTGCCGCTGTGGTACGCCGAGCCGGGTCTCCTCTACCCTCAGTCCCTTTCCCTGGAACAGTGCAGCTCACAGGCAACCGCCCTCTACAAGCAGCGCTTCGTACACAGCGGAGACAGGCTGGCTGACCTCACCGGAGGCCTCGGCGTAGACTCATGGAGCCTTTCACAGGCAGCCGCCTCAGTGGACTATTTCGAACGTTCGGAAGAACTATGCGACTGTGCCAGGCACAACTTCTCCGCTCTCGGCAGGGACAATATCACGGTACACTGCGCAGAAACGACGCCCGTAATGCTCAGCCGCATCCCATCCGACACCTACAGCCTCATCTACCTCGACCCGGCCCGCAGGGGCAGGGACGGCGGCAGGGTCTACTCCCTCAGGGACTGCGAGCCGGACATCACCGCCCTCCGCCCCGAGCTGCTGCGTATCGCCCCCCGCATCCTGCTGAAGGCCTCCCCCATGGCCGACATCCGCGTCCTGCTCTCGGAACTGCCGGAGGCCTCCGAAGTCCATATTCTCTCTTCGGAAAATGAGTGCAAGGAGGTCCTGGTCCTGATGCTCCGGGACAATGCCGTACCGGCCGGGGACATCCCCATAACAGCGGTAGAGCTCTCCTCCGGGGACAATGCGGCCGAATTCCATTTTACCCTCCGCGAGGAAAATGAGGCCGCCGCAGACCTCGCCGCTCCTTCGGAAATCGCCGGCTACCTCTTCGAACCCTCCCCCGCCCTCCTGAAAAGCGGAGCCTTCAAACTCCCGGCCGTCCGCTTCGGTCTCCGGAAGATTTCCGCCTCCACCCATTTCTACACAGCCCCGGCGCCTGTCGGGCATTTTCCCGGGAAGATCCGCCGCATCATCGAGGTCCTGCCATTCCACAAGGCCGCCATCCGCGATTTCCGGAAGAAATACCCCGCCTGCTCCGTCACCGCCCGCAATTTCCCGATGACCTCCGAGGAGCTGCGCCGCCGCCTCGGCTCCGCCGAAAGCGACACCCTCCGCGTCCTGGCCACCACCGCCTCCGACGGCTCCCGGCTCCTCATCGTCTCAACACCTTCTATTTAAACGGCTTTCAATCGAAAAATTTCTTGTTGAAGTTGACCAGGTAGAGTTTTTTGGTGGCGCGGGTGAGGGCGGTGTAGAGCCACTTGAGGTCCTCGACGGTGAGGGTGTCCTGCCAAAAGGCGTTGTCGATGAAGACGCACTTCCACTGGCCGCCCTGGGACTTGTGGCAGGTGATGGCGGTGGAGTACTTGATCTGCAGGGCGTTGTAGTACGGATCCTCACGGACGGCGGCATTGCGCTTACGCTTGGTGGAGATGTCGCTGTAGTCGGTGAAGACGCCTTCGTACAGGGCACTCTGCTGTTCGGCGGGCAGGGATGCGGACTCGGACGTGAGGGTGTCGAGAATCACCTTGGCCGTAATCTCCACGTCACCGTAGTCGGGGAAAGCCAGAACAGCCTCGGCAAAATGCAAGCCGTAGCGCTCCTCGTAATTCGAGATCTTTATCAACTCGGCGATATCCCCGTTGGCGATAAAATCCAGCTCCTCAATCTTCTCCAGGAACTGATAGCAGTTCTTCACCACCATCAGCCGGTCTCCGCGGGAAAGGGCCTCCTCCCGGAAGAGGACGGTGCCCCGGATGCCCTGGTTGTAGCGGTTGGCCCGCTTGTTGGAACGGCAGAGCACCACCGTCTCGTCTATCCCGTATCGGCCTATCGCATCGTCCAGTGCCTCGATAAGCTCACCGCCGCCGATACGCTCCACGTCCGCAAAACCGCGGGTCTCCAGCCGGGGATACTCCTCACAGGCTCCGGTCACTACCGCATGCCGCACCACCGTGGCATTGAACAGGATTCCGGAGGTGTCGGCCTGACGCACGACCTTGTCCAGCAGGACATAGTCCACATGGCCGTACATCCCCACGTACGAGGGGTCGAGGGCGGGACTGCGGTCGAGGCCGATGGGCGGGAGCTGGGCATTGTCCCCTACCAGGATCAGGGTATTGCCCTCCCCCTGCCGGATGTAGTCCAGAAGGTCCTCGAGGAGATTGCCGCTGCCGAAGAGCGAGCCGGCCGAATCTATGGTAATCAGCGATGCCTCGTCCACGATGTAGCAGGTCCGGCGGTCCTTGTTCAGGTCCAGGACAAATTTTCCTCCGCCGGCATCCATCGACTTCTGACGGTAGATCTGCTTGTGAATCGTAGTGGCCTTCTCGCCGGTATAGCCCGCCAGCACCTTTGCAGCACGGCCAGTCGGAGCCATCAGGCGGAACCGCAGGTTCAGAGCCTTCATCGCCCGTACGGCCGCGCCCATCGCCTCAGTCTTACCGGTACCGGCATAACCGTTGACTATCATAATCTCGCCCTCCCCGGTCAGAAAGGCCGGCAACCGCGAGAAAAGTTCGTCCTGGCAGGGCGTAGGATCATACGGGAAGGCCTCCCGTATCTTCTGCTCCAGAAATTCTCTGACTGCCATCGCTTAGACTTTCTTGAAGATGAAGAACAGCATCAGCAGGGAGTAGATCTCCAGACGGCCGAGAAGCATCTCTATGGTCATCACCACTTTGGCGAATGGAGTAAAATGCGAGAAATTGCCCATCGAGCCGCTGGCTCCCAAGCCGGGGCCGACGTTGCCCATCGATGTCAGGGAAGCAGCGAAGGACTCCTCGAAATCAGGGCCGGTCAAGGATATAAGCAGCACTCCTACGATGAATATCAGGGTAAATGCCACGATATACAGTATCGCGGAGCGGATGACCGAGGGGTCGATAGTATGGTCTCCCACCTTGACCGGGATGACGGCGTTGGGATGAAGCTGCTTGAAGATATTGTTCTTGAGCACCTTGTAGAATATCCACATACGGTCCGCCTTCACTCCGCCGCAGGTCGAGCCGCTGCACCCACCGTGGAACATGGCGAAGAGCAGCAGGAATATCGAGAAGAGGGGCCATACGGAGGTGTCGGCCGTAGCGAAACCGGTGGAACTGACGATAGAGGCATACTGGAAGAACGACTGGCGCATGGCCTCACCGTAAGTGGCGATCTGGCCGCTGGCCTTCAGGTCCAGTCCTATCAGCAGGGACATCACTATGCAAAAGCCCATGAAATACCTGAAGACAGGCGACTTGAGCAGCGCCGTCGAGCGCTTCACTATCAAGGCGTAGACCATGCCGAAATGCAGGGTCGAGACGTACATCAGGACTATGCAGACTATCTCTATCGGCAGGGAGTCATAGTATAATATCGACACGTTGCGGGTGCTGAAACCGCCGGTGGAGACTATGCTCATGGCGTGATTGACGGCGTCGAAGAAGGACATTCCGGCCACCATCAGGGCTATGGTACCCGCCACCGTGATGCCGACGTAGGTCGAGGCGATGACCCGGACGGTCTCCTTCGAGCGGTAGCGGTAGTTGTCCTTAGAGATGGAGGAAATCTCTATCTTCGATATCCTCATGCGGAAGGTACTCATGGAGGGCAGCACTAAGAGCATGAAGACCATCACTCCCATACCGCCGATGAAATGAGTGGAGGAGCGCCAGAAAAGCAGGCCTTTGGGCAGGGCCTCGACGTCTCTAAGGATAGTTCCTCCGGTGGTGGTATAGCCCGACACGGACTCATACCAGGCGTTGGGCAGGGTGAACTCTCCGCCCCACATAACGTAGGGCAGCATTCCGAAGATACAGCTGAGAATCCATGAGAAGATGGTAATCGCAAATCCCTCGCGGAGATTTACGTCATCCTGACCTCTTACGAAGATAAGGGGAAAGCATCCCACCATCGCAGTGATCAGGGCGCTCAGCAGCAGTGGCGAGAAAGAAGAGTCGAAACCGTTGAGAGCCGACACGCCCAGGGAGATGAACATGAACAGGGCGTTGAAGAGCAACGCTATACCGATATACCGTGCTATCAGCTTGACATTCATACTCCCCGCTTCTTGAAGGATTTGTTCTCGTCGATGATCTCCTTGATGTCCTCGTTCATGGCCTGAATCTGGTCGCCGCCGTAGTCAAAGGTGACGCTGTAGGTCTTGCCTGTGCGGCGGTAGTCGCTCAGTCCCCGCGACATGCGGAGCATGGGATGAACTACGTAATGATTGAGAAAGTAGACGAAAAGTATAATCAGCACGATACTGGCGGCACTGGCTATGACGCCCGGCATGATGGAGCGGTAATAACTGTCCTGCAGACTGTTGTAACTGTCAGTAATCGCACTCTGCGAGGTGTCGGACAGACGCTGGAGATAGCCGCGCAGCTTGGTGTAGACTGTCTGGAGGCGGTTGAAGTACCAGTCGGTGCGTTCCTCCTGCGGCCTGAGCCATACCGACTCAATCTCCCGGGCCACCTGCATGTAGGCCGAGTAGGCATAGCGGACAGAGTCGGCCATCTGCCTCTCGCTGTCCGAGGCCAGCACTTTATAAAGCCGCTCCATACCCGCCTCGAACTCCTCGGCCGGGATGGTCTCCGGCTGGGCCAGCAGACCGTCCCCTCCTATCTGGCGGAAGAGGTCGGAATGATAGCGCTCGGAGGTGTTGAGCAGGTTGCGCGTGAGGTCTACGCTGAGAATACTGTTCGAGATGAAATCGGAGATATACCGGCTCATGCGGCCCAGCTCGAAGAAAGCCAGCGCTCCTGAAAGCAGCAGCATCAGAGCGATGACCAGCGAGGCGGTGAATATCTTGCTCCGTACACCTAACTTTATCTTGTTGAATACAGGCATTGTCTTTTCACATAAGCATATCAGGACAAAGATAGCAAAAAATTCCGGCTGACCCTCATGGAGCAGCCGGAATCTGTCAAAGTTCTATGTAAGGTGTGAGTTAGTTGCGGGCGATGTAGCGTGCCATCTCGAGCACTTTGTTGGAGTAGCCCCACTCGTTGTCATACCAGGAAACTACCTTTACGAAAGTAGGATCGAGCTGGATACCTGCCTTGGCGTCGAAGATGGAGGTGCGGGCGTCATTGCGGAAGTCGGTGGAAACCACTGCGTCCTCGGTGTATCCAAGAATACCCTTGAGCTCACCCTCGGAAGCAGCCTTCATGGCCTTGCAGATCTCCTCGTATGTGGTGGCCTTCTCAAGCTCCACTGTCAGGTCCACTACGGAAACATCGGAGGTGGGAACCCTCATGGACATACCGGTCAGCTTGCCGTTAAGCTCAGGGAGCACCTTGCCGACAGCCTTTGCAGCGCCTGTAGAGGAAGGAATGATGTTCTCGAGGATACCGCGGCCGCCTCTCCAGTCTTTCTTCGAAGGACCGTCAACGGTCTTCTGGGTAGCTGTGGCAGCGTGAACGGTGGTCATCAGACCCCTCTTGATACCGAAGGCCTCGTGGAGAACCTTGGAGATGGGAGCCAGACAGTTGGTGGTGCAGGAAGCGTTGGAGATGATGTCCTGTCCCTTGTAGGACTTCTCATTGACACCGTAAACGAACATGGGAGTGTCGTCCTTCGAAGGAGCCGACATGATCACCTTCCTGGCACCTGCCTCGATGTGCTTGCGGGCCTTCTCGTCGGTCAGGAAGAGACCGGTGGACTCTACTACGATCTCGGCGCCCACCTCATTCCACTTCAGGTTGGCGGGATCCATCTCTGCGGTCAGGCGGATCTTCTGACCGTTAACTATAAGGTTGCCGTTCTCTACGGACACCTCGTGGTCGAAGTGGCCGTGAACGGAGTCATATTTCAGCATGTAAGCCAGATACTCAGGGTCGAGCAGGTCGTTGATGCCGACTACCTGGATGTCATCAGAAAACTTGTCGATTGCAGCGCGGAATACCATGCGGCCGATACGGCCGAATCCATTGATACCAATTTTAACTTTTGTCATTGCTGTAAGATTTTAAAGTCGGCGGCAAAGATACGAATTTTGATGGAATTAATCTATATTTGCGCACAAATTTGCATTAAAATATGACATCCGACACCAGAGAGATCCTCATAACCAACGACGACGGCATCGGAGCCGACGGTATCCACGTCCTGGCCTCCGTCATGCGCCGCTACGGCAACGTGACTGTCGTCGCCCCCCTCCACGCCCAGTCTGGCAAGTCCGCCGCTCTTTCCCTCGACACCAAACTCTACCTCAAGCAGATAAAGAACGAGCCCGGCTACAGGGAATACACCTTCAACGGCACCCCGGTGGACTGCATCAAGATAGGCATCAACGAATGCTGGCCCGAGGGACGTCTGCCCGACCTGGTGGTCTCCGGCATCAACCACGGCGCCAACTGCTCCGTGGCCTCCCTCTACTCCGGCACTCTGGGCGCCTGCATCGAGGGCACGGTCTACGGCATCCCCTCCATAGGATTCTCTATATGCACCCACGCCGAGCATCCCGACTTCAGTCCGATAACCGAATACGCGGATACGATCATGGAACGCTTCCTCGCCTGCCCTCCCGAAAAAGGCATCTACCTGAACATCAACTTCCCTCCCATCCCCGCCTCCGAGATCCGCGGCATCCGCATGGCCCGCCGGGGCAAGGGAATGTGGGTCAAGGAATTCGACACCTGCACTGACGAGGACGGCAGCACCTATTACCTCATGGCCGGCCACTTCGAGAACCACGAGAAGGACAGTTCCCTGGGCGACCACATGAAGGTCAAGGACGGCTATATCTCCGTGGTGCCCCACCGCATCGACACCACCGACTACCAGGAGATGGAGCGCATGCGCAAAGTCTGGGAGCAATGAAATACTACATCATAGCCGGAGAAGCCTCGGGCGACCTGCACGGATCCAACCTCATGCGCGGCCTGCTCGCCCACGACCCATCCTGCGAGATCCGCTTCTGGGGCGGGGACAGAATGGCAGCCGTAGGAGGCACTCTGGTCCGCGACTACAGGGACAATGCCGTAATGGGCCTGGTCGAGGTCATCGGCCGCCTCGGCAGCATCCTCCGCAACCTCCGCTTCTGCAAGAAGGACATCCTCGGGTGGAAGCCCGACGCCGTCATCCTGATCGACTACCCGGGATTCAACCTAAAGATAGCCCGTTTCGCCCATGAGCACGGTTTCAAGGTATTCTACTACATCCCTCCGAAAGTCTGGGCCCGGGGCGAGGGCCGCATCCGCCTTCTCAAGAAATACGTAGACCGCACCTTCATCATCTTCCCCTTCGAGGTGCCGTACTTCGAAGCCAAGGGCGTGAGCGCCGTCTACAACGGCAACCCGCTGGTGGACAACATCGCCGCCACCCCCTCCGTCCATATAAACCGGGAAGAATTCCTCCGCTCCCACTCCCTGACCGACGACGGCCGGGAGCTCATCGCCCTGCTCGCCGGCAGCCGCAAGATGGAGGTGGACTACCTCCTGCCCCGCCTGGTCAGGACCGCCGCCATCCTGAAGGAGAGGACCGGCAGCCGTTTCCGTTTCCTGCTGGCCGCAGCCCCCTCCATCGACCGCTCCTACTACGACAGATACCTCCACGGCAATCCCGACATAGATGTAATCTACGGCGACACCTACGGAGTCCTCAGCCACTCCGCCGCAGCCGCCATCTCATCCGGCACAGCCAGCCTCGAGGCCGCCGTCATCGGCACCCCTCAGGTAGTCTGCTACGGCATGAACCCCATAACCTACGCCATAGCCCGCATGATCGTCAGGCTCGACACTATATCCCTGGCCAACATGATTTTAGGCCGGCACATCTTCCGCGAGCTGCTCCAGGGCGACTGCACTCCGGAGCACATCGCCGGTGAGCTGCTGCGCATGACCGATGACACCGCCTACCGCAGCCGGATGATCTCCGACTACAACGACATGAGGGCCTTGCTCGGAGAGAAGGACTCCGCCCGGCGCACGGCTGCCGACATTGAACGTCTCATCAAGGAAAAATAACTGAGTACAATGGAATTTTTCAAATACCAGGCAGCCGGCAACGACTTCATCCTCCTCCGCTCTCTCGACCGCAGGGCTGAGCTTCCGGAGCAGGAGATCATCCGCCTCTGCGACCGCCGCTACGGCATCGGAGCCGACGGCCTCATCATCCTCGAAAGCAGCCCTGTCCACGACTTCACCATGCGGTTCTACAACAACGACGGCTCCTCCGGCATGATGTGCGGCAACGGCGGCCGCTGCATCGTAGACCTGGCCCGCCGCTCCGGCATCCCAGTCTCCGGGGAGGACGGCAGCTGGATCTTCGAGGCCCCGGACGGCGTGCACCGCGGCAAGGTCCTCTCCACTGAAGGACAATACAGCCGGATACTCCTGCGAATGAACGATATCACCGCAGTGGAAGAAATCCGTCTCCCGCAGCAGGAAGGTCAGGAGCCGGTGGCATGGAAGATGAACACCGGCACGGACCATCTGGTGATTTTCAAGGACAATATCGAAGGTCTCGACGTCTACGACGAGGGCCGCAAGTGGAGATACGCCCCGCAGTTCGCTCCCAAGGGGACTAATGTCAATTTCGTACAGGCCTCCGGACCGGGAGAGCCGCTGCGCGTCCGCACCTACGAGCGGGGCGTGGAGTACGAGACCCTCTCCTGCGGCACGGGCGTCATCGCCGCCGCAGCCGCCGCATGGCTCCGCGGCGACCACAGCGGAAAATACACGCTCCGGTCAACTTCGGACACCTTCACGGTGTCGTTCAGCTGCCGGAGCGGAATATTCTCAAACGTCGAATTAACCGGTCCAACGGAACAGGTCTTTCAGGCAACCTTATAACCGAAGACAACGCAGCAGTTCGCCAGCTATGATAAACGGACCCCTCGAGGACCGAAAATCTTTGTGCCTACTCGGACCATATTACTGCCCATCTCAACCGCGATATGATAGTCGTGAGTCATCCCGAACGACTTCAGATCGAACTGCCCGAGGAAAGGATATCCCAGAGCCTTGATGCGGTCGAACACTGAATTCAGATGAGCGAACTCCCTGCGGATGAGCGCCTCGTCCTCCGTGAGGGAGGCCATGCCCATGACCCCGCGGATGCGGACCTGGGTGGGATAAGCCTCATTGTCCCCGGACTGGCGGGCCTTCTCTATCCCTGCAAGGAAGTCCATGACCTCCTCATCGGAGAAGCCCTGCTTGCTCTCCTCGGAGGCGATGTGCATCTCGAGGAGAACATCGATGCTGAAACCGTTCTGCCGGCACCAGCGTTCTATCTCGAAGAAGAGCTTAGGGGTGTCCACCGAATGGATCAGCTTGACGTAGGGTACGGTCATCTTGATCTTGTTGCTCTGCAGATGACCGATGAAATGCCACTCTATGTCCTTGGGCAGGGAGAGAGCCTTTTCCTTGAGTTCTTGGGGACGGCTCTCGCCGAAGACCCTCTGACCCGCTTCGTAGGCCTCGAGGATCTCCTCTCCCGACTTGAATTTGGACACTGCCACGAGCTCGACCCCGGAGGGCAGTTCCTGCCGCAGCGACAGGATATTCTCAGTAATGTGTCCCATAGTGCGATATCTTTTAACTAACGTCTTCTCTGCTGCTGTTTCTGCTGCTCGCGTATAGCCTCCTGCTGGGCCTTCTGGATAGCCTCGAGACGCTGCTGGAACTTGGACTTGGGCTTGGCGGCTCCCTTTACGGAAGCGGCGCGCACCCTGGCCATGATCTTCTCCTCGTCCACGAAGAAACGGCGGATGATCCAGGTCTGGAGCATCATGATGAGGTTGGAGAGCAGGTAGTAGTATGTCAGACCGCTGGAGAGGTTGTTGCAGATGAACAGCATGAAGATGGGCATGAAGTAAAGGGTCATGTTGCGCATGCTCTTCATCTGAGGATTGTTATCCACATTGCTGCCCTGGGTCATCCTGGCCGAGAAGTACATACTCAGGGCGCAGAGGATGGCGAAGAGGCTGACGTGGTCACCGTACAGCGGTATGTTGAATCCGAAATCGAGAATCGAGTCATAGGTACTCAGGTCGTCCGCCCACAGGAAGCCCTTCTGACGGAGCTCGAACGAAGCCGGGAAGAAGCGGAACATCGCGAAAAGCACAGGGAACTGGAGCAGCATGGGGAGACAGCCTCCGAACATGCTCACACCGGCCTTGCGGTACAGGTCCATGGTCTCCTGCTGTTTCTTCAGGGCATCCTCCTGACGGGGATACTTGGCGTTGATCTTGTCCAGTTCGGGCCGGAGAACGTTCATCTTGGCCGAAGACATGTAGGACTTGAGGGTCAGAGGCGAAATGACCAGCTTGATCAGAACTGTAAGCAGCAGGATGATGATGCCGTAGTTGCTGATGAAGCGGCCGAAGAGGTCGAAGACGGGGATGATGATACCCCTGTTGATCCATCTTACCAGCCATCCTCCCAGAGGCACGATCTTCTCGAAATCGCAGTCATAACTCTTGAGGGTACGGAAATGGTTGGGGCCGTAGTAGAACTCGAAGGGCACGGTCACATCATCACCGGGCTCGTACTGCACGAGGGTCGAGGCGGAGCAGGCCATCAGACGGCGCTCGGCGTCGGTCTCGGGGTAGAATTTCATCGAGAGGTTGCCCGACTCGAAGTTCTCTTCTGCCCGGAGAATGGCCGAGAAGTACTGCTGCTGGAAGGCAAACCATTCGATGCGGGTGGTCACCTCGCGGTGCTGGCCGCCGGAGCGTCCGCCGCCGCGCATGATGCCGAGGTTCTCTATCTTTTTGACCTGACCGGGATACTTGAAATCGACGGTCGAGTAGTTCTGCTCGTTCTTGTAGCCGCGCTCCAGACGGGGCACGTCCATGTTCCAGGCTATCTCGAACTGGGATGCGTTGCGGGGAATATGGCGGTCCATGTTCACCATGTGTACGTCGAAGTCCACCATGTAGCTGTCAGCCGACAGGAAATAGCGGTGCTCGATGAAGGCGGTGTCCGAGAAATACAGGCGCATCACCAGTGTGGAGTCGTTGGAGACCACAGTCTCGTAGGTAAAGCCGCCTGTGTTGATGTACTGGTCGGTATAGAGCTGCAGGCCGAAGTCACTGTAGTCGTCCTTCATCAGGTAGAGGTCGGTGCTGTCGCTGGTGTAGTAGTCCTTGATCAGGACTGAGGCGGCCTGGCCTCCCTTTGTGGAGTACTTAATCCTCAGCTTATTGTTTTCGAGATAATAGAAATCCTCACCACCGTTATAAGCCTGCTCGAGGAAGGGATTGGCGTATGTGCTGGCATAGACCGGCTGCCCGTCCTGTGTTCCCTGTCCCGCCGCAGCCGAAGCACTGTCGGCGGCCATCTGCTGAGCCATCCGCTCCGCATACTCGAAGGCATTGGCCGCAGCCACCGAATCCCTCACCCTCTGTATCTCCTGCTGCTCTCTTGCTATTCTGGAATTATAAACGCTGAATCCTATCAACAGGAGTCCTATGAGCGTTATACCTATTATAGTATTCTTGTTCATGCTTTATTCCTGGCTGTCGAGTTGGTGAATCTTCTCCTCGAGGGCGGCGAGCTCCTCCTTGGCGGCGTCTATCTTCTTCTGGAACTCCCTGACGAGCGAATCAGCTTTCTTGGAGCTGGCGAAGAAACCGATATTGTTCTCGTATGTGGCTATCTCGCTCTCGAGCTTGCGGAACTTCTGGAGGAGACGGTCCCTTTCCTGACGGGCGGGCGATGTCTCCACACGGCCGCGTCCTCCGCGGGGCGCCCTGCCGCGTCCGCCGCCTCCGGAAATCCTGAAATCAGGAAATTTTTCCGCCATGGCTGAACGGTATGCCTCCTGCACATTTTCCTTCTCCTTGAAAGGAACAAAACCGATAGAGTTCCATCTGTCGGCGAAAGCGCGTGCGGCTTTCTCATCATCACGCAAATTTCCGGAAAGGACATAGGCTCCTATCTCGTCTACAATGGCCTGCTTTGCCTTGAGGTTATCAACATACTGGGGATCAATGCCTCCGAAATTCTTCTCCTTGTTATCAAAGAAATGGTCGCAGGCGGCACGGAAACGGGCCCAGACTTGATCGGACTTCTTTCTGGACACAGGACCGATTTCTTTCCACTGCTTCTGAAGAGATATCAGGAAATCAGTGGTTTTCTTCCAGTCTGTGCTGTCCATAACTGCCTCAGCCTGCTCGCATAAAGCAATTTTTTTCTCCATATTGGAAGTCATCTGCTCCTTGAACTCTACGTAAAATTCCTTTTTACGCTGATAGAACTTATCGCAAGCAGCACGGAAGCGGTCGTAAATCTTCTGGTTGTCCTTCTTTGATGCGAACCCTATCTTCCTCCATTCTTTCTGAATATCCTCGAACTCCTTGGTTACGGCATTCCAACCGTTTGAATCCTTTATATCTTTCTGAGCCAACTCCTCTGCTTTCTCACAAAGAACAGTCTTGGCTGCCAGATTTTCCTTCTGCTGCACCTTCAGGTCCTCGAAGTAAGACTGATGCAGTTTGTTGATACGTGATGTGGCTGCACGGAAACGGTCCCATATTTCTTCGCGGTATTCCTTTGCCACAGGGCCGTATTCCTTCCATTCTTCGTGAAGCTTCTGAAGCTGGGCAAATGCTTCCACTATATTGGGACTCTTCTCAAGAGCCTCGGCTTTCTCGCAGAGTGCTGTCTTAATCTCCAGGTTTTTCTTGAAATCAAGATCCCGAAGTTCATTGTTAATCTTCACATAATCGTAGAATTTCTCCACATAATGCTGATATGTGTCATATATATCCTTGACACGGGCCTGAGGTACCGGTCCAGTCTCACGCCAGCGGCTCTGTATGGCACGGAATTCAGGAAATGAGCGGCTCAGGTCCTCAGTATTGTCCACAAGATTCTTCAGGTCCTCGATTATCTCAAGCTTGCGGTCAAGATTGGCCTGCTTCTCCTTCTCAAGATTCTGAAAATATACTGCCCGACGGCCTTTATAACGGGCATAAAGTTCCTTAAACGCACGCTCAATCTCTATAAAAGGATTGACTGACACCTCCTGCTCTGCAACCACATCCGCAACGGGCTGAACATCATCCTCCGAATCTGAAACAGGACCCTCAGCTCCATCATCACTCACAGCTCCGTCATGAAGCGTCTCATAACCGGATGTTCCGGGCTGCGCATGATATCCGGATGCTATCTTTTCCTCTTTGAGGACTTTATAAAAAGTGGCCTTGATGTATTCGGACTGCCTGTTGAGCTCCATGATATCACCGTTGTCCACCAGATCGCGGAAAGCCTCGACTATCTCTTTGAGGCTTTTGGACGAAAGGCTCTTCAGCTCTTCATCGCTTATTACGGCTCCGCGCATCTCCTCCTGCTCCGGAGCATCATCTGCAACCGGCTCCTGCCCTGCAGGATCTGTCATAACAGATACCGTTTCGTCCGCGGTCAGCGCTCCATCAGCCTCATCCACAACCGCTCCGGCGGCGACTACAGCTGCAGCCACGGCAGCTGCCTCTTCGACAGCGGGATTCACTTCCGAAGCATTAACATTCAGTGATTCAGAATTCTCTACAGAATTTTCAGCAGTACTCTTCCCGAGGGAAGGATTCAAGGTCTCTTCAGTCATCGTTATCAGTTGTTAAATTGAACTTGCAAATATACATTATTTTTTAAAAGAAACGCGGTTTTAAGTAAATTTGCCCCCGCTATGAGGATAGATATTATAAGTGCGGTACCCGAACTGTTGGAAAGTCCGCTGAACCATTCGATTATAAGACGGACCCGGGACAAGGGGCTCGTTGAGATTCATATTGTCAACCTGCATGACTATGGAAAAGGCAACTACAAGCAGATAGATGACTACGGCTTCGGAGGTGACGCCGGCATGGTCATAAAGCCGGAGCCACTGTACAGAGCCATCACGGATCTTACATCACAAAGAAAGTACGACCATATCATCTACACGTCACCGGACGGAGAGATGTTGGAACAAAATCTGTGCAACAGTCTGTCCACATGCAGCAACCTTATAATCCTCTGCGGGCACTACAAGGGTATCGATCACCGTATCCGCGAGCATCTAATCACCAAGGAGATTTCTATCGGCAGTTACGTCCTCAGCGGCGGGGAACTGGCGGCATGTGTAATATGCGATTCCATTATCCGCCTCATCCCAGGAGCCCTTACCGACGAGACCTCAGCCCTGTCAGACTCATTCCAAGACGGTCTTCTTGCCCCGCCCATTTACACCAGACCAGCCGATTTCATGGGCTGGAAAGTCCCGGAAGTATTGCTGTCAGGCAACCCTAAACTTATCCGCCAATGGCAGGAAGAACAAGCCATTGAACGGACCCGACAGCTCAGACCGGATTTATTGAGCGAAACCACACAACTATGAGAGAGAATATTACATCCAAGACCGAACTTCAGATTCTAGCTTCCGCCGAGAAACTTTTTCTGGAGAAAGGTTTCAAATCAACATCCACTACAGACATTGCACGCGATGCTGGATGCAACCAGGCACTCGTACACTATTATTTCAGAACAAAAGAAAATCTTTTCAAAAGAATTTTCGATAACAAATTCGAGTTGATGATCGAATTCATCGACAGCAACCTCAAAGACGAATGCGACATTTTCGAAAATCTCAACGGCCTTATCAACGCGTATCTCGATTTCATCAGCCAGAACCCCAACACACCTTATTTTCTACTAAACGAATTCTTTGACAATCCAGAAAGAAGGACCCACATCCGCAAGACCTTCCTTACCAGCCAGAAGGGACAGGAAGTATTCCTGCGTTTCTGCGGGCTGGCACAGAGAGCAGTACGTGAAGGAAGCATACGGGACATAGACCCGCTGGATCTGATATTCGACATTCTTTCCCTCGCTGTATTCTCCTTTATAGCCACTCCCATCCTCATAGATTTGCTCGGACGCGACCAAGCCGGTCGCAAGGAATTCGCCGAACACCGAAAGGAAGAGATTATAACCCTGCTCACACAAGGTCTCAAACCGTTATCTCTATCTACTGACAAGTAACCGTCTATGCTGTTCGGAGTACTCAAAGGGCTGATTGTGGGCATCATTGTTTCCATTCCGGTAGGTCCCCTCGGCCTGCTGTGCATTCCACGCACATTAGCGCAGGGGCGTATTGCCGGCCTTGCTGTCGGACTAGGAGGCTCCGCCAGTGACACACTTTATTCCGCACTTGCCCTATTCGCACTCTCGTTCATCAGCGACTTCATTGATGCGCATGAAAGCAGCGTTCTACTTGCCGGCGGACTGATAATCAGCATAACCGGTATCCGGCTCCTCTTCAAAAAACGCCAGATTCACGATCCGGACGGTATTACTGCCAAAGCAATAAGTCCAACCCGTCATGCAGAAGGATTCCTCAACGGTTTCCTCATCTCCGTCACCAACCCAGGAACCCTGGTCTGCATGCTCTGGCTGTTCACATTACTCAGCATGGATACCTCCCGTACTTCCGTCATGCTTGCCGAATGGGCGGGAACAGCCATGGGCTCAGCCACGTCCTGGTGCCTAATAACATGGGGTATCAGTTCTTTCCGGGAACGCATCACCATCGGCCAGCTCCATGCGCTCACACGTATCTGCGGAGCCGCAATCCTTCTTATCGGCATTGCCTCTGCCGTCAAAAGTATGCTGTAATCATTTACCGTCCGTTCCACTTGAGAGCCTTGAAGAGCTCTACCACCACGAGGGGTACGAGGGCCAGGAGGACGATGATGCCCCACTGGTTGAGGTTCATGGATACGAACTCGAAGGCACTCATCAGAGGCGCGATCAGCAGCACTGCGAGGGTCAGCACGAGAGACATCAGCAGGGCGAAGATCAGCGGCTTGTTGTTCAGGATGTTGAACTTGAAGCGGGACTCAGTGTTGGAGTGCAGGTTCCCGGCATGTACGAGCTTGGCCATGATCAGCGAGGTGAAGGCCATGGTCTGACCGAGGGCCTCGCCGCCCTGATTCTTACCTATGATAAAGGCTGTGAGGGTAATGGCCGTCACCATAAGGCCCTGGTAGCTGATGCGCCATATCATGCCGCGGTCCATGAACTGCTTGCCCTTTCCGCGGGGACTCTTGCTCATCACGTCCTTGGCGGCGGGGTCGAGGCTCAGGGCAAGGGCCGGGAAGGTCTCGCTGACGAGGTTGATCCACAGAATGTGTATCGGCAGCAGGGGTATACCCATGTTGAATATCGAGGTAATGAAGAGCAGAATCACCTCTCCGAGGTTCGTAGACAGCAGGAAGAGAATGGTCTTGAGGATATTGTCGTAGATACGGCGGCCTTCGGAAACGGCGGAGACGATGGTCACGAAGTTGTCGTCCTGGAGCACCATGTCCGAAGCGTCCTTGGCCACCTCCGTGCCGGTGATGCCCATCGACACTCCGATGTCGGCCTTCTTGAGAGCCGGGGCGTCGTTGACACCGTCACCCGTCATGGCCACGATCTCACCCCTCTTCTGCCAGGCCGTCACGATACGTTCCTTCTGCTCTGGAGCGATACGGGCATAGACCGAATATTTGTCCACATTTGCATCAAAATAAGCGTCGTCGAGCTTCTCGAGGTCAGTACCGGTGATGGCCAGGTCGCCTTCCTGGAAGATGCCTATCTTCTTAGCTATGGCTAAGGCCGTTACCTTGTGGTCACCGGTGATCATCACCGGACGGATACCGGCGCTGCGGCACTCGGCGATGGCGCCGATGACCTCCTCGCGCTCGGGGTCGATCATTCCGACCATTCCGACGAAGATCAGACCGCGCTCGACCTCCTCCATCTCGGAGGATACCTGCTCCATAGGCCTGTAGGCCATTGCCAGCACCCTGAGGGCCGACTCGGCCATGGCCTCGTTGCGCTTCTGCAGGTCCACTATATCGGATGTAGTTATCTCACGTACTCCGTCCGCAGTCTCTATCCGGTCGCAGACTGAGAGTATCTCGTCCAGACCGCCCTTCACATTGGCCCTGAGGGAGCCGTCCTCTATGCGGTTGATGGTCGTCATCCTCTTGCGGGAGGAATCGAAGGCCACCTCTCCTACCCTCGGGCAACGGGCTTCAAGATCATCCTTGACCACACCCTGTTTTGCTCCGAGGTCTATCAGGGCTATCTCCGTAGGGTCTCCCACCTTGGTAGTGGTGCCGTCACTGTTCTTGACCATCTTGGCGTCGCAGCAGAGCACGGCTACCGACACCAGACGGTCGATATTGCCGCTGACCGCATAATCCTCCACCACTGTCATCTGGTTCTTGGTCAGAGTACCGGTCTTGTCGGAGCAGATAACGGTAGTACAGCCGAGGGTCTCCACAGAGGGCAGCTTGCGGATGATGGCGTTGTGCCTGGCCATACGGCGCACACCCATAGACAGGATGATGGTCGAGATAGCCGGCAGTCCCTCGGGAATGGCCGCTACCGCTAAGGAAATAGCCACCATGAACATGCTGATGACCGGACGGCCGTAGAGCACGCCGATAAGGAATATCACAGCGCAGATTACGATGGAGGCGATGCCAATCACCTTGCCGAGTTTCTCGAGGCGCACCTGCATGGGAGTCTGGGTATCGGAATCACGGTTGAGCATGTTGGCGATCTTGCCTATCTCGGTATTCATACCCGTGCCCACTACGATACCCTTGCCGCGGCCGAAGGTCACCACTCCGCTGGAGAATGCCATATTCTTCCTGTCTCCTAAGGGAACTTCCGTCTCCGCTATGGTCTCGGGAGACTTCTCCACCGGCACGGACTCACCGGTCATGGACGACTCCTGTATACTCATATTCACCGACTCGGTAATCCTGATATCGGCCGGCACGATGTCGCCCACCTCCAGGACTACGATGTCGCCAGGCACCACGTCCTCCACATTGACGATGTAGGACTCCCCGCCGCGGATGACCTTGGCCATAGGGGCCGCCATCTTCTTGAGGGCGTCCATGGACTTCTGGGCCTGAAACTCCTGATAAGCACCGATAAAGGCATTGAGCAGCAGAATACCCATTATAATATAGGTGTCCAGCAGGCCCTCGCCCGTCCTGACACCCATCACGCCGGAAATCACGGCGGCTATTATCAGCAGAATAATGAGAAAACTCTTGAACTGCTCGAGGAACATCACGATGAACGGACGCCCCTTCTTCTGCACCAGCGTGTTCTTGCCGTACTTCTCAATCCGTGCGGCTATCCCGTCGGGACTCAGTCCCCGCTCCGCATCGGTCTGAAACTCCTTCGAGACTTCCTCGATGGAATGATTGTAGTATTGCTTCATATCTTAGGATTTAAATCGGCTGCAAAATTGGCACTTCATTCCGTATAAATTGTTATGTTTGCAGCAGAAAAAATGTAGAAAAAGTCGGATTTCAATATGAATTCGGAGCAAAAGGGCTTCACCATAGGACTGTGCACCGCCGGAAAGCGGGAACTGCGCATCAGCGGACGGACCTGGGAGATAGTTCCCGGCTGCCTCTTCATCCTGATTCCACAGCAGTTCACGGAGGACATATCCTGCTCCGGGGACTTCAGCGCCAGGACTCTCAGCGCCTCCCTCGAAGCCATCCTGGAGCATCCCAGCCCGGTGGATATCAACATTCTAAACGTCACCTTCCTCCACCCGGTCATCCGTCTCAGCGAAGAAAGAGCCGCCGGCCTCCTGGAATACTACGATTTCATCAGCAGACACACCGGAAGAAGCGACAACGTCTATGACAAGGAGCTCCACAAGACCCTGCTCTACGCCCTCATGCTCGAGATCAGCGACATCTACCGGGGTATCTCCGGAGACCGGAGCGAGGTGACCAAGCCCCGTCAGGAACAGCTCACCGACGACTTCTTCAGGCTGCTGACCGCCCACTACCGCAGCGAGCACAACGTGGCCTTCTATGCCTGCCGGCTCAACCGCACCCCGAAATATTTTTCCGAGGCCATCCGCCGCATCAGCGGACGCTCCGTATCCGACTGGATAGCCACCATGCTGCTGAGCGACAGCAAGCTGCTGCTCCAGACCACAGACATGACCATACTGGAGATATCGGAGGAGCTGGGATTTTCCAGCCCGTCGGTCTTCGTGCAGTTCTTCCGCCACCATACCGGCACCACCCCGCTGCAGTACCGCAAACAGCTATAGCAGAGGGCTTACCAGACGGGCCACGGACTCGTAGAATTTATTGCGCCTGGGACGCCTGTGCCACTTGGCCTTGGTTACCAAGGTACAGCGGGAAAGATCCTTGCGGAACTGGTCCTCTACCGTCCGGGCGCACTCCGGGTCGTAGATGACCGAAGTGACCTCGAAATGGTGCTCCAGGCTGCGGTTGTCCATATTGGCCGAACCGATGATGCAGTACTCCCCGTCGATGCTGAGCACCTTTGAGTGGTTGAACCCGCGTTTGAAGAGATAGACCTTGACTCCGGCGTCAATCAGCTCAGAGATATAGGACATCGTGCCCCAGTTGGTCAGCCAGGTATCGGAGCGCTCCGGTATCATCAGGGAGACCGTCACGTCGGACAGAGCCGTTATCTTTATCGCATTGAGAATAGTCTCGGAAGGAATGAAATACGGGGTGATGATGCAGATATGGTCCCGGGCCTTGGTGATGGCCGTGAAGTAGCACTGCATGATGGCAGCCCAGTCGCTGTCCGGTCCCGAGGCGATGATCTGCGCATAGTAGCGGCTGCCCCCCGCCGTGCCGGCCGCCAGCAGTTCCTTGTCCTTCGCATCGACGTAAGGGTAATATTTGCGGCGCCGCCCCAGATTCTTGTTCAGGATAAAATACCGGTCGAGCAGGAAGGTAGCCTGCAGCGACATCACCGACATCCCCTCTATGCGGACGTGGGTGTCCCTCCACTCGGGGAATTCCCCTCCGTCAAAATAGCGGTCCGCGATATTGCACCCTCCAAGGAAGCCGATGTGCCCGTCCACGACCAGGATCTTGCGGTGGTTTCGGTAATTGACGATGGGCGGAAGGAAGAAGAGCCGGAACGGGGAGAAATTGAGAATCTCCACACCCGCCTCCTGCAGCTCCCCCAGGAACTTCTTGCCCAGACGCCGTCCTCCGAACCCGTCGTACATCATCCGGACCTCCACCCCCTCCCTGGCCTTGGCCATCAGCACCTCCTTGAAGGCATTGCCCACCCGGTCGTCCTCGATAATGAACGACTGCAGGTGGATATGAGTCCTGGCCCCGCGCATCGCCTCGAGCATGGCGGAGAGAGCCTCCTTTCCGGAAAAATATATCTGCACGCTGTCATTGGCCGAGAGCAGGCTGTAGGCGCTGCGGATATTCTGCACCACGAGCTTGTGGTGGCGCCTCACCTCCTGCGGGATATTCTCCCTGTCCTCGAACTTCTCCAGCATCTCCTTGCACAGCTCCTTCCTCAGCCCGAGGTCCCTCGCTCCCTTGCGGGAGAACATCTTGTCCTTACGGAAATTGCGGCCGAAGAAGAAATACAGGATGATGCCGATATACGGCAGCATCATCATCACCATCACCCACGAGAGGGTCTTGACCGGATCCCTCTTACTGGAAATCAGCATAATGGAGGAGTACACCGCTATAGCAATGTTCAACAGGTACAGAAGCGTGGTGAATACAGGCCAGAGTCTGGTGAATGTCATGAGCTACTTCCTCCCGATATAAAGGTAGGACACTCCTCCGGTCATGGACCTGGCGGTCACCGCCCTGAATCCCCCTTCGGAAAGCTCCGCGCGGAACTTCTCAGGCGCGGGGAAATCGAACGAGGACTCCGGCAGATAGGAATAGGCATAAGCCTGCTTGGAGACAAGCCTGCCTACGGCCGGAAGAATATTCTTGAAGTACAATGTGTAAATGCCCCGCCACAGTCTGTTGCGGGGTATGGAGAACTCCGCGATGGCAAGCATGCCTCCGTCCTTGAGGACACGGTGCAGCTCGCGGATGCACTGCGCGCGCTTGTCGAAATTACGGATACCGAAAGCTATCGTCACAGCATCGAAGCTTCTGTCGGCAAAGGGCAGTTCCGAGGCATCCCCGTAACGGAAATCTATTCCGGGTGCCTTCTTCCTGGCCAGGGCCAGCATGTTCTCCGATATATCGGCACCTACTACATCGAGTCCCTTTCGCCTCAGAGCTATAGAGACGTCACCTGTCCCGCAGGCCATGTCCAGGACCTTGACTTCTCCGCCTCTGAGAGCACAGAACGAGGATACTGCACGCACCAGACGTCTCCTCCAGGAACGGTCTATCCCGAAGGAGAGAAGATGATTCAGTCTGTCGTACACCGGGGCGATGGAATCGAACATCGAGGAGATCGTCTCCCGGCTCTTGTTAAGCTGTCTTTCCGGCATATTCCGAGATAAAACCGTAGGAATGATCGTCCATCCTCAGCTCACCCTTGGTGACATGGCCGAGGAGAGTGGTCTCGATCCCGTGGTTGAACATAAAGTTGACGAAATCTCCTTCCTGGTCGTTGTTTACGGAGACGATAGCCACGTACTTCGTATTGCCGTAGAGAAACTCCTCATCAGTGAGGTCAGAGTCACCAGTAATATCGAAGCCAAGGGACTTGTCCCTGCAACACTCGACCAACGAATGAAAGATACCCTTTCCGGATATGCGGTGGAGGGATGTGATAAAGCCAGAATCGATGCTCGAATTCAGGTAATCCACTGCCTCCGAGGACGTTACAAGATACAATGTATCGCCCTTCTGTACGAAACTGCTGTTTGTTTCTTTCATGGCCTGAGTGGTTTTGGTTCAAAATTGACGTAAATTTAAGAAAAATTTCAAAAAATGTTTCATTTTAAAAAAAACAATGTATATTTGCAGCCCGAAACCCAAAAAGAGCCCAGATGGTGAAATTGGTAGACACGCTACTTTGAGGGGGTAGTGCCTGTTTAAGGCGTGCAAGTTCGAGTCTTGTTCTGGGCACAAAAAAAGACTGATGTTCGCATCAGTCTTTTTTTGTGCCCGAAGGGCATCCGTATCTGACCCATCCCGGAGTTGGTCGCGGGCTCCGGATGAATCGGTTGATTCAGACTTTTTTTGTGCCCAGACAGGCGCCATCGGCACCACTTTCGAAAGGTGGGCGGATGCTTCCTGCTCCGGGCGGCGGGATTAGCAGCGCTGTGCTTGCTTTTCCCGCACTGAGGCAGGCCTTATGAAGGCGTCCGCAGGAACAAAGTTCCTGCAATGTGGCTTTGCCACATTACTTTATATTAAAAGACAGACAGAAGGGAGTAAACTTCCTTCTGTCTGTCTTTTAATATAAAGGGACGCGCATTGCTGCCGTCCCTTACTGCCTTTATGGCTGTGACCTCGGCGGGATTCAAACCCACAACCTTCTGATCCGTAGTCAGATGCTCTATTCAGTTGAGCTACGAGGCCAATATTTCAGAAACTATTCTGCTTTCGCTGTTTCTTCGGCTACCACACCGGCGAACTTCTTCTCCTTGATGCGGGCCTTCTTACCTGTGAGGTTCCTGAGGTAGAAAATCCTTGCCCTGCGTACCTTACCGCTCTTGTTGAGCTCTATCTCAGAGATGAAGGGTGAGTACAGAGGGAAAATCCTCTCAACACCTACACCGTTGGAAATCTTGCGTACAGTGAAAGTCTGGGTAGTACCGGCACCTTTCCTCTGTATCACTACTCCACGGAACTTCTGGAGTCTCTCCTTGTTCTCCTCTTTAATCTTATAAGTCACAGTAACCGTATCGCCTGCCTTAAACTCGGGATACTTCTTCTCGTCCTGTGCAAATGCCTGTTCTGCAATCTTTATTAAATCCATTTTCTTATTCCTTTAGTGGCAACATTGCTGTCATCATCGACATCCTGCAAGAGGTTGCTTATTTTTTGGGACTGCAAAGATATACAAAAGCAGACATATTCCAAATTTTTTTAACGATTAACTGAACATTTTTTTCAATCTATCGAAAAAATTCTTATCCAACTTACTCGGCTTTGGAGTGAAATTCTCTGATTCTTTGAGCTTTTCAAACATCTCTTTCTCGTTTCGATCCAACTTTGACGGTGTCCATGCCTGTATATATACCAACAGGTCACCGCGTCCATAACCGTTAATATCCGGAACTCCTTTACCCCTTACTCGAAGAATTGCCCCTGACTGGGTTCCTGCTTCGACCTTTATCCTGACTTTTCCGTCGGCAGACGGAATCTCTGCCACTGTTCCAAGCACCAAGTCAGGCATAGAAACAAACAAAGTATAAATCAAATCGTTTCCATCTCTCTGGAGTTCTCCGTCCACTTCTTCTTCGATGAGAACTAAAAGGTCACCGTTGACACCATTACCTTTTGCAGCATTACCCTTGCCGTGAACTGTCAACTGCATGCCCTCCACTACTCCTGCCGGAATCTTGAACGAAACCTCCTCAGTTCCTTCCACAACCCCTGCTCCGTGACAGCGAGGACAAGGCTTGGTAATCACCTTTCCCTGACCTCCGCATGCCGGACATGGTGAAGTCGTCTGCATACGTCCCATAAATGACTGCACCATTCTTGTAACCATTCCGGTTCCGTGGCAAGTCTCGCAGGTATGGATATCTGCCTCGGACTCTGCTCCACGACCATTACAATGAGGGCATTTGACTGCTTTTTTTATTTTGACAGTCTTTGTAACGCCATTGACAATTTCCGAAAGTGACAATTTGACACGGATTCTGATATTGGAACCTTTCTGAACCCTGACTCCTCCCCTTCCTGAAGAAGAACCGAAACCACTGAAACCACCTCCGAAGCCACCTCCGAATATATCTCCGAAACGGCTGAAAATATCCTCCATCGTAAAGCCGCCGAATCCCTCAAATCCACCGGCACCTCCTGCCGACCCACTCATACCGGCATGACCGAACTGGTCATAGCGGGCTTTCTTATCCGGATTGCTCAACACATCATATGCCTCTGCCGCCTCTTTGAATTTTTCCTCAGCAGCCGTATCTCCTGGATTGCGGTCCGGGTGATACTTAAGTGCCATCTTTCGGTATGCCTTCTTGATTTCTTCCTGAGAAGCGTCCCGAGAGACGCCCAGGACCTCATAATAATCTCTCTTCTCTGCCATAGCCTACACCCCCACTACTACTTTTGCAAAACGTATAACTTTATCATTGAGCTTATATCCCTGCTGAATCACATCAACAATCTTGTTCTTCTGCTTCTTTTCCTGAACCGGTAGCTGTGCTACAGCCTCATGATAGTCTGTGTCCAGTTCTTTGCCCAACGCGTCGATAACACTAAGCCCCCTGCCTTTGAGAAAAGCCATCAATTTACTGTAAATCAACTCTGTACCCTCTATCGCAGACTTATCCGCCCCTGATTCACGAAGCACCTGAAGAGCTCTCTCACAGTCATCCAGCACGGGCAGCATTCCCTTGATGATATCCTCTCCTGCCGTAGAGATGAGATCAAGCCTCTCACGGGCCGTACGACGGCGATAATTATCAAATTCTGCGGCAAGGCGAATGTATTTGTCATTCACTTCCGCAACACGCGCTTCCAAAGCCTTGACAGCCTCATCTTCCGGCGTCGCTTCTTCCTGAACCTGTTGCTCTTCTGAGACATCCTGAGGTGTACCCCCAGAAATTTCTTCTGAGACAACTGCCTCATTCTCTGCTATATCCTTATTTTCTTTCATTGCTTCTTAATTTTTAATCCGCAATGTCTCCAGCAAAAACATTGCCAGATAAGAAAATAGACAAATTGTCAGTCATTGCTGACTGCAATCAGAGTCTTGTAATCTGAGGCTCTACACCCCGGTACTTGGGCATAGTCGCACCTATGGGCGCACCTATATAGGTAGGATCGCACATAACATACCTGACTCCTTCGTAAGTAAAACTGTCTCCCTTCACGTCATCAGGAAGCGCGACTCCGCACGACACATGCCCTTTGTAACTGAACATAACTACGTCCAGCCCAAGCAGATCTTTCACTATCCATGAAAATACCAGCACTCTGTCCTTACAATTATTTGCGCCATAGAAAAACGACTCTTCTACAAAGAGAGGCTTGGCACGCCCGAACATCTCATAATCAGTCTTATAATCGAATCCTCTCTGCACCAGCGTAAGGACAAATGTCACAGCCTGACGAGGATCCATCCCGTCTTTAAGAACTTTATAACGGATACTGGTAAACACAGCCTTTTTCAACTCTCCGTCTACGTCTGAATTATGGTATGTCAGCAGATCTGACTGAGGATAATCCAAAGTGAATTTTACACAAGGTATATTAAGAGGCACATTCACATCTTCACCTACATATTCAGCCCATAACGGCAGTGCTTTGAGTTGATAATCACTGTTATCAACTATCAATTGCCTGTCAATTACCAAATCCAGTTTTTTATCGGCAGCTGAAAAGTCGTCCGAGAAAGTATAAAGAGGATCCTGGCTATTAAGCCTGGAATAGCTGTATATATAGAAATCCTCATCTCCGTCCGTAATATACGCGACCTGATAAATCGGTGCAGTAAACGGAAGAAGCAGAATCATCTGCCCTCCAGAAGAACCGACCCTGGCCTTATACTGCAACTGACTCAGGAGAAACATCTGTGTCATAACTTTCTCGTTGACATACTCCTCGATATAGACGGCATCCGTCATTTTCTTGATTGTCGTATACAGCGCCCAATCGCTAAGAGAATGCTCCTTACGCATAGCCTCCAAAGCCTCTACTGTAGGCATGAAATCCGACTCTGAAAGCACTTTCCAAGCATTGGAGGCATCCTGCTCCGTAGCCTGTATACGCGGCACACGCATATTGTCTGCGAAAGGCACACTTACCTGAATACCGAAAAAATCCACATCGACATCACTTCCTCCGGTATATCTGGCCGCTATTGCCGGCACTGGCACAGGGTATGCCGGCGTTGCAATAAATCCAGGAAAAGGAAGGCCGGGCATAACATCTGACACTCCTGCCTCCTGAGGATCATAATACACAGGGGTCTCCGGGACCGGACCGACCGGGTCTTCTTTCCCTCTCTGCACCAAAAACTCTTTCCATGCCGCTGACAAATATTCGGTAAATTCAGAATTGGCCTTGGAGCGCCAGTCCTTAAACTCCTGTGTCCTCTGCTTGTAGAAGTCTAGAAACGAATCATCGTTTTGAGCTCCAGCGACAAACGGAATTACCGCCAAAAACAGCAAGGGGAATAAATACTTAATGAACTTTGACATACTTACCTTATTTTACAATAAAGCCCCCGCCGAACTGCTTGCAGCAAGGGGGAGCTTTAAATTTACAAAATCAATAACTTATTTGGCATTCTTCTGCATCTCGAGTGCCATCTCTTCTTCGAATGTCTTCATGAAGAGGTGCTGATCGAAGTCTACAGCCAGTTTCTCATCCCTGGATATAGCCTCCTCCAGACCGTCCATAATCTTTGTACGGGGCATTTCAATATTAACCCAATACTCATATGAACCGTTCTCATTCTGATAGAGCTTCGTACCTCTTACAACAGCACCATTAAGTTCCTGGTTGACAACAAGCCTTACATTCTGTTCCACTTTCTGGGAAAATTCGGCTTTATCAGCCACATTAATCTGGTTCATATACCTTTCAGTAACACCCTTCAGGACGGAAGATATCTGAGTAGCCAACTGAGTGCGGGCGTTCATATCTGCGATAGTCCTGGCCATCTCCTGATCCGGACTCGTTCCGGAAGCCGTAGCACGGAAATACTCGGCATCGGACATATCAGCAGGTGTATTGAACGGCTGGATGATTTCAGTCTTACCTGCATTCATCTTCTTCGAACCGCCGCAGGAAGATACGGCCACAACCATTGCCATGACGGCAAGTACCATAGGGAAAAGTTTTGTTTTCATACGTTTAAATAATAATTAATTTAACAAAGTACAAATTTAACATCTTTTTTGAAAAAAGCAATAAAAATAGGAGTGCTTCCATAATGTGACACTCCTATCTTGCATTTTTTACCCTTGCAGACTGCTACATCTTGTCATTACTGCCCAGTACGCAGTTTATCTTATGGATATACAGCTGCTTCAGCTTTTCACGTGCAGGGCCGAGGTACTTTCTGGGATCGAATTCCTCAGGATGCTCCACGAACACCTTCCGGATAGCTGCCGTCATGGCCAGACGTCCGTCGCTGTCTATATTGATCTTGCAGACTGCCGACTTTGCGGCCTCGCGAAGCTGATCCTCGGGAATTCCGATAGAATCCTTCAGATGTCCGCCGTAATGGTTAATCTCAGCCACGATATCCTGAGGGACTGACGATGAACCGTGAAGCACAATAGGGAATCCGGGGATGCGCTGCTCTATCTCATGCAGAATGTCCAGACGGATCTCAGGTTTCTGACCGGGTTTGAACTTGTATGCACCGTGGGATGTTCCGATGGATATAGCAAGTGAGTCCACTCCTGTCTTCTTGACGAAATCCTCAACTTCCTCGGGACGGGTGTATGTATGGCTCTCCGCCTTCACGTCATCCTCTACGCCGGCAAGCACACCCAGCTCACCCTCAACTGTAACGTCGTATTTGTGAGCATACTCCACTACTTTACGGGTCAGTTCGACATTTTCATCATAGGGCTTGGAGGAACCGTCAATCATCACGGACGAGAAACCGTACTCTATGCAGCTCTTGCAGAGCTCGAAGCTGTCACCGTGATCGAGGTGAAGAACGATGGGAATATTGCAGCCCAGCTCCTTGGCGTATTCCACGCCGCCCTGGGCCATATAACGGAGAATAGTCTGGTTCGCGTATTTTCTCGCTCCGCTTGACACCTGCAGGATCACAGGTGACTTAGTCTCCACGCAGGCCTGTATGATAGCCTGCATCTGCTCCATATTGTTGAAATTAAAGGCGGGAATAGCATATCCGCCGTTGATGGCCTTCTTGAAGAGCTCCCTGGAGTTCACAAGGCCGAGATCTTTGTAAGATACCATAATATATCTATCTTTAAGTTAAATATCCGATATTCTTGCTATCATCATGCAAATTTAGATATTTTTGCAATATGAACCAAAAAGTAATTATTTTCTCCGCGCCTTCCGGAGCAGGCAAAAGCACTGTCGTAGGACATCTGCTGAAGGTTTTCCCTTTTCTTGAATTCTCCATATCAGCGACTTCCCGTCCTCCCAGGGGAAAAGAGAAAGACGGAGTAGAGTATTATTTCTTCTCCGAGGCACAATTCCGCGAGCTTATCACGAAGGACGCTTTCGTTGAATACGAGGAGGTCTATCCCGGTTCATTCTACGGGACACTCCGCTCGGAAGTGGAAAGAATCTGGGCAAAGGGCCACGTCATCCTGTTCGACATAGATGTAAAGGGAGGCGTCAATCTGAAACGCATTTTCGGAGACCACGCGCTGTCTGTATTCGTAAAACCGCCGTCCGTGGAAGAACTGCGCCGCAGGCTGGAAAGACGTGGCACTGACTCAGCGGAAGCGATAGACCGGAGAGTTGCAAAAGCAGAGGAGGAACTGCTCTACGAGCCCCGCTTCGACCGTGTTCTGGAAAATGACGTCCTGGAGCATACTCTGGCTGAGGCCGAGAGAATCGTATCACAGTTCGTCAGTCAGGAACAATGAGAAAGGCCCTGTACTTCGGCTCGTTCAATCCCGTACACTACGGACACGTCTCCATTGCGGAGTATGCGGCATCTATGCCGGAGGTGGACGCGGTCATCATCATTCCCTCACCGCACAATCCTTTCAAGGACAAATCCATACTTGCGGATCCGCAGGCAAGGCTCCGCCAGGTGAGAGAGGCATTCAAGGGTATCTCCCCGAAAATCACAGTATCCGACATAGAGTACCGCCTGTCCGAACCGCTATACACGATCAATACCCTCCACGCAATTCAGAAGGCGTTCCCCTCAGACGAGCTCATCCTCTTAATCGGCGCCGACAATATCGCCAGTCTGGAAAAATGGTATCACGGCAAGGACATTCTCCGGGAATTCAGGATATGGGTATACCCGCGCAAAGGATTTGACGGAGCCGCACTCTGCGGACAATACGACGGGCAGCCCGGTATTCGCGGAGTAAGATTCCTGGCCGGCGCACCGCTGCTCGACATCTCCTCTACAGAGATCCGCAACAGCCGTCATTCCAAATGAGCCGACTGCCTGAAAAACTGGAAATAAAAAAGCCCCGGAAAGGGGCTCCTGAGGTACCAAGCAGAATCGAACTGCTGTACACGGTTTTGCAGACCGTTGCCTAACCACTCGGCCATGGTACCGTAACTTTTGGGAGCGCAAAGATAGTAATTATTTCGAATTATTACAAATTATCCTGCATAACTTCTCAAGATAATACTTGTCAACATCGTCGAATGTAGCCGTCGAAGTGCTGTCAATATCCAGAACACCAATGACTTTCCCGTCTCTGCCAATCATGGGAACCACTATCTCTGAACGGGACAGTGAACTGCAGGCTATATGCCCCGGAAACTTTTCCACATCCTCCACCACGATACTCCCGGCGGCTTTCCAGGCCGATCCGCACACCCCCTTTCCATATCCGATCCTTGTACAGGCCACAGGCCCCTGAAAAGGGCCCAGAACCAGCTCGTAGACACCACTTCCGGATGTACGCACCAAATAAAAACCTACCCAGAAAAATCCGAATACCTCCTTCAGCGCGGCGGCTGTATTCGCCAGATTTGCCGTCATATCCGTCTCGCCCTCAATCAGAGAACTTATCTGCGGCAGCAGGGACTCATAACGTCCGGCCTTACTGCCGTCGGAATCTAATTTTATCTCATGCATGAATTCCAATATTTATTCAACGTACAGCATCAGCCCCTTTAAATAATCACCTTCAGGATGATAGATGTTCACCGGGTGGTCTGCGGGCTGGGTAAGCCTGCGCAATATACGCACCCTACGGCCTGTCTGAGCGGCCGCCGAAAACACTGTAAGCTCGAATGTCCTGCGGTCCACCGCCTGAGAACAGCTGTACGTAAACAACAGCCCTCCGGGAGCAATCTTTCCGATAGCAGCGGCATTGAGACGGCGGTACGCTCTGACAGCATTGTCCAGGACGTCCCTGTGTTTTGCAAAAGCCGGAGGATCCACAACCATCAGGTCGAAATCCCCGCTACTGACATCTTTCAGATAATCCAAGGCATCCGTACACTCCGCCTTATGGCGTACTGCCGCATCCTCCGCTCCTATATTAAGTTCCACATTGCGGCGGAGCATGTCCACCGCCGCCGCTGACGAATCTACAGAAACGACAGACGCTGCACCGCGGTTGAGAGCATAAACCGAAAAACCACCGGTATAGCAGAACAGATTGAGTACTCTCCGCTCCCTGGCATATTCTCCGACCAACCTGCGGTTGTCCCTCTGATCCAGAAAGAAACCTGTCTTCTGCCCGGACGCCCAGTTGACCACGAAGCTGTGTCCGTTCTCCTTGACTACAGCCTCATCAGTGATATACGGAACGGTAAGATATCCGTCATGGAGAGACAGTCCGGCACGATGGGGAGCAGTCCCCTCGCTCTTGTTGTAGACAGCACGGACCATGCCCTGACAGCACTGCTGCAAGGCATGCGAAATATGCTCTGCGGACAGATACATTCCGGCCGAGTGCGCCTGAATCACGGCGACCTCGTCATAAATGTCCACAATCAGCCCCGGAAGAAAATCCCCTTCCCCATGAATAAGACGGCAGCATGTCGTCTCCGGAGTAAACAGTCCCAAAGACCGGCGAAGGCGCATGGCCCCGGAAATCCTTTCCTTCCAGAATCTCTGAGGCATAAGCCCGTCCTTGTCAGGCATGAATTCCTGGGTGAAACTGAGAATCCGTACGGCAATAGAGCCTTTCTGCCAATGCCCGACCGCCAGAAAGGCACCGTCCGAGGCCACTACCTCCACGGCTTCTCCCTCATACGGTTCTCCCTCCACGGATGCCACTGCTCCGGAAAAAATCCAAGGATGAAAGCGGCGCAGGGACTCTTCCCGGCCCTTCTTTAGCACAACTCTAATCATTCTGACGGTCTGATTTCAGTTTAAGATACATCTCGCGGCATACCCATGCATCAATCGCGGCATATTTCAGCTGGGCTCCTGAAAGTTGCTGTGCTTCCCAATTGGAGAGCTGCTGCGTCTTTGAGACCTTTTTCCCAAGGATAATGGCGGACATCTTGCGCACGCTCTTATCCATGATTCCATAATCCGCCACCATGCTTTGAAGATCGACGAATCCGCGGGGAGTAAACTTGCGGTAATACATCAGGCCCCGGACATCATCCTTTACTGCCGCACCGATCTTCAGGATATTGCCGTCAGAAAGAATTGAGGCCAATGCAGCAGGCAGACCGAGCTGATTGACTCTGAAAATATAAGCTTTGTCCCCGCCCGAAAGCTGCAGCAGAGCGACATGATGGCGCGGGGTACTGGAGGTAAAACTAGGTTTGGTTTCAGTATCGAAGCCTATGACCCTCTGGCTCTTCAAATAGTCCATCGCCTCCACGAAATCCTCGTCCAAATCAGACACGACAACGATGGGCCCTGTGAAATCCACATGGTCAAGCTGAGTAAGTTCTTCTGATGAAATACTTTCTGGATACTGCATATATTAGTAAAGAGTTTTTCTTATTAATGCGAATGTCTTGTAATAATTCTCCATTTCATCGAGTTCCCGTCCTCCCACATAACGAGGAGCAAACGGCACCGCCTTGGTCGTAATATCCTCCGTTCCGCTCGCACGTCCGTAACGGAATCCGGCCTTGAAAGCACCGGACTCATCCAGCGAATCCGCCGGAACAGTTGCAGAAGGCAACGTAATGAACGGAACCAGGGTGGATCCGGTTCCACGGAGAGCCAGATTTCCATCCTTGCGCAGGATTGCATAGGCCTCACGGACTGCACATTCCGCAGGATCAATAAATCGGAAATCCGGTGATATGCTGGTTCTATAGAGGTAGATTCCTCCTCTTTTGTAATTGTACAGCTCTTCCATAACCTTATCCATCAGGTCCCGGACCTGATTATAACTGCAATCAGCTAGAATTATGGAGGAAATCGGCACACGGCTTCCGCTGCGACGATGTCTTTCTACCAAAGACACAAGATGATAGCGGACATAATTCTCGACAGAATTGAGCTGAACTCCCGATATATTCCTGCTACCGCCGGGGAATAGAAGAGCATTACCGCGGGTATTAAAACCGTAGCGGTCGAAAAGCGTAGCATCTATATTGTTGTAACTGATACCCGTAACAGGACCCGCATACCATTCGCGGGAAACTCTCGCAGAAGTATCGATGTACGCTGAATCCCCTATAAGGGCTTCAGAGATGCCTGTTCCTTCCTGATTGAACACCTGAATATGACCTGCAACACCACGTTCTGCTGCCATTTTGCGAATAACAGATTCATATTCCCTGGAAGATACCCCATCCGATGAATACAGCACGCCCACACAGAAATTGCCGTCCTGATCCACTCGGGAAAGAGCCTCACTTATACTGCTCTCAATAATCCCGACCGCCTTTACCCCTGTTCCGCTGCCGCGCATCAGCGCTTCAATATCGGACAGACCGTAGTAATCCGCAACAGGAGATGATACCAGAATTATCTTGACCGGGTCCTTGTACCCCGACTGATATTCGTCAACAGCCAGATTGTAGTACCTGTCCCCCATAAGGAAAAGAGCATTGCGTACAAGCTGCTCCTTCAAGAACGGAAGATTGTCATTCTCCAGATACCCTCCATACGGACTGTTGGCCCTGTCCAACAAGACCTGAATGGACTCTCCGCCGAAATCCGCAATACCGTCAGCAACCGGCTGCCCGGTAATATTGTCAAAATTATCCGCGGTCAAGAGCTTTTCAGCGACTGCAAAACCGTCCGGTCCGCAACCGAAAACACCAATCGGCAGCATTGGGAGACTGTCAGGATATTGCGCAAAATCCACATAATATATAGAGGTACTGTCTCCTATAGCTTTCTGCGCTATTGGAAGCAGACCGGCACTCTGTGTCCTGTCACCGCATGAGACAGATGACAGGACACCCGCCAGCAGAAATACTGCGAACGCAGCATATCTGGAGTAATCTGACATATCTTAAACTATTTATTATACACGAATGTGCCGTTGTCTCCGGAAATAACCACCTCGGCCTCAGGAGCTGCCTCCACCCTGCCGACTATACGGGCATCGACTCCCAGCGAGCGGGATATGTCTATCATAGCTGATGCCGCCTCCCTGTCAGTATAAATTTCCATACGGTGTCCCATATTGAATACCCGGTACATCTCCTGCCAGTCAGTTCCGGACTCTATCTGTATAGCCTTGAACAGAGGAGGTACGGGGAACATATTGTCCTTAATGACTCTAAGTGAATCTACAAAATGCAGAACCTTAGTCTGGGCTCCTCCGGAACAATGAACCATGCCGTGAATACGGTTCTTCATGCCGGCATCAAAAATCTTTTTCATCACAGGCGCATATGTCCTGGTAGGAGACAAGAGCAGTTTTCCGTAAGTAAGGCCTGTCTCCGGCTCTTTTTCTGTAAGCATCCTGCTTCCCGAATATACCAGTGACGCAGGCATGGCATGATCATAACTCTCAGGATATTTGTCGGCCAGATAATGGGCGAAAAGGTCATGGCGAGCCGATGTCAGACCGTTGCTGCCGGTCCCCCCATTATACTCATCTTCGTACTCAGCCTGACCGAAAGACGCAAGTCCTACGATGACATCTCCGTCCGAAATTCTGGAATTATCTATAATCTCCGAACGGCGTACTCTTGCGCAGACAGTGCTGTCAACGATAACCGTACGCACAAGATCGCCCACATCTGCGGTCTCTCCTCCGGTAAGCGTCATCCTGATACCGTAACGGTCCATCGCCTTGATGAACTCATCGGTTCCGGAAATAATGGCGGAGATGACCTCTCCGGGAATAAGATTTTTATTACGACCGATGGTGGAAGACACCAGCATTCCGCTGCATATCCCTACACAGAGCAGGTCATCTGTGTTCATGACCATAGCATCGCGGGCTATGCCCTTCCACACGTTCATGTCTCCTGTCTCTCTCCAATATGTGTAAGCGAGAGAAGACTTTGTGCCTGCGCCGTCGGCATGCATTACCAGGCACCAGTCCGGGTCACCGGAGAAAAGGTCCGGGATTATCTTACAGAAAGCCTTAGGGAAAAGGCCTTTATCTATGTTCTTGATGGCATTGTGTACATCTTCCTTTGCAGAGGAGACTCCTCTGAGCATGTATCTGCTTTCAGTGTTGTTCATAATCTCTTTTCGCAGGATTAACATTATTTCGTTTACAGACTACAAATTTAAGAAGAATTTGCGGAAAAGTTCATAACTTTGTTGCCCTTGATAACATTTTTTAAAACTATTAACAAAAAGTCACTAAAAGTATACGTATGCTCACCCTATCAAAAAAAGCCGAAGCTCTGCCAGCCTCTCCTATCAGGAAGCTGGTTCCCTATGCCGAAGCCGCTAAAAAAAGAGGCATAACAGTCTATCACCTCAACATCGGACAACCAGACATCGAATCTCCGGAAGTAGCCCTCAAGGCCGTGAAGGACAACACTCTCAAACTCGTCGCCTATCCCAACTCGGCCGGTAACGAGTCCTACCGCAAGGGACTGGCCCGCTACTACCAGAACATCGGCATCGATGTAGACTACACCGACATCAACGTCACCACCGGCGGTTCCGAGGCCCTGCAGATAGCCCTCACCGTCACCTGCGACCCTGACGACGAAGTAATCGTCCTCGAGCCTTTCTACACGAACTACAACTCCTTCGCCATCGTAAACGACGTTAAGTTCGTGCCCATCACCACATCCATCGACAACGGCTTCGCCATCCCCTCCATCGAGGAGTTCGAGCGCCACATCACCCCCAGGACCAAGGGTATCATCATCTGCAACCCCTGCAATCCCACCGGAGTCCTCTACACCAGGGACGAGATAGAGAAGCTCGGCGACATCGCCCGCAAGCACAACCTCTACATCTACTCCGACGAGGTGTACCGCGAATTCTGCTACACCGATGAGCCCCACTACTCCTGCATGCACATCAAGGGGCTGGAGAACAACGTCATCCTCTGCGACTCAGTATCCAAGAGATACTCCCTCTGCGGCGTGCGCATCGGAGCCATCGTCTCCAAGAACAAGGAAGTGATGAACGCCGTCCTGCGCTATTCACAGGCCCGCCTCTGCTCCCCCGCATACGGACAGATAGCCGCTGAGGCCGCCCTCAACGCTCCCGAGTCCTACTTCAAGGCCGTGAAGGAAGAGTACATCAAGAGAAGAGACTACCTCGTAGAGACCCTCAGAACCATCCCCGGAGTCCTCTGTCCTACCCCCATGGGCGCTTTCTACGCAGCAGTGCGCCTCCCCGTGGATGACAGCGACAAGTTCGCCCAGTGGCTCCTCGAGGAATTCTCCTACAACGGCAAGACCGTGATGGTGGCTCCTATGGCAGGCTTCTACGCCACTCCCGGCAAGGGAAAGGACGAAGTACGCATCGCATACGTCCTAAAGACCGAAGATCTGAGGGAAGCCCTGATCTGCCTGAAGGAAGCATTGAAAGTCTATCCCGGCAGGACACTCTAGGACAATACTCCTGGAAAAAAGTCCAATACCCGCTGAGCGGCCGCAAGGACAAGCAACAGAGTTATCCACAAACCGGACTCCACTCTGGTGCCGTTGGTGAAAAGATCAAATGCGGTAAATGATACAGGCACAGCAGCTGCCATAATAAAAAGCGGCTCTGATAGCATTCCGCAGAACACGGCCGCCAGCAGAGAGATGATTGACAAGGCCACAGAAAGACCGAATGCGTTTTTCTGGGCCTTGTTTCTTTCCCGCCGCCTGGCCAGAACAAAAGCAGATGTCCTCAAAACCAGTAATACACCGACAGCGCACCATGCTGCACCTATACCATTCAGGCCTTTAACATCCGGTAGAGACAATGCCGCACCCTGGCCGAAAACAGTCAGAAAATCTTTTATAGACAGAGATTCTGGGAAAATAAAACTCCACGCAAGAAGGTACAGCCACGGCAAGGCGGCACCGGCTAAAGCGGCCAACAAGTATTTCAAAGGACTTTGATTTCTTTTATACAGACAATATAAGAAAACCAACAGCTCGACATACACCAGCGGAGGCACCATCATAGAAGCAGCTCCCGCCGCAATTAAGGACAGAAACGCATAGTCCATGCGCCGTAGTTCGGAGTTAACATATCCTATGGCAAAAAACATAGCCCAGACTTCCAACAGCGCCGCAATGTGGTAGAGACCAAATGACAGGACTCCTGGAACTGACAGCACCACTATCAGATACGGAAGGAACAGCCTCTGAGTATCCGATGTAAAAAGAAAACTACGGTAATTAAGCAATCCCGCGGATATTGCCACAGCCGTAAGTGATAACAGAGACAACACATCTGACAGCCAGGTAACGGAGACTATTGACCCCGTAAGGTCTTCCTCCGGTACTGGAAGAAAAAAACACGATACGGCCAAAGCTGCAGTAAGAATCAGCATTATGACATTCAGCAGCCTGGGTTTTCTGCGGTCCCTCATTTCCTGCCCGGCCAGTTGATCATGTCAAGAGCTATGTCGCTGCGATGGAAAGCTCCGTCAAACGAGACCCTTCCAATCCTCGAATATACTGCATCGCGTGCTTCTTCCAGACTTCTCTCCAATGCAGTAAGCGCAAGCACACGACCTCCGGAGGTCACCAGCTTTCCATCTTTAAGCGCAGTCCCGGCATTAAATACAATTAACGGCGCAGTCTCTTCAATACCGTTTATAACATACCCTTTGGCATATTTGTCAGGATACCCGCCGGACACCATGATGCACGTAACGGCTGACTGCGGAAGTATTTTCATACACTCTCCGGACAGATCTCCTCCAGCTGCCGCCACCATGTGGCTCAACAGGTCACTGCCTATTCGCGGCATTACAGACTCTGTTTCCGGATCACCCATACGTACGTTATATTCTATAACATAAGGCTCACCACTACAATTCATCAGACCGAAGAAAATAAAGCCGCGGTAATCAATCCCCTCACCCTCCAGTCCCCGTATTGTCGGCTCTATAATCTTCCGCAGTACTTTATCCGTAAACTCAAAGTCACAGAACGGCACGGGAGACACCGAGCCCATACCTCCTGTGTTGGGTCCCGTATCCCCATTCCCTACTCTCTTATAATCCTTGGCTTCAGGAAGAAGCAGCCAGCGATGACCGTCTGTAAGTACAAAATATGACACTTCCACACCATCCAGAAACTCTTCTATCACCACCTTCGTACCCGCCTGGCCGAAACGGCCTCCGAAAATGCTGTCAAGAGCTTCATCAGCATCTTCCAGGGCGGGAGATATTATAACGCCTTTACCTGCAGCAAGTCCGTCCGCCTTAATAACATAAGGTGGCTTAAGCCCGCGAAGGAAGACTTTGGCCTCATCCTTTTGAGCAGCGGAGAATGTCCTGTAAGCAGCTGTCGGAATACCATACTTGGCCATAAACTGCTTGGCAAAATCCTTACTGCTTTCCAGCCTGGCACCGTCTTTTCCTGGCCCCACAAAAAGCAGGTCCTTCTTCACCTCCGGCGATGAAAACAGGTAATCTCTAAGTCCGGCGGCCAAAGGATCTTCAGGTCCGCACACTACAACATCTATCCCGTTGTCCACCACAGCTCTAAGAACATGCTCAAAATCTCCCGCACTGCCATCTATCCCTCTTGCCAGGGAATTTATACCAGGATTGCCGGGAAGAGCATAAAATCCACCCAGCAAGGGACTTTGGGAAATCTTCCAGGCAAGGGCATGTTCCCTTCCGCCTGAGCCTAATAGCAAGACATTGTATTTCATATCTCTATAATAAAATAGGTTTACACTTCAAATTGAGTTTCTCCGCCGCCTCCAATGTTTTGGGCAAGGCATACCACAGATTCTTAGATGCCTTCTTCGAGTCATGGAAGACTATTACCGCTCCCGCCTTAAGATAGGGCACGACATTGCGTGCACAGGCTCTGTGGCCCAGCTTACGGTTATAATCACGGCTGAGGACATTCCACATAACGATATTGTAACGTATGCTGAGCGTATCTGCCTGACGTTTGGTAATCTTGGCATAAGGAGGACGATATAGGTTAGTTTTTATAAGCTCGGCTGCGACATCCACATCCTGGACATAGTCATCCAAAGGTACTCCCCAGCCAGGCACATGGCTATAAGAATGATTACCCACAGAATGTCCTCTACGCACTATTTCCGCAAAAAGGTCCGGATACAGCTCAACATTCTTTCCTATACAGAAAAAAGTGGCTTTTGCCCCCCATCTGTCCAGTTCATCCAGCACCCATGGCGTCACCTGAGGACACGGGCCGTCGTCAAATGTAAGGAACAACCCCTCCTTCTCCTTTGGGAAAGACCATATAAAAGACGGGTATATCTTCTTAAGCAGCTTGGGCGGACGTATCAGCATAGCATTCAAATGTGGATGCAAAGATACGGAATAAAAGTTATATTTGCGCATTGAAACCAGTCATTGAGAAGATATGTTCCGTAAGACCTGCATAGTATTGCTGTCCATCTCGCTTGCCGCCGCTATAACTCAGTCATGCCGGAGCCGTGGTATCATACCTGAAGACACCATGGCTAAAATCTACTACGATATGTACATGACAGATCAGGCCGTAAAGGAAAATGTCAGGTTCCGCAGAATGACTGACACTCTTCTCATCTACGAACCCATATTCAACAAATACGGTTATACTTCAGAGGATTACACCAGAAGTGTGAATATCTATCTTGTAAAACCGGAAAAGATGGAAAGGATATTTGAAGATACAAGAACAATGCTCGATAAGAGAGAAGCCCAGTTGAAAATAATTCTGGAAGCGGAAGGCAAGAGATCCAGGAAATGGACAATCCTGGACTCCCTGGAAATACTCACCGCGGACGGCATATCTTCCGGACGATTCTATAAGACTCTGAGAATGATGAATTTCAAACCGGATACTCTGGTTCCGATGTCTCCCGTTCCAGACACCTCATTCATGGAACGTCCGCAAAATCCTTTTATGCTTTTCAACGACTCCGCTATGAATGCAGATAGTAAATTCGAGTTCTACAAGACACTGGGATACATGGAGGAACTGCACAGTTTGAGACGCAGCAGAATTCCTGAAAAGGAACAGGAACGTTTCAAGGAAGTCGTACCTCGACGCAATATAAGAACACAGTCCCTGCAAGTCCCGGACAATAACAGACGCACAAGATCAGTCATGACAGGAGCCAGGGAAAAAATTAAAAATTAAAAATAGATGAGAAGGATTTCTGCAAATTACATATTCCCCATAACCTCGGATCCCATCCACAACGGTTATGTGGACTTCGCCGATGACGGCACGGTCACCGGTATCGGACAGATGTCCGGAGAGACCGGCAGCACCGAATTCTACAACGGCATCCTGGTGCCCGGATTCACCAACGCCCACTGCCACATAGAGCTTTCGCACCTGGAAGGCAAGTTCCGCGAGGCTACCGGCATGTCCGGATTCATCGACCAGATCAACGCCCTGCGGGAGTCAGCCCCGGCGGAAGAGCGCCAGAAAGCCATGAGACGGCAGTTCGAGAAACTCTACGCCGAGGGAGTCAGCGCCATGGCCGATATCTCCAACTGCGACGAGAGTTTCGCCATGAAGAGCGAGGGTCCCATGTACACCAGGACATTCGTGGAGGTCTTCGGTTCGGAGCCGGAAGACGCTCCGACAGTCATCGCCGATGCCCGGAAGCTGGTGGAGAAAGCCGCTGCCGCCGGACTGGACGCAGCCATAACCCCTCATTCGCCCTACACCATGAGTCCGGATCTGCTCCGGATGGCCTCGGCCGAAGGTCTTAATGCCGGATTCATCTCCTACCACAACCAGGAATCCCAGGAGGAGGACGACATGATCGGCTTCCACCGCGGCCCCCTCTACGAGAACTATGTCAACAGGCATCTCAGCGTGGCTCCGGCCACCGGCAAGCCAGCCGTATTCCATTTCCTGGACCAGCTTCAGAAGGTGCATCCGGCTCCGTTCGACGAGCACATACTGCTGATACATAACACAGTTGCCCGCGAGGACAGCATCCGTGCAGCAGAGAGCGTGCTGCACAACTGCACCTGGGTAACCTGTCCCCTTTCCAACATTTTCATCCACAGGGTCATGGCCGACCTGCCCCTGCTGATGAGCATGGGCGTGCGCATAGCCGTGGGCACCGACAGCCTGTCCTCCAACCACGTCCTGTCCATGGTAGAGGAGTTCAAGTGCATCCACAGCCATTACCCTCAGATTCCACTCCAGACGGTCCTGACCTGGGCATGTCTCAACGGAGCCGCAGCCCTGGGCAAGGACTCCGTTCTCGGCTCCTTCGAGCCTGGCAAGCGTCCCGGAGCCGTGCTCATCGACGCCGTGGACTTCGGGAGCATGCAGCTCACGCCCGAAAGCACCTCGAGAAGGCTGCTCTGAGATATTTGAACAGACCAAACAGCACACATTATGTCCACGATACTTTTTCACAAGATAGTCTTCGGCCCCATAAAGAGCCGCCGCCTGGGCAATTCCCTGGGAATCAACCTTCTGCCTGACAACGGCAAACTCTGTTCCTTCGACTGCGTCTACTGCGAGTGCGGATGGAACAAGGACGGCCGCGCCGACCAGGTCATCCCCACTAAAGAAGCCGTGTTCCAGCGGATGCAGGAACGCTTCGCCGAGCTGCATGACGAGGGCACTCCGGTGGACACCATCACTTTCTCCGGCAACGGAGAGCCCACCATCCATCCGGATTTTCCCGAAATCATCGATTTCACCCTGCAGCTAAGGGACCGCTATTTCCCTTCCGCCGCCGTATCCGTCCTGTCCAACGCGACCATGACGGGCCGCAGGGAAGTCCGGGAGGCCCTGATGAAAGTGACCAATCCCATCCTAAAGATAGACAGCGGACTGGAGGAATACATCCGCCTCATTGACAATCCTGTAGGACACTACTCCCTGGCAGAGACCGTGGAGAATCTCCGCCTGTTCAACGGCAATTTCATCCTTCAGACCATGTTCCTCAAGGGGACAATAGGCGGACGCCGGATAGACCTCACCTGCGAGGAGAGCGTCGCCCCGTGGAGAGACATTGTCCTGAGCCTAAGGCCACGCGAGGTCATGATGTACACCATCGACAGGGAGACTCCGGCCAAGGACCTGGAGAAGGTGACCGTGGAGGAGATGGAAGCCATCGCCGCACCGCTCAAGGCAGCCGGCATCACCGTTCAGATCCGGGGCTGATGAGAGCTGTAATACAGAGAACAAGCCGGTCCTCCGTAGTCATAGGAGGAGTCTGCCACGGCGAGATAGGCACCGGCCTCAATATCCTCATAGGCATCACCGAGGGCGACTCGGAGGAGGATATCGACTGGCTCTGCCACAAGATAGTGAACCTGCGCGTCTTCGACGACGCCGACGGGGTCATGAACCGTTCGGTCCTGGACGTGGACGGGGATATACTCGTGATAAGTCAGTTCACCCTCTACGCCTCGACGAAAAAGGGTAACAGGCCTTCTTATATAAAAGCGGCTAAACCAGAGATTTCCGTCCCGCTTTATGAAAAATTCCTCGAAAGGTTGGAAAATATTTTGGGAAAGCCCGTTAAAAAAGGTATCTTTGGTGCTGATATGGAAGTGACCATCGTAAACGACGGTCCGGTAACCATCCTTATCGACACTAAAAACCGAGAATAATGGACATTATCGAGAACAGGATAAAAGCCATCCATGACAATCTCAGTCACTGGATGACTCCCGAAGTGCTGAAAGCCTGCCTGGGCATGACCGACCTGACTTCGCTCAAGCCGACTGATACATACACCGGTATCACACGGCTGGTCAGCAAAGTCAATGACTTCCAGAAACGTTTCCCCGATTATCCCCTGCCGGCATCCATATGTGTCTATCCCAATTTTGCAAGGACCGTTAAGGAAAACCTTACGGCCCAGGGCGTGCACACCACCGTAGTCGCCGGATGCTTCCCTGCCTCCCAGAGTTTTCTGGAGGTAAAGGTCCTGGAAAGCCGGATGGCTGTGGCCGACGGAGCAGATGAAGTAGACATAGTTCTGGCACTCAATAGTTTTCTTGATCACAACCTGAGCAGATGCGAGGAAGAGATCCGCGCCGTCCGCAAGGAGACCGAAGGCGCTGTACTGAAAGTCATCCTGGAGACAGGAGCGCTGGCCGACGAGTCAAAGATCAGGGAAGCATCCTTCCTGGCCATGGAGTCTGGCGCTGACTTCATCAAGACATCCACCGGAAAGATGGAACCCGCCGCCACTCCCTTCGCAGCCATCGTCATGTGCGACTGCATCAAAGAGTACTTCACCAGGACCGGACGCCGTATAGGCTTCAAGCCCGCCGGCGGCATATCCACAGCTAAGGACGCTGCTGTTTACTACGCCATCGTAGAGACTGTGCTCGGTCAGGAATGGCTGACACCCGCCCTGTTCCGACTAGGAGCCAGCAGAGTGGCCAACTCCATCATATCAGAGGTGGAGAAATCATCAGTAACTTATTATTAATCAATATTACTAACATCTAAATCACTACAAGATGAAGAAATTTATCATTATCGCTATCGCGCTTTTCACAGCCGCAGCAGTCTACGCCCAGCCCCGCGCTATCGGCGGCAGGCTCGGTTATGGTCTGGAGCTCAACTACCAGCACTCCCTTGGGAACAATATGCTGGACATTGATTTCGGTCTGCCCGGATTCTATGGTATCGAGGCAGCAGCCACCTATGACTGGGTATTCCCTATCAACTCATGGCAGGAGCAGGGTTCCTGGAACTGGTACGCAGGAGTCGGTGCCGGCGGCGGTATGTACGGTTTCAGCGATGTAGTAGGATACGTAGGAGTCGCAGGACGTATCGGAGTGGAATACAACTTCTGGTTCCCTATGAACCTGTCACTCGACTGGCGTCCTATCCTCGGTCCGCACTTCTACAACAATGGTGTAGGATTCAACTCGCTGGGTCTTTTCCAGGGAGGTATAGCACTCAGCATCCGCTATCTTTTCTAAAAGGTACGGCTGCATATAAAAAAGTGGCGGAGCTTCCGGGCCCCGCCACTTTTTTGTTGCACTTTACGGCACTCCTACCTCAGCACTGCTCCGAACTGATGCGACAGTGCTCCGAGTATGCGGCTGACCATCTGCTCTACATACTTGTCTGTAAGTGTCTTCTCGTAGTCCTGGAAGGTCAGGCTGACAGCGTACTGCTTCTTGCCGGCAGGTATCTTGTCCCCGCGGTATACGTCGAAGAGGACAACCTTGCGCAGGAGCTTTTTCTCGGCAGCCAGAGCCGCCTTGCGGATATCCGCGAACGAGACGTTCTCGTCCAGCAGCAGAGCCAGGTCACGGCGGACTTCAGGGTACTGCGGCAGTTCACGGTACTGCACCTTCTCCTTGAGGTAATGCTTTACGAGCAGGCTCCAGTTGATCTCTGCCGCAAACACTGGCTGCTTGATGTCCATCTGTCTCAGACGGGCCTGGGAAACCGTACCCAGCATGACCAGTGTCTTGCCGGAAGCGGGCACCGTATACATGAGGCCTTCGGAGAAGAGGTCTGCAGGTGCAGGTGTGCACTCCAGATTATAGAGATTCACCCCCAGGCGCTTGAGCAGCAGCTCGACATAACCCTTGAGGGTAAAGAAATGCCCTGTACCCGTGGTGTTCCTCCAGTACTGAGTACCCTTGCCTACGACGAACATGGACAGATGCATCTGCTCGCTGTAGGAGGCCAGGTTGTTTACAGGATCATTCTCTCCCTTAGGCTCATAGCGGTATACATTGCCCATCTCGAAGAGCTTCAGGTCTCCGGCCTGACGGTTCAGATTGTAGGCTACCACTTCCAGACCGCTGAAAAGCAGTGTCTGGCGCATGGCGTTGAGATCCGAGCTGAGCGGGTTGATGACCATCGGAAGGTTGGCCTTGGGATATGTCCTGAGCCCGGTATAGTAGTCGGCCTTGGTCAGGGAATTGTTCATGCACTCCATGAAACCGTTGGCGGCCAGCAGGTCACAGGCTTTTACACGGACTGTCTCGGGGTCAGGGTTAGGGGTATTGTCGTATGATGAGACTATCCTGTCCGGAAGCTCGATATTGTCATAGCCGTAGATCCTGAGCACCTCCTCCACTACGTCGCACTCCCGGTATACGTCCACCTTGTAGGTAGGTACGGTCACCTCGGCTCCGCGGTCATCGGAGGAGAGGATGCCGAAGTCCATAAAACGCAGTATCTTGAGAATGGTCTCAGCACCTATCTTCTTGCCAATCAGTGCCTCCATCCTGCCGAAATCCAGCTGCACCCGCTTGCGCTCAAGCTGCTCGGGATAGTCCTCGCGTACACAGCCCACTACTCGCGCCCCGGCCAGTTCCTGCATCAGCAGGGCGGCACGGCGGGCAGCGTAGGGTATGATCTCGGGGTCAGTGCCGCGCTCGTAGCGGAATGAGGCGTCTGTCTTGATGCCCAGACGTTTGGAGGTCTTACGGATAGACGTAGGGTTGAAGTATGCACTCTCCAGGAAGACCGTGGTGGTAGAGTCAGTGATACCGGATTCCAGGCCTCCGAATACACCTGCGATACACATAGGCTTCTCGGTATTGCAGATCATCAGATCCTGTGCGGACAGGATGTGCTCCACTCCGTCAAGGGTGACGAACTTCTCACCTTCGGCTGCACGGCGTACAACCACCTTGCCTCCTGTAATCCTGGACGCGTCAAAGGCATGGAGGGGCTGACCGATTTCCATGAGTATGAAGTTGGTGATATCCACCACGTTGTTGATGGGCCTCAGCCCTACAGCCAGCAGTTTCTTCTGCAGCCACTCGGGAGAGGGTGCTATCTTGATGTCGGTAAGGGTTATGCCCATATAGCGGGGAGCACCGTCATGACTGATCACCTCGATGGGAATGGACTCTCCTTCGCCCTCGCGGAACGAGGACACGTCCGGAAGTGTCAGTTCTCCGCCCAGACCGTTGAGTCTCAGCCATGCCGAGAGGTCACGGGCGACTCCGATATGGGAGGCTCCGTCCACCCTGTTGGGTGTCAGCCCTATCGTAAACACAGTATCAGAACCCAGATGCAGATATTCCCTGGCGGGAGTACCTACGACGGCCTCGGGCTCAAGTACCATAATACCGTCATGCGATGTGCCTATACCCAGCTCGTCCTCCGCGCAGATCATTCCGAAGGACTCGGCTCCGCGGATCTTGGATTTCTTGATCTTGATCCTGGTTCCGTCGGGTGCGGGCAGACTGGTTCCGACTGTAGCCAGCAGAACTTTCTGACCTGCCGCCACATTGGGTGCGCCGCACACTACCTGCAGCAGTTCTCCGTCCTGCGAGGCACGGACTTTGGTGATATGGAGATGATCCGAGTCGGGATGAGGAGCGCACTCCACCACCTCTGCTACAACAACACCCTCCAGACCGCCTGGGATATCCTCTACAGTATTGATTTCCTCTACTTCCAGACCTATGAAAGTCAGAATCTGGGCCACTCTCTCGGGGGAGAGATCGAAAGAGACATACTCTTTCAGCCAATTATATGAAACATCCATGTCGTTATAATTTACTCTCTTCTAGTCAAATAATGAATCCACAAATGCTTTTTTATCGAAAATCTGAAGATCCTCTATGCCCTCTCCCACGCCTATGAACTTGACCGGGATATTGAACTGATCCGCGATACCCAGGACCACTCCTCCCTTGGCCGTACCGTCCAGCTTCGTAACGGCGAGAGCCGTGACATCGGTAGCCTTGGTAAATTCCCGGGCCTGAACGAAGGCGTTCTGACCGGTAGAGCCGTCTAAAACCAGAAGGACTTCGTGGGGAGCATCGGGAACGACCTTGCGCATGACATTGCGTATCTTGGTAAGTTCGTTCATCAGATTTATCTTATTATGCAGACGGCCGGCCGTATCAATCAGTACCACATCGATATCCTGGGCCACGGCTGACTTGACCGTATCGAAGGCCACGGACGCCGGATCAGCACCCATGTTCTGCTTCACTATGGGAACTCCCGCCCTCTCGCTCCAGATCACCAGCTGGTCTACGGCCGCGGCACGGAAGGTATCGGCCGCTCCCAGCATGACCTTCTTGCCGGATGCCTTGAGATTGGCCGCCAGCTTTCCGATAGTTGTCGTCTTGCCGACTCCGTTGACGCCGACCACCATTATCACATAAGGTTTCTTGGAAAAATCGAACACCGGGGCATCCTCCTTTCCCTCCACATCCAGCAGCGACGCCATTTCCTCCTTGAGGATGGAGCGCAGCTCGGCGGCATTCATATACTTGTCACGGGCCACTCTCTCCTCCAGCATATCAATAATCTTCAGGGTAGTATCCACGCCCACATCAGAGGCAATCAGAGCGTCCTCTATCGCATCCAGAACATCCTCGTCCACTTTGGACTTGCCAGCCACAGCACGTGACAGCCTGTCAAAAAGCCCTCTTTTGGTTTTCTCCAGCCCCCTGTCCAGAGACTCCTTATCGCGAAGGACTTCCTCCTTATCGCGGTTTTTCCTGCTGAACCACGACATTACGCAACGACCTCCTTACTATTATCCGCCTCTTCCTCCTCCTCAGTCCTCCATTTACGCGGCCAACTTGAACCCTGATGCTTGATAAAATCCAGTCCGAATACCGATGCACAGCCCAGACAGCCTCCCAAGAATGTAAATGCTATCAGAATAATTGCTCTTTTAGGCTTGGATTTCTCGACAGGGACCACTATGGGCTTGATTACGGATAGAACCGGAGTATCTTCCTTAACCTGAAGTTCTACCTGAACTCTCTGGCGGGCCAGTTCCGTATAGATTGTGTTGGCAAGGTCATACTCCTGACGCAGTCTGCTCTCGGCAATCTGCGCCGTGGCTGAGGTTATGCTGCGGTTGGCATCCCTGAAACGGGCATACGCCAGTTGCTTCTCCTCAAAATCGGCTTTAGCCTCATCGAACCGGTCGTTGACGAAATCCAGTGTGGATTTTGCCTTCTCTATCTTATACTCAGTCACATATTTTTCAAGGAACCTGAATGCCGCTGTCGCCAGTTCCGCAGCTGCGACCGGCTCTCCCATGCGGGCAGAAAGCTCGACATAGCCGTCCTTATCATTGATGGTAATCGAGACCAGCTGGGTAAGAGCTTTCATGCACGAATACTCGTCTTCCGAAAGAGTGTTGAGACCACTGTCCGCACTGACCAGAGAATCAGCCTCATCCTTTTCACCACTGATTGCACCTAAGATAACCCCAGGCAGACCTATCGTATACTTCTTGACAGTCCCGAAAAATGTAGGCTTATTATATTCTTCGTTGGTAAAATAGTCGAACAGGGTTATCTTCTCAGGCCACTCCTCGAACTTGATGGGAGTGTACATCAGATCCTTGATATAATCAACATTGGACAGCAGCTGGGGATATACAGTCGGTGACATGGCGTCACTACCTCCCATCTGCCCCAGATTGATACCTGCCAAAGACGCCAGGGATGATACTGACGAGTTCACACCGCTCTTGCCTGTCTGGGGTACGAAAGTTGTCGAGGCCGTAAACTCCTTCTTGGAAAAAAGCGCCACCATAAGTCCCAGGACCATAAAGGCCACAGTCACGTAGATGATGAATATTTTCTTCTTCCACAGTCTCTTCACGAGAGCTATCAGGTCAATCTCCTGTTCCTGTGCATCTGCCGGCTGGCTGACAGGCTGCTGAATGTTCTGCTGTTCTGACATAGTTATAATTTAATCGTTCGTTAGTTAATCTCACAATTTGCAAAAATATGAAATCAGTTACTATTATCCAAATATAGAATTACTTTACTACAACTTTACTACATTTGCACCGCACTAGATACAAGATATGAACCAGAAGACCAAAGGCTACATCCTGGGAACCATTGCCGCCGCCACTTACGGCATGAACCCGCTTTTCGCTCTCCCTTTGTACGGCAATGGTATGAACCCCGAATCCGTACTGTTTTTCAGATACCTCCTGGCCATTCCCATCCTGGCCGTCATGATCCATGCCCGCGGACGCTCCTTCAGGGTCAGCCGCAAGGAGACTCTCAATCTCATAGTCATGGGCCTCCTGGTGGCCGTATCCTCGCTCACCCTCTTTCAAAGCTACAATTTCATGGAAGCCGGCATAGCGTCTACCATACTTTTCGTCTACCCTATCATGGTAGCAGTGATAATGGCCCTCGCGTTCAAGGAGAAGATCTCCCTGCAGACCGGCATCTGCATGCTGATGGCACTGGGTGGAATAGCCATGCTGTACAAAGGCCCGGACGGAGCCACCCTCAGCCTTACCGGCACGGTCCTGGCCCTGACATCCGCTCTCACGTACGCCATATATATAGTAGGTATCAACCAGACAACACTGAAGAATACTGCTACTCTTACCGTCACTTTCTATGTACTCGTATTCGGAGTGTCCCTGTTCGTAATCCGCCTGCTGACCGGAACTGAACTGACCATACCGTCCCGCTGGTACATGTGGGCCAACCTGATTGCGCTCGCAGTCTTTCCGACAGCCATCTCTTTTCTGTGCACGACCAGCGCCATCCAGTACATAGGGTCCACTCCCACCGCCATTCTTGGAGCACTTGAACCTGTAACAGCCATATTTTTCGGAATTACAATATTCGGAGAGAGGATGACACTCCGTGAAGGAGTCGGCATCATAATGATTCTCCTGGCTGTCACCCTCGTCATCGCAGGAGGCAGCATAACGTTACATATGACCCGTTTCCGGAAGATGTTCCCAAAACTCACCGTGCATAACAGACAAAAGCGTAACCGATAATCCATAACGTCATGAAACACATCACATACATCTTCTCCGTCACCGCGGCCACATTAATTGCATGCATCCTAAGCACAATGGGTCTGTCTGCTAAAAATCGTACAGGCCTGTCTCCAGCGGCATCTGTAGAATGTCTTATCGAGCGGATATGCCCAGGTGCTTCGAAGCATTTTTTCATACAAATTGACACCTCTGCCACTGAATCGTATTTTGAACTGGCACAGGGCAGCGACAACCGTATAATCATCTCCGCCGACTGCCCGATAAATGCTGCTACAGGACTGAACTGGTACCTTAAATATTATGCCGGCATCCACCTGAGCTGGAACTGCATGCGGGCAGAACTTCCGGCAGAACTGCCCCCTGTGCCCGTTCCGGAGCGCCGTACCACCCGCTCGCAATACCGCTATTATCTCAATTACTGCACATTCTCCTACTCCATGGCCTTCTGGGACTGGGCCCGGTGGGAGCAGGAACTGGACTGGATGGCCCTCCACGGCATCAACCTATGTCTGGCGGCGGTAGGCTCCGACGCACTGTGGCTCAACGTCCTGCACCGCCTCGGATACTCCGGTACCGATGCCGCGGACTTCATAGCCGGACCCGCATTCCAGGCCTGGTGGCTGATGAACAATCTCGAAGGCTGGGGCGGTCCCAATCCCTCCTCATGGTACGCCCGCAATACTGAACTGCAGAAGAGAATCCTCTCCCGCATGGCAGAGCTGGGAATCGAGCCGGTCCTGCCCGGATACTCCGGAATGTTGCCGCACGACGCAGCGGAGCGCCTGGGGCTGAATGTCGCGGACCCGGGACTGTGGCAGGGATATCACCGTCCCGCATTCCTGCAGCCCGAAGACGGGAATTTCCAGAAAATAGCCGATATCTACTACGAGGAACTGGAAAAACTCTTCGGCAAGGCCCGCTTCTACAGCATGGATCCATTCCACGAGGGAGGCAGGACGGCCGGAGTCGATCTCGAGGCTGCAGGTAAGGCCATCCACTCCGCCATGCAGCGCAACAGCCCGGGAGCCAAGTGGGTCGTACAGGCCTGGGGTGCCAATCCCCGCCCTGCGATGATCCGCTCCGTACCCCGCGGAGACATGCTCGTCCTCGACCTCTACTCCGAGAGCCGGCCGCAGTGGGGAGATCCCTCCTCCTCGTGGTACCGTCCGGAAGGTTTCGACGGACACGACTGGCTCTACTGCATGCTGCTCAACTTCGGAGGCAATGTAGGCCTTCACGGTAAAATGCAGCACATCATAGACGAATACTACAAAGCGGACTCCAGCCGTTTCTCAGGGACAATGCTGGGCGTCGGCCTCACAATGGAAGGGATAGAGAACAATCCGGTGATGTACGAACTGCTCTGCGAGCTGCCCTGGCGCCCGGAGCATTTTTCCAAGGACGAATGGCTGCAGGGATATCTCCGCGCCCGTTACGGCCGCATCACTCCGGAGGTCCTGCAGGCCTGGAGGCTGCTGGCTGGTTCCATCTACGAATGTCCCGCCGCCTCCACCCAGCAGGGCACCCACGAGTCCATCTTCTGCGCACGTCCTTCCCTGGACACCTATCAGGCTTCTTCCTGGTCTGAGATGTCGGACTACTACGATCCGCAGGATGTAATCGAGGCTGCGGACCTCATGGTTCAGGCTGCTCCTGATTTTGCCGGACGTGATAACTTCGAATACGATCTGGTGGATATCCTGCGTCAGGCTATCGCAGAAAAAGGCAGGCTTACTTACAAGGCTATCCAACAGGCATATACCAGCCGCGACACAGCAGCATTGCGCACTCATGGAGAAAACTTTCTGACACTGATACTGCTCCAGGACAGCCTGTTGTCATCGCGGAGAGAATTTATGGTAGGCAACTGGATAGCACAGGCCAGGGCACTGGGCAAGGATGAAGCCATGAAAGACTGGCTCGAATGGAACGCCCGCGTCCAGATAACCACATGGGGCAACCGCACAGCCTCCGACACCGGCGGGCTGCATGACTACGCGCACAAGGAATGGTCCGGCCTCCTTGCCGACTTCTACTACCTGCGCTGGAAAACCTGGCTTGACAGACTTCTGGCCGACCCCACTGGTCCCGACCCTGCCCTCTCCATCGACTACTACTCACTCGAAGAGCCCTGGACCCTGCGTAAGAACACCTATCCTTCCAACCCCATCTCTTCTCCCATCCCGACCGCCATACGTATCTGGTCCACCATCCCGAAGTAAAGCAGCCACAACAGCACGAGCCGCCTGCAGACTGCCTCCACCGTCAGCACACCCACAACCAAGAAAGTGACGGTGAAAAGCCACATTTGTCGGCTCCTTCTCCGCAGGAAACCGATGCCGGGGGACCAAGAGCCACCTCTGACGCGGATCCGCTGATAACGAATTCGAGAAGGTGGGGGCGAAATGCCGTTTCACCCGGCACTTCCAGCACGGAAAGGAGCGTCGGCATAAGGACATATAAACGGGCATCCCACAACGGCACCGGATTACGGAATTTGCTGCCGTTATGATTTCACTACGCGCCGGCAAGAAAACGTAAAAGAACTGTGCGCACATGATAACTCTATAACTCTATAACTCTATAACACCCTGCAATTTAGCAGAAGTAGCCGTGGACGCGTCAGTTTTCAAAACGAACGAAAGCACATAGTCATATCGTTCCGAACTGACCATAATGGGTTACAGAAACAGGGCGTACGGGGACGTAAAGCCGGGAACCGCCGCACGGACCGGCACGGAGCCCGACCGCCCACCGGCATACCGCCGGCAGGAAAGACAACACTACAGGACGCTGACGCACGGAAACAAAAAGCCCGGAAGCAACACCCACCGGTGGCCACATCGGAGCGCAGCGACCAGCTCCCTTCCCCACGGGA
>CABMPD010000015.1 GCA_902388455.1 uncultured Alistipes sp. | reverse complement strand
CTGCTGTTCGCCCCGGAGTTCCTGCGCGAGAGCAAGGCCCTGTACGACAACCTGTACCCCAGCCGGATCATTGTCGGAGTGCCGAAGATGATTGACAGCCCCGAGTTTGAGGAGGAGAACCGCGCCCTGGAGGCCATTGCGGACATACCGCGCCTCGAGAGGGCGGCGCGCACCTTCGCCACACTGCTGCAGGAGGGAGCATTGAAGCAGGACATCCCGACCCTGTACATGGGCCTGAAGGAAGCCGAAGCGGTCAAGCTCTTCGCGAACACGTACCTGGCCCTGCGCGTCAGCTACTTCAACGAACTGGACACCTATGCCGAGGTCAAGGGGCTGGACACCCGCGCCATCATCGACGGGGTGTGCCTGGACCCGCGCATCGGTACCCACTACAACAACCCCTCGTTCGGCTACGGCGGCTACTGCCTCCCCAAGGACACCAAGCAGCTGCTGGCCAACTACGCAGACGTGCCGCAGAACATGATGAGCGCCATCGTGGAGAGCAACCGCACGCGGAAGGACTTCATCGCCTCGCAGGTGCTGAGGATGGCCGGGGCGCACGAGTACGACGGGGGCTGGGACGCCTCGAAGGAGGGCGAGACCGTCATCGGCGTCTACCGCCTGACGATGAAGACCGGCAGCGACAACTTCCGGCAGAGCAGCATCCAGGGCGTGATGAAGCGCATCCGTGCCAAGGGCGCCACCATCATCATCTACGAGCCCACCCTGGAGAACGGCAGCACGTTCTTCGGCAGCGTGGTCGTGAACGACCTGGCCGAGTTCAAGCGCAGGGCGGGGGCCATCATCGCCAACAGGTATGACCCGTGTCTGGATGATGTGAGGGGGAAGGTGTATACACGGGATCTGTTCGGGAGGGACTGATTTAACGGCAATCGTGGCAGAGTCCTTAAAGAAAAAGACAGTACGTGGCACCTTCTGGAGTGCCGTGGACAGCATATCCAGTCAGGGCGTGACGTTCCTGGTGGGCCTGGTGCTGGCGCGCCTGCTGACCCCTCACGAGTACGGCCTGATAGGCTACATCATGATCCTGGTGGCGGTGTTCAACAGCATCGTGGACAGCGGCTTCTCCAATGCGCTGATCCGCAAGAAGGACGCCGGAGAGACGGACTACAGCACTGCGTTCATCTTCAACCTGGCGGTGAGCCTTGTGATGGTGGCGGCGATGGTGCTTGTCGCCGTCCCCTTCAGCCGCTTCTTCAAGGAGCCCCAGCTGGTTCCCCTGGTGCGTGTGATGTCCGTGATAGTGGTCATCAACGCCCTGGCGCTCATCCAGCGCACGCGGTTGGTCAAGAGCGTGGACTTCAAGACGCAGACGAAGGCCTCGCTGATATCATCGGTGTCCAGCGGTGCGGTCGGTCTGGCGATGGCCTTCGGCGGTCTCGGGGTGTGGAGCCTGGTGGGACAGCAGATAAGCCGCCAGCTTATCAACACCATGTGCCTTTGGATACTCAACAGGTGGACGCCCTCGTGGAGGTTCTCGTGGTCATCGTTCCGCGAGTTGTTCGGCTTCGGCTGGAAGCTGCTGGTGTCCGGGCTCATCGACACCGTGTGGAAGGAGATATACCAGCTGGTCATCGGCAAGTTCTACTCGACATCCACGCTGGGACAGTACACCAGGGGCAAGCAGTTCTCGGACATCTTCTCGTCCAACATGACGTCGATCGTCCAGAGGGTCAGCTATCCGGTGCTGAGCTCCATCCAGGACGAGCGCGAGCGGATGAGGGAGGGATACAGGAAGATCATACGGACGACGATGCTGGCCTCGTTCGTGCTGCTGTTCGGCCTGTCGGTCGTGGCGGAGTCCCTGCTGACGGTGCTCATAGGCCCCCAGTGGAAGGAGGCGGCGCACTACCTGCAGATAATCTGCTTCGCCGCGTCGCTGTATCCTCTCCACGCCATCAACCTGAACATGCTCCAGGTGCAGGGGCGGTCGGACCTCTTCCTTAAGCTGGAGATAGTTAAGAAGATCATCGCCGTAGGCCCTCTGCTGCTGGGAATATTCATCGGCATCGACTGGATGCTGTGGGGCTCTCTGGCAACAAGCATCATCGCGTATTTCCTCAACGCCAGATATTCCGGCACACTCATAGGCTACCCGATAAGGGCCCAGTTAAAGGATATCCTGCCGTCTTTCGGCGTAGCCGCCGCGATGGCCGCCTGCGTCTGGCCGCTGTCTCTCCTGAACCTGCAGCCGATATGGATGCTGCTGGTGCAGCTGTGCGCAGGCGCAGCTGTCGCAGTCGGCCTTTGCGAGGCTTTCCGGCTGCCCGAATATCTGGAGATAAAGGACACCGCACTCGGATTCCTCAGACGAAACAAGAAATAAAAAGATGGACAACACTCAGATAACCGTCACGTCCCCGCTCCTCCCAGACCTGGACGAACTCGACGCATACCTGCGGGACATCTGGTCGCGCAAGTGGATAACCAACAACGGACACTACCATAAGGAACTGGAGGCCGCCCTGTGCGAGTACCTTAAGGTGCCCTACATCAGCCTCTTCACCAACGGCACACTGCCGCTGATAACGGCCCTCCAGGCCCTTCGCATAACGGGCGAGGTGATAACCACCCCCTTCAGCTTCGTGGCCACCACCCACTCGATCTGGTGGAATGGCATCAAGCCGGTGTTCGTGGACATCGACCCGTCGAACTGCGGCATCAACCCCGACTGCATCGAGGCGGCCATCACCCCCCGGACCACGGCCATCATGCCGGTGCACTGCTACGGCAAGCCCTGCGACACCAGGAGGATACAGGAGATAGCCGACAAGTACGGCCTCAAGGTCATCTACGACGCCGCGCACGCCTTCGGGGTGGAGGTGGACGGCCGCGGCATCCTCAACGAGGGCGACATGTCCACCCTCAGCTTCCACGCCACTAAGGTGTACAACACGATAGAGGGCGGAGCGCTCGTGGTGCACGACGGGAAGACCAAGCAGCGGATAGACTACCTGAAGAACTTCGGGTTCGCCGGAGAGACCACGGTTGTGGCCCCTGGCATCAACGGCAAGATGGACGAGGTGCGCTCTGCAGTGGGACTGATCAACCTAAGGCATGTGGACGATGCCATCGGGGCCAGACGCAGAGTGGCCATCGCTTACCGTGAGGGCCTGAGGGACATCCCCGGCATCACCTACTTCGAGGACATGCCCGGCGTGCGGCACAACTACTCCTACTTCCCCATCTTCGTGGACGCGGAGCAGTACGGCATGACCCGGGACGAGCTCTACGAGAAGCTGAAATCCAGGAACATCTACGGCCGCAGGTACTTCTATCCTCTCATCAGCGAGTTCTCGACGTACAGGGGCCTGGAGTCCGCCACGAGGGAGAACCTGCCGGTGGCGCACCGCATCGCGGAGCAGGTCATCTGCCTGCCGATGCACCATGAGCTGAGTGCGGAGGATGTGGATAGGGTTGTCGATGCTGTGAAGAGATGAAGTTTTTACGAAGCGGTTTTTCTGTCCGACAAATAATCATTAAATTTGCAGAAAACACTGACGATATGGAAAAGCAGCGTGGAGCAGAGTGGAAGGCAACCGGTACGGGCTCAGTAAGCGAACCCGAGATTACGTATGCCCGTCGGAGCATGAGGTCAAGGACACGTAAGGGCGTCTCACAGCCTGATGGCGTCAATCAGCCAAAGGAGGAGACGGAAGTCGCGTGGAAGCGGCAGATGGATGATTTTGTCGCGGAGAGTATCCGTCTACATGAGAGCGGAGATACGGCAGCCCGGAAAGATTTCTCACGGCGCATGGAGGCGTTCATGAGGGAAAACAGTACAATGGAGCGTCTCATGGAACGTATTGCAGTATCAGAGCAGCAGATACAGAGAGGTGAGGTGATGACGGCCGAAGAGGCCGACGAGGCGGTGAGGAGGGCTCTGCCATGGCTGAGGTGATATGGACAGACAACGCGACAGTATGGCGCATAGATACTCTGGCATACGGCGGCAGTACATTCGGGCAAAAATCAGCGAAAAACTGGACAGCACCTTTAAAGCATACAGCAGGCTGCTATCCGCGCATCCTCTTCTCGGACACCGTGAGCCGCTGCTTACTCACATAGCTGGCATCACACACAGAAGTATACTTATTCACCGAAATTACAAGCTCATATACAGGGTCGAGCCTGAAGACAACGAGGAGGCGGACAGAGTCCTGATCATTGATGTCTGGGATACGCGGATGAACCCGGACTTTCTCGCAGCCAGAATACCTGCAACGGAGTAAAAAATATCACAAAATAATCTAAATTTCATCATGCCCCGGCGCAAGCTGATGCTGCTGGGCGGGCTGCGCTACCTGCTGCCCGTCATCGACGCAGCGCACAATCTGGGCTGCCACGTCATCACGTGTGACTATCTGCCCGACAACATCGCACACAAGTATTCCGACGAGTACCACAACGTAAGCATTCTGGACCGGGATGCCGTGCTGTCCATCGCCCGCGAGCTGAGAATAGACGGCATCATGTCCTTCGCCGTGGATCCCGGAGTGGTGACCGCGGCCTACGTAGCCGACAAAATGGGGCTGCCGCAGGCCGGACCGTACGAGTCGGTATGCATCCTGCAGAACAAGGATCGTTTCCGGAGTTTTCTGGAGGAGAACGGCTTCAACGTTCCAAAGTCCCGAGGATTCTCAACTTACGAAGAGGCGTATGCGGCCAGGGATTATTTCGCGTGGCCGGTGATTGTCAAGCCCGTGGACTCCGCCGGCAGCAAGGGCGTCTCCCGTGTCGACAGTCCGGACAAACTTGGGGCGGCGTTTGACAATGCCCTGTCCCACTCTTTCTCCGGCAAGGTGATAATCGAGGAGTTTATCGAGAAACTGGGTTGCTCGTCGGACTCGGACTGCTTCTCGGTGGACGGGGAACTGAAGTTCGTGTCTTTCTCGGCGCAGAGGTTCGACGAAAATGCTGACAATCCGTATACTCCTGCGGCATACAGCTGGCCGTCGACCTTCACGAAGGAGCAGGAGGCGGAGCTCACAGTTGAGATCCAGCGTCTGCTGACACTGCTGCGGATGCGCACATCCATTTACAATATAGAAACCAGAATCGGAACAAACGGCAAACCTTACATAATGGAAGTATCCCCTCGTGGAGGCGGCAACCGCCTTGCGGAGATGCTGCGAATGGCGACCGGCGTGGACATGGTAACAGCATCAGTAAGGGCTGCATTAGGAGAGAGTGTGACGGACATCGTCCAAAGACCGTATGACGGCCATTGGGCAGAGGTGATCCTACACGCAGACCGCTGCGGAACATTCAGGGGACTTGATATAAGCCCGGAGATGTCCCGTCATGTAGTAGAGAGGGACCTGTGGGTTCGCGAAGGGGCGCAGGTCTCCTCCTTCAACGGTGCGAACGATGCGATAGGCACCCTCGTCATGAAATTCGAGAGCTGTGTGGAATCAGAGCAATTCCTGCAGAACCAGCAGTCAAGTATCAATCTTCGTATCATCAGGCAATGAATGGTCGTCTCGCAATCATAGGAGCCTCCACGGGGCAGTTGCCATTGTGTCTGAAGGCCAGAGAGATGGGACTGGAAACATATTGCTTTGCCTGGCCAGGGGGTGCTGTCTGCAAGAACTATGTAGACCATTTTATTCCTGTCTCCATCATGGAGATGGATGAGATTGTTGCATATTGCAAGTCCGCAGGTATTGATGGCGTCGTCTCCAACGCCTCGGAAACGACTGCCCTGGTCTCCTCATACGTGGCGGACAGGTTGGGTAAAACCGGCACTCCCTATGAGACGTTCCGGAAAATACAGGACAAATCCTATGTCAGGGCAATGACAAACTGCCTTCCCGGTCTATCTACGGTTGAGTTTAAAATAGGATGCCTGAATGAGATTGCCAACGCATTAGAACGCCCCTATGTCTTGAAACCTGTTAAAGGCGCTTCAAAAAAGGGAGTTAATTTTATAGACGATAAAGTGGATTTAGCGGAGATTCCGGAGGACCTGCATGACTCCATGTTTATGGCAGAGGCGTATATCTCTGGAAAAGAGTACTCCGTGGAGTGCTTGTCTTACTGCGGTCACCATCAAGTCATACAGATTACGGAGAAAATCAGTTCCGGTCCCCCGCATTTTGTCGAGTTGGAGCACCATCAGCCTGCAGACCTTCCGCAACGAATCGTTGAGAATATAGGATGCGCCGCTGCGGATATTCTGAATTCGATAGGGTATTCAGACGGAGCCTCGCATATTGAGATAAAAATAGACGACAGAGACAGCATATATCTGGTGGAGGTGAACCCGAGAGGCGGAGGCGATATGATATCCAACCGGCTGATAGGCCTGTCCACTGACTATGATTTTTTAGGCAAGCTCATATCAGTGTCTATGGGGAAATACACGGATATCCAGCCCCACAACACTGCCTGCGCGGGCATATATTTCCTTACCGCCTCCACATCCCGTCTTCTACCATACTTTGAAAAGCCCGCAGAGGACTGGATGGTGGAGCGGCAACGTACCAGTATGGAACTTACAGAATCCAAAAGCAACTATGATCATGACGGTTATATAATTTACAAATCTGATAAAAAAATCATACTCTAATGAAGACTATTTTAATATTCGGAGCGACCGGAACGCTTGGTGCATACATCTCACTGCATTTTCATAAAATCGGTTATAAAGTGATAGCTGTAGGACACAGGAAAAACGACAACGGCTTTTTCGCGGATTACGGCATACCATATTACTCTGTAGATATAACAAAGGAAGAGGATTTCAAAAAGCTTCCCTCACAGAACATAGATGTCGTTGCTCATTTTGCCGGGGCATTGCCAGCTAGTATGGAAGGGTACAACGGCTCTCTTTACATTGACTCTATCGTGAAAGGAACATACAACGTCCTGGAGTTCATGAGAAAGAACAATATCCCCAAAATCATCTTCCCACAGTCGCTCTTCGACATAAGCTACCTGTTCGGTTCCCGGACTCCGATTCCTGCGGATTCTGAGATGCGTGCTCCACTGGACGGAGACCACGCGATGTACGTAATCTGCAAGATAGCGGCAGTAAATATCATCGAGCATTACTATAAGGTACATGGTATCAAGCGCTTTATCCTCCGCCTGTCCAGGGTGTACGTGTACCATCCCAATCCATATACTTACACTGACGGCAAGAAGGTAATGATATCAGACCGCCTGCTCATAAATAAAGCGGAGAGAGGGGAACCGATAGAAATCTGGGGAGATCCGGATAGGCTGCTGGAGACCTGCTGTGTGGAGGATTTCCTGCAGATTGTCGAGAAATGCGCCGAATCTGAGCTTGATGGCGGTCTCTATAATATCGGAAGCGGCGGATCAACGCTTGATGAGCGAATACATGCCATCGTGGACGTTTTCTCAAAGCCTGGAAATAAATCTGAGATAACTTATTCTCCTGAAAAACGTTCGGCCATGCAATTTGTTCTTGATATCAGTAAGACAAGATCTGAACTCGGTTATGAGCCGAGATACAGTTGGAAGGCATTCTGTGAGTGGTTTAAGGAGGAGCGGGAGCGGCAGAAATTTTCAAAATTATGGGGTATTGAAAAAGATTACGAATAGATATAAAAATGAATATTGTGAAGCCATTTGTGCTAATTCATTCGGACTCAAATTTATGCGGTTACAATGCAACAATAAAAATAAATTACTAATGGACTAAAGTCCATAGTTATGGTATCGCACATGAAAATGAAATTTTCATCTGCCCCAACACCCAGGTGTCGTCATCTGCATTTGGTATATCACGGTGATGCTCCAGGTAGTCCTGGACCATCTTGTCGCTCACTACTCCAGTACTCCACACTCCGTAACCTATCGACCAGAAGTGCTGACCCCAGTAACGCTTGCGCAAATTCGGGAATTCCTGTTGCAGATGGTGAGATGTCCTTCCTTTCAATTTCTTCACCAACAGACTTATGCTCTGATGAGGAGAATACTCTATGTGCATGTGGACATGATCCTTGCTCACCACTCCTTTCAGTATATGTACATCCTCACTGTTACATATCTGTATCAGCAATTCTCGACACCGCTTCTGGATGTCTCCCTGTAACACTTCATAACGGTACTTCGTCGCCCACACCAGGTGACATGTCAAACTGCTTACCGTATGACCATTGTGTTGATAATTTGCCATGTCACAAAGATAATAATCTTTATAGAAATTTAAGTAGACGCAATAAATTGCGTGGTTTTAACCCCATAGTTGGATAATAAAGATATATTCTCATCAACTCTTGAATTAATTATAATATGATGAATAAAGCTCCGCTTCTTGCAATTCGATGCCTTACATATAATCACGAACCGTATATACGTCAGTGTTTGGATGGGTTTATTATGCAAAAAACGAATTTTCAGTTTATTGCGATAATTCATGACGATGCATCTACAGACGGGACTGCGGACATTATTAGAGAATATGCTGAAAAGTATCCTGATATTATAAAACCAATATATGAACAAGAAAATCAATATTCTAAACAAGACGGTTCTTTAAGGCGTATTATAAATGAGGCAATACCCGTAGATATAAAATATATTGCGATGTGTGAAGGTGATGATTACTGGATAGATCCATATAAATTACAAAAGCAAGTAGATTTTTTGGAAACTCATTCAGATGTAGTATATTCATGTCATCGTTATTATACAAAAAATGAGTTAGATAACACAATCGAATTAACGCCTAACATATATTTTGACAAAAATTCAGATAAAGAATATTTTATATTCTCTAGAGAATATCCATATTCAAAAGATTGGATTACAAAAACATTGACATGCGTGTACCGAAAAGATGCATTCAAGCCTATACCTGAATTTAAGTATTCGAGAGATGTCCATTTCGTGTATTATATTATGCAGAATGGCCAAGGAGTCTGTCATGCTTTTGCTGGTGGTGTTTATAGGAAAAATGAAAGTAGCACTTATGGCTCTCTCGATTTAATAAAGCAGATAGAAATAAATTACAAAGTGTATTGCGAACTCTATAAAAAGACACATGATAAGGTAATAAAAAAAGTGTGCTTTAACTTATTTCTATCGCAAATATTAAGGTCAAAAAAAATGGTGTTTCCTAGAAATTTAGTAGAAATAGAGGCATTATTCCTTTATGCTCCTATAAAAGTGATTAAAAAATTAGTGTCACATTAAAATTTTTTATTGTTTATGGATTATAAGCAAATTATTAAAAGTAGAGATTTGAGATTAATGCTTCTAAAATTTTTTTGTTTTATTCCAGATGAACTGATGTTGAGAATTCAATATCAAATAAAAACAAAGAATAAATTAAATATCAAAGAGCCCACGCGTTATACTGAAAAGATTCAATGGTATAAAATTTACTATAGAGACCAATTGATGATACATTGTGTTGATAAATATGATGTAAGAGAATATGTTGAGAGTTGCGGGCTGTCAAAAATCCTTAATGAGTGTTATGGTGTTTATGAAAATCCACAAGAGATAAACTTTAATTGTCTTCCAGATGCGTTTGTTGTAAAAGATACATTAGGAGGCGGTGGAAATTCTGTTATTATTGTTGAAAATAAGCGTTTAATAAATTATGAATGTCTTATGAAACAAATGTGGTCATGGGTAAAGTCAAATCGTTTAGGGTTACCTGAAGGCGGCAGGGAATGGCCTTACTATAAAGGGAAAAAGCATCGTATAATAATAGAGGAGTACATGTCCTCAGATAAGGAATCCGGAGGGTTAATAGATTACAAGTTTCTTTGTTTCTATGGGAAAACAGTGTTGATTTATGTTTTATCGGATAGAACTATAGGCAATAATGCTCAATGCGGTTTTTTCGATGAGAATTTTACAAAACTTCCTTATACAGAATCAGATGAATTGCCTCTTACTCGCAAGATTAGTAAACCATCAAATTTTATAGAACTCAAAAATATTGCAGAAAGATTAGCATCTCCTTTTCCATGTGCCAGAATAGACTTATACAATCAAAATGAGGTGATTCGTTTTGGTGAGATTACATTTTATGATAGCAGTGGATATATGAAATTTGAACCGGATTCATTTGATTATGAGTTAGGAGCAAAATTTAAATTGCCAGATATTAAAAAATTATAAAATTAATAAATTACGCTTTTAGACGTTGAATTTATAAACTAACATGTAATTCATTGCGTGTTACCATAAACAAGGATTTAAAATAGGATTTCGTTCCATAATATGTTCCTGTGCAAAAATTAGTGAGCCGTGTTTAGTTGAGATTGGGAATGATTTTGTTGTTTCAAGCAATGTCTCATTTGTAACGCATGATTATAGCATAAATACGGTTTGTGATAAGGCAAATCTATTTGGCAAAATCAAAATTGGAAATAATTGTTTGTTGAGGCTAGAAGCAATATTATCTTGTTGATAATATTGTTGTGGTAAGTGGTGCCTTAGGCACGAAATCTTTTCACGAGAGCGACATAATTATCAGAGGCAATCCTGGAAAAGATTAGTATTTGGGATGAATTTAGAAGAAAGAATGCTGACAAAGTGGCTTATCAATATGAATTGCCTGACATCTGTGGGGCGGTAAACTCATAAGACGATAAAAAGTGTTTATGCCATGATGGAATATAAAATAAGCATAGTTGTACCTGTCTTTAACACTTCTAAGTATTTAAATGAGTGTGTTGATAGTATCCTTAATCAGACTTATCACAATCTTGAAGTGATATTGGTGGATGATGGATCTACTGATAACTCATGGGAAATTTGTAAAAATTACGAGTATAAGGATAGGAGAGTACACGCATTTCATAAAGAAAACTCGGGAGTATCAGCAACGAGGAACTACGGACTTGAGAGAGCAACAGGGAACCTAATTTCATTTTGTGATTCAGATGATATTATTGTTCCTAATTCATATGAGATATTGCTAAAGAAACTCATTGAAACAGAATCTGATAGAGTGTGCGGAGGATATGAGTATCTTTATCCGGACAATCATCGGTTATATTGCAAGCCTCGGAAAGATGATGGGATATATAAATGCTCTGACCTGATTAAGATAATGATTGATGACGGGACATTGTCAGGTTTCTTATTTTCAGGAGTAAACAACTCTTTGTTCAAGTCAGAGGTTATCAAACAGAACGATATAAGATTCAAGGAAAATGTCAAATATAACGAAGACAGTTTGTTCAGTTTTGAATATGCCTTAAATTCCAGAACCTTATATAGTATGCAGTCTTTACCTCTCTATTTATATAGGCAACACAACGCTTCCTCAACAAAAAAGCGTCCTAAAGAAAAAGTATACGATTCGCTTCATTCTGCATTAGATGTCATTGTGAAAAACAGAAATGACATTGATTATGAACTTCAAATGAAAAGACGGACCGTAACTGAAACTTTATGGACGATTCTGGATAATGGAAATAGTGGTTCAATAACTGAATCAACTAAGATAATTGACAATTTGCTAAAATCCCAGAATTTAGTAAATTGTTTGCGGTATATTGACTATAAAGGGCTTAACATCTACAAAAAGTCGTTTTACTTGATGATGAAGTACAAAATGTCTCTATCGCTTTGTCTTGCAACCAGGATGGTACCTCTTCTATCAAAGTATCTTTCTAGATGACATTTAAAATATGCCTTATCTTCTCTGTATAGTTTTTACTTTTGTTTTAGCAGTTATTGCGGAAAAAAGTCAGAAAAAAGCACCTGTTTACATTATTGCTACAATTTTATCGTTATTCTGCGGCCTAAGAGGTACTTCTGTTGGAGTTGATACGGCAAACTACATAACTAATCTTACCTACATACGGGAACGGGGCATATTGTTTGGAGGCAGTGATATTGGTTATTCCCTGCTCTCATACATAATGATGGGATATTTCGACAACCCACATTATGCTCTTCTGGTATTTGCGGCAATAACAAATACTCTTATTATTCTGCGCTTATGGGAATTTAAAGAATCTTCGTCTTTTACGATGATGGTTCTCATTTTTTTAATATTTCATTATCCGTATACATTTAATATAGTTAGACAATATTTAGCCGTATCCATTATCTTTTGGGGAACAAGGTATTTAGAGAGAGGTAGTTATTTGAAATACTTATGTTTTGTAGCAATTGCGGCAAGTATGCACACGTCTGCGATTCTTGGCTTTTTACTCGTATTCATACCTTTTGGATTTGAAAGATTCAAGTTGACTAAGATTAGATTAGTAGGTCTGCTAGGATCAGTATTGCTGATTATAATCGGATTTAGTGTTTTCCAATCAAATTTCGATAAATATACCAAATACTTTCAAGAATCAGAAACTAGTGTTCATTTGATAACGATTGTGAAGACACTGGCTGTATTGTTGGTAATTGTTGCGAATAGGCTATTTAAAAACAAGATGTTCAGTTATTCATATTGTAAAACTCATCCGATGAGAAAGGAAATTCCTATAATTTACACATGTGGACTACTCCTATCCTCATTTGGAATGTTTCACAGTTTTATGAACCGCATTGGTTTTTATTTCATGATGTACGAGATGCCTTTCTGGGGGCAGGCTATTTTGGCGAGGAAGAATAGAATCATCTTTATATTGATAATCTCATTGATGCTGATATATAGTTTTCAAGCGACAATGCTCGGAGGTGCGGATGGACTGATTGACTATACTACATTTTTAACGGAAAGCAAATAACTAAGATATGATTAATGGTTTAGTAAGTGTAATCATTACAACGTATAAGCGTAATGTGGACCTTCTTATGCAGGCCGTGGAAAGTGTCAGGCAGCAAAGCTATAATGCGATTGAAATCATCATAGTGGATGACAACGGCTTGAATACTGAATATCAGCGCAAAAATTATGAATTATTTTCTCAGGACTCAGGAATAAAATATATTGTGAATGTACGTAATTCAGGAGCACAATATTCACGAAATATAGGTTTTCTGGAGTCTCAGGGAGAGTATGTGGCATTTCTTGATGATGATGACCTATGGGATCCGGAGAAAATAGAAAAACAAGTAAAATTCTTAAATGAAAATAACCTCGATATGGTATTCTGCAACGGATATAGATTTTATAACAATGATATAAACGACCGTCGTCTATACCAGTTTAATTTTATTTCTGATAGCTTGTTATCGTATGACTCGGAATTAATCAGCGATAGAGTCGGGTCAACCTCGCATCCATTAATGAAAAGAACATGCATAGCAAAGTCTGGACTTTTTGATATAGATATGCCTGCTAGGCAAGACTATGAAATGTGGTTAAGGATATGTAAATATTGTAAAGTCCAGGGAATAAATGAGCCGCTGTTTTTCTATCGTTATCATGATTCAGAAAGAATAACTCATAACTCAGACAAAGCTCTAACCTCCTATCTTCTGCTATGGAAAAAATATAGAAGTTCATATAAGAAGAACAGACAAGCTCGAGCAAGAATACAACTTACAATGGCGACTGAATATCATAAAATGAAAAAGTATTTTCATTGTTTCTACCATTTGAGTTATTCGTTGCTTAGTTCGCCTTTAGTTTTTTGGGAAGTACTGTCAGCTCATAAGCACGGTAGGCCTACATTCTGATGTTTTGGACAATATGTAAATTCATGAATAAGTTATTCATCATCGTCAACGTCGACTGGTTCTTCCTTTCCCACCGTAAAGAAATCGCGTTAGCCGCACGAAACTGCGGATGGGATGTGACTATCGTTACAGCTGATACGGGCCGACTGAAAGATATAGAGGCGTTGGGTTTGAAAACTATAAATTTACCTATGAGCCGCTCGGGAATGAATCCTTTGCAGGAACTCCAGACGCTTGTTTTTTTAGTGCGGCTGTATCGCAGAGAAAAGCCGGCTGTTGTCCATCATGTCGGGATGAAGACGATTGTATGGGGCACTTTAGCTGCAAAATTCTGCAGAGTCAACGGTGTGGTGAATGCCGTGAGCGGCATGGGCGGTTTTTTCGACAAAAACAATACAGGTCTTTTGTCCAAGCTTATGCCGCGGCTTTTAAAATATTCACATGCCCGGGAAAATCTATTGTGTATTTTCCAAAACAACGAGGATAAAGGGTATTATCTTGGACATAGAATTATTAGGGAATCTCAAGCAAGATTTATCAAAGGATCCGGAGTGGAGCTTCGTGCCTTTTCATATACTCCAGAACCGGAAACAGGTAAAATCAAGGTGGTCTTGACAGCAAGAATGATTGTCGAGAAAGGTATTTTCTTATTGACGGAAGCTGCTGAAAGGCTTCGCTCAAAGTATGGAAATACTGCAGAATTTCAATTGATAGGCGGACTGGACGATCATCCTGGCGCGATTACAAAAGCACAATTGGAGAATATTTGTGACGGAGAATACATTAAATGGTTAGGATACAGAACCGATGTAAGGGAGCTGCTAATGCAGTGTCACATTGTTGCTTTTCCAAGCTATTATATGGAAGGTCTTCCCAAATCGTTGATAGAGGCAGATGCAATCGGGCGTCCAGTGATTACAAGCGATTCTATCGGTTGCCGTGATACAGTTGTGGATGGATATAACGGTTTTCTAATTAAGCCAAAGGATGTCGATGCTTTGACGGCTAAATTGGATTTGTTAATCAGTGATAAGGTTTTACGAAAACAGATGGGGCTGAATAGCCGTAAATATGCTGAAAAATATTTCTCAATAGAGGATGTTGTCAAAAAGCATCTTGCAATATATCAGGAACTCATAAATTAGATTCTATGAAAATACTTGTTACCGGAGCGGCTGGATTCATCGGATTCTATGTCGCTGGGAGATTATTGTCTAAAGGAGAAGAAGTCGTTGGTATAGATAATCTTAACGAATATTACGACATCCGTTTAAAACAGGCGCGCCTTGCACAACTAGGCGTTAAGGATAATTGTTTTGAATACGGCAAATCCTATTCCAGTAGCCTGTATCCATCATTCAAATTTATTAAGTTGGATATAGCGGACAGGAAAGGATTACCAGATTTGTTTGCAAGAGAACATTTTGACCATGTAATCAACCTTGCTGCGCAGGCTGGCGTAAGATACAGCCTGGAGAATCCATTTGCTTACGTGGACAGTAATCTGACAGGATTTGTGAATATTCTGGAATGTTGCAGACATTATCCGATAGAACACCTTACATATGCTTCCTCATCAAGTGTATATGGCGGCAATACAAAAACGCCATTTTCGGAGGATGATAGAGTAGATGCACCGGTATCCCTGTATGCAGCGACTAAAAAATCAAACGAGCTTATGGCCAGTTGTTACTCAAAGCTTTATAAAATACCAGCAACTGGGCTGCGTTTTTTCACTGTATACGGTCCATGGGGGCGCCCGGATATGGCTCCAATCCTATTTACAAAAGCTATTTTAGCCGGAGAACCCATTAAAGTTTTCAACAATGGTAATCTAATGCGTGATTTCACTTATATAGATGATATAGTAGAGGGTGTTATAAAAGTCAATCAGTCAATTCCTGCTGAAAGTTCAGATGGAAGACTCCACAAAGTGTACAATATTGGTTGCTCCAATCCAGTAAAATTAATGGATTTTATTAGTACTTTGGAAAAGGAAATCGGGAAAGATGCAAATAAAATAATGCTTCCTATGCAGCCAGGGGACGTGTATCAGACTTATGCCGACACATCTTTATTAGAAAGGGACTTTGGATACAAACCACAAATCCAACTGTCAGAAGGAATACATAGGCTTATTAAGTGGTGGCTATCAGAACTTAACCCTTTAAAAGACTAGATATGAACATTCTCATCACCGGCCTCCACGGCTTCGTCGGCAGCAACCTGGTGAGGGCGCTGGCTCCCCGTCACACGATTTATGGTGTGGATATCATCGCTCCTGAGAGGGAGGGGGTGGTGCGGACTTTCTCGTGGGAGGATCTGGACAGAGGGGGGATTCCGGAGGTGGATGTGGTCATCCATCTGGCGGGGAAGGCGCACGATACCAAGAACGAGACGGAGGCGGATGTGTATTTCAAGGTCAATACCGGGCTGACGGAGAGGATTTTCGACTGGTTTGTGCGGTCGGGTAGGGGCAAGTTCATATTTTTCAGTACGGCGAAGGCGGCGGCTGACAGGGTTGACGGGGTGCTGACGGAGGAGGTGGTGCCTGCTCCGGTCGGGCCTTACGGGGAGAGTAAGATTGCAGCGGAGAAGTATATTTTGAGCGGCGTAGATGGGCTGAAGGAGGAGCAGAGGTATTATATCCTGAGGCCCTGCATGATACACGGTCCGGGCAATAAGGGCAATTTGAACTCGCTCTACAGTGTCGTGTCAAAAGGTATTCCCTGGCCGCTCGGCTCTTTTGACAACAAGAGGACATTTACCTCCATTGGCAATCTCTCGTTCATCATCGATGCCCTTATAGACAAGGATATTCCCTCCGGAATCTACAATGTGGGGGATGATGAGCCGTTGTCCACCAATGAACTGATAGAACTTATCTGCCGTACTCTTGGAAAGCGGCCGCATATCTGGCATCTGAGCAGAGGGCTGATGACATTCTGCGCTAAGGTGGGGACGGTCCTGCACCTTCCGCTGAACGAAGAACGGCTCCGCAAGCTCACCGAGAATTACGTGTCGTCAAATGAAAAGATAAAGCGGGCTATCGGGGTCGGGCGGCTGCCGGTGGATGCGCGGGACGGCATAGTAAAAACTATAGAGTCATTCAGAAAATAAAAATGGGAGTACATCCGGTGGGTGAATGATATTAAGTCGCGGTTGAAGAGTGCGCAGGCAAAAGCGGCAGTGAGGGTTAACAGTACATTGATAGAGTTCTATTGGTGGCTGGGGCATGATATCGTAGCTAAGAAGAAAGAGCATAAGTGGGGCGATTCAGTGGTTAAACAGTTAAGCCTGGATTTAAGAGCTGCTTTCCCGGATCAAAAAGGTCTTTCTTATACAAATCTAAAATATGCAGCCCGGGTGTATTTGTTTTATAGTAAGGGGCTTGAATTTGGCCACCAAGTTGGTGACCAAATTCAAATGCCGGAAATACTGGGATATATACCATGGAGACATCATATTGAAATCATCAGTAATTGTAGAACTGTAGAGGAGGCTTATTTTTACATTAAAAGGATAGTAGATGGCAACTGGAGCCGCAACCGTCTGACATCAGCTTTGAAAAGCAAGTTGTATGCGCGGGAAGGAAGTGCTGTATCGAATTTTAAAGATATATTGCCGACCGCTCAGGGCCAGATGGCTCAGGAGATATTGAAAGATCCGTACAGCTTTGATTTCCTGACTATTCGGGAAGAGTATCATGAAAAAGAACTGGAAGACGCACTGGTCCGCGATATCACGCGTTTTCTGCTGGAGCTTGGTAATGGATTTGCCTTTGTGGGCAGGCAGATGGAATTGAGGATGCCGGACGGCAAGGCGTATTTTCCGGACTTGGTATTCTACCATATTCGGATGAAATGTTATATCGTAGTAGAACTTAAGGTAGTGGACTTTGTCCCGGAGTTTGCCGGCAAACTGAATTTCTATGTCACAGCAGCAGATAAATTACTGAGGGGCGAAGGAGACAATCCCAGTATCGGTCTGCTGATATGCAAATCCAAAGACAGGACTACAGTAGAGTGGTCTTTGGAAGGGATCGACAAACCCTTGGGTGTTGCCACTTATGAGCTGGAACATATTGTGGACAGAGTGCTGGAGGACAGCGGAACCGAGTATGGGTATGTCAGGAGACGTAATTACGAATAAAACTTTCTCAATATAATTTATGACCTGGTGGATAACGTACCCCGCTATCCTGGCTCTGCTCATCGTAGCGGAGCTTTTTTATTTTAGGGTGGCGGACAGGCTGAATATCATCGACAAGCCTAATCTCAGAAGTTCACACACCCATATCACGCTCAGGGGAGGTGGCGTCATCTTCCTCATCGGGGCGTGGCTGTATGCCGCGTTCTTCGGACTGCACTATCCGTGGTTCATGGCGGGGCTGACGGCTATCTGCGCCGTGAGCTTTGCGGATGACGTGCATTCGGTGCCGAATGTGTGGAGGCTTCTGGTGCAGTTCGCGTCGATGATGCTGATGTTTGTGGATCTGGGCTTCATCAGCGGAGCACTGTGGTGGGCGGTCATTCCTGCGCTGATTGTCTGCGTGGGCATCATCAATGCCTACAACTTCATGGACGGCATCAACGGCATCACCGGGGCGTATTCGCTGGCCGTGCTGATTCCCCTGGCGGTGCTGAATGTCCGCTACAGTTTCGTGGATCCCGCACTGATATTCGTGACGGCACTGTCAGTGCTCGTATTCTGTTTCTTCAATTTCCGGAAACGGGCCAGGTGTTTTGCCGGGGATGTGGGGTCTGTCGGTATTGCATTTATCATCCTGTTCATTCTCGGCAGGCTTATCGCCGCCACCGGAGACGTCCAGTATCTTCTGCTGCTGGGTGTCTATGGTATCGACACGGTCCTGACCATCATGCACCGCATCCTGCTGCACGAGCATCTGGGCGAGGCGCACCGCAAGCACGCCTATCAGCTGATGGCCAATGAGCTGCATATTCCGCACACGTCCGTGTCATTTTTCTATTTTGCCCTGCAGTTGATAGTATCAGGCGGTCTATTGGCCGTACCTGACAGTCTGCAGTGGCCTTATACGGTAGCCGTGCTGATGATTCTCGCTCTGGCATACCTATTGTTTATGAGAAAGTACTACCATCTGCATGCAGAATATCTAAATAGTCTGAAATCATGATACTCGACGACACTCTTCTCGATGACTTAGAAGCAAAGGCGAAGCAGAGTCCCCGCCTGAGGATGAACCTGAACCTCCACGACTCCCTTGACTCCAAGGCCCAACGCCTGCTCAACGCCCTGCTTCCGGGCACCGTGATTCCCATCCACAGGCATAGGCATACGGCCGAGACCTACGCCATCCTCAGAGGAAGGATGTTCGTGGTCTTCTACGACAGCATGGGCGGGGCGGTGGAACGCATCCTGCTCGACTCTAGGTCCGGGCACTACGGCGTGCACATTCCCAAGGGACAATGGCATGCGGTGGAGGTTATCGAGCCTTCGGTCATCCTGGAGGTCAAGGACGGCCCGTATATGCCGCTTCAGCCCGAGGACACTCTCGACTGAACAGGCAGCTGCAGAACTGCTTCCGGTATTGTCAGTACATCCCGCCGGTCTCATTCCTGAAATGGGGCCGGCGGGATTTTTATTTGTGGAAATCTATGCTTAACTTTGCTCGGATGAACTGGAATAAGGAATTAAAATAAAATGCCATATGAACATCTCAGCAATTCTAAGGCGGGCGGCAGCCGCAGCGATGGTGCTGGCCTGCACGTTTTTTTCAGACCTTAATGCCTGTACGGGCATTTCTTTCACGGCCAAGGACGGCAGTTTCGTGCTGGCCAGGACGGCGGAGTGGGGCGGTTCGGACCTGCACAGCCGCTACGTGGTTGTCCCTAGGGGATACAGGCATGTGTCCCTGACGGCAGATGGCGGCAATGGTCTGATATTCACTGGAAAGTACGGATATGTGGGGGTGGCGGCCAATATGGACCAGTTCGTGCTGGAGGGGCTCAATGAAAAGGGGCTGTCCGCCGGACTTTTCTTCTTCCCCGGTTACGGCCAGTATCCTGAGTACGATTCTACCGAAGTGAGCCGTACTGTCCCCGACATGCAGGTGGTGAGCTGGATACTCTCCGGATTCTCCACCGTGCAGGAGGTGATTGACCATTTTGACGAGATAATAGTGACCATGCTCTATCCTCAGTCCGGCACTTCGCACTGGAGGGTGGGGGACCCGTCCGGAAGGCAGGTTGTCATCGAGATAACCGGCGGAAAGACGCATATCTACGAGAATACGGTAGGGGTGCTGACCAATTCCCCCGATTTCCCCTGGCATGTTACCAATCTGAACAACTATGTCAATCTGGCTTTCGGAGAGGCTGACGGCAATGCCTTTTCGGCTTATCCGCAGGTACGCCGCTTCGGAGCCGGCACCGGTATGATAGGAATCCCCGGGGACGTGACTCCTCCTTCGCGGTTTGTACGTGCCGCCTATTATCAGGCCACCGCACCGCAGTACCCTACAGGAGAGGAGACGGTAATGTCCTGCTTCCTGATTCTGAACAATTTCGATATACCGATAGGAGTGGAGCGTCAGAAAGGGCAGGAGCCGACAGATATTCCCGGTGCCACACAGTTTACGACGGCGGCCGATACCAAGGGGCTGAAAATGTACTGGCGCACCTGCTGGAACAGCACGATCCGCTGCTTAGACCTGAATGACATCGATTTCTCCAAGGTGAAATACACCGTCGAGCCTCTGGATAAAGTGCGTCGGCAGAGTGTCGAGATGATCACTGTCCGATAAATTCGCACAAAGCAGTGTACAGCCTCTGTACGGGGAGTCCTACGATGTTGAAGTAGGAGCCGCGTATGGAGGTTATTCCTATGTAGCCTATCCATTCCTGGATGCCGTAGCTGCCGGCCTTGTCGAAGGGACGCCAGCGGTCGATGTAGTAGGATATCTCCTCTTCAGCAAGGGCTTTGAATTCCACTTCGGAGGTGCAGGAAAATACGTGCCGCCGGGTATTGTCGCGCAGGCAGACGCCGGTGACCACGCGGTGAGTGCGGCCCGAGAGCTCCCGGAGCATCCTGGCTGCGTCCTCCCTGTCCGAGGGCTTGCCGAGGATGTCTTCCCCGCAGATGACTACGGTGTCGGCGGTGATGAGGATCTCGTCCGGCTCTAAGGGACGGTGGAATCCCTCCGACTTGGATACTGCGAGGGCGGCCGGCACCTCATCCGGCATGAGGGTGGGGGAATAGGTTTCCGGAGCACCGGGGGTGGCCTCTACGGTAAATTCCAGGCCGAGACCTGCGAGGAGTTCCCTTCTGCGGGGAGAGGCCGAGCCGAGCACCAAGCGGCGGCCTTTCAGGGCTTCGTGAAGCAGCATGGCGGTATGTGTCAAAAGGTTTTGGCGAAAACGTCTGTATCCAGGTACCAGTCCTCATGCACCTTCAGCACCTGCTCGATGAGGTCGCGGGCAAAGGCTCTGCCTCCCGGGCGGATGGATACGTAGTCGCATACGTCCTTGACCTCGGGAACGGCATCGGCCGGAGCGACAGCCAGCCCGGCCATCCGTAGCACCGGGATGTCGGGTATGTCGTCTCCCGCGAAGGCCACTTCCTCGGGCTTGAGGCCGTGTCTGGAGCAGAAATCCAGGAAGTCGGGCACCTTGTCGCGGGATTTCTGGTAGATGTCCTCTTCCTTTACGCCTAACCCGGTGAATCTGTGCACAATGCTCTGAGATACGCCTCCTGTGATGATGGCCACGGGGTATCCTTTCATACTGCACATTCTGAGGGCAAATCCGTCCTTGGAGTCAAATGTTCTGAGCAGGTCTCCGTCAGGGGTGGAGAGAATCGAACCGTCGGTCAGCACTCCGTCCACGTCGAAGGCGAAGGCGCGGATGGAGTGGAGCTTCACTTTATAGTTGTAGTTGGGCATTGTCTATTGTTCTTCAGTTGTTTGTTCCGGATGGTACTTTTTCAGGATCTTATCGGTGAATAGGCGGTATATCTCCTCCTGTTCTTTCAGTCCCATGTCATGCAGCAGTCCGATATGTTTGCGGATAGTCTCCATGTCTCCTCTGCGGGCTGGGCCGGTGAGGGTGGAGGCGGGGGTGTGCAGGAATGCGTTGCGCACTGCCTCGATGGTGGAGGGGATGAGCAGGGGATGGTCGTGCTGGACGATGGGGAAGGCCAGGCCGAGGAGATAGTTGACGAAGTTGGTGGTGAACACTGCGGCCACATGCATTTTCAGTCTGTCTTCGGAGGAGTAGAAATAATGCTCTCCGCCCAGGTCCTCGGCCATGGAGTCCAGGAGCGTTCCAAGTCCGTCGGTGGAGGCCTCCAGTAGCAGGGGCACGTCGCGGAACTCTATGTTCTTGTTGCGGCTGAGCGTCATCAGGGGATACATCACTCCGCAGGCGCAGCCCAGATCCGCGAGGGGCTGCAGGACCTGGAGCGGGGTGGCACCTGATGTATGCACCACAGCCGGAAGCCGGCGGGAAACAGCCTTTTCCGCGGCATTGTCACTGTCTGTCCATGAGAATGCCGTTGCCATTTCCTCCACCAGCTGCGGGATGGCGTCGTCCGTAACCGCGATGACCACGAGGGATGCCTCCTGCAGGTCTTGTAGCCTCCCGGCGGCCTTGGTGTCCGACCCGTTGGCCCTGAGGGCCCTGACCAGACGGTCGCGGCTTTTCTCAGTACGGCTGTAGACGGTGCTGATATTGTACCCTTTCTCCTGCAGGGCCAGGGAAAATCGGAATGCCACGTTCCCGGCCCCGACGAATGCTATGTCCGGCTTCATCGGTCAGGCCTCCGGGGTATTGGGACCGCCGAATCCGAAGGGGATGGTGTTCTTGGGCAGATTGGGCGAGCCTAGACGTATCTCGCCGTTCTGGCTTTCGTATTTGCTGATGTTGTCGCTCAGGGCCAGGAGCAGTCTCTTGGCGTGCTCGGGAGTCATGATGACGCGGCTGACTACCTGGGCCTTGGGATAGCCTGGTAGCATGCGGGCGAAATCCAGGATGAACTCGCTGTTGGAGTGGGTGATGAGGGCGAGGTTGGAGTAGTTGCCGGCAGCGGTCTCCTTGGTGAGCTCGATGCCTATTTCCTTTTTCTGTTGCTGATTGTCCATGTCTTATGAAATAATGTTTTGAAACGTCCCGCAAATCTACACAAATCTTCTTATATTTGCAGGCTAATTTGCAAGAAATATGGAACTGTCAGCGAAATACAGCCCCTCGGAAGTAGAGGAGAAATGGTACTCTTACTGGTTGAAGAACAAGTTTTTCCATTCGGAACCCGATAGCCGGGAACCCTATACTGTGGTCATCCCGCCGCCCAATGTGACAGGTGTGCTGCACATGGGACACATGCTCAACAATACGATACAGGACGTGCTCGTCCGCCGCGCCCGCATGCAGGGCAAGAACGCCTGCTGGGTGCCTGGTACCGACCATGCGTCCATCGCCACCGAGGCCAAGGTGGTGGCCAAGCTGAAGGAGCAGGGCATCGACAAGTCCTCCCTGACCCGCGAGGAGTTCATGAAACATGCCTGGGAATGGAAGGAGAAGCACGGCGGCATCATCCTCGAGCAGCTCAAGAAACTCGGGGCCTCCTGCGACTGGGACCGTACCCGCTTTACGATGGATCCGGCTCTCAGTGAGGCGGTCATCAATACATTCGTTTATTTCTACAAGAAAGGATATATCTACCGCGGCGTGAGGATGGTCAACTGGGATCCCCAGGCCCTGACCGCTGTGAGCGATGACGAGGTGATCCACAAGGAGACCAGGTCCAAGCTCTACTACCTGCGCTACAAGGTGTCCGACGGGGCCGGCAATCCCACTGACGACTACATAGTCATAGCCACGACCCGTCCCGAGACCATCATGGCCGATGCCGCTGTCTGCATCAATCCGGAGGATCCGAGGTATCACCACCTGCGCGGCAAGAAGATACTTATCCCTTTGATCAACAGGGAGATTCCCATCATAGAGGATTCGTATGTGACCATGGATTTCGGTACAGGCTGCCTGAAAGTGACTCCGGCCCACGACGTGAACGACTACGAGATAGGCCTGAGGCACAACCTGCCGGTGCTCGACATCATCGACGACCACGGACGGCTCAACGAGAAGGCTGTAATCCTCGTGGGCGAGGACCGTTTCGTGGCCCGCAAGAAGATAGTGAAAATGCTGGCAGAGGCCGGGCAGCTCGAGAAGGAGGAGGACTACCTCTCGCCTGTAGGACACTCCGAGAGAACTGATGCCGTTATCGAACCGAAGCTGTCTATGCAGTGGTTCATCAAGATGGATGAGCTCTCCAAGGCTGCCCTGGCCCGCGTGGAGGACGGAGAGATACGCCTCATACCCGACAAATACCGCAACTCCTACCGCCACTGGATGGAGAATACCCGCGACTGGTGCATCTCCCGTCAGCTGTGGTGGGGGCAGCAGATACCCGCATACTACCTGCCTGACGGCCGCTATGTGGTGGAGGCTACCGAGGAGGAGGCTTTGAAGGCCGCGCAGCAGCTCGACCCCTCGGTTACAGCCGCTGACCTCAGGCGCGACGAGGATGTGCTGGACACCTGGTTCTCCTCGTGGCTCTGGCCCATCTCGGTATTCGATCCCGGCAAGCCCGGCTTCCCCGAGAAGGCTCCGAATGCCGATTTAGCGTACTACTATCCGACCAACGACCTTGTGACCGCCCCGGATATCATCTTCTTCTGGGTGGCCAGGATGGTCATGGCCGGCAACGAATTCATGGACAAGGTGCCTTTCCACAACGTCTATTTTACCGGTATCGTCCGTGACAAACTGGGCCGCAAGATGTCCAAGACCCTCGGCAACTCGCCTGACCCTCTGAAACTCATCGATGACTACGGGGCCGACGGAGTCCGTATCGGCATGCTGCTCTGCACTGCTGCCGGCAACGACATCCTCTTCGACGAGTCTCAGGTGGAGCAGGGCCGCAACTTCTGCAACAAGATATGGAACGCCTACCGCTTGGTTAAAGGCTGGAGTGTGGACCGCACCGCCGCTGCTCCCGAGCATTCGGCACTTGCAGTCAAGTGGTTTACCCACAAGCTCAATCAGGCAATAGCCACTGTCGATGACCATTTCTCCAAATTCAGGATTTCCGATGCGCTGATGACCCTCTACAAGCTGTTCTGGGACGACTTCTGCGCCTGGTACCTCGAGATAGTCAAGCCGGCCTTCGGTTCTCCGGTGGACGGAGCCACATACGATGCCACCATCGGATTTTTCGATTCCCTGCTCAAGCTCCTGCACCCCGTGATGCCGTTCATCACCGAGGAACTGTGGCACAACATCGCGGAGCGTCCCGAGGGCGCGACCGTCATGCTGGAACGCCAGCCTGCCGGAGGAGAGTACGACGAGGCGTTTATCCGCGACTTCGGGCTTGCCACCGAGGCTGTGGCCGCTCTCAGGAATATCCGCCAGAAGAAGGGCATTTCCCCGAAAGAGGCCCTCGACCTGCGCATCAAGGGGGCATTCCCCCAGGAGATGACCGGCATAGTCCGCCGTATGGGCAATGTGGGGGAGATTTCCTTCGTGGAGGATTTCGGAGGACGTGAGGCCGGGGCATCCTTCCTCGTGGGCACTGTCGAGATGTTCGTGCCCCTTGCCGGCAAGACCGACGTGCAGGAGGAGATTGTCAAGGCCGAGGCCGAGATTGAGCGTCTGGAGAAATTCCTCAAGGGCGTGAATGCCAAGCTGTCCAATGAGAAATTCATGCAGAATGCTCCCGAGGCCGTGGTGCGCGGAGAGGAGAAGAAGCGGGCCGACGCCACTGCCAAGATAGAGGGACTGCGCAAGACCATAGAGGCCCTTAAAGGCTGAACAGAATAGACAGAAGCCATGTATATCCAGTCAGAGACACAGATCGAGGTCCGCTACTATGAGACGGACCTGATGGGGATAGTCCATCATTCGAACTACATCCGCTACTTCGAGTGCGGCCGGCACCAGTTCCTGCTGGATGTCGGACTGCCCATCACGGAACTTGAGAAGAGCGGAATCATGATGCCGGTGGTGTCGGTAAGTGCGAAGTATCACACGCCGGCCCGGATGGGGGACGTGCTCCGGGTGGTCTCCCGGGTGGAGAAGGAGCCGATGGCTCGGATAGAGGTGCTTACGGACATTTATAACCAGAATGGAGACTTAGTCTGCGACGGCTCGGTGGTCCTCGGGTTCATCCACAGCGACAACCGCCGGCCGACCCGTATCCCCGCCGCCCTGCTGGAAGTATTCCGTAAGGCCGACATGGAACAGGCTGCAGCAAAAGAAAATAAATAATAACTAGAAGATATGCTTACACTTTTGTTTTTAGGATCCGTCGGACTGACCGAGATATTGGTGCTGCTGCTCATCGTCCTGCTGCTGTTCGGGGCGAAGAAGATTCCCGAGCTGATGAAGAGCTTCGGCAAGGGTGTCAAGAGTTTCAAGGAGGGGGTCAACGGCATTGAGGAGGACCTGAATGCGGATTCCTCTGCCAAGAAGGATTCGTCCTCCGCAAAGGACAGCTCCGCCGGGAAGAAGTAGGAGATGGGTGCCGTGGCGGGAGAAATGACCTTCTGGGAACATTTAGACGAGCTGCGAAAGGTGATCTTCCGCAGCTTTGCTGTGCTTATTGTCCTGATGGTCGCGCTATTCCTGTGCAAGGAGACGGTCTTCGACGGGGTGGTGCTGGCTCCGCTGACGGACGGTTTCTTCGTCTACCGGTGGATGGACAGGCTGCTGGGACTGCTCGGTCTCGGGGCTTTAGAGCCTTTCCGGGTGGAACTGGTCAATATCGACCTGGCCGCCCAGTTCTTCACCCATGTGCGCATCTCCTTCTGGCTGGCGGTTATCGTGGCCCTGCCGTTTCTGATCTATCAGGTGTGGCTCTTCGTGAGACCTGCGCTGTACGACCGGGAGAGGCGGGCTGCCGAGACGGCTTTCGGGCTGTCCTCCCTGCTGTTCTACATCGGCGTGGGGGTGGGCTACGTGGTGGTCTTCCCGCTGACCCTGCGTTTTCTGGGAACCTATCAGGTGAGCGAGTCGGTGGCCAACCAGATATCGCTGCTCTCGTATATCGGGATGTTCCTGAAGCTCAACCTGATAATGGGTGTAGTCTTCGAGTTGCCGGCCTTAGCTCTTCTACTGTCCCGGATAGGGATCATCAACCGGCAGATGCTGAGGAGTTTCCGCAAGTACGCGATAGTGGCCGCCTTAGCCATATCGGCTGTCATAACCCCCTCGGGAGACGCCTTCACGATGATAGTGGTCGCCCTGCCCCTGTACCTGCTCTACGAGGTATCCATAACCCTGTGTAAAGACAAACCGAAAGAAGTAGAAGTTAGAAATGATATCGATAAATAATCTCACAGTAGCCTTCGGAGGCTTCACCCTCCTGGACGACATCAGTTTCCACGTCAGCGACGGGGAGCATATAGCCCTCGTGGGCAAGAACGGTGCGGGCAAGAGTACGATACTCAAGCTCATAGCCGGTGTGGAGCGTCCGACTTCCGGCTCCATCATGAAGCCTAGGGAGCAGACCGTAGGCTACCTGCCCCAGATAATGAGTTACTCCAAGGACACCACGGTCATCGAGGCCGCCATGTCCGTCTTCGCCGACCATTTCACCATGGGTGAGAGGGTGGAGGAGATCAGCCGCGAGCTGGGCGAGAGGACCGACTACGAGTCCCCGGCCTACCATCGGCTGATAGAGGAACTCAACGAACTCAACGACAAGCTGGCCATGGCCCAGTCCGAGTCTCCCGCCGTGCTGGCCGAGAAGACCCTGGTGGGCCTAGGTTTCAAGAAGAGCGAGCTCGGACGGCAGCGCAGCACCTTCTCACAGGGCTGGAACATGCGCGTGGAACTGGCCAAGGTCCTGCTGACCAAGCCCGATGTCCTCCTGCTGGACGAGCCCACCAACCACCTCGACATCGAGTCCATCCAGTGGCTCGAGGACTACCTCTTCGGCTACCGTGGCTCGGTGGTGCTCATCTCCCATGACCGCCGTTTCCTGGACCGGGTGACCACCCGTACTGTGGAGATAGTTCTGGGACACATCTACGACTACAAGGTGCCGTACTCCAAGTACGTGGAGCTGCGCCGCGAGCGGATGGAGCAGCAGCGGGCCGCCTACGAGAACCAGCAGCGGATGATCGAGAAGACCGAGGAGTTCATCGAGCGCTTCCGTTACAAGCCCACCAAGAGCAATCAGGTGCAGTCCCGCATCAAGCAGCTCGACAAGCTCGAGCGCATAGAGATAGACATCGAGGACAATTCGGCCCTCCACGTCAAGTTCCCGCCCGCTCCCCGCTCCGGCCAGATCGTCTTCCAGGCCAAGGCACTCACCGGAGGCTATCCGTCCCGCGATGGCTCGGGCAGTCCTAAGGTGGTGTTCACCGACATCGACCTGACCGTGGAGAGAGGGGAGAAGGTGGCCTTCGTCGGACGCAACGGCGAGGGAAAGAGTACCATGATGAAATACATTACCGGGGAACTGCGGCCCATAACCGGCTCGGCCTCCCTCGGGTACAATGTCGCCTTGGGTTACTACGCTCAGAACCAGGAGGACGTACTGGACAGGAACGACACCGTCTACGACACCCTCGACAAGGTGGCCGTGGGCGATATCCGCACCAAGCTGCGGGATATCCTCGGAGCCTTCCTCTTCCGCGGAGAGGACATCGACAAGAAGGTGGCCGTGCTCAGCGGAGGGGAGCGCTCCCGTCTGGCCATGGCCAAGCTCATCCTCCATCCCTACAACCTCCTGGCCCTTGACGAGCCGACCAACCACATGGATATCCGCTCCAAGGACGTGCTCAAGCAGGCCCTCCAGCGCTACGACGGCACACTGGTCATCGTGTCGCACGACAGGGACTTCCTCGACGGGCTGGTGGACAAGGTCTACGAATTCCGCGACGGCCATGTCAAGGAGTACCTGGGAGGAGTGCAGGACTTCATCGAGAAGCGCAGGATCGAGACCCTGCAGGACCTGGAACGTACTTCTCAGCCGGAACCGAAGCCGCAGAAGCAGGAGAAAACTCCGCTGGAAGAGGCCTCTCCCAAGCCCCGCACGGCATCCAGTCTCTCCTTCCAGGAGCAGAAGGAGCAGCGCCGCAAGCAGAAGCGCATTGAGAGCTGCGAGAAGAAGATAGCCGACCTTGAGGCTCAGATGAAGGAGCTGGAGAAGGTCCTGGCCGCTCCGTCGGCTGATACCGACATCGACAAGCTGACCCGGGAATATCTGGAACTGAAACGGACCCTCGACCGCACGATGGAGGAGTGGATAGAACTGAGTAACTGAAAATAAACGCAAGACAATATGGAAAATACCGAGAAAAAGGATACCGGATACCACCTCTACGGGATGCACCCCGTCCTGGAGGCCGTCCTGTCCGGAAGACAGATAGAAAAAGTGCTGCTGAAGCAAGGACTGGAGGGGCAGCAGTTCCGCCAGCTTCTCACCGAACTGGACAGCCGCGGCATACCGTTCCAGTTCGTGCCGGCCGAGCGCCTGGCCCGCTTCCGCGGAGGTCGGAATCAGGGAGTGGTGGCATATTTGCCGCAGATCGACTACATGCCGCTGGAGGAAATGGTGGAGAGGGCCTTCCAGAAAGACCCGGCCCCGGTTTTTGTCCTCCTCGACGGAGTGAGCGACGTGCGCAATCTGGGGGCAATAGCCCGCAGTGCCGAATGTGCCGGAGCGGGGGGCATTATCCTTCCTGCAAAGGGCGGTGCAGCCATCAATGCCGATGGTGTCAAGGCCTCGGCCGGCGCCCTGCTCCGCATCGGTGTCTCCAAGTGCAAGAATCTGCGCATACCCCTGTACTACCTCAAGGAGAAGGGCTTTCAGATAGTGGCCGCCACCGAGAAGGCCGAGGGGATGATTTATGGAGTGGATATGACCAGGCCCACGGCATTCGTCATGGGCTCCGAAGGTAAGGGTATCTCCTCGTCGGTGCTGGCTCTCTGCGACGTGCAGGCCAGAATCCCCATGCGCGGGGATATAGGCTCTCTGAACGTGTCGGTGGCCGCATCCCTCATGCTTTTCGAGGCGGTACGGCAGAGGCAGAAATAAGCCGCCCGGACTGAATGAGTCATAAAAAAGAGGTATGCCGCTCATTACGACATACCTCTTTCTGTTATAGGTAATTATGTTTTATTCCTGGATGTAGACAGCGCTGGCGGGCAGTTTCTCAGGCAGGTTGGCGATACCCCAGAGGACGATGGCGTTCACGATGGAGGTGTGCTCCATGTACTCGGGAATGCTCTTGGTGTAGAGGTCGCGGTCAGTGTGCCAGATCTCGCCGTAGCTGAAGTTGTATCCGAGAGGGTCGCCGGTGCCGAAGCTGATTACGGGCACTCCGCTCATCATGAAGTAGGCGTGGTCGGAACCGCCGGCTTTCTCGGGAATTTCCATCGGATACCGGTCATTGACTCTCAGTGTAAAGGGAAATCTTGGATCCAGATCTTCGAGCGGTTCACAGACAGGTTCCAGGGCATCGTACCACTCTTGAGGTACCGACATGCTGTTGGCTACCGTAGGGCCTCCGTCACGGTTGAAGTAGTTGATGACGTTGGGGAGTTTGTCCGGATGCGACTCCACCCAGGCTTTAGAGCCGAGCAGCCCGAATTCCTCACCTGCCCATAAAGCGAATACTATGGAGCGCTTGGGTTTTGCTCCAGCCTCAGCCAGCAGTCGGGCCGCCTCCATTGTGGGCGCAATACCGGTACCGCAGTCCACTCCGCCCGTGGCTGCATCATAACTGTCCAGATGACCGCCGCAGATGACATATTCGTCCGGATATTCGGTGCCGGGCAGCACAGCCACTACGTTGTAGTACGGAACAGGACCCATGTAGAAATGGTTGCGGATGTCGAACTCCAGCTCCACGTATTCCCGGAGCTCCACCATTTCCTTAATTTTTTCATACTGCCTGAAATCCAGTTTTATGTCCGGAAGAGTGGGAAGGTTGTCCCATATCATATAGCCGTCATCGATGTTGGCCCTGTCGTATAGGGTCGTAATGGGTACGGGGGCGGACTGTATCAGTCCCAGTGCCCCGGCCTCAAGCATTTCGCGGTAGAACAGAGCCGGCTCCTCAATAAGAGGGATTAGCTTTTTTTCCTGAAGAGCATCTATCTGAGCCTTAATCTTGACGGCCTGTCTGCCGGAAGCAGTCTGCAACTGCCTCTCGAGGTCTCTTCTCTGAGAGAAGACGCCGCGGTTGTAGCTGCGTATCTCCGCGTTCAGTGCAGAGATGGAGTCGTTCTGCGCGATAATCTCAGCTCTGCGGGCATCACCCCGCTCGGAATAGTCGATGGGCCAGCCTTTGCTGGTACCGCCGATGAGTACCCAGGCTCCGTTGATTGTCTGCTTCATCCTCTCGAATTCAGCCTTTGTCCTGGGCTCCAGGACCACGTGCCCCCTCTGTACTCCCTTGGTACCTGCCGTAAAGGCCGGTGTAGTGAAGTGAAGGGTCTCGTTGCCGTTGATCATGCGTCCGAACCAGGGGCCTCTGTTGAAACCTACGGACAGTTCACCCGCATACTCTTTATGTACTTCCAGTCCCCACTGTTCGAACATATGCACGGCCCAGTCCGTGGCATGGGTGTATGCGTCCGATCCCAGGGGACGGCCACCGAAACGGTTGGTAACTATATCGAGATGGTCCATAGTCTGATTGTCTTCTGCTGCGATGCTGATTACTTTTTGAACTATCGGATCATTTCCTTTGGGAATAGATGCTGCTGCAGACAACGGCAATACCATAAGTGCTGCCGAGGCAGTTAAAAATTTGGAAAATGTAAATCTCATAAGTTAAAATTTTAATTCAAATTACATCTCAAATATAATACAAACTATTCCTTATTGTACCAAATGCCCGTCAACATCAATTACCGAAATCTATCAGGTTGAACAGCTCATTGCTGTGCTGCTTGATATAGTAGTATCCTTCTATTCCATTATCCTCCTGATTGAAAATAAAATAACTACCTGTAATGCCTTGAGTGGATTCTGGGGACGGACTCATATCAAGCCTGATCCAGCTTAGGGGTGACAGCCAACGCAGGTCGCCGACCACACCTGCCGGTGTTCTGCGGATATTTGTCTGATAATCCTCTATGAATAGTTCCTTTTCGTCTATAGGACAGATGCTGTAAAAGTCACTGTATTCCGGATTATGAGTAATCAGTTTAATTTCGCTCATGGCCTTTTTCTCCGTCTCAGATAGAAAACTCCAAGAATCCGAGCGCCAACGTGCAAATAGCGAAACTATATAGTAAGAGACATTTCCTACCTGTAATAAAGAATATTCGCCCAATCCGACTTCATAGGACAACAGCTGATATACCGAGAATTTTAAAGCATCAGTCCTAAAAGTACGGCTCTGATCCCATCCGGTTATGGTGAACTCTCCATTTGCAGCGCGGGTAATCGGTAACAGGACATATTCCTGAGTCATCTCGAAGTCATTGGTACAGACATTCCCTTCTTTGTCAATAATTTCCCAAATTATATCCACATGAGGGGCTTGGAAAACCTGCAATCTGATATAGGTGCTTACGTTTCCAGAAAAGTTCCCTACAGATATATGGCCGAAAGTATTTACCATTCGGTCATTTCCAGTAATGGAAGCATTCAGGCATGGCATCACCATAACCTCTGCAGTCTTGTAAATATTGGGGAATTTCTTGTAGCGCACTTGTATCATCGCATATTGACGGACAGGCGTACGTTTGAGTCCTGTGAGAGTGTTACCTGATATTGAAACATATTCTTCCCCGCTTATAACGGAATACTCCAATTCATAGTCCAGTTCAGGGAATGTGCCGGCCGACAGTTTAAGATTATTACCCTCATAGATGCGGATAATAGTATCGGCAAGTATAATTGACGGCGCTGTAACATTGACTCGAACCTCATCGTATGCCCCTGATGCGGTTCTGGCTTTTATAGTACAACTGCCTAATTTTTTTGGGAGAATCATACCGGTGCTGTTGATACTGACTATTTCAGGATCGGAAGAAGACCATGACACACCGATGTCTGACGGGGATAATTCCTTGATTGTGAGTCGAGTCGGATAATCTGGATATACTGCGGTAATGTTGGAGGACAGGACAATGCTTCCTGCATTGACAGAAAAATCCCTGCTGGAAGTAATGCCGTTGACAGTTGCACTCAAGGTATATGTTCCTATCTCACCTCCTTTTATACCTGGATTCGATGCTGTGAGGACATCTCCTGAGACAGATGCTCCGGATGCGTCTCCCGAATTGACTGTAATATTGAATGAGGGTGTTCCGGACGGTTCAGCACGATAAGGTATTTTAACAGGAGAATTGTAGTTAGGGTAAAGGACATCCGGAAATTCGTTAATTATGAAAATCTTATCATGTATGATAATCTCCGCAGTGTCTTTTAACGAGTTTGCATCCGTCGAGACAATGATATACACCGTTCCTGTCATCAATGCCTTTACAATACCGTCTTCAGAGACAGACGCAGTAGAAGGGTCAGAAGATATCCATGTGACGCTCCTGTCCTCAGCATCCTCAGGCAGGACCAATGCACTAAGGGCAACAGTCTCTCCGACATACATTTCGGCTTTATCCGGGGATACAGTAACAGAAGACGGTTCTTTGTAAGTATCAACAACGGCTTTTGCAGATCCTGAGACTCCGCTGCCGTCCTGTGCCATGGCTATGATACTGCATGTTCCGTCTCCTACAGCAGTAACTGTACCGTCCGGACTGACAGTTGCGACATCTTCGTTGTCGGACAGCCATCTTACTGAGGGATTCTCTGCTGACGCAGGAGTTACTGTAACGGTATACTGCATAGTCTCACCTTTTTCCCTAAATGTATGAGTGTCAGGTGTGACAGATATGCCTGTAACCAGATCTTTCATACCGGACACATCGATTCTCCATGTGTTCTCATTGATACCCGAGCCTGTGAAAGATGTCAGGCAGGTATACATCGTATTGCGGAGGACATCAAAATTGTCCAGATATCGTCCGTCATGCAGATAGTAGCGGTATACCAGGCTGTCGTTGTAGTGCTCGGAGTTTCTGTAATCTACTACAAACTCAACGTACGTGCACAGCCCGTCATAAGGCGATGGTGGAATGTGGGTCTGCTCATTGATGTTGTCGGACAGAAGATCGCCTTGTGCATTCTCTGTCAGATAGAAGTCCACACCTTGCGTGAACAGGGTACTCAGTCCATTCCCCTCAATACTGGTGCCGTCCTTGAATACCTGTTCCGATGATTCCGCCCTGCTGATCCCGAAATAACGGACTGAAGAGTTCATATTCTTGAGTCTTACCTGCTTGATGTTAAAGAGCTCAACATCATCGTTCAACCCCGAAATATCTGCGATAATCCTGAATTTGGAAAGTAGGCGCTGAAGTTTCAGAGTAACACTTGCCCCGTCATCATACTTCTTCAAAGGCAGGCAACATGACATGGGGATTGCCCCTGCGTCATTGACAATATCGTCCGGAGAACCGGCAGTCCATACCAGAGATTCAATACCGGCCTGTTCCGTTATTTCAGGCAGGCCGGTGAGATCTCCGGTATTGGCAATAGCATAAATGGAATATTCTGTCCCCGAATTAATGCCCAAAGGAATACTTTCCTGTCCATCCCAGCTGTCGATATAGCAGTAAGATTCCAGTTTGCCTAAACGATTGTACAGAAAGATATTTATATTGCTTATACCTTCCTCACTGACAACAGGAGCCGTTTTGGTACGTGTGTTCTCTTCCACAACAATGCTGAATGCTATGCTGCCGTCAGGTGTATTCACAATCTTTCTGTTCTTCTCGCATGAAGTACAGAACACCATGATGGTCATTAATAATAAAAATGTCTCTCTCATCATAATTCAATTTCAACGTGACCATTATCGTTCCAATCAACCGGACTGACAGACATAGATGAATGTGCATGATCCACAGTCAGGTAGACATCGCTCAATCCTTTATCGTCCATACTTATGCCGGCCTCTTTAAGGCTCGAGGCCAGCGATATGCTGGTAATCGTAAATTCTGTACTGTCTCCAACAGCGCAGATGTGTAGTGTAAGGTTCTCGTCTCTCTGTCTAAGAATACGGGAGGAGAACTCAAAATATTCGGCATCTTCTTCCGGCTGATGCGCAGCCACGGGTACGTGTCTGTAGACTCCGGCTATAATATCTCCGTTCAAATCATAGCCTACAGATGTTGATTCTATGCGGACATATATGCTGTCCGGATCCGATGCTTGGCCTAGGATTCTGATATGCAGCCCGATGTTATCTTTCAGAAGGGTCAGAGTGTCCCTTGCGAGATCACCGTAATAGGCTGCCGGGAAGAAGCATGTGTATAGATTGTCCGCCTGTCCGCCTGTCTGTACAGTGTAGCCGTTATTATACACCATGCTCTGAATATTGCCGAACGCCGCTATTTGGAAATTCCCTTTCTGTACAGGGATTTCGTAAACGTTTCCGAAATCTTCCCGGTCTACCGTATCATAGATCAAACTATTGTTCTCATGTTTCAGGATAAGTCGGATATGTCCTACCTCATCAGGAACTCCAGAAAAGTCAAGTGTAAGGTATACAGGACAATCCTCCCTGTTCTCGAATATACATGACTGCGCGGCTGTAAGAGATGCGATGACAAGCAGCATCACCTTCAGCTTCATGGCAGTGGAAGTTAGAATACCTTTTCAAAACTGGGAATGACTGTCCAGTCTGCTATTTCTATTGAGAGCTCCAGCATACCAGGTACTACAGGAGTGTCGGGATCCAAAGAACCGGGCCTTGTTACGGTTATGCTGTAAGAGTATGCAGTGTTTCTGCGGATTCCGTAATGGCTGTTGCTGCCTGTATATCCATAACCGGCCTGGTTCACAGGGATAGGATAATAATAGGTTATGCCGTCAAGATCTGCCTGCAGTACCAGTTTGGTAGAAGATGTTATGTCGTCAGTCTCGTTGGAATAGCAGTACAGGTAGTGTGCTGTACTATATGCTTCTCCTGTGATAACCTCCGTAATATTGTCCATCAGCAGACCGGCCTCTTCCGTACTGTTGACATCTTCTCCCACCAAGCTGCCGTTATTGAGTATCAAAGGGGTTTCCAAAGAATTCCCGTTGTATATCAGTTTTTCTCCGTGAACATTGATTAAAAACAACTTGCAGTTGGATAGCGTCATGCCGGCATACGGGGTTCCGTCGAACTTCGTTTTTATGGATGTGACAGCCACTCTTGAGATCATTCTGGTCAGGAGTATCGACACGGAAGATGTAACTCCCAATGTCTGCTTAGCTTCTCCGTACATAGTAAAATCTGCCAGGGTCTCATCGGCTAGAGTAGAAGTGAGTGCCCTGAATGCCTGGAGATTAGTAATACCGGCATAGGTGCTGATATTGGAATTGGCTATGACGCAGATCAGTTTTGCTCCGGTTGTAGTTGACAGAGTCAGATCTGCAAGAGCATCCCCTTCAAAACGCTTGTATGTGTCAAGTTTCTGATAGTCTGCAGCAGAAGCATCTCCATCGCGGAATATAAACACATCTAAGGTATTAATAGTGTTATCCTGTTCCTGAGTCTGTGCGGATACGGATTTCGTGATGCCTGATGCCAGGCTGATGGTGAGAACTGCCGGCTGGCCGTCTTCTTCACAGGTAACACATGTCTGAGGTTGGCAGGATGAGAACCCTGTTGTCAGGACTGCTGCACACAGTGTCCCGGCAGTCATTTTACAAATGTTTTTCATACAACAATATTTAAAAGTTAATAAATGGTGCCCGCAGCCAGGGACGGCTTCGGATGCAAAACTACATCGTGATGAGGTAAAAGAAAAACAACAATCGTACAAATCTTATTCTGAATACTTTTTATAAATTTTTAAATAATTCTTGCTTTGCGAATAGATTGATTGTCATGTCATTCCAAATAATTTTTACTTTCATGTTCCTTGAAAAATATTTGTTTTAAAAAAGAGCATTCTACCATTATATTTTCTATATTTGAATTTGATACTCTTGTGATGATAATTCTACTTCCGATATTATTGAGCGTTATGATGAATATTCATTCTCCGGCGGTGGCCGGACAGTTCTATCCGTCAGATGCGGATACGTTGAAGGCTGTCGTGGACGGCTTTCTGGACAGTGCTTCCGCCCGGCCTCAAGGACGGGTGCAGGCGGTGATTGTGCCCCATGCGGGGTATGTGTTCTCGGGAGCGGTGGCTGCGGAGGCGTATGCTTCCATAGCCCCGGCGGAGAGGTATGAGCGTGTCTTCCTCATCGGCCCAAGTCACCGGGAGGCCTTCCGGGGCGCTTCCGTGGATGTGGAGTGCGACTGGTATGAGACCCCTATAGGGCGGTTGAGGGTGGATACTGAGGCGGGCTTCGAGCTCATCGGGGCGGATTCCATTTTCCGGGATTTCCACAATGCGCATGTGCGGGAGCACTGCCTGGAGGTGCAGCTGCCCTTCCTGCAGGAGAGACTGCGGGAGACTCCGCCTATTGTACCTATAATAATAGGTTCGGTCGACGGCGGGGGACTGCGGAGGATTGCCCGGGTGCTCGGGCCTTATATGAATGAGGACAACCTCTTTGTGATCAGCAGCGATTTTTCCCATTACCCTTCCTACGAGGATGCCTGCAGGGTGGACGGGGCTACGGGCGAGGCCATCGCTTCCGGGTCGGTGGACCGCTTCCTGGATGTTCTGCTGGACAATGCCCGCGCGAAGGTGCCGAATCTGGCGACAAGTGCCTGCGGCCAGCTGCCCATTGCGGCTCTGCTGATGATGATGGAGGGACGGGAAGATCTGGAAATCAGACATCTGGATTACCGTAATTCCGGTGATGCGGCGGTCTATGGGGACAAGAGCGAAGTGGTGGGGTATCATGCGTTTTCAGTGGTGTATAAGAAAGGTGCGGAAAAGAATACCGGGGCCTCGGGGGGATTCTCCCTGACTGCCGAGGAACGGGAGGTGCTGCTGGAGACGGCCCGGCGGAGTATTGAGACGGCTTTTGACGGTAAGTACTGGCTACCGTCCGACACTCAGCTGACGCAGACGCTCAAGGCGGAGTGCGGGGCTTTCGTTACCCTGCATCTGCATGGGCGGCTTCGCGGATGTATCGGCAATATAGTGGGCGTCAGACCGTTGTATAAGACTGTCGCGGAGATGGCCAGGGCTGCGGCCTTTGAGGATGACAGGTTCCGGCCGCTGACCAGAGAGGAACTGGAACAGGTGCATATCGAGATATCGGTACTGTCTCCGTTGAGGCAGATATCCTCGCCGGACGAGCTGGTGCTCGGGCGGGATGGGGTGCTGATGGTCAAGGACGGTCGCAGCGGGACCTTCCTGCCGCAGGTAGCGGACGAGACCGGCTGGACCAAGGAGGAGTTCTTGGGACACTGTGCCCGGGACAAGGCCGGAATCGGCTGGAACGGGTGGAAGGATGCGGACCTGTACGTTTATCAGGCGGAGGTGTTCGATGAGCGGTGACATTCAGCGAGGTGTGGAGGCCCGGTACTGTGAAGCCGGGGCGGACGGGAGCGTGACATGTACGCTCTGCCGCACCGCTGCCGTCTGACCGAGGGACGCCGGGGGCTCTGCCGCAGCCGGGAGGTCCGGGACGGGAGGTTCGTGTCACTGGCCTACGGACGGGTCTGCGCCCTGCATGTGGACCCCGTCGAGAAGAAGCCGCTGCTGCATTTTCATCCGGGGGAGATGTGCCTGTCGCTCGCTGCCGCAGGCTGCAACCTTTCCTGCCGCAACTGCCAGAACTGGAGCATTTCCCAGGTGCGCCCCGAGGAGGTGGAGAGCAGTTTCATTGTTCCCGGGATGCTGCCGGAACTGGCCCGGAGGACCTCCTGCCGGATAGTCGCTTATACCTATACCGAGCCGCTGACCTGGATGGAGTACACCGTGGACTGCGCCCGGACGTGCCGGGAGGCGGGGCTGCTGAATATTTTGGTTTCGGCCGGATATGTCAATGAGGGGCCGTTAGATGACCTGCTGCCGTATCTCGATGCGGCGAATATCGATTTGAAGTCATTTTCCGAGGATATCTACCGGAAGGTGAGCCGGGCCTCGCTGGCTCCGGTGCTGAGGACCCTGGAGAAGATGCGGGATGCGGGGGTGTGGCTCGAGATTACCAATCTGCTGATTCCGGGGATCAACGATGAGCCGGGGATGCTGCGGGAGATGTGCCGCTGGTTGGTGGACAACGGATTTGCCGGGGCGCCGCTGCATTTTTCGAGGTTCTTTCCGCAGTACAGGATGCGGGAGGTGCCGCCTACGCCGATAGGGACTCTGCGGATGGCGGAGGAGATTGCGCGGGAGTGCGGGATCCGCTATGTGCATCTGGGCAATGTCTGATTTTTGCAGAAGACCGTACAGAGGGCTGTTGCGGAGAAGATGACTCCGGTGATGCAGACGCCGGTCCAGCCTGCGAGCCGCCAGCCGATGCCCGAGAGCAGGGTCGCGAGACTGCCGCCGAGGAAGAGGGAGGTCATGAAGATGGTGTTGGCCCGGTTTGAGGCGTCGGGAACGGCCTGCAGGCAGCCGCTCTGGTTGCTCAGCTGCATGAACTGGGCGCCGAGCTCGAGGAGGATGATGGCGGCGATGATGCCGGTGTATGTGTGGCCGAGGGTAGCTGCTGCTGTCCAGGCCGCGAGCTGGAGGATGGCTCCGATGGCGGTCATCCGTCTGATTCCGAGGCGCGGGACATATCTGCCAATACCGCTGGCTGCTATGGCGCCGACCACTCCGCAGAGTCCGAGCAGGCCTACGGTGCGGCTGCCGGCATGGAACGGCTCTCCGGCAAGGTGGAAGGCCATGCAGGACCAGATGCTCATCATGCTGCCGAAGGTGCAGGCGCCGCGGAAGGCGTACAGACGCATGCGGGGATGGGTCGCGAATATTTTCCAGACACTTTTGATCAGGCTTCCGTATGTGCCGCTGAAAGTACCCGGCATACGTGGCAGCATCCTCAGGGTGAGGACCAGGCAGAGCAGCATCAGGACGGCTGCCACTATGAACATCGTGCGCCATCCGACCCATTGGCCTACATAGCCGCTGATGACCCGGGCGCCGAGGATGCCGGTGAGCAGGCCCGAGAGGACGTAGCCCATGTTGCGGGACTTGTGTTCCGGCTCCGAGAACTGGCCGGCTATCGGGATGAATATCTGGGGGATGACCGAGCAAACTCCGAGACCGAGCGAGGCCGCCAGGACGGTCCAGATGCTGTGCGAGACGGCTATAGCTGCCGACATAAGAGCGGCTATGCTCATGATGGTCAGCACTATCCTGCGCCTGGACCACATGTCGGCCATAGGGACGATGAGCAGGAGCCCGAGGGCGTAACCGGCCTGGGTGACCACTGTGATGAGGTTGGCGAGGGTGCCGCTGCAGGCCAGGTCGGTGCGGATGTCCTCGAGCAGCGGCTGGTTGTAGTAGAGATTGGCCACGGTCAGGCCCGCCACTGCCGACATCATCAGCAGGGTGGAGGCCGGTATGCCCCTGTCCGGTCGAAGTGTGGATATCCTGGCCATCTGTTCCTATTTTGCATTGTCTTTCAAAATTACAAAAAATGAAGATATCGTCTATACTTTGATATGGATTAATTCGGCACTGAATTTGAAAGACAAAAAATAAAGTTACAGTATTATGAAGAACAGAATCAGAATAATCACAGTTCTTGCGCTGATTTTCGTAGCCTCCTATTCTCTGAGGGCGCAGCGTTACGGGTCATATTCCATTGACCGACTTGAAAGAGAGGTGTATTACGAGGGCATGTATGTACGCGGAGCCGATGCCTCCACTTTCGAGGACCTCGGCTACGGTTACGGCAAGGACCGCCGTCATGTGTACAGATATGGGGAAGTGCTGGAATATGTAGACCCGTCTTCATTCCGCGTCTCCCGCGAGTTCGCTTCAAGTTATTCTCATGACGGTATGCGCCCGGAACATGGCGGATATGGTTGCGGTAATGACTACAGAAGATATGACAACGGCGGCTATTACAAGGACAACTTCCATGTATTCTTCAGAGGCCGTGAGATAGACGGTGCTCATGTCGCCGGTTTTGAGATTCTGGAAGACGGCTATGCCAAGGATTCTTTCAATGTGTATTGGAACGGCCGGGAGATATCTGACGCAAAGCCAATGTCCTTTGAGTGTCTGGGCTGGGGATACGCCAAGGATACGTTCAGCGTATATTGGAACGGAGAGAAGATAGATGCCAAGGCACTGTCGTTCAAAGTGTCCCGTGACGGCTATGCGGAAGATGCCTTCAATATGTATTACCGTGGCCGCAAGATCCGTAAATAGACTTTTACACTGTCCGGGTAAATTTTACTAAATTCGCGCTGTATGGATACGATGTCCCCTCAGCAGCGGCATAAGAACATGGCGGCCATCCGTTCGGCTGACACCAAGCCCGAGATGACCGTCCGGCGCTGGCTGCACTCCCGCGGCTTCCGCTACCGGCTCAACCATCCGCGCCTGCCCGGCCACCCCGACATCGTCCTTCGCAAGTACCGCACCTGTATCTTCGTCAACGGCTGCTTCTGGCACGGCCACGAAGGCTGCCGCTACTTCCGCCTCCCCAAGACCAACATCGACTTCTGGCGCACGAAGATAGAGCGCAACCGCGAGCGCGACCGCCGTGACTACCAGGCCCTCGCCCGCCTCGGCTGGCACACCATAGTCATCTGGGAGTGCAGCCTAAAGCCCGCCTCCGTCTGCCAACGCACCCTCGAATCCCTCGAACAGACACTCTATCACATCTATCTGGCTGACCGGGAGGTCGGGAACGGGCCTTCGCGGGCTCTGGAGTATCCGGTCCGCGGGGAGGAGGATGGAGGCGATGGGAAGATGGTGGCGGAGCAGTAAACTTTGGGGAATTTTTGGAAATGCTTTTTATAAAAAGCAAAAAGATGCTGTTATTGCTCAATGTATTAAACACTGGATCTGAAAGAACTGAATTTACTTACTTACTGCACAGTCTGTTCATACCCAGTTTTACGTTTTTTTCTATTACATAGAAACTTACGTCAGGTATCCGATTTACAGACTGAGGAGTGTCGCCGCTTGTCTGTTATCCGGTCTTTGGCATATAACGCTGTCTATCAACATTATGTACGGATTATTCGATTACAGACTCGACATGGAGAAAATGTGCTGACCGCAGACTGCCCTTGCCACAACGCTTCTAAGGCGCATTTAAGAGAATACATGTCCAGGCGCACTGTTCAGTCTGTTATCCGCATAACCGCGTAACCATTTGTTCTATGGTCTGATACCCCAAACGCTCTATTACAGACTATCGGTGGTGTGGAAATGTTACGTAGGGTGAAAGTCGGAAAATTTAAAATGTGAGAATATTTCTCAAATATTTGCGCCTGTTCACGTGTTTTCCTATATTTGCATTAAATATTATGAGAAAATCGTATGCTTGTAAATTTTACTTTTCAGAATTTCCGTTCGTTCAGATATGAGCAGTCTCTGCGGATGGAGGCTACTTCGATTAGGGAACTGAAGGCTTCTGTTGTCGAAACAGAGGATTACCGCCTTTTACCTGCCGCTGTGATATACGGAGCCAATTCGAGCGGTAAAAGTAACGTCCTGCGGGCTCTGCTGGCCATGAGGGACTTAGTACTGTCTTCTGTTTGGCTGAATCCGGGAGACAAACTGACATTTGACCCTTTCTGTTTGGACGAAACTTCTGAATCAGAGCCTACATCTTATGAGATTCAGTTTCTTCTCGGGAATACAAAGTACCGCTATGGCATAGAGCATGACCGGCAGAGGATAATCGGGGAGTGGTTGTATGAGAAGAAAGTAAAAGAGCGGGAGTTCTGCCTGTTTGAGAGAAACTGTCAGGAATTGCATGTCTCTTCTGCAAGATTTGCCGAAGGTGAGGGGAAAGAGGAGATGACACCCGAAAACAGGCTTTTCCTGTCATTAGTGGCTCAACTGAATGGGAAAAAAGCAGAGTCGATTATCGGCTTTTTCCGCGGCATGTACGATTTCTCACGCAAAAGTTTCGGTGAAAATGACAGTTTTACGATGAAGCTGTTTCAGAACAACAGCGAGGAGTGCAAGGATATTTTGAGTTTTTATCAGCACCTCCAGTTAGGATTTAAGGATATGAAAGTCCAGGAAGCACCTTACTATTACGTGGAAAAGGAAAAGAAGGTGGAATTTAAGGGGCTTTATGAAATGCTTACCGTTCACAATATCTACGATAATGAAGGGAATGTCGTGGATGAACGGATGTTCAGAAAAGACTTGATGGAATCAGAGGGGACAAAACAGGTGATCTCGCTGTCTGGTCCGCTGTTCTCGGCTCTGAAAAACGGAACAATCCTGCTTGTAGACGAACTGGACATCCGCCTGCATCCGATGCTTACCAGAAGCATTGTCCAGCTGTTCATGAATAAGAATACAAATCCCAACGGAGCGCAACTTGTATGTACTACACACGATACCAACTTGCTCAATCTCGCGTATTTGCGTAGAGATCAGATCTGGTTCACAGAGAAAGACAGGACCGACTCCAGCGTTCTCTATTCCCTTGTCGAGTTCAAGGATGACCGTGGGGTCAAGGTCCGTAATGACCGAAGCATTGAGAAGGATTATATCGAGGGACGTTTTGGGGCGATTCCGTTTTTACGTTAAATGTTCATACTATGGGACTTATTCCAAAATACAAGAGAGAGAAGCAAAAGCTGATAAGGCGCGAGGCAAAAGCAGCAAAGAAGCGTGGAGAAAAAGTGCGGTCCAAAATAGTCCGTTTTCTTATTGTATGTGAGGGAAGTGAGACCGAACCCAATTATTTTGAATCCTTTATAGCCGACAATTATTCTCAGGTGTTGTCTCCAATTGTTAAAGGGGGAGGACGTTCTACATGTTCGTTGGTAAAGTGGGCAAAAGATAAAAAAGATGAGCTTGAGCGGGCAAGTCAACTTAGATTTGACAGGGTATGGGTAGTGTTCGACAAAGATGACAATAATGATTTCGACACAGCGATAAGCCGCACTGCATATATTGAGAAACTTGAAAGTAAAATACGCGAGTGCAAGGGATATAAGACATATCGGTATGAGAAGAATTCTAAGAAAATGTATGACATAATTACGTCTTTGGGAAATGAAAAATCAGCCATATCATATGCCAGGCACTTGAGATCAACCTACTCGAAGGAGCAGAAATTTTCAGAGCACAATCCTTGTACTACGGTAGACCGCTTGATAGAAGAACTCAGGGGGCCGGAGAAGTTTTTAAGGTAGGGTACATCTGTAGAGTGTAATGGCATGAGCATTGATAGAGTAATGTTTTTTTATTGCCAAAGCTGTGTTATATGATTTTGATTATTTTTGTATCGTTTGAATTCCAATTACATGAATAGTTATTATCAGAACAAGGCAGCAGAATTTATTCGCGAACCTTCAGATTCTATATTGCGGAAGCTGACTTTTTATGGAGGAAATGAGCCCCCGCAGGTGAAAGCATGGGAAGAAGAGATAGGCCTAATGAAAGATATTCTGGAGGAGTGGAAAAATGAGAATGCAGAAATAATATTTGAATATACAATTCCGCGCTTAGGTAAGCGGGTGGATGTTGTGCTGCTTTTACGGGATATCATCTTTTGTATAGAGTTCAAGGCAGGGCAGTCCAAGTATCTGCAGATGGATATGGAGCAGGTTATGGACTATGCACTTGACTTGAAGAATTTCCATAAGGAGAGTCATGATGCTCCAATTGTTCCGATTTTGGTAGCTACAGAAGCAGATGAGTATACTGACGTGCTGGAAGCGTCGAGATACCATGACAGGATTTATAATCCTTTCCTTTCAAACAGTCGCAGTCTGGGTAAAATTATCAGGGATGTAGTCATTCACGAGTCGTATTCTCAATTAAAACCGTTGGATATTGACCGATGGAGCATTAGCCGGTATGAGCCTACGCCGACCATAATAGAAGCGGCTATGGCATTATACATGAATCACTCCGTAGAATCTATAACCAGAAAAGAAGCCTCCGGTAAATCTTTAAAAGAGACTACAGATTATATTTTGGATATAATACACAAAAGTCATGATAATAAAGAGAAGAGTATCTGCTTTGTAACAGGTGTGCCCGGTGCGGGAAAAACCTTGGTGGGGCTAAATGTGGCAATAGAACAGTCTAAGAAAATCAGTGAGGATGACAGGAGGGAAAGTCTTGCTGTATACCTTTCCGGTAACGGACCGTTAGTTAAGGTGCTGACAGAGGCGCTGGCACGGGATAAGAAGATACGCGACGGAGGAAATCTTACAGACGCAAGAAGGGAAGTGAAACGTTTCATACAGGAGATTTACAATTATCGCGAGCAGATGCTGAACAAGATAAAAACTCCTATTCGGAATGGTAAGCTTGAGATAGACGAATCTGTAACACTGGCTGAAGAAGATTCTGGTTTTGCAGAAATTGAGCATATAGCGATTTTTGATGAGGCGCAAAGGTCCTGGAATCATGCTAAGTTGGCTGATTGGCTCGCACGTGGAGGCAGTTATGGAAATAAGCGGAAAGTCCCTGATTTTCCTATGTCAGAGGCAGAATTTCTTATCTGGTCATTGAATCTGCGGAAAGACTGGGCCGTGATAGTGTGTTTGGTCGGGGGCGGGCAGGAAATCCACAATGGGGAGGCTGGTATTGCGGAATGGATTAATGCCTGCAACACAATGTTCCCTGACTGGAAAGTTTATATATCTGACCATCTGACCGATAAAGAATACGCGGAGGGCAATGTGTCACGTATCTTGTCAGGAAACACCAATGTGACATATGCTCCGGAGCTTCATCTGAAAGTCTCTATGCGCTCATTCCGGGCAGAAAAGCTGTCGCTCTTTGTGCATTATTTGCTGAATTTGGAGGAGGAGAATGCACGGTCGGTTTACAACGAGATACGCGAGAATTATCCGATAGTGCTTACCAGAGATATAGAAGAAGCAAAGAAATGGCTGAGAAAGCAGGCCCGCGGATCAGAACGTTACGGAATCGTTGTTTCATCAAAAGCAGAAAGGCTGCGTCCGCTGGCTATAGATGTGAAAAGAGAGTGCAATGTGGTTCATTGGTTCCTTGATGACCGGAATGATCTTAAGTCCTCTCTTTTTCTTGAAGACGTGGCAACGGAATTTGATGTTCAAGGTCTGGAGCTGGACTGGACATGCATTGCCTGGGACGGTGATCTGCGTTACACTCCTAAAGGCTGGAGATACTTTAAGTTCGGAAATAACAATTGGAGTGCGAATAAGCAGCCGATGAATCAGCTGTATCAGTTGAATGCATATAGGGTACTCTTGACCCGTGCCCGACAAGGAATGGTCATCTGCGTTCCATACGGAAACAAAGAGGATGCCACCCGCCTCCCAGAGTTTTACGATGCCACTTTCTGCTATCTTAAACGTCTTGGACTAGAGGAAATAGAGAATAATTAATGATGACATTCCATTGCGGTTGGCAGTAGTGAGGTGTGGTCTTTCCGAAGTCTTGGCGCGTTTGTTCTTGTGTTTTTAAATACCTGAACGATAAACAATCCTAGTCTATTTCGTTAAGCAGCATTAAGACCTTATGTATCTCAGAATATGCTTTCAAATCTTCCGGTGATTCTTGGCAAAGTTGGCACAGCTTCTCCGAATTTGACATCGCTCGTTCCAAATCACCGTTTTCTGTCAGGTACTTATAGAGGTTGGTGCGTATGAAATATCGTTTTGTTTTCTCGTAGCCCGGCATGTATTTTTGCAATTCAGGGAGCAGTTGTTCGTAACTCTCATATCGTCTGTAAACTACAGTGGGCAGGAAATGAAGCAAGAACCAAAATTCCGTGCAGGGATTCGTTTCTACAAACATCACTCTCCCGACATATTTCTTTGCATGGTACTTTTTCTTTGCCTGTTGATATAACTGCATTTCAGAAGGATACTGAAACAGTCTGTCCATATCAAACAAGCATATGATATAATCATATTGTCTGTTCAGATAGGATTCGACCAGTTTCAGAATATGATTGACGTCGCTGTGCTGAGGAAAATCCGGCGCGACCTTGAAGGGGTAGCGGCACGCGATTCTCAAAGAATCAAAATAGAACCATTCTGTATCCCCTTCGCCTATGATTGCGATACTTTTTGTTACTGTCCTCCCCATGTCATTGGTCATTTAAGTTGATATATTGACTGCCAAGGAACGGCAACTTTACTAATTTCCCTTGTTTGTAGGCATTGTAAGGGGAAAGATTTTTATGCAGTCCCAAAGATGAGAGGCGTACTATTTTAGTCTCGCCAAGTTCGTCTTTGTCAGTAAACCATATCGTGTCACGGCGAATGAAATCTTCGTTAAGCAGATTGATGTCATGCGTTGTCAGGAGGATTTGGGACGGCCTGTTGCTGTTCGCTAAAAATACTTTTAGGAAATAAGCCAGCAGTTCGTAGTGGATGCTTGTTTCTACTTCGTCTATAAGGACAAACCGATCAGTCTTTAACAAGAAATTCAGAATCACCGCCATTCCCAAAAATCTCATCGTACCATTGGATTCGTATTCTTCAGACAAATCATATACTTTATCGCCGGCCTTATGCTTGAAAGTCAGCTCTGCGTTTGTGATTTTGCCCCTTCTTAGCATTTCTGCTTTTGCTTCTTTATCGATAGGCGCATCCTGAATGAGTTGTTCCAATTCAGGAGTGATCAACTCTTCTTCTTCGTGCAGCACCACATCTTCTATGTTGAAATCGGATGCTTTCAGGAAGTTCAAAATGAATTTCTTCAAATCGCCAGTTTCGTCTTTGTCCAGTCGCGCCTTGACATACCTCGAAAGCATCATGCCAGGAGCCAATATGTCTTTTATATGCTGGGCAAAGTAATCGTAAACGTCATTCAGTTTTGTCCGTTCCACATTACTTTTGCCGAATGCGGCAAGTACACTGCAATTATTGATTGTATTCCCGGAAATTACTTCTTGACTCTTCCGTGACATTTTCAGATTTGAACCAAAGTCTATGATAGTGGAATCTGTTGCAGCATCATAACTGCGGTTATATAGTCTGGTAGGGCGAACGGAATCATAAACAATCAATGTCTCGGAATAAATATGTTTTGCATCCAATTCAAAACTGAGGACATACTTCGATTGGCCGATATAGAATACCATCGACATCCTGGTTGTTTCATTCCTGGAAGTATCGTCCAACATGAAAGGAACAACTCCGGTTTTCTCATTTCGGTCTTTAGGCATTCTTAGAACTAACATTCTGAAGAACTCGATGGCATTTAACACATTTGTTTTACCGGAAGCATTGGCTCCATATATGATTCCAACTTTCAGCAGCCTGACACCTTCTTTAACCTCGTACGAATATTCATCAGACATAAAAGTGTCTGACGTAGGTTCAAAACTGATTTTTTGAGCCGATTTAATGGAGAAAAAGTTTTCGACCGAGAAGTTCGCTATCATACTTGTTGTATTTGTCTTAATTTGCAGAACAAAGATAGGAATAAAATGATATATTGCAAATTATATATTAGAATATTGTAAATAAATTACAAAAGTAGGGTGTAAATGTTGCTTTCTTTGAATCTTGAGTCTTGTGTGACTCTATGAAGATGTCTGAGTGACGGCTGCTACCGTGATGCTTTCTACTATAAATAAGGAGACATCCTCGCAAGTTGATTTTGTCATTGCCAGGGACGGCAATGTGCAGGAGTTGATACAGCTGTCATATGACATCTCGACTGTAAGGACACGCAATAGAGAGATAAGAGGATTGAAGAATGCTGCAAAGAAACTTAAGTGCGGCAATCTTACGCTTGTAACATTTGAGGAGCAGGAGACAATTGAGGAGGAGGGCTGTACAATAAATGTTATTCCTGCTACTGAGTGGCTGCTTGGTAGATAAATGATGCTGACAACACGACAGGCTGGAGGAATTTGGAGTTATGCCCCGAAAACACTAAGTTTGCCCCGCATTTTATTTAAAGGAACCGTTATATGAAAAAACACATCGTGACGATAATGGCGCTGATGGCGCTGGTGACAGTGGGGGCTGGGGCGCAGGCTCCTGAGGCTCAGGAGGTAAAATCTATGCTTAGGCTTGTGGCAGACTGGGAGAGGGCGAATCATCTGATAGATGAAGGGGAGCACGGCGATCTGGCCTGGACGCAGGCGGCGCTGTATGTGGGGATGCTGGACTGGGCCGAGGTGGCTGAGAGGGAGGACGGTGATGACAGCTACTATCAGTGGATAAGGAGGATAGGGCGGAGGAACAGCTGGCAGACGGGGAAGATGATGTACCATGCGGACGACATTGCGGTGTCGCAGGCGTGGCTGACGATGTATGAGAAATACCGTGAACGCAATATGCTGCTGCCGACACTGGCGCGGACGGAGTTCGTGCTCAGGTATCCCTCGTGCAGCACTCTCGAACTGGACTATACGGATGGGGCGACTCTCGAGCGCTGGTCCTGGTGCGATGCGCTGTTCATGGCTCCTCCGGTGTATGCGAGGATGTATGTCCTGACAGGAAGACCGGAGTTCCTCGAGTTCATGGACCGCGAGTACAAGGCTACCTATGAATATCTGTACGATAAGGAGGCCCGGCTCTTCTACCGCGACTGGCGGTATTTCGATGACCGGGAAGACAACGGAGAGAAGGTGTTCTGGGGCCGCGGCAACGGCTGGGTACTTGCCGGACTGGCGGAGCTGCTGCAGATTCTCCCGGAGACGAATGCTTACAGGGACTTCTATGAGGACCTTTTTGTGGACCTGGCCTCGCGTCTGGCCGGGCTTCAGAGTCCTGACGGCTACTGGCACGCGAGCCTGCTGGATCCGGCGTCATATCCCTCGCCCGAGACCAGCGCGACCGGCTTTATCGTCTACGGCCTGGCCTACGGGGTAAACGCCGGACTTCTCGATGCGGCGACTTTCACCCCGGTGATTCTCAAAGGCTGGAAGGCTCTGACCGACGCTGTGGAGCCGGACGGCAAGCTCGGCTGGGTGCAGCCCATCGGCGCAGACCCCAAGAAGGTTACCCGCGAGATGACCGAGGTCTACGGTGTCGGAGCCTTCCTGGCTGCAGGAGTTCAGGTCTATACGATGTTGGGCGGTGCCGGGGACAATGGAAAATAAGCGGAGGATAGAGGTGGTGGCGGCGGTCATCCATGACGGCGGCCGCATCTTAGCGACTCAGCGCGGCTACGGGGAGTTCAAGGACAAATGGGAGTTCCCGGGCGGCAAGATGGAGGCCGGGGAGAGCCGTGAGGAGGCTCTGCGCAGGGAGATCCGGGAGGAACTGGACACTGAGATCAATATCGGGAAGCTGCTCTGTACGGTGGAGTACGACTATCCCGCGTTTCATCTGACGATGCACTGCTTTCTATGTACTGTCGCCGCCGGAGATCTTAAGCTCAAGGAGCACGAATCCGCCCGCTGGCTGTCGGCGCAGGAGCTGAATGCGGTGGACTGGCTGCCGGCGGATGTACAGATACTTCCGGCTATTTCCGCGATGCTTGTCTGAGGGCTGCATTGTATTGGGAAATTTCGTACATTTGTCACCGCAAAACACTAATACGCGACGACGATTATGACGAAATTATCCTTATGGGCAGCATTCTGCCTGACAGCCCTCACCGGGATATCTGTATCAGCCGCACCTGCATCGGCTCAGCAGTCTGAGGACCCCGGCCGGGAGGGCCTGACCCGTTACGTGGATCCAAACATCGGCACTGCGCACAGCCGCTGGTTTTTCTACACTCCTGCCTCCCTGCCATTCGGCATGGCGAAGGTGGCGCCCTCTACCAACGGCCATTATGGCAACAAGGACGGCTGGCAGGCCGTGGGCTACGATGCCCGCCATACCTCGATCGAGGGTTTTGTCAACCTGCATGAGTTTCAGGTAGGAGGTATCTCTGTGATGCCTTCCACAGGCACTCTCAAGACCGTTCCGGGCAGCCTGGACGGTACTGAGGACGGCTACCGCTCGGAGTTCGACAAGCAGGACGAATATGCCACGGCGGGATATTACTCCGTCATACTCAAGGATTACGGCATCAGGGCAGAGCTGACGGCCACTGAGCGGGTCGGCTTTCACCGCTATACGTTTCCTGCCTCGGACCAGGCTCACCTGATATTCGACATCGGGCGCCGCTGGGGCGAGAGCGGCAGGGTAGTGGACGCCGAGGTGCAGTACAACGGGGACGGTACCCTTCAGGGCTGCGTGATAACCGAACCGGCATACGTCCAGAAGTATCAGCCCGGTGCCGTGGTGCCACTGTATTTCTATGCTCAGGTCAGCCGCAGTCCAGAGGAATGGGGCACGTTCGCCGGTGAGGCTGTCCAGCCCTCGGCAGTCCGCAGCATGGGACCCGGCTCCGGCATCTACATGACATTCACGACAGTGCAGAACGAGACCATAGAGGTCAAGGTCGGGGTATCCTACACCTCCGTCGACAACGCTAAGAACAACCTCGTGACCGAGGCTGAAAACCTGACCTTCGACCAGGCCCGTCAGAAAGCCGACGGCATCTGGGAAGAGGCTCTGGGCCGCATCGTGGTCGAGGGCCCTGACGAGGCCGACAAGACCAAGTTCTACACAGGTCTCTTCCACGCTCTCCTGGGCCGCGGCCTGGCCAGCGACGTGAACGGCGACTATCCCCGCAACGACGGCACTGTAGGCCACATAGAGAAGGATGCCGACGGCCGTCCCCTGCACCACCATTACAACACGGACGCTATGTGGGGAGGTTGCTGGAACCTGACCCTGCTCTGGGCTCTGGCTTATCCCGAGTACTACGCCGACTTCGTCCAGAGCCAGCTGCTGGTCTACAAGGAGACCGGATGGCTGGCCGACGGCATTGCCAACAGCCGCTATGTTTCCGGAGTGGGGACCAACTTCATGGGCTTAGTCATCGCCGGAGCATACAACTGCGGCATCCGCGATTTCGACATCGCCACCGGATATGAGGCGGCCCTGAAAAACGAGTTAGGCTGGAAAGACAGACCCGTCGGCGCCGGCAAGTCCGATGCCGGAGCATTTGTCGAATACGGCTATTCGCCCTACGTTCCCAGTACCGGAGTCAACGACGAGCACCACCGCGACGGCTCTCCCTTCGGTGCCTCGCACACCCTCGAATACTGTTTCAGCGCCTATGCAGTGGCCAACTTCGCCGAAGCCCTCGGCCACAAGGAGGACGCCCGTCAGCTGATGGAGCTTTCCCACGGCTGGAAGAAACTCTACGACCCTTCTACCGGCTTCATCCGTCCCAAGGACAAGGACGGAAAGTTCATAGAGCCCTTCGATCCCTCCCGCCCCTGGGTGGGCTTCCAGGAGGGCAACGCCTGGCAGTACACTTTCTACGTACCTCATGACGCCGCGACCCTTGCCGAGACCGTCGGCCGTGACGAGTTCAACACCCGCCTGGACAGCATCTTTACCATCTCCCGGGCCAATATCTTCGGCGGCGGCACGGTAGTCGACGCCTTCGCCGGCATCTCCGGAGTGTACAACCACGGCAATCAGCCCAATCTCCACATCTCCTGGCTCTTCAACTTCTCCGGCAAGCCCTGGCTCACCCAGAAATGGGTCAGGGCCATCTGCGATGAGTTCTACGGCACCGAGGAAATCCACGGCTACGGCTACGGTCAGGACGAGGACCAGGGCCAGCTCGGAGCATGGTACGTGATGTCCTCCATCGGCCTGTTCGACGTCAAGGGACTGGGTGACAGGGAGCCTTCCTTCCAGATCGGCAGTCCCGTCTTCGACCGCGTCACCATCCGCCTCCCCGAGGACGTCCGCTCCAGACCCTTCGTCATCGAGGCCCAGGGCAACAGCAAGGACAACATCTACGTCCGCAGCATGAAGCTCAACGGCCGTCCTCTCAAGACCTACGTCCTGCCTTACAAGCAGCTGGTCAAGGGCGGCACGCTCACCCTCGTCATGGACAGCGAGCCCAACACCAAGGCAACAAAATAACATATCCATCTATGCGCATATCAGGCACAATGACAATAATTGCGGCAGCCGGAGCCCTTCTCGCCTCGGCTGCCTGCACTCCCTCTCAGAAGGATTTTACAAAATATGTGGACCCGACAATCGGCACCGGCGGCCACGGTCATGTCTTCTACGGGGCCAGCGTCCCCTTCGGTCTGGTGCAGCTCGGCCCGACCAGCATCCCCCAGGACTGGGACTGGACCTCCGGCTACCACATCAGCGACTCGACGGTCATCGGCTTTCCCCACACCCACCTGAGCGGAACGGGCATAGGCGACCTGCACGACATCACCCTGATGCCGGTTACGGGCGAGGTGACATACGCCCGCGGCAGGGAGGATGACCCGGGCTCCGGCCTATGGTCCTATTCGGACCGCTCTAAGGAAACGGCCCGTCCGGGATACTACGCCACCCGCCTGACCCGCTATGACGTGGACGTGGAGCTTACCGCCACCAAGAGGGTGGGATTCCACAAATATACCTTCAATGCCCCGGACGACGCGGCAGTGGTCATAGACCTGGTGAACGGAGGCGGATGGGATTCTCCCGTGGAGGCGCGGATAACCCGGGTGGACGGCAGCAGGGTGGAGGGCTACCGCTTCTCGAAGGGCTGGGCCTCGGACCAGAAAGTGTTCTTCGCGGCGGAATTTTCCCTCCCCGTCACCTCCCTCGAGGTTATCGCCGACGGACAGTCCGCTCAGGACAGCGGCAGGGGCCGTAGGGTCTACGCCCGCGCATCCTTGGACGCAGCTGCCGGGGTACCGCTCTACGTTAAGGTAGCCCTTTCCCCCACGTCGGTGGAGAATGCCTGGGCCAATATGGCTGCGGAGCTGCCCGGATGGGACTTCGGAGGCTGCGTGGAGGCTGCCCGGCAGGCATGGAACGGCGAGCTCTCGAAGATCCGCATCGGCACTCGGGACGAGGAGCAGCGGAAGGTCTTCTACACGGCACTGTACCATACGATGATAGGCCCTTCGGAGTTCTGTGACGTGAGCGGAGACTACTACGGAGCTGACGGACAGATGCATCCCGACGGAGGCTTTGTCAACTACACGACCCTCTCGTGCTGGGACACCTACCGCTCCGCACATCCCTTGATGACCCTGATCCATCCGGAGAAGATGAGGGATATTGCCGAGACCTTCATGACGATATACGACCAGCAGGGCAAGCTGCCCGTATGGCATCTGATGGGCTGTGAGACCAACACCATGGTCGGCAATCCCGGCATCAGCATCTTAGCCGACGCCGTTCTCAAGGGCTACGTCGAGGACGAGGAGAGGGCCTACACGGCACTGAAGAACTCCGCTATGCTCGACGAGAGGGGCATGGCCGCCCGCAAGGAATACGGCTACATCCCCTGGGAGACAATGAACGAGTCGGTGGCCTTCGACATGGAATACGCCATCGCGGACTGGGCTGTGGCTCAGGTGGCCCGGAGGCTCGGGCATACGGAGGACTATGAGTATTTCATAGAGCGCAGCCGCTCCTACCGCCACCTGTTCGACCCGCAGACCCGCTTCATGCGCGGCAAGGGCCGGGACGGCAGCTTCCACGAGCCGTTCAACCCCATCTCCTCGGAGCACCGCAACGACGACTACTGCGAGGGCAATGCCTGGCAGTACACCTTCCTCGTACCGCAGGACCTCGAGGGGCTGATAGACTGCTTCGGCTCCCGCGAGGCATTCCTGAGCAAGCTGGACTCGCTCTTTACGATTGACTCCAAGCTGGAGGGAGAGGACGTATCGCCCGACATCTCAGGCCTCATCGGACAGTACGCCCACGGCAACGAGCCGAGCCACCATGTCGCCTATTTCTACACCATGGCCGGAGAGCCGGACAAGACCGCCGACCTGGTGCGCTACATCCTGACAGAGCTGTATTCCGCCGCTCCGGACGGCCTTTCGGGCAATGAGGATGTGGGAGCCATGTCCTCGTGGTACATCCTCTCGTCTCTCGGCTTCTACCAGGTGGAGCCTGCCGGAGGACGCTATTTCCTCGGCTCTCCGCTCTTCGACGAGGCTGTAATCCGGGTGGCCGGAGGCGAGTTCACCGTAAGGGCCCTGAACAATTCCCCCGAAAACAGATACATCAAGAGTATCAGACTGAACGGACAGCCGTATGACAGGTGGTGGATCGACTTCAGCGACATCACTGCAGGGGGTGTCCTCGAAATAGAAATGACCGATGAACAAAAATAACCGACAGAAAATGAAAAAGACAGCTCTCCTGCACTTCGCATGTGTGCTGACCGTCCTTACGGTATGCGGGTTTACGGCCCGTACTTCTCGGGCTGAGGACACCGCCCGGGACTACACCAAGTATGTCAATCCCCTGATGGGAACCCTCTCCACATTTGAGTTCTCTACCGGCAATACCTATCCGGCCATCGCCCGCCCCTGGGGCATGAACTTCTGGACACCTCAGACCGGAAAGATGGGCGACGGCTGGGCCTACGTCTACTCCCATTTGGAGATCCGGGGCTTCAAGCAGACCCATCAGCCCAGCCCGTGGATCAACGACTACGGCCAGTTCTCCCTCATGCCCACAGTCGGAACTCCGGTCTTCGATGAGAATGAGCGTGCCAGCTGGTTCTCCCACAAGGCCGAGACCGCTCTGCCGCACTATTACCGGGTCTATTTAGCCAAGCCAGATGTAACTGTGGAGCTGACTCCCACGGAGCGTGCGGCCATCTTCCGCTTCACCTTCCCGGAGAGCGACAGTGCCAATGTGGTGGTGGACGCCTTCGACCGCGGCTCGTATATCAAGGTCATCCCCGGGGAAAACAAGATAGTGGGCTACAGCACCCGCAACAGCGGAGGGTGTCCGGACAATTTCCGGAACTGGTTCGTCATGGTCTTCGACCGTCCGTTCTCCTATACGGCTACCGTACGCGACGGGGAGATACAGACCGGAGCATTGGAGCAGGAGGCCGGTCATGCCGGAGCGATAGTAGGCTTCAGCACGGCCCGCAGCGCTCAGGTCCATGTAAGGGTGGCATCCTCATTCATCAGCCTTGAGCAGGCGGAGCGCAATCTGCAGGAACTCGGAGACAGCTCCTTCGAGGAGATAGCGGAGGCCGGCCGCCGGGTCTGGAACGACGTTCTGGGCCGGATAGAGGTCGAGGGCGGCACGGAGGAGCAGTACCGGACATTCTATTCATGTCTGTACCGCTCGCTGCTCTTTCCCCGCAAGCTCTACGAGATGGATGCTCAGGGCCGGCCCGTCCACTACAGTCCCTACAACGGAGAGGTACTGCCCGGATACATGTACACCGATACCGGATTCTGGGATACGTTCCGCAGCCTCTTCCCTCTGCTCAACCTCATGTATCCTTCGGTCAATAAAGAGATACAGGAAGGACTGCTCAACACGTACAGGGAGAGCGGCTTCTTCCCCGAATGGGCCAGTCCGGGCCACCGCGGCTGCATGGTCGGCAACAACTCCGCCTCTGTCCTCGTCGATGCCTGGGTCAAGGGCGTGAGGGTAGAGGACGTGCAGACCCTGTACGAGGGACTGCTGCACGGCACCCGTAACGTTCATCCCCGGGTCTCCTCCACCGGCCGGCTCGGGCACGAATACTACAACACCCTCGGCTACATCCCTTATGACGTCGGTATAGCCGAGAATGTGGCCCGTACCCTCGAATATGCCTACAACGACTGGTGCATCCTCCAGCTGGCAGAGGCCCTCGGCAGGCCGCAGCAGGAGACAGACACCCTCCGGAGCAGGGCCCTGAACTACCGCAATGTCTTCGACCCTTCCACCAACCTGATGCGCGGCCGCAACCGCGACGGACAGTTCCAGTCCCCCTTCTCACCCCTGAAGTGGGGCGATGCCTTCACCGAGGGCAACAGCTGGCATTACACCTGGTCCGTCTTTCATGACCCCCAGGGCCTTATCGACCTGATGGGAGGCCGCGGGACATTTACCGCCATGCTCGACTCGGTGTTCTCGGTGCCTCCTGTCTACGATGACAGCTACTACGGATATCCTATCCACGAGATAAGGGAGATGGCCGTAGCCGATATGGGCAACTACGCCCACGGTAACCAGCCTGCCCAGCACATGATCTACCTCTATAACTACGCTGCCCGGCCCTGGAAAGCCCAGTGGTGGGTGCGTCAGGTCCTGAACCGTCTCTACAGCCCCACGCCCGACGGTTACTGCGGGGACGAGGACAACGGACAGACCTCCGCATGGTACGTATTCTCGGCTCTCGGGTTCTATCCCGTCTGTCCCGGAAGCGACCAGTATGTCGCCGGCTCCCCCCTGTTCCGCAAGGCTGTGCTGCACTTCGAGAACGGACGGAGCCTGACCATTGACGCACCTGAAAACGGTCCGGACCGCTGCTACATCCGCTCGGCCGAGCTCAACGGCAGGCCCTATACCCGCAGCTACTACACTCACGAGGGTCTGCTCGGCGGCGGCATCCTGCATCTGGAGATGAGTCCTGAACCGGATTACAGCAGGGCGACGGCAGATGAGGATTTGCCTTATTCATTTTCGAATAAATAATAAAATAATATCGTTAAAATAAGAAAACAAAATCGTTATGAGAATATCATTCCTATTGTTCCCTTTTACTCTCCTATTTTTGACGTCATTGTCCGCTGCTGCTTTCCCGGCAGACGGTCCGGAAGGTGCCCGACAGGTATTGTCCTTCAATGACAGCTGGCAGTTCCGCATAGCGGAGGCGGATGCATGGGAAGATGTAACCCTTCCCCATACCTGGAATGCCGATGACATGCAGCTGCGGGTCGAGGATTTCTACCAGGGAGAGGCCACCTACCGCAAGGTCTGCAATTTCCCCGAGGAGTGGAAGGACCGCCGCCTCTTCCTGCGTTTCGAGGGAGTGGGCAGCTGCGCCCGGGTCTATGTCAACGGAGTGCTGGTAGGGGAGCATCGAGGAGGATATTCGGCATTTGCCTGCGAGATACAGCAGGAAGTGCGCTTCGGACAGGACAATGAGATAACGGTCATCGCCGACAACGCCTCCCGGCCGGATGTCATCCCCGTCAACCACTTCCTTTTCGGAGTGTACGGGGGCATCTACCGTCCGGTATCGCTGATAGTCACCGACAGATGCAATGTCGCCGTGACAGACCACGCTTCGAGCGGGGTGTACATCACTCAGAAGGATGTCTCCCGCGAGTCGGCGCGGATAACTGTCCGCACCAAATTGGACAACGGCGGACTGCGGACGGAGCCTCTCGTTTTAGAAAGCGTCATCGAGGATATGGAGGGACGGCAGGTGGCCTTGCAGCGCTCGGATATAGAGCTGAGCGCCCAGGGCATGCAGGAGTTCAGGGCGGATTTTACCCTTGAGAGTCCCCGGCTGTGGCAGGGCCGCCGCGACCCCTATCTCTACCGGGTGTGCGTCCGTCTGTACCGGGACGGCAGCATCATAGACGAGGTGGTGCAGCTGTTGGGAGTGCGGAAGTTCGAGATAGTGGCCGGGGAGGGATTCTACCTCAACGGGGAGCGCTGGCCCATGTACGGGGTCTGCCGCCATCAGGACTGGCTCGGCTCCGGCAGCGCACTCACCAAGGAGCAGCATGACACGGACTTAGCCATGATCATGGACATCGGTGCCACTACTGTGCGTCTGGCCCACTACCAGCAGTCGGACTACATCTACTCGAAATGCGACTCGCTGGGCCTTATCGTCTGGGCGGAGATACCGTTTGTCAATAAAGTCACCGGAGAGGAATGGGAGAACGCTCACCGTCAGCTGCGCGAGCTCATCCGCCAGAGCTTCAACCATCCTTCCATCTATACCTGGGGCCTGCACAACGAGGTCTACAAGCCTCACGCCTACACGGCAGCCCTGACCCAGTCCCTGCACGATCTGGCCAAGACAGAGGACCCTGACCGCTACACTGCGGCCGTAAACGGTCACGGGCACGCAGACCATCCGGTCAACCTCAATTCCGATATTCAGGGAATGAACCGCTACTACGGCTGGTACGAACGGGAGATTACCGATATCGATCCCTGGGTAGAGGGCTTGGAGGAGAACTATCCCGATATGAGGCTGATGCTCACTGAGTACGGGGCTGACGCCAATACCGCCCACCAGACCGAATACCTCGGCGAATCCCTCGACTGGTCCAAGCAGTTCTACCCCGAGACCTTCCAGACCAAGACCCACGAGTACCAGTGGGCCGTCATATCGCGCCATCCGTACATCATCGCCTCCTATCTCTGGAACATGTTTGACTTCGCCTGCCCGATGTGGGAAAGGGGTGGTATTCCGGCCCGGAACATGAAAGGATTAGTTAGCTTCGACCGTCAGGTTAAAAAGGATTCGTACTACTGGTACAAGGCCAACTGGAGCGAGGAGCCGGTGCTCTACCTGACCCAGCGCCGCAATACCGACCGGGAGAAGCGCGTTACCTCCATCACCGTCTACAGCAACTGCGGCACTCCGACAGTATGGCTCAACGGCCGCAAGCTCAAGGGCATCCGTCAGGGATACACCGACGTACACTACATCATCGACGAAGTCACCCTGCGCAGGGGGGACAATGTCATCCGCGCCTCCGTCACCGCTCCGGACGGGCAGACCCTCGAGGACCGTATCGAGTGGACCTACACCGGGGAGAAGAACCGCGGTTTAGAGAGCCGTGAGAGGCTTCAGGAGCATGCCGGCTTCTGAAGCGCCCTGTTGTTACAAAGCCGTTAAAATACCGTTACGGAAAGATGAAACCTGATGTTAGCCTCTTGCGGACTCGTAAGAGGCTGATATCTTTGCGGCCTGTCGGGACAAATCCCGGCGGAAAATACAGAGATGAACCGTAAAAAGATTCTTATTTCCGTATTTGTCGCAATGCTCGCTGCCGGGTCGGCTCAGGCCCAGCGGGTCAAGGGCAGCGACACACTTCTCCCGCTTACACAGGAACTTGCTGAAGACTACCTCGAGGAGCATCCCGAGGGGGAGGTCATCGTCACCGGCGGCGGCTCGGGAGTCGGCATAGCGGCTCTGATGGAGAACACGACAGACATCGCGATGGCTTCGAGGCGCATCAAGTTCGGGGAGAAAATGAAGTTTGCCGAGGCCGGTCTGGAGGCCCGGGAAGTCATCGTGGCCTACGACGCCTTAGCGGTGGTGGTCAATCCCTCGAACCCCGTCACTCAGCTCACCCGCGAGCAGCTCGAGGACATCTTCCGCGGCAAGATCACCAACTGGAAAGAGGTGGGCGGTGAGGACCGCAAGATAGTGGTCTACTCCCGCGAGACATCCTCCGGCACCTACGAGTTCTTCAAGGAGAGCGTCCTGGACAACAAGAACTACATGAGCAGCATCCTCTCGATGCCCGCGACCGGGGCCATCATCCAGTCCGTCAAGCAGACCAAGGGGGCCATCGGCTACATCGGCCTGGCTTATCTCAACCGCTATGTGAAGCCTTTGGCGGTATCCTATGACGGCGGTGAGCACTATGCGGTGCCCTCGGTGGAGACAGCGGCCGACGGCTCCTATCCGATAGTGCGCCCGCTGTACTACTACTATGACGCTACCAAGGAGCAGACAATCAGCTCCTTCATATCATACGCCCTCTCGCCCGAAGGGCAGAAATCGGTGCTGGAACAGGGTTTCGTGCCGGTGAGGATGGAAGGTGACGGCGGGGAGGCCGTGCAGAGATGAAGCGCTTCCTCGAGAAGGCCGTCAAGTGGCTGCTGACAGCCAGCGGCTTCGTCACGAGCCTCGTCATCCTGCTGATTATCGGCTTCCTCTTCACGGAGGGCGCGGGTCTCTTCCGCGAGAAGGTCATCGAGGAGGGCTACGTCTTAGCCGTACACAAAGACAATCCGGTTAAGGAACTGACCGCCGCCGAGATCAAGGCCGTCTTCGACGAGGACATCACCCGCTGGAGCGGACTCGGCGGTCCGGACATGGAGATAGTTACTTTCCGCTTAGAAGATGCGGACGAATATTTTACCGAGGAGGAACTCGGAGCGCAGTACGAATATGCGGCGGGGAAGATCGACTCCCTGATAGCCGCCACTCCCGGGATGATCGCCTTTATCCCCGAGAGCATGGTCGAGGAGGGGGCGCAGCTTAACCTTATAGAGGACAATGCCATCTCCCCTGCCGAGGTGCTGGGCGGCAGCGAGTGGTTTCCGACCGCCACCCCCGCACCCCTGTTCGGCATGTGGCCCCTGCTGGCCGGCACGCTGTGGGTGAGCTTCTTCGCGATACTCTTTGCCCTGCCTTTCGGCATCAGCATAGCGGTCTATATGGCCGAGGTGGCCCCTGAGCGGGTGAGGAATATCCTCAAGCCCGTCATCGAGCTGCTCAACGGCATCCCTTCGGTGGTCTACGGCTTCTTCGGCCTGATCATCATCGTGCCCCTGCTGCAGCAGGTCTTCGGCCTGCCGGTGGGAGAGAGCGGACTGGCCGGCAGCATAGTCCTGGCCATCATGGCCCTGCCGACGATAGTCACTGTGGCGGAGGACGCCATGCGCAACTGCCCGAGGGCGCTGCGGGAGGCCTCATTGGCCTTAGGTGCCTCGAAGTGGCAGACCGTGTCCAAAGTGGTAATACCCTCGTCGATGTCCGGCATTGCCTCCGGAGTGGTGCTCGGCATCGGCCGGGCGATAGGAGAGACCATGGCCGTGCTCATGGTCACAGGCAACGCCGCCGTCATCCCCCATTCGATCCTCGAGCCGCTGAGGACCATCCCCGCGACCATTGCCGCTGAGCTCGGCGAGGCCCCTGCCGGCGGAGCGCACTATCAGTCCCTCTTCCTGTTAGGCGTGATCCTCTTCTTCATCACATTTTTCATCAACCTCTGCGTGGAGTACATCTCCCACCGCAACAAGGCCAAAAATTCGTAACGACCCATGAATACCCCAGTATATCCCACCGGCTACCACCTCCGCAAGCGGCGCTCGCAGGCTGCAGCCTTCACCGTGTTCCGGGTGCTGAGCTATTTTATTGTCCTGGTGCTCTTCGCCATCCTCGGCTTCATCATCTACAAGGGCGCCGGAGTCCTGAACTGGGACTTCCTGACCAAGGCTCCGGAGGACGGAATGACCGCCGGAGGTATTTTCCCCGCGATAGTGGGAACCCTGCTGCTGATGCTCGGAAGCGCCGTGGTAGCCTTCCCGATAGGCATCATGAGCGGCATCTACATGAACGAATACGCCTCCAAAGGGTGGGTAGTGCGCTTCATCCGCCTGATGACCAATAACCTCAGCGGCGTACCCTCGATAGTCTTCGGACTTTTCGGCATGGCCCTGTTCGTAAAGTATCTGGGATTCGGCGACAGTATTCTGGCCGGCTCCCTGACCCTCGGGCTGCTCTCCCTGCCGCTGATTATACGTACCACGGAGGAGGCCCTGAAGGACATTCCCGCCGGTATCCGCGAGGGGAGCCTGGCCCTGGGCGCCACCAAGCTCCAGACTATCTGGAAGGTGGTGCTGCCGATGGGTATGCCCCGCATCATCACCGGACTGATTCTCTCCCTCGGCCGTGTGTCGGGAGAGACCGCCCCGATTCTTTTCACCTGCGCCGCCTATTTCTTCCCGCAGCTGCCCGCATCCATATTTGACCAGTGCATGGCCCTGCCGTACCACCTCTACGTGATTTCGACCAGCGGTACGGACATCGAGGCACAGCAGCCGATAGCCTACGGGACGGCCCTGGTTCTGATTATCATTGTCCTGATCATCAACCTGCTGGCAGGAGGACTGAGAAAATATTTTGAAAAACGGTTAAAGATAAAATAATGGAGAAAATCGAAGCCAGAGACGTTAATTTCTACTACGGGGCCTTCCACGCCCTCAAGGGCATCTCTATGGATATTCCCCAGAACCAGGTGGTCGCCTTCATCGGGCCCTCCGGCTGTGGAAAATCCACCTTCCTGCGGCTGTTCAACAGGATGAACGACCTGATTCCAGGGACACGGCTCGAGGGGCAGATACTCATAGACGGGCAAGATATTTATGGAGAGGATGTCCATGTGGACGAGCTGCGCAAGAATGTGGGAATGGTGTTCCAGAGGCCCAATCCCTTCCCCAAGAGCATATTTGACAATGTAGCCTACGGCCTGCGGGTCAACGGCATAAAGGACAAGGCCTACATCCGCGAGAGGGTGGAGGAGTCCCTGCGCGGGGCGGCCCTGTGGGATGAGGTCAAGGACAAGCTGAACGAGTCGGCATTCGCCCTTTCGGGAGGTCAGCAGCAGAGGCTCTGTATCGCCCGTGCCATGGCGGTGTCTCCGTCGGTGCTGCTTATGGACGAGCCGGCCTCGGCTCTCGACCCGATTTCCACGGCCAAGGTAGAGGAGCTCATCAGCGAGCTGCGCAGCCAGGTGACCATAGTCATCGTCACGCACAACATGCAGCAGGCGGCCAGGGTCAGCGACAGGACGGCTTTCTTCTACATGGGCGAGATGGTCGAATATGACGACACCAAGACTATCTTTACAAATCCTCACAAGGAGGCGACACAGAACTACATAACAGGCCGTTTCGGTTAACAGAAAAATATTACAGGATATGGTAAAATTCGTAGATCAGCAACTCACCCAGCTCCGCAACGAGGTATACCGCATGTGGGCTATGGTGTACAGTCAGATGGACCAGGCCCGGCAGGCAGTGCTTGCCATGGACCGCAATATAGCCCAGCAGATATGGGTGCGCGAGCGCCTGGTGGATGCCCAGGACATCAAGATAGATACTCAGGTGGAGGACTTCATCGCTCTCTACACTCCGGTGGCCGTGGACCTGCGCTTCGTGCTGGCCATGCTCAAGATTAACAGCGACCTCGAGCGTATCGGAGACTATGCCTACAGCATCGCCCGTTTCGTCAAGGAGACGGATGTGGAGAAACTCGATGCTGCCTTAGTGGACAGGCTCCAGCTGAAGCGGATGTTCGACATCGTATTAGAGATGATGAACGGGCTGCAGTCCTCCCTGATGGACGAGAATCCCTCGAAAGCCTCCTCGGTCATCGATATGGACGACGAGCTGGACCGGCTAAAGGCCGCTTCCGACAGCATTCTGATGGAGTACGCCCGGGAGCATACGGACGAGCTTCCGGTGGTTATGGGACTCGGCAGCATCTTCCGCAAGCTCGAGCGCACCGGCGACCATCTGACCAATATCGCTGAGGAGATAGTCTTCTATGTCGATGCGAAGGTGCTTAGGCATACGGCCATGTTCTCAGGCAGTAAGGGAGAATGACGACACAGTGTTAATAGGTTAATAATTAGGTTGGAAAACAACTATGTTGGAGCCTGTGTTGCGGCCTAACATAGTTGTTTTTCATAAGGGCCGGCGGCAGGGTCCTCGTGGTGGCCGAAGGGGAATGGAGGTGAGACTGTGCGGGTAATTGTTTTATATTTGCAGGCTGAAAAAAAAGATTTGAAATGAGAAAGATTCTGATAATTGTTGTTTTTCTGATTTCCCTGCCGATGATTGCAGGTGCGAATGAACAAAAGACGGAATTTACTGTCCTGCAGTGGAATATCTGGCAGGAGGGGACGATGGTCCCCGGAGGATATGACGCGATAGTGGACGAGATCGAGAGGCTCAGGCCGGATTTCGTGACTTTCAGCGAGGTACGCAACTATCACGGGACACGGTTCTGCGACCGTATAGTGGCCTCGCTGCGGGAGCTGGCTACCCGCTACCCGAGTGTCAAGGACTTCTGGTTTGACGGCACCTGGGACGCCAGCGTCAAGAAGAACGCCTGGTGGACGGCCCATGCGGAGAAGATGCTCAAGGAGTTGGTTCCGGGAGTGACGGTCAACAGCCGTCTCAGGGCAGATGACTACGGCAAGCGGCATTTCGACAGCAACGGCCACCTGATGGGCGACTATGAGTCGGGTTATGAGCGCCGTCTGCCCGACCCCGTGAAGGACCTGCAGGTGACTCAATGGGACTGGGAAGCCTGTATGACTGTACCGGAGAATCAGTGGGGATACCACCGCGACTGGTCACTGAGCTATGTCAAGACTCCGGCAGAGGTCCTCGAGAGGATCATCCATGCAGTGGCGATGGGCGGCAATATGGCGGTCAATTTCGGTCCGCAGCCCGACGGAGACTTCCGTCCCGAGGAGAAGGCCCTCGCCTCCTATATCGGCCAATGGATGAAGCGTTACGGTCAGTGCGTCTACGGCTGTGACTACGTCGGCTGGGACAAGCAGGACTGGGGTTGGTACACCACCGACGGAGAGTATGTCTACATGATAGTGTTCAATGCTCCTTATTCCTCGCTGCTGACAGTAAAGACCCCCAAGGACGTGAGCGTGGAGTCGGCGGTCATGATTGACGGAGGCCGGGCGCTCGAAGTCATCGAGACCGCCCGCAACGAGTACAATGTCCGCATGCCGTCCGCTGATCCGGGTGAGCCTTTCGTCATCCGTTTAGAGACCGGAGGCAGTGCCGGAAGCGGGAACAAATACCGTGACGCACTGATATAAAAATTCTCAATTCAGGACAATATGAGCACAATAGCCGTGCCCCGGGACCGAATCCTCATCCTGGACGGAGCCATGGGCACCATGATTCAAAGATATGCCCGCCGCGCCGACGGGAACAACGATATGCTGAACCTCGGGCAGCCGGACGTGATAGAGCGGATTCACCGGGAATACATCGAGGCCGGAGCCGACATCATCGAAACCAATACTTTCAGTTCCAACCGCATCTCGCAGAGCGACTACGGCCTGCAGGACAGGGCGGCGGAGATGGCGTATGCCGGAGCGGCGGCAGCCCGGAGAGTGGCGGATGAGTATGCCGCCGCCGGCCGCAGGGTATATGTGGCCGGAAGCATAGGGCCGACCTCCAAGTCCCTGTCGCTCTCTCCGGACGTGAACGATCCGGCATGCAGGTACTGCAGCTTCGACGACATGGCCGAGGTGTACCGGGAGCAGATAGACGCACTGGTGCGCGGAGGAGTGGACATGCTTCTGATAGAGACCTGTTTCGACGCCCTCAATGCCAAGGCGGCCCTGTATGCCGTCTACCGGCTCTTCCCGAATGGGAATTTCCCGGTGATGGTATCCGTGTCGGTAGGGGACCGCAGCGGCAGGACGCTGACCGGCCAGACTCTGGAGGCTTTCTACACCGCCGTGCAGCATTATCCCCTGCTGTCATTCGGGCTCAACTGCTCTTTCGGGGCGTCCGGGCTCTCGCCGTTGATACGGGATGTGGCCTCATTTGCCCGGTGCGCCGTAAGCTGCTATCCCAACGCCGGCCTGCCCAACGAGATGGGCGCCTACGACGAGACCCCGGAGAAGATGGCGGCCGACATGCTGGCCATGGCCCGGGAAGGACTGCTCAACATCGCCGGAGGCTGCTGCGGTACCACTCCTGAGCACATCCGGGCCATCGCTATGGCCCTGAAAGGTACAGCGCCGCGGCCCATTCCCGCAGAGCCGGATCACCGCATACTGAAAGTCAGCGGCTTGGAGACCGTCACCATAGACGTCCAGTGCAGCCGCTTCACCAACATAGGGGAGAGGACCAACGTGGCCGGCTCCCGCAAGTTTGCCAAACTCATAGCTTCCGGGCATTATCCGGAGGCCCTGGGCATAGCCGCCGGCCAGATAGCTGACGGAGCCACGGTCATCGACGTGAGCATGGACGATGCAATGCTCGACGGGACGGACGAGATGACCGTATTTACCCGCTATATTTCCAACGACCCCAATGTCGCCAGGGCCGCCCTGATGATCGACTCCTCGCATGAGGAGACCCTTATGGCCGGACTCAAGAACGCCCAGGGCAAATCGATAGTCAACTCCATCAGCCTCAAGGACGGAGAAGCGGAGTTCCTGCGCCGGGCCCGCGGGATACACGCCCTCGGAGCCGCCATGGTCGTGATGGCCTTCGATGAGAAGGGACAGGCCACGGACTTTGCCCGCAAGACGGAAATCTGTGCGAGAGCCTACCGCCTCCTTACCCGGGAAGCCGGCATTCCCCCTGAGGACATCATCTTCGACGTCAACATCCTCTCCATCGCCACCGGCATCCCGGAACATGCCCGCTACGGAGTGGACTTCATCGACGCCGTGCGCTGGATCAAGGGACATCTTCCCGGTGCCCTTACCTCCGGCGGCATATCGAACCTCTCATTTGCCTTCCGCGGCAACAACCGGGTCCGCGAGGCCATGCACTCCGTTTTCCTCTACCATGCCGTCAAAGCCGGACTCGACATGGCCATAGTCAATCCCTCGATGCTCGTGGTGTACGATGAAATCGACTCCGAGCTCAGGGAACGGATCGAGGACGTGATATTCGACACCCGTCCTGATGCCACGGACAGGCTGATAGAGACGGCTTCACGGATGGCTGCAAAGTCCGCGTCATCCGGAAAGGACAGCTCCGGCAGCATCCCTCATCAGGGTGCAGTCCCTTCTGCCGACGCAGGCACTCCCGCGGACAGAGTCAGGTCGGCAGTCGTCAAGGGCAGCGCATCCCCGTCTTTCGGCAGCGACATTCTGGCTGTAATGAAGGAAAAAGGCAGCGCCGTCAAGGTCATAGAGGAGACCCTTATGGAGGCAATGGAGACAGTAGGGGAATTCTTCGGGCAGGGCAAGATGTTCCTGCCGCAGGTGGTCAAGTCCGCTAAGATAATGAAGGAGGCCGTGGATATCCTCCAGCCGTATATGGCCGGGGCCAATGAGACCGGCGCCGCAACTTCCTCCAAGCCGCGGGCAGTGATAGCGACAGTCAAGGGAGATGTCCACGACATAGGTAAAAATATTACAGCCATAGTCCTGAGCTGCAACGGCTTCGATGTGACAGACCTCGGGGTGATGGTCGAGCGGGACAAGATAATCGACGCCGCACTTGCCCACAACGCCGATATAGTGGGAGCGAGCGGACTCATCACTCCCTCCCTCTATCAGATGGAGGAGCTTTGCCGGGAGATGTCCGCACGCGGGATGACCGTGCCGTTGTTCATCGGCGGAGCCACTGCGTCCGCCCTGCATACTGCCGTCAAGCTCGCTCCGCTGTATGACTACGTCTTCTATTGTGCCGATGCCTCGGCAACAGCCGTGATGGCCAAGCGCTACATGCTCGACCCGCAGCGGTTCGTGGAGCAGGAGCACCGCAGGCAGGAAGAGCTCCGCAGGCTGTACCGGAGCCGGGATGCCCGCGGAGAGACGGCCGCACCTCCTGCATTTGCCCCAGAGAACTTCCTGCGCCGGGAAGATCTGAGGATGGAGCCGATGCCTCCGCAGGCAGTTACGGCGGAGGAAGTGATGCCTTACTTTGACTGGAAGCTGTTCATGGCGGTGTGCCGGATGAAAAATGCCCCGGAACAGGCAGTCCTCGAACTGAAGGAGGAGGCTCTCGGGAGGATTTCCGCCCTCGGGCGGGACGGCGGTCTGAGGATAATGGCGGCTCTCAGGTGGTTCGATGCCTGCGCGGAGGATGACACCGTCCGTCTGCAGAGGAATGGGGAATGCTTCGGGATACCGATGCTGCGGCAGGAGGAGGCCTCTTCGCTGCCTGGCGGAGGGAAGGCCTGTCTGTCGTTAGCCGATTTCGTGCCGCCAGCTCAGTCCGGGATGACTTCGCCATGCGCCCTGTTCGCCGTGAGTGCCGATGCACCGGGAGAGCAGGACCTGGTCGGACAGGCCGTGCTGGATACATTGGCCGAGGCCGCTTCCACAATGATCGAGGACCGTGTACGGAAAGCAGTTCCCGGGATGCGGGTCATACGGCCTGCAGCGGGCTATCCCTCCTTCCCCGACCATTCGGTCAAGGCTGACATACTGTGTCATATAGACGGGGACGGGAGATTGGGAATCTCTCTGAGCGAGAGCTACGGCATGACCCCGGACGCATCGGTATGCGGAATGATATTTGTTCACCAGGAGGCCGTCTATCCCGATATACGGAGGATAGGCAGGCAGCAGTTCCGGGACTACTGCCGCCGCCGCGGACTGGCAGAGGCAGAAGGTACGGCACTGTTGGGGCATATTTTAACGGACTCTGAAAAATGAAGATAAAGGATATACTGCATGAGGCTCACCGGCCGTTTCCGTCGATTGAGATAGTCCCTCCGCTCAAGGGCATCAGCCGTGCGGAGTTAGTCGAGTCGGTGCGTCCGTTCATGGAATTCTCGCCGAGGTACATCAACGTCACCTGCCACCGGGACGAGTATGAGTACCGGCAGGAAGCCGACGGCTCGCTGACACGGCACATAGTGCGCAACAAGGTGAGCGAGGTGGCTGTATGCACGGCCCTCATGTCGGCCTATAAAATCGATGTCGTGCCCCATGTCATCTGCGGAGGCAATACCGCAGCGGACGTGGAGAACAAGCTCAGCGACCTGCGTTTCCTCGGGGTGGAGAACATCATGGCTCTGCGCGGGGACAGCGTGGCAGGAGAGAGGCGGTTCGTGCCCTGCGAGGGAGGCTACAGGTACGCCGGAGAGCTGGTGGAGGCCGTAAGACGTTTCGAGCAGGGCCGGGATCTGTTCTGTATCGGAGTGGGAGGCTACCCCGAGAAGCATTTCGAGGCCCCGAACATAGAGACCGACATCGAGAACCTGCGGCGGAAGGTAGACGCCGGAGCCGACTACATCATCACCCAGATGTTTTTCGACAACTCCGTCTACTACCGCTTCGTGGACCGCTGCCGCGCCGCCGGCATCACCGTTCCGGTCATCCCCGGCCTCAAGCCCATAACCTCATCCCGCCAGATCTCCCTGCTGCCTCAGGCCTTCTCGATAGATATCCCGGTGGAGCTGACCTCGGAGATAAGTGCCGCCGGAGAAGACCACGAGGCCGTCTACCGCATAGGTACCGACTGGTGCATAACCCAGTGCCGCGACCTGCTCGCCCACGGTGTGCCCGCAGTGCATTTCTACACCATGGGCAAGGCCGGAAACGTCGTCCGGATACTCCGGGAGTGCTTCTGAGCCTCAGCGCAGCAGCCAGGCAAGGGCCCGGGCCATGCGGAGCTCCGGATGGTCGAAGTGGTTGCCGGGATTCCACTCGAAAGTCGTCTCGATGCCGTATGACCTGACCCTCTCCACCACTTCCGCGGTGCAGGCGTCCACCCGGCTCATCAGCGGATGGCGGGTGCGGCTCTCCCGGTCGCCGAGGGAGAAGTAGGCCTTTTCCAGGCCGGGCCCTTCCTTCATGCCGGTCCTAGGGGTATTGTCCTTTATAAAATCCGTAAAACCGGGATACCAGAGCGAGCCGGAGACGCTTGCCACCCTTCGGAAATACCCTGAGTTCCAGGCGGCCCAGAGGGCGAAGAGACCTGCGAGGGAGTAGCCGGCGATGGCAGGGAGGAAACGGACCGTGGTACCGTATGCAGCGTTCGTGCAATCTGCCTTACCGGCATTGTCAGCCTTACACATGTCTCCCGCATTGGCATCAGATGTGCGTGTACTCAGATTCCCATTTTGACTGCCCTGTGTGTCCCGTATGAACCTGCTGACTTCCGCCTCCACCTGCGGGACGCACTCCTCCATCATCCAGCGCAGATGTTCCGCCGCCAGCCCCTTGTACGGCGCCTGACCTTTCCACACCCCCTCCGCCGGCCATGGCGACAGCTCGTCGTCCAGCCCCGTACCCGGATTGTTGACCGACACCAGCACCATCGGCGGGCAGTCCTTCAGCCCATGGCAGGCCTTCCAGACGTCCTCGCCGTTGCCGCGGAAGGAGTGGAGGTAGACTATGGGGGTTACATCGGTCTGATATCCAATTTCGTATTTCCAAATCGTAAAGTCCATGGTAAAAATAGATTATGATTGGAAATTAGTAGGTTTGGGTACAAGCAATGTCTCTGCGAGAGTCCGCAAATAGTCCTCAGGCAATCTGTTGGCTCCAATTGAACTTATTTCCGAATACAGATTCGTGCCTTTACGGATGATGTATTTGCGTTCATGGCCATTGATCTCGGCGAGAATGTGATAATTTCCATGATAGGCCTGTTCGATTCTGATATTGGAAATGGTATTTCCTTTTGTGTCCTCGAATGTGACCTTACTGGATGGAACCGTCATGCAGCCGCATTCGATCATGTGACGGTGGATACTGGATTCTATACGCGGGATCCATTCTTGCTTAACACCGTATCCGGTGGCGATGGCTCTGAAACGGCTGAGTGAGGCGGCAACTTTATCAATTATGGATGCCGGCCGTCTTATGCCGTTCGCAGCTGCGAAAGCCAGAATATCCTCTTTTGTAAAATCACGCAGTTTGCCGCCGGCCGACAGACAGTGCTCCTCCTGCGCCTGATAGCCTCCTGCGTTGAATATGAAGGTCATGTCGTATGCGGGAGCCAGTCTCCATTGCCCTTGAGGATTCATGATGAAGGAGAAGTTCTTGTTGTGGTCGTCGGTGTTGTTGGACAGGATGTTGAAAACCATTCTGCGGAAAACCTCCTCGGAGTCGGTTTCCGGCAGCTGCAGTTTCCGGCACACCAGCAGCATGTCCTCATAGCTTGCAGCGTCCGGATACATCGCCGCGAGAGTCTGTATGTGCAGTTTCCGACCGTTTTCCCGATCGAAACGTTCAGTCAGGAAATGCTTTGTGCCCTCTATCTCCATAAGCCTCGAATCAGTCATCCGTATGCCGGCATCTACAGCCATACGCCAGTAGCTCATCTCCAGTTCGGCCGAAGACCGGGCCTGGTCACCGAATTTCAGAATGCAGTAGTCATAGCCTTCCAGACCATCTATTTGTCCGGAACGTATCTCTCCGGTTTCCTTGGAAACAGCGACTATGGCCTTGGGCTGACGTCCGCCAGCCGATGTACCTACGGCGATCAGGGACTGCATGGTCAGGGACTCTTCCGGAAGGATGCGTGCATTCTCCCTGTCGGAGAATATCTTCTGAGCAAGGGCTGTCAGCGACTGGATATCTATCTTCCCTCTGCTTATATAACTCTCGGTCTCCGGTATGAATTCAAGAGCGCCCATGCCTCTGCTTCCGATGAATGACAATTTCTCGAGAGGGGTAATCTCTGCCGCCGGGATCCTATGCTCCTGTCTCCAGTAATCAAAAAGCCTGTTTCCCCAGTCATCCGGCAGAGAATCCGCTATGAAAGGGGGAAGCTTCTGATATATGCGCTCCGATGCACCGTAGACAGGCATTCTGCTCCCAATATCTCCAATAGGGGCGGTAAGCGGGGCAATATCAATTCCTTTGCTCAGAAAATCCGGATTGAAAGTGAAATAAGACAGGTGTCTCCGCTCATCCCACAGCAGCCGGCCGACCTCCTCGCCCCACAGTATTACTTTGATCATTCTGCTCATAACTCCTTGATTTTATTTTTTATCGTTTTTCCCGCCTGTGCCTTATCCGCTGAACTTTCCTATCATTGTCTTTCAAAAGATAGGGGGACGGCGGAAGTTCCGGCATCAGCTCATCCAGCGCGTCAATCCATCCTACAGCCTTCAGCAGCAGGAGGAAGGTTCCGAGAGACAGATTGTTGGCCGCTCCGCTCTCGAACTTGTAGACAGTCACGACAGACAGCCCGGCCCGCTCGGCCACCTCCTTCTGAGTCATATTGGCCCTCTGTCGGTAATCCCTGTAACGGCTTCCGAGCAGGTGAATCAGCTCGGGGATGGAGTAATCTTTCAGCTGTGCCATATTAACTATAATTTAGTTTATATTTAATGTCTAATTTTGGGGTTAAATATAAAATTGTTTATTGTTAATGCAAAGATAGAAAAATTTGGGGAGCAAGATCAAATTGTTTCGAAATTTGCAACTTTTTTGTATCGAGTATTTGAATATAATTTTGAGCATTATAATCTTATATATGCTTAAAATTACTAATTTTGTAAAATTACATTAATGGCTTATGGCAAATAGTAATTTGAAAGAAGCAAAGGCGGCTAAAAACGATGAGTTCTACACTCAATTCCATGATATAGAAATTGAGATGAACGCATACCTTGAATACGAACCAAGCGTGTTCAGGGGAAAGACGATTTTATTGCCTTGCGATGACCCCGAATGGAGTAACTTCACACGGTTCTTTGCCGCCAAGTTCGATGAACTTGGATTGAAAAAACTGATTTCTACGAGCTATGCGCCGGATAGTAAAAAATGTAAAATACCTTACCAACCGTCTTTGTTCGAACAGGAAGCTCCACAATTCGACAGTGCCAAGACTTCCGTTAAAGGGAAGATATTCGTATTGGAACAAGACAAAAGCGGTGACGGGCGTATCAACATAGACGACTTGGAATGGAAATACTTGGACGGCGACGGCGATTTCCGTAGCAAGGAAGTTACTAAGTTGCGTGATGAAGCAGATTTCATAATCACCAACCCGCCGTTTTCCCTTTTTAGGGAGTTCTTGGCATGGATAATGGAGGGAGGAAAAAGGTTTGCGGTTATAGGTAACATGAATGCCATTACTTATAAGGAAGTTTTTCCCTTGATAAAAAGCAATCAGATATGGCTTGGGGCAACAGGGAATGGCAATGATATGGTATTTGGTGTTCCTGAAGGAGCCAAAGTTGACGATAAGGATAGACAAAAAGCTGCCAGATTAGGGTATGTCGGGAATTATACTCGATTAGGAAACTCTTGCTGGTTTACAAGCATAGAACATGGACGCCGACACCAGCCTCTTTCATTGATGACAATGGCTGATAATCTACGATTTTCCAAACATAAGGAAATACGTGGTAAAACCACTTATGCCCATTATGACAATTACGATGCAATAGAAGTGCCGTTTACTGATGCGATACCATCGGATTATGACGGCGTAATGGGTGTGCCTATTTCATTTCTGATAAAGTATTGCCCGGAGCAATTTGAAATCTTAGGTGCAACTGAAAGTGAGGGAAAAGGATTTTCCAATAACCTGTGGAAAACAAGCAGTAATGTTGCCCAGCCACTCGTTAATGGAGAACGAAAATTCAAGCGGATATTTATCAAAAATAATGTTCATAGCTCATAACATAATATTGATGAAAAATACAAAGTTCTTTGAAATCTTAGGGATAAC
>CABMPD010000014.1 GCA_902388455.1 uncultured Alistipes sp. | reverse complement strand
TGAGCCAGGATCAAACTCTTCATTGTATATGTTCTATATATCTAAGCTTGTCCTGTATCACCTTAATTTCAAAGAAACTAACGCTACTCTTTTCTTGGTACTTTGCTTGTACTTGTTCTTCAATATTTCAATCAACTTTTAGGCTTCCGTGTCACACTCTCACTCTCTCGTCATTCAGTCTTCATCGTGTTTCCTTTTCGAAAGCGGGTGCAAAGATATGGCGACTTTTTTAATCCTCCAAATTTTTTTGCAACTTTTTTTTAAAAATTTTTTAATAAAATTTTAAAATCGCTGATTATCAGGATAATTTCTCTCCATCTTTTTTTGCCCACTCAAAATCCAGAATAGCCATATTCTCGGAAGCCGACACCACTATGGCTACTCCATACTTTTTCTTCCACCGCCTTACGATGGAACTGAACATCCCCTTAGTGAGGTAGGCCTCCACAAGAGGATTGACGGTAAGGTGGAACGATCTCACACCTTTCTCCTTTACATAAAAGGCAAGCTGCCTCTCTATATTCTCATCTATAAGAATACTGGACGTTATCTTCCCGGTACCGCCGCAGGCCGGACAGGTCTCTGCGGTCTCTATCTCCGTAGCGGGACGCACCCTCTGACGAGTAATCTGCATAAGACCGAACTTCGTCAGCGGAAGAATGTTGTGCTTGGCCCTGTCCGAGGCCATAAGTTCCTGCATCTTCTTATGCAGGGCATTCTTATGCTCCCCCAGGTCCATATCTATGAAGTCCACTATTATAATACCGCCCATGTCCCGGAGCTTGAGCTGACGGGCTATCTCCTCCGCGGCGACGCAATTGACATCAAATGCATTCTGTTCCTGGTCCTTGCCTGTCTTGACTCGTGTGCCGCTGTTTACATCCACAACATGCATGGCCTCAGTATGCTCTATCACCAGATAGGCACCCTGACGCATAGGCACGACCTTTCCGAACGAGGACTTTATCTGCCTGGTGACATCAAAATGGTCCATGATAGGCTCATGTCCCTTATACAGCTTAACTATCTTCTCATGGTCCGGAAGTATAGTGGATATATACTCCCGCACTTCATGGTAGACAGTCTCATCATTCACATAAATATTAGTGAATGTATCATTTAACAGATCCCTCAGGATCGTGGTAGTCTTACTGTTCTCCTTGAAGAGAAGCTGAGGCATCTTCCTGGTCGCCATTTTGGGCCAGGACTCCTCCCACTTGCGGACCAGGAGGCGGAGCTCCGCATCCAGGACTGCGGCATTCTTACCCTCGGCTGCAGTACGGATAATGGCACCGTAATTTGTCGGCAGTATGCTGTAAAGCAGGCGCTCGAGGCGTTTCTTCTCCTCCTTGGAGGATATCTTCTGCGAAACGCTTATCTTGTCTCCGAAGGGAAGCAGGACTATGTTGCGTCCCGCAATTGAAATCTCACCGGTAAGCCGTGAGCCCTTGGTAGAAATAGGCTCCTTTACAATCTGGACGACTATCGGCTGTCCGGGCTTAAGTACGTTTTCTATCTTCCCTTCCTTCTCCAGGATATGACTGATATCCATGGAGGAAAAAAATTGTTTAAAATCCTTATTTGGATTAATCTGCTTGACAAAATTGTCGAATGCTTTGAAATTGAGGCCGAGATCCAGATAATGGACGAAAGCGTCTTTCTTGTCTCCGATGTCCACGAAAGCCGCATTCAGGGTAGGAATGAGCTTCTTGACCTTCCCCAAGTACACATCTCTCAAAGAAAAAGCCCTCTCGGTATTGTCCTCCTTGTTGAGTTCCACCAGCCGGTGATCTTCGAGAAGGGCTATCACAGTCTCCTTTAGTCTAACATCTATTATCAGGTTTCTTTCCATCGCAATCTAAAAAAAAATCTAAAGCGGTTCATTAACGCTTTAGATTTAAGTAGCTGAGAATGGCCGCTATCTCTTCTTATGTCTGTTCTTGCGCAGGCGTTTCTTACGCTTGTGCGTAGCCATTTTATGTCTTTTTCTCTTCTTTCCGCTAGGCATAGCTCTAATTATTTATTGATGTTAGTCTTTACTAGATTCAGGAAAGTCTTGGAAGGCTTGAAAGCAGGAATATAGTGCTCGGGGATCACAATTGTTTTCTGCTTCGAGATGTTACGGGCTGTCTTCTGTGCACGCTTCTTTGCTGTGAAACTGCCGAAACCACGGAGATAAACACTGTTGTCCTTGGATACAGAATCCTTGACTGTCTCCATGAAAGCCACAATCACGCTATGTACCTGAGATTTCTCAAGTCCAGTAGCCTTTGCTACTTCATTTACAATATCAGCTTTTGTCATCTTATTATAATTTATACATTAGTACTCAATTCTGAAAATTCAGACTGCAAAAGTATTCTTATTTTCGACATTTACAAAATATTATTACATTTTTTCCTCATTTTTTTTGGCACAATCATTGACAATAACAACTTCTGCCCGACGGACATGTATATAATCAAACATATCTGCCAAAATGACATGATTAAAGTCCGTCTGACTGACATATTAATTTGTATACAATTATGAAACAGAAAATAGAAGATTTATTCAGCGCCGCTGCAGGTGAAATGAACATCGTACCGGTCGTAAGCATCGATACCGTACAGAAATTGAACGACAGCGAATTGCCGGAGACTCTACCCATCCTGGCCCTCCGTAATGCAGTACTGTTCCCATCCACAGTAACGCCCATCTCCATCGGACGTGAGAAATCCATAAAGCTAGTAAGGGATGTCTACAAATCCAGCAAAATTCTTGGAGCCATATCACAGAGGGATATAGGCATCGAAGATCCTTCACTGATAGACCTATATAATATAGGAACACTTGCCCGCATAATCAAGATTATCGAAATGCCGGACGGGACCATTACTGCAATTCTCCAGGGTATGAAACGCCTGCGTCCTATAGAGCAGACAGCCTCCGAACCATATATGTTCGCAAAAGTAAAATACCTGGAGGATACTCCGCCCAAGAAAAACGACAAAGAGATGAGTTCTCTGACAGGCTCCATCAAGGATCTTGCCCTGCATATTATCAAGCTTTCCCCTCATCTTCCGTCGGAGGCATCATTCGCAATAAAAAATATCGAAGGTGACGAGTTTCTGATAAACTTCATAGCGTCAAGTATAGAATTCGAGGATCCCATGGAAAGAATCAAGCTTCTGGAAGAGGGGAATTTGAAAATAAGAGCAATGAAGCTGGTCGAAATGCTCAACCGTCAAATCGACATTCTCAAACTGAAAGATGATATCCAGCGGAAAGTCCATACTGAAATGAATCAGCAGCAGAGGGAATACTACCTCAACAACCAGCTCCGCACTATACAGGAGGAGTTAGGCATGGACGAGGCTCAGGACATAGATGAACTGCGCCAGAGAGCCAAGAAGAAAAAATGGCCTGAGTATGCAGCCAAGACATTTGAGACTGAACTGCGTAAACTTGAAAGGTCCAATCCCAACTCTCCCGACTACAACATCCAGTACCAGTACATTCAGTTCATCCTGGATCTTCCATGGGACGATATGACAAAGGACAATCTGGACCTCAAGCACGCCCAGAAAGTCCTGGACAAGGACCACTTCGGCCTGGAGACAGTCAAGGAGAGGATAATCGAGTACCTGGCTGTGCTGAAGCTCAAGGGCGACATGAAGTCCCCCATCATCTGCCTCTACGGCCCTCCGGGAGTCGGTAAGACCTCTCTGGGCAAATCCATAGCCAAGGCCCTGGGCCGCAAGTACCAGCGCATCTCCCTCGGCGGACTGCATGACGAGTCGGAGATAAGAGGCCACCGCAGGACCTACATCGGCGCGATGCCAGGACGTATCCTCCAGAGCATCAACCGCGCCGGCAGCTCCAACCCGGTAATCGTCCTCGACGAGATAGACAAGGTCAGCCAGGACTACAAGGGAGACCCTTCCTACGCCCTGCTGGAAGTGCTCGATCCCGAGCAGAACAACGCCTTCCACGACAACTACCTCGACATCGACTACGACCTCTCGAAGGTGCTCTTCATCACCACGGCCAACAACATCAGCACCATCCACCCCGCCCTGCGCGACCGTATGGAGATGATATCCGTATCGGGCTATCTGGCCGAAGAGAAAGTCAGCATCGCCCAGGGCTACCTGATACCCAAGCAGCTCGAGGCCCACGGCCTTAAGAAGAGCCAGGTACGCTTCCTCAAGGGCTCGATTGAGAAGATCATCGACGAGTACACCCGCGAGTCCGGTGTCAGGGGACTGGACCGGCAGATAGCCAAGATAGCCCGTATCTCCGCCCGCAAGATAGCCACCGGCGAGACCGCGAAAGTCAGCGTCACACCCGAGGTCGTCTCGGAGTTCCTCGGCCTTCCGACCAACTTCCACGACCTTCAGAAGGGCAATGAGGCCCCCGGCGTGGTCACAGGCCTGGCCTGGACAGAGAACGGCGGTGAAATCCTCTTCATAGAATGCTCCGTAAGCGAGGGCAAGGGCGTCCTCTCCTCGACCGGCAACCTCGGAGACGTGATGAAGGAATCGGCAACCATCGCCTTCCAGTACATCAAGGCCCATCCGGACCTGATCGGACTGACCACCGAGGAGATAATGAAGCACGACATCCACATCCACGTCCCGGAAGGAGCAATCCCGAAGGACGGTCCCTCGGCGGGCATCACCATGGTCAGCGCCATGGCCTCCGCTCTGTCGAGGAAAATGGTCCGCAGCGGCATCGCCATGACAGGCGAGATGACCCTCCGCGGCAAGGTCCTGCCGGTAGGCGGCATCAAGGAGAAAATCCTCGCAGCCAAGCGGGCAGGTATCCACACCATCATCCTCTCCAGGCAGAACGAGAAGGATATCAAGGACATCAAGCCCATCTACATCGAAGGCCTGGACTTCGTCTACGTGGACAATATCTCCGAAGTTCTGAAATACATCTTCAGTTAAAAGACAATGGAAGTCAGGATAGAAGAATCGTGGAAAGCGGTGCTCCGGGAAGAGTTCGACAAGGAATATTTCGCCCGGATCGCCGCTTTCCTGCATCAGGAGAAAAGGGAAGGTAAGACCATATATCCTCCCGGACCTCTCATTTTCAACGCATTCCAGCTGACACCCTTCGACAGGGTAAAAGTAGTGATCCTGGGCCAGGACCCCTATCATGGTCCCGGCCAGGCTCACGGCCTGTCATTCTCCGTTCAGGACGGAGTGGCACTGCCGCCCTCCCTCCAGAACATCTACAAGGAGATAGCCGCCGATACCGGCTGCATCCCCCCGCCCAGCGGCAATCTCGAGCGTTGGGCCCGCCAAGGCGTATTTCTCCTCAATTCTGTCCTGACCGTCAGGGCCGGTTCCCCCACCTCCCACAGCGGAATAGGCTGGCAGACATTCACCGACGCGGTCATCAAGACCATATCCGACCGCAAGGAGTACGTTGTCTTCATGCTCTGGGGCAATTATGCCCGCAGCAAGAAACCGCTGATAGACAGTTCAAAGCATCTGATTCTTGAAGCCGCCCACCCATCCCCTCTCGCCCGTGGTGCATTCTTCGGCTGCAGGCACTTCTCCAAGGCCAACAACTTCCTTATCGCATCAGGGCAGGAGCCTATCCGCTGGTAAAGTATTTTTCATTATATTTGTTGTTTGGAATTACCACAACATGAAACCAAACGACAAATCAGCCATCTTTCCGGGTTCCTTCGACCCATTTACCATGGGGCACATGGATGTCCTGCAGTCAGCTTTAAAGCTGTTCGACAAAATATATATTGCAGTTGGATACAACCACTTAAAACACGGTTTTCTGCCTCCTGAGACCCGGGTCCGCCTGATACGCGATGCCGTCGCCCCATTGACAAAGAGCGGAAACGACATCGAAGTACTTGCCTACACCGGTCTGACAGTGGACTTGTGCCGTCAGAAAGGAACAAACTTTATTATAAGAGGTCTTAGAACCACTACTGACTTTGAACTTGAATCCGTAATAGCACAGGCCAACCGCAAGATGCAGCCCGAGACTGTAACAGTCTTCATCCCGGCATCCCATAACTTATCATTCATCTCTTCCACAGTTGTCAGAGATGTAATCATCAACGGCGGTGACGCCTCCCCATTCCTGCCGTCCAATATAAGAATAGAGAATTACCTCAACAGATAATCAAATTACGGACATATATGAATACAAAAAGAATACTGACTCCAGTCATTCCTATCCTGGCAGCACTTATACTACTTGCTCCCGCTGCAGATGTCTATGCACAGGCTGAGACATCCACACCTGTATTCCAGACGGATTCCATCCAGAACAAGTCTCTCAGTCAAGAAGACATCAACCTGGTCATGAAAGTATTTGACGGCCGTGAGCCATCCTTCATAATAAGCCGCGCCGATGCTTTTATCCAGACCGGCAAGACAGATGAGGAAACGGCACGTATAGCATGGTATATCTACAATTACTACAGGCAGTCAAACATAATGGGCTACGATGAAATTGCTTTCTACATAGCTGATACATATTTCGTAAAAGGACATTATTCCCTTCCTGACGAGAATGCTGTTCTCGAAATGAAACTCTTCGTGGAGGTAAACCGATACTCCCTCATCGGCATGAAAGCTCCCGCACTCACCCTTCAGGACCCTGCTGGAGCCGAGATAAGCATACTTGGCGGAGACCAGGACTACACTATACTCTATTTCTATGATGACGAGTGCCCGGGCTGTATCCGCACCACTCCGGCCCTGATGCAATACCTGGCCCGCAACAGTGCCGGACTGAACTTTGCCGTATACATGATCTACACACAGGATGACCGGGACAGATGGATGAACTACATACAGAAAGCTTTTCAACCATTCCATATTCCGGATAACATCACTATAACCCATCTTTGGGATCCTGACATGAGTTCAGATTTCGTAACAAAATACGGCGTCATCTCGACTCCCAAACTTTTCCTGCTGGACCGCGGAGGGACAATCATAGGCCGCGAGCTCACACCCGCTGCTCTGGGACAGGTAGTGGATGTCTACGAAAGTCAGCTCAACTCCATGGAAATGATTTTCGAACAGATATTCATGCCGCTGGCAAACTCTACCGACACTACTCAGATAACCAAGGAAATCGACACATTCTTCGAAGATTCCAAAGACAGTCCGGATTTCTTTCACGAACTGTTCTATACACTATATCAATACCTGAAGACAAGTGTCAGTTATCCTCTTCAGCAAGGAGCAGCTTACCTGGCAAACAAGTATATTGCCGGCATGCCCGAAATGTGGGAAACAGTAACCTTCACTGATAAAGGCGAAACACACGGCAGCACCATAAGGGCTGACTTCGCATCCCCTGCCGACTTCATAGACCAGACCGCCCTGGCCGTTCTCATGTTCTACCGCAACCCTCTGGAAAAACCGGCATCAGACCTGGAGCTGCGGACTCCAAAAAACAAGAAGCTGCGTTTATACGACATTCAGTCCAGATACACTGTACTCTATTTCTACACACTCGACTGCGCCGTATGCAATGCAGTCTCCAAAGAAATGGAGAGAATGTACCGGCAGTATGATCCGGCTGATGTCCAGTTTGTTGCCATATACACAGGAAGCAACAACTCATGGAAAAAATATATTAAGGAAAATGACCCGGGATGGGTCAATTTATGGGACCGCAAACGGGACTCCGGAATGTTCGACAAATATGACCTTATGGACGTTCCCGCCATATATCTTCTGGACTCTGAGAAAAAAACACTGGCCAAGGACATCAATCCAGATGTACTGAGCGCCCTGCTTGAATACTATCTGGCTCCAGAAAGCCCGGAAAATCTTCAGGAGGAAGAATAATGCTGATTGAGCTGCTCAAAGGATTCATCGTAGGCATCTGCGCATCGGTTCCACTCGGACCGATCGGAGTTCTGTGCATACAACGCACATTAAGCAAAGGACGCAATTCTGGATTCATAACAGGCCTTGGAGCAGCTGTTTCCGATACTATTTTTGCGGCCATTGCCCTGCTCAGCATATCCTACGTTCAGCAGCTGCTCTCCGATTACAGATATCTGGTCATGATGGCCGGAGGCGTAATAGTCGGCATTTTCGGTGTCAAACTGTTCATGACCAATCCTGTCAAACAAATCAGACGCCCAAAATACGGAAACCGTCATTACTGGCAGGACTTCTTTTCCACACTTCTGATGACCATAAGTAACCCCGGAGCATTCTTTCTCATGCTGGGACTTTTCGCATTTATAGGTATAAGCCGCAGTGAAGCGGAGCCGCTTGAAAGAATTGCCGTCACACTGGCTGGAGTATTCACGGGAGCAGTCCTATGGTGGCACATTCTGTCCACATCAATCAATCTGTTCAGAAATAAACTGAGACTACGCCAGCTGATCATGATCAACCGGATAGCAGGAGTAGTCATAATGGTTCTGGGACTGATTTCCCTGTTCGAAGGGCTCTACAGAATCATCATCTTGCCATGAGATGCCGGCTGCCTATGCAGTAATAATCCAGACCGGCGGCAATGGGTTCTTCAGGATTGTAGATATTCCGTCCGTCCACCAGCACACGGCCTTTCATTATCGTTCTAAGCCGTTTCCAGTCCGGAATCCGGAACTGCTTCCACTCCGTCACCAAGGCGACGGCATCCGCTCCTGATGCCGCATCATATATATCAGAACAATATACTACACTGTCACCGAAGATTCCCCTGGCTGTCTCCATAGCTATAGGATCGTAAACACGTACTGCAGCTCCGGCCTCCAAAAGCAAAGAGACAGTAACTATCGACGGGGCCTCTCTCATATCATCAGTACACGGCTTGAAGGCAAGTCCCCACAGTGCAACTGTCCGCCCGGAGAGAGAACCTGAGAAAGCCTGCAGGAGCTTTTTGAAAATGATTTTTTTCTGTTCGGCATTTACTTCCTCGACTGCACTGATTATTTTCATTCTATAACCGCTGGAAGCCGCCGTACTGATAAGCGCCTTCACATCTTTCGGGAAACATGACCCGCCGTAACCGCAGCCCGGATACAGAAACTTAGAGCCTATACGGCTGTCCGATGCCATTCCCGCCCGCACTTTGCTGACATCCGCACCGGTCAGCTCGCACAGCGCAGCAAGTTCATTCATAAAGCTGATACGGGTTGCCAACATGGCATTTGAAGCATACTTGGTCATCTCCGCTGAAAGTATATCCATGAAAATAACCCTGTAATTATTCAGAAGGAAAGGACGGTAAAGAGATGATATCAGCGACTTGGCTCTGTCGCTCTCAATTCCTATAACCACCCTGTCCGGTGTCATGAAATCTTTTATCGCCACTCCCTCCTTCAGAAACTCGGGATTCGAAGCTATATCAAACGGAATATTTTCACCCCTCCGGGTAAGTTCGTCCTGAACTGCAGTCTTTACCTTGAAACAAGTACCGACAGGCACAGTACTCTTCATTACCAGAAGTGTATAACGGGAAACGAAACGGCCGAATTCAGCAGCCACCTCCATAACATGAGACACATCAGCCGAACCATCCTCTCCCGGAGGCGTACCGACTGCTATAAAGACTATCTCCACCATATCCAGGCATTCCCGGAGCGATGTTGTAAAATGGAGACGACCGGCAGCAGCATTCTTATCCACCATGTCCTGAAGACCGTCCTCATAGATAGGGAGAATCCCCCGTTTTAAATTGTCAATTTTACGTGAATCCACATCCACGCACCAGACATTGGCCCCCATCTCCGCAAAACATGTTCCGGAGACCAGGCCGACATAACCGCTTCCTACTACCGCAATATTCATAACAATTTACTCTGCTGCTGATTTCAGACGCTCCGCGTTCTCGGCGATGGTCAGCTGGTCGATGACCTCCTGGATGTCGCCGTCCATGAAGACGGGCAGGTTGTACATCGTATAGTTGATGCGGTGGTCGGTCACGCGGGACTGAGGGTAGTTGTAGGTGCGGATCTTCGCCGAGCGGTCACCGGTGGACACCATGGTCTTGCGCTTCTTGGACATCTCGTTGAGATACTTCTCGTACTCCATGTTGTAGATACGGGTACGCAGCTCGGCGAGGGCCTTGTCGAAGTTCTTGAGCTGGGACTTCTCGTCCTGGCACTGCACCACGATACCGGTGGGGATGTGGGTCAGACGGATGGCCGAATAGGTAGTGTTCACCGACTGGCCTCCAGGTCCTGACGAGCAGAAAGTATCCTTGCGTATATCGTTCATGTTAATCTCCACGTCGAACTCATCGGCCTCAGGCAGCACCACCACCGAAGCGGCCGAGGTATGTACCCTGCCCTGAGTCTCGGTCTGGGGCACGCGCTGCACGCGGTGCACTCCGCTCTCATACTTCAGCGTACCGTAGACGCCCTGGCCGGACACCTTGAAGATGACTTCCTTGTATCCGCCGGCAGCACCTTCGGACTGGCTGTTGATCTCCAGCTTCCAGCCCTTGCGCTCGCAGTACTTGGCATACATGCGGAAGAGGTCTCCGGCAAATATGGCCGCCTCGTCGCCGCCTGTACCGCCGCGGATCTCCACGATGGCGTTCTTCTCGTCCTGAGGATCCTTGGGGATGAGCAGGAGCTTGATCTCCTCCTCCATGCCCGGGAGCTGCCCCTCGATGGAGGAGACCTCCTCCTTGGCCAGCTCGCGCAGGTCCTCGTCCTTCTCCTTGGAAAGTATCTCCTTAGCACCTTCCAGATCCCCGACCATCTTGATGTACTTGTCGCCGGCAGCCACGATAGGCTCCAGTTCCTTGTATTCGCGGTTGAGCTGGATGTACTTCTTCATGTCGGACATCACGTCGGAGCCGGAAAGCTGCTCCGAGAGTGCCTCGTATTTTTTCTTCAGTTCCTGTAATTTCTCTGTTAAAGGGTATTCGCTCATATACTGATTTCAATTGACCTGCAAAGATAGCTAAAAATCCAGGATTTCCACCATGAGGAGCATTACAAAAAACAATCCCTCTGACTATCAGCGTGCTGCTCCAAGACGTCGCTTCCAAGGCGTTGATTTAACTGTGTTTGCGGAGCGAGGTCATGCAATAACGCACTGACAGTCAGAGAGACTATTTTCATCATCACTCCCGAAAAAATGACGATGACGGTTCCTATTACTCGTACTGGGCGAGGATGCCCTTGATCTGCTTGGGCTCCAGACGGCCGTAGACCTTCTCGTCCACGAGCATCACGGGAGCCAGACCGCAGGCGCCCACGCAGCGCAGGCACTCCAGGGAGAATTTCCCGTCAGGGGTAACTCCGCCCACGTCGATCTTGAGTTCCTTCTTGATTTCCTCCAGCACACCCTCCGCTCCGCGGACATAGCAGGCCGTACCCATGCACACTGAGATGGAGTGGCGGCCCTTGGGCTGCATGGTGAAGAAGGAGTAGAAGGTAACCACTCCGTAAACCTTGGCCACGGGGATGTGGAGGTTACGGGCTATCTCGCGCTGCACCTCCTCGGGCAGATAGCCGAAGTGTCCCTGGGTCTTGTGCAGGACGTTGATCAGCTCACCGGGAGAGTTGTGGAACTCGGCGCAGATCTCGGCGATCTTGTCTTTCTGACATTTGTTCAATTCTATCTTGTCCATAACTGATGTCTCTAAGAATTAATCGTGTTTGTCGAAATAGTGAGTATGCAGCAGGTGATGCGCCTTCTCGCTCAGAGGCTTGCCGAGGAACTCCTCGTAGAGCTTGATGATGTAAGGATTCTCGTGCGACTTGCGGAGAGCCTTGCCGGCGTCCTCGCGGTAGATGGCGTCCATACGGGCCTTGATCACGCTGCTGTCCCCGTGATGGAAGGGCTGGCCGGCACCGCCGATACAGCCGCCGGGGCAGGCCATGATCTCGATTGCGTGGAAGTTGTACATGCCGGCGCGGATACCGTCGAGCAGCTTGCGGGCATTGCCGAGGGTGTGGGCTATGCCGATGTTCACAGGCAGACCGTTGAAGTCGATCGTGGCGTGGCGGATGCCCTCGAGTCCCCTGAGTTCATTGAAGTCGATACGGTCCAGCTTCTTGCCGGTGTAGAGCTCGTAGGCAGTACGCACGGCGGCCTCGATCACGCCTCCGGTGGCTCCGAAGATGACAGCCGCACCAGTGGACTCACCCAGAGGAGCGTCGAAGTCCTCGTCGGGCAGCGAGAGGAAGTCGATGTTGGCCGACTTGATCAGCGATGCCAGCTCGCGGGTGGAGATGGAGTAATCCACATCCGGATTGCCGTCCACCTTAAACTCGTCCCTCTGGCACTCATACTTTTTGGCCAGGCAGGGCATCACGGACACTACCACCAGGTCCTTGCGGTCCACTCCTATCTTCTCGGCGAAATAACTCTTGGCAATGGCTCCGAACATCTGCTGGGGCGACTTCGCGGAGGAAGGCACGTCCAGCATGTCGGGATAGTTGTGCTCGAAGAAATTGACCCAGGCGGGGCAGCAGGAGGTCAGGATCGGGAGCTTCACGCTCTTGTCGCCCTGGAGATAACGTCCGAGGCGGTCGAGCAGCTCGGAGCCCTCCTCCATGATGGTGAGGTCGGCTGCGAAGTCAGTGTCGAAGACCTCGTCAAAGCCGAGGCGGCGCAGGGCGGCCACCATCTTGCCTGTAACCAGAGTACCGGGCTCCATGCCGAACTCCTCTCCGAGGGCGGCACGTACCGCGGGAGCTGTCTGCACAATGACCTTCTTGGTAGGGTCCATCAGGGCCTGAATAATCTTTCCGGTGTTGTCCACCTCGGTCAGGGCTCCGGTGGGGCAGACTGCGACGCACTGGCCGCAGAAGGTACAGTTGCTGTCCACCAGCCTCTGCTCGAAGGCGGGAGCGACCACAGCCATGAAGCCGCGGTTCACGGCGCTCAGGGCACCCACGCTCTGCACGTCGTTGCACATGGTCTCGCAGCGGCGGCACATCACGCATTTGTCCATATCCCTCTTGAGGGAGGGCGACGTGTCTTTCTTATATGTCGATACAGCCGCATTCTCCACGGAATGTATCTCCCTGATGCCCAAACGGGCAGCCAGGTCCTGCAGTTCGCAGCGGCCGTTCTTGGGGCAGATGAGGCAGTCTTTGGGATGATCCGAGAGAATCAGCTCAAGGACTGTCCTGCGGGCGTTGATGACTCTCATAGTGTGGGTGTGCACCACCATTCCGGGGGTGCAGACCGTCGAGCAGGAGGGGGCCAGGTTCCTGCGGCCCTCAACCTCAACCACGCAGATGCGGCAGCCGCCCGGACGGTTCTCTACTCCGAGGTTATCCAGTTTCATGTAGCAGAGAGCCGGGATATCTATTCCCATCTGCCTGGCAGCCTGGAATATCGTAGTCCCGTTTTCAACCTCGACCTCTCTGTTGTCTATAGTAAGTTTAATTTTATCCATCTCAGTTACGATTATTGAACGGTTACCGCATTGAATTTACATTTCTCCAGACATGCACCGCAGCGGATACACTTCTCCGTGTCGATGACATGAGCCTGCTTGACCTCGCCCTTGATGGCTCCTGCGGGACATGCCCTGGCACAGGCAGTACAGCCCTTGCACCGGTCGGGATCGATGGCGTAGACCCTGAGGGCGCGGCACTTGTGGGCTGGACAGCGCTTGTCCACGATGTGGGCCACGTACTCGTCGTAGAAGTTGTCGATGGTCGAGAGCACGGGGTTGGGAGATGTCTGGCCGAGACCGCAGAGAGCGGTATCCTTGATGACCTTGCTGAGGTTCTTGAGATAGTCCAGATCCTCCATCGTACCCTTGCCCTTGGTGATCTTGTCGAGAATCTCCTCCAGGCGCTTGTTGCCGATACGGCAGGGAGCGCACTTTCCGCAGGACTCGTCCACGGTGAACTGGAGGTAGAACTTGGCCACGGACACCATGCAGTCGTCCTCGTCCATGACGATCATACCTCCCGAGCCCATCATCGAGCCGGCGGCGGTAAGGTTATCGTAATCAATAGGTGTGTCGAGATGTTTCTTGGTAAGGCAGCCTCCCGAGGGTCCTCCGGTCTGGACGGCCTTGAACTCCTTGCCGCCCTTGATGCCGCCTCCGATGTCATAGATGACCTCGCGGAGGGTCGTACCCATAGGCACCTCGATAAGACCCACGTTGTTGATCTTGCCGGCCAGGGCGAACACCTTGGTTCCCTTTGACTTCTCAGTACCGATAGAAGCAAACCACTCGGGTCCCTTGAGGAATATCACGGGGATATTGGCGAAGGTCTCCACATTGTTGACATTGGTAGGCTTTCCGAGATATCCGCTGACTGCGGGGAAAGGAGGCTTCACGGTAGGCTCGCCCCTCTTGCCCTCCATAGAGTGAATCAGGGCGGTCTCCTCACCGCAGACGAAGGCTCCAGCTCCGTAGCGTATCTCTATGTCGAAATTGAATCCCGAACCGAGGATATCGTCTCCCAGCAGACCGTAGTCGCGGGCCTGCTTCATGGCTATCTGCAGACGCTTGACGGCCAGGGGGTATTCGGCGCGGATGTACACCAGACCTTTCGAGGCCCCGATACAGTAACCGCAGATGGCCATGGCCTCGATGACCGAGTTGGGGTCGCTCTCGAGAATAGAGCGGTCCATGAACGCTCCGGGGTCGCCCTCGTCGGCGTTGCAGACCACGTATTTTTCCTTGCCTGGACTCTTGGAGGCTATCTCCCATTTCAGACCGGTAGGGAATCCTCCGCCGCCACGTCCTCTCAGACCGGACTTCTTGACGGTCTCTATGGCCTCCTGGGGAGTGCCCTGGAGCACCTTGGCCAGAGCCTCGTAGCCGTCGCGGGCTATGTACTCGTCGATATTCTCGGGATTGATGAATCCGCAGTTACGCAGAGCGATACGGAGCTGCTTCTGATAGAAGCCCATGTGCTTCGAGTCGCTGATATGCTTCTGGGTGTCGGGGTCCTCGTAGAGCAGACGGGTGACCTTGCGGCCCTTTATCACATGCTCCTTGACGATCTCCTCGGCGTCCTCAGGCTTCACATTGGTGTAGAAAGTGTTGTCGGGTATCACCTTCACGATGGGACCCTGCTCGCAGAAACCGAAGCAGCCCGTCACCACCACCTGCACGTCATTGTCCATCCCTGCGGCGGCGATCTCCTCCCTCAGCCTCTCGACGATCCTCACGCTCTCGGATGCACGGCAGCCCGTACCTCCGCAGCACAGTAAACTCATTTTGTAGTTGGGCATGGCAGGCTAATTTTTTTCGATTGTTTGATAATTGACAGGGATGACACCGTCCACAAGTTCACCGTGGAGGACATATTTGTCCAGAATCTCCATGGCCTTGTCGGTGTTGACGTGACCGAAAACGACCGGTTCCTCGCCCGGACGCTTAACTTCGATAGTGGGTTCGGCGTAGCAGTATCCCATGCATCCGCCCTGGGTGACAATAACCGGCAGTTTTTCTCTCTCCACACGCTCGATAATGGCGTTCATCACCACACGAGCTCCCGCCGCGATGCCGCAAGTGGCCATGGCTACCCGGATCTGAACGAGTTTCTCGGGATTGTTGCTCTTCTCCCGGATATCCATCTGACTCTCCAGTCTGGCCTTCATTTGACGCAGTTCGTCAAGAGACTTAATCTTACTCATATAGTTTTGGTTAATAATTTAGTGTTGGGTTATGCAAATTTATGAAAATATTTAAGAGTTCCTAACCTCCTCAATATTTTCTTTAAGCATTTCTTCAATATTTTTTACGATTGTTAAATTTTCGAATGCATCTTCCCCGAAAACTTCCTTCACATCGGCAGTATCCAGGGCATACTCCTCCCCATTGTACCGATAGGTGAAAAGAAAGTTCATCCGCGGGTTGGACGAGGCTGTAATCATCAGAGCATTAGCCACATCTCCGAGCGGCGGACGATCGATATCGGAATAACCGAAAACCGCTGTCACCTCCGTTCCCCGCCCGGGTTCCGAGGTTATCCTGACCTCTCCCCCGCTCTGCTCCGCGGACTGCTTGAGCAAAGGTATGCCCATCCCCACCTTTCGGGTAGTACGGGAAGTGAAGAACGGGTCGGAAAGGCGGCTCACCTGCTCAGGAGTCATCCCCCGTCCGTTGTCTCCTATAACAATGGTAAGCAGGTCGGCGGCCGGATTCTCGTCTACGGTCAGGGTCACACGGGTCGCACCGGCGCTTATGGAATTCTGGATTATATCCAGTATATGCATGGAAAGGTCGTTCATCTCTCAGGTCGATAATGATGGTTAAACAATAATTTACTCCAGCGCCACGCTCCGTCCCTCTTCCCCGCGCAGGGCCATACGTATCTCCTCGAAAGAGCGGCAGGGCATATTGAAATAGGTTACGGCCCTGCAGAAATCCTCCGGATAATGGGCATCGGAGGAACGAATAAATGCCGGAGCACGCTTCTTAAGGTAGGCATTCCGGGCCAGCAGGCCCTCCAGGTCGCAGCGGGCGGATATCTCCAGGGCGTCGAAAGGCAGGTCCGGAGGCACGAATCCCAGCTGGGAGATCACGGAGTTCTGCGGCTTGTCGATATGGGCCGGGATGAAAATTCCTCCTATCGACGCCACGAACGCAGCCACCTCCTCCATGCTCCGGTCAATGGCGGATATCAGCAGGTAAGGGGCCTCGTAGATTACCTCCTCCGCCTCATTGACGGCCAGCTGGTAACCGAATACCTCCTCATCGTTCGGTATCTTCGGAAGGCTATCGTCCAGGAAATTCTGGAGAGCGTCCAGACTTTCCCCGCTGTCCGCAAAAGCCAGGCAGTGCACCTCCTCCTTCGTGGTAATCTCCACTCCGCATAGGATATAAGGCTCTCCGTCCCCGACCATCCTTCGGATTTCCCGTCCCTGGAGAGTAGTGTTGTGGTCAGTGATACCGATTATGTCATACCCCTTTCTCAAAGCCGTACTCACGATGAATGCAGGCGTCATCTCTATGTCCCCGCAAGGAGACAGCAGAGTATGGTTGTGCAGATCGGCCCTGAAGCGGTTCATGGCCTCACCCCCGGCTCAACAGGTTATAGATCTGCCCGGCCAGCTCGAAAGTCTGTTCCCCGGAACCGAGGATGGGAATACCCTCCTCCTCGGAGACCTCCTTCGCATCTTCCTCAGGCTCGAAGCCCTTGACAATAACCACGGCCGCCAGTTCCTTGAGAGTGGCGATGGCCATGACATTCTTGTGGGTCTGAAGGGTTACCCAGACAGAGCCGTCCTTGGCGAAGCCCATCACATCGGACAGCAGGTCCGACACATATCCTCCGGTCACCTCCCGGTCCAGGCCTGAGGCTCCGGAAAACACCTTCAGATTCAGTTTATCAGCGATTTCTCTTACTGTCATGATTCTATTCTTCTGATTTTAATTTTTCCTTATTTACGAAACGGTCCTTACCCCAGACCTTTTCCATCAGGTCGATGGCCTCCGATACCTGGAGCGAACCCTCTTTCTCGAAACGGGCCTGCATGAAGATACAGTTGTTGAGCGAGGCATCCTCCCTTACGATATCCGCTGCCAGAGCCTCACAGCTGGGAGCACCGCAGGCCCCGCAGTCGATATCCGGCAGAATCTTACGCAGCATCCCGGCCATCTCCATCTTCTTGATGGCCACATTGATGTCCCTGTCATACTTGACCATGGAACGTGGTTCCACCGCATCCATCTTGATATATGCCGAGCAGAACTGCTTGTACTCCTGCGTCAGACGGTGCGAGGGTGCGGTAGACGCCGCCACTTCCCTTAAACTGTCCGCCACCAGGAAACGGTTGCCCTGTACCAGTATGCCTCCGGGACATGACTCATGGCACCCCCGCAGCTCCAGATAGTCAATCGGCTCGTCTATCTCCTCATCCTCAAGCTTTTCCAGGAATTCTATCACATTGTTCATCCCGTCGATTGAGAGTGCCCGCCCCTCTATTTGCGAAGCCTCACCCCCTGTAAGAGGCCAGAGCAGCCCCTTCGCCGAGACAGCATCATTTACAGCCTCGGTACCGCTGCCTTCCTCCGGAAACTTCCTGTTCTTATAGGCATGCAGAATCTTATTGTAGACATAATCCATGTTAATGACACCGCTGATGGGCGATTTATAGCCGCCTACCGGCGACTTGACCGCCGCAATCTTGGCTATGCACGGCGTCAGATAGAAAACTCCCAGTTCAGAAGGACCTCCCCCGCTCATTTTCCATTTACGGACATAGTACTGAGCCGTCACCTCGATAGGAGGCAGCAGAAGCATTATCCGGTCTATCAGCGACGGGAAGCGGACCTGTATCAGACGGATTACCGCCGGACAGAAAGAAGATATCACCGGCTTGTCCTCTGCCTTATGCACGTAATCATTGATCTCGTCCACAAGTGTATCCACACTCTGCTCCACCGTACACACCTCGGAAAAGCCCATGTCTCCGAGAATATCGTTGATAATCCTCCTGGGAATACCTTTCTCGAACTGAGCATAGAAAACAGCCGGCACCAGCAGCACCCTGTATTTATAGGAATAAATGCTGTCGAAATCGTCATCCACCACCCTGATGGCACGGCTGGGACACACCCTGAAACACCGGCCGCAGTCGATACACCAGTCCGCATACAGCAAGGCCTTCCCGCCTGAGACTCTCAGGGCCTCAGTCGGACAGACCTTAATACAGTGCGAGCATCCGATACAGAGCTCAGGCTGAATCTCCAGTGCCTTATGGAAAGTATTGTGTTCCATAGAAGTCAGAATTTAGAACTTAATGTAGATGCTCAGGGTCGTGCCCTTCCCCACCTCGGTTTCAATCTTAAGGTCATCGGCATTCTCCTGAATATTAGGCAGTCCCATACCGGCTCCGAAGCCCATCTCCCTCACCTCCTTCGAGGCCGTCGAGAAACCCTTCTGCATCGCCTTCTGCACGTCGGGAATACCCGGACCGGTATCAGCCAGGACTACGCTGATTCCTTCCGGAGCGATATCTGCGGTAATATGCCCGCCATAGGAGTGCGCCACGATATTGACCTCCGCCTCATATACAGCGACCACCACCCTCTTGACCACCGCGGGAGCCACCCCCAGCTGCTTGAGAGCCTTCTTGATGGCCGATGAGGCGTTGCCGGCGCGGGTAAAGTCGCCCGCCGCTACGTCGTACTCCAGCCTCATATCAGTACACGGGTTTGAGCCCGGCACCGTAAAGTATACCGGAAGTCTTGAACATCGAATAGTCAGTGCGTATCACTACCATGCCGTTGTCTTCGGCCAGGGCAGTCATCTCCTCCGTGACGGACTTGCCGCGCACGAAGAGGATATATTCCACGTCCGACATTTCTGCCGTCCGGACTGACTGAACGTTAGCCAGTCCGGTAATCAGCAGAAAGTCATCGGTCTTGATGGTCAGCACATCGCTCATCAGGTCCGAGGCGAAAGCGTAGTCCACATTCTCGTCCAGACGGTCCTGACCGCAGAGCACCTCACCCTGCACGGCCTCGGCTATATCCCTGAGTCTCATACTACTCGGCCTTGAAGATGAGTGGAGAGGTGCATATCGTGTACCACTCGCTCATGAGCCGGTAATACTGGGGATAGAGAGCGGGCGTGATGAGCTGGACACCGAGCTTCAGATGCTTGGTTATCACAGTGGCGCCGTCCTTCTGTTCAGTCTTTACGGACACTGTGCCCACCGAATTGGAGACAGTCCTGTCCCCGGGCATCACCACCGGCGCCAGACCTTCTCCGACGGCAAGAGTATAGGTCAGAATCTCCTCGGGGAGATATGACAGCAGCAGGTTGACGCTGCGGGTCGTATTGGCGGTAGTGGATGCATATTCCCTTCTGAGCCACTGGGAGTCCCCGGCAGGGAATGCGAAGGAGTAATATCCGTTCCCGAGATCCTCTCCGTCGGCAGCCGAGATGCTCATGGTGCTCACATTTTCCAGAAGTGCCGGTGCCTGCTCCCTGTCCATCTCCTTGCCGTCCAGTCCGCATACCGACACATAATCCCCTATGCTCATCAGGTCAATGCAGTGCCAGTCAGTGCATACGGGGGAAGACGACACAGCCATCAGCGAGGACAGTCCGGCAGCTGCCCTGTCCTCGGTAAGAGGAAATACCAGGCTTATCTCCGAATCCTGTCCGGCCGCCTTCATAAGCGCGTCGGCCAGCAGGGCCTTCTCCATAGAGGTGGCATAGGCACTGCCGATCACATCCGCTGCAGGACGGACCCTATAACCGGTCTGGACAAGAGAGAGACGGCTCAGGCCGAGTTCGGAGACCACATAGTCGTTGATCTTGTCCATCACGGAACGCCTGTCGGCCTTACCCTCGTTGAAAGAGTCAAGCAGGGACTTCACCGCCTCATCCTCGGGACTGTAGGCCTGGGAAGAGATAACCTCCAGAGCAGCCTCGCGGGAAGGGAATGTAGTCACGGCCACGGCCTGCACATTCCCGGCGGGGACTGACACGGCCAGGGAACGTGGACGGGGCCTGACATTCTTCAAGGTCCAGGTGACAGTCTGCATCCCGTCAGCCTCGGATATCCTGGGCGCCGTCCTGCCGTTGAGCAGCTCATAGTGCAGCGGTGTGCCGGCAGGGACACTGACGCTCAGCACATAATTCTTAATCGGAGAGAGCTCCTCTATCTGTTCGAAAATATCCAGAGCAGGCAGGGCTCCCGCCTCGGTAGTAATCGTATAATCCAGATAAATGGTGGCGCCCAGCTCCAGGCCGGTATGCACGACCACCATCTCCTTCAGGCCGTTGTACGCCGGTGCATCGGCCGCTGCGGAGGGCAGCACCTCTACAAATGCATTGTCGGGGGTAGTCACGACTGTGCCGTCTTTCTGCCTTGTATAGGACTCGTTGATTGTCAGATGCTGATAGGAGGGGTCGTAGACGATGAAGGTCTCGCCGTAGAGACTGTTCATGGCCGCATGAGTGTAGATAGTCAGCTGCTTCTGCACCCTGAGTTCCTGACTGCCGTCGGGATTGAGGGTATAGGTCTTGATCAGTCTGTCGAACTGCGCCTCACTCTTGGGAGCCGCAAAGGAGACAAGCGCCGCGGAGAAGACAAGGGCGGCGGACATTATTGTTTTTGTCAGAATATTTTTCATAATCCGGATTTATTTTTTGACTATAACATATTCACCGTATGCCTTGTGGGCATTGACAGCATTGCGGAAGCTGTCCCAGTCCGAAGCCTCGTAGACTCTCTTCTTGAGAGCCAGGGTGTTGTGCAGCACGACCTCATTGCCGTCCTGAACTAGAGAGCCGCTGAAATCGGCACCGCTGCCCTGCATCTCATCGGACTTGGGCGCTGTAACCATGACATAGCCCTCCGGCAGATTGATGCTCTCGTCGAGCACCATCAGGCGGGAGCAGCCGTCCTTGAAACCGTACCGGCGCTCCTCGAGCGAGGTATTGATCCTCAGATATGAGCGGACACTGTTGTAGAGGTTGTTCATCACCAGCGGACGGAAGAGCATGACACCGTCCTCACCGACAAGGGCATAATCCGGAATTTCATACCGGAACGTAATCTTGATAGGCGCTGCCTGGTAATCCTTGGGATTCCTGCCGTAGTCCACGCTGACGAGCCTGGCCTTGGGAGAGATGTTCAGCAGCTGACGTTCCATAGTATTGCGCCACTCACTCTGAAAGCCGGTGGTAAAGATACGGCGGATATTCAGGTCACTCTGGCCCTCGGCGGTGATGGTAAAGGTACCTTTGAGCGTTCCGTTCTCATCCAGGGTGTTGTCAGCCTTGATACGCACATAGTGATTCTCCGGAGCGGAGACGGGAGTCAGACAGAGGTCGGATCCCTCGGGGATGCCCGGCAGATAGTTCTGCTGCTGCTCGGCACTGCTCCAGAGCTCGCGGCAGAAGGGCACCCATGTGGGATCGAGAGGGATATAAGTACCGTTGGAGAGCTTGACCACAGCCACGCAGTGGTTGAAATGGTCGGCCGGAATACTCTCGACACGGCTGCCGGCCATGGTCATAGCCGGATAGGCCTCGAAACCGGCCATGCGCAGGAAGGAAATCAGAGTTCCCGCAATATCCTTGCAGACACCGCAGCGGTCGGTGTAGTTCATCTCAGTGTTATGCAGGGTATAGCCCTCGCCCTTGCCCATGGTGATGCCCGCATAACGGATGTTGTCGGCCACCCAGTGGGTCAGCACGGCGATCTTCTCCATCTCGGTCTCCTTGCCGCGGATCAGCTCGTCCACCTTCTTCTGGGCGGGAGCGTAGGCCTCGAAGCTGCCGTAGTCCTCGTTGACCTTATTGAACCATAAAGACTTGTCCTTCCACTCGGGAGTGGTGGACATCATCAGCTTGGGAGCTGCGTCGAAGAGATCCACCATATTGGGCTCGCGGTCGAACGGCATCACGTCATCCACCGCGAACTTATAGACCTTGCGGCCGTCCTCGAACCTCATCGAAGATGTGCACTCGCCCTGATAGAACTGGAACTGCACATCCTTCTCCATCGGGAAAGACACCCGGTACACCTTGCGTACCGTAGGATCCGCACACCAGAAAGGCACGATGTCGTAGAACTGACCGCGCATCGGGGGGATGAAACGGGAATCGTCCTCCCCGTCAGCCGCCGAAGCCTCTCCGGCATATCCTACGGCAGATGCAGCGGAACCTCCGCCCGCCTCAGATGCCAGCAGAGCGTAGGTGAATCCCTTCTTGGCTATCTCGTACTCGACTATGTCACCGGGTTCGAGAGCTCCCACCTCGATCATAATCTGGCGGGCTCCCCAGTAGATGGACCTTGCCGGAGCCGCATAGTCCAGGGCTTCGGCGACATCCAGGTGCTCGACTTCTCCATCGGCACGGTAGACTGTCACATACTTGAACTCGGCGAAAGCAGTGAGGGGGTCATAATCGTACTTGATGATCCTGTTGGCAAGAGCGCCCTTGGGCGTCTGTACCTTGAAAGACCTGCACACTGCAAATGAGCCCTGGCCTGTGGGCTCCACGCTGACCGAAGTGCTGTCCAGCAGGACCACACAGTCAGCATTCAGATAGGCCTGGTCAGCCGCTGCGGCCTCATACTGCCTCCATGTCTGGGCCGACAGGGCCGCCGAGGCGAGAAGCACGCAGGACAATACAGTAAAAATCCGTTTCATATCCTAAAATGTTGCTTAAATACGGTTAGTGGTAAAAACTTTGCCAAGTTACGAAAATTTCCGATACCCCGGCCGCATTTATGCAGCATTTTTCACACCTTCAACGGACCTCAGTCATTTCTGCGGCAGAGATAAGTCAGGGCCGCCTGGGCGCAGACACAGCCGAAGACGGCGGGGATGTAGGAAATGGTCCCTACCTGTGACTTCTTGTTGCGCTCGCCCTCCGTAGGGACAATGGCGTCACGGTCGGGCAGTTCCTCCGAGAACACCACGGGGAAGCCCTTGCTGATGCCTATCTTGCGGAGTTTCTTCCGGAGAATGAAGGCCAGAGGGCAGTTGTAGGACTTCGAGAGGTCGGTCAGACGGACTTTCGTGGCATCGAATTTGGCTCCGGCTCCCATCGAGGAGACAAGGGGGATACCGCTGTGGACGCAATGGGCGATAAGGGCGATCTTAGGGGCCAGGGTATCAATCGCATCGATGAGAAAATCCGGGCGGGCAACCCCCGCCTCGGCGCAGGAACGCTCTACGAGCGCCGCCACATTGTCCTCGGTAAGGTATTCTTCCACCTTGATTATCTGCAATTCCGGATTGATGTCCAGAAGCCTTTCCGACATAACCTCAGTCTTGGGCCGTCCTACGGTCGAGCAGAGTGCCAGCAGCTGCCGGTTCCGGTTGCTCTCCGAAACTTTGTCCGAGTCTATGATTATCATCCGCCCTACCCCGGCGCGGGCCGTCATCTCCGCAGCGTATGCCCCTACCCCGCCCAGACCGGCGACCACTACGGTCGCCCTTTTCAGGGCCTGCAGGGCTTCCCCGCCCACAAGCAGGGCGGTGCGCTCGAGCCAGGCAGGACTATTTTCCGGCATTGTCCTCAGAATTTTTCTCCAGGGCCTTAGCCTCGTCCCAGATAGCGTCCATCTCCGCCAGTGTCATGTCCTTCAGAGACTTGCCCTGACGGATAGTGTGCTCCTCTAGATAAGTGAAGCGGCGGCGGAACTTGGCGCAGGTCATCTCCAGTGCCGTGTCGGGATTCAGGTCGTACAGACGGGCAGCATTCACTATAGAGAAGAGGAAATCACCGAGCTCGCCCTCGGCCCTTTTCACCGACTCAGGGTCCGACTTGTCCATCCGGCCCAGTTCCTCGCGGAACTCCCCGAGCTCCTCGGCCACCTTGTCCCAGACCTGGGAACGCTCCTCCCAGTCGAAGCCCACGGCGCGGGCCTTGTCCTGCATGCGGTAGGCCTTGAGCAGCGGCGGCAGGGAGACAGGCACTCCCGATAGCACCCGCTTGTTCCCGTCCTTTTCCTTGGTCTTGAGTTCCTCCCAGTTCTGCACCACCTGGTCGGCCCCGTCCACATGGACCTCGCCGAAAACGTGCGGATGGCGGTAGATCAGTTTGTCACACAGACGGTTGATCACGTCCACGATATCGTATTCGCCCTTTTCCGAGGCAATCTTGGCATAGAAGACGATGTGCAGGAGCACGTCGCCCAGTTCCTTGGATACCTCCCTGCCCTCCCCGCGGAGGATGGCGTCGCTCAACTCGTAAGTCTCCTCAATCGTCTGAGGACGCAGCGACTCGGTGGTCTGCTTGTGGTCCCAGGGGCATTTCTCCCTGAGCTCATCCATTATATCCAGAAGGCGGCCGAAAGCCTCCAGCTTGGCCTCCCTCGATGACATCTCGTTTCTGCTCATATTATGTATGTTTTTTCGGGCGGTAAAGATAGGGAAATTCGGGGACATTTTACTGACTGCTGTTTCATTGTCTTTCAATTTTGCCTGCTAAAATAATAGATTTCATTTTGATCAATGCAGGGCATACCGCTCGTCAAGTATCGGTTATGGATAGGTACGGCCGACATAAAGGACCTATATGTAGCCAGGGGAAAGCAGCCTGCGCCACAACTTCGGGTGCAAGGTCTTCTACGGCGACCGGATAGTGTAGCCGACGGTCTGCTTTAAAAAGTTCACAACTTTGTGGACCACAAAGTTGTGAACCTATAGAATCCTAAGGGCAATGGCGGCGCAGGCCTCGGCGTCGGCCAGGGCATGATGGTGGTGCGTGAGGTCGTAGCCGCAGCGGGCCGCAACGGTCTGGAGCTGATGATTCGGTAGCTGCGGCCCGAAAACACGGCGGGAAGCCCTGCAGGTACAATGAAAAACATACTCCGGGTAATCCATGCGGTACACCTGAAACACCGCCCGCAGGCAGCCCTCATCGAACGGGCTGTTGTGGGCCACTAACGGCAGTCCTTCTATCAGCGGAGCCACCTTCTCCCACACATAGGGGAATACCGGCGCATCGGCAGTATCCTCCAAGGTAAGGCCGTGCACCCGGGTATTCCAGTAACTGTAATACTCCGGCTCGGGCCGTATGAGGCTGTAATAGCGGTCTATTATCTCTCCGCCCCGCACGACCACTACTCCCACACTGCACACACTGGTATGCTGTTCATTGGCTGTCTCAAAATCTATGGCTGCAAAATCTTTCATGGGCTCAAATATAAAGATAAAGACCGTTGCGGAGGCAGTCGCAGAACACGATCTTGCCGCCGCCGGGGCCGGTATGCCCGGTCACTTCCGCGACCCGGTTGTGCCCGACTATCTGGGTAAAACAGCGCAACGGCTCCTCCAGCTCACTTTTATCTGCCCAGAATATGCCCCCTGTATCACATGTACGGCCACCGCGGGCATACCCGACACGATGCAGCGCAGCCACCTGGTCTGCCGCCGGATTGTTCAGCTGTTCCGCCACAGACCGAGAAGCATCACCGCAGAAATCGTAATCGAACCATAGCTGCGACACCCCGGCATGAGTGAACAGATACTCCCCATCCTGAAACGCATACTGGAACAAATCCAAATTATCCAAGAATAATGACGAAGCCTCCCCCACAATCCCCGCATCAAAACGGGATGCCGGCGACGCCTCCTCGCAAAAATAGTGCAGATCGTGATTACCAAGCAATAGCACCGTATCCTCCGGTCGCGATCTCTTAAAGTCAATGATTTCCCGCAGATTTCCCAAAAGTCTTTCCTTCGGCATATAGAAGAATGGATCCAGGTAGTCTCCGAGGAACACTATCCGGCACTCCGGATGCGCCTCCACCACATCCCGCCACAGGTCCTGCCCGTGCACGTCGCCTATCGCTATAGTCGGTTTTTCCATACCCCAAATCTAATCAAATTTCCGCAACGGCGAAAATACAAAAAACCTGTCCGGGATGACAACAGACTCATCCCGAACAGGCCAACCCTACGCATTATGCACCCTCAGCATAATCACCTACGCTGATACTTAATCACAAACCTAAAGCTTCGAAGTCCACTTCCTCGATTACCATGAACATATTTGGACGCGCCCCATAGTACGCATCATAACTTCCAATTGGAACTCCAAGATAATCCAGATATGGGAACTGGTTATTATACCATGTGTCAGGAGGTGTCTTTGCTTTCGAATATATCTTGCGGTCAAGACCATTGCAGTTCTGGAAGGCATAATCACCAAGTATTGCCAAACCTTCCGGTAGGACTAATGTTCCATGAAGATTCTTACAACCATTGAACGCTGCATAACTTATCCTTACGACTCCGCTCGGAATTATCAATTCGCCCTCCAGTGCACTACAATGGCCAAATGCATGTTCTCCAATAGCGACAATACTTTCCGGCAAGGGAAAGACGCTTTTCAATTCAACACAATCCTCACACATAAAATCCGGAATAGAATTCAAATTCTCAGGAAGTTGCAAATCAGACAATCTTGCCATCTTTCTGAATGCCCCAATAGGAAGACTGCTGTCGCTCAAGTCAGATAAATCAATATTGGACACATTTGGCATACTTCTTATAAACAGATAGTCAACATCGGATAAGGATCCTGTCAAGATAAGACTCTCAGTATATTCCAACTGTCCAGGTTCCTTAATCAACGACTCCAGACTGCCCGGTGTCACATTCACCCGCGTCACAGTCTCACACCACTGGTTCACCGGTATGGTATCCAGCACAGCACCGTTCACATCCGACACTGTTATCATACCGTCACGGGGCTGGTAGCTGCTGTTCAGATAAGTTGAGAACTTCCAGTCTCCACCGCTGTGAGAAGTTATTGCCAGCCATTCCGAGCCTTCGGTAACATCTACCTTATAATCTTCCGTAGATGAAGAGATTCTCAGAATAAAATTCTGCGCCGCATTGTCGATATCGAACCGTTCCTGTTCTATGCTCATATAAGCCTTATCCTGATTAACCGTAACCTCGCCGAGCAGATTCCCGGCCTCATCTCTGAACAGGATACTGCCTATGCGCTCCGAACTGAAATCATTGTTCGCCTCCACTGCAAATTTACGGACTCCGCTATCAGAGTCTGACTCCGCTATCCAGTCGCTGCTTTCAGGTATCTCTACGACATAATTGTCCGAAGAGGATGTCACCCATACCTCCAGCACCTGCGCTGTATTGTCAAGATAATAATAAGTCTGACCCAACGAGAACATCGCGCCATCCTGCACCACATAGACTGTAACAGACTGAGAGGACTCCTTGGACTTAAAGGTGATGCCGGCACTGCGGGGCTCGAATGAGCCGTTTTCAGAGACAGAGACCGTATATCCGGCACTTTCCAAATATGCCTTGGTGGCATCTGCAGAGGAGACTGAAATCCAGTCGCATCCGTCCTCCACCGTCACTTCATAATCTACATTATACTCTACCGTAACAGAATATTCACCTCCGCTCTGAGGAACCTGATACTGAGCATCGGAGACGAGGAGCCACTGGTCGTCCCGGTCTATAACCCCGTTGCCGTTGATATCCATAAAGTCCTCGAAATTCGGAATCTCGTAACCGTGCTGCCCGAGCTGCTCGTAGCGGGCGATGAGATTGGAGCGTATCTGCACATAGTCAAGTCCGATACCGCCCTGACGGATCTGCTCGGAGAGGTCCGATTTTCCCAATGTGCCGGTATTCTGCATCTCTGAAGATATCTTCGCTATAAGCTCGGAAAGCTCAGCCTCCGTACGGGTGCTCTGGAGCGTCGCTGATATAGCTAGAAGCACCGCATTGCCGTCTCCTGCCTTCGATATATCCGCCTTGTCAAAACCGCTGTCTCCCACCTCCAAAGGGATGTTGAAAATATCGTACAGTTCCTGTTCCGCCTGCTGACGGGCTTCGGACATGGCTTTTCCATCATTCGACACCAGATAGCGGATACGGCCTGACTCCAGGGTTGTCAAAAGGTTGATGTTGGTCTGGCCCTCCTCGCTCAGGTCGGATATAGAACGCAGAGTTATGGGCGATTTCGAGAGAGAACCGGCCACTTCATTGTAATAATATCCGTCCGCAATTATCTCCACATAGCGGGACTCTATCTCGCTGCCGATGGAAAACGCACCGAAATCATCGTACGTGGTAGTGGAGTAGTTGCGTCCCGTAGGATTAAGGTTATCGTCCAGGGCCTGGATGGTAATGGATGTGCCCTGGGAAAACGGCCCTTTCTGAACACTTCCACTGATGGAATATTTTGTTCCTGGATCAGGTTCGGGGAACTTCTCTTCTCCTGTATTCTCCTCACAGGAAAAAACAAGGCATAGGCACATAATGCAGCCCAAAATGGATAAAACATTCTTTTTCATAACTATACGTATTAATTTACAATATTTCATTCGCAAAATTAAAGGCAGCATACGCCGGAACGCAGCACAGGCAAAAAGAAAGTGTGGAGACAGCCTGTTTTCCCGGAAGAAGGTTGTGGTAAGACCCGATCAGAGATAAACGCCCGATACTCCACACCTGTGCAGTTATGAGGTATCGGACAGAGCGTCCTACCGCATGACCATACAAGTGACGAGTGCCGCCGTCGTCCTTCTGATCTTGAAAACTACCACATTTTCTTCCGAGGACAGTACGAAAACACTTTCGTCTGCAATATGTCGCGCCGGCTTTCACTACCGGCACGACAAAGTTAGCAAAATTTTCCAGTATCGGGCGTATAACAAGACAAATCATACTCCAAAACCACTGTTTTTCAACAGCCGGTCATAGAGGACAATGCTTCGATTATGCGGCAAAACTACTTGCCACTTATGCCATAACACTGCACAGAGTAACGGCATTTATAATTTTACCCATACAGTATAATGTTTGCGCTACCTGAGACCGTTCTTCTCCAAAAGGGCCAGTATCTCGGAACGTTTGATGGATTCCCGTTCAGACTTGTCGTAGATGGTCAGCAGGTTTATCACGGCCTCCTCTACGGAAACTATCACGGTAAACGTGATGACACGGGCACCGCCTCTTTTCCCATGACCTTTGGATGTAATGGCCATACGGATTTTTCGCAAGCCTCCGCCGAGATCAGTACCGAGATTCGGATTTGCCAATATATCCTCACACAATGAGGCTATATCTGATTTCATGGACTGATAACGCTTTCCCAAACGCTTGGCATCCTTCTCAAAGGTGTACTGAAATTTCAAACTATACCTCTTCATCCCAATCCCTCATAAATTCATCATACGTCTTAGACCTTCCTGCCTTCATGTCTTTCAGTCCTGCATCTATTTTCGCAAGAACTTCCTCTTTGCTGATATACTCCTCCTGCGGTTCCCCCAACGTATGCTGCGGATCAGGATTCTCAAGTAACTTTCCGGCCAACCACTGACGGTTGCGCTCGCTCAGTGAGAGTGACTCAATATAACGCCACAAACTCTCCATTGATGCTGATACTCTCATATTTTCTTCTATTTATATGACTTCTGCAAATTTAGCAAAATATCACGCAACACAAAAATACCATGCTGAAATTTCCAGTCAGGCTGCGAGTTATTTCAGCAGTCCGATGACATCCTGCGGCAGCATCACATTCGCAGAATTATCCGTGGGCTCATTTTTGAGGAAAAGCACCGGTACAACTGTATAATCCTTTGTAAAAGGCAGCAGGGCGGCTTTGCGGAGAAGTTCTGCGGCAAGCTGTCTGCCATTCTCCCGGGCCGTCCATTTACATTCACCGACCAGCAGACATTTCTTATCCATGGACTCAGCCATCACGTCGAACTCGATCTGCTCAGGTTTCCCGTGCTCATTGAGGACAGAGCCCCACCAGCGTCTTGCCCTGCCATAAAGCACTCCGTCCATAAGATTTCCTGTCACGGCTTCCCTGCAAAGATTTTCCCACTGCATACTTACATACTCCTGGAAGCGGGCACTCAAAGCCTGTTCTATGGGCAGGCGGCGGTCCAGTTCTATAAACGAGCGGTATGGAACCACAAACTGATAGTAGAATGCCATAAACGGATCGGCTATCTTATAAAGACTTTTCTTTGCATTCTTCTCATCCATCCCATACGGGACATCCTTTTCTAAAAATCCGAGATCTACAAGTTTCTTCAATGGACGTGACAGATTGGTTGCAGGCTCACCGCACCGTGTCGCAATCTCAGAAAGACGGTTTGCACCGGCTCCGACGTATGACATTATCGTCGAGGTCTTGACGATATCCTTTACATCGTCTTGAAAAAGTTTCACAGGTTCTTCATAGAGAACACCGTTGACAGAAAGTATATTGTGCCACAGAGCATCGCCAAGCGATTTCCTGTTCTCTCTCAGTTCCCAATAACGCGGCACACCTCCCCATACTGAATATTCCTCAACGGCACTCACCGCATCAAGGCTCAATACCTCCTGAAGATATGGCAAACGTATAGGTGCGAGTCTTATGATCTCATCAGCCCTGCCATAAAGAGGCGCTGAGGAATCGAGAAACAGCCCGTACATCATATTCTGTGATGACCCGCAAAGCACAAGATTATACATGAGTTGCTTTTCATCAACCAGTTTCTGCAGTACGGACGGCAATTCCGGAGATTGCTCCACAATATACGGAAACTCATCAAAACACAGGGTGAAACGCCTGTCTGTCCGGTAATTGACCGCACGGAACAGAGACTCCCAATCCGGATATGTCAGTTTGTCGAAATCCGGAAACACCTGCGCTATTACTTTTGCCAGCAACAATCTCTGATGCTGCCCTTCAGAACGGTCAGCGAGAAAATAAACATCCCCTTCAGACAACACTCTTTTAATAAGTGTTGACTTACCCAGTCTTCTGCGGCCGTACATCACGACCAATGCTGGCCGTTTCCCAGCAAGAGCGGCCTTAAGACGTGCTGTTTCTGCGATTCTGTCGACAAATTCCATATACTATTCATTATGCACTGCAAACATAATGATTCAAATGCATAATACAAAATTTATCTGTATTCTAAAAAAACTTGTGCCACGATTTTTCACAAGTTTTCACCACCTTTGCACAAAACAAAACGCAATATCATGACTAAAGACCTATTCGACAAGTACATCTGGCTCGTGGATACGATTCACCGAGCGGGCCGCATCACACTCAGGGAAATCAATGAGAAATGGGCTATGTCGCCCCTCTACGACGGCGCGGACATCCCGCGCCGTACATTCAACAACTGGAAGGAAGCCATACAGCAGGCATTTGACATCAATATCGAGTGCAGGCGGGTCGGCGGCTATCACTACTACATCGAGAACCCGGAAGACCTGGAGAACAGCACTACCTGCTCATGGCTGCTCAATACTTTCACTGTCAAGAACATCATCAGCGAGAGCAAGGGCATCCGAGATCGCATCCTCCTCGAGAATGTACCTTCCGGACAGAAACACCTCACCCCCATAATCGATGCCATGCAGTCAAATAAGTGGCTGGAGATAGTCCACGGCAGCTACTGGTACGACAGACCGGACACCTACACAGTACAGCCCTGGTGCCTCAAGCTCTTCAACCAGAGATGGTACGTCTGCGGCTACTGCCGTGAGAGGGACACCATGCGCACATTTGCCCTGGACCGCATCATAGGACTGACTGCTATGGACGAGACCTTCGAATACCCCGCAGACTTCGACCCCCAGGGCTACTTCGCCGACTTCTGCGGCATCTCCACCGACAATAACAGTCCCATGACCACCATCCGCATCAGAGCCTACGGCATCCAGGTCCGCTACCTGCGCTCCCTTCCCCTGCACCACAGCCAGAAAGAGGTCGCAACCGATCCCGACGAAGAATGTGCTGTCTTCGAATACCGGCTCCGCCCCACCTGGGACTTCTACAGCACCATTCTCTCCCGCATGGACCAGCTGGAAGTCATCTCCCCCGCCTCACTCCGGGAGGAGATCCGCAACACCGTGCAGAGAATCGCCTCCCTCTATCATGACAGTCCTGACCGTTAAATCTCTATCATCAGTCCTATCTGCAGCCTCGGTGGTTCCATGGGAAGGACAGAGTGGCTGAACCAGTGCGTGAAACGATATTTGCAGTAGATTGAGAACAGATTGACACCGACCGCAGCATAGACACCTCCCTGCAGAGGCAGGAACTTTTCCCCATCGCGGTAGTGGTCCACCTCCTTGTAATCGCCGATATAGTACTTGACCTTGTACTGACGGCTGAAGGCCCAGTCTCCCCAGGCACCCAGGTCGATATACAGCGGCGTCCGCAACGAGATGTAGAAGCGGTTGTAGACTCCTATACCGATATTGTCGGTCTTGAATATTTCCCTGCTGATCACGGCATTGTGCGGATACTGCGTAATAATGCCCCTGGCCGCCAGACCGCTGCCCCTGTAGTCATAGTGAGTATACTGCGCCGATATGCCGAACGCATAATGTCCTATGCCGAACCACTGTTTGGCCCCTAGAGTGATCTCGAAACTGTTGCCGTACTTCACCGGCATAGCGGCAGTCGGCTCGTAACTGCACCCCTCCACCGGGAAACTGAAACCGAAGAACACGCTCGCATCGTCATACCACCGGTTCTTTTTTTTCCGCGTCCCATAGTCATCGTAGCGGTAAACATTTTTATCCTGGCCGTAGATCTTAACCGGAGACTGAAGCCGGATGGTGGTCTTGCCTATCTCTATGTCCGCCTGGGCGGAAGCCTGTCCGGGAGCCATGAGCAGCAGTCCTGCCGCGCAGGCAATTGCAAAAATTGTCTTTTTCATATCCTCTGTGTTTTTCTATTTTATTCTTATCTCATTGTTCAGCAGGGCATCCTGCATCTGTCCGTCGATGTCGCCCACCATCTCCATCAGCAGCACCGCATCGGCCTCCACGGAAAGCATCAGAGCCTTCCGGCACTTACTGTCCACATACACAGACAGCACACTCCCGTCACTGCCCATGGACACTTTATAAAGATTGTCAAATCCCTCCGCATACCTGTCGGCATCCTTCAGAAAAGCCTCCCTCAACGAATCACAGCATTTAAAGGAAGCACTGATTACCTTCAGCTCCGTGAGCTTGCGCAGCAGCTCGTTGTCATCCCGCCGCGCAATCCTCTGCAGGACGGACTTGGACATAGTCACCGTCACCACCCCCTCATTCGGGCCGTAGCGTTCCATGAGCCCCTCGAAGGACTGGGCCGCAGCCCACAGCGGAGCAATGCACAGCATCATCAGCATGATTACAGTCTTTCTCATATCTATTGCATTTTAAATTTTGACAAAATACTCTCTTCCAGCACATGCACCGTCGAATCAGTCTTTTCCATCCTCATCTGCAGCGTGCCCAGGCTCTGGTCCAATGCCGCCTGCAGTCCCTGCAGCCGGGACAGCCCCCGGTCGGCAATCTCGATTGCCAGGGCTTCGTCAGCGACCCGCCGGCCTCCGACCGTCAGTTCAAATCCGGGGCTCCCTCCGAACCTGCCGCTGAGGGCAAACACCCCGACAGCGGAAATCACGGCGGCAGCTCCTACGGCTGCGGCGGCGATACTCATGATACGCCGGCGCCCCATGCGGACGGATGTCCTCCCGTCTCCGGCACCTGTCATGGCCGCATCCGCCATTTCCTGAGCGATATACCCGAAAAGAGGCCTGTACTTCTCCAGGTCCTCCGGCACCTTCCCGGAAAGGAACCTCCTGCGGAGCTCCTCCTCCTGCGCGGAGTCTGTCCCTCCCTCGAAGTACAGCTCCAGCAATTTTCTCAGCTTTTCTTCATTTTTCATATTATAGACCTTCTTATTCATTGTTCAACAGATATTCCCGGATCCGCTTCCTCGCCCTGCTCAACAGCTGCCGGGCATTGTCCCCGCTGCATCCGAGAACTGACGCCGCCTCATCAGTATCATACCCCAGTACGTCCCTGAGAATGAATGCCGAGCGCTGCTGCTCCGGCAGTTCCCCGACGACCTTCCTCACCTGCCCTATCCGCTCTTTCATACCGAAGTGCAGCTCGATATTATCCCCGCAGTCCTGTCTCCATGCCGCCTCTATCCCGGTCCTCCTGCTGTAGCCCGCTGACCTGACCGCATCCAGCGCCTTGTTCCTTGCCACCTTCATCAGCCAGGCCCCGGGACAGCTGACATTCCTCCCCCGCGAGACCTCCTGCAGGCACGCCAGGATAGTGTCCTGTACGATATCCTCGGCCAGAGCATTGTCCCCGACAATGTTCCTTACGAAGACCTGCAGGCGCCTGCGCTCAGCCTCCACTGCACTTACTGTTTCTGAATTCATATTCCTAAGACGTATGAGGGCATAGATTTGTGACAAAGTTGGAGAAAATTCTTAACTTTGCGCTCAACAACTTGCTGAAACTAATTACCAATAATCTACAATATGTACAAAGATATCCATTTTGTAAGCGCGGACGAGGCCGTCAAGGTCGTGAAGTCCGGTGACCATATTCATTTCAGCAGTGTGGCTGCAGCCCCCAAGGTGCTGATCGACGCCCTCTGCCGCAGAGGTGACGCCGGTGAGCTCAGGGACGTGAAGATCCACCACCTGCACACCGAGGGACCCGCTCCCTACACCGATGCCAAATATGAGGGAATCTTCTTCCATCAGGCATTCTTCGTAGGAGGCAATGTCCGCAAGAATGTTCAGGCCGGGTATGCCGACTACATTCCCATCTTCCTGAGCGAGACCCAGAGGCTCTACCGCAGCGGCGTACTGCCCTGCGACGTGGCCATGATCCAGGTGTCCCTCCCCGACAAGCACGGCTATGTGTCCATGGGTACCTCAGTGGACGCCTCACTGGCAGCCGTAGAGTGCGCAAAGCACGTCATCGCAGTGGTAAACAAGCACGTACCCCGCGCATGGGGTGACGCCATCATCCCCCTGTCGATGATCGACACCTTCGTGGAGTGCGACTCAGAGCTGGAGCCCGCCCACTTCTCCGAGCCTTCCCCCATCGAGGCCGCTATCGGACGTAACTGCGCCGCCCTGATTGAGGACGGAGCCACCCTCCAGATGGGTATCGGAGCCATCCCCAACGCAGTGCTCGCCCAGCTCGGCGACCACAAGAACCTCGGTATCCACACCGAGATGTTCGCCGACGGCGTACTGCCCCTCGTAAAGAAAGGTGTCATCAACGGAGCCGAGAAGGGCATCGACAAAGGCAAGATGGTATCGACATTCCTCATGGGCTCGCAGGAAGTCTACGACTTCATCGACGACAACCCCATGGTGGCCATGATGGACGTAGGCTACACCAACGACCCCTATGTCATCGCCAAGAACCCCAAGGTGACCGCCATCAACTCAGCCCTGCAGGTAGACCTCACCGGCCAGGTATGCGCTGACTCCCTCGGCACCAAGTTCTACTCCGGTGTAGGCGGACAGATTGACTTCGTCTACGGAGCATCCCTCTCCAAGGGCGGCAAGGCCATCATCGCCATGCCCTCAGTGACCAACAAGGGCGTCAGCAAGATAGCCCCGATTCTCACTCCCGGCGCCGGCGTCGTGACCACCCGCAACCACATCCACTGGTTCGTGACCGAGTACGGAGCAGTCGACCTCTACGGCAAATCCCTCCAGGAGAGAGCCAAGGCCATCATCAGCGTAGCCCATCCCGACCATCAGGAGGAACTGGACCGCGCCGCCTTCGAGCGCTTCGGACCGCACTATCACTTCATCGGCTAAGACACGTCCGCCCGGCCGGTCACAGCAGCCGGCCAGGGTCCGGATTAAATATCAAAAGGCAGCCCCGCACAATGCTCCGGGGCTGCCTTTTTTCTTACCAGCATTTTATACGGTCTTACCAGATATCGTAATCATAAATCTCGGGTTTGCCTGTCCACTCTCCTGTTATCCTGTTTTCCAGATCATCGGTACAGTTTAGAGAAATCGTGTAGTTGTCTCCGTCTTTACTGATTGTCACCGTTCCTTCTGTCAGAGGTCCGCTGGGAGCGACGATATCCCAATTATTATAGGTCAGATACCAGGAACCCTGTTCGTAATCTTGCCAGAAACCACGGGTAAAAGTACCTTCAACTCCATCTTTCCCGGCTGTCAGAACTCCTGTAGGGATGCCCTTTTCGGCATTAGCCGCCGTTGTTTTTCTGTCAAACCCCACTCCTTCCAAGATACTGACAAAGCAATGGTCAGTTATAAATACTTAGCGTTATCTCTCTCATTGCAGACTATGATAATGCTGATGTAGGGACTACGGCAGCATATCCTCTACATCAGCATAATTCAAATCTCCGACAGAGCAGATGTCTTACTCGGTCTCGGCCATGTATTCAACGCAGGCTATCGGAGCGCTGTCTCCGTTGATGATGTTCTCATCATAGTAGATGAATTTGATATACTGGCGGCTTCCTGGACTGTAATACTCCAATTCGCTTCTCATAGAGTACCCGTTCGCTTTCAGGTTATCAATCAAGGTTTCGTTGAGGGAGCTTCCGTCTTCAGTGAATATGCTGGAGACATCGCTTAGAAACAACTGAATCCAGTACAACCCTCCGACATTGTCGAATACATAGTTGACGAAGAATGTGGAGAATTCGTCCTCGGGTATGACATCGAAGGCGAGGTTGTCGCTCGAATAACACCAGTCAGGGTTGATTACACCGCCGTGCTCTGATTCATATGCCCTGACATCATCCATTGACGCCCCGTATTCTGTGAATCTGGCTGGGAGCGGATCTCCTTCCTGCTGGCTGCCGTCGTTTAGGGAATCGTCTTCGAGAATCCTCCATTCGATTACTCCATAGACCCTGTCCGGCTCGTTGGTATACGGCATGATGTAGATGAGTGCGGATCTGTTGCTGCTTTCATTGGAATACCAAGCGGCGTATGTCCCGTCCGACCTGTCTACGTTCTTTTTCCATGAGTAGCCGATTTCTTCCATTATTTCTACCATTACTCCGTCGACCATGTCCTGGCGGCTTATACCTAAAAGGTAGCCCCATGCAAACCGATCACCTTTCTCGGGTGACAGGTCATAGAATGTGTTGTTGAACATCGCGGCTATAGGACCTTGATCGAAGTAATCCCTTACCTCGAAGGATAGTACGCCGTCGCTTTCGCCTACCAGTTTGCGCAGTATCAGACCGCTCTCGTCCGAGTCATTTTCTGCCGCTATGATTCGTTCCCTGGTTGTGGGATATTCCAGATAAGGATAAGGTACTTCCAGCCATGATGCATCGTATTCCTTAGGCTGGGCAGGGTCTTCTACGCTGATAAGGCAGTATGCATCCAGATCTTCGAGGACAGCCCTGACCATTACTGTGCCGAAGCCTTTAGCTGTAACCATACCGGATGCTGACACTTCGGCGACCTCATTGTCAGAGGATTCCCAGACTATGTCCGGATGGGTGAAATCATCTGAGTCAGGAGACAGTATTTTCAACTCTGAACTTTCCCCTATCTCCATGCTCAGGTACTCCGGGTACAGGACAATCGCATCAGGAATGGGTATCTCTTTTTCTTCGACCGAAACCGTGCACTCATCGTAGATTTTCTCGGATACCGTGAATCTGATGACGGCATCACCGACTGCAATAGCTGTCACCAGTCCGTCTCCGTTGACCGTGACCACATTCTCGTCGCTGCTGGTCCAAGTGCCGGTGTAGGTTTTTTCTGTTTCGGGTATGTATTTGACTTCAAGAGTGAAAGATTCACCAGTAAGGAGTACCGTGTCCTTTACAGATAGTTCCACCGAGGCCAAGTCCTCTACATGGTCAACAGGGTCAGTTCCTTCTGTGCTGCAGGCTGTCAAGATAGCTGCGAGGAAAAGCAAAATTTTCAGATGTTTCATAAAAATGATTTTTGTAAGTTCTTTACAAAGGTAAGAATACATCCTGCAGTATGGAATAAAAAAGAGACAAAGGCGGATTATTTCATACTCATGACGGACATGGGGTGAGTCAACCGGTTTTTCCGCCTCCCAGCCAGGACAGGAAGGCATCTCTGCGGGCAGAGCTGACAATGGTATCAAAGGCGGTATCATGGTATTTTACCGAGATTTTCAGCCGCCCTTTAAAGTATTTCCTGACGGATGAGATGGCTCCGATGCTGATGATCTGATTACGTGATATCCTGAAGAATGTGTCTCCAGCAAGGTCTTCTTCTGCCAGGTTCAGATTGGGATAGTCCGTAATATGCTTCCGGCCGTTGAAAGTATGGACGAAGACGTATTTGTCTTCAGTCTCTACCGTGGCGATGTCCTCTACCGGGATGTGGAAATACTTGTCGCCCTCGCTGATCAGTATCCTGCTTTTGGGCTTGCTGCCGGCTTTGCATGTTCCCGGCGTCTCCATTTCGCGGATATATTCACGTAGGGTGGATGCGCCATCGGAATGCATCTTGTTGAGATAGTAGTCGAATCTGTCCAGCGCATTCTTGATTTTCACTTCTGTCAGCGGTTTCAGGATATAGTCAATGCAATACATCCTGAATGCCTTGATGGCGAAGTCACTGTAGGCTGTAGTGAAAATGACCGGAATGTCTATCCTGACCTTTCTGAGGATATCGAAACAGTCTCCGTCGACAAGTTCGACATCCATGAAAATAAGGTCCAAATCCGTAGATGAGTGCAGCAGCTCTACGGTATCCTCCACCGATTCGGCGCAGAAGCATAACCTGTAGTCGGGGCGTACCGAGGCCACGAGCTTAATCAGTTGCTTCGCGGCGTAGTATTCGTTTTCTATAACAGCGTACTTTATCATTGCAGATATGGTATTCTGACCGAGAAACTATCCCCGGTGTCATTGATCGTTACCTTTTTCCCGTACATTCTATACTGTTCGGAAACAAGTCTGAGCCCTATCCCATTGCCGGAAGAGCGGTCGCGCTTTCTTACAGGGTTCACTATCTCTATACTGTCGCTCATAATCCTGATTTCCGCTTTCATGGGATATTTCGTAGAGATGATATTGTGCTTTGTAATGTTCTCTATCAACGGCTGCAGGGTCATAGGTATCAATTTGTGCCCGTGTATGTTGTCCATGCCTGTCACTTTGACGTCAAATTGATTCATATGCCTCATTTTCAGAATGGATATGAACGACTGCATGCATTCTATCTCCTCCTTCACATCTACTTCCTGCTTGTCCTGCTGCTCCATTATATACCGGTACAGTTCCGAGAACGCATCTATGAACATGTGGGATTTGTGGATGTCCTCGTCAATCAAGGATGACAGGATATTCAATGAGTTGAACAGAAAGTGCGGGTTGACCTGGGACTTGAGAACGTTGTATTTGTACTGCAGGGTCTCCCGACGTGCCAGCTCCACTTTTTTCACAGTGTCTCTGTAGTTGTGTGCGTAATATATAATCTCCACTATAAGCAGTATCAGGGTCACGTTCATGAATGCTTCGTTCCAGTTCAGTTTCATCCCAGGTGAGCGCCACAGGACAACGATATAGAACAGCCTGTATACTGCGAATGCAGTAGCGACTGAAAGTATCACGTCGGAAGCGACTTTTAGGAACGTATGCCGCAGCAGCCATTCGGAGCGGCGTGTGATATAGAATACAATGAGGAATACCGCTAGTATTATAATGACGTCCGGTATTATTGTTTGAATGAACATGCCGGCTGCTGTCCTGAAACCCAGCCCCTTCAGGGGAGAATCGGAATGCAGGGCCGCATCGAGCAGAATCACTGTCACATTGTACAGCTCTACCAGCAACGTATATGACAAGATACGTTTTAGGGAGATGATTCGGGAGGATGCTCTGTTGGAGGCCATTGTTTCCGTTGTTCCTTGCAAATGCAGGTTTGTACATTACAAAGTTACGAAAAGATGTGAATTCTTTCAAAGTATTTGTCAAGATGTGAAGGAGTAAAGAATAACGGGTAATGGCGAATCCTTCCGAAAGAGTGGTTTCACAACCTTCTCAGACTGCACAACCGAGATGGCGATTATCTGCCCTTCCAGCAGGAGTACGAAAATTGCGGCCTGAGCGGAATCCGCCCGGAGTTTACGACAGGCTCAGGCTTTCAGTATTCCGGCTGTCCGCATGAGCTGAAATGCTGGCACGCCCTCATCTTGAAATACCTTGATTATCACTCGTTTACAAATAACGTGCGTGCCGACGTTTCATGATTTCCGGCTGATATGACGGCAGGGATGAATGTACCGATGATTGTATTCCACAACGGCAGCAAATCCCGCAATATACTGCCGCTGCAGAACAAATTCAGCCTGCCCCGCACCCGCAGCCAGTCTGTCCGGAGGCAAAAAAAAAAGCCGGCCCGCAAAACGGACCGGCTTCTGACGTATGTGATGCGCGTTGTTATTTGATGCGCCTGTAGCCGTAAACTGCGAGGTCGCCGAGCTCTTCCTCGATGCGGAGGAGCTGGTTGTACTTGGCCATACGGTCGGAGCGGCTGAGGGAGCCGGTCTTGATCTGACCGCTGTTGGTGGCCACTGCGATGTCGGCGATGGTGGCGTCCTCGGTCTCGCCGGAGCGGTGCGAGGTCACTGTGGTGTAGCCGTGACGGTGAGCCATCTCGATAGCGTCGAGGGTCTCGCTGAGGGAACCGATCTGGTTGACCTTGATGAGGATGGAGTTGGCGCAGCCCTTCTCGATACCCTTGGCCAGGAACTCAACGTTGGTTACGAAGAGGTCGTCACCCACGAGCTGGCAGCGGGAACCGATACGGTCGGTCAGCTTCTTCCAGCCTTCCCAGTCGTTCTCGCTCATACCGTCCTCGATAGAGTCGATGGGATACTTGTTGATCAGGCTCTCGAGGTAGTCAACCTGCTCGTCGGAAGTCCTCTTGACACCCTTGTCACCCTCGAAGATGGTGTAGTCATACACACCGTCCTTGTAGAACTCGGAGGATGCGCAGTCCATACCGATCTTCACGTCCTTGCCGGGCTCGTAACCTGCTGCCTTGATGGCTGCGAGGATGGACTCGATAGCGTCCTCGGTGCCGTTGAGTGCGGGAGCGAAACCGCCCTCGTCACCTACTGCGGTGCTGAGTCCGCGGTCGTGGAGCACCTTCTTCAGTGCGTGGAATACCTCAGCGCCCATACGCAGGCCCTCACGGAAAGAGAGAGCGCCTACGGGACGGATCATGAACTCCTGGAAAGCTATAGGAGCATCAGAGTGAGAGCCGCCGTTGATGATGTTCATCATCGGAACAGGCATTACATATGTGTTGGTTCCACCGATATAGCGGTAGAGAGGCATGTGCAGATAAGCTGCTGCCGCATGAGCCACAGCGAGGGATACGCCGAGGATGGCGTTGGCCCCGAGGTTGGATTTGGTCTTGGTGCCGTCTAGGGCAAGCATCTTGTGGTCGATGGCACGCTGCTCGAGAACTGACCAGCCGATGAGGGCGGGAGCGATGACGTTGTTGATATTCTCTACTGCCTTCAGCACGCCCTTGCCGCCGTAACGCTTCTTGTCACCGTCGCGGAGCTCGAGAGCCTCATGCTCACCTGTAGATGCTCCTGAGGGAACAGATGCGCGTCCGCGTACACCGGACTCAAGTACTACTTCGACTTCAACTGTAGGATTGCCGCGTGAATCCAGAATCTCGCGGCCGTGAATACTTTTAATTTTCATAATACGTCTGTATTTAATTAAAACCTTCTTGAATTCGGGCGCAAAAATACTCAATTACCCGGATTTTGCCAATTTTTCCGACAGTTTCTTGCCTGCTATGAAAAAGGGACGCCCGTCAAAACGGTACGTCCCTTTATTTCAAAGTAGTACAGACAATTAGTCTACCGGCTCGAAGTCTTCCTTTCCTACTCCGCAAAGAGGGCATACCCAGTCGGCGGGAAGGTCTTCAAATGCTGTTCCGGGAGCTATTCCGTTGTCAGGATCTCCAGTTGCAGGGTCATAGACCCAATGGCACACTGTGCATTCGTACTTTTTCATTCTGTAAAATTTTAAATTAAATGTATTCCGGAATGCTAAGGTACTTTTTTTATTTTTAAATTCGCAACATGAAAACGATTTTCTTCAATTCGCGGTCCCTCATCCTCTGCGGCGAGGACCGTCCCGGAGACGAGGACCCGGGAGCCGTCATCATGGTGGACAACGGCGAGGAAGCTCTCTCCGAAGCAATAAGGACTATTGATACCAATGAGAGCATCTCCCGTCTCTACATCCTCTGTCAGAATATCGAGGACACCTACAACCGCCTCCGCACCCGCTTCACTGAAATCGATGCAGCAGGAGGTCTGGTGCGCGACTCCAACGGACAGTACCTGCTGATACTGCGCAACGGCATCTGGGATCTGCCCAAGGGGAAGAGAGAGAAGGGAGAGGACGTAGCCCGGACCGCAGTCCGGGAAGTCATGGAGGAGACAGGCATCCCTGCTCCTGAGGAAGGACAGCTTATCTGTGTGACCGACCACACCTACCGCCGCGACGGCCAGTTCGTGCTGAAACACACCCACTGGTACGCGATGAAACTCGTGCAGCCGTGCTCCACAAAACCTCAGACAGAGGAGGGCATCACCCGGACAGCCTGGGTCCCTGCCGGAGAAATCGGCAACTACGCCAGCCAGAGCTATCCCTCCATCCGGGAAGTACTCCACAGCGCAGGACTGCTCCAGGAACTCAGGTAACGGGACTAACGCAGATCCGTAATGTAGATGTCCGGATCCTCCATCAGACTTTCCGGAGCAGTGAACTCTGTCCCGGGCAACTCTCCCAGTCCCTTGACTGACAGGACACTCAGGTCATATCTGTCCCCGTTCCGGCTCTCATACACTATCTTCACGGGCAGCAGCGTCCGCTGCGAGACCGTAAACTCGATCAATGTATAGGCGGCGTTCCGGTCCTTCGAGGCCATTACCAGCAGCCAGGCAGCCTGGCCGTCAGGCCCATTCACCCTGCGTACGGCACCGCGGAAGGTATAGTCGCCCGGATCCGCCCTGCGCAGGACTGCAAATGGATTCTCTGCCGGGTCCGTAGAAGCCGTATCATGCGGAAATACCGTAATCTCCTGAGCTCCCTCATCATATATCCACTTTGAGACCCCGTCACAGTAAACAGTCAGCACCGAGCCTTCCAGACGGAAACATTCTCCCTGCGCGATAAATCTTCCGGACTCTTCCCCCAGCAGGTCCCCTGCCCCGTTCTCCGCACGGAACTCGAAAGTAAACTCAGCAGCGCCCAACGCATCCAGAGCCTGCCTCATCCGGTCGAGCAGTTCTTCAGGCTTAGGCGCACGGCTTCCGGAGGCAACCTGGGCCGCCGCCCTCTGTCCCTGCAACAGGAGACAAAGGCAGAATATTGACATTATTATAAAGGAGTGCCTGTTAAATTTTCTCATTTTCCTAAACCATCATAAAGTGGACAAAAGTTCGTCCAGCGACTCCAGGCTGGTAATCCTCACCTGACGGGGCTTGCTGCCCTCCGAGGGACCGACGATACCGGCATCCTCGAGCTGGTCCATGATACGTCCGGCACGGTTGTAGCCCAGGTTCATCTTACGCTGTATGAGCGAGGTGGAGCCCTGCTGCTCCCGGACTATCAGACGGGCGGCCTCCTTGAACAGGTCGTCCCTGTTACCTCCTGATATCTTCTTGACAGGCCCGTCCTCGCTGTCCTCCATATCGCACTCCGGCAGCAGATACGCTCCGCCGAAACCGGCCTGGGAGGATATGAAGGTCGCGATATTCTCCACCTCTGGAGTGTCGATGAAGGCGCACTGCACCCTGACCGGCTCACTGCTGCCGGTGGATATCAGCATATCACCGCGTCCTACCAGCTGATTGGCTCCGGTCTGGTCCAGAATCGTCTTGGAGTCGATGCTGGACATCACGCGGAAAGCGATACGGGCCGGGAAGTTGGCCTTGATAGTACCCGTGATGATATTCGTAGTAGGCCTCTGGGTGGCGATGACCAGGTGTATGCCGATGGCCCTGGCCAGCTGGGCCAGACGGGCTATCGGTTCCTCTATCTCGCGGCCGGCTGTCATCAGCAGGTCGGCGAACTCGTCGATTATCACCACGATATAGGGCATATACTCGTGGCCTTTGTAGGGATTGAGCCTGCGGGACAGGAACTTCTCGTTATACTCCTTGACATTGCGCACGGAAGCGGCCTTGAGCAGGTCATAGCGGTGGTCCATCAGCTTGCACAGCGAACGGAGGGTATAGACTACCCGCTTGGTGTCGGTGATGATGGCCTCCTCCGCATCCGGGAGCTTGGCCAGATAGTGTTTCTCCAGAGGCGAGTACAGCGAGAGCTCCACCTTCTTCGGGTCCACCAGCACGAACTTGAGTTCAGAAGGGTGCTTCTTATACAGCAGGGAAGTGATAATAGCGTTCAGACCCACCGACTTACCCTGACCGGTAGCTCCGGCCACCAGCAGGTGGGGCATCTTGGCCAGGTCGAAGGACATGGCCTCGTTCGATATCGTCCTTCCGATTACCACCGGCAGGTCGTACTTGGCCGCATTGAACTTAGGATCCTCCATAATCGACTTCATGGATACGATACTCGGTTTCTCATTGGCCACCTCAATACCGATAGCGTTGGTTCCGGCCAGGGTCACCACCCTCACTCCCCGGGCGGCAAGCGAACGCGCGATATCGTCCTCAAGCCTCATGATCTGGGCCACGCGCACTCCGGGAGCGGGGACCACCTCGTACAGCGTCACGGTAGGCCCCACCCTGGCTGAAATCTTCGAAATGCTGATCTTATAGTCCTTCAATGTCGATACGATACGGCGGTTGTTCTTCTCCAGCTCCTCACGGGACACCTCGTGCGTCTGATCCGAGTAATCCTTGAGCAGAGACAGATCCGGCATCCGGTAGGTCGACAGACTCAGACGGGGGTCATAGCGGGTGCGCCACTGCTCGTCCGTAAGAACAGCGGAATAATCCGAAGTATCCCCGTTGAGAACCTGCAGAGGCGGAATATCCTGAGCCACTGTCTCCGCCGTATTGCCGGCCGCCGCGGCAGCCACCGTTCCTACAGCAGCGGCAGCAGGAGACTCACCGGCAGGAGCGGAAACCTGCGGAACCTGCACTGCTGCGGCCTGCGGTTCTGACCGCGCAGGCTCCGGCACAGGCTGCTCGATTATCTCGAAGACGGGACCGTCGGGCTGTTTCGGGCTTTCCTCCGTTTCATCCTCATCCTCTTTCTCTTCCTCATCCTCATCCCCGTCCCCCTCCTCTTCCTCTTCCTCTTCATCGTCCTCGTCCCAGTCCTCCTCTTCCTCATTGTCCCCGTCAGGGCCGTCATCCCCGGTCATTCCGGCATCCTCTTCCGGAGACTGCGCCCCTGCCGCCTCCCTCTTGGCGAAGAGTGAGTCGAAAAATGCCGTTATCTTCCTGACAATCCTGGTATTCAGAAGAATTATCCACAGCACCAGGAAGAACACTATGATACAGGCCGCTCCGAAGACACCCGTCATGGAGACAAGCCACTCATTGATATAGTAGCCGTAGGAACCTCCGGCGCCGTCCCCGAAGAGAGCTTTCGCGGAGGTAAAGGAAAAAATGAAGGAAAAAACCGTAGACAGCACTATACACCCCATCAGTGAAAGGGCGAAGAGACGCAGCAGGCGCACGCGTCCTTTACGGAAACAATAGACGGCGACACCTGCAAAGAAAAATGGAATGATGAAGGCACCCAGTCCGAACCATTTTGAGACCAGAAGATTTGCTGAAAGAAAGCCTATCTTGCCACCCAGATTTTCAGCCGTAACTATGTTGCTGAACAGATTGTCGTCCGACAGCAGGCTCTGGTCCTCCGCCCACGTAAACAGGTAAGACAGGATTGACACGAACGTAAAGACCGAGAGGATGGTAAAAATCACCCCTGCCACGAAGCGCACTACCTCATTCTGCATGAAAGCCAGTATCGGAGCCAATGCATTCCGAGTTTTTTTATTTTTAGAAGAAGACGGTCTTTTTGCTGGACTTTTCTTCTTGTTTCCGGATGCAGAAGCACTCTTCGCCTTTCCTTTACTGCTTTTTCCCTTTACTGCTGTTTTTTCCATTTATTCTTCTTGTTCTTATTGCGGCCTTGAGGACGGAACTGATTGCGTCCCGGCTGATTGCCTGTCGGCAGAATCATTCCTGGACGACTGAACTTCTCTTTATCGGAAATACTTTCCAGATGAATGTGCTCCGGTACTTTCAGCGCTCCTCCGGATAGTTTTTCTATATCCTTGAAAATGGTTTCATCCGATACTGAGTCCTTGTTCCATATCAGGTACTGCTGCCTCATGTACACGGCCATGGACTTAATCATCCGGTCGCGTGTCTCGTCCTCGGGCATGGCGGCGATGACCTTTATCATATTCTGGATATTGCGGCCGTAATGGGCGGCTGCCAGCGGCTCCTTGGGCATTGGAACGATTTCAGGCGGAGTGGAAAACTCTTCTTTCGTCGGCATGGGATAAGGCGAGTCCACATCCAGATCAAAACCGGCGATGAACTGCACGTGATCCCAGAGTTTATGCTTGTAGTCAGGCTGTTCGGTCAGATGGGGATTGAGTATCTCCATCACCGATACTACGGCACGGATCTGCTCATTGCGTTTCTCGCGGTCGGGTATCTGCTTGACGTGTTCTATCATTTTCTGGATGTGCCTTCCGTATTCAGGCATTATCAGTTTCTCTCGATTCGTGTTGTAATCCATTTGCGTTCTAGAGCATGTTAAAAATTTCCACAAAGATAGTTTTTTTAGATTACGTTTTGAGTATCTTTGCCCCACAATTTTAGGAAAGATGGAAAACATACTGATTACCGGCGCTGACGGACAACTCGGTAGCGAGCTCCGCAGCCTTACACAGGGACAGAGCGGAACCAACTGGCTGTACACGGACTTCCAGGAGCTCGACATCACTGACGCTGATGCCGTGGAAAAATATATAAGCGGAAACGGAGTCACGAAAATCATCAACTGCGCAGCTTACAACGACGTGGACCGCGCCGAGACCGACACCGATGCAGCCATCAGGCTCAACGTCACAGGACCGATGAATCTTGCCGAAGCCGCAGCCCGTCACGGAATCTACCTGATACATCTGTCCACCGACTTCGTATTCGACGGCACCAAGTCCACACCATGGCACGAGAGCGACCGTCCCGCTCCTCTTTCTGAATACGGACGCACGAAACTCGCAGGAGAGATTGCTGTCAAACGCTCAGGCTGCCTGTCCATAATCATCCGTACCTCATGGCTCTATTCTCCCATGGGCAAGAAGAATTTTGTCAGAACCATGCTCCGCCTCGGGGATGAAGAAGAAATAATAAAAGTCGTATACGACCAGAAAGGAACTCCCACCTACGCCCGGGACCTTGCAGAAGCCATCCTCCACATCCTGCCCCAGCTGGACGGCACACCCCGCTACGGAGAGGTCTTCCACTATACTGACGAGGGCTGTTGTACCAAGGCAGAATGGGCCCAGAAAATCATGTCCCTCAAGCATCTGGACTGCGATATAGAACCAGTGCCGACCTCTGAGTTCCCGGTTCCGGCCACACGTCCCGCCTACTCTGTACTGGACAAGTCCTTGATCCGCACCGTCTTCGGAGTGAAAGTTCCCCTGTGGGAAAGAAGTCTGTCAAAAGCGATACGGCTGTTCTGACAGCAGAGGGGCCATGCGGTCCTTCTCAGATATTATCCGCTCACATCCGTCTACAGACATCCAGTCCACCCCTATCTGAGGATCATCCCAGCGGACGGAGCCCTCGGATGAAGGCTCGTAGAACATGCCGCACTTATATTGAAATACAGTATTGTCCTCCAGCGTCAGAAATCCGTGGGCAAATCCCTCCGGAATATAAAACATGCGCTTGTTGTCACCGCTGAGGACTGCCGAAACATACTTGCCGAATGTAGGAGAACCGGCTCTTAAATCCACAGCGACATCCTGAACAGAACCCCGGACCACCCGGACCAGCTTACTCTGGGCATAAGGAGCCTTCTGGAAATGCATGCCGCGCAATACTCCGCGAGCTGACATAGACTCATTGTCCTGAACAAAATGCACGTCCAGTCCTGTGGCAGCCCTGAAATCTCTCTCTGAGAACACCTCCATAAAATATCCTCTGGCATCGCCAAAAACCTTAGGTTCTATCACCAGCAGTCCGTCAATATCAGTTTTTATAATATTCATCGTATTTTTAAATTTATGCGCAAATGTAAAAAACAGTTTCTAAATTTGCAGCACAAAATCCATGAACATGGCACAGAAACCATCAATACCAAAAGGTACCAGGGATTTCGGTCCTTCCGAAATGGCCGGCCGCAACTACATCTTCGACACTGTCAGGACCGTATTCCGCAAATACGGCTACTCCCCCATCGAGACCCCGGCAATGGAGAACCTGTCCACCCTGCTGGGCAAATACGGAGAGGAAGGAGACAAGCTCCTTTTCAAAATCCTGAATTCAGGCGACGCCTTCAAGGACATTCAGAACCTGCCGTCGGAAGAGCTGGCCGAAGCCGGGAGCAATGCCCTGGCGCTGAAAGTATGCGAAAAGGGCCTCCGCTACGACCTGACCGTCCCCTTCGCAAGGTTCGTAGTCCAGCACCGCAACGAACTGACCTTCCCTTTCAAGCGTTATCAGATCCAGCCTGTATGGAGAGCAGACAGGCCCCAGAAAGGCCGCTATAGGGAATTCTACCAGTGCGATGTAGACGTCGTAGGCTCGGACTCCCTGCTCTATGAACTGGAAATGGTGGAGATAGCCGATGAGGTATTCCGCAACATGGGTATCCGCGTCCTGATCAAGATCAACAACCGCAAGATCCTCTCCGGACTGGCCGAGATATCCGGCCAGAGCGACAAGCTCACCGACATCACGGTAGCCATCGACAAAATAGACAAAATAGGTCTGGATGCCGTCAAGGTCGAACTGGCCGAGCGCGGTGTCCTGCCCGAGAGCATAGCCCGCATCGAGCCTGTCCTGACCCTGACAGGCAGCACAGAGGAGAAAATCACAGCCATGAGGCACATCCTCGAAGGTTCACAGACCGGCATGCGCGGCCTGGACGAGCTTGAAGAGCTCTTCCGTCTTATCCGGGAGGCAGGAGTAACCACTCAGACCGAATTCGACCTGTCACTGGCCCGCGGCCTTAACTATTACACAGGAGCCATCTTCGAAGTCAAGGCCCTGGACTTCACCATCGGCAGCATCTGCGGCGGCGGACGATACGATGACCTCACCGGTATCTTCGGCCTCAGCGACACCTCGGGAGTCGGCATATCCTTCGGAGCGGACCGTATCTATGACGTACTGGTCGGTCTGGACAAATTCCCCAAGGATGCAATAAGCGGTACCGAATACCTCTTCGCCAACATGGGCGCCGCTACCCTGCCCTATATTCTGAACGCCGCTGCCCGTTGCAGGGCCGCAGGCCACTCCTGCGAAATCTACCCCGATCCCGCCAAACTCCGCAAACAGTTCGAATATGCAGATAAAAAAGGTATAAAATACATTATTCTCGCAGGAGAGGACGAAGCAGCAGCCAACGAGTTGACAATAAAAGACATCCAAAAAGGAGAGCAGAAAAAAATCAAAATTTCCGATATCTTTTAATAAGAAAATTTTGGTTTTTAAAATTTAATTTCTACTTTTGCAACCTCACATCGCGGAGTAGAGCAGTTGGTAGCTCGTCGGGCTCATAACCCGGAGGTCAGAGGTTCGAGTCCTCTCTCCGCTACAAACAGCAAGTTTCACAGAGCCGGCATCTCTCAGCCGGCTCTTTTATTTTTCCAGGATAATCACTATCTTCGCGAATACTTTAAACACTATTTTGCGTAATACATCAATGAGACCTGGAATTATCATTCTATCATTTTCGCTGACAGTCCTCACTGCCCTGACTGCCTCCGCCGCAGCTCCCGCAGATTCCATTTTCCGGACCGAACCATACCTCCAGAACCCCGTCGGCGGCGGGATTACCGTCATGTGGCAGACATGGGTGCCCGCATACAGCTGGGTAGAGTACGGCACTGACACCACCGATACAGAGTCCTGGCAGCAAGCCCGCACAATAGTGGACGGGCAGGTCATCTGCAACGGGACACAGAACAAGATCCGGATCGAAGGGCTGGAACCCGGACGCACCTACTATTACAGAGTATGCTCCCGGGAAATTCTCCTATACCAGGCATATAAGAAAGAATTCGGAGAGACGGCCGTCTCCCCCATGCACTCATTCACCCTTCCCTCAGATGACTGCGGAGACTTCACCGCCCTCATCTTCAACGACCTGCACAAGCATTCCGAAACCCTTCAGGCCCTGTACTCCCACGTCCGGGACATTCCCTACGACTTCGTGGTCTTCAACGGGGACTGCATCGACGACCCCGCCTCCCACGACGAGGCCACGGCATTCCTCAGCGAGCTGAACTCCACCGTCGGAGCCGCCGATGTCCCAGTATTTTACCTCAGAGGCAACCATGAGATACGCAACGCCTACTCCATCGGCCTGCGCGAACTTTTCGACTACGTAGGGAACCGCACCTACGGAGCATTCAACTGGGGCGATACCCGCATCGTCATGCTCGACTGCGGGGAGGACAAGCCCGACGACCACTGGGTCTACTACGGCCTCAACGACTTTTCCGGACTGAGGGCGGAACAGGTGGATTTTCTCCGCGGGGAGCTGGCCTCGGAGGAGTTCCGCAGTGCCTCCCGCCGGGTGCTCATACATCACATTCCGATCTACGCGATGGGAGATGCCTACAATCCCTGCCTGGAGCTGTGGGGCCCGCTGCTCGCTGACGCACCCTTCGACATCTGCATCAACGCCCACACGCACAGACACGCATACCACCCTGCCGGCTCTGTCGGAAACAACTTCCCGGTAGTAGTCGGCGGAGGCTACTCCATGGAAGGCGCCACGGTGATGGTTCTGAGCCGGAAAGGCGGGAAGATGACCCTCAAAGTGCTCGGCACCTCTGGGGACATACTCTTGAATCTTAATTTATAACCACATCCTGAAACCATGTCAGACAACAATAAGAAAGCGGCCCTGGACTATCACCGTCTCGGCCGTCCGGGCAAGATAGAGACCCTGCCCACCAAACCCTACTCTTCCCAGCACGACCTTTCCCTGGCCTATTCTCCCGGCGTGGCCTACCCCTGCCTGGAGATCAAGGACCGCGCGGAAGACGCCTACGAATACACCAACAAGGGCAATCTCATGGCCGTCATCTCCAACGGCACGGCCGTCCTCGGTCTGGGCGACATCGGAGCCCTCGCCGGCAAGCCCGTGATGGAGGGGAAGGCCCTTCTGTTCAAGATATTCGCTGGACTGGACTGCTACGACATAGAGCTGAACGAGAAGGATCCGGAGAAATTCATCGCCGCCGTCAAGGCCATAGCCCCCACCTTCGGAGGCATCAACCTCGAGGACATCAAGGCCCCGGAGTGCTTCGAGATAGAGCGCAGGCTCAAGGAGGAGTGCGACATCCCAGTGATGCACGACGACCAGCACGGCACGGCCATCATCTCGGCCGCGGGCCTGCTCAACGCCCTGGAGCTGCAGAACAAGAAGATAGAGGACATCCGGCTGGTGGTCAACGGAGCAGGTGCCGCCGCCGTCGCCTGCACCAACCTCTACATCGAGCTCGGTGTGCGCCGGGAGAACATCGTAATGTGCGACAGCAAGGGAGTTATCTCCACTTCCCGCACCGACCTCAACGCCATGAAGCGGACCTTCGCCACTGACCGCGACGTGCACACCCTGGCCGAAGCCCTTGTCGGCGCCGACGTCTTCCTGGGCCTTTCCGTACGCAACGTCCTGACCAAGGAGATGATCCGCACGATGGCCGACCGCCCGGTCGTATTTGCCCTGGCCAATCCCGACCCCGAGATAGAGTATTCCGAGGCCATGGCCTCCCGCGACGACCTGATATTCGCCACCGGCCGCTCGGACTACCCCAACCAGATCAACAACGTCCTCGGATTCCCCTACATCTTCCGCGGAGCCCTGGACGTACGCGCCACAGCCATCAACGAGGAGATGAAGCTGGCCGCCGTCTACGCCATAGCCGCGCTGGCCAAGCAGCCCGTCCCCTCTGTCGTCAATGCGGCATACAACATCGAAGAGAGTTTCCGCTACGGACGCCAGTACATCCTGCCCAAGCCACTTGATCCCAGACTGCTCTCAGCTGTTGCCCCTGCCGTGGCAAAGGCAGCCATGAAATCCGGAGTAGCCCGCAGGCATATCACCGACTGGGAAGAGTACGAAGAGCACCTGCAGGAGATGATGGGCTATGACAACAAGCTCGTCCGCCGTTTCGCCGATGTGGCCCGCTGCCAGCCCATGCGGGTGGTCTTCGGGGAAGGCAATACGGACAATATGCTGGAGGCAGCCGTACAGGCAGGTTCGGAGGGACTCTGCCGCCCCGTCCTGCTGGGCAATGCGGAGCTTATCGGGAAAAGGGCCGCAGGTCTCGGACTGTCGCTCGATGGTGTGGAGATCGTCAATCCCAGGCATCCGGACGAGAAAGCCCGGAGGGAAAGCTACGCGGAGGCCCTGGCCACCAAGCTCGCCCGCAAGGGGTACACCCGTCAGGACGCGTACGAGAAGATGTTCGACCGCAACTACTTCGGCATGATGATGGTCGAGAGCGGCGATGCGGACGCCTTCATAGCCGGCACCTATACCAATAACGTGGCGGTAGCCTCCATCGCCCGCGATATCATCGGCATCCGTCAGGGATACAGCACATTCGCGACGATGCACATTCTCAATACCAAGAGGGGTGTGTTCTTCCTGGCCGACACTATGATCAACGAGCGCACCGATGCCTCCACCTTAGTGGACATCGCCCGTCTTACTACCGGTGCGGTGGAATACTACGCATTCGACCCCGTCATCGCCATGCTCTCCTACAGCAACTTCGGTTCCAATATCCAGGAAGGTACATCCGCCGCCTGTCCCTCCGGAACCTGCGGTACCCCGTCGGCAGTCCATCAGGCCGTCGAGATCCTGCACCAGCGGTACCCCGACATGGTGGTGGACGGCGAGATGCGTGTCGATGTGGCGCTCAACAAGCAGCTGCGCGACCGCACCTATCCTTTCAACCGCCTGCAGGGCAAGGACGTGAACACTCTGATTTTCCCGGACCTCAACTCCTCCTCCGCCGCCTGGCGCATGATGATGGAGATGGGAGCGGGCGAGGCCATCGGTCCTATCCAGATAGGGCTCAACAAGCCCGTGCACTTTATTTCGGTGGACGCTCCTGTGCGGGAGATAGTAAACATAGCGACATTGGCGTCATTAGACGCAGCCATCTACCTCAAGGCCGGCAACTGCCTGCTCGACAGATAATGTAATTTAAATGCACAATACTATGCTTCAGAAAGGAGACAAGGCCCCGTACTTCGAGGGCCCGGACCAGGACGGTAACATCATCCGCCTGAGTGACTTTGCAGGACGCAGGCTCGTCCTCTACTTTTATCCCAAGGACAGCACTCCCGGCTGTACGGCCGAGGCCTGCGACCTCAGGGACAACTATCAGCGGTTTCTCGACCTCGGCTATGCCGTAGTGGGTGTCAGCAAGGACAGTACGGCCTCGCACCAGAAGTTCATCGCTAAGTACGGGCTGCCGTTTCCCCTTATTTCCGATCCGGAGACCGCTATTCTCCAGGCTTACGAGGCCTGGGGCGAGAAGAAGAACTACGGCAAGGTCAGCATGGGAACCCTCCGCAAGACCTACGTCATCGATGAGAACGGCGTCATCACCGACATCATCTCCAAGGTCGACACGAAGAACCATACTGCCCAGATACTTAAATAGTTCAAGCCATATATAACAATGACGTTCAGGACAGATATAGGACATCTGGAAAAGACCAGGCCCTCCCATCGTGAGTATCAGCTCGTTACTTCGTAATTCGGTGATACTCAACAATGGGTCCCTCCCTCTAGTGCCGAGGGCGGCAAGTCTTTTCCAGATGTCCTATACCTGTCGTCAAGTCAACACAACTCAATAACAACATCTTGAAATCAAAAACAGAGACATGAAACGACCTATGTATTTTTTTATCAGCGTACTCGCTGCTGTATTATGTTCCGTCAATGCTTTTGCCGCGACTGTGGAGAACTCCAAACCGTTTGTTATTCCGGAGCTGAAGACCTGGGAGGCCGGCAAAGGAGACCTGACCATTTCCGGGACAATGCGGATAGCCGTGCCGTCCGGGGACGAGGAGCTGCTGCGGATAGCCGGAATGCTGGCAGAGGACTGGAACACTGTTGCCGGCTTTAAGCCGGAGGTTGTCGCCGGAAAAGGTGGGAAAGGAGATATTGTCCTGGAAATCAAGACCGACAAGAAGCTGGACAAGCTCAGCGGCGGCAGCACCGAGAGCTATTCGCTCAATATTACTGACCACGTGCGGCTTTCCGCCTCAACTGCCCGCGGCGTGTACTGGGGGACGCAGACCCTGCTGCAGCTGGCTGACCGCGCCCTGCAGGCTGACGCTGAGACCGATGGCATTGACCTGACCTGCGGCAGGATTCTCGACTGGCCCGACTACGGCATCCGCGGCTTCATGATGGACTGCGGCCGCAAGTACATTCCGATGAGCTACCTGCGCAAGCTCTCCCGCATCATGGCCTACTACAAGATGAACACCCTCCAGATTCACCTCAATGACAACGGCTTCAAGCAGTACTTCGGAGGGGACTGGGACCGCACCTACGCAGCATTCCGCATCGAGTGCGACACCTACCCCGGACTTACCGCCCGTGACGGTCATTATACCAAGGCCGAGTTCATCGACTTCCAGGAGGAGTCCGCAGGCATGTACGTGGAGATTATCCCGGAGATAGACGTGCCCGCCCATTCCCTGGCCCTCACCCGCTACATGCCGGAGATAGGCTCCGAGGAGTACGGCATGGACCATCTGGACCTGTTCAAGCCCGAGACCTACGAGTTCGTGGACGCCCTCTTCAAGGAATATCTCGAAGGGGAGGAGCCGGTCTTCCGTGGTCCCAAGGTGCATATCGGCACAGACGAGTACTCCAACAAGGACAAGGAAGTCGTGGAGAAATTCCGCTACTTCACCGACCACTACATCCGCCTCGTCGAGAGCTACGGCAAGCAGGCCGTAGTCTGGGGTGCCCTCACTCACGCTGACGGAGAGACTCCGGTCAAGTCGGAGAACGTGATAATGAACGCATGGTACAACGGCTATGCCGATCCCAAACAGATGGTGGAGGACGGCTACAAGCTCATCTCCATACCCGACGGTCTGGTCTACATCGTACCCGCAGCCGGCTACTACTACGACTACCTCAACGAGAAATATCTCTACGAGAACTGGACTCCCGCCCATGTAGGTGACGCCGTATTCGCCGAGCGCGACACATCCATCCTCGGCGGCATGTTCGCCGTATGGAACGACCATGCCGGCAACGGTATATCGGTCAAGGATATCCACTACCGGCTCTTCCCCGCCCTGCAGACTCTGTCCGTGAAGATGTGGACCGGTGCGGAGACCTCCCTGCCCTACGCCGGCTTCGACAGCACCCGCTCCTGTGTGCGCGAGGCTCCCGGCATCAACTTCGCAGGCCGCATCGGCACTGAGCCCGGCTGCGTGCTGGAGATGGCCGAGGTGGCTCCCGGCACAGTCATGCCCTATCCCGAGATCGGCTATGACTACACCGTCAGCTTCACCGTCGAGGGTGCCGCCGAGAAACCAGGCACAGAGCTGTTCCGCTCAGAGGACGCCGTATTCTATCTCAGCGACCCGGTCAGCGGCATGATGGGCTTCGCCCGCGACGGCTACCTCAACACCTTCCGCTACAGCATTCAGGACGGCGACCGGCTCGAAGTCACGGTCAAGGGTGACAACCGCTCCACGACCCTGATCATCAACGGCCGCGTCATCGACCGCCTCGAGACCGAAAAGCGCTGGCACAACGAAGGCGAGAGCGTGATGTACTACGTCCCCACCCTCGTATTCCCCCTGCAGCAGGCCGGAGACTTCCATAGCCGCATCACCAATCTGAAAGTCTACAATCACCTGCTGTAGCCGGCTGCGGATGCAAATCGCTGTCAAGCAACACAACCACATCCGCATTCCATCTACTCTGATACGCATACATACAACCACCTTATACAACAACGGCAGCAAATTCCGCGATTTGCTGCCGTTGTCGTATCGGTGAAAAGGAACAGACTGCTCTACAAGACGTGTAGAAGCAGTTGCCTCTGCACGGGCCTGCCACAACGGCACCGAATCATGGGAAACGCTGCCGTTGCGGCAAGAGCCGGGTACGCTCACACGCCTCAGACGGCATGGCGATGAGGTTCATCATGTACGGGCTTGCCACAACGGCACCGAATCACGGGAAACGCTGCCGTTGCGGTAGCGGCAGTGCCGGATAAAGTATTACCCTCTGAAGGCTTTGGCTCCCGAAAAGGGAGGGGACCCGCCACGAAGTGGTGGGGAGGACCTTCAGAGGGTAATACTTTATCCGGCTGAACCAGATCGGATCTCGTCAAAACTGGCGGGCGAGATTGACCATCTCGATAGCGGTGGTCATGGCGTCGAAGCCTTTGTTGCCGGCCTTGGTGCCTGCGCGTTCTACGGCCTGCTCGATGGAGTCGGTGGTCAGGACGCCGAAGATGACGGGGACGTTGCACTCCAGACCGACGTGGGCTATACCCTTGGTGGCCTCATTGGCGACCATATCGAAGTGAGGGGTAGCCCCGCGGATTACGGCTCCGAGACAGACGATAGCATCGTACTTGCCGGAGAGAGCCATCTTCTTAGCTACGAACGGAATCTCGAACGCTCCGGGCACCCAGGCCACCTCGAGATTCTCCCCCGCACCGCCGTGACGCAGGAACGAGTCCTCCGCCCCGCCAAGCAGCTTGGAAGTGATGAATTCGTTGAAACGGGCCGCTACGATGCCTATCCTCTGGCCGGCGGCTGACAGATTGCCTTCTATTACTTTCATGGTTGACTTTGTATTTATTGTTTTCTATTTCTACTTAAAGTGCTCCTTCTGCTCGAAATGGAGGAGGTGGCCCATCTTCTTGTACTTGGTGTACATGTAGGCCTCGTTCTTCTCATTGCAGGTCATCTCGATGGGGTCGCGGCCCACCACCTCGATGCCGTAGTGGTCCAGACCGAAGATCTTCATCGGATTGTTGGTCATCAGTATCAGTTTCCGGATGCCGAGGTCGGAGAGGATGGCGCCGCCGACATCGTAGTCGCGAAGGTCAGCCTTGAAGCCTAAGGCTAAGTTGGCCTCCACAGTATCCATACCCTGGTCCTGCAGCTCGTAGGCCCGCAGCTTGTTGATCAGCCCGATGCCGCGTCCCTCCTGCCGCAGGTAGAGCAGCACTCCGCGTCCGGCCTTCTCGATACGTCTGAGGGCCTCGGCCAGCTGCTCTCCGCAGTCACAGCGCAGTGAGCCCAGTACGTCTCCGGTCAGGCACTCCGAGTGCATCCGGCACAGCACCGGTTCGGGAGTGGTGATGTCGCCCTTGACTATCGCTAAGTGATGTTCCTTGGTAATGCGGTTGACGTAGCCCATAATCCGGAAGTTGCCGTACTTCGTAGGCAGGGCCGCGTCCGTCACCTTCTCCATCCACTTCTCGTGGTGCTTGCGGTAGGACACTAAGTCGTCCACGGTGATAATCCTAAGACCGTGCTCTGCGGCGAAGGCTATCAGCTCGGTAGTGCGCATCATGTCCCCGTCCTCCCGCATAATCTCGCAGCACAGTCCGCACTCCTCCAGTCCGGCGATGCGCATCAGGTCCACAGTGGCCTCAGTGTGTCCGCGGCGCTGAAGCACTCCGCCCGGACGCGACTCTAAAGGAAACATGTGCCCTGGACGGCGGAAATCCTCCGGCTTAGCATCCGGTTCCACCGACTTCATCGCAGTGATCGACCGCTCAATGGCCGAAATACCCGTACCGGTCGAGACGTGGTCGATGGACACGGTGAAGGCCGTGCAGTGATTGTCGGTATTGTGCGAGACCATCTGCCCTAAGCCCAGCTTTTGGGTCAGAGCAGAGCTCATCGGCATACATATCAGGCCCTTGCCGTAGCAGGCCATGAAGTTGACATTGGCAGTGGTGGCGTGACGGGCGGCGCAGATCAGGTCTCCCTCATTCTCCCGGTCGGGATCGTCGATGACCACGATAATCTGTCCCTGGCGGAGAGCCTCGGCCGCCTCATCGATGGTATTGAATTTACGTTCCATATATTAAAATCCATATTTCTTTAAAAATTCTTCTGTAATTCCGCCCCCGGCAGAGCCGCTGTCCACCTGTGCGGAAGCGGGTGCAGCATCCCCGGCAGCCAGTAGCCGCTCCACATACCGCGCCAGCATGTCCACCTCCACATTGACCGGAGAGCCCGGTTTCAGAAGGTGGAGCGTCGTCGAAGCCATAGTGTGCGGAATGAGCGAGACTGTAAAACTGCTGTCCGAATCCGAAACCGACGCCACGGTCAGGCTCACCCCGTCGAGAGTCACCGACCCCTTCCGGGTCACATACCGCAGGACATCGGACGGCACAGACACCCTCATAACCAGGGCAATGCCGTCCCGGACAAGGTCAGCCACCCGTCCACAGGCGTCCACATGCCCCGAGACGAGATGCCCGCCGAAGCGGCCTCCGCAGACCATGGCCCGCTCTAAATTGACCTTCGAGCCGGGCCTCAGACCGCCTAAGGACGTACGCCGCAGCGTCTCCGGCATTGCGTCAGCCGTAAAATGCCCGCTGCCGGGAGTCACCGTCAGGCATACCCCATTGACCGCGATACTGTCCCCTGTCGCAGTGCCTTCCAGCACCTTAGATGCCTCGATATCCAGCACCACTCCCGATCCGCCTCCGCGGATGGAACGGACCGTCCCTATTTCCTCTATTATTCCTGTAAACATTTAGACTTATCGTATTTACTTGAAAATCCGTGTATCAGTATATCCTCCCCGACCATTTCGACCGTATCGACCCGCATCCCGCAGGCCGCTGCCATTGTCCCGAAGCCGGAGCCTCCGACCGGCCCCTTGGCGGCACGTCCTCCGACTATCTTCGGAGCCACGAAGACGTAGAACTCGTCCACGAGCCCGGAGCGGACTAAACTCCAGTTGAGCTCCCCGCCGCCCTCCACAAGCACCGAGTCGAGCCTCATGGCCCCGAGCTGACCCAGCATGTCTTCTATATCCACCATACCGTCCGCACCGCCTGAGCACAGCTGCGTTTCTACTCCGCAGGAGCGCAGGGTCTCAAGCCTATGAGGCTCTGCCATATCCGTATGCGCCACCACAGTCCGGTATTCCCGCGCAGTCCGGGCCAGCTGACAGTCCGGCGGCATGGAAGCCTTCGAGTCCACGATGATCCGCACCGGCTGACGCATCCCGTCCACGCGGCAGTTGAGCATAGGGTCGTCAGCCAGAACCGTACCTTTGCCGGCCACGATACCCATATACCGGCCCCGGAGCTCGTGCACCAGAAGGCGGGACTGCTCCCCGCTCACCCACTTGGAGTCCCCGGAGACAGCGGCTATGCGCCCGTCGAGAGTCATGGCCCATTTGAGCACGACCCAGGGACGGCGCGTGGTTATGTACTTGATGAATATGCGGTTGAGATGGCGGGCCTCGGCCTCGAGTACCCCTGAGGTCACTTCGATGCCGTGTTCCCGCAGGATGGCGGCTCCGTGTCCGGCCACCAAAGGGTTCGGATCAGTCATGGCCATGACCACCCGGGATATACCGGCCGCGATTATGGCATCCGTGCAGGGCGGCTGCTTGCCGTGGTGACAGCAGGGCTCGAGGGTCACGTACATCGTCGCGCCCCCGACAGACTCACTGCATGAGGCCAGCGCATCCCGCTCGGCATGCAGGCTGCCGCAGACATGGTGCCAGCCCTGAGCGAGCACCCTTCCGTCGCGGACTATCACCGCCCCCACCATCGGGTTCGGCCCCACGTGCCCCCTGCCGCGCTCAGCCAGCGCGAGAGCCATCCGCATGTATTTGATATCTTCGTCGTTACACATAACAAAAAACCCGAATACCACTATGGTACTCAGGGCAGTCTGTCATTCCGACAATTACAAGCGCCGGCACCGCGTCCACGGCTCCCGGCCAAGACCTCTCTTCCATCCGGACTGTCACCGTCGGTATCGGAATTTCACCGATTCAGTCCCTGATTATCAGGGAGTCGCGGACTGTCACCGCCGGTAGGGAATCGCACCCTGCCCTGAGAGATATTCTTATTGGACGGCAAATATAGAAAAATTTTTACAAACTTTGTAGCCGCTTATGAGAGAAATACGACACATCATCATCACCGACCCGCACGACTGCTGCGGCTGCACCGCCTGTGCGTCGGCCTGCCTCAGAGGCAGCATCACCATGAAGGAGGATTCCGAAGGCTTCCTCTATCCCTCTGTGGATGAGAGCACCTGTATCGAATGTGGGCTTTGCGTCAGGGTCTGCCCCGTCATCACGCAGTTCCCCGCCCGCAGGCCGCTCGAGGTCCACGCCGTGAAGCACCCGGACGGAACGGTAAGGGACGGCAGCGCCTCGGGTGGGGCCTACCCCCTGATAGCCTCCGCCATATTAGAAGAGGGAGGCATAGTCTTCGGCTCCCGCTATGACAATGTCCATGAGGCGGTCCACGACAGCGCCGCCACCCCGTCGGAAGCGGCGGCATTCATCGGTTCCAAATACCTGCAGAGCCGGATGGAGGACTGCTGTGGGAGGGTCAGGACGGCTCTGCGCGAGGGACGCCCGGTGCTGTTCACCGGCACCCCCTGCCAGGTGGCGGGCCTCAACCATTTTCTTGCCTCCGGAGCCGGAAAGACCCCGACAGACCGACTGCTGACGGTGGATCTCATCTGCCACGGAGCGCCCTCGCCGGGGGTATGGAGACGGTACCTTGCGGAGGAAAAGGCCGCCCTCGAGGCTCAGGGATACAGCGAAGTGAGCATAGAAGAGGTCCGCTTCCGCGACAAGGAGGAGGGCCGCGCCGGATGGAAAGGCTACAATTTCAAGATATTCTTCCGCGCCACGGACCCCTCGGGAGCTCCCTGCCGCCCCGTATTGAGCGAAAAAGGCAAGGCGGAGAACCTGTTCATCCGGGGATTCCTGGCCGACTTCTATTCCCGCCCGAGCTGCTACCGCTGCCCCGCCCGGGAGTTCCGCAGCGGCAGCGACCTGACCATCGGCGACTTCTGGGGCATCGGCGACCTCCGCCCCGACTTCGACGACGACCGCGGAGTCAGCGCCGTCCTGGTCAATACCGAAAAGGGCCGCGAATTCTTCTCCCGCATCCATTGTACCCGCCTGGAGATGACCTACGAAGACGTCCTGCGCCGCAACCGCTGCCTGGAGACCTCCGTCACGGAACCCGCCGCCCGCGCCGCGTTCTTCGCCTCCACGGGCCCAGTCCATGACACTGTACGCCGGCTGCTGTAACTTCATTCCGGAAACAGCGGGATAAATGTCAGGCCGGACAGAGGCAGTCTGTATCAACCTTTGTAGGTCTTTTTAAGATTGTCATAGATGCTTGCTACCGTATCGAGTTTGGATATGAGCTCATTTACGGCACTGACCACCTCATTGTCTGACTTAGGATAGTCGTGGGCCACTCTATGATTTCCTACCTGCTCATATCGCCAATAGTATCCCATTTTTCAGTACTTCCTGCACCACCTGATTATCTTCATAATCTCCGATGATATCTATCTTCTGGTCCCCGATCAGACTCTTGATGCGCGATGCCATGCGGACCCTATCCAATATACCCTTCTTCGCAGAAGTCGTTCTCACAAGCAGATCGATATCTCCTCCGCGCCTGGAATCATCCACACGCGAACCGAACAGATAGACCTTCACATCTGCTCCGTAAATATCCTCCGCTACTTGCAGAATAGCTTCCTATTTCCCGCTTACTCAATAGCATATAATTTCATTCATCTTCTACAAAACAGTAGGATTTTATTTCCTTTTGTGCAAACAAAATCCCGCAGACTCCGTCAATGACGAACTCAGCGGGATTTTCGTTTTCATTCAGCGCTTCGGCCGACAGGACGCTACAGCAGCAGCGAGCGGATGCCGTCCACGATGTAGCGGGCATCCTCGTCGGTGACGCAGGGACCGCTCGGCAGGCAGAGGCCCACCTTGAAGAGGGACTCGCTCACACCGTTGAGGTAAGCGGAGCAGTCAGCGTACACCGGCTGGCGGTGCATCGGCTTCCACAGAGGGCGGGACTCGATGCCCAGGGCGTCCAGGCCGATACGGAGGGCCTCCACGTTGGCGTTAGGCTCGCAGTCCGTGTGGGTCGTGTCGGCCGCGTGGGTCACTCCGGCGGCACCTCCTACTGCTCCCTTTATGGCGCTGCGGTAGGCGTTCTCCTGGCCCTTGATGCGCAGCTCAGGGTCGACGGTCACGGTGTTCAGCCAGTAGTTGCTGTCGTACCTCTCATCCGGGTTCTCGTGGAGGGTGATGCCGTCCACGTCCCTAAGCAGCTCCCGGTACAGGGCGCATAAATGCCTGTGATGGGCTATGTGAGCGTCAGCCACAGTCATCTGACCCCGGCCGATACCCGCGCAGATGTTCGACATGCGGTAGTTGTATCCGATGCGCTCGTGCTGGTAGTAGGGATAGGCCTCGCGGGCCTGGGTCGCGTAGAACATGATCTCGTTCTTGGACGCCGCATCGGGACATATCAGCGCACCGCCGCCCGAGGTCGTAATCATCTTGTTGCCGTTGAACGACAGCACGCCGTACCTTCCGAACGTGCCCAGCACCCGGCCGTCGAACCGCGAGCCGAAGCCCTCGGCAGCATCCTCTATCACCGGGATGCCGTAACGGTCCGCTATCTCCATTATCTCATCGATCCGGTAGGGCATGCCGTACAGAGCCACCGGGATGATCGCCTTGGGTGCCTTGCCCGTCCTGGCGATACGGTCCTTGATCGCCTCCTCCAGCAGTCCGGGATCCATATTCCAGGATTCTTTTTCCGAATCCACGAACACCGGCCTCGCCCCCAGGTAGGTCACCGGATGCGACGAGGCGCAGAACGTGAAGCTCTGCACCACCACCTCATCCCCGGGCCCCACCCCGCAGGATATCAGCGCCAGGTGCACCGCCGCAGTGCCCGCCGACAGGGCCACCACCTCCTTCCCCTCGCCCACAAACTTCCTCAGGTCGTCCTCGAACCCGTTCACATTGGGTCCCAGAGGAACCACCCAGTTGGTATCGAAAGCCTCCTGTATGAAGGCCTGCTCCGCCCCGCTCATGTGAGCGAGACAGAGGTAAATACGTTTTGCCATAAAATTGCTATGGTTTTTATTATTAAAATTTCAATGCCGCCCGCTGTCCCATATTCTCAGCATACCAGGCAGACACCTGAAGAAACCTTTCGTACGCCCTTTTATTCCAAACGATTCTCATAACGAGCCCTCTCCCTCAGATTATCCAACACTTCCTCATGAGTAACTGTACCGCTTAACTCTGACATGCGGATCTCATCATCAAGCTCGAACTTCTCTAAATTCATACAGGGAATGTACTAAAAACTTTATCCTGCTTGCCGGACATATCTATCAGCCTCTTTTTCACCTTTGCCCAGTTAAACTTACCCGCAATCATTACTACGTCCTCCCCGAAATCTATATCTTCAAAATAAGTTACGGCCTTCAACGGACGGATTATATTGACTTCCGAAAATTTACGGCCATAGCACTGAAGCATTGCATAAAAAGACAAGCGTGTGGACATATACGCGATATCTATAAAATCTTTCAGCCGCGTACCGTTATCGGCGATGGCTGACAGCTTCATTGCGACAATATCCTCCTGGCTGTATAGACTGACTCCATTCTCTGCGTACGGTTCTTTCAGCATAGGGTAAGCATATGCAATACAGTCCAGCTTGACATTATTAATGGATCCTTTCAATGTATTCTTGGCCGAAAAGTCCGTGCGGAAACCATAAGCACTCTCCAAAGACTGCCTCAGAACATCCACATCAAACGGTTCAGGCGAGAACAGATCTAGATCCACTGACTTCCGGTGTCCAAGATACAGGGCCAGAGCAGTTCCTCCGCCCAAATGGAACCGCTCCAGGAATTTCTCTTGCTGAAGATTCTTCAGGAGTTGAAGAGTTGTTCCCTCAACCGTTTCCGTGTGTAGCATCGCAGTTCCTCCCTTTTAAGTCCGAAAGTCGCGCATACAAAGTTAATTTCTCTATCAGAGATATACGGCAGTTCCTTGACAATCTCCTTGAAGCCGTCTATCCCGCCGTACAGATTGAATGCAGCAAAGTAATCCTTCAGCCACCCTCGCTCCAAGATGCGGCTGACCACTATTTTCCTTGATTTCCACCAGTCAAAATGCTCCAGGTCGTAATCCCACAGCAGATGCGGAGAGATACGGCACTCGCCCTTAAATTTCTTGTAGTCATCAAAGATGGTCATTACTATGCAATAAGTTTCTATGATTACAAAGATACGAATTTTAATCTCTCCGCAAAACTGCAATTCAGGGAATTTCACACATCGCCAATCCTCGTCATCCTCACTCATTTCATTATTCAGACTTCTTGTGCAGGTTCTCGTGCCTTATCTCATCAAGACGCTTCTAATCCAGGATTCCATTATCCCGAAGTTCATCAGACTTGACATCCAGCCTATTCTGAAAATACTTTGTCAGTACCGCCTGAATCTCACGCGCATAAGCCTCACTACTATTGTAGGAGAACAATTTCAGCAAATGCCGCTGGGTCGGTGTCAAGGTAGCAGTACTCATAACTTTACATTTTTATTATGCAAAGTTACTACAAAAAAGTGGAATACGGAAGAATGAAGTAATAGAATTGATTTACAGAAGTTTCATTTAAGCTGCCGATTATCTCCAACGCCACCACAATCCTTGCCGAAGCCAAGTCAAGACGTCGCTACGTTACTTGTTCGTAACCACACCATATAGGTGACGAAATTGGCACGAATGGCAAAACAAAGCATTGTGATATAGTGAGTTACTGACAACTCACGCAACAAATCCGGTTACGGAAAAAGATTGCGCCGTTCCTCCGTGTTTTGCGTACCGACGAAGGATTCTTCACCGACTAATTTTGAACCTAAAAAAATTAAGGACGATGAAGAGTACATTTTCAGTAATCTACTACCTCAAACGTCAGGTAGTGAAAAAGGACGGGACAGTACCCGTCATGGGACGCATCACGGTGGACGGAAGCCAAACGCAGTTCAGCTGTAAACTGACCGTCGATCCCAAGCTGTGGGACACCAAAGGGGGACGTGTCACGGGCAGAAGCACGGCGGCACTCGAAACGAACCGTATGCTCGACAAGATGCGCGTACGCATCAACAAGCACTATCAGGAAATCATGGAGCGTGACAACTTCGTCACTGCGGAAAAGGTGAAAAACGCCTTTCTCGGACTGGAACACCGCTACCACACGCTGTTGCAGGTGTTCCGGCAACACAACGAGGACTATGCCAAGCAGGTGGAGGCAGGCATGAAAGCCAAAGGCACGTTTGACAAGTACAAGATCGTTTACAAGCACCTGCAAGAGTTTCTCACCATCCGCTACCATGTGAAGGACATTGCCCTGAAAGAGCTAACACCCGCTTTCATTTCCGATTTTGAAATGTTCCTGCGCACGGACAAACACTGCTGCACCAACACCGTGTGGCTGTATGTCTGCCCGCTTCGGACGATGGTGTTCATCGCCATCAACAATGAATGGCTCACGCGCGACCCGTTCCGTGAGTATGAAATCAAGAAGGAGGAAACGACCCGCAGCTTTCTGACGAAAGATGAAATCCGCCTGCTGATGGAAGGCAAGCTGAAGAATGCGAAGCAGGAACTGTATCGTGATTTATACCTGTTCTGCGCCTTCACTGGCTTGTCGTTCGCCGATATGCGCAACCTGACGGAAGAGAATATCCGCACCTACTTTGATGAACACGAGTGGATAAACATCAACCGCCAGAAGACGGGGGTGGTGTCCAACATCCGTATGCTCGACATAGCGAAGCGCATCATCGACAAATACCGTGGGCTGTGCGAAAACGGCAGGATTTTCCCTGTACCCCACTACAACACGTGTCTTGCCGGAATCCGTGCCGTCGCCAAGCGTTGCGGTATCACCAAGCATATCACATGGCATCAAAGCCGCCACACGGCAGCCACGACGGTGTTCCTCTCCAACGGCGTACCCATCGAAACGGTCAGTTCCATGCTGGGACACAAGAGTATAAAAACAACGCAGATATACGCAAAAATAACCAAAGAGAAGCTCAATCAAGACATGGAGAACCTTGCCGCGAGATTGAACCAAATCGAAGAATTTGCAGGTCGTACCATCTAAAACAGAGAAGCCATGAAACGTGACATAATCATCATTGAGGACAAGGCGGTCAGCGTAACCGGTAACGATGTATGGATGACCGCCGGAGAAATCGCCGGACTGTTCCACACGGGTGTCCCGGCAGTGAACGCCGCCATCAAAGCCGTTCTCAAAGCGGACGTGTTGAATGACTACGAGGTATGCCGCTACATTCAACTTGAAAACGGTCTGTATGCGGATGTTTACTCGCTTGAGATCATCATCCCCGTCGCTTTCAGATTAAACACCTACTACACGCACGTGTTCCGCACATGGCTGGTGGGTAAAGCTCTCTCGAAAGAAAAGCGACAGGCATACGTGGTGTTCATACAGAACGGGAAAGCCGGGTATTGCTGAACATACATATAGACGAAACAAAAGGAAACGGACAGCCCCGATGGAGTTGTCCGTTTCCTTTTGTTGTTTTCATGCAGCCTTTATTCCATCGGCTTTCGGTAATTCGCCTCCAGCAGTTCACGCAATCCCGATTCGGGGTAAAGCACCTTCCCGCCTAAAAGGATAAAGGGCAACACCCTGTTGTTGCGGTATTCCTGCAAGGTACGGCGGCTCACGCGGAGCAACTCCGCTACCTCCCTATCAGTCAGGTAACGTTCCCCGTCCAGCGGTGGACGGTAGTTTTCCAAAAATGCGGAGAGCCATTTAGATCCTTTGCGCATATTCTGCACCACGGTGGCAAGCGGCTCGTCCTCCAGTGTAAAAACATCGTTGTTCTCGTTCATCATAACTTTGGATTTAGTAGGTTAATAATAAGATTATCTGCCGCCGGGATAGAGCGTACCGATAAGCGGAATCAGCCTCTTGACTTCTTCCGGCTTGTAATAGAACCTGCGGTTTATCTGCGAGTAGCCGATAAGCCGCTTGTCGCGTAACGTCTGCAACGTGCGCGGGCTGATTCTCAACTGCCCGCAGACCTCCTCGCCCGTGAGCCACCTTTCCAGCCGCCCTCCGTCGCTCTTGCGCCTCAGGGCTGCAACCTTCTCCGAGAGGGCGTGGAAGGATGCCACCATCATCTCGAAGGTCTTTTTCTCGATAGATACAATTTCCATATTCAAAACATTTCAGGTTTGCCGCAAAGGTAACGCCGTCCCCGTGAACACATATCGTTTCCCGCTGAAAGGCTGTATGTTGCGCCGTCTGTCCGGGTTACGGAGCCATTTCTGATAAAAATCTTACGTGAGACACGTAGTGAGCTGTTAAAGCCCCTTTTGTTTATTGCCGAATTTTGCCGCAGAAACCAAAAGAAAGAACTGAATATGAAAGTAATAACGATGGAAAGTTCCGCTTTCACCGCATTGACGGAACAGATAGCCGAGATAGCGGCACACGTGCGTGCCGTTTCCGGCGAAAGAAAGGAAAAATCCGCAGACAGGTTGCTCACCACCAGTGAGGCGGCGCATCTGTTGAATGTGAGTACCCGCACCCTCCAGCGTATGCGTAACGAGCATCGCATCGGCTATGTAGTGCTGCGCGGCAAATGCCGCTACCGACAGTCTGAAATCGACCGCCTGCTTGCGGACTGCACCGTCATGGAAGACGCGGCGACACCGACGGAACTGAAACGCAACCATACGCTACGCACGGGCGGCGGCAAACCCAAAAGAAGGAGGACGTGACATATGGAACTGCTTACCCGAAACAATTTTGAGAGCTGGATGCGGAAGCTGATGGAACGGCTCGACCGTCAGGACGAACTGCTGCTGTCCTTGCAGCCGTCCGGCAAAGCCCCGAACCCGATGGAGCGTATCAGGATGTTCGACAACCAAGACCTCTGTATGCTGCTCCAGATAAGCAAGCGTACCCTGCAACGCTACCGCAGCATCGGCGCGTTGCCGTACAAGACGCTCGGCAAAAAGACCTATTACAGCGAAGAGGACGTGCTGACGTTCCTTTCCGGACACGTAAAGGATTTCAAAAAAGAAGATATAGCCTTCTACAAGGCTCGTATCCATAATTTCTTTCAAAAATAACCCATTAAAACATTTTTCAAATGGCAAAGAAAAAAAGCGAAAAGGACGTGCTGATAGTCCGTGACGAGAAGACGGGCGAGATCAGCGTGGTAGCCGGGCTGGATGCCGACGGTTCCCCCAAGCGCACCCCCGCGAAAGCGGAGAACGCGCAGAGTTTCCTGCAATTCGACCGCCACGGCGACGTGCTGGACAACTTCTTCAAAAACTTCTTCCGGCAGTGCAAGGAACCCAGCCGCTTCGGTTTCTACCGTGTCGCGGCAGACCAAGCCGACAAACTGATGGAGGTGATGAAAGACCTGCTGAAAGACCCCGAAGCCAACAAGGAACTGCTTGCGCCCCACAAGGTGGACACTTCCGGCTACGAAAAGCAGGTGAAGGAAGAACAGACCGCCGGAAAGACGGAGCAGACGGAACAAAAGCAGGAAGAGCAGCCCAAAGAAAACCAAAAACAGGAAGAAATGGAAAAGAAGCAGGAACAGAATCAGGAAGGCCCGCAACAACAGACGCAAGGCAGACGGGGCTACCAGCCCATTGACGAGAGCAAAATCAACTGGCAGGAGCTGGAAGAGAAATGGGGCGTGAAACGTGACGACCTTGAAAAGTCCGGCGACCTTCAGAAGATGCTCAACTACGGCAAGTCCGATTTGGTGAAAGTGTCGCCCAAGTTCGGCGGCGAGGCTTTCGAGCTGGATGCCCGCCTTTCCTTCAAGAAAGACGGTGAAGGCAATGTCAGCCTCGTGCCGCATTTCATCCGCAAGGAGCAGAAACTCGACGAGTACAAGGAACACAAGTTCTCCGACGAAGACCGTAAGAACCTGCGCGAAACGGGCAACCTCGGCAGGGTCGTGGACATCGTGGACAGGGAAACGGGTGAAATCATCCCCTCGTTCATCAGCATAGACCGCAAGACGAATGAAATCACAGACATACCAGCAAACAAGGTACGCATACCGGAGCGCATCGGAAAGACGGAAATCACCAAACAGGAACAGGATATGTTGCGTGCCGGGCTGCCCGTGCGCGACAAGCTCATCGAGCGTAACGACGGCAGGAAGTTCGTCACCACCCTCCAAGTGAATGTAGAGCAGCGAGGCGTGGAGTTCGTACCGGGAACCGGCAGGTCGCCCCGTACCGCCCAGACGCAGGAAGCCAAGAACAATCCCACACAGGGACAGGCGCAGGGTATGGAAAACTCCGCAGCCCCACAGAAAGAGCAACGCCGCAACACGTGGACGAACGCCGACGGCAGCATCCGCCCCATCAGCAAATGGAGCGGTGTGAACTTCACCGACCAGCAGAAAGCCGATTACGCGGCAGGCAAAGCCATCAAACTGGAGAACGTGACCGACAAGCAAGGCTTCCACGCCACGATGTACATCAAGTTCAACCCGGAGAAGGGACGTCCGTACCGCTACGACACCAACCCCGACAACGCGCAGAAGGTCGCCCCGTCCAACGAGAGCCGCACACAGGTGGCGGTGAACAGCGAAGGAAAGACCAACGAGGCGACCAAGAACCTGAAAGAGCCGTTGCTGAAAGGGCAGACCGCTCCGAAAGACGACAAACAGCAAAAGCAGCAGGAAAAGCCTCAGAAGAAAAACAACAAGGGCATGAAGATGTAACATCCCGTGTCCGCCACTAAATCCAAAGTAATAATCCATTAAAAAGTAAAACAGCATGAAGACAATCATTGCAGAAAAGCCATCCGTGGCACGTGAAATCGCCCGCATCGTAGGCGCGACAAAGAGAGAGGAAGGATATTTCGAGGGAGGCGGTTATGCCGTGACATGGGCATTCGGACACCTCGTTCAGCTTGCCATGCCCGACGGCTACGGCGTGCGCGGATTTGTCCGTGACAACCTCCCGATTATTCCCGACACATTCACGCTCGTCCCCCGTCAGGTCAGGACGGAGAAAGGTTACAAGCCCGACAGCGGCGTGGTGTCGCAGATAAAAGTCATCAAAAGACTGTTCGACACAAGCGAACATATCATCGTGGCGACCGATGCCGGACGCGAGGGAGAGCTTATCTTCCGCTACCTCTACCACTATACGGGTTGCACCACTCCTTTCGTGCGCCTGTGGATCAGCTCTCTCACCGACAAAGCTATCCGCGAGGGACTGCGGAAACTCGAAGACGGCAGCAAATACGACAACCTCTACCTCGCCGCCAAAGCGCGGAGCGAATCCGACTGGCTCGTGGGCATCAACGGCACACAGGCGTTATCCATCGCCGCCGGACACGGCACGTATTCCGTGGGGCGGGTGCAGACACCAACGTTGGCTATGGTATGTGAACGCTACTGGGAGAACCGCCGCTTTACGTCCGAAGCATTCTGGCAGCTCCATATCGCAACGGACGGTTGCGACGGCGAAGTCGTGAAATTCTCATCCTCCGAGAAATGGAAAGAGAAAGAACCGGCGATGGAACTATATAATAAGGTAAAGGCGGCAGGTTGCGCCACTGTCACGAAAGCCGAGCGCAAGGAGAAGACGGAGGAAACTCCCTTGCTCTACGACCTGACCACGCTCCAGAAAGAAGCCAACGCCAAGCACGGCTTCACGGCGGAACAGACGCTTGAAATCGCGCAGAAACTCTACGAAAAGAAGTTGATAACCTATCCGAGAACGGGAAGCCGCTACATCCCCGAAGACGTGTTTGCCGAAATTCCCAAACTGCTCGCTTTCATCGGCACACAGCCCGAATGGAAAGACAAGGTGCGGGCAAAAGCCGCCCCGACACGCCGCAGCGTGGACGACGGCAAGGTGACAGACCACCATGCCCTGCTCGTCACGGGTGAGAAACCGCTCTTCCTCTCCAAAGAGGACAATACCATCTATCAGATGATTGCCGGGCGCATGGTCGAGGCATTCTCTGAGAAATGCGTCAAGGATGTGACCACTGTCACGGCGGAATGTGCCGGAGTGGAGTTTACCGTAAAAGGCAGCGTCGTGAAGCAAACCGGATGGCGTGCCGTCTATGGCGAGGAAAAAGAGGAAATTACCATCCCCGGCTGGCAGGAAGGCGACACGCTGACACCGAAAGGCTCGTCCATTACCGAAGGAAAGACCAAACCCAAGCCGCTGCATACCGAAGCCACCCTGCTCTCGGCAATGGAAACGGCGGGCAAGGAAATTGAGGACGACGCACTGCGGCAGGCGATGAAGGACTGTGGCATCGGTACTCCCGCCACACGCGCCTCCATCATCGAAACGCTTTTCAAGCGCGGTTACATGGAACGCTGCAAGAAGTCGCTTGTTCCCACCGAAAAAGGACTTGCCCTCAATTCCGTCGTCAAGACGATGCGCATCGCCGATGTTGCCATGACGGGCGAATGGGAAAAGGAGCTGGCGCGTATCGAGCGCGGGGAACTGTCCGACGACACCTTCCGCAAGGAGATAGAGGCGTACACACGTGAGATAACCTCCGAACTGATCTCGTGCGACAAGCTCTTCGGCAGCCGTGACTCCGGCTGCGCGTGTCCCAAGTGTGGCACGGGCAGGATGCGGTTCTACGGCAAGGTGGTACGCTGCGACAACACGGAGTGCGGACTGCCCGTGTTCCGGCTGAAAGCGGGACGCACCCTGTCCGACGATGAAATCAAAGACCTGCTCACCGAAGGGCATACCAAGCTGCTCAAAGGGTTCAAGAGCAAACAGGGCAAGAGTTTCGATGCTGTTGTCGCCTTTGACGGGGAATATAACACGACTTTTGTGTTCCCGGAGGCTAAAAAGGACAAGAAATTTTCAGGACGGAAGAAATAGTATTAACTTTGCCACTTGTTCAGAGTAATGAATTGTTCTTCGATACCGGATTACACTCATACTTTGGATTTAGTGGTGGCACTCGGAGGGATACCGAGTGCCTTTTTCTTCCTTTTTCCAACCGATTATCCCGTTAATTATCAATCCGCTAAATCCAAAGTAATGAACAACAAGAAGAAAAACGAGGGTCAGACCGACTTTTCCTATTACGGTCTGTACCTGCTGGACTATCTCCGCACGAACAAGTTTGAACAGGCTGACGACACCGCTTTCATACGGGAACGGGCCGACCGTGCCGCCGAAACGTATGAGAGGGCACGGCTTGAAGGCTATCCCGCCGATGGTGCGCAGGAACTGGCGATGGACACGCTGCTGCGCGGGCTGCATTATTCCCGTTACGCCATCCTCCGCGAAGTCGTGGAAAACGAGTTTGCCGATGAAGTGCCGGAAGAGAAGCGTGAAGCCTTTGTCCTGAAACTGCTGCCGCTTGTCGGCAACGTGTTCTCCGTCTATGACCTCTCGGATGACAATTTCGCCCTGTCTTCCGATTACGACCTGCTCTACACGGAGCTGACGGGAGCAACCGTCCTTTACTTAGACGAATATGGCGTTTAACCGCAAACAGAAACTGCGGGACAACATCGAGGCGATACGGACGGCATTCATCCTTGACAGGGAAAATAGGACAGCGACAACCGAAGAGCGTGCCATACTTCAAAGGTACTGCGGTTTCGGCGGTCTGAAATGTATCCTCAACCCTGCAAAGGAACTGACGGATGCCGTCCGGTGGGCGAAATCCGACCTCGAACTGTTCGCCCCGACGGTGGAGCTGCACAGGCTTATCCGTGAGAACAGCAAGGACGAAACAGAGTACAAGCGGTTTGTGGATTCGCTGAAAGCGTCCGTGCTGACCGCTTTCTACACCCCCAAAGAGATAACCGACACCATCGCGGACGTGCTGGCAGATTACAGCGTCCGCCCCGCCCGTATGCTCGAACCGTCGGCAGGTGTCGGCGTGTTCGTGGATTCCATGCTGCGGCACAGCCCCAATGCGGATGTGATGGCTTTCGAGAAGGATCTGCTCACGGGTACAATCTTGAGGCATCTCTATCCCGACCAGAAAATGCGCACCTGCGGTTTTGAGAAAATCGAAAGACCGTTCAACAATTATTTCGACTTGGCGGTGTCCAACATTCCGTTCGGTGACATTGCCGTGTTCGACGCGGAGTTTCAGCGGAGCGACTCTTTCGGCAGACGCTCCGCCCAGAAAACCATCCACAACTATTTCTTTCTCAAAGGACTGGATGCCGTGCGTGACGGCGGTATCGTGGCGTTCATCACCTCGCAAGGGGTATTGAATAGCACCAAGACCTCCGTGCGTAACGAGCTGTTCAGTCAGGCCAATCTGGTATCCGCGATACGCCTGCCCAACAACCTGTTCACGGACAACGCGGGCACGGAGGTGGGCAGTGACCTGATTGTCCTGCAAAAGAACCTCAGCAAGAAGGAAATGTCGCAGGACGAGCGGCTGATGACCGTGATACAGACGGACACGAAAACCGCCCTGACCGACAACGCCTATTTCACCCACCACCCGGAACGCATCGTGCATACGATGGCGAAACTTGACACAGACCCCTACGGGAAGCCCGCTATGGTTTATCTGCACGAGGGCAAGGCAGCAGGCATCGCCGGGGATTTGCGCCGTATGCTCGACGAGGATTTCCATTACAGGCTTGCCATGCGCTTGTATTCGGGTTCAATCCGGCAGGCAGGAACGGAAGAAAAAGTTGCCGTTCAAAATAAAGTAGAGCGTCCTGCCATAAAATTGGAAACAGTATCCTCGGCGCAGACGGTGGAAACTCCGACAGAAAAGCCGCAACCCGCAGATGAAAAGCCGGAGATAGAACCGCGCCCGCAATATTCCGCAGGCGTGCAGCTCACCCTGCTTGACCTCTGGGGGATGACGGAAGAGGTCAGCCAACCGAAAACCTCCAAAAAGAAAAAGACGGTGAAAAAGGCAGTTACGGCAAAGTCCACTCCGCCCAAACCGAAAGTCACGGTTACACCGACAGCTCCAACTGCAAAACCCGCAATGGAGAATAAGGAGGTGAAAGCGGAGAACACCGCCAAGCCTGCCGACCCGGACGACATCTATGCCACGTTGGACTGGGATACCAATCCTCCCATCAACGGCTTCTACGAGATGATGATGGATTTGACGCCGGAACGCAGGAAGGAACTTCGGGAACTGGCAAGGCAGCATAACGAGAAACAAGCGGCGGCGGAAAAGATGGAAGTGAAAGCCGTGCCGGACACTCCCCGTGAGCAACCACGGCAGGAGGAAACACAGCCGGAAGCAGTCACCGCACCTGCCGTTACAGATACCCCACCGGAAGCGGTGGCGACCTCCCTTTTCCCCGACATCGAAGCGGAGAAGCCGAAGGAAGAAGTCGTGGACCTTTCGCCGCGTGCCTACCACCGCACGCCGGAGATGCACCTGCGCGAAGGGTCGCTGGTGGCTGACAGGGGGCGTCATAACATCGGCTACCTGAAGGACATCACGCCATACGGGGCGACATTCCAGCCGCTCGACCTGAAAGGCTACCAGAAGGAGAAGGCGTTACAGTATGTTTTACTCCGTGACGCCTACGAGCGGCTGTACCGCTATGAATCGAACCTGCATGAAGCAAATGTCCCGTGGCGAGAGCATCTAAACACCTGTTACGATGAGTTTGTCATGCGCTACGGCAACCTCAACGCCAAGCAGAACGTGAAGTTAGTGATGATGGACGCGGGCGGGCGTGACATCCTTTCGCTGGAACGGGCGGAGAACGGGAAGTTTGTCAAGGCGGACATCTTCGAGCGTCCCGTTTCCTTCTCCGTGGAGAGCCATGCCAACGTCGGCTCACCCGAAGAAGCACTGTCCGCGTCGCTCAACAAGTTCGGCACTGTCGATCTCGACTATATGCGGGAGATAACCGACAGTACGGCGGAGGATTTGCTCACAGCCCTGCAAGGGCGCATCTATTACAATCCGCTCGTAACCGGTTACGAGATTAAGGACCGCTTTATTGCCGGAAACGTGATAGAGAAAGCGGAACGCATAGAGGCTTGGATGGGCGAAAACCCCGAAAGTGAACGTATGCCGGAGGTGAAGCAGGCGTTGGAGGCTCTGAAAGATGCCGAACCGCCGCGCATCGCTTTTGAAGACCTTGATTTCAATTTCGGGGAACGCTGGATTCCGACGGGTGTCTATGCCGCCTACATGAGCC
>CABMPD010000013.1 GCA_902388455.1 uncultured Alistipes sp. | reverse complement strand
ATCGCCTACTCTAACCTCTATGCCGGGCAATGCAGGATGCGAAAAGGAATACCGGTCTGTACTGATATAGTAAGCAGTATAACACCATCCATCAACTCCCGGAGCAAAACCAAATGAGTCTTCCTTAGGAGCCTCCTGCGCAGTACCTGTAGGAGGACCTACAGGCGAGGCCTTTGTTGACGGACGTTTTTCCTTATACACTAGTACCTCGTACATGTCATGAGACACATAATCCGGCTCACCCAGCACGGATATTATATAATCATAGTCATACGTCTGGCCGCACACAAGACCGCCAACGGTCTCCTGGGCACGACCACTTACCGTAACAACTGCCAAGAACATGGCTAATAACAATTTAACTTTCTTCATATCCTTATTGGTTAATATTCTCAATTGCATGGATTTGTCTGCTTTCCGTCATCATCCAGAATAAGGTCTGAAATCATGAAACGTAGCCATAAACTTGTATTCACTAATGACTGTCGTATATCCCATATCCACAACTGAAATTTTCACCTCTACTTTTCTCAGCATCCTGCTTCTCCTACAAAGTTAGGACATTTTAGCAAAGGGCAATGCATTTTCTCATTAATTGATTTATCCGCAAACTTACCCTTGACATCATCCGCTCTTCTGATGATACCCGAGTTGCTTCATCGCATTGACAGGTGCCCTTTGAGCATTTTCACTTTACAGTCTGCAGGTGGCATAGTAAAAAAAAATTGGGAAGACGATGGGACAAAGCCGGACGGAGGTGAGTGGCAGCTTGCGGACAATCATGCATTTTTCTTATTTTTGCGGCATGAACGAAGAGATTGTTTTCAAATACTTTCCGGAGCTGGACGCACGGCAGCGGGAGCAGATGGCCGCCCTCGGACAGCTGTATGCGGAATGGAACGCCAGGATCAACGTCATCTCGCGCAAGGACATGGACTCGCTGTACCTGCACCACGTCCTGCACTCGCTGGCGCTGGTGCGGTACATCCGGGACAACGGGCTTGTCCTCTCCGACAGTACGGCAGCCCTCGCCGATGACCCCGATGCATCATCCTCACATCAGCCGCATCAGACCACAGCACATTTTCTGGACGCCGGCTGCGGAGGAGGATTCCCGGGCATCCCGATGGCCATTGCCATGCCGGAATGCCGGTTCACCCTGTGCGACTCGATTGCCAAGAAGATAAAGGTGGTGACAGAAATCTCTACTGCACTGGGACTTGACAATGTAAAGCCGGTCTGGAGCCGGACCGAGGACCTCGGCCCCGAATACCGCTGCGACTATGTGGTGTCCCGGGCAGTCACAGAGCTGCGCCGGTTCGTACCCCTCGTGCGGCATCTGTACCGCAAGGGCATCCTGTACCTCAAGGGCGGGGACCTGACCGAAGAGATTGCCGCCTGCGTCAGGGAGTGCCGCATAGAGCCTCAGGCGGTCTCTGTCACCGACATTTCCGGGTATTTCAGCGAAGAATTTTTCGAAAGTAAAAAGATTATTTGCATTTTCCCGCAAAAGCACTAACTTTGCGCTCCATTTTACTGACAAATAATAGATTTTAGAATATGAAACGTACTTTCCAACCGTCACAGCGCAAGCGCCGTAACAAACACGGCTTCCGCGAGCGTATGTCCACCCCCAACGGACGCCGCGTACTCGCAGCACGCCGTCGTCACGGCCGCAAGAAACTGACCGTTTCTTCAGAGGACCTGTACTAACAGAGCCCTCACGTCAGCTTACAAGGCATAGACAGGCCGGTAGATTCATCTGCCGGCCTGTCTGCGTTATGGAGGACGCAGCCGGTTCCGTACTTCAGCTGGCCGGCGGGCTTCTGCTGCTATCCCGGAAGCACACGCCCTGAAGCACATGTCCCGGAAGCCCAACGAAATATTGTCGGGGAGTGAATTGATTTGTTAAGTTTGTAATACACAACACGTTGTGTATTAGAGTCACTCCCGAAAACCGATTTTAAATCGGTTATGGGAGAACCTCCAGACTTCACACCACTGACAATCAGGCAATTATCCAGGACAACTTCTCCCCAACAAAATTTCGTTACAGAAAATCGAGCGTACCTGACCACCCCTGAACGACTGCATCAGGTCTTCTCCCGCTCCGCCTGCCGAAAATGCTTCCGCCACGTTACGAAAAGAGCACATGAGCTTGATTACAGATGATTCTGAAAGCAGCGTGTACAAGCTGACCGGAATTTGAGTATCTTCACGCCCGCTAAAAGGAAAACAACACTCAACATACCAACCAACAACATGAAAAAGACATTTGCAGTTATGATGATTCCCATGATGATGCTGGCCTCGACAGCCTGCCGGCAGCAAGTGGAGAAGGTCCCCGCCATCGACATGACGGACATGGACCTGACAGTATCCCCGGGCGATGATTTCTTCCAGTATGCCAACGGAGGCTGGATCAAGAAGAATCCCCTGAAACCCGAGTACGCCCGCTTCGGCTCATTCGACGTGCTGCGTGAGAACAATGTGGTGCGCCTCAACGACCTCTTCGCCGAGATGGCCAGGATGACTCCCGAGGCCGGTACCGTGGACCAGAAGATCGTGGACCTGTACAAGCAGGGACTCGACTCGGTCAAACTCAACGCCGAGGGCGGACAGCCGCTCCAGAAGTATCTCGACGCCATCTATGCCGCCAAGGACAAGAAAGCCCTGGCCGTGGAGCTGGCAGAGATGAACAAGTACGGTGATGGCGGATTCTTCAGCATCGGAGTACAGGCCGACCTGATGGACAGCAAGATGCAGGTGCTCTACCTCGCTCAGAGCGGTCTCGGGATGGGAGACCGCGACTACTATGTGGACCCTGCCAACGCCGGGCTGCACAAGGGCTACACCGCGATGCTGGCCAAGCTCTTCGCTCTCAGCGGCTATGAGGATGCAGCTCAGAAAGCGGAGAATGCCGTGGCCGTAGAGGACCGGCTCGCAGAGGTATCCTGGACCAGCGTCCAGAACCGCGACTACACCAAGCAGTACAACCCGATGAGCACCGCACAGATCTGCCGCCGCTGGAACGGCTTCGACTTCGCCTCCTTCTTCAGTGCCCTCGGTATTCCCGACCAGGACAAGATCATCGTGCAGCAGCCCTCATTCTTCGACGGATTCAGCAAGCTGTTCGCCTCGGCCTCCCTCGACCAGCTCAAGGACTATATGGCCGCCGGTCTGATCACCTCGGCCGCAGGCAGCCTGTCGGATGACTACTACGCGGCGTCATTTGACTTCTTCAGCACTCAGATGAGCGGCGTGACTGAGCAGAAGCCCCGCTGGAAACGCGCCATGAGCGTGCCCAACAGCGTACTCGGCGAGGCAGTCGGCCAGATGTACGTCCACAAGTATTTCCCCGAGGAGTACAAGGCCAAGGTACTCGAGCTCGTCCGCCAGCTCCAGGTATCCCTCGGCCAGCACATCGACGCCCTCGACTGGATGTCAGACGCCACCAAGGCCTACGCCCGCGAGAAGCTGGCCTCCTTCACAGTGAAGATCGGCTACCCCGACAAGTGGAAGGACTACAGCACCCTGAACATTGACCCTGCCCTGAGCTATTACGAGAACCTCCGCTCCGCCAAGGCCTGGTACGTGCAGGACAACCTCAGCAAGCTCGGCCAGCCCACCGATCCCGACGAGTGGGGCATGACTCCTCAGACCGTCAACGCCTACTACAACCCCACCACCAACGAGATATGCTTCCCGGCAGCCATCCTCCAGCCCCCGTTCTTCAACGCCGACGCTGACGACGCTGTCAACTACGGAGCCATCGGAGTCGTCATCGGCCACGAGATGACCCACGGCTTCGACGACCAGGGCCGCCTCTTCGACAAGGACGGCAACATGAACAACTGGTGGGCACCCGAGGACGAGGCCGCCTTCAAGGCCAGAACCGCCATCCTCGAGAAACAGTACAGCGAAGTGGAGATCCTCCCCGGCGTCTATGCCAACGGAGCCCTCTCCCTCGGTGAGAACATCGCCGACCAGGGCGGCCTCAGCGTAGCCTGGACAGCCTTCCAGAATTCCCTGAACGGTACCGAGCCCGCACCCGTCGACGGTCTCTCAGCCGCACAGCGCTTCTTCATCGGCTACGCCCACCTCTGGGCCCAGAACGCCACCGATGAGGAAAAGGCCCGCCTCAACAAACTCGACGTACACTCCCTCGCCGAGAACCGCGTCAATGTGGCCGTGCGCAACTTCCCGCAGTTCTTCGAGGCGTTCGGTATCTCAGAGGGCGATCCGATGTTCCGTCCCGAATCCGAGCGCGTCATGATCTGGTAGATCCTCTCCCGGCCCAAAGCCACAACGGAAAAGAGGCTGTACCAAAGTTCTTATGACACGGAAGGGCCTAAAACTCGAAATTCAGGCCGCCGATGACATTGGCGCCGGGCATGGGGAAGCCGGCATTGATCTCGTAGCGCTGGTTGAGCAGGTTCTCGCCGCGCACCCATACGGACATCCAGTCCAGGATGCGGAAGGAGGCGCGGATGTTCCAGAGGACGAAATCCTCCTGCACCGGGGAGTCTCCGACCGCGGTGTACAGGCCCGCGATGTACTGTACGCCGGTGGACACATGCCAGCGGCCGTGGCTGAAGAGGCCTCCGACGTAGAGCTTGTGCACGGGTGCGGCCACCACGGGATTCTCCATGTGCAGGAAACTGTAATTGGCGTCCACCGACCAGTCACGGGCGATGCGCCAGGCGGCCTGCACCTCCACGCCGGCATTGTGTATCTCCCCGGAATTCTGGTTCAGCATCCCGGAGCCGGAGGGATTGGGCAGACGGAGAATCGTATTGTCCCCGTCGATGTAGAACACATTCAGACCGTACGACACCCTCCCGTCCAGAAGTTTCTGGGACAATGCCACCTCATAGGACCACAGCCGCTCGGGACGGAGGTCCGGGTTCTGAGGCGGGAACATGTACATCTCGCGGATAGTGGGATAGCGGAAGCCCTTGCCGGCCGAGGCCTTCAGCTCGATGGCATACGGCAGGTGGAAGGCCAGTCCGACCTGAGGCACCCACTCGGTCCCGAGGTGCGAATGATGGTCCACTCGCAGACCGGCATTGAAGGTCAGCCACGTTCCGATGTTCTGACGGAAGTCCACGTAGCCGGCCACCTCGTGCTGTGCGATGTCCACGATATCCTCCCGCTCCCCGTTGCGCTCACCGGCCACGTACTGGTTCCAGGCCGAGCCGCCGAAACGGTACCAGTCCACTCCGGCTGTCAGGCGGTTGCCCCGGAACAGCCTCACGCTCTGGTAGGCCGAGATGCCCATCATGTCATCATGAGAATTGAAACGGTAATTCAGGGGAGTCTCTCCCTCCGAGGGCTGGTAGCCGTCGTTGATATAGTGGTCGCCCCAGTTGTAGAACACGCTGAGGGCTCCGGACGTACGCTCGTACTCGTTCTCCACGGCCAGCGAGGTCATGCCGCGGGTCACGCTCTGGTCGGCGTCCACGAGAGGGACAGAGACGGCGCCGGGGTTGGAGGCATTGAAGTGAGTCACATTGACATCAGCCCTCACCCTCCAGTTCTCCGTAAAGTCATAGCCCAGCTTGGCATAGCCGCCGTACTGCTCGAAACCCATATCCTCCCGGTGCCCGTCCGTGCGGTTGTACGACAGGCTGACCACACTGGAGAAGCCGCCGAAGCGCATACGGTTGACGGCCTCGGTCTGCACGGTGTTCCACGAGCCGTAGCCCGCGGAGATATTGGTCCGGACTCCGTCCTCCTCCATCCTGCGTGTGACGATATTGACCACACCTCCCATAGCATTGGAACCGTAGAGCACCGAAGCCGGACCGCGCAGCACCTCCACCTGCTCGGCCATCAGGGACTGATAAGCGTCCGAGATGGGATGCCCGAACATGCCCATATACTGCGGATGACCGTCGATAAGCACCATTACCTGACCGGAGCCGCCGCTCAGACCGCGGACCGAGATATTGCCGGCAGAGCCGTCGGAGACCCCGTAGCCCATGACACCGCGGGAGGTGGAGAAAAATCCCGGCACCTGCTCTGTAAGCACCGGCAGCAGCGAAGGAGTGTAGGAATACTCGATGGCCGGACGGTCCACCACCGTAACGGTCAGAGGCAGATGCCGGATGTCCGTACGGCTGCGGGTTCCGGTAATCACCGCCTGCGAGAGTGTGTCCACCCAGGCGACACCGGATGTATCCTCCTGCTCCACCGCCATGATACTGAAAGCATCCTGTTTCAGAAGCTTATTCATATCCCATGCCGGGGCCACAAAAAACACAGCCGAGGACAACAACGCCACAGCTGACAGCATAATCTTTTTTCTCATTGCATCTATATTCTCTTGCTCACTGATAATTTTTCTGATGCAAATATATTCATTAACCGCAGTAGGCAAGCACGCATTTTACCTGTATTGTAACCAATTTTACTGTATATTTGCGGTCTGAATCATTCAAGCACATGAAAAAATTTCTCCAGAAACCATTCAAGTACTCTCTGACCAAGAACATACTGCTCATCCTGGCCATACTGGCAGCAGGATACATAATCATCAACCTCTCTCTCCGTCTGATCACCCGCCACAACCAGGAGCTCACAGTACCCGACCTTACCGGGATGAGCCTCGCCCAGGCAGCTGCCGTGGCGGAAGAAGCTGATCTCCGCCTGGAAGTAACTGACTCAGTATTCATAAGAGGTATGGAAAGAGGTGCTATCTCCCGCCAGAATCCGACAGCGGGCAGCAAAGTCAAGAAAAACCGCCGCATACTGCTGGTCATCAACTCCATAGTACCAAGACAGTCCACCATGCCATCCCTCATCGGATTCTCACTCAGACAGGCACGCACGGAACTGACATCCAACGGACTGAGAGTAGGCAGACTGCTCTACACCGAGGATATGGCTACAGACAACGTCCTGGCACAGCAGCTGTATGGTAAGGACATAGAGCCTGGCACAAGACTCAACAGCGGTACCGCCATAGACCTGGTTCTCGGGCTCAACCCTACCGACAGCATCACTTTCGTTCCCAATGTCATAGGCTACCGCTACCAGATGGCCGTAGAGTTGCTGCACGACAACTCCCTGAACATTTACCGCAGCGAGTTCGACGGCACAGTAGCCACATACGCCGACTCCCTGGAAGCCTATGTCTACGGCCAGTATCCACCGGCATCCGACTCCATCGGCATTCACCGCGGCGCACCCGTCACCCTCTACCTTTCGAAGGATATATCCCGGATTCCCGAACCAGAACCTGACAGCACCGATGTCCTGCTCTAACCAGTTCAGATCCGAAGTCCTCCCCGGAGGCAATGTCCCAGCCGATGTTCAGGACAATAATACAGTGGTGTTCAGCGACTCCGCCCAGGACAATGAGGATTTCACCCCGGAAGACGAGGACAATCCCGATGAGGAGAACGACCAGGGCCTCTTCGAGCACTATCATGTAACAGTGGACAAAGGCCAGAGCCTGCTCAGGGTGGACAAATTTCTGACCGCCCACATCATGGGTGCATCCCGCAACCGCATCCAGCAGGCCATAGACGCCGGTTATGTCTACGTCGGAGGTACTCCGGTCAAGGCCAACTACAGGGTCAAGCCCCTGGACGACATCCGCATCTGCCTTCCCTACCGCCGCCGCGGCTATGAGATACTGCCCGAGAAGATGGACCTGGACATCCGCTATGAGGACGAGGACGTACTGGTGGTCAACAAGCCGGCGGGTCTGGTAGTGCATCCTGGCTGCAGCCACTACACGGGTACACTCCTCAACGGCCTCGCATGGTATCTGGGACGCAGCCAGGGCCCTGACGCCAAGGACGACCGCATGGGCATCCTGGTACACCGCATCGACAAGGACACCTCCGGAACTCTTCTGATATCCAAGAACGACGAGGCTCAGGTCTACCTGGCCCGCCAGTTCTTCGTCCACTCGATTGAAAGAAAATATACCGCCATAGTCTGGGGCGACATGGAAGGAGACAGCGGCACCATCACCGGCGACATAGGCCGGGACCCGGCCAACCGCATCCGCTTCAAGGTCGTGGAGGACGGCACCGGGAAGCACGCAGTAACCCACTGGAGGGTACTGGAGCGCCTGGGATATGTCACTGTCGTGGAATGCAGCCTGGAAACCGGACGCACCCACCAGATCCGCGTACACATGAACCACATCGGCCATCCTCTGTTCAACGACTCCCTCTACGGCGGCGACCGGATCCTGAAGGGCACCCTCTACTCCCGCTACCGCCAGTTCATCGACAACTGCTTCGATGTCCTTCCCCGTCAGGCCCTGCACGCCGGCACCATCGGATTCATCCACCCCCGCACCCATAAAAAAATAGTCGTCGGGAGTGAACTGCCCGACGACATGAAAGCTCTTATAGAGAAATTCAGGAACTTCTCCAGCCGCAGCACGCATAACTGACAGCCCGCGGCGGCCGGTGCTCCTCCGCTACCTGCGGGGAGGTCTGGGACCTCCGGGACCGCGGCGGCCGCCCATGGCCTTGTCGAAGTTTCCGAAACGGTATACCAGCGAAATGATGAAATACTGACCGAGGGTATTGTTGTATGTATCCTCCACATAGTTGTCCGTAGTCGTACGGTAGTTGTTCTTGGCCTGGTTCAGTATATCGTAGACCTTGAAACGGAGAGTCATCCTGTCCTTGAGGAAGAGCTGGGAGATCTCGGCATTCCAGGTCAGCTCAGGCTCTCCGAAACCGGCTTCATAGCCGATATAATAGTTGTACCTGGCGTCTGTACGGATTTCCATTCCCCACGGCATGGTTGCGTTGACCTCTGCGAACACCGCATTGTCCCAGGTATCAGCCCTGGCCTGCGATGCGATTTCATACCATGCCTTGCGGTAGGAAGCGCTCGCTCCCAGACGGGTCTCGATATAGTCGTTGCGGAAGACCAGTGTAATGTTCTCGCTCACTGACATGGAGGTAGTCCGTCCTCCGATGAGATAATCCTGAATTTCTTCAAAAGAAGTGGCATCCGGATTATCTCCGGTATAGGAGAGCGTACTGGTCACGGAACCCCTGGTGAAGGTCATCAGGGAGAATCCGGACTTTCCGAACTGTGAGTTGGTCATCAGCATCACATTACCGCCGAGAGTAGGACGGTCCGAATTGACAGGCACTGTGTACTGGGTTCCTGTCCCGTCGTACCAGCTGGCATTTATGATATCATCCTTAGTAAAATTGAATCCTCCCATCACGGAATAGGTAGAGAAGGTCTCCATGTCCGTATAGCGGTAATGCATCCTGAAACGGTTCTGGAACTCAGGTTTCAGGCTCATGTTACCCACGGACACATACAGAGGGTCGGAGTTGTCGGGTACGGGCATCAACTGGTTGATGGACGGCTGTGAGGTACTTCCCCAATAGTTCACCCGCAGGAACTCGTTGTCCGAGAAATCATAGTCGAAACGGGCCGACGGAGCGAAGTTCCATACCGTATAATTGACATTGCGCTCAGGATTGAAGTCATCCCGTGTAATGGTCGTGGAAGGCTGGGCATTGACACCGAGCTGAAGATTATATTTGTCCTCCTGCTTCATAAAGCTGATCTGCATTCTGTGGCGCAGAAGGGTATTTTCCATTCGGGAAGAATAGGTTGAGTCCAGCCGGTCACTCAGCGAGCCGTCCTCAAGGATATCCCTGGTATCTTTCTCACTCTGGCTGTTGCTCCAGCTGAAGCGGTAGGAACCGAGGAGGAAGAAATTCTTGCCCAGAGGCTCCGTATAGGTCAGGTCAGCCGAGGCCGAGTAGCTTTCTTCCTTCTGGTCATATCTCTGATTGATAAGGTCCGTACCGGACTTCTGGCCATCGGCATAGGTATTGGTCAGGGAATAGTTGGTTCCGGTATAGTCACTGTTGGACAAAGAGTAATCCACATTCAGCGACAGAGTCCGACCCGCCTTCTCGCTGATCCTCTGGCGATAAAGGATACGGCCGTTTGTTCTCCAGGACGTTCCGTCGGAGTTGGATGTACTGACACCGTCATTGACCTTGCCGGTGCGGGAGTTGTCGGTGCTGTACTCGCTGTTCTCCTCGTAACGGGACCTGCTGTAGTTGAAACGGGGTCTGAAAAGTATGGATGTCTTGTCATTGAACTTATAGTCCAGTTCCAATCCTCCACGATGACCGTCGCTGAAGAAACGGCTGGTCTCGCTGTTCGAGGTATGCTGGCTTACGCTGTCATTGAGGAAGGTGGTACGGCTGCTGCGCTCCTCCACATCACGGATGGAGCCGTTGTAGAGGTAATTGCCGCCGAGCTCACGGTCCTTGTCTCCTCCGATGTTCATATTGGCATTGACACCGGCCATCCATGTAGTCATGATACCTCCGCGGTTGCCTCCGAAGCCCCTGCCTCTCATACCGCCGCCCATTTCTCCGGCCATGTCGTTGAATCCGCGGTTATTGGTATTGTTTCCGTTGAGGATGAAGCTTATCTGACTGTTCTCCGTAAAGCGGCCGATCATACCGGATGCCTGATACCGTGCGTCATGCTCCTCCGTCTGAAGGTCATGACCGCCGCCAGCGGACACATTTCCGAACCATGCCTCCAGCAGACCCGGCTTGATGCTCAGGTCTATCACCTTTTCCTCCTCGCCGTCATCTATGCCGGTGAACTCGGCCTGGTCGGATTTCTTGTTGACAATCTTTACCTTGTTTATAATCTTAGCAGGTATATTCTTGGATGCCAGCGCAGGGTCATCCAGGAAAAACTCCTTGCCGTCTATCATTATCTTCGTAATCTCCTCTCCCTCAGAGGTAATCTTACCATCACTGTCCACCTCTACTCCAGGCAGTTTCTTGAGCAGATCCTCCAGGACATCATTGTCCGTGGTCTTGAAAAGCTCCGCCGTATACTCCAGCGTATCTTTCTTGGCCACCATCTGGTTGCCGACCGCAGTCACCACCACCTCGTCCAGCATGGTGATATCCTCGTTCATAAGCATCTCGCCCAGGTCCGTCTCCTTGTTCTTTATCTCTATCGGATGTACAAGCCTATAATAACCCATCAGTTCCGCCACGAAAACATATTTGCCGGCGGACGGAACATTGGAAATGACTCCCTTGCCGGCACCGTCTGTCATGGCGAAGTATGCGTTCTTGCTGGTACCGTCTTTCGAGACATATATCGTCGCGAAGGACACAGGCTCCAGGGACAAGGAGTCAGTAAGCTTTACCTTGATGGAATAACCTCCTTTCTGTTGAGCTGAAAGCCCCCACGCCGAAAGGAATACGAGGAGGAGAATTGAAAGAATGCGTCTGTTTGTCATCGCCTGTTATGAAGTTAGGATTCTATTTTTAACGTTCTTTTGACAAATCTGTAAGGCGATAGTTTAATCAACGGTCTTGTTATTTTACCCTGTCCGGATGCGCCTTGACGAACTTTCCCCAGTCGGTCGACGTGGCTGTATCCGCCAGCGGATTGACCAGCTGGTAGAAATGGCACATCGCGATGGCGAGCGCATCGGTGGCATCCAGGAATCCGGGCTTGAACTCAGTATTCAGTGTCCTCGACAGAATCAGGGCCACCTGCTCTTTCGAGGCGCCGCCCTGTCCGGTCACAGCCATCTTCACCTTGCGCGGTGCATACTCGAAAATAGGAAGATTCCGGGATATGGCCGCCGATATGGCCGCCCCCTGCGCCCTTCCGAGCTTGAGCATAACCTGGGGATTCTTACCGTAGAACGGAGCCTCGACCGCCACATCGTCAGGAGAGTAACGGTCTATTATCCCGCCGACCTCCGTATATATGGTGTTGAGCTTCGCAAAATGGTCCTTTTCCTTCCTCAGGTCCAGCACTCCCATGTCCACAAAGTGAACTTTCTTCCTGTCAATGAGAATGACCCCGAAACCTAAAACCATGGTGCCGGGGTCGATTCCCAATATCACTCTCTGCTGCCCGTCCATCCGTACCAGTGTCAGTCAATCCGGAAGAAACGGGTGTACTCGTGAAGTACCTTGGGGACAGTGATGCCGTCCGGAGTCTGATTGTTCTCCAGCAGAGCCGCCACTATCCTGGGCAAAGCCAGGGAACTGCCGTTAAGGGTGTGGGCCAGCTGTATATGGCCTTCCGAATCCTTATAGCGGAGTTTCAGACGGTTGGCCTGGTAGGACTTGAAGTTGGACACGGAGCTGACCTCCAGCCATCTCTTCTGAGCTGCGGAGTAAACCTCGAAATCGTATGTGATGGCAGAGGTAAAACTCATGTCGCCTCCGCACAGACGGACTATCCTATAAGGCAGATCCAAAGAATTGACCAGCCTCTCGACATGCAGGACCATATCGTTCAGAGCCCTTTCGGAAGCATCGGGAAGAGCGAGCTGCACTATCTCCACCTTGTCGAACTGATGCAGGCGGTTGAGTCCGCGGACATCCTTGCCGTAGGAGCCGGCCTCGCGGCGGAAACAGGGAGTATAGGCCGTCATCTTCACGGGGAAATCAGCCTCGGAAAGAATCGTATCACGGTAGATATTGGTAACAGGCACCTCTGCGGTGGGCACCAGATAGAACTTGTCCTGAGATGCGAAGTACATCTGCCCTTCCTTGTCCGGCAGCTGCCCGGTACCGAAGCCGGATGCCTCGTTGATCATGATGGGAGGCTCAATCTCCTGATAGCCGGCCTTGGTGTTGAAATCCAGAAAATACTGGATCAGGGCCCTCTGAAGCCTGGCCCCCTTGCCCTTATAGACCGGGAATCCGGCTCCAGTGAGCTTTACTCCCAGGTCGAAGTCGATAATATCATATCTGGAAGCCAGTTCCCAATGCGGCAGAGCACTGTCCGGCAGTTCGGGTATCTCTCCGCCCATGCGGACCACCACATTGTCATCGGCATTCTTACCGGCAGGCACTATCTTGTCCGGAAGATTGGGCAACAGCACCAGGAGCTCGTTCTGTCTGTGCTGGCACTCCTCCATCTCCGCCTCCAGTTTTTTGGACTTTTCCTTCATGGCAGCCACTTCCTTCTTGGCAGCCTCGGCCTCATCCTTGAGTCCCTGCTGCATCAGCCTGCCTATCTCCTTGGCCTTTATCTTCTGGGCAGACAGAGCTGCATCCAGTTCCGTCTGACAGGAGCGGCGGCGGCTGTCCTGCTCAAGTATCTGTTCTACGATTTTAGAAGCGTCAAAATTCTTGACTGCCAGCCTTTCCACTACGAATTCTGGCTGTTCCCTCAAAAGTTTAAGAGTCAACATCTGTATCTGTGTTTTAAAACGGATGCAAATATACAAAATGGTTTAAAAAATTAGAGGCCGTATCTGAAAAAAGATACGGCCCCATAAATTCTATTCCCGCTTGATTACTCAGTCACGGGAGGGAGTACCGACACGTATGACCTGTTCTCCCTGGTCTTGCGGAAAGTAACCACTCCGTCCACAAGAGCGTAAAGGGTATGGTCCTTGCCCATTCCGACATTCTTACCGGGATAGTGGACTGTGCCTCTCTGACGTACGAGGATGTTGCCGGCCTTGGCCATCTGGCCGCCGAACAGTTTCAGTCCAAGTCGTTTGCTGTGTGATTCACGACCGTTCTTAGAACTACCGACACCTTTTTTGTGAGCCATAAGTATTTCCTCCTATTTCATTAAGCGATCTCTTCGATGAGAATCTGGGTTAAACACTGGCGGTGACCGTTCAGCTTCTGATAGCCTTTGCGGCGTCTTTTCTTGAAGACCAGAACCTTGTCAGCCTTTACATGATCCACGATGGTGGCCTTTACATTGACTCCCTCAACATAGGGGGTACCGACCTTGACCGAACCGTTGTCATCGGTCAGAAGCACTTTGGAGAAGTCGACAGAAGCACCCTTCTCGCCCTCAAGGCGGTTCACGAAGATCTTCTTGCCCTTCTCCACTTTCATCTGCTGTCCAGCAATGTCTACAATTGCGTACATTTACCTAAATTTGTTTTAAAGTTAGCGGCAGTAAGCGGCTGCTGTACTTGCAAGCAGCTCTTTTCCAATAGCTTAACGACCTATATCATCATTTTTGGGAGAGCAAAAGTAATACATTTCACCATTTTTCACAAATTAAAATCAAAAAACTTACTTTTTTTCATAAATTTGCTCCCGCGAAAAACAAAGATGACAACATGGAATCCCCTTTTACCAACAACTCCATCGCTACTGGCAACGACTTTCTTTCCAGGAAGAAAGACGTGAGCCACCTCGTATCCATTATCGCAGATGGCAGACATGCCGTCATCTACGAGCCTCCCCGCACCGGCAAGCGCTCTCTCATACAGATGGCCCTGAGCCAGTATGAGCAGAACCCCGGGTACCACATCTCACAGCTGAGTCTTCTCAGCACTATTGACACCGAAGATTTCCAGCATCAGCTGGACGAAATTCAGTCTCTGCCGTCTGAGCCGCGCCAAGTCGTATGCATTGAAGAATTCCAGAACATACTGCGCCTGGAAGGATATGACAAACTGCTGCGCCAGATGGAAAAAGAATGGCAGAGACCAGGCGGACCGGTCTATATAGTATCCGGATCGGGCGTCAACGCCATGAAGTATATTTTCGAAGAGAAGAAATTCTTCTACCGCCTGTATGACAGGGTCACGCTCTCGCCCATCGATGAGAAACTGATTTCAGACCATATAATAAGGACATTCCTCAGAGTAGGCCGTGTGGTGGAACCGCAGCAGACCGAATACATCTACAGCCTCACGGACGGTCATCCCTGGTATATCTGGCAGATAGCCAACAGCTGCTTCAACCTGACCAAGGGATATCTCTCAGACAGTCTGCTGTCCGAGGCCATAGACTCTCTGCTGTACACTCACTTCACTCATTTTCAAGAAATAGTGGACAGCCTCAGCCGCTATCAGGTATATCTGCTGAGAGCCATCTTCGACGGTGTATCCAAAGTAAGCTCCACGGAGGTAATCCACCGGTACAGACTCAACTCCTCGGCCAATGTACACAGGATCAAGGAGGCCCTCACGAAGAAAGAGGTCATCATGTTTGATGCCCAGGACAATCCCAGAATCATCGATCCCGTCTTCAGGGTATGGCTGGACAGATTCTATTTCAAGACAATGACAACAGTAAAATAGACAAATTCCATATATGAAAAAACTGGCAGTACTCTCCGGAGCCGGAGTGAGCAAGGAAAGCGGAATCAATACCTTCCGCGACTCGGACGGAATGTGGGAACAGTACCGCGTGGAGGAAGTGGCCTCCATCGAGGGCTGGTACCGCAATCCCGGCCTGGTCCTGGACTTCTATAATGCCCGCCGCCGGGACATACAGACCCGGCAGCCCAATGAGGCCCACCGCATCATCGCAGCTCTGGAGAAAGACTTCGATGTCACTGTCATCACCCAGAACATAGACAACCTCCACGAGCGGGCCGGTTCTTCCCGGGTGCTTCACCTTCACGGGGAGATAACCAAGGCCCGCGGCGAGAGGTCGCCCAAGCCGGTCTACGACATAGGCTACAGCGACATCCGCCTCGGAGACCTCGACGACCGGGGCGAGCAGCTCCGGCCGGACATCGTCTGGTTCGGGGAAGCCGTGCCCATGATCGAGCCGGCCGCTGAGATCGTATCGGAGTGCGACATACTGCTGGTCATCGGCACATCACTGGTAGTCTATCCGGCTGCCGGACTGGTCAACTACGTGCGTCACGGAGTGCCACTCTACCTGGTGGACCCCAAGCCCATCCACGTAGGCTACAAGTATTACACCCAGATTCAGGACGTGGCGACAGCCGGCATGCGCAGGTTCCTGGACCTAGTACCCTCTCTCAAATGAGTCAGGACACCCCCGCACCCAGAGTTCTCAAGTCCCAGCCCGTAAGATGGTACGTGCTGTACACCGCCTCCAGGGCCGAGAAAGCCGTGGAGCGGCGGCTTACACTCATGGGCGCGGAAGTGTTCCTGCCCCTGTACCGGGAGAAGCGCAAGTGGTCCGACCGGGTCAAGACAGTGGAAGTCCCCCTATACCGCTCCTATATATTCATACACTGCACCAGGGCCCAGCTCAGCAAATTCGCCTCCGTAGAAGGGGTGGCATGTCCCGTCTACTATTGCGGCGAGCCGGCTGTGATCCGGGACTCAGAAATCGAGGAGATCCACAAGTTCCTCATAGTGGTCGACCAGAGCCGCATCATCTCGGAGGGCGACATGGTACGCATCCTCGGAGGTCCCTTCGAGAAACGTACCGGCCGCGTCACCAAGATAGACAACCGCTTCATCTACCTCACCCTCGAATCTATCGGCAACCTCACCGTCTGCGCCGAGCTGCGCATCGGCAAGGAGATGGTCGGAAAATAAAAATTCCGGCAGACAAGTGAATGTCTGTCGGAATCGATATTGTTGGAGAAGTTCCTTTTGGGCAGGATTACTTCTGGCGGTTCTTGTAGCGCTGGTAGAATTTGTCCACGCGGCCGGCGGTGTCGACGAGCTTCATCTTTCCGGTATAGAAAGGATGGGAGGTGTTGGAGATCTCGACCTTCACGAGGGGATAGGTCACGCCCTCGATGTCGATGGTCTCCTTGGTGTTGACACAGGAGCGGGTGATGAACACATGCTCATTGGACATATCCTTGAAAGCTACAAGACGGTAGGATTCGGGATGTATACCTTTTTTCATTGTGTAAAAATTAAAATTGTTGCCGTTTTGTTCTGGGCGGCAAAAGTATATACAATTTCTTTTCCAAGCAAATTTTCCACCGCCAACTTTCGCAAATTGAGCTCCGATTCTAGATTTTCTTTAAAAAAACTGCTATTTTTTATAAAAAATGATAAATTTTAAAAAAAAGTTTTATTATCTTTGAAACATTATTAACACTAATTCCTTTAATAATATGAAAAAATCCCTATTTCTAATCGCAGCAGCTTCTCTCATTTTCATGGCAACTGGATGCGAGGAGCCCGAACCCGAACCCAATCCCTCGGAGCAGCCTTCAATTGAAGTGACAAATGCTCCCGGCAATCAGCTCACTTTCGTCGGAGATGGAGGAACCGGTTCCATCGAGTACACCATTTCCAATCCGATTGACGGAGGCACTGTTAAAGCAGAAGCCAACCAGACATGGGTTGATGCAATCAACTATGAAACTACAGGCACTGTGACTTTCAATATCCTCGAGAATGAGGAGACCGAAAGCCGCAACGCCATCCTCACCATCACCTATACATGGGCAGACGGCGAGGCTTCGGCTCAGATCAACATTATTCAGAGCGGACGTACCGTATTCTTCGACATTCAGGTACCTGAAGATGAAGTTAAGGCTACCTCTGCAAGAGTGATTGTCTCATGTCTGGACGAGACCATTTCCTACTACTACGACGGCGTAGCGACTAGCGCTACCATTGCCGAGAATCCCGATTTTGCCGAGACGGCAAGACAGGATCTGCTTGCACTGGCCGAGATATATGCCATGTTCGGCTATTCCCTGACAGATTTCCTGATTCCCGGCAATACCACAGATGACTACACATGGACAGGCCTGAGTTCAAATACGGCTTACACACCGTATGCATTCGGAATTGACGAGAACGGCGAGTTCACCACCGAAATTCACTATGGTCCCGAATTCACCACTACTGAAATACAGATGGTTGATCTGACCTTTGAATTCGACTACACACCCAGTGCCAGAAGTGTAGTATACGACATCATCCCTTCAGACAAGAGTGCATACTACTTCACGATTGTCATCGATGAATCATGGTATGATGCAGGATACGACGATATGGCCATCATCGCCGAGATAACCAACAACTACAGTTCTTATCTTGAGTACTATGCACTTCAGGGTGACCATGAAGGATACAATGTAACCGGCATGACTCCCGAAACCAAGTACTATATAACTGCATGGGGAATAGATATGGACCAGCTGACCTACAACTCAGAGATGACCAAGCAAGAGTTCTACACCACTGCAAACCAGCCTACCGATGCATTTGCAGAAGGTCACGTCAACTACTACTGGCACAGCGATGATCTCGTAGCATACAATCCCGAATATGAAAACTATGTCGGTTCAAAGCCTCTGTTCGCCGCTGTGGACATGACATACAATGAGACCGCTGCTGGATGTTACTATGTAGTATGGACCGGTGACATCACCGCCGACCAGACAGAAGAAGAAATCTACAACAACACCCTCGCCAACGGAACCGAGGCAAGCAGCACTGATCCAAATCCCGCCAACATCTATTACATGGCATACGATGAATACTCGACAATATGCGTAATAGCATTTGATGCTGAGGGCAATACAGGTGACATGTACATGAAAGTATTCCAGCTCACAGAGGAAGGCACAAGCCACGATTACGCTCTGTTCGATGAGTACTTCAATACCCTCATGGGTGGATCTTCCGCCTCGTTTGCCATCAAAAACCAGATGGAAATCCCCGAGCGTCCCGCATTCACTCCCGAAGTATCCTCACTTCCTACAGACAAAATCCTGAAGAGAGCCATCCGTTAACGGTTCTTAAGTCCTGAAAAATTCAAGAGACCGGTCCAAAATGATTTTGGCCGGTCTCTTTTTATATATTCCCCTTTCCAGTCAGCGGTAATGTATCTCCCTTACCTCAACCCTGAAAGGCACGCCGTCACGGATTGTCACACGTTCAATCCAATTTCCTGCCGTGTCTGTCTTGAAAGAAAAGCGGAAATCCGTAACGCGCCCGCGCCCTGAAAGCACCTGTCCGGAACAGAATCCGTTGGAATCATAGCTCATACGGTTTTCCATCTTCTTGAAGAAAATATCATCTGTAGTAACAAAGGCGCGTCTGCCCAGCGAGTCATACTCGATATCGATGCCACTGAGAAGTCTGCGGCCACCGGCCGTATAGGAAGACATTCCGGTACTGCGTCCCAGACGGTCATACCTGGAGACACGGTACCCATTCAAAGTATCACCATTGAACGTAAATTCAGCGATGACACTATCCCGGCCGAAATACTTATACTTCTCATGTCTGACCAGACTGTCCGCCCCGTCCTTTACAGTCAGGGTATGCAGCCGTCCCCTTCTATACCTGTAGTCCGACTTCTCCTTCAGAGTCCCGTCCGACAGAATCACGGACTTGGAAAGCATCCGTCCGTCCCTGCCATAGGTATATTCCTCCCTGAGTCCGGGTTGGTTTTTTATGTTGATACGCTGCATGAGAGTCATTCTGCCGGCAGTATCGAACTCCAGATAGACATTGCTCATGGATGCCTCGATCCCAGAAGCCACATATCCGTCCGCAGTGGAGTCCAGTTTGTAGACGATGTTTTTCATCGATGCCACATCTCCTCTCAATTCATATTTCTGCATATCCGGCTCCGGGACCGGAGACCATGCCTGACAGGAGGATACAAGTAGCACTGGCAGACTCATCAGAGCTGCCTGGATTTTAGGATAACTGTTCATATACAAAATATTAGCATTAATTCTTTATTGTCTTCACGCGCACCAGCTGATCATCGTAGAGCATATAGCGGCGGGCCTTGCGGATCCACTTCTGCTCCTCGACCTTTATGTGCTCCTTGAGTCCTTCACCGGGGACCGTACCGCCGATATAACCGCAGAATATCTCATCTCCAGCAACTTCCGGCAGTCTGGACATATCCACCGGTACTCCGTCCGAAACCAGGGTCCGGAGAATCCGCAGCGCATGGGCCACAGAGTGATAAGGTACCCCGGGACGGGGCAGCATCTGGAAACCGAAACAGGACTGATTCTGCCATTTCCCGAAACGCGGGGTGAATACCGTGCGGCGCAGGAATACTCCCGCATCCGAGACAGCGTCCAGACTGCAGCCGCGCAGCCACTGCTCCAGATACGGGGCCCCGAACAGCTCGTACGGCCGGGATGTTCCCTCTCCCCAGCTCAGGTCGGTACCGGACAGCAGGACCATCCCGCAATAAAAGCCCGAGGTAAAAAGCCCCGGCACATCCGGCCTGGGAGGAATGCTCCACGGCATCAGGTACTGGGTTGCAGGACGCACCATATAGGAAATGATGTGCAGGGGGAACTTCGCGCCCACCTCCGAATAGAAGAGGTTGGCCAGCTCCCCGAGAGTCAGTCCGTGACGGTGAGGGATGCCCTCAATGCCCGCTGCCTCGGAACTGCCCGGACATAGGGTCGTGCCCTCCACCTGACGGCCGCAGATATTCTCCCTGTCCAGAATATATACCGACAGGGACAGGCCGCTGATATGAATCATCTGGAAAATATCGTACAGGACGGCGGTCATCGAGTCATAGCGCGAGCCTGTGTCCTGATATTCAACGATAAGGGCATCCACATCCTCGAACATAGAGGGATCGGGAGCGAAGTCCTCCCCTGCTCCGGAGCGCAGGGGAATGAACCGGCACCCGGTCATACCGAAAGCCCTGTCATACTCCACATCCTTCCGGGGAGCAGTTCCGTCCGGCAGGATTTCTCCAAAGAGGCCGTCCGCCGGATAGAATACCTTGCGCAGCCGCCCGCTCCGGTACAGTCCTCCGAAGAGATACTCCTGCCGCTCCGGATCCCAGGCCGACTGGTTGCACAGCACGGCCAGGGACCCCTTTCGCAGCACCAGGTCCTCCTGACGGTCCAGGGGGGTAGTTCTGAATGAGAACATGCGCTAGCCTATGATTTCCTTAGCGATACCTATCACCTCGGCGGCAATCCTCTCGGCCGATGCCTCGTCGGAGGCCTCCGAGTAAACGCGGATAATCGGCTCGGTATTGGACTTGCGCAGGTGCACCCACATCCTGTCGCGGTCGAAGTCGATCTTCACTCCGTCGATATCGGTGATGCGCTCCGAGGCGTAGCGTTTCTTGATTTCACCCAGTATCTTCTCTATCAGCGAGCGGTCGGAGAGCTCGATACGGTTCTTGGATATCACGTACTGGGGCAGGCCGGCGCGTACCTCTGTCACCTTCTTGCCGGAACGCACCAGGGAGCTCAGGAAGAGAGCCGTTCCGATAAGAGCGTCGCGGCCGTAGTGCAGGTCGGGTACGATGACTCCGCCGTTGCCCTCACCTCCGATAACGGCACCGGTACGCTTCATCTCGGTGGTCACATTGACCTCTCCCACTGCAGATGCGGTGTAGGTGCAGCCGTGGGCCTCTGTCACGTCACGCAGAGCACGGGACGAGGAAAGGTTGGAGACCGTAGGGCCGGGCTTCTGTGAGAGCACGTAGTCCGCCACTGAAACCAGGGTATACTCCTCGCCGAAGAACGAGCCGTCCTCGCAGACAAGGGCGAGACGGTCCACGTCAGGATCCACCGCGATACCGAGGTCTGCCTTCTCGGAAGCTACCCTCGAGCACAGGTCCACCAGGTGGGACGGCAGCGGCTCAGGATTGTGGGCAAAATGCCCGGTAGGCTCGCAGTTGAGCCTAATGCACTCCACTCCGAGAGCCTCCAGCAGGCGGGGCATCACGATGCCTCCTACCGAATTGACGGCATCCAGCACCACCTTGAAACCGTGTGCGCGGATACCCTCCGCATCCACCAGAGGATGAGCCAGAACTGCCTGTATGTGCGCGTCGGTGAAATCCTTCTCCACGTATGAGCCCAGGGAATCGACGTCACAGTACTCGAATCCTTCCCGGTCAGCGATCTCCACCAGCTCAGCCCCTTCAGCGGCATTGAGGAACTCGCCGTACTCATTGAGCAGCTTGAGGGCGTTCCACTGCTTGGGATTGTGCGAGGCGGTCAGGATGATGCCTCCGTCGGCCTTCTCGAAGATTACGGCCATCTCCACGGTGGGAGTGGAGGCCAGACCGGCGTTGACCACGTCGATGCCGCAGGCCCTGAGAGTTCCGCAGACGATCTCGTCCACCATGGGGCCCGAGATACGCGCGTCACGGCCGACCACCACCTTGAGCCGGCGGTCTCCCTTGCTGCGGTGCAGCATCGAGGAGTATGCAGATACGAATTTGACAATGTCCAGTGGCGTAAGCGCCTCTCCGCAGGAGCCGCCGATGGTACCTCTGATACCGGAGATAGATTTTATAAGTGTCATAGCTATAAGGTTTTAAATAATTTTCATATCATTGCCCTGCATCCATCCCTGCCGTCCGTCCGACAGTTCTATGCGGTACCACTCCCCGAGGCTGTCCACCACGGAGACCTTCGTCCCCTCGTGCAGGATGAAGAGGGACTGGTCGGTGGAGCCGGGAGAGCTCTTGACGCTGCTCACCGGCACTGTCACCACCGCCTCGCCCGAGTCCTCGACGGCCGAGCGCAGATTGAAGGCAAATACAGTGGAGATCACCATGAAGACCAGGGCCACTACGGCCAGGGCAAATGCCGTCTTGCGCAGGGCCAGGGAACGTCCGAAACGGAACAGCAGCACCATGACGGCCACCGCCAGCAGCAGAGCCAGGGCTATCCATGCCCAGGCATCCGAGGAAAGGGTGTCGCGGAAAGCCTTGAACCAGGTCAGGAGAATGAACTCCGGTACGGCCTCTATCCGGTCCAGGGTCCCTTCGCGGGCAATCTCCAGATTGACAGCCGCATCCTCGTACGACGGATCCAGCTTCAGAGCCTTCTCGTAGTAGAGAATCGAGAGACCGAGGCGGTGGCCCAGCTTGTAGCAGCAGTTGCCCATGTTGTAGTACAGGTCGGCGGAGACATATCCTGCCTCCTCGATGGAAGTGAAAGCGGCAAGGGCCGCCTCGTAATTCTCCGCGGTATATTCATTCACCGCCTGTGCCCAGAGAGAGTCCACATCCCGGGCTCCCGCAGCCGTCACAGCGGATACTGCCAGCACCACAGCGGCAATCATCGTTCTTATCATCGTCTTCATACTCAACTTTCTATTTCTGAAATAACCTTAACTGCCTGCTCATAGTGCTTCTCCATAGCCTCGGAGCCGGAAGCAGGGGCATAGCGGGCATACTCGCAGGCATCGAGTATGTCTGAGAGCGCCTGCACCACAGCCTCGTCCTTACCACGGGAGCGGAGTTCCTCCCCTATTCTCTCCCGGGTCAGGTCGGCCACCGGCAGCATCAGCTTGTCGGAGATATAGCCGTGCAGGGCCTTGTGCAGCTCTTCGTAGAACGCACTGAAAAGTCCCTGCTTCAGGAAGGCGGAGGCGTTCTTCAGACGGGCACGGGCCACCTTCAGGGCCTTGCGGTTGCGGGTACCGGCCACGTCGCTGCGGCGGGCGATGCTACGGTTCAGAAGCACCCACACGGCAGCCGCCGCCAGCACTATCACTATCGGGATGATGAGCATCGCTGGTGAGCTGACCATCATCCGGCCGGCCTTTTTCAGGCGGGGAGTAGTGGAAATGAAGCGGATATCCTCGCCCAGGCTCTCAACGCTACGCTTGCTCACTCCGGAGGGAATGACGGCCGCGTCGGTGTGGGTACCCTCGCCCACCTTCAGACGCAACGGCCCGGAGGAGAGGGTACGGTAACGTCCGGCCTGCACATCATAATAGGTAAATTCCACTGGATCTATATCAAATACTCCGGGGGCACGCGGAATGAACGGATACTCGAACGTCAGCGTTCCGGAAGCTCCGGATGTACCGGTCGAGATATTCTCCGTCTTACGTATATCGTACGCCTCGAAATCAGCAGGGAACTGCATCTTGGGAGCATCCACCATATTGATATTGCCTGTACCGGATATCTCTACCCTAAGGGAAGTCGCCTCATGGGCGGAAACGCTGTCCGAGACAAAGCCGGCCGTCATCCTGAACGACCCCACCCCTCCGGTAAAGGAGGCCGGAGCTCCGGACGGCAGGGCCGATACATTCACAGTCACCGGCTCACTGGTCACCCGCTTGCGTATTGTCTGGTAAGAGCTGAAGAAATCGTCGAAGATGGAGCGGGGTCCGGTGGACTCGGCCCGTATCTGGAGGAGGCACACCAGCTCCGAGGGGTCGATGGTCAGGGCTCCGGTCTGCTGGGGCAGCAGCATGTAACGCCGCAGAAGTGCCGCGTTGTAAATCTTCCCGTTGTAGTTCTCGCGGACGAACTGGATGTTCTGCGGAGCGTCTATCTCCTGGCTCCAGAACCCGTCAAAGGTCGGGAAGCGCACGTCCTCGAAGCCGCTGATGGCGGAAGTCTGGACATAGAGTTTGAGGGTCACTATGACCGGCTCGCCCACCACCGCCCGAGTCTTGCTGACACTCATGCGCAGCATCAGGTCCTCACCCGCGCTCTGGCGCTGCCCTCCGGAAGCGGCGGAGCCCTGGTCAGGCACTTCGCCCTTGACTGCTTCTATAGTTCTGGGTTCTGTTTTATAGGTCTCCTTGCCTATCTTCACCGAAGCCGCACCCAACGTCACCTTGCCCTCCTGCACAGCCCTTACGGTGTATGTGTAGCTGTGAGCATGGGTCGTGGAGCTCTGGCCGTTGATACTCTGAAAACTGGTCGATGTAGACGGAATCGGTCCGGCCAGCACCTCCAGTCCCTCGAAGGAGGGAGGTGTGAAGTCCGACACCTTACCGCCCTCGTAAGTTGCCGTGAATACCACCCTGAATATCTCGTCGGTGGAGACCACCGCCGGTGCGTCCACCGTAAAGCTGTTCTGGGCCGACGCTGTAAGCACGCACAGCAGCGTCAGTGCCGCTGCCGCCGCCGTTCTGCCGAATACTCTGTACAATCCCTTTATCATTTTACCAATTTTTCTCCTTCTCTTTAGATTTCTGCTGCAGAGCCTTTGCCTTCTTGACCTTATCCTGGGTCTGCTTTTCCTTGTCCTCTATGGCCTGGAGCATCTGCTGCGCGGCCTGAGGGGATATCTGCGGCTGATTCTGCTGCTGTTGCTGCTGATTGTCGTTCTGCTGCTGATCCTGGTTCTGGTCCTGATTGTTCTGGTTCTGGTTCTGATCCTGGTTCTGATCGTTGTTCTGCTGCTGATCCTGATTCTGTTGCTGGTCCTGATTCTGCTGGTTCTGCTGGTTCTGCTGATTCTGCTGCTGTTGCTGCTGGTCCTTCAGCATCTTCTGGGCATAGGCCAGATTGGACTTGGTCTCGAAATTGTCCGGCTGCAGACGCAGGGACTCCTTGAAGGCCTCCACGGCCTCCTGATACTTCTTCTGCTTGAGAGCCAGGTTGCCGCTGTTGTGGAAGTAGTCCGAGGCCTTGGACTTCGACAGGTTTTTAAGGGTATCGCCCAGATCCTTGAAGTACAGTTCTGCCTCATTGTAGCTTTCGGCCTTGTAGAGGGCATTGCCCAGATTGTACTTGGCCGTGACCGAGGCTGAATCGGCAATCAGGGCCCGCTTGTAGTCTATCTCCGCCTCACGGTACTGCCCCTTCTTGAAGTCCCGGTTGCCGGCGCGTACCTCAGAGCGGTCGCTCTGGGCCGAAAGGATGGCCGGAGAGAGCACCAGAAGGGCAGCCAGCACGGTCAGGACCTTCCCGCCGCGTCCGAAGAGGCTTTTCCGGTTACGGGTGTCCGACATGAAAAACTCCAGCAGGAGGAACACCAGTGCTATTGCAAAAAAGTACATATACTGTTCGTCAAATTCTTCGAATACTACGGACTGGAACTCCTTGTCCTGGAGGGTGCGGATCTCGTCGATGACGGGATTGAGGCCGAACTCGGTGTTGCCGGCCCTCACGTAGAGGCCCTGTCCGGCGGAGGCGATGTCCCGGAGAGTCTGCTCGTCCAGACGGGTCACGACTATATTGCCGTCCTTGTCCTTGAGCAGACCGCCGTCCATCGGAATCGGCTTGCCCTCGGGAGAGCCTACTCCGATACAGAATACCCTCGCTCCCATATCCACGGCATCACGGGCGGCTGCCACGGGGTCGTCCTCGTGGTTCTCGCCGTCGGTTATCAGGATGATGGCCCGGCTGTGCTCGCTCTCCGAAGTGAATCCGCGGATGGCAGTCCTGATGGCCTCGCCCAGAGCGGTGCCCTGCACGGGCACGGACTCAGTGGTTATGGAGTTGAGGAAAATCTTGGCCGATACGTAGTCGGAGGTGATCGGCAGCTGGACGAATGACTCGCCTGCGAAGATAATCAGGCCGATACGGTCGCCCTGCAACTCGTCCACCAGCTTGGAGATGGCCAGCTTGGCCCGCTCCAGACGGTTGGGAGAGTAGTCCTCGGCCAGCATGGAGTTGGAGACGTCGAGCACCACCATGATCTCGGCGCCCTTGATCTGCCGTTCCTTGAGGGTGGCTCCGATCTGGGGTCTGGACATGCCTATGCAGAAGAAGAACAGGGCAATGGAGAGGAGGGTCAGCTTAGCCCAGCCCTTGCGGCGGGGCACCTCGGGCGTAAGCCGCGCCACCAGTTCCGGGTCTCCGAAACGGGCCAGCCTCTTCCTTCTGATACGGCGCATCAGCCAGTATGCTATGAACATCAGGGGTATCAGCAGTATCAGCAACAGATACCCGCCTTGTGCCAAATATATCATGCTATCCTCCTTGCTGCAAAAATTCTCAAAATTATCTCAAGCAGGAACGCGGCCAGGGCCCATACGGCGAAACGGCCGAATTCCTCGGTATAGACGGGGAAGGAGTCGACGGTAATCTTGACCTTCTCCATCTCGTTGATCTCACCGTAGATCTGCAGGAGCTTCGTGTTGTCGGTAGCCCGGAAGTAGGACCCTCCGGTCTGCTCTGCTATCTGCTTCAGCAGGTCCTCGTCTATCTCCACGGGGATGTTGCGCACCTGCACTCCGAACGGCGTCATCACGGGATAAGGAGCCGTCCCCATGGCGCCCACACCTATCGTGTAGACGCGTACCCCGTAGGTCTTGGCTATCTCGGCCGCTGTCAGGGGAGCTATCTCTCCGCGGTTGTTCACTCCGTCGGTGAGCAGGATGACCACGCGGCTCTTGGCCTGGGAGTCCTTGAGGCGGGCCACGGCGTTGGCCAGGCCGTTGCCTATCGCGGTACCGTCATCTATCAGGCCGCACTCTATCTCCTTGATGAGGTTGATCAGGGTGGCGCGGTCGGTGGTCAGGGGCGACTGGGTGTAACTCTCACCGGCGAAGACCACCACTCCGATACGGTCCGAAGGCCGCTGGGAGATGAACTCTATGGCGATGTTCTTGGCCGCCTCTATACGGTCCGGGTTGAAGTCGCGGGCCAGCATACTGGTGGACACGTCCATGGCCAGGACGATGTCGATGCCCTCGGTGTCGGTCCTGCTGACATTGGACGAGCTGCGGGGCCGGGCGATGGCCACTATCAGCAGCGCCACTGCTATCAGCCTCAGTACAGCCGGGAGATGGCGCAGCACCCTGGCCGCTCCTGCACTTGCCGCGGAGAAAGGGGCGGCAGTGGACATGGCCACGTAAGGACGGCGGCGGCGCACCTGTTTCCATACGTACCAGGCAGCCATCGGGACGAGCAGCAGTTCCAGCCACAGCACCCACGGATACTCAAAGAAAAGGTTATTCATCGCCCTGCCCTCCTGTCATTCCGGTTTTGTCACCGTTTCCGTCATTTCCAGTCCGTGAGCTGCCCTTTCCGTCCGCTCCGGCGTTATTTCCGTTCTTCCCGGCCTTTTCCGCATCGGCTTCCAGTTCCTGCATGAAGGTGTCGTTGACAAAGCGCACCGCTACCGGCACGGCATTCTCATTCTCCGACTCGGAGGCAGTGTACTTGGCGAACTTGACCAGGTCGGCCGTGCCGAAGAGATCCTTCAGCGACTCGAAGTCCGAGGGCTGGATATCCTTGGTGGAAAGATCCACCAGTATCTCTCCGGATGTACGCTCTATGGTCTTGACTCCGAAGCGCTTCTCTATGTAGACGCGGAGGGTGTCGGTAATCTCGGTGTAGTACTGCTTCTGATTGCCGGTCTGCCAGAGCTTCTCGCCCCGGATACGGTCCAGGTCGCGCAGAGCCACGATGTGGGGAGGGTCCTGCGGAGTGGGCTTGCCGAAGAGAGGACGGTTCTTCCGCCTGCGGACTATCAGCCGCCAGACGGCTATGATGGCGGCCACCAGGACAATGCCTCCGGCCACCCACGGCAGCACCTCCGCGAAGGTCACCGGGTAGCGGAACTGCGGCCGGATGTCGTACATCTCGTAAGTCGTGGTGTCAATCGGTATCGTGGTCACCTCCAGGGGCACCTCCGGAAGACGGAGGGTGTCCACCGCATCCTCCCCGCGGTAGACGTAGACCACCAGCGGGGGCAGGACATAGCTGCCGCTGTCGAAGGAGGTGATGGTGGCGCGGGTCTGCACCCGGGAGAAGTCCCGGCCCCGGTCCACCGTGTCTATCGTGAAGTCCCCTATCAGCTCGACTCCGGGCACCACGTAGCCCGACATCGAGTCTATCCTGACGGACATGCCGCGGGGCACCTGCATCTCGGAGGTCCACTCGATCTGATCCCCGATGAGAATCGTGTCGCGGGAGACTCCCGCCGAGACGATTTCCTGCGCCCCCGCCCTGAGGACGGAGAGCAGAAGGAGGGCCGCGGCCGCTGTCACTGTGCTGAATATTCTGTATCTCATATTTCCAATTGTCCTAAATTCTCCTATGCCCGCGTCTGGAACAGAGCCACCAGGCTCTTGACATAGTCCTGGTCGGTCCGGATGCTGACGGTGTCCACCTTGTACTTGCGCAGGGTCAGCAGAGTCTCCGCGTAGGCCTTGCGCGACCACTCCCCGTAGTCCTCGCGGACGGAGCGGCGGGAGGTGTCCACGTAGACGATGCGGCCCGTCTCATTGTCCCTTACCGGGAGAAGGCCCACGTCGGGCAGGGTGCGGTCCCTTTCGTCGTAGATATTGATCACCGACAGGTCGTGCCGGTTCACCGCCACCTTCAGAGCGTCTTCGTAGCGGGGGCGGAAGGTCTGCGGGTCGATGTCCAGCATGTCGGAGAGCAGGAATGCCGTGCACTTCTTCTTCAGGGCGTTGGTCAGGAAGCGGAGGGCTTCCCCGATGTCCGTACCCTTCTCCTCCGGGCGGAACTCCAGGACCTCGCGGATGATCCTCAGCAGGTGGCTGCGGCCCTTCTTGGGAGGGATGAATTTCTCCACGCGGGTGCTGAAGAACAGGGCCCCGACCTTGTCATTGTTGATGGATGCGGAGAATGAGAGCACCGCCGCTATCTCCGCCGTCAGATCCTTCTTCGTCTTGGACGAGGTTCCGAACCAGCCGGAGCCGCTGGCGTCGATGAGCAGCATGACGGTCAGTTCCCTCTCCTCCTCGAACACCTTTATATAAGGAGTGCCCGTGCGGGCGGTCACGTTCCAGTCCATATTGCGCACATCGTCCCCTATCTGGTACTCGCGCACCTCGCTGAAGGCCATACCGCGGCCCTTGAAGGCCGAGTGGTACTCGCCCGCGAAGATCTGGCTCGAGAGGGCCCGGGTCTTGATCTCTATCTTGCGTACTTTCTTCAACAGGTCGTTGCTGTCCATAGACTACGGTACCTCCACTGCGTTGATGATGTCGGAAATGATGTTCTCGGATGTTACGTTCTCGGCCTCAGCCTCATAGGTCAGGCCGATACGGTGACGGAGCACCTCGTAGCAGACGGCCCTCACGTCCTCGGGTATCACGTAGCCGCGGCGCTTGATGAAGGCGTATGCCTTGGAGGCCATGGCCAGGGATATGGAGGCACGGGGCGATGCTCCGTAGGAAATCATGTCGGTCAGGGACTTCAGTCCGTAGTCGGACGGGGTGCGGGTGGCGTAGACGATATCCACGATATAGCGCTCGATCTTCTCGTCCATGTACACCTCGCGGACCACCTCTCGGGCCTTGATGATGTCCTCGGGCTGGAGTACGGCGCTGGCCTTGGGGAAGGTGCCGCTGTTGTTCATGCGGATGATCAGTTTCTCCTCCTCCTTCTTGGGGTAGGTCACCACTACCTTCAGCATGAAACGGTCGACCTGGGCCTCGGGCAGCGGATAGGTACCTTCCTGCTCGATAGGGTTCTGGGTGGCCATCACGAGGAAGGGCTCGGGAAGCTTGAAGGTCTGGTCACCGATGGTCACCTGGCGCTCCTGCATGGCCTCGAGGAGTGCGGACTGGACCTTGGCCGGAGAACGGTTGATCTCATCGGCCAGTATGAAGTTGGCGAAGACAGGGCCTTTCTTAATCTGGAACTGCTCGCTCTTCTGACTGTATATCATCGTACCGATAAGGTCCGCAGGGAGCAGGTCGGGGGTAAACTGGATACGGCTGAACCTGGCGTTCACGCACGAGGCCAGAGTGTTGATGGCAAGAGTCTTGGCCAGACCAGGAACACCTTCGAGAAGGATGTGCCCGTTGGCCAGAAGGCCGATAAGCAGATTCTCCACCAGATGTTTCTGTCCTACGATCACCTTCGTCATCTCCATCGAGAGGATGTCCACGAAGGCGCTCTCTTTCTGAATTCGCTCGTTTAATTCTTTAATGTTTACGGTGTCCATATCAAAATATTTGTATTTTTGTCATCGAATTTTTACAAAAATAATCGATTTTCTCCAACAATGAGGTTTTTCGCTTCAATATCCTACAACGGCTCGGGACTCTCCGGATGGCAGATTCAGGACAATGCTCCAAGTGTCCAGGACGAAATCCAGAAGGCCGCTTCAGCCGTTCTCGGGGAGAAAATCTCCGTGGTCGGGGCCGGAAGGACGGATGCCGGAGTCCATGCCTCGGACTTCACAGCCCACTTCGACTCTGACAGCCTTTGTCTGTTGGAAGACCCCGCGCACGTAATCTACAAAATAAATGCCATTCTGCCGAAAAATATTGTGTTTCGCAGCATCACCAGAGTGAGGGATGACGCCCACGCGCGGTTCGATGCGGACAGCCGCACCTACAGGTACTATATCCATGGAAAGAAGGACCCTTTCGTGCAGGACTTCTCATGGTACTGCAAGTACCCGCTGGACGTGGAGGCCATGAACCGTAGCGCCGCCCTGCTGCTGGGACAACACGATTTCAGCTGCTTCGAGAAGACCGGAAGCGCGGCCTCCTCACCGCTGTGCGAGGTAACGGCTGCCGGATGGAGCCGCTGGACACCGGCCATAGCCCCCATGCCGGATATAGAACCGCTGCCATCCGCAACAGTTGCCTCCGGCATCGACCCTTCCGGCACCACTCTTTCCGGCACCACTCCCTCCGGCCTCACTCCCTCTGACTTCACTCCCTCCGGCTTCACTCCGATATCCGGGACAATACCCGGAGCAGCCCCGGACGCCTTTCCTTCGTACCTGGTATTTACCATCACCGCCAACCGTTTCCTGCGCAACATGGTCCGCGCCATAGTCGGGACCCTGGTCGAGGTGGGACGCGGACGGCACGAGCCGGAATGGGTCCTGGACGTGATGGCCTCCCGCGACCGGTGCCGGGCCGGACAGTCCGTGCCGGGACATGCCCTCTTCCTGACCCGGGTGCATTATCCCGACGATGTATACAGGCTATGACACAGTTCTTGCATCATTATTGCATACAATTTATTTACAGATAACACACAGACATTTTCACATTTAATACCATGCTGACACTACTCCAAGCCAACACCGCAGACCTCCTGGTCCAGGAGGCCGCAGCCGCCCCCGAAAAGATGTCCCTCATCAAGATGGCCGTCGCCGGAGGATGGCTGATGATCGTACTCCTGATCCTGTCCATCATAGCCATCTACATCCTCGGCAACCGCCTCTGGGCCATCCGCCAGGCAGGGAAGCTCGACCCTCACTTCATGGCCAACATCCGCGAGCTCGTCAGGGCCGGAAAGACCTCCTCGGCCATCAGCCTCTGCCGTGAGAACTCCTCGCCCATCGCCCGCCTCATCGAGAAAGGACTCGAGCGCCAGGGCAATCCCCTGCCCGACATCCAGGCCGCAGTCGAGAACGTAGCCAACATCGAGGTAGCCAAGCTCGAGAAAGGGCTTCCGATGCTCGCCACAGTGGCCGGAGGTGCCCCGATGATCGGATTCCTCGGTACCGTAATCGGTATGATCCAGGCCTTCTACAACATGGCCTCGGCCGGCAGCAACATCGACATCACCCTCCTCTCCGGAGGTATCTACACCGCCATGGTGACCACCGTGGGCGGTCTGTTCGTCGGCATCATCGCCTACTTCGGCTACAACTGGCTCACCTCCCGCGTCAACGATATCGTATTCAAGATGGAGAGCGAGACCATATCGCTGATGGACATGCTCAGTTCCGCCAAGGCGGACCCTCAGCCGGAGCACTCAGGCGAAACCGCATCCCACAGACCGGCCAGGCGCAGCACCGCAGGTACTGCCAGGACAGCAGCGACCGGCACCGCAAGGACAGCAGCCCCCAAGCCGGCCGGACGCAGCAGCCGCACTTCCAACACAGGTGCCCGTGATACTGCTTCTTCCGCTGCCTCTGATGCTTCTGCCGCTTCCGACGCGGACGGCAGCTCCGAAACATTTACCATAGACAAAGACATTTAACGATGGCCATCAAACGCAGAACCAAGGTCGAGCCGGCATTCTCGATGTCCTCCATGACGGACATCGTGTTCCTGCTGCTGATATTCTTCCTGGTGACCTCGACCCTGATCAACCCCAACGCCCTCAGGCTCCTGCTGCCCAAGAGCACCAACCAGATCTCCGCCAAGGCCACCGTCAGCGTATCCATCAAGCACTACCCCGAGCTCGGGACCTACACCTACCACATCAACGGAGATCCCCAGGCCGTACCCTTCGCAGACATAGAACCGGCCCTCCAGCTCCTGCTGCGGGACTCCGACGACCCCACCTTCTCTATCTACGCTGACCGTACGGTGCCGATAGAAGAAGTAGTAAACCTCATGAACATTGCCAAGCGCAATCAGTACAAGGTCATACTGGCTACGGCACCGGAATAGCAGGTGAGCCGCTGCACCACCCGCCGCCTCTGTTACATCTGCCGCATACCATGGCTGCTGTACAGCCTGACGCGGCGCATCTGCAGCACCCCGCCATCCACTCGCCCGGTCATCCGCCCATTTGCCGCACCCGACCGTCCACTGAAAACCAGACACACCACCACGCCCGACACATATCAGCCGATACAGAACCAACACAATGAACAACCGTAAAGCCACATACGCAGGTATCCTGCTCACAGTAGCAGTCCACGCCATACTGCTGATGTTCGGATTCCGATCCCAGCTGCAGAAGATGGATGTGCCGCCGTCTGTCCAGGGTATGCTCATAGAATTCCCGCCCGAGGAAGAGTCCGTACCCATCCGGACAGCCGTGGGAGTGGAGCCGCGTGCCGAAGAGGCCGACCCAGTTGAGGAAGTACATCTCGTGCAGAGAGCCGAGGCGCCTGTAGCCGCCGATGTGGCCGAGAATACCGGTGTTGAGACCACCGTCGGGGACGAAGGCGACGTAGAGGTGCCCGAGCCGCCCGCCGAGAAACCCATCGACCGCCGCGCCCTCTTCTCCAGCCGCCGGTCCAACCGCACCGATACCGCAGCAGTCCAGGTAGCCTCCGAAATCTCCGACCGCCTCACCGCCGGACATCCCAAGGGCAATACAGAAGAAGGTTCTCCCGACGGCTGCCCGACCGCCCGCCTCGAAGGCCGTACCGTCATGGGCAACCTGCCCCTCCCAGAGTACTCCGTCCAGAACGCCGGCACAGTAGTCGTCCGCATCATGGTCGACCAGTACGGCACCGTCACCAGCGCCGTCCCCGGAGCCCGCGGCACCACCGTCCAGGACGCCACCCTCTGGGAAGCCGCCAGAAAAGCCGCCCTCAAAGCCAAGTTCAACGTCTCCGCCTCCGCACCCGCCGTCCAGGAAGGCACGATCACATACGTATTCACCTTGCGGTAAGTACGCATGCGATATCCGCCTGTGTCCGTGCCTCCGTTCCATGTCACTCCTTACCACTCCATACTCCATCCGAAGGGCCCTCGAAACCACACCATTTTCCCACTCCTTCCGAAGGAGTCTCGAAACCACGCCATCTCCTCACTCCTTCCGAAGGAGTAAAATCGCCGAACCGCCCATAGAAGAACCCTAAAGCTGGTCCGAACATCTGTTCCCACTCCACTCCTTCCCATTTTGCCACAACGGCACCGTTTCCCGCAATTCGCTGCCGTTGCGGCAACACGTTCACGCCGGCACCACCGTCACAGACCCGCTGGATAGCATTGTCCCCTCGAAGACACACCACAACGGCACCGTTTCCCGCAATTCGCTGCCATTGCGGCAACACGTTCACGCCGGCACCACCGTCACAGACCCGCTGAACAGCATTGTCCCCTCGAAGACACACCACAACGGCACCGTTTCCCGCGATTAACTGCCGTTACGGCAACACGTTCACGCCGGCACCACCGTCACAGACCCGCTGAACAGCATTCTCCCCTCGAAGACACGCCACAACGGCACCGTTTCCCGCAATCCGCTGCCGTTGCGGCAACACGTTATGCGCTCCGCCGTAAGCCATTTGAAACACCTTACAGCAAAACCACAGAATCGCAACAAACTATCACCTAAAAACTTACATACCGAGCAATCAGCCCGACATTATTTCGTCAAGAAAGAAACTGGCTAAAAACCTGCTCGTGAGTCCGACAGCTGCCCCTCACTCATAAAGCAACTTTTTGCGCAACTTGCACATCCACGACGGTGTGATACCCAGATATGACGCAAGACGGTTTGCTGAAACTGATGTGATGATGTCCGGCCGGATCTTCAGCAGGCTCTTGTACCTGTCTTCCGCCGAACCGCTCACATACGTGACTTTCAGTTCTGAGGTGTAAATCTGCCCTATGGCCAGGTTGAGCATCCAGCGGGCAAACTCATGCGACTCCTCCAGCAGCTTTTCGAACCGGGACTTATCTATCTTCATCACGGCCGACGCGATCCGGCATGACTCAACCTGCATTAAAGCAGGTTTTCCCATATAGAACGAGTGCGGAGAGAGCAGAACTGTACCTGGAAAGGCAAAACCGAACGTAACTTCCTTTTCACCGTCAAAATACAGAAGCTGAAGGATTCCTTCCTTTACAATGTATACATTGGTATCGAACTGACCGTATCCGATAAGTACCTCTCCTGGCTTTAAGGCTACCGGCTCAGTCATATCAATAATTCTGTCCAGCAACTCATCTGAAGGCCCGAAAGTTCCTTCCGCCTTAAGAGTTCTCCGAAAATCATCGAGCATATCCATGGGTATAGAAATTGTAGTAGTACAACGGTTCTTCGCAGGTGAAACTCTATTTTCGCATCAAAATTACTAATAACTCAATACGAGCATGAAAAAAATTATTTTTACAACACTTGCAGTCGCCTTGACACTGGCAGGATGCAAGCCTGAAGAAAAAGAGCAATTGGCTCCTGAAATCAAAATCACAAGCGGAAGCGAAATCGCAATACCGGCAGAAGGAGGTACTGTAACAGTCGAATATGAGATAACCAACCCCGTCGAGGGAGCAACCGCCGTCGTATCCGTCCCCGAAGATATCGACTGGATCTCACCCGTCTCCGCAAATGACGGGACTGCCATTCTTGAAGCCGCTGCCAATGAGACAGAGACAGCACGCACATCCGGGATCACCGTCACCTACACCTGGGACGGAGGAGAAATCCAGGCCAGGACAAATGCCATTCAAGCCGCTCCCGAGCACAGATACGACTACGAATTCGAGCTCAATGTATTCTCCGGCACATACTACTGAGATCTGTACAGCAGTAACGGTGCTTACAACTTCTACACCTGCGTCTCCGACATGGAGCTCCTCGAGGGCAATCCTCAGCCCGGTGGCACATACTATCTCTTCGATCTGTACTCCGATGCCCCCGAGAACAGCGACAGTCCCGCTCTGCCCGCAGGTACATACACATTGGATGAGACTGGAAGCCGCACGGCAATGACATTTGACGGAGGTCTCACACAAGGAACTCAGCTCAATCCCGACGGAAGTACCGTATTCCAGGTCAAATTCACGGAAGGGACAGCCGAAGTATCCTACGAGGGTGACAACCTGATCATCGATGCAGTCCTGACAGACACCGAAGGCAGGACACACCATATCACCTATAAAGGCAACGCTGAGTACGTCAACGCCGTCGGCGGCAATGATAACAACACCATCTACCGCAACATCGACATCCACGCCGTATCGGCATCCGCATCGTACTACAGCGGGGACGAGCAGCAGATGTGCCTGGTAATAACGCTCACGGATATGACCGCGAACAGCGAGGGAAGTCTGCTGGCTCCCGGCACAGTCCTCACACTCGAGACCTACATGTACAGAGATGAGAACGGCTTCATCACACCCGGCGAATATACAGTAACCGAAGAAGAATGCCAACAGCTATCTCGGTCTGATTACGGACGGAGTCATGACTGTCGAAGGAGGCGAGGGGACGTACACGTTCAACTGTAACTTCAAGACAGCCGAGGGCTACACCATCACTGCCGAATGGTCCGGTCAGCTCAGCGTATCCGGCATGCCCGAGGCATAATCCTCCCGTCTGATTACTACAGCATTCACACTCCTTCGAAAGAGCCGGCTTCCACTTTTTCTCCGGCTCATTCGGAGGAGTGATTTTATTCTGGAAAAAGGTCAGACGGTGGTGCGGGCCAGCGCCTCATAGAGCGGTTCGCGCTCGCGGTAAAGGCGGTCGATGACGTCGCGCAGGGGGGTGTCGCCGCGGTTCTCGAGGAGGGTGCGGCCGCCGGTGTCTTTCGACAGGCGGTTGAAGATGGTGTCGATGTCGGTCTTGACGTAGACGCAGTAGGTGAAGCGGGAGATGAGGTCGCGGCAGCCGGGGGTGGTGACAATGCCGCCTCCGAGGGAGAGGACGAGGGTGCAGCGGTGCATGTCCTCAATGGTCTCGGGGTGCTCCGAGATGTGCTCTTCGAGGATGTCCTCCAGGCACTCCTCCTCGATCTTGCGGAAGCCGGGTTCTCCGACGGCGGCGAATATCTCGGAGACCGTCTTGCCCTCGCGCTCCTCGATGTAGGCATCGGTGTCAATCATCGGGGCGCCGACCTTTGCGGAAAGCTCACGGGCCATGGTCGTCTTGCCCGCTGCCATAAAACCTATAAGGGAAATAATCATCGCAGTCTACTTAAAACAGGGTGAGGTCATCGTCAAGGGAGAATTCCACCACGTCGCCGGGCCTGGCGCCGCTGCCGTCATTGTCCCCATTGTCCTCATTGCCCTGAGAATCAGCGGAGGCGGGGGATGCCGAAGGGTAGTTCAGACCTTCGAGGTCGTAGGTATCCTCCCCTGCGGGAAGATCCTCCGCATCCCGGGCATTGTCCCCGTCCCCGTCCGGAGCATTGTCCTCGGGCTCCTCCTTCTGCAGGGGCTCTCCGAAGGCGATGGAGGCGATCTTCTCCCCCGCCCTCTTGCCCTTGGCGCGGAAGCCCTTGACGGCGATAAATTCCTCTGCGTCAATATCAGCCGGTTCCTTGGGCTTGTTGCCAGAGGGGACGAACTCGACGTGGACGGACGGCCAGCGGTCTTCGGAGACGGCCACCAGGCGGGCACCCTCGTCGACGGGGATGAAGTTTTGGGTGGTGTTGTCGCTCAGCTCGAAGCAGAAGCGCTTGATGTAGTAGTAGCCGGAGACCTTGTCCCAATAGATGGCGGTGTAGACCTTTGAGGGGTCGAATTTCTCCACTATCAGCAGGTCGCCCTGGAACCTGGTGCTCAGGTCGAGACCGGTGGTATAGAAGGTACCGTCCTTGCAGACGGCCAGGATGTGCTCGTCGCCCCGGAACTCGCCCAGCAGCTCGCCGCGGCCGTCCTCGTTGAGCCGGTCGATGTCGCGGTCGAACCACATCTGCTTGCCGCCTATGGTCGAGACGCCGGCGGCCCGGAGCAGGACTTTCTGCACGGGGTACTTGGTGACGATGTTGCCCATCGAGGCGCGTCCCTTGATGGCCAGCTGTGAGAAATCGTAATCGAGGATCAGGCGCTTGAGGCCCGGGCGGGGACGGAGATAGACCTTGACGGTCTCGGCCTCGCCGTTGGGGTTGGCAGTGAGCCAGTAGACCTGCGAGCCGGGGGTGCCCTTGGTCAGGTCGTACCAGCGGTCGCGGATGATGCCGGTGACTGCAAAGCGCTTGGCGTACATGGTGCCGCCCTTGCCGTCGCGGTACACGGCATTGTATATGGTGCGGGTATCGCCGCGCTTGAAGACTGCGGCGTGGATGATGCCCTTCTCCACGAACTGCTTGTCGGTCACCTTGCGGAGGGTGTAGCGGCCATCTTTGATGAAGACGATCACCTCGTCGATGTCGGAGCAGTCGCTCACGTACTCGGCCTCCTCTATCTTCTTGGCCGAGGTGCCGATGAAGCCCTCGGAGCGGTTAATGTAGAGCTTGGCGTTGGAGGCGACGACCTTGGTGGCCTCGATGTTCTCGAAGGAGGTTATCTTGGTGCGGCGGGGATACCTGGCGCCGTATTTGTCCTTGAGGGACTGGAAATAGTCGATGCAGAACTCCGTCAGGTGCTCGAGATGGTAGCGCAGCTCGGCTTCTTTCTTCTCGATGGCGCGTATCTTGTCGGTGACTGCCTTGATATCGAACTTGGATATCTTGCGGACCGGCTTCTCGACCAGCTTCAGGATATCCGCGTCGGTAATCGGGCGGCGGAGCAGGTGCTGGTACTCGAGCATGGCGGCCTTCACGTCCTTGAGCTGCTTCTCCCAGGTGCGGGCGTCGTTCTCGAGGACCTTGTAGACCTTGTTCTCGAAGAAAATCTTCTCGAGGGAGGTGTAGTGCCACTCGCCCTCGACCTCGTCCAGACGGATGGTCAGTTCCTGACGCATCAGCTCCCGTGTCCGCTCTGTGTTATAGCGGAGCACATCGTCCACGCCCATGAAGTGCGGCTTCTTGTCCTTGATCACGCAGGTGTTGGGCGAGATGCTGACCTCGCAGTCGGTGCATGCGTAGAGAGCGTCGATAGTCCGGTCGGGAGAGGTATCGGCATAGAGCTGGATAACTATCTCGGCATGCTCGGCGGTGTTGTCGTCGATCTTGCGTATCTTGATCTTGCCCTTGTCGTTGGCCTTGAGTATGGAGTCTATCAGGTCTCCGGTGGTGGTACCGTAGGGTATCTCGGTGATGACCAGTGTATTCTTGTTGACCTTCTGGATGTTCGCCCTTACGCGGACTTTTCCGCCGCGCAGCCCTTTGTTGTAGGCCGAGGTGTCGGCATAGCCTCCAGTAGGGAAATCCGGTTCGAGAGTGAAGTCCTCGCCCTTCAGCACGGCTATCGAAGCGTCCAGCAGCTCGTTGAAGTTGTGCGGGAGTATCTTGCAGGCCAGTCCTACGGCAATACCCTCCGAGCCCTGGGCAAGCAGGAGGGGGAACTTCACGGGCAGATTGACCGGCTCCTTGTTACGGCCGTCGTAGGAGTTGACCCACTCGGTGAGCTTCGGATTATAAAGCACCTCGTTGGCAAACGGCGTGAGACGGGCCTCAATGTACCTGCCGGCAGCCGCGGGGTCTCCGGTCAGGATGTTGCCCCAGTTACCCTGGCAGTCGATGAGCAGGTCCTTCTGGCCGAGCTGCACCAGGGCGTCCTTGATGGAAGCGTCTCCGTGAGGGTGGTACGGCATGGTGGCGCCTACCAGACTGGCCACCTTGTTGAAACGTCCGTCGTCCTCCTCCTTCATCGCATGCAGAATCCTGCGCTGCACCGGCTTCAGACCGTCCTCAATATGCGGCACGGCCCTCTCCAAGATGACGTACGACGCATAGTCGAGAAACCACTCCCGGTACATGCCCGAAAGTTTGTATTTCTTCGTGCCGTCAGAGATCACCTTGTCGAACTTGCCGGAGATCACCTCGTCCTCGCCGTCCTCACCTGCGTAGGTGTCGGGGTCCGTGCCAGTATCGGCGTCGGCGTATGCGTCAGGGCCGGCATAGGCATCGGTCCCGGTGTCGGTTCCGGTGTCAGTTCCGATGTCGGCTCCGGTGTCGGCATCAACTCCGGTACCTGCGTCGGTGCCTATATCGGCATAACCGCCGTCACCGCCGTTCTGTTCCAACACACTCCCGCCGGACACATTTTCTATTCCGTTCCCAGAGGTCTCCAGGCCATCTTTTTCTTCGTCTTCTCTGCTCATCATTTTTCGTTTTTCAGCCGACAAAGATATTAAAAAAATTCAGATACGGGAAATGGAGGCGCGCCCTCCTCTCCCACCTTCCGAAGGTGAGCAGAAATGACCGGAAAACAGCCCACCTTCCAAAGGTGGGAGAGGGACAATGCGATGGGATGTACGGCCACAGGCACCTCTCGTGGGCATGCTGCAGTTACTCACCTTCCGAAGGTGAGTAGAAACGACGGCAAAACGGCCCACCTTCCGAAGGTGTGCAGGTATGGAAAAAATGTAAGACCGCGCTACAACAGTTCTGAGGGCATTCGCAAGCAGACCGGTGAAATCCCACCTTCCGAAGGTGCGCAGAAACAGCCGGAAAACAGCCGAGCCCTACTCCTTCCGAAGGAGTAGGCTAATACCCGAACGCCGCGAGTTTCCGCTTGTCGTCCCGCCAGTGGGGATCGACCTTGACGTAGAGCTGCAGGAAGACCTTCTTCTGGAAGAAGTCCTCCATGTCGATGCGGGCCTGGGTGCCGACACGCTTGAGGGACGAGCCGCGGGCGCCGATGATGATGCCCTTCTGGGAGTCGCGCATGACGTTGATGACCGCCCGGATATCGTAGCGGTCAGCGTTCTCCTTGAACTCCTCGATGACCACCTCGGTGCAGTAGGGAATCTCTTTGTCGTAGTTGGTGAGTATCTTCTCGCGGATGATCTCGGAGGCAAAGAAGCGGAGGTTGCGGTCGGTGAAGAAGTCCTTGTCGTACCAGGGCTCGCCCTCGGGCAGCAGCGACACTATGCGTCCGAACACCGGCTCGAGCCCGAACCGCTCCTGAGCCGAGACCGCGAAGACTTCCGCATGGGGCACGGCGGCGGACCACTGCGCGGCCAGGGCGGCCACGGTCTGCTGGTCGCTCAGGTCGATCTTGTTGATGACGATGAGCACAGGGCAGTCCACACTGCACAGCCGCTCGACGTATTCCCGGTTCTTGTCTCCCTTCTCCACCACGTCGGTGACGTAGAGGATGATGTCGGCATCCCCGATGGCGGTGTTGACGTACTCCATCATGGAGCGCTGGAGATTGTAGGCCGGCTTGAGGATTCCCGGAGTGTCGGAGTAGACTATCTGGTAGTCCTCTCCGTTGACAATGCCCATGATACGGTGCCGGGTGGTCTGGGCTTTGGATGTGATGATGGAAAGGCGCTCCCCGACGAGGGCGTTCATCAGCGTGGACTTGCCCACGTTGGGGTTGCCTATGATGTTTACGAAACCGGCACGGTGCGGATGCCCCTCCACTACAGGCTGAGCTGCGGCTGAGTCCACCGCGTCTGTCTGAGGAAGGGGCATCTCCGGCTGCATGGCTGCGGAAGTGCTGCTACTCATAGAAATTGAGCTTGAGCATGGTCACCTCCTCGTCGCTGAGGAATCTCCACTGGCCGCGGCGCAGGTTTTTCTTGGTAAGTCCGGCAAAATACACTCTGTCGAGCTTGCGTACCCTGTAACCGAGGGCCTCGAACATACGGCGGACGATGCGGTTGCGGCCCGAATGGATCTCGATGCCCACGATGCTGCGGTCCTCTCCGTTGTAGGCCACCTCGTCGGCGTATGCGGGACCGTCCTCGAGGTCCACGCCCTGTACGAGCCGGTCCATATCCTCGGGCTTGAGGTTCTTGTCGAGGGTCACCTGATATATCTTCTTCTTCTGGAAGGATGGATGGGTCAGTTTCTCGGCGAGTTCCCCGTCGTTGGTCAGCAGCAGCACTCCGGTCGTGGACTTGTCCAGACGTCCTACGGGGAAAATGCGCTCGGGGCACATATCCCTGCTGATGAGCTGCATCACGTTCTTGTCGGCGTGGGGGTCGCTGGTGGTGGTCACGAAGTCCTTGGGCTTGTTGAGCAGGACGTAGACCTTCTTCTCGCCGCGCAGACGCTCTCCGTTGAAGCGGACATCGTCCTCCGCGGGATTGACCTTCACTCCCATCTCGGTGACAACCTGTCCGTTGACGGTCACCAGACCGGCGGAGATATACTCGTCGGCCTCGCGGCGGGAGCAGATGCCGGAATTGGCGATAAACTTGTTGAGACGCACCATGCCGTCGTCCTCCTTCACCACTGCGGGTGTCTGGGGCACACGGGGCTTCTCCATGCCGGGGTGTTCGGAGCGGAGACGGTGCTCGAAGCCGCGGCGCTCCTTAAACTGACGGTCGGGACGGTCTCCGCCAACGAAAGGCTTACCGCTCTTTCCGCGGAATCCGGGCTTGTCACCACCGTGGAGTCCAGATTTGTCCCCGCGGAATCCGGGTTTGTCACCGCCGCGGAAGGCAGGTCTGTCCCCACCCCGGAATCCGGGCTTGCCGGCTCCGTCCTGACGGCGTCCACCGTAACCGGGCCGGTCGCTGCGGAAGTCCTGTCTGTCATTGTCCCTGTGGAAATTCCCGCCATGCTGCCCGGGCCTTGAGAATCTGCCTTCGGGCCTTCCCTCTCCGTTTCTGTCGAAGGACCTGCGGGGTCTGAATGAGGGTCTCTCTCCGGAGGCCCTGTAATCTGAATGCTCTGTTTTCCTGTAGTCTGCGCGGTCCTGTCCCTCCCGGGTCTCTGACCGCCTGATGCGTGGTCTCATGTCGATAGCTGGCTGTTTTTATTGAATTTTGCCCGCAAAGGTATGTCAATCGAAGATAATTTCCTATTTTTACAACATCATTTTCTAAAACGTGTGAAAGTCATGAAGAGGAGAACATCTGCCACCCCCCGCCGCAACCGCCGCCTCACCCTCGCCGCCGAGAACATCGACATGGCGCTGAGGGCCGTCAGGTCCAACAGACTCAGGTCATCCCTGACCATTGCCATCATTGCCCTGGGGATCACCTCCCTGGTGGGCATCCTCACCGCCGTCGACTCGATGGACGCTACCCTCAAGGACGCCTACAGCCGCATGGGCGCCGGCATCATCAACATCCGCTCGCTCTACTCGATGCCCGCCGACATGCGCCGCATCCGCAATTCCCGCGAGATATCCCGGGCCCAGGCCGAGCGCTTCACCGACTACTACCGCGCCCCCGCGACAGTCACCATCTTCACCACCGTCCTCTCCGGCACCAGGGCCGAGGCAGGACAGAAGCGCACCAATCCCACGACCGACGTCATCGCCACCGACGGCAACTATATGAAGTACAATATGCTGGAACTCTCCTCCGGCCGCAGTCTCTCGGCAGCCGACGTGGAGGGAGGCCGGTTCTATTGTGTCATAGGGGACAATGTGGCCCGCACCCTCTTCGAAGCGCAGGAGGACCCCGTAGGCCAGACGGTGCATATCTCGGGACGCAGCTATATTATAATAGGAGTGGCGGCACCCGTCGGGAACAATGCCGGGGGCAGCATGGACGGAAGCATCCTGGTACCATATACCAATGCCCTGGCCAACCTAGCCACCTCCACCCCCGATTTCACGATAGGCATCCTCCCGGACCCTTCGGTAAGTCCGGAAGCCGCTGCCACCGAGGCGGAAATGACCTTCCGGGCAGTGAGGCGGCTCGCCCCCTTCGACGACGCTGACTTCCGCATCACCCGCAGCGAGGCGGTCATCGAAGAGCTCAACTCCACGATGCGCACCCTCACGATAGCCGCCATCGTCATAGGCCTGGTCACCCTGACCGGAGCGGCAGTAGGCCTGATGAACATCATGCTGGTATCCGTCCGCGAGCGCACCCGGGAGATCGGCACGCGCAAGGCACTGGGAGCAGCCTCGAAACGCATCAAGGCACAGTTCCTGATGGAGTCGGTAATCATCGGCCAGACCGGCGGCCTGATAGGCATCGCCGCCGGCATCCTCATAGGCAACATCATCGCCGCAGTCATGCAGGCCTCCTTCGTCATCCCCTGGCTCTGGATGCTCCTGGCCATCGCCCTCTGCATGGCCGTCGGCATCCTCTCCGGCTATCTCCCCGCAAAACGCGCTGCCGCCCTCGATCCTATCGAGTGCCTGCGGTACGAGTAGCTATGCTATTAACGTAGACATTTAAAGCAGCTCGAGCAGCGCATCGACATCGGCCTCCGTAGTAGCCCAGTCGGTGACGAAGCGGATGGCGCTGCGGCGGTCGTCGAGGTGTTCCCAGAGGGAGAAGGTGGCCTGGCCGCGGAGGCGGTCCACCACAGAATCGTCCACGATGACGAAGAGCTGGTTGGTCTTGGGCGGGGCGTAGAAGGTGTAGCCCTTGGCGGAAAGGCCGGCGGCGAGGCGGTCGGCGGCGGAGAGGGCCACCTTGCCCACGCGCTCGTAGAGGCCGTCGGTGAAGAGGGTGTCGAACTGGACTCCGAGCAGACGTCCCTTGGCCAGGAGGGCTCCGCGCTGCTTGATGAGCGAGAAGAGATTGCCGACCAGGCCGGGACGGGGCACGACGAGGGCTTCTCCGAAGAGGGCGCCGCACTTGGTACCGCCGATGTAGAACATGTCGCAGAGGGAAGCGATATCCTTCAACGACACATCGTTGCGGTCAGAAGCGAGGGCGTATGCCAGACGGGCGCCGTCCAGATACAGCGGGATGCGGTACTCATGGCAGACACCGGCCATCTCCCGGAGCTCGGCCAGGGAGTACAGACCGCCCTGCTCGGTGGGATGGGTGACATAGACCATGCCGGGCTCGACCATGTGGGCGTAATTCTCGTCGGCCCAGTAGGCCCGCAGATATTCCCGTACCTCGGAAGCCCGCAGCTTGCCGCCGTCGTGAGCGGGCAGGGCCAGGACCTTATGCCCGGTAGCCTCGACGGCTCCCGACTCGTGATGGTTGATGTGGCCGGAGACGGGCGAGATGACGCCCTGACAGTGACGGAGGACGGCACAGGCGGCGAGGGCATTGACCTGGGTGCCTCCTATCAGCAGATGGACCTGGGCCTCGGGACAGCCGCAGGCCTCGCGGATTTTCTCCACGGCGGCGGCAGTATAGGGGTCGTCTCCATAACCGAGGGTCTGTTCCATATTGGTGCGGACCAGTGCCTGCATCACTTCCGGGCAGGCTCCCCGCATGTAGTCGTTTTCAAAATTGAGCATGTTGCCTCCTGTATTGTCCTAGAATAGTTCTTTCTTGCGTATATCCTTGACCCGCAGCTGGATGTTGGCGATGCCGCGGTAGTAGTTCTCCGCGATGGAGTAGCAGATGTCCACCGGGTTGCCGGCGTGCAGGTGCTCGAAGTGCTCGGAGCGGTTGAAGGCTATCGCCGAGATGTGGCGGTAGGGTTCGTCCTCCTGTATCAGCTCCAGCTTCATGTGACCGTTGTCAGAGCCTACGAGGCGCCCGTTGCCGTTGTCATAGACATTCTCGGTAATGAACACAGGCGAGAGGTTCCCCGGGCCGAAGGGCTGGAACTGCTTGAGTATCCTGAAGAACTTCGGGGTGATCTGCTTGAAGTCCAGATAGGTGTCGATGGTGACTACGGGCGTGAGGATGTCCTCGGTGATCTTGGCCGCGACGACCCGCTCGAACTTCTCCGCGAAGGGCTTGAGATTCTCCTGCTTGAGGGTGAGACCCGCCGCGTACATGTGGCCTCCGAAATTTTCCAGATACTCCGAACATTCCTCTATTGCCTCATAGAGGTCGAAGCCGGCGATACTGCGGGCTGATCCGGTGATGAAGCCGTTGGACTCCGTGAGGACGATCGTGGGACGGTAGAACGCCTCCACGAGCCTTGAGGCCACGATGCCGACCACTCCCTTGTGCCACTTGGGATTGAACACGACGGTGGACTTGCGGAGGGGGTAGTCCTTGGAGCGCTTGACGGTCTCTATCGCCTCGCGGGTAATCTCCTTGTCCACACTCTTGCGCTCCTTGTTGTGGGTGTCGATGGCCTTGCCGATGCTCTGGGCCTCGTCGTCATTGCGGCAGACGAGTAGATGGACGGCGGTGCGGCCCGACTCCATGCGGCCTGCGGCATTGATCCTGGGACCTATCTTGAACACGATATCGTCAATGGTGATTTTATGGTTCTCCAGCCCGGAGAGCTTGATGATCGAGAGGAGGCCCTTGCTCGGGGAGGTGTTGAGCCGCTCGAGGCCGTAGTAGGCCAGGATACGGTTCTCGCCGGTCATGGAGACCAGGTCCGCGGCAATGCTGACGGCCACCAGGTCGAGGAAGGACTCCACCCATGCGAAGGGCAGTCCCTTGCGGAGGGCGTAGGCCTGGACGAGCTTGAAACCGACTCCGCAGCCGGAAAGGTCGTCGAAAGGATAGCTGCAGTCGTGCCGCTTGGGGTCGAGAATGGCGGCGGCGGGGGGCAGGGTCTCGTCCGGCAGATGGTGGTCGCAGATGATGATGTCGATGCCCTTGTCCTTGGCATAGCGGACCTTCTCCACGGCCTTGATGCCGCAGTCGAGGGAGATGATCAGGGTGTAGCCGTTCTCCCAGGCCCAGTCAATGCCCTTGTAGGAGATGCCGTAGCCCTCGTCATAGCGGTCGGGGATGTAGTATTCGACGTTGGGGTTGAAATTGCGTATGAAGGTGTACATCAGGGCGACAGCAGTGGTACCGTCCACGTCGTAGTCTCCGTATATCATGACCCTTTCCTCCTCGGCGATAGCCTTCTCGAGCCGGTCTACAGCCCTGTCCATATCTTTCATCAGGAAGGGGTCGTGGAGCTTGGAGAGGTCGGGCTTGAAGAACTCACGGGCCCGGTCGGCGGTGGTGATGCCGCGCTGTACCAGGAGGTTGGCGAGAACCTGGTCGATGCCCAGCTCGGAGGAGAGGGCGCGGACCAGAGCGGGATTGCCCTGTTCTTTAACTATCCATTTTTTTTCGATTGACATGAGCGCAAATTTACAAAATTTATCGAATGGTGCGGAAGTTGTTTGAAATACTTTCTTAAATTTGCCGATTGAACTAATAACGACAAGATGGAAAATATAGAACTGAACGAACAGGAGCAGAACCGCCGTGACGCGGTCACCAAGCTCCGCGAGCTGGGGATAGAGCCTTATCCCGCAGCGCTTTTCGAAGTCAATACCACCTCAACCGAGATAAAGGAGAAATACGATCCGGAGAAGTGCCCCTTCCCTGAGATATCCATAGCCGGCAGGATGATGAGCCGCCGTATCATGGGCGCCGCCTCGTTCATCGAGCTGCAGGACTCCGAAGGCAGGATTCAGGTCTATATCAAGCGCGACGAGATCTGCCCCGGCGATGACAAGACCATGTACAACACCGTCTTCAAGAAGCTCCTCGACATCGGCGACTTCGTGGGCATAAAGGGCTACGCCTTCATCACCCAGACCGGCCAGCTCTCCATACACGCCAAGAGCCTGACCGTCCTCTCCAAGTCCCTGAGGGTGCTCCCGATAGTCAAAGAGAAGGAGGGCGAGGTCTACGACGCATTCTCCGACCCCGAGCTCCGCTACCGCATGAGGTACGTGGACCTGGTGGTCAATCCCCAGGTAAAGGACGTCTTCGTCAAGAGGACCCGCATCATACAGACCATGAGGGAGTACTTCAACTCCTTCGGCTACATGGAGGTCGAGACCCCCATCCTCCAGCCCATACCCGGAGGCGCCAACGCCAGGCCCTTCATCACCCACCACAACGCCCTGGACATCCCCCTGTACCTGCGTATCGCCAACGAGCTCTACCTCAAGAGACTGATCGTCGGAGGCTTCGCCGGCGTCTACGAGTTCGCCAAGGACTTCCGCAACGAGGGCATGGACAAGTCCCACAACCCCGAGTTCACCTGCATGGAGATATACGTGGCCTACAAGGACTACATCTGGATGATGGAGTTCGTGGAGAACCTCCTCGAGAAAGTGGCCGTGGCCGTCAACGGCAGGACCAACATCACAATCGGCGGCAACGAGATAGAGTTCCGCAAGCCCTACCGCCGCCTGCCCATGCTCGAGGCCATCAAGGAATACGCCGGAGTGGACGTGCGCGGCATGGACGAGGAGGCCCTGCGCAAGGTATGCGCCGACCTGCACATCGAGGTGGACAACACCATGGGCGTAGGCAAGCTCATAGACGCCATCTTCGGCGAGTACTGCGAGAAGCATCTGATCCAGCCCACCTTCATCACCGACTACCCCTGGGAGACCTCGCCCCTGACCAAGCGTCACCGCAGCGATCCCTCCCTCACCGAGCGCTTCGAACTCTTCGTGAACGGCAAGGAACTGGCCAACGCCTACAGCGAGCTCAACGACCCCATCGACCAGCTTTACCGCTTCAAGGAGCAGCTCAAGCTCAAGGACAAGGGCGACGACGAGGCGATGTACATCGACATGGACTTCGTCCGCGCCCTCGAGTACGGCATGCCCCCGACATCAGGCCTCGGCATGGGCATCGACCGCCTCACCATGTTCATGACCGGAGCGCCTTCCATCCAGGACGTGCTCTTCTTCCCGCAGATGCGTCCCGAGAAGAAGCCCGCCGCCCAGGACAATACCGAAGTATCCACGGCAAATGAAAAATAACCGGCACGACCCGGAAATCATCACCTCCCTCCAGAACCCCCGCGTCAAGGAGGTGACGGCCCTACAGAGCAGCTCCTCTCTCCGCCGGGAGAAGGGGCTGTTCGTCGTGGAGGGGCTCCGGGAGGTGGAGCGCTGCCTGGAAAGCGGCTTCCGCCTCCGGTCGGTGTTCTATTGTCCGTCCGTCTGCCGGCACGTCCCGACTCCTTCGGAAGGAGTGAGGATATTCGAGGTCTCCGAAGCGGTATACGGGAAAATGGCCTACCGCGGGGGCACGGAAGGAATCCTCGCGGTGGTCTGCGGCAATGCGGGGGACCGGTCGCTGGAGGCCCTCGACCGTGTATTGTCCGGAGACACCTCCGCCCCCCTCATCGTCGTCGTAGAGTCCGTCGAGAAGCCCGGCAACCTCGGGGCAATGCTCCGCACCGCCGACGCCTCCGGAGTCTCCGCCGTCCTGGTCTGCGACCCGCACACCGACCTCTACAACCCGAACCTCATCCGGGCCAGCCTCGGTGGGGTATTTACCCGCAACATCGCCGTCTGCTCCTCGGAGGAGGCCATCGCCTGGCTCAAGGCCCGCGGCATCAGCATCCTCACCGCCCAGCTGCAGGACTCCGAGCTCTACTACGACACCGACATGACCCGCCCTACCGCCCTGGTATTCGGCACTGAAGCCGACGGCCTCACCGACATCTGGAGACGCGCCGCCGACGCCCACATCCGCATCCCCATGCTCGGCCGCATCGACTCGCTCAACGTCTCAGCCTCCATGGCCGTCCTGTGCTATGAGGCCCTGCGCCAGAGACATGGACAGCCACAACGGGAATCCCACCGCAACGATTAGTCCTGACATGCCATGAAAGAATCAGACAATCCCAAGAACCTGGCAGAACCGGAATGGCCCGGCGCACTCGGCAGCCGGAACGACCGCCCCATGCGCCTCGGCCTGATCGGCTGCCCCATCAGCCACAGCAAGAGCCCGGCTCTATTCCTGGAACACTACGCCTCAAGACCGGACATTCTGGAACACTGGAGCTACGACCTCATCGAGCGGGACACCTTCGACGAAGCCTGGGCGGCATTCCTCCAGGACTACGTCGCCGTCAATGTCACCGCCCCCTTCAAGGAAGACGCATTCAAGGCCGCCGACACCCACAGTTATTCAACCCTCAGATGCCTGGCCTCCAACCTGCTTGTCAAGTCCAGGTCAGGTGTAAGTGCTTACAACACTGATTTCGTAGCCGTCCTGAAGATACTGCAGCAGGAGTTCCCGAAGCCGGAAGAACACAGAGCCATGGTAATCGGTTGCGGAGGAGCCGGCAAGGCAGCGACAGCAGCGGCACTGGAAGCCGGCATGAAGGTCTACCTGTGCAACAGAACGGTCAACCGGGCACAGGAATTTGCGGACTACCTGCGCCGATACGACCCGCACAAATGCGGCACCGTCTCTAAAATACTGAACCTTAACGGATACGCCTCCATAAGCACCATCGAGGCAGCCAATATCCAGTGGACAATCCCCCCGGCCCTCAAAATCGCCATATACGAAGCCGACACCATAATATACACTCTCCCCGGACCTTCGGACAATCTCAGACGCTTTCTCTCCGACGACCCTGGCCTGCTCGCCGGCAAGACCGTCATAGAGGCCAACTACAAGTCCCCCGTCCTGTCCTTCACACCCTGCCGCCACTACATCTCCGGCCTCACCTGGCTCCGCCTCCAGGCCCTCGCCACGTACCGCATCGCTATCGGCAGGTGAGGCGGGGTGAGCGCGGATCATAACTTCTTCCCTCCACTGACTCCTTCCGAAGGAGTGAGCCGCCCGAGACAATCTAGGTAGTGCCCACCTTCGGAAGGTGAGTGAGCCCATGACAGGGGTACGTGCAGGGATGTGGCACCGCAACGGCACCGAATCGCGGGATTTGCTGCCGTTGTGGAAGGAGGATGGAGAGGCAATCCCGTTCAGAGAGTTCCTGGCAATGGTTCTGCGGGAAAGGCGGAACCGCAACGGCACCGAATCGCGGGATTTGCTGCCGTTGTGGGAAGATGACACCGGGAAAGGAATGCCGCAGATTACCGTCCGCCGGCCTTCTCGTCCAGACGCAGTTCCGGATGGCGGTCAGAGGAGCGGCTGAGCAACACGGACACCACTATAGCGCAGACAGCCAGGCCGATGAAGAAGTACTCGGCGACTACAGGCGAGGAGGCGCGGTCGATGATGTGGCCGACGACTATCGGGACGGTGAACAGTCCGATGTTCTGCACCCAGTAGACGAGGGAGAAGGCCGTACCTAACCGGCTCTCGGCGATAATCTTCGGAAGCGAAGGCCACATGGCTGCCGGGACGAGGGAGTAACCCAGACCGAGCACTCCGATAGCGATAAACCCGAAGGCCGGCACACCCGGAGCGAAGGCCACTGTCAGGTGGGAGAACAGAATCATGGCCGACCCGAGTATCATGATCTTCGTACCGCGTCCCACCCGGTCTACGACGGCTCCGAACAGGGGCGCGAACACCAGGGTAAAGAAAGGTATCATGGCCACCATCACCGAGGCCACGTTGCTGTCAATGCCGAAGCGGGGCATGAGGATGGCGGTGGCGAACTTGCGGAAGGACACCACGCAGCAGTAGAAGAATACGCAGAGCAGGGAAATCAGGATAAAATGCCGGTCGGTAATGACTTTCAGCACGTCCCGGAAACGGAAACGGTCCTCGGCCGGAGAACCGGTATCGGATGCTCCAGAGGCAGAATCAGCAGCCGCCCCCCGCCTGTCCGCCCCATAGTCCATCGCCACGAACAGCCCCCACAGCACCAATGCCCCGAGCAGCAGCATCATCCCGACCACAGCCGGCTTCGAAGTCTCCGAAAACGGAATATACCCCTCCAGTTCCACGATCCGCGGCACCACTATCAGCGCCACGGCAGTACCCAGACGGGCTAAGGCGAGCTGCAGTCCCATGGCCAGGGCTATCTCCCGGCCCTTGAACCATTTGGCTATGGCCCTGTTGACCGTCACTCCGGCTATCTCGCTACCGAGTCCGAACATCGCGCACCCGGCGTACGCCAGCGACAGCGACGGCTTGGCGAACACCCCTGACAGCCACGCACACAGCCGGCTGCCGGCAAAACTCTCAGATATAGCGTATGTTATCAGCGCCGCCCCTCCTACCATCAGCCCCACGAATATCGAGCCGGTCAGCCTCACCCCCCAGCGGTCCAGCAGCATACCGCAGATGATAAGTCCGCCGAAGATGCACAGCAGGGAATAGGCGCTGCGGTAGAAACCGTAATCGGCCATAGACCAGCCGAGGGCCACCATCGACGGGTCCTCGAACTCCTGGTTGATCGTCGAGAAGATGTCGTCGAAAAAGTACGACGCGAACATCGGCAGGGCAAGACACAAGAGGGCCACCCATCGGATGGCCCCCGTATCTTTCAAAGTCTTGAAAAGCTTACTCATCTTTCTTCACCACATTGGGCAGTTCCAGACCATAACCCTTGCGGCGGTCCTCAGCCTTGAGCAGGAAGCTGAAGATAAAGGCCAGGATACCGAACGATGAGAATATAATCATAGGTGCGAGATAGCCGCCGGTCGACTGGAGCACCTTGCCGATAAGCAGGGGTACCAGGCAGAGACCGATGTTCTGCACCCAGAAGATGAGGCAGTAGGCGCTTCCGAGTATCTTCTCGTCGATGATCTTGGGCACCGAGGGCCACAGGGCTGCCGGCACGAGGGAGAAGCTGACGCCGAGCACGGCGATAAGGGTAACAGCCAGCCATTTATGAGGATAGAGCGGCAGCACGAACGCAAACGACAGATGGCATACGATCATGATTATCGCTCCGAGCATCAGCATCGTGGCACCCTTGCCCTTGCGGTCCAGGAAGATACCGAGCAGAGGTGTAAGGCACATGGCCAGAATCGGGAAGAAGCTGAAGAGCTGGGAAGCAGTGGCATTGTCCACTCCGAGGGTCACCTCCAGATAGTTGGGAGCGTATCTCTGGAAGGGGAAGATAGCCGAGTAGTAGAGCACGCAGAGCAGGGCCACCAGCCAGAACATCTTGCTGGAGAATATCTTGCCTAAGTCGCGGATATGGAACTCATCCTCGGGTGACTTCTCCTCCGTAGCCATACCAGCGGCCACCAGCTGCTTGTCGAACTTGGAGTCCATCACGGAGAAGACTATGTAGTTGATCAGGCCGATGAGCAGGAGGACGGTGCAGAAGCCCACGGGAGCCACCACCGAATGGTCAAAGCTGTTGGAGATGATGGGCGCCAGCCACATGACGGCGAACACACCGAGACGGGCGATAGCCATCTCAAGGCCCATCGCAAGGGCCATCTCCTTGCCTTTAAACCACTTGGCTATGGATTTGGATACCGTGGTACCGGCCATCTCGCAGCCGCAGCCGAAGATCATGAAGCCGAGGGAGGCCATCTTGGCGCTGCCGGGCATGGCTGTCCACCAGCTGTCGAGCCAGGCATTGAAGCCCGTACCCTGGAACCACTCGCTCACACCCACGAACTTGATCGCGGCGCCGAGCACCATCAGGGAGGCGGAGAGAGTTCCGGTAAAGCGGATACCCATCTTGTCCAGGATGATACCGGCCAGAATCAGGAAACCGCACACGTTCAGGATATATTCGGATGCCGCGTATGTTCCGAACGCACCGCTGTCCCAGCCCCTGGCCGACTCGATCAGGGATTTCAGAGGGGACATCACGTCCACGAACATATATGCGAAAAACATCATCAGCGCAATGAGAATCAACGCTGTCCAACGGGCTACAACACTGTCGTTGAGCATTTTTGCCATTTTTTCTTGCATGTGATCTAGAGTATTAGGATTAATTCGGGTCAAAAGTACGAAAAATAATGCTATCTTAGCAGTCCGAAATTAAAACAATCCGATTATGTCACTGAATAAAGTCCTACTTATAGGAAACGCGGGAAGGGATCCCGAGATCCGGCACCTGGAAAGCGGCACCATGAACGCCACTTTCTCCCTGGCCACCACCGAGAGGTACAGGGACCGCAGCACCGGAGAGATGAAAGAGCAGACCGAATGGCACAACATCGTGTGCTGGAGAAACTTAGCAGAGATAGCAGAGAAGTACGTCAAGAAAGGCACGCAGCTCTTCATCGAGGGCCGCATCCGCACCCGCTCCTACAACGACAAGGACGGCAACACCAAATACATGACCGAAATCCTCGCCGACAACATGCAGCTCCTCGGCCGCAAGGCGGACAACCCCGGCAACCAGGGCGGCGGCTACTCCCAGGGAGGAGGCTACCAGCAGCCCTACCAGCCCCAGCAGCAGGGCGGATGGCAGCAGCCTCAGCAGAACGGAGGCTGGCAACAGGGTGGAAATCAGCAGCAGTACGGCTGGCAGCAGCCCCAGCAGCCTCAAGGGTACAATTCCCCCGTTCAGAGCAACACGCCGGCTGATTCCTTTGGCGGTGCCGAAGAAGGAGACGACCTCCCGTTCTAGGATGGAATTACCGAAAGTTGTCATACATTGTCAGAAGAAATATCATGAGCAACAATACAGCAAAAGTAGACGTCGTCCTCGGCCTCCAGTGGGGAGACGAGGGCAAGGGCAAGATAGTGGATGTCCTTGCACAGAAGTACAATATCATAGCCCGCTTCCAGGGCGGTCCCAACGCGGGGCACTCGATCCATCACGGAGAGAGCAGTTTCGTGCTGCACTCCGTCCCCTCGGGCATTTTCCGGGAAGGCACCGACAACCTCATCGGAGGCGGTGTGGTCCTCGACCCCATCATCTTCCGGCAGGAGTGTGAGGACCTGGAAAAACTGGGCGTCCCGGTAAGGGAGCGCATCCGCATCTCCAAGAAGGCCCACCTCATCACCCCCACCCACCGCATCATCGACGCGGCATCCGAGGCCTCCAAGGGCAAGTCCAAGATCGGCTCGACCCTAAAGGGCATCGGCCCCACCTATATGGACAAGACCGGACGCAACGGTCTCCGCGTAGGCGACATCCTCGCCCCGGACTTCCAGGACCGCTTCGAGGCCCTGAAGAAGAAGCACATCGCCTTCCTCAAGCAGTTTGACTACGCCTACGACCCCGACACCAACGTAAAGGAGTGGATGGCCGCCGTGGACTACCTCCGTACCTTCGACCTGGTGGACGGCGAGTACTATATCAACAGCCGTCTCGCCCAGGGCAGCAGCGTCCTCGCCGAGGGAGCCCAGGGCTCGATGCTCGACGTGGACTTCGGATCCTACCCCTTCGTGACCTCCTCGACCACCATCTGCCCGGGCGCATGCCTCGGACTGGGAGTGGCCCCCTCGTCCATCGGCCACGTCTACGGCATCTTCAAGGCCTACTGCACCCGCGTGGGCAGCGGCCCCTTCCCCACCGAGCTCTTCGATGAGACCGGAGAGGAGCTCCGCCGCCAGGGCCACGAGTTCGGCGCCACCACAGGCCGTCCCCGCCGCACCGGCTGGCTGGACATGGTCGCCCTCAAGTACGCCGTGATGCTCAACGGAGTCACCGAGCTGATCATGATGAAGGCCGACGTGATGGACACATTCGATACCATCAAGGTGGCCACCGGCTACATCGTGGACGGCAAGCCCCAGGACACCGTGCCCTACGACACCTATGCCGAGGTCACTCCCGTATATCAGGAGTTCAAGGGCTGGAAGCAGCCTCTCTCGGCCATCCGCAACGAGAAGGACCTTCCCGCAGAGTTCAAGGAATACATCGCATTTATCGAACAGCAGACAGGAGTGCCTGTAACCGTCATCTCGCTCGGCCCGGACAGGGACGAGACCATTTTCAGGAGATAGGCCATGTCCCTGCTGGAGAAAGTCAACAGCCCCGAGGATATCCGGGGCTTTTCTGTCAAGCAGCTGGAGACCCTCTGCAGCGAGATACGGCAGTACATGATCGGATGCTGCGCCACGAACCCGGGCCATCTGGGCTCGAGTCTCGGTGCGGTCGAACTGGCCGTTGCCCTGCACTACACCTACAACACCCCTACTGACAAGATCGTCTGGGACGTGGGGCACCAGGCCTACGCCCACAAGATCATCACCGGCCGCCGGGAGCAGTTCCGCACCAACCGGACCTACGGCGGCATAAGCGGATTTCCGAAAATGTCCGAGAGCATCTTCGACTCCTTCGGCGTAGGACACTCGTCCACTTCTGTCAGCGCAGCCCTCGGCATGGCCACGGCAGCCAGGCTCTCCGGCAGCGGTGAGAAGATAGTGGCTGTCATCGGAGACGGAGCCATGACCGGCGGACTGGCCTTCGAGGGCCTCAACAACGCCGGTGCCATGAAGACCGACATCCTGGTCATACTCAACGACAACCACATCTCCATAGACCACGGCCGCGGAGGCATGCACGACTACCTGCTCAAGATTTCCACCTCCGAGACCTACAACCGCATAAAGAACCACGTCTGGGACACCATAGGCTCCACCCGCCTGCGCCGCTCAGTCCAGAAGTTCATGTTCAGCACGAAGATGGCCCTGTTCCGCAGCGGTTCCCTCTTCGAATCACTGGGATTCAGGTACTTCGGAGCCATCGACGGCCACGACATCGGCCAGCTGACCACCACCCTCGCCTCCCTGCGCAACATCAAGGGCCCCAAGCTCCTGCACGTCATCACCAAAAAGGGCAAGGGATACCGTCCCGCCGAGGAGGACCAGACCGTATGGCACGCCCCCGGCACCTTCGACCCCGTCACCGGCAAGCGCAACATCCCCGCGGAACCCGCCGCCGCCCGCTACCAGGACGTATTCGGAGAGACCCTCCTCGAGCTCGCCCGGGCCGATGAGAAGATCGTCGCCGTCACCCCCGCCATGGCCTCCGGCTGCGGCATGAACATCATGATGAGGGAAATACCCGAACGGACCTTCGACGTCGGCATAGCCGAGCAGCACGCCGTCACATTCTCCGCCGGTCTGGCCGCCGCGGGCTACCTCCCCTTCTGCAACATCTACTCCTCCTTCATGCAGAGGGCCTACGACAATGTCATCCACGACGTCGCCCTCCAGAAACTGAAGGTCATCCTCTGTCTGGACCGCGCCGGTCTGGTTGGAGAGGACGGAGCCACGCACCAGGGCGTATTTGACCTGGCCGCCTTCCGCCCCGTCCCGAACCTGGTCATCGCCTCCCCCCTAGACGAGCTGGAGCTGCGCAACCTCATGTACACCGCCGCCCTCCCCTCATTCCAGGGTCCTATTATAATAAGGTATCCCCGTGGAAACGGCGAGGGAGTCTCATGGCGCGGAGCGGAGTTCAGGACCGTCCCCCTGGGCCGCGGCCGTCTCCTCCACCCCGGGAAGGACGTGGCGGTGCTCTCCATCGGCCCCATAGGCAACAGGGCCGCGGAAGCCGTCAGCAGAGCCGCGGAGACGGGCAGGGAAGCGCTCCACTACGACATGCGTTTCCTCAAGCCGCTGGACACGGACATCCTGGAGGAGGTCTGCGCCAAGGCCGGCACCGTCATCACCGTCGAGGACGGAATGACCGCCGGAGGACTGCACGATGCCGTGGCCTCCTGGATCGCGGAGCGGCATCCGGGGATAAAAGTCATTGGCCTCGGAGTCCCCGACAAATTCGTGGAGCAAGGGACTATCAAGGAGTTAAGGGCAGAATGTGGGTATGACACGGAAAATATTTTCAAAACAATCTGCAATTATTTTTAAAATTGTTTTGGATATTTTAATAAATGATATATCTTTGCAGTCCCAAAAATAAGCGCTGCCGATATAGCTCAGTTGGCCAGAGCAGCTGATTTGTAATCAGCGGGTCGTGGGTTCGAATCCCTCTATCGGCTCAAGTTCATTGAATATAGTAACTCAACATACTATCGGGGAGATACCAAAGTGGCCAACTGGGGCAGACTGTAAATCTGCTGGCGCACGCCTTCGGAGGTTCGAATCCTTCTCTCCCCACACATAAGCGGAAGTAGCTCAGTTGGTAGAGCATCAGCCTTCCAAGCTGAGGGTCGCGGGTTCGAACCTCGTCTTCCGCTCCATTAAAAGCCAGTGTAGCTCAGGGGTAGAGCGCTTCCTTGGTAAGGAAGAGGTCATGAGTTCAAATCTCATCACCGGCTCAATTTTAATTACATAAAATCAGACATTATGGCAAAAGAAACTTTCAAAAGGGACAAGCCGCACGTAAACATAGGTACTATCGGCCATGTTGACCACGGTAAAACTACTCTGACCGCAGCCATCACCAAGGTTCTGGCTGAGAAGGGACTCTCCGAGGTCCGCTCATTCGACTCCATCGACAACGCTCCCGAGGAGAAGGAGCGTGGTATCACCATCAATACCGCCCATATCGAGTATCAGACTGAGACCCGTCACTACGCACACGTAGACTGCCCGGGCCACGCCGACTATGTGAAGAACATGGTTACCGGTGCCGCTCAGATGGATGGTGCTATCCTCGTAGTAGCCGCTACCGACGGTCCTATGCCCCAGACCCGTGAGCACATCCTGCTCGCCCGTCAGGTGAACGTGCCCAGAATCGTTGTGTTCCTGAACAAAGTTGATATCGTTGACGATCCCGAGATGATTGAGCTCGTTGAGATGGAGGTTCGTGAGCTGCTCAGCTTCTACGGCTTCGACGGCGACAACGCTCCCGTTATCGCAGGTTCCGCTCTCGGCGCCCTCAACGGCGAGCCCAAGTGGGTTGAGAAGGTTATGGAGCTGATGAACGCAGTAGACGAGTACATTCCCCTGCCTGTACGTGACAACGAGAAGCCTTTCCTGATGCCTATCGAGGACATCTTCTCCATCACCGGCCGTGGTACCGTTGCTACCGGACGTATCGAGACCGGTATCGTTAAGGTCGGCGACGAGGTTCAGATCATCGGCCTCGGCGAGGAGCCCAAGAAGTCAGTTGTTACCGGTGTCGAGATGTTCCGCAAGATTCTCGACGAGGGTGAGGCTGGAGACAACGTAGGTCTGCTCCTCCGCGGTATCGACAAGAAGGAGATCAAGAGAGGTCAGGTTATCGCTCATCCCGGTACCATCACTCCTCACAAGAAATTCAAAGCCGCTATCTACGTGCTGAAGAAAGATGAGGGTGGCCGTCACACTCCTTTCCACAACCACTATCGTCCTCAGTTCTTCATCCGTACCCTCGACATCACCGGAGAGATTATGCTCCCTGAGGGAACCGAGATGGTAATGCCCGGCGACAACGTAGAGATCACCGTAGAGCTCATCTACCCTGTAGCTATCAACGCAGGTCTCCGCTTCGCCATCCGTGAGGGCGGCCGTACCGTCGGCTCAGGCCAGGTTACCGACATCCTCGAGTAATCATCTCTCAAGAGATTACACAATACATGGGGGGGCCTACTGATCGGCCCCCTTTTTAAAGGGACATAGTTCAAGGGTAGAATAGCGGTCTCCAAAACCGTTGATGGGCGTTCGAATCGCTCTGTCCCTGCAAGATACCGGGCAGTTACGGGCCCGGCATTTTAACGACGGCTCCAGGCAAGCTTCCGGCCAAAAGCCGACAAACATTAAAAAATGAGCAGAATAGCAGTTTACTTTAAAGAGTCGTACAAAGAACTGACCCAAAAAGTCAGCTGGCCGTCTTGGAACCAACTTCAGAGTTCGGCAATCGTCGTGATGGTGGCTTCGGTCATCCTCGCGGCTATAATATTTCTGATGGATTTCGTGTTCAGACATCTGGTGACCACGATCTATAACTTATTATACTAAGGCGATGGCTGAGCTTGAGAAGAAATGGTACGTCATCCGATGCGCCGGGGGTAAGGAGAAAAAGGCCAAAGAGTATATTGAGAGCGAGATAAGAGCACTCGGTCTCAATGACTACGTTTCCCAGATTCTCATTCCCACCGAGAAGATCTATCAGGTGCGCAACGGTAAGAAGGTCAGCAAGGAAAGTATCTTCTTTCCCGGCTACGTTCTCATCGAGGCCCATCTGACAGGCGAGCTGCAGCACATCATCCGCAACGTACCCCACGTATCCGGCTTCCTCACGGAGAGACAGGGCAAGGACAAAGAGCCCATACCCCTCAGACCCTCCGAGATCAACAGGATACTAGGTATAGTGGACGAGCAGCTCGAGCAGGATGAGGAGAACATCACCCCGTTTATCGTCGGAGAGGCTGTGAAGATCACCGATGGTCCTTTCAACGGCTTCGACGGCACGATCGAGGAGATTCTTCAGGACAAGAAGAAACTCAAGGTGATGGTCAAGATTTTCGGACGCAAGACTCTTCTGGAACTGAATTTTGTTCAAGTAGTTAAAGAATAAATCAAGTATTAATTATGGCTAAAGAGATTGCCGCATTTATTAAATTGCAGATAAAAGGCGGTGCCGCGAATCCCTCACCTCCAGTAGGACCGGCTCTCGGTTCGAAGGGCGTGAACATCATGGATTTCTGCAAACAATTCAATGCCCGTACTCAGGACAAGGCCGGAAAGGTACTCCCTGTAATCATCACCGTTTACAGTGATAAATCCTTTACATTTGTAGTTAAGCAGCCCCCTGTAGCAGTCCAGATCAAAGAGGCCGCCAAGATTGCCAAAGGCTCAGCCGAGCCCAACCGCAGCAAGGTAGGCTCATTGACTTGGGAGCAGGTAAAAGCCATAGCTCAGGACAAGAGGCCTGACATGAACGCTTTCACCCTCAAGTCCGCCATGAAGATGGTGGCTGGAACTGCCAGGAGCATGGGTGTATCAGTTACCGGAACATTCCCTGAAGACGTAAAATAATCGCACGCTATGAGTAAATTGACTAAAAACCAGAAAATAGCCGAAGCGAAAGTGGACTTCGGGAAAGAGTACAGGCTTCTGGAAGCATGCAAACTGGTGAAGGAAAGTAACTACGCCAAGTTCGACGCCTCAGTTGACCTTGCTGTCCGCCTCGGAGTTGACCCCCGTAAGGCGAACCAGATGGTACGTGGCGTTGTGACCCTTCCTCACGGAACCGGTAAAGTTACCCGCGTACTCGTATTGTGTACCCCCGATAAGGAGAACGAAGCCCGCGAGGCCGGTGCCGACTACGTAGGTCTGGACGAGTTCGTCGAGAAGATCAAGGGCGGCTGGACCGATGTGGACGTGATCATCTGTACTCCCTCCGTCATGGGTAAGGTAGGTGCCCTGGGCCGTATCCTCGGTCCCCGCGGCCTGATGCCCAACCCCAAGACAGGTACGGTGACCATGGAGATCGGTAAGGCTGTCAAGGAAGTGAAGGCCGGTAAGATCGACTTCAAGGTTGACAAGACCGGTATCGTTCACGCAGCCATCGGCAAGGTGTCCTTCGACGCCGAGCAGCTGGCAGCCAACGCTCTCGAGCTCCTCAACACCATCGTAAAACTGAAACCTCAGTCCCTGAAAGGAACATACGTGAAGAGCATCTTCATCTCTTCAACTATGAGCCCCGGTATATGCATAGATTCGAAAACCTTCAGCGCAGCTGAATAATCAACCAGAGTATCATGAGAAAAGAGGAAAAAGCACAGATTATAGATCAGGTTGCGGCTCAGCTTGCTGAGACTCCCAACTTCTATGTTACCGACATCTCGGGACTCAACGCGGAAAATACCACAGCCCTCCGCAGGGCCTGCTTCGAGAAGGACGTGAAGCTGATGGTCGTTAAGAACACTCTCTTCATCAAAGCCCTCGAGAAGATGGAAGGCGAGGCCGTAGAGGCCATGAAGCCTGTAATGGAAGGTTCTTCCGCCATCATGTTCACCACTACCCCCAACACCCCTGCCAAGCTCATCAAGGAATACGGTGAGAAAATGGGCAAGCCGGTGCTGAAAGGAGCGTACGTTCAGGATTGCGCCTACGTCGGTGCTGAGAACCTCGAGGTTCTCGTCAACATCAAGTCCCGTGAAGAACTCATCGGTGACATCATCGGTCTGCTGCAGTCTCCTGCACGCAACGTCATCTCCGCTCTGCAGGCTTCTGCCGGCGGCAAGATCGCAGGACTGGTCAAGACCTTATCGGAAAAAGAGTAAAAATAAAACAAACAATTTAATAATTAGAAATCATGGCAGATATCAAGAAATTTGCGGAAGAGTTAGTAAACCTCACAGTTAAAGAAGTTCAAGAACTCGCACAGGTACTGAAGGACGAGTACGGAATCGAGCCTGCAGCAGCCGCTGCAGTAGCAGTAGCCGCTCCCGCAGCAGGCGGAGCAGCCGCTGAGGCTGAGCAGACCCAGTTCGACGTAATCCTCACCTCAGCCGGCCAGGCCAAGCTCCAGATCGTGAAGGTCGTTAAGGAGATCACCGGTCTCGGACTGAAAGAGGCCAAGGAGCTCGTTGACAAGGTTCCCGCTCCTGTAAAGGAGAAAGTATCCAAGGCTGAAGCTGAACAGGTAAAAGCACAACTCGAAGAAGCAGGCGGAGAAGTTGAAGTTAAATAAACATACTCCATCCCGCTGACGGGAAAATTCAGGTTTAGGGTCCGCCAGGACTCTAAACCTTTTTGTCGTTTTTCAAGTTTATCTTCAACAAAACCGGACACAATGGCGCAAAACCTTAACAATCAACGTATTTCATTTGCATCTTCCAAGACTCTTCTCGAATACCCCGATTTCTTGGAGGTACAGCTGAAGTCTTTCAAGGACTTCTTCCAGCTGGATACCACACCTGAAAACCGCCGTAATGAAGGACTGTTCAAAGTATTCCAGGAGATTTTCCCCATCACCGACACCAGAAACAACTTCGTCCTCGAATTCGTAGACTATTTCATCGACCCTCCCCGCTACAGTGTCGACGAATGTCTGGACATGGGTCTGACCTACAGCGTGCCCCTCAAGGCCAAGCTGAAGCTCTACTGCACGGACCCCGAGCATGAGGATTTCGACACCTCGATCCAGGACGTTTATCTGGGCACCATTCCGTACATGACCGAAAGGGGAACATTTGTCATCAACGGCTCGGAGCGCATCGTCGTATCGCAGCTCCACCGCTCGCCCGGCGTATTCTTCGGGCAGAGCATCCACGCCAACGGAACGAAGCTCTATTCTGCCAGAATCATTCCGTTCAAGGGCTCATGGATTGAGTTCGCCACCGACATCAACAATGTCATGTACGCCTACATCGACAGGAAGAAGAAGCTCCCTGTCACGACCCTGCTGAGGGCCATCGGATTCGAGGGTGACAAGGACATCCTCGATATCTTCGGACTTGCACGTGAGGTGCAGGCCACCAAGGAAGAACTTACGAAGAATATCGGTTCCAAGCTCGCCGCCCGCGTCCTCAAGACATGGAACGAGGACTTCGTGGACGAGGACACCGGTGAGGTAGTCTACATCGAGAGGAACCAGATTGTCGTTGACCGCGAGACCATTCTCGACGAGAACAACATAGACGACATCGTGGACGCCGGAGTCAGCACCATCCTCCTCCACAGGGACGACGTGGACCTGAGCGACTACACGATCATTTTCAATACCCTCCAGAAAGACGTCTGCAACTCTGAGAAAGAGGCCGTCTTCTACACCTACAGGCAATTGCGCAACTCAGAACCGCCTGACGAGGCCACAGCCCGCGACGTTATCGACAAGCTCTTCTTCTCCGACAAGCGCTACGACCTCGGAGAGGTGGGCCGCTATCGTCTCAACAGGAAGCTGGGCCTGACCACCCCGTCCGATGTCAGGGTTCTGACCAAACAGGATATCATCGAGATCATCAAGTATCTCATCCAGCTGATCAACAACAAAGCCGCCATTGATGACATCGACCACCTGAGCAACCGCCGCATCAGGACTGTCGGCGAGCAGCTCGCCAACCAGTTCAGCGTCGGCCTCACCCGTATGGCACGTACCATCCGCGAAAGGATGAACGTGAGGGACAACGAGGTATTCGTACCCACCGACCTCATCAACGCCAAGACCCTCTCGTCCGTAATCAACTCCTTCTTCGGAACCAGCCAGCTGTCCCAGTTCATGGACCAGACCAACCCTCTGGCCGAGATGACAAATAAGCGCCGTCTGTCAGCCCTCGGTCCCGGAGGTCTGTCAAGGGACCGCGCCGGTTTCGAGGTCCGCGACGTGCACTACACCCACTACGGCCGACTCTGCCCCATCGAGACACCTGAGGGACCCAACATCGGCCTTATCTCCTCGCTCTGCGTATATGCGAGGATAAATGACCTCGGATTTATCGAGACACCTTATAGAAAGGTAGAGAACGGCAAGGTGGACATGTCCCCCGAGGGATGCGTCTATATGAGCGCCGAGGAAGAGGAGGACAAGATGGTCGCACAGGCCAACATCCACCTCGACGACGAAGGAGACATCCTCGACGAGCGCATCAGCTGCCGTCACGAAGCTGACTTCCCGGTAGTGACCAAGGATCAGGTACACTACATGGACGTGGCCCCCAACCAGATAGCATCCATCGCAGCATCCCTTATTCCTTTCCTCGAGCATGACGACGCCAACCGCGCCCTCATGGGATCCAACATGATGCGCCAGGCCGTGCCTGTAGTGCGTCCCGAGGCCCCCATCGTCGGTACCGGTCTGGAGAGGGCGGTAGCCCGCGACTCCCGCACCCAGGTGGTCGCAGCCAGAGACGGAGAGGTAGTATATGTGGATGCCCGCGAGATACATGTCAAGTACGACAGGACAGAGGCAGAGAAGTTCGTAAGCTTCGCTCCCGACGTGACAGTCTACCATCTGCCCCTGTACCGCAAGACCAACCAGAGCACCTCGATCCACCTCAAGCCCATCGTACGCAAGGGCGACAGGGTGCATCCCGGACAGGTCCTCACCGAAGGATACGCCACACAGGGCGGCGAGCTCGCCCTCGGACGCAACCTGAAGGTGGCCTTCATGCCCTGGAAAGGATATAACTTCGAGGACGCCATCGTCCTCTCCGAGAGGATTCTCCGCGAGGATATATTCACCTCTATCCACGTGGACGAGTACATCATGGAAGTCCGCGACACCAAGCGCGGAATGGAGGAGCTGACCTCCGATATCCCGAACGTCAGCGAGGACGCCACCAAGGACCTCGACGAGCACGGAATCATCAGGGTCGGCGCCAACGTGGAGCCCGGTGACATCCTCATCGGTAAGATTACCCCGAAGGGAGAAAGCGACCCCTCACCGGAGGAGAAGCTCCTGAGGGCCATCTTCGGAGACAAGGCCGGCGATGTCAAGGACGCCTCCCTGAAGGCCTCCCCTTCCCTCTCCGGTACAATCATCGGAAAGAGACTGTTCTCCCGCGTTGCCAAGGAGCCCGGCAAGAGAGGCAAGAACGCTCCCAAGGAGGAGCTGGTAAGGGCTGAGGAGGACTTCGTGGAGAAGACTACCGCCCTGCGCAAGCTCTTCATCGACAAGCTCATGGTTCTGGTGAAGGACCACAAGAGCAACGGTATCTCAGACCTCTACGAGACAGAGCTCATTCCCAAGGGAACAGTGATTACCCGCGCCATGCTCGAGAATATCAAGTATGAGGACGTCAATCCCGCCAAGTGGACCTCCGACAAGACGGCCAACGAGCAGATCAAGACCCTCATCAACAACTACCTGATAGCCTACAAGGAGTACGACGCGACACTCAAGCGCATCAAATACAACCTCACCATCGGAGACGAGCTGCCCTCCGGCATCATGCAGCTGGCCAAGGTCTACGTGGCCAAGAAGAGGAAGATCCGCGTCGGCGACAAGATGGCCGGACGCCACGGAAACAAGGGTATCGTAGCCAAGGTCGTACGCGACGAGGACATGCCTTTCCTCGATGACGGTTCCACAGTGGACATCGTCCTCAACCCTCTGGGTGTGCCTTCACGTATGAACCTGGGACAGATCTACGAGACAGTGCTCGGATGGGCCGGCAAGGAACTGGGCCTGAAGTTCAGCACCCCGATCTTCGACGGAGCTTCCCTCGACCAGATCTGCGAGTACACCGACAAGGCAGGCCTGCCCCGCTACGGAAAGACCTTCCTGCGCGACGGCGGCAGCGGAGAGTACTTCGACCAGCCCGCGACTGTCGGCGTGATCTACATGATCAAGCTCGGCCACATGGTCGACGACAAGATGCACGCCCGCTCCATCGGTCCCTACTCCCTCATCACCCAGCAGCCTCTGGGAGGTAAGGCACAGTTCGGAGGCCAGCGATTCGGAGAGATGGAGGTATGGGCCCTCGAGGCATTCGGAGCCTCCAATGTCCTCCAGGAGATCCTCACCATCAAGTCCGACGACGTCACCGGCCGTTCCCGCGCCTACGAGGCCATCGTCAAGGGCGACCCGATGCCTACACCCGGCATTCCTGAGTCCCTGAACGTGCTGCTGCACGAGCTCCGCGGACTCGGACTGAGCATCAAGTTAGACTAATGTTTGTATTTGACAATTAAGAATTATCCAAGATATGGCTTTTAAGAAAGACAATAAGATCAAAAGCAACTTCAGCCGGATATCCATCGGACTGGCCTCTCCCGAGGAGATTCTGGAGAGATCCTCCGGAGAGGTCCTCAAGCCCGAGACCGTCAACTATCGTACCTACAAGCCGGAGCGCGACGGACTCTTCTGCGAGAGAATCTTCGGTCCCACCAAGGACTACGAGTGCCACTGCGGCAAGTACAAGAGGATCCGCTACCGCGGTATCGTCTGCGACCGCTGCGGTGTGGAGGTGACGGAGAAGAAAGTCCGCAGGGAAAGGATGGGACACATCACCCTGACCGTTCCCGTAGCCCACATCTGGTACTTCCGCTCGACTCCCAACAAGATCGGCAGTCTGCTCGGCATCGCATCCAAGAAGCTCGAGTCCGTAATCTACTATGAGCGGTACATCGTCATCCAGGCCGGAGCAGCCCGAGATCTCAATATAAACGACCTCGCCCTCCTCTCTGAGGACGAGTACCTGGACGTGCTCGACCGCCTGCCTAAGGACAATCAGTCCCTGGACGACAGCGACCCCGAGAAGTTCATCGCCGGCATGGGCGCCGAGGCCATCTACACCCTCCTGTCCAAGCTGGACCTCGACGAACTCTCCTACGACCTGCGCCACAAGACCGAGAGCGAGACCTCACAGCAGCGCAAGGCCGAGGCCCTCAAGCGCCTGAGCGTCATAGAGGCCTTCCGTGAGTCGAAGGACATCAACCGTCCCGAGTGGATGATCATGAAGGTCATCCCCGTCATTCCTCCCGACCTGAGGCCCCTCGTGCCCCTGGACGGAGGACGTTTCGCCACATCCGACCTCAACGACCTCTACCGCCGCGTCATCATCCGCAACAACCGTCTGAAGAAGCTCATTGAGATCAAGGCCCCCGAAGTCATCCTGCGCAACGAGAAGCGCATGCTGCAGGAGGCCGTCGACTCCCTCTTCGACAACTCGCGCAAGTCCAACGCCGTAAAGACCGACGCCAACCGCACCCTCAAGTCCCTCTCGGACTCCCTCAAAGGAAAACAGGGCCGTTTCCGTCAGAACCTGCTCGGTAAACGTGTGGACTACTCCGCCCGTTCGGTGATCGTCGTAGGTCCCGAGCTGCACATGCATGAGTGCGGTCTGCCCAAGTTCATGGCCGCCGAGCTCTACAAGCCCTTCATCATCCGCAAGCTGATAGAGAGAGGCATCGTCAAGACAGTACGTTCGGCCAAGAAGATAGTGGACAAGAAAGAGCCCGTCATCTGGGACATCCTGGAGAACGTGATGAAAGGCCATCCCGTCCTGCTCAACCGTGCCCCTACCCTGCACCGCCTCGGTATCCAGGCATTCCAGCCCAAGCTGATCGAGGGCAAGGCCATTCAGCTCCACCCCCTCGCATGTACCGCATTCAACGCGGACTTCGACGGTGACCAGATGGCCGTGCACCTTCCTCTGGGCAACGCCGCCATCCTCGAGGCCCAGCTGCTGATGCTCGGCTCACACAACATCCTCAACCCCGCCAACGGAGCGCCCATCACCGTGCCCTCCCAGGACATGGTCCTTGGCCTCTACTATATTACCAAACCCCGCGAAGGCTCAAAGGGCCAGGGCATGACATTCTACGGACCGGAAGAAGTCATCATCGCTTATAACGAGAAACGTGTTGACCTTCACGCCAAGATATCCGTACGCCTGCCCAAGGATCCCGCCGACCTCTCAAAAGGCTACCGCATCTTTGAGAACACCACAGTCGGCCGGGTCATCTTCAACCAGGTCGTACCCCCTGAAGTAGGCTACATCAACGAGCTGCTTACCAAGAAGTCCCTCCGCGACATCATCGGCAAGGTAGTGAAAGTCTGCGGAGTGGCCCGCACAGCCCAGTTCCTGGACGACATCAAGTCCATCGGCTACACCATGGCCTTCAAGGGCGGTCTGTCGTTCAACCTGGCCGACGTGATCATCCCCCAGGAAAAAGCCGAACTCGTAGAGTCAGGCTACAGTCAGGTGGAAGAGATCCAGGCCAGCTTCAACATGGGTCTTATCACCAATAACGAGCGCTACAACCAGATTATCGATATCTGGACCACCACCAACTCCCGTCTGACTAACATGGTGACCAAGACCATCGAGGCCGACCAGCAGGGATTCAACCCTATCTACATGATGCTCGACTCGGGAGCCCGTGGTTCGAAAGAGCAGATCCGTCAGCTCTGCGGTATGCGTGGTCTGATGGCCAAACCCCAGAAGTCCGGTTCGACCGGAGCGGAGATCATCGAGAACCCTATTCTCTCCAACTTCAAGGAGGGACTCTCCGTGCTCGAGTACTTCATCTCCACCCACGGTGCCCGTAAAGGTCTGGCCGACACCGCGCTGAAGACTGCCGATGCCGGTTATCTGACCCGTAGGCTCGTAGACGTGTCCCACGATGTCATCATCAACGAGGAGGACTGCAAGACCCTCCGCGGTATCGTGGCCACAGCCATCAAGAACAAGGACGAGATCGTCGAGTCCCTCTACGACCGTATCCTCGGCCGTACTTCGGTACACGACATCTACAACCCTCTGACCGGTGAGCTCATCCTCCCCGCCAACGAGGAGATTACTGAGGACATCGCAGCCAAAATCTCTGCTCTGCCCATCGAACAGGTGGAAATCCGTTCGGTACTCACCTGCGAATCCCGCAAGGGCGTCTGCGCGAAGTGCTACGGACGCAACCTGGCCACCGGCCGCATGGTCGAGAAGGGCGAGGTAGTAGGTGTCATCGCCGCACAGTCCATCGGAGAGCCCGGTACACAGCTGACCCTCCGTACATTCCACGTCGGTGGTACTGCCTCCAGCATCGCTTCCGAGTCCGAAATCATAGCCCGCTACGACGGACGCCTGGAATTCGAGGAGCTCAGGACAGTCACCAAGCATGAGGACGACGGAGACTTCGAGATCGTCATCGGCCGTACAGCCGAGATGCGTATCGTCGACGTCAACACCGGCATCACCCTCTCCCAGCACAACATCCCCTACGGAGCCAAGCTCTTCCAGAAGGATGGAGCCAATATCTCCAAGGGAGACCGCATCTGCGAATGGGACGCATACAACGCCGTTACTATCACGGAGCTGCCGGGTACAATCTCTTTCGACAGCCTCGTTGAAGGCGTTACTTTCAGGGAGGAGGCAACCGATGAATTCTCCCTCCACCGTGAGAAAGTGATTATAGAATCCAGGGACAAATCCAAGAACCCCACCATCCACATTATGCAGAACGGCACCGAGGTCAAGCAGTACAACCTGCCTGTAGGCGCCCACCTGACAGTGGAGGACGGAGAGGAGGTCCAGGCCGGAGATGTTATCGTCAAGATTCCGCGCGCCATCGGAAAATCGGGCGATATCACCGGTGGTCTGCCCCGCGTCACCGAGCTCTTCGAGGCCCGCAATCCGTCCAATCCTGCTATCGTGGCTGAAATCAACGGTGAGGTCCAGATGGGAAAAATCAAGCGAGGCAACCGCGAGATCGTCATCCGCTCCAAGACCGGAGATGAGAAACGCTACCTCGTGCCCCTGTCCAAACAGATTCTCGTACAGGAAAACGACTACATCCGCGCCGGCATGCCCCTCTCCGACGGTGCCGTCTCCCCCGCCGATATCCTGGCCATCCAGGGTCCCATCAAGGTACAGGAGTACATCGTCAATGAGATTCAGGAGGTGTACCGTATGCAGGGTGTGAAGATCAACGACAAGCACTTCGAAATCATCGTGCGCCAGATGATGCGCAAGGTGCAGATCGTAGATCCCGGCGACACCCGCTTCCTGCCCGAGCAGCTGGTGGACAAATGGGAGTTCAACGAGGAGAATGACTCCATGTTCGGCAAGAAAGTCGTACAGGATGCCGGTGACTCCACCGAGCTCAGGCCCGGCCAGATCGTCACCGCCCGCAGGCTCAGGGACGAGAACTCCATGCTCAAGAGGCAGGATCTCAAGCTCGTCCAGGCCCGTGACGCTATCCCTGCTACATCCAACCAGATACTCCAGGGTATCACCCGCGCCGCACTGCGTACCAACAGCTTCATGTCCGCCGCCTCCTTCCAGGAGACAACCAAGGTGCTCAGCGAGGCTGCTATCCGCGGCAAGGTCGACACACTCGAAGGCCTCAAGGAGAACGTCATCTGCGGTCATCTCATTCCTGCCGGTACAGGCCAGCGGGAGTTTGAGCGCATCATTGTAGCATCCATGGACGACTACAACAAGATGGCAGCCGCATCATCTCCCCGCCGCAAGGAAGAGTAGCAGAACCTGGTATTAAATAAAAAGGTCTGACTGATTCAGTGTTCAGTCAGACCTTTTTATTTTCAAACAAAAGGCGAAACCGCCCGCTCCGCTAGAAAGCGTAACCGACTCCTAAGGAGAATGTATTGGATAGAGGAGAGTCCTGAGACAGGCCTATGAGATAGGCTGCATTGATGGATATACCGAGAATCTTGACTCCGGCACCTATTGAGGCATAGGAGCCGATTACGAGCTTCTCCGTATTCCCGTAGTGATATCCTGCGCTTACCCGTACAAAGTCATTGAAACTGTACTGGGCTCCGATGCCGGTGAAGAAAGCAGTCTGCTCGAAGACCATACCGCTCTCCCAAAACACAGATACCGCGTGCTTGTCCTCTGCTCCGAAACGCTGAATGGTTCCCACTCCCAGCTTGACATTAGCAGGGAGAGCGTAGGATGAGGTACCGCCGTAATTGAGCTTGGAGCCTATATTGGCCGCTGTCAGACCCACACGGATGAACTTGAGGTCAAGCAGCGCACCGAAATCAGCAGCAACGGCACCACCCTTCTTCGGACCGCCGATGTCACTGAGAACGTAATTGACATTGACACCGAGGGAGAGTATAGGCAGAACCTTGAAACCCAAGCCGACGCCTGCCTGCAGATCCATAGGCCTGAACTGTCCTGTCACTATACCTGAAGTGGGATCAGTCACATCATAAGGCTGATGAGAGAAATATCTCACGCCGGCCGATACTGTCATAAAACGGGCGACCCTGCCATAGCCGGCGACACCGGCCACATGGTTGGACGTAAATGAGGGCTGCCAGAGAGAGTAGGATGCTCCCACCTGGAATTTTTCCTCTCCAAGCGCTGAAGATGCTATATTGTTCCACATTGCATAGGGGGTAGCCTCCAGCACTGTACCGGTACCGGCCATACCCATTGATACGGGGTCAGGGTTGACATCCAGGAATCCGGCCGTCTGGGCCTGTGCCGCTGAGAGGGGAAGAATTATCGCTGCGGCTGCGCTGATAATTGCAGAGAATGTCTTTTTCATCGGTATATTAAAGTTTTGCTATATCAGTTGTTATGGTTTTGGTGCTGCCGTCCGCAGCAGTGTATGTAAGTGTCACCTTATACATTCCTCCGGCGAACGAAGTCATGTCGATGGCAGCAGGAGCGAAAGGTGAAATGGACAGACCGTCCTCTGAGAATACTGTCGCCCCGCTTGCTGATTTGACTGTGACTTCTGCTGCGGTAACAGCCTCGCCTGTCCGGACATTGAGAGTGTCAACCACAGGGTTGGGATAGAAATCGGCAGCCCTGCCTCCATCCCTGGAAAGAACCACGAAGGTGCATGTAGCCTTTTCAGCTGCGGCATCCGAAGCAGTTACTGTCACTGTATCCATGCCGTAGGCATTGGCTGTAATCCTCAGAACATCAGCATTCATAGTCGTACGGAGGACAGTTCCGGATGCGGTGGAGACTGTATAGGCAAGAACTTCGTTGTCCGCATCGCGGAAATACGAGGACATATCCAGTTCCAGTGCTTCCGAGAATGAATTGATAATCTGCGGTTCCACGGGCATTACCAGTTCGGGAGCGCTGTTGGGTATAATGGTGTAGTAGAAGTCCATGCTGACCTCCTCAAAACCGTCAGTCACTGTAATGGTTCCTTTGTACGTGGTCTCGACATCTGTCTTGGGGGCATTGAGACCGTTGATCACTACAGATATCGTTCCTTCGTAGAATGAGGATGTCACAGCTGTGGAACCTGGCTCCAGCTCGTAGGTAAGCTCATCCTTGTCCACATCAGTAATATTGAAGTCAAGACGGGCGCTCTCGTAGACCTTGATGGTCACCTCGGTTCCGTTCACGGGGGTAATTACGGGAGGAGTATTGCCCAGAGTGGAGTAAACCACCTCGTTTGAGAGGTCCGATACGCTTCCCATATTGTCCTCTGCCTGGACCCTGAAATGGAACTCTGTCATGGGAGTCAGACCGTAAACGGTATCCACTATCACGTCACCCGGCTCAAGCTTACCGGTCAAGACCTCGGATACCATCACGTCCGACCCGGGATTGGCAGGATCGAGATCAGCAAGAGATGAAGGGGAAGCAAAGACATTGAACTTGGTGGGCTTGTAGCTGTCGATATCGGACGGAACTGTCCACTGCAGCACGACACTGGAGCCTCCGGAAGACAGTGCCTCCAGATCATCCACAGCGTCAGGCGGCTCTACACCGAAGGACTTCATGCAGATATCGGCATCGATCAGACCGGTTCCGAGCATACCCTTCATATTCGGATTGTAGTCATATATGATGTCACGGGTACCGTTGAGCAGGATGTCCCAGCAGTCCTCATTGGTAAAGCCATCCTGTCCGAAAGCGGATACCACCAGAGCGGCCACACCGGAGACATGAGGACAGGCCATCGAGGTACCCTGCATGAGACCATATTTATTGCCCGGAAGGGTACTGAGAATCTGCTTGCCCTTATTGGCGTCACCACCGGGAGCAGAGACCTCAACCCAGGAGCCGTAGTTGGTATAGTATGCAGCCTCATAGTCAGCGCCGATTGACGCTACGGCAAACACATTGTCGGCATCGGCCGGATAGGACTGATTGGTGGACTCGTTCGCAGCAGCGAAGATAATGATACCGCCGGCCATCGGACCTACCTGGTTGCGGTTCTCGTCCAGACCTGCATTCTTGATGAAATAGTCCATCGCGGGAGCAAGTGTCGATGCATAATTTCGGTCCACACTCCAGCTGTTCTGTGATATCACGGCTCCGTTGTCAGCTGCATAGATAAAGGCTGTCTGGATATACGCAGAGCCGGGATTGGTCTGGCAGGACATAATCCTTGCACCCGGAATTCCTTTGGCATAATCGCCACCGGCGATGCCGGACACTCCGATACCGTTATTATTGACAGCTGCGATGGTTCCGGCTACGTGCGTACCGTGGTCCTCCGGAGTTATCGCGCCATTCATTTCGCTGCTGCCCTCTTTTACTGTAAAATTATAGCCATAGATGTCATCTACATATCCATTGCCGTCATCATCCACACCGGGCTGGCCGTAAAGCTCGGCCTCGTTGACCCACATATTGGCTGCCAAGTCCTCATGACTGTAGTCCACACCTCCGTCAGTGACAGCCACGATCACGTCCTCGCGTCCGGTAGTCACCTCCCACGCGGGGAAGAGATTGATATCCGAACCTTCCACCTCTCCGCTCCTGGTGCCGAAATTCATATAATGCCACTGGTCATCCAGCTGAGGATCATCGAACGGATAGTAGGGATCCGACGCATACTGTACGGGATATACATAAGAGACGACCTCCATATCACCGGCTGCACTGATATCTGAAGCAGCACGGGTAACCGGCACATCCTGATCAAACAACACGGTGTACCACAGATGAAGTCCCATCTCCCGCTTACGGGCCTCGAATTTCTCCGGACCCTTATAGAGACGATCGACCGAGATAACTTTTAAATCAGGGAATGCGGCCGCCAACTCCATTGGATCTTCCGGCTCGCTTTTCATTTTTACAATCAACCGGCCTGGCTCCACCTGACCGGGACCGCGCATCTCATCGAGATCTGGCTGGACTCTGCGCGTAAAGTCCTCATCCATTGAACATCCTGCCACTAGAAAGGCAGCTGCAAGAAGGATGAAAGCTGTTTGACGTTTTTTCATTTTAAACTTTTTGTTGCATTTTGAAATTTGTAAGAGAACAAAGTTATCAATTTTTCCCAAAATGCAACAAAAAGTTTAGAAATCGCCACAATTACGCTATTCAATGCAGAAATAGAATAGCTCCATAAGAGATATTTTGGAGTCAAAATCGGTCTTATGGCTCTTTGCATAACTGCGTATCTCCTTCTTCTTCTCGGGGAAAATACGTGTAAATGCAGAGAGATTGGCCCTGTACACTTCGTCTCCGTCAGTGAGGACATAGGTCGTCTTAAGACGGTAATCAAAGGTTCCCTCACCCTGGTTGACGTAATTGGGGTCGACAGCAGTCATATTGCCTTTCCGCGCCGTGGAAGTAGCAGGAATAGATGAGTATCCGCCATATTCCGACTGCCGCTCTATAGACAGTTCCCTCTTCTCAGCCAAGGATTTGGTACCGTAAACCAGAAGTTGCTTGACGAAGAATCCATTGGTCTGAAGCAGTACTGTATCTCCGACCATAATTCTCTGTACCCTGTCGGCATTGGCCAGCAGAAGAGTGTCTCCGGTGGTGTGGATGAACCGGACTGAATTGTCTACCAGACAGATGTTGAGCCGCCCGGAAGAGAGTGAGCCGTCCGTGCTTACTACATCCGCCATCTGGAACCAGGGCAGGAAATAAGCGACTTGCTCGGGGAGCTTGTTGAGAAGATTCTCACGGGCCTTGATGGTTATCGAGCCTCTGACCTCCTGAGCCCCTGTAGAAACGGGACTGAGGACTGACGCCGCAAGCGCCGCAAGAATAAAAATACGGACACATTTCATAATAAGGAAGGTTTAAAATAAGAAAAAAAGGAGCCGTCCAATATTAAATTGCACGGCTCCCGTGTTAAACTCAAAAGTCTATACTACTGCACCCTGTAGAACTGCGAACCGGGTGCTGACAAGACGTAGACACTCCAGCTTCCGCCGCCGGCATCGAAACCGCAGGCGATTCCGGTAGAAGTTGTCAGGTTGTCGTCATCCAGCCACTCGAGACTGGCGACAGAACCGGGTGAAATGTACTGACCGTCAAAGGGGAACCACTGGCAAGCCTCATTGTTTGCGTTGGTGTAGAAGGCTGTGCTGAAATTCAAGGTGTTGATGGCCCTGTTGGCGGTCCATTCAGCCTCATCCTCTCCGAAGAGAGATATGTTGTAGACGAGAGGATCTTCGGTGGGAGTAATAGTAATGGCGTTGTTGCCGATCTGGAAGCGTCCCTCGAAATTGTAGTAGGGGCTGGACACCTTGAAATTATAGACAATGTGGTTGTTGGGGCCGACATTGTCGCCTACCAGGTTGAGCTCGAGTGTTATGCTCTTATAACGGGCATAACCGGGGATACGGAGCTCAAGGCTGTTGGAAGGCAGTTCGTCACCGTCAACATCCGGGTCATAGGCACCGATGTAGATCTCCTCGCTGGTAAACATGAAGTCGGTATCCTTAACCAGTGTTGCAGGAGCATCGTTGATCATTACACCTGTACAGCTTACCACTTCGATACGGGCTACAGAAGCGAGCGTACCCTGCTGGGTCATCTGAATAGGCAGGTAGTAGTACTCTCCGGTAATCTCAATGCTGTCCGAAGGGACAAACTCCACCGGGGTGTTGCCGGTCTTCACAGTGAAGTCCCTCTTGTCGCAGGAAGCGAGGACTGCCAGAGTGGCGGCAAGTATTACGAATATCTTGATGTTTTTCATCTCTTATCTGATTTTACTTAGTTATTATAACCTTCATTCTGCTGTCCTGCGAGATTAGGATTGGCGTCAATCTCCTCCTGAGGAATAGGGAATACGAAACGGAAATCCGAAGGATCGCGGTGGAAAGTACCCTGATTGTTGAAGGGGAACATGATGGCATCTTCATCCTGAGCAGCACCTCTCATTACGGGCTCGTCAAACCTGCGGAGGTCGAGCAGACGGAAGCCCTCGCCTATCAGCTCACGGGTCCTCTCCTCGAGAATGGCTGTCATCAGGGCATCACCGCTGGCAGTAACAGGAGTATTGTTCACGATGCGGTGGTCGCGGAGCGTATTGAGAGCATCGCATGCTGCTGAAGCATTGCCAAGACGGGCGTATGCCTCGGCGAGGATGAGATACTGCTCAGCTATTCTGAAGGGTTTTGCTTTCTGGCGTGCGGTAAGGGCGTTGCTGGTAGCAGCCTTCAGCTCGGGGTTACCAGGGAACTTGAAGAAGATGTAAAGATCGAACTCTTCAGGACCGGGCATGGTGATGGTAGTATAACGGAAGAACTGGGCGAAGCGCATGTCATTTCCTCTGGCAACATCGCTGGTACCATAGAGATCGAGTACCCACTGCTCGGGAATAAAGTCAGGGCCATAGGTTCCCTCCGACTCGTTGTAGCCGATGTAGCCGTAGTCAACAGTTACGTAGTTGTTGATGTCGGCCCAGAGCTGCATGATGCACTCCTGACCGGAGTCGTTTACCCACATATTGTTGAACGCCTCGGTGTCACCTGCTGCGATGAGAGGATATCTGCCTGAGTTTATCAGTGAGGAAGCATAGTTGACTGCTGCCTGATAGTCACCGGTATAGAGAGCTACTCTAGCCCTGAGAGCCGTTACGACATCAGCTGTAAGATAGATGCTGCCGACCTGGCCGGGAGTGGTCAGATATGCTGCGGCACTGTCAAGGTCCTGATTGATCTTCTCGTAAGTCTCACGCAGAGTTCCGCGATCGGGATACTGAGACTGGTCAGAGGTAGCGTTGTACACAGTAACATAAGGGATACCGTAGCTTTCCTCATTGCCTACATAGTCCTTGCAGAACTTCTCTGCCAGCATCATGTGGTAATATGCCCTGAGGAAGAAGGCCTCACCCTTGTAGATGATAAGATTTTCCTTCTCAGCTGCTTCCCAGCCGGTGGTATCCACCAGGTTTGCGTTGGTTATGAAGTAGTTCGCGTTAGCGATACCGCTGTAAGGTGATGAGAAACGACCCTGAACGTCACCGTCGGATACTGTAAATGTCCAGTTGTACATATTACCGCCACGGTTGCCGTAGCCGACTGTAGCGTGGAAGAGGTCAGACTGAAGCTCGGTCAGATATACCTGCGCACCGGCAACCCTGCCGTGGAGGGCCTGGTAGAAGCCGATGTGGAAGTATTCTGCGTCGGTTGCGGTCTGGAAGGCATTCTCAGGCTCCAGTGTTCCTGCCGGACGCAGATCCATGTCGCAGCTCGTTACAGAGAGGACCATGGCTGCCAGAATTGTCGAAATTATAGATATTCTTTTCATTTCTTTTCCTTTAACAAAGTTTAGAATGTGAATTCAGCTCCGATAGTGAACTGTCTTGAGTTGGGATATACACCCAGCTGGAGGTTGGAGTCCACCTCGGGGTCGTATCCGGAGTACTTGGTGACTGTCCAGAGGTTACGTGCGATAGCATATACTCTGAAGCCTTTGATGAAACCGGTGCGGTCCATCCACTTCTGAGGGAAGTTGTAGGAGATCTGCAGGTTCTTCAGACGGAGGAAGGATGCATCCTCAATGAAGGTCTCGTCGAAGTTTCTGGGAGAGTTAAGACCAGGCATATCGGTAATCTGGCCGGGCTCTACCCACATATCGAGCAGGTCGGTGCTTCCGTTCATGTTGGAAGTGGTGAAGAGAGGGTTGGTGAGGAAGTAGCGGTCGTTGTTGATGGTGTACTTGCCGGCAACCCAAGAGAAGTCGGCACCTACGTACAGGCCCTTGTACTGGAAGCTGAGCTGGAAACCGCCGGACCAGGGAGCGAACCTCTGCTTGCCGAGCATGACGGCGTTGTTGTCAGAGAAGTTCTTGGTCTTGTTGCCGTCCAGATCATACCACATCTGCATACCGTCACGGGGGTCAACACCTGCTGAGCGCACGTAGAAGAACTCACCGTAAGGATAGCCCACCTGATAGGAGATACCGGTGTTGGCCACGGTATACTCGTCACGGCCGGCGTAGAGAGATGTGATCTCGTTGTGGTTGTAGTTAAAGTTGGCACTGATATTGAAGAACATATCGTTGGTCTGGATGATGTCGAAACCTACCTCGACATCCACACCGCGGTTGTTCATACTGCCGACGTTACCCCATCCGGAAGAGTGTCCTGTAGTGAAGGAGTAAGGAATCTCCATCAACATGTCATAGGTGTTCTTGTCATAGAACTCAACGGTGAAATCAAAGAAGTTCCACAGTCTTGCACTCAAGGAAACGTTGAGGGCTCCGACGGTCTCCCAAGTCAGGTCAGGGTTGCCGGGATTGACGATACGCCATCCCTGAGAGCCGTTGTACTGACCGGCGTAAGTACCTATAGTTCCGAGGTGCAGGTAGTTGCTGATACTTGAGTTACCGGTGGTACCGTAGCTGGCGGACAGACGCAGGTCGTTGATCCACGATGTATTCTGCATCCAGTTCTCTTTCTTGATATCCCACATCAGACCTACGGAGTAGAAGTTGGCATACCTTCTGTTGGCACCGAAGAGTGAGGAACCGTCGATACGCCATGAGGCATCGATATAGTACTTCTCATCGAAGTCATAGGACAGACGGGCGAAGTAAGAATTGTATGAGCTTGCGCTGTAGCTGTAGCCGGGAGATGAGAATACAGTACCCTGGGAAATCAGGTCCAGACGGCTGTCTGTAATACCCGCTACGCTCACACTGGTCCTCTCGTACTGGTCGAAGATAGCTTCCTGACCGGCGAGGATAGAGAAGTGATTCTTCTCAGCCACATTGAAACGGTACTCGATGGTATTGGTGAATGTGAACTGATAGTAACGGTCAAATGTCTGGCTGTGAGTAGCATTGAGAGGGAACGGTCCGTCAGGATCAGGATCCTGAACATAGTCATAAGCGTAATCGTACGCCTCGAGGCTCTGCTGTGCCTTGATGGTCAGACCCTTGATAGGAGTGAGCTGCTCGTATGTGCTGGCGTTGAGCCTTGCATTGCTGTTGGTGGAAGGCTGAACCTCCTGCAGATATATGGTGTTGTACAGGCTTACCTGCTCGAAGTAGTCCGCACGGTTACCGTAGTCAACATAGATATTATCAGGATCCTCCCTGTTAATCTTCCAAGGGGTCACCCAAGGAAGCATCCAGTTGGATGCAGTGGTAGGGTTGTACCAACTGTTACCGGTAGTGGTAAATCCACCGGTTCTGTACTGCTGATAACTCAGACCGAGGTTGATACCCATCTGCAGCCAGTTGGTTATCTTGGTATTGATGTTGGAACGGAGAGTGTACCTTGCCATCTCGGAGCTGGGGAGTGTACCGGTCTGGTCAAATGCACTGAGAGAGAAATAGTAGTCTGTCTTCTCGGAAGCACCGGACACTGACATGTCAGCATTCCATACAGGAGCTGCGGGATTGAAGAAGTAGTCCACCCACTTGGTATCAATACCCAGGTCGATAGCTTCCTGCTGCAGGGCGTTGGGTGTCCAGCCAGGGTTGGCCAGTTTCTGGAATGCGAACCACTGGTCACTGTTCATCAGCTCCATCTTATGGTTAACGACGGTGGAGATACCGTACTGACCGCGGATCTTAACCTCAGGCTTCTCACCGGCACGCCCCTTCTTGGTAGTGATGTAAAGCACACCGTTGGCGGCACGTGAACCGTAGATAGCTGTTGAGGAAGCGTCCTTCATGACTACGATGCTCTCGATATCGTTACTGTTCAAGCTGTTGAACACATCTGCAGATACAGGTGAACCGTCAAGAACGAACAGAGGGGTACTTCCGGCGTTGATGGAGTTCACACCACGCAGACGCATGGACACGTTGGACATAGGCTCACCGGTCGAGGAGAAGATCTGCAGACCTGCCACCTGGCCCTGGAGGGCGTCACCTACGTTGGCGGAGGGACGGTTCATCAGGACTTCATTCTTCACGGTGGATGCGGAACCTACCACAGAGGATATTTTCCTGGCTGTACCGTAACCGACAACGATTACGTCATCCAGCATCTGGGCATCCAGCTCGAGGGCGACATCCAGAGAAGCCCTGCCGTTCACAGGAATCTCCTGTGTGAGGTAACCCATAAAGCTCACCTCCAGGACACCGTTGGCGGGTACTGTCAGTGAGTACTG
>CABMPD010000012.1 GCA_902388455.1 uncultured Alistipes sp. | reverse complement strand
CCACTCAGGGCGTTTCACCCCTGAGAACCCCGAGCAAAGAGTGACCCTCTCTTTGCAATCTCCGCTTATGGGTTACCCCTAAGAACCCCTCTGCGAAAGCGAGCAAAGTAAATCAATTGTAAACAAAGGAAAGAAGCTATGGCAACAAAATCAAGCATACATATCAAGCCTTGCAACATCGCATCGGGCGAGGCACACAATCGAAGGACTGCCGAGTATATGCGTAATATCGGGGAGTCCAGAATCTATGTCGTTCCCGAACTTTCCACCGATAACGAACAGTGGATAAATCCCGACTTCGGCACTCCCGAACTGCGAACTCATTATGACAATATCAAGCAAATGGTCAAGGAAAAGACCGGACGTGCCATGCAGGAAAAGGAAAGGGAACGCAAGGGAAAGAATGGAAAGATTATCAAGGTGGCGGGATGCTCACCCATCCGTGAAGGAGTATTGCTTATCAGACCGGACACCACACTGGCTGATGTACGCAAATTCGGTGAAGAGTGCCAAAGACGCTGGGGCATCACTCCGCTACAGATTTTCCTGCATAAAGACGAAGGGCATTGGCTGAACGGTCAGCCGGAAGCAGAAGACAAGGAGAGCTTCCAAGTCGGTAACAGATGGTTCAAACCAAATTATCATGCTCATGTCGTATTCGACTGGATGAACCATGAAACTGGAAAGAGCCGAAAGCTCAATGACGAGGATATGGCAACCATGCAGACCCTTGCTTCCGATATTCTCCTGATGGAACGTGGACAGGCAAAAGCTGTCACAGGTAAAGAGCATCTGGAACGAAATGATTTCATCATTGAGAAGCAGAAAGCCGAACTGCAACGTATAGAGGAAACCAAGCGACACAAGGAACAACAAGTAAGCCTTGCCGAACAGGAACTCAAACAGGTAAAAGCAGAGATACGCACGGACAAACTAAAGAAAACAGCCACCAATGCTGCTACCGCCATAGCAAGCGGTGTAGGTTCTCTTTTCGGAAGCGGTAAGCTGAAAGAACTGGAACATCACATCGAGCAGCTACATCAGGAAATTACCAAACGGGACAAAGCTACTGATGAATTAAAAATTCAGATACAACAAATACAGGAACAGCATAGCAGACAAATTCGTAATCTTCAAAGAATACATAATCAAGAACTTGAAGCCAAAGACAAGGAAATATCACGATTGAGCACCTTGCTTGAAAAAGCCCACAAATGGTTTCCCATGTTCAAAGAGATGTTGAGAATGGAAAAATTATGCGCTGTTATCGGGTTTACCAAAGACATGATAGAAAACCTCTTGACAAAGAAAGAATCCATACAATGTAGTGGCAAAATTTATTCCGAAGAACACAGGTGGAAATTTGACATCAAGAATGATATTTTTAGGGTTGAGAAACATCCGATGGATAGTGGTAAGCTTATGCTGACCATAAACCGACAACCCATAGTACAATGGTTTAAGGAACAATGGGAAAAGTTACAGCAGAATCTACGTAACTCGGTGCAGAGAGAGCAAAAATCCAGAGGATTTAGAATATAGAATAGCCTATTATTAATAAAATCAAGTATCTATGCATCCAAACAGATTGTTTTTATTACAGAATCAAAATCCTAAGAATTTATAAAAAATGAAGCCTAAAGAAGTTTTGGAAAAATGGATAGATTGCTTTAACAAAGCAGATGCTTATCATATAGCAGAGCTGTATGCTACTAATGCAGTAAATCATCAAGTCGCAAACGAACCAATAATTGGTAAAGAATCAATCTACAAAATGTTTGTGAATGAATTTGCCACTGCTAAAATGGTTTGTATGGTGGAAAATATTTTTGAAGATGGCGAATGGGCTATCATGGAATGGAAAGACTCTCTTGGACTTCGTGGATGCGGATTTTTTCATGTAAAAGATAACAAAATCGTCTTTCAAAGAGGGTATTGGGATAAACTTTCATTCTTGAAGCAACACAATCTTCCAATTGAATAAGTACTATCAGAATACGGACTGGGAAATTGAAATACCCAGTCCGAGTTATATAATGAATTTTACTTGTTAAACTATTTAAAGTCAGTTGGATAACAAACCATACCTTTCACATTCTCAGTAGCTCCAGGTATTAATTCAGCCACCATGCAATATTCATGAGAGACTTCGAAAGGAAATTCAATTCCTAAATCGATAGCCTTGCGATAGCCAAATCGAGGATAATACTCTTTATGCCCCAATACGACTGCTGTGCCGTAACCCAAAAGTGCTGCCCTCTGATGGGCTTACTGAATCAACATCCCCCCCAATTCCCTTACGCTGGAATTCCGGCAAGACTGCCAATGGAGCTACACTCAGGGATGTGACAGACTGGGTGTCACTATCTATCTTTACTTCTGTAAGTAAGATATACCAGACAATTTGTTTTTCTGTCATTTTCTTGTTCTTATCTAATTGTTAGGCTCATTGTTGTTATACATTGTTTAATTATAGATAAATCGTGAATATCCTTCTCTCTTAAATCGTAGCCCGAATGGAATACTTGTTGCCCTTTTGCAGAAATGCAAGGGATGCTTCTGCCTTCAAAGACTGCTGTTCCAAAATAGTCCGGTTGAAATTCATACCAGCCTCCATCCAAGTCGGCTTGTTTGGAAGTGCCGTCCGCATTCAAGACAAAAGGATGGATATCAATATAGCCTAATTCTTTGCTATACAGTTCCACACGGGTGGGCAACCAATTTGTTTCAATTTGATATCCTCTCTCCTGCAAAAGATCAAGGAGTTGGTCTGTATAATTGGCATCAAAATCAATGTCAATATCTCTATGCAAGCGGGTTTGCTGTCCGTACAAGACATCCACTCCCCAGCCTCCATCCAACCAAAACTGCATGTCCAGGCTTTCCAACAAGTCCAAAACTTGAAATAACTCTGTAATCGTAGTGTGTTCTTTCTTTGTCATATAATAATTCTTTAATAAATAATACTATGCGTAATTATCCAACTGCTTGATTGAAGAAATAAAATTTGCACCCACTCCAATCAGAAAGATAACCCATCCGCTGATCATAAAGACGGATGTGATACCCCATGCTTCCACCCAATATCCTGAAGCTACGATACCCAGCATTGATGGAAAGGTACTCAAACTAAAGATGAGAGAAAAAGTCCGTCCAAGCATGTCCGAAGCCAAGTTCTGCTGAATAATAGCGATGAAAAGCGCATGGTAAATGGAATAGGCTATGCCTCCTGTAAATGTTAGGCAAACAAAACCTATAAATGCGCTTGATGGTAAATAACTGGCGCTAATCAGATACAATCCCAATATCACATAAGCCGTATGCATCACTAATGTTTGCTTGCTTTTCAAAGCCTTACAGGCAAGTACTAAACCGCCCAACAATGCCCCTGAGCCCCAACCCATTTCCACAACTCCCATTTGCAAAATGTTTCCGTTGAAATGCAGAAGCGTCATAAAAGGAAATAACGTAAAAACAGGCATAAGGACAAAAGTCACCAGCGTAAAGCATACGAATAAAGGCAAAATGCCCATTGTACGCCGCAAGGTATGCCAACATTCCGTCAGTTCTTTTTTGAAATCTGGAAGAACTTTCGTTTTTTGAAGAGAAGGAATCTGGACACAAAGTAAGGTCAGACAAGCAGCAACAGCTCCGATCACATCTATGAGCAGAATATACTGTATGGGAAGCCAAACAACGAGGCTTGCCCCTACAACGGGGGCTATCACCTCACTGAAGGATTGAATGGAATGGTACAAACCTGATACCCTGACAAGATGGTGCTTGGGAACCAGTAGAGGGATGCTTGCCTGTAAAGCAGGTGCATGAAACGTACTGCCTATTGAACGACAAGCAGTCAATAGATAAAAAAAAGAAAGGTCTTTATAACCCTTGGTTATCACAATAAAAAGACATAGGGTACAGAACGCGATGAACAAGTCCGAATAAAACATCGTTTTCTTTCGATTCCATCTGTCAACATAGACCCCGGCAAACAAGCCTAATACAAATTGTGGTAAAAATCCAGCTAAAATAGCCAGAGATAAAGCTGTCGGGGATTTAAATTCGTTGCTAATCCAAAAAATAATGGAGAAGCCAACAATCGTACTTGTTAAAATAGATATGAGTTGGCCTATTCCTATCACGGCCAAAGTTGATTTCCAATGATTCATTGTGCTAATATTTCATGCGTTTATAGATAAGTACTTTCGTACATTAAGCAAAACGAAATTCTATCCACACAAAAAACTTGTATTATAATCCACTCCTGACGTTGGAATACAATAACAAATACTTTCAGGACGATGTAAAGTCCTGAAAAATCAAAGTGAATGGATAGATAAATATTAGTCTTTTCTCATCGGATTCTTTTAATATCGCTACTCTTTTATTATGTAGTGGTTGTATTATCTTAAATAAAACAAAAACACCCGACTTTACATTCTTGGGTGCAAAACTGGGTGTTTGTTTTGCAATCTGCTGATTTTCAGCGTTTGTTGCGGAGAGAGAGGGATTCGAACCCCCGGAACCCACAAGGAGTTCAACAGTTTTCGAGACTGCCCCGTTCGACCACTCCGGCATCTCTCCAAAATTGGATTGCAAATATAAATGCATTTTTCCAATTCCGTAAAAAACTTTCACACATAATTTTGAGAAATCGAAATTATATCCCAACTTTGCTGACGTAAGTTTTAGCCGTAACGTCCCGCGGCAAGAGACAAGACACTTAATTTCTTGCTTTATGATACAGATAGATGGACTAAAGTTCAGCTATAAGGGACGTCCTGTATATGACGGTCTGAACCTGGAGCTGAAAGACGGAGCCGTATACGGGCTCCTGGGAAGGAACGGAGCCGGAAAAACTACATTGATGCGGTTGATAGCCGGACTTCTAAAATGCAAAAAAGGACGAATAACGGTAGATGGCAGCACTCCTTTTGAGCGCAAACCTGAATTTCTGAACAGTGTCTGCTTCGTGCCGGAGAGTTTCAACGCACCGGATATGCCGGTAATAGATTATGCCGGCAATTACGGAATGTTCTACACAAATTATGACGGAGACGCTATGATGGATTACCTTAAAGCTTTCGACGTGGAACCGAATGCAATATTCCGGAGACTGTCTGCCGGTCAGAAAAAGAAAGCACTGATATCTTTCGCACTGGCCCTGAACACACGTCTTCTGCTGCTCGATGAACCCGGCAACGGACTGGACATACCTTCAAAGCTGTGCCTCAGACGCTTAATTTCAGAGCATCTAAGACCTGACAGAACTGTCCTGCTATCGACCCATCAAGTCCGTGACATACAAGACATAGTCGACCATGTAACTGTTATAGACTCGGGTCGGCTGCTACTGAACAGTTCCCTTGAGGATATTGCGGCCAAACTCTGCTTCATTAGAACCGACAAGGTGGTTCAGGACGCACTGTACAGCGAGCGCACTTCGGCTGGATACATCAACATCCTGCCCCGCTTAATGATATCCGGTTCCTCTGCTTGCGGAAGCGTGCACGGCAATAACACTATCTCAGACACTGAGAAGGACAGTGTCGACATAGAAGTACTGTTCAACGCCTGCATATCCAGCGACGGATACTTTGCAGAATACCTACAGAAATACGAAGACATCAATTTACATAATAAAGGAACAAAATGAATACATCCAGACCTCATCAGAAAATACATGTAGGCGGCAACAACCGCGACAGAAAGACCGGTACGGCAAAAGAAAAATGCATACAGGGAGGAATGCTCGCATTATCTGATTTGAGAACAGGCATCCTGAGAGGATGGTCTACTGCCGCAGTCCTGTCACTGCTGTACACAGGATACTGGGCTGTAATGCTTTTGACTGACAACACGGCATTACCGGAAGACAGGCTGCCTGTGCTTTACCTGACTGCATTGTTTTTCTCATTCAGTGTTCCTGCCACTACTTACGGCTACATCAATGACTCATCAGACGGAGTGGGGTATACCATGCTGCCTATACCGGTATGGGTTAAATTCGGGGTAATGATGGTTGTATCAGTACTCATTATCCCTATGTGTTATTACCTTGGCATTCACATCATTGACTGCGTACTGGCTTTGGCAAGCAGGGATTGCGGTTTCCAAGGTATGATTTGGGAATCGGGAGGTATGGATTTCTGTTCTTTTTGGTCAGACTTCTGTAAAATATGCCTCTACCAATCGATATTTGTTCTAGGAAATATCATCCTCCGCAAGCACAAAATCACACTGACCGTACTGCTGATGCTGGCTATGCACGGTCTTGCCATGGGGATATTCCAGATAGATGAAATCCGCAGCGGAATCCTGTACATACTGTACTCTTTCGTTGCTCCGCTCTGCATATGGGCAGCAGCTTACTTTATGTTCAAACGGTTACAGTTCAGCTGATATCATCCAACTCAAGCCAGCGGAGTTCCTTCTCATCCAACAGACTGGTCACTTCTCCGATACGAATCGAATCGGCCATGAGTTCATCAGAAGACAGTGTCCCGGAACAGAGACGTGCTTCGAGAACTTTCTTTTCCTCTTCAAGCGAAGCCAGTTCCTGTTCAAGGTGAACTTTCTCCTGCTTTTCCTTATAAGTCAGACGGCGTTTTCGTTCTACACCACGGTCCGCCGATGAAGAAAGATTATCAGAAACTGTAGTTTTACGTATATCCCTGGACGCAGCCCTGCGTTCCTCCTCCCTGTCCTTGAGGTACTGCCGGTAACCTGAGTAACTGCCCACAAAGTCCTTGACCCGGCCTCCGCCCTCGAATATGAAGAGATGGTCTGCAAGCTTGTCCACGAAAAAGCGGTCATGGGAGACAATCAGCAGCGAGCCGGCAAATCCGGACAGATACTCTTCCAGCACATTGAGGGTCATCAGATCCAGATCATTGGTAGGCTCATCCAGTATCAGGAAGTTGGGACTGCGCATCAGCACGGTCAGCAGATATAGCCGACGGCGCTCGCCTCCGCTTAGCAATGCCACCTTGTTGCGGTGCATCGACGGAGGAAAGAGAAAATAGTTGAGAAAGGTCATTGCGGAGACGGTCTCCCCCTTGCCTATGGACACCACATCGGCTATCTCCGAGACGGTCTCGAAAACAGTTTTGTTGCCGTCCAGACGGATGCCCTCCTGCCGGTAATACCCTATGCGGAGGGTCTCCCCGCGGTCTATCTCTCCCGCAGAAGGCTCCAGGACACCGGCCAGCAGGTCGAGGAAGGTGCTCTTCCCCACTCCGTTGGGACCGACCACCGCTATTTTCTCTCCGGGAGCAAAGTTGTAGGTAAAATCCTCGAGTACAGGGAAGTCGCCCCAGCGGTAGCTCACTCCGCGGCAGTTGATTATCTTGCGGCCGAGGCGGGCCATCCCGGCCCGTATCTCCACCTGTCTCTCCTCTATCCTCTGCCCCGCCCTGTCCTTGAGTTCATGGAATGCGTCGATACGGTATTTGGCCTTGGTGCCGCGGGCACAGGGCATCCGGCGCATCCAGTCCAGCTCTGTACGCAGCAGATTGCGGGCCCGGTCAGTAGCCGCGTTGAAATTGGCTATGCGCTCCTGCCTCTTCTCCAGGAAGTAGGAATAGTTGCCCTGGTAGCGGTAGAGTTTACCGCCGTCCAGTTCCAGAATCTGGTTGCAGACCCTGTCCAGGAAATAGCGGTCGTGGGTGACCATAAGCAGGGTACAGCGCGAGCGGGTGAGGTAGTCCTCCAGGAACTCGATGCTGTCCACATCCAGATGGTTCGTGGGCTCGTCCAGCACCAGAAAGTCCGGTTTACGGATAAGGACGGCGGCAATGGCGGTCCGCTTGGCCTCTCCTCCGCTGAGAGTTCCGGCCTTCCGGGAAGGGTCGTCCAGCTTCAGGCGGGAAAGCACCGAGGCCACCTCATACTCCGGAACTGCCTGGTCTCCGGCCCCCTCCATGACTATTTCCGAGATGGTGCGGTCCGGTTCGTAATGCTGGTCCTGTTCCAGAAAGGCCACGGTGATGTCCTTGAGAAAATGCACCGAGCCGTCCCCGTCAGAAGAATCCCTGCCGGCTATGATGCTCAGCAGGGATGTCTTCCCGGTACCGTTGGGAGCGACGAGGGCTATCTTGTCCCCCTCGTCGATATGGAATGAGATATGGTCGAACAGCACCCGGGGGCCGTAGGACTTGGACACATCGTTGACCTCGAGATAACTGCTCATCCGGACGTGATGCTATCTGTTGCCGTACATGTCCTCGTAGTACTTCTCGTACTCGCCGGAGGTGATGTTGTCCATCCACGCCTGGTTGTCAAGATACCAGCGGACAGTTTTGTCGATACCCTCCTCAAACTGGAGACTCGGGCTCCAGCCCAGCTCTCGGTGCAGCTTCGTGGCGTCGATGGCATACCGCAGGTCGTGGCCCGCACGGTCCGTGACGTAGGTGATGAGGCTGTCCGAATAACCCTCCGGATTGCCCAGGATACGGTCCACGGTCTTGATGATGACCTTGATAAGGTCAATGTTCTTCCACTCGTTGAAACCGCCGATGTTGTACGTCTCGGCCACCTTTCCCTCGTGGAAGATAAGGTCGATGGCCCTCGCATGGTCCTCCACATACAGCCAGTCGCGCACATTCTCACCCTTGCCGTACACCGGAAGGGGCTTGCGGTGGCGGATGTTGTTGATGAACAGCGGTATCAGTTTCTCCGGGAACTGGTAGGGGCCGTAGTTGTTCGAGCAGTTCGTAACTATGGTAGGCATCCCGTAGGTGTCGTGGAAGGCCCGTACGAAATGGTCGGAAGAAGCCTTAGAGGCGCTGTAGGGGCTGTGGGGGCTGTATCGCGTGGTCTCGCGGAAAAACTCGTCACCGTACACCTCGTGGGCGCTGATGTCCGAGTGAATACCCTCCGGATGGGTCAGCTCAAGGGCGCCGTACACCTCGTCGGTAGAGATGTGGTAGAAGCGCTTGCCCTCCCACTTCCCGTCCCAGTGATGCTTGGCGGCCTGGAGCATGGACAGGGTGCCGAGCACATTGGTCCTCGCGAAGGTGAAGGGGTCCTTGATCGAGCGGTCCACGTGGCTCTCGGCCGCAAGGTGGATCACGCCGTCGATGCCGTATTTCTCAAAGATTCCGCACACTGTCTCGAAGTCGCAGATGTCGGCACGCACGAACACGTAGTTCGGAGCCTGCTCGATGTCCTTCAAGTTGGCCAGGTTGCCCGCGTAGGTCAGCTTGTCCAGGTTTACGATACGGTACTCGGGGTACTTGTTCACGAAGAGGCGCACGACGTGGCTCCCGATGAAGCCCGCGCCGCCAGTTATCAGTATGTTGCGCTTGAATTCCATTGTCAGAAGTTATTATTTGTTATGATGTTTCCTGGCCAGCTTCTGCTCCTCCTCGTCAGCGATACGGAGCAGATACTGACCGTACTGGTTCTTGCTCATGGGCTTGGCCGTCTCACGGAGCTGGTCGGGGGTAATCCAGCCGCTGCGCAGGGCGATGTCCTCCAGACAGGCCACCTTCTGGCCCTGACGCTTCTCGATCACCTCGATGAATGTAGATGCCTCGGCCAGCGAGTCGTGCGTACCGGTGTCCAGCCAGGCGAATCCGCGTCCCAGGGTCTCCAGGCGGAGCTTGCCGCGCTCCAGGAACTCCTGGTTGACGGAGGTTATCTCCAGTTCTCCGCGGGCTGAGGGCTTCACATTGGCCGCAACGTCCACCACCTCGTTGGGATAGAAATAGAGACCGGTGACGGCATAGTTGGATTTGGGCTCCTTAGGCTTCTCCTCGATGCTGAGCACATTGCCCTTGGAATCTATCTCCGCCACGCCGTAACGCTCGGGATCGGCCACCCAGTAACCGAAGACCGTGGCAAGCCCCTCTTTCTCCGCCCTGTTCACGGCCCTGCGCAGCATGACGGTGAAGTAGCTGCCGTAGAAGATGTTGTCTCCAAGCACCAGGCAGGCGGCATCGCGGCCGATGAACTCGCGGCCGATGATGAAGGCCTGCGCCAGTCCGTCCGGAGATGGCTGCTCGGCATACTCGAAGCGCACTCCGTAATCAGAGCCGTCTCCGAGAAGACGCCTGAAGCCGGGAAGGTCGGCAGGTGTGGATATTATGAGAATCTCCCGGATACCGGCCAGCATCAGCACGGACACGGGGTAGTACACCATCGGTTTGTCATATATCGGGATCAACTGCTTGCTGATACCCTTCGTTATGGGATACAGTCTGGTGCCGGAGCCTCCGGCGAGTACGATTCCTTTCATAATAGAAGTTATGTGTTGTTTTGAAGTTATCGTGCAAATTTATAAAAGATTTCTCAAGAAATGAACTTTTTTAAACCTCAGGGACACTCAGGGACAGGGCCTCCCGGAGCGGGCGGCAGGGGAGTCACCTTCTCCCACTGAATCGAGTCCTCCTCGAACACGATGCGGTGATGCCTGCGCACGGAATCCCGCTTCCGCTCCCAGTCGATACGGGTACGCGCCGCGGCTCTGTCTCCCCAGCGGTTGCGCTCGCCGGCTTTCCTGAAACGGCGGGTTATCTCATTGCTCAGATTCATCCGCGCGGAATCTACCTTGCGGGTCTCCACAGGGGTTACGGCATCCTTATATCTGGCCCTGCCTATGCCGAAACGCATGTCATCCGGCGTACCGCGGATATTCAGCCCGGCCCGGAACGGCAGAGGAGACTTCAGCAGCGAGATGTGGTAATCGAAACTCATGTCCAGGTTCTGCACCCCGCCGACAGCCGCCTGATAACGGTCAATCTCCACAAGAAAAGGATATATATTGACACTACCGTCCTCAACTGTAATATTGACGGATATACTGTCTATCAAATTCTCTTCTTTATTTTTGAACATAAGTTTCTTGGATATCTCAGCAAATGTCCTGCCATCCATCAACACAAGGGAATCGCCACGGATATAGACTGCTGCCCGCAGAGACGGGACCTTGATATTCAGCAGAGAATCCAGCACACCCTCTGCCGCCACATCAACCTGAACTTTGCCTTTAAAAGACTCCAGCATCGGCACCAGGGAATCTATAGCCGGGGTAGCATCTACGAGAGATGCAATATCTATATCATGTAGCTTGAAATCAAAACCTGCATAGCCAAATTTTGAAGAGGCTGCCTTATAAATCAGCGAAGCACTCAGCGATGCACTGTCAAGAGCATTGAGGGTAAGGTCCTCCAGATAGACATGACTGTTTTTAAGTTCAGCCTTGCCCTTGATATTCCTGAATACATATTTACCGAAACGTAATCTGTCAATGTCTGTAGTCAGATCAAAACTGATATTACCAGGTACTTCGAAAAGTCTGAGCACATTCGACACGGTATCGGACTCTACCTCCTGTTCAGATGCCTCCGGAGTTGCAAATGCCCTCATAAGTTGATTGACATTCAGGTTCTTGGAGCTAATATCCAAATCTGCACGGAGCAAATGGCCCCGTTTCAATGCCCCATAAAGATCGTATACCGTGCCGGAAAGCGTCACATTGGACCTTCCGACCCTGACAACAGCCTTCTCAAGTGAGATTTTCCTGTCTCCGAACTTGATTACGGTCCGGTTGAAACGCACAGGCAGGGCACACTGAGGAGTCTCAGCTATCAGCCGGTTGAACCGTAATGTGCCCGATGGAATCCACAAGGAATCACGTACCTTGTCTGCCTGCAACTTGATTACACCTTTCTTCATACCGCCGGACAGTTCTCCCATTCCTGCATATATTGAATCCGTTTCGACACTAAAACTGATTCTTGGCTGCTTTTTCTCACTGCCTCTAGGTCTAAGCGAAGCTTTAATCTGTCCCTTGGCACAGAAAACCCCAAGAGAATCTCCCATTCCACCACGCAAACGGTTGAATCCTACAATTACAGAAGGCCTCCACAACGAATCCCTGAGCTTGTCTGCCAGCAGGCTCACCTGCCCGTTACTGAGCCCACCTCTAATGTCCCCGTACTTGGCGAAAAGCGAATCCGTATCCACTTCAACCTCTATTCTCGGACGGTCTGCCCTTTCCGGATTAGGTCCAAGAGATGCAGTCACACCTCCTCTACCAAGAAAAACCTTCAGCGAATCTCCAACCGATGCCCCAACCCGGTTCATTTGAAAATCAGCCTTCATCTTGAAAACCCGTGTTGTATCCTTGGGTCGGGTAGAAATCACCCTCAACTGCAGGCTATCAGCCAAAGCATCGGCCCAAGGGCTCTTCAAGTAAAGCCTGGAAATCCGGCCATCAAGTCCTAGAGCCCTACCTCCCAAAAATTTCAAATCAACACTTCCCTCTGCATCCAAACCGGAAGAAGCATCCTTTACGGAGACTTCGTTCATATACAGTTTACCGGCGGCAAATATCCGGCCGTAATCCTGGTTTCTGATGGTCGACAAACGTGTACGCACCTTCAAATCAGCATCCAGAATTCCTGAAAGAGACAGTCCTTCCTTAAGCGGAAATGTTTTGGATATACTTCCCAAATCCACTATTGCCTTTGTATTAAACACAATCTGAGGATCCTCGAAAATCTCAGTAACCCTGGCATCAGCCAGTATATCCATATCATTACCCTGAAGCTGGAAAATCTTCAAGTCCAAGAAAGAATCCTTCTCCCTCATAAGGTCTACAAATGCATCGAAATCTGCATTAAGACGGTCTATTCCGTAAGGGAAGCCCTCGTACCGGGCTGTAGCATTCTCTATCTTCATGCACAACGATACGGCCGGCAGCAGACCATTGCCGTAAGCTCCGTCTATACTGCCCTCCAAGACTACTGTCCCGTCAGCTGTAAGATCCTTATGCTCGACAACCGACTCCGGTATCATCGCCAGCAATTTCTCTACAGAAGGAGCAACGGCCGAGAATTTCAAATCCAGATCAACTGCCTTACGGACTGTATCCCTCCGCGCCATACCGTTCAATGCCAAATGGACATCATTAACCCCCAAATCCGCATTGCGCAGCACTACTTTCATACTGTCAGCATTGATTCCAACAGTTGTCTTGAGGGACAATGCCGTTCGCCGCAACAGCAGATCTCCCTGCTGCCAGAAAATCAGATTACCGCAGGAAAAATCCAAATCCGCCGCAGCCCCTCTCACACCGGCACCCATCTTAAGACGGGTATTCACATCATGAACTCTTGTATATATATCCGTAGAACGGTCATTGAAAATTATGTCCGCGCCCCTTATCCTTAAAGAACGAAGAACGACAGCGCTCGGATGGAAACCTCCGTCGGCCGTATCCGACTTAGTATCAGATTCGTCATTAGGGTCAGACGGTATAAAATTCCAATTTGCCATCCCGTTGGCATCCCTCCATGCATACACGGAAGCACTGTCAAGCAGCAGCCTGTGTATAATCAATCGATTATCACGCAAATAGGCGACAGGGTCAAATGTAATCCTGCATCTTGCAAATCTCAAAAGAGAATCACGGTGAGGCTTAGCCGACCTTGTAGAATCACCCGTATTCCTGACAACCATTTCCCCGTCTTCTACTCTTAGAGTCAGGCGGGGAAATGTCGAGAGCAGCGTCACATCCACCTTTCCGATCCTGACCTCTGCATTAAGATACCTGTTCGCAGCTTCCTCAACTATCGGAGTCAGTCTTGAGGGCGTGAGCACAAGCCACAACACAACAGCTACCGCCACCAGGCACAGCCCGACGGCTGAAGCCAACGTTATCAATGTGACTTTTAGAGTCTTCTTCAGTCCTTGTCGCATAACTTACAACTTAGAGAAATCCGCTGCAAGTTAGCAAAAAAAACATTACAACGTACGGCCCTGATGCACTGTCGACAACTCTGCAGGCACAAGATCTCCGAACAGAGTTATATCATCTGCGGAATAGTTGGGATCTATCCGCACCCTGGCCATTCCTCCACCTTTGCCTAAAGTAAACATCAGACGACAAGATGCAGCCGCACCTTTCACATTCATCGTCAGAATCAGGTTACCTCTTCTATCAGTATTAAACTGAACATCAGATATATAACCATCTACCGTTATACCTCCGACCCCATTTATTCCAGGTCCCGTCAGAGGAGACACCTGAATAACAGCCTTATCTCCCTCAATCATGACAAAGTTGGTATTGGATGCAACCATCACACTCTCGCCAGACGGAGTAACCAGCCTATTAGCCTCAAGAACAAAGGTCATATTACAAATAGCATCAGATAAAATAGAGTCCTGAATAGAATTGCGTACAATTTCCGCCGTCTGCCCATGCTTTGTATTCTGAGGGACAGCGCCTGCCGCACCGATTGTAAGCAGCATCATAAATGTTAAAATCACACTTTTCATTTTCTTCTCCTTTTTTTATTTTTCTAAAAATACAAATACCGTACCGTATTTGCAACAGAGTTGCACAGCACAAAAGATACTTTTGCGCAGTTTTAAAATAACCGAAATACTCATCATATGAAACAGACCATAAAGACACTCTTATTGGGCATACTCTGCATCTCGACATGCTGCGTACTGTCCTCCTGCAACAACACATCCGGCAACGGACACTCCCATTCCGAGGAAATGCATGATCATGCTCATGACGGGCACGACCATCATGCGCACGAAGGAGACAGCCACGAGGGGCATGACCACCATGATCATGAAGGGCACAGCCACGAAGGACATGACCACGGTCATGCCGAAGCGGATGCCCATTCCCATGAAGAGGGAGAAGGCAATCCCGATGAGATAACCCTCAGTGCCGAAAGCGCCGCTGCGGCCGGAGTAATGGCCGAGACCATACTTCCCGGCAAGTTCCGCGGAGTCCTCGAGGTCAGCGGCCGCATCATGCCGGCTCCCGAGGATGAGACCACGGTGGTGGCAAACGTTCCGGGCGTGGTATCCTTCGTTTCCCCTCTCGTGGAAGGCAGCTACGTAAAAGAGGGCAGCCCCATGTTCACCATATCTTCCCGTCACCTGCAGGACGGAGACCCCGTGCAGAGGGCCAAAATCGAGTATGAGACCGCCAGGCAGGAATACGAGAGGGCTGCCAAGCTGGTAGAGGACAATATCGTCTCACGACAGGAGTACGAGGCCGCAAAGGGCCGCTATGAGACCGCCCGCCTCACTTACGAGGCTCTGGCTGCCGACGGAGTAGAGAACGGCACTGTCGTCAAATCCCCCATCAAAGGATATGTCAAAAACTGCTTAGTTAAGGAAGGCGATTATGTTTCGGTCGGCACTCCGCTTGCCGGCGTCATCACGGGGAATAAGATGTACCTCAAGGCCGATGTATCCGAAAGATACCTCAACCGTCTGCCCGGAGTCAAGGACGCAAACTTCAGGCTCTCATACGGCGACCGCGTCTACAGCACCACCGAACTCGGAGGCCGCCTGCTCGGCTACGGCCGCTCGACCGACGAGACCAATGCCTACATTCCCGTGACATTTGCCTTCAACGGCACTAAGGACATACTCCCCGGAGCCTTCGCACAGGTATGGCTCCTCTCCGCCGAGAGGGACGGAGTCATCTCCCTCCCCGTAGAGGCCGTCACCGAGTCCCAGGGCCACTATTTCGTATTCATCAAGTTAGACGAGACCTGCTACAAGAAACAGGAAGTCACCCTCGGAGCCACCGACGGACAGCGCTATGAGATACTCTCAGGCCTCAAGGGCGGCGAGAACGTAGTCACCCGCGGCGCCACCCACGTCAAGCTGGCCTCCGCAAGCAACCTCATACCCGCCCATACCCACAACCATTAATCCGCGACAGTCATGCTGAACAAGATCATACATTTTTCCCTGCAGAACCGGCTGCTGATACTCGTCGCGGCCATTCTGCTCTTCGCCGCCGGACTCTACCGGACCTTCAACGCGGAGATAGACGTCTTCCCCGACCTCAACGCCCCGACCGTAGTCGTCATGACCGAGGCCAACGGAATGGCCGCCGAGGAGGTCGAGCAGCTCGTGACCTTCCCCATCGAGACGGCCGTCAACGGTGCTACCGGAGTGCGCAGGGTGCGTTCCTCCTCGACCACCGGATTCTCCGTAGTATGGGTAGAGTTCGACTGGGGCACTGACATCTACCTTGCCCGTCAGATTGTATCCGAGAAACTGGCCGCGGCCGCCGACGACCTGCCGGAGAACTCCGGAACCCCGACCCTCGGTCCACAGTCCTCCATCCTCGGAGAGCTGCTGATAGTGTCCCTGACCGCCGACAGCACCTCGATGCTCGACCTCAGGACCCTGGCCGACTGGACCTTCCGTCCCAGGCTGCTCTCCACCGGAGGTGTGGCCCAGGTAGCAGTGCTCGGAGGTGACATCAAGGAGTATCAGGTACTCATCCATCCCGAGAAGATGAAGCACTACGGCGTCACCCTCGGCGAAGTGATGGAGGTGACCCGCGGCATGAACCAGAACACCAATGGAGGTGTCATCTACGAATACGGCAGCGAGTACATCGTGCGCGGAGTGGTATCGACCCAGGACGTGCAGGAGATGGCCGCAGCCGTCATCAAGACCACCGAGAGCGGAATGCCCGTGACCCTCGAGGATGTGGCCGACGTGCGCATCGGAGCCCAGCAGCCCAAGCTCGGACTGGCCTCGGAGCGCGGCAAGCCGGCCGTACTGCTGACAGTCACCAAGCAGCCCAACACCGGCACCATCGAGCTGACAGAGAGACTGGACGCCGCCATCGCCGACCTGCAGAAGAACCTGCCCGCCGACGTGCATGTGTCCACCGACATCTTCCGTCAGGCCACATTTATCGAGAACTCCATCAACAATGTAAAACGCTCCCTCTATGAAGGCGCCATCTTCGTGGTCATCGTCCTCTTCGTATTCCTGGCCAATGTCCGCACCACTATAATTTCGCTCATCACTCTGCCCCTCTCGCTGCTCGTCACGATTCTCGTGCTCGATGCCCTCGGGCTGAGCCTCAACACCATGAGCCTCGGAGGTATGGCCATCGCCATCGGTTCCCTCGTGGACGACGCGATAGTGGACGTGGAGAATGTCTGGAAACATCTGCGGGAGAACCGGGCCCTGCCGCCCGACAAGCGGCTGCCGGTAATCGACGTGGTGTTCAACGCCTCGAAGGAGGTGCGTATGCCGATTCTGAACTCGACCCTGATCATCATCGTCAGCTTCGTGCCCCTCTTCTTCCTCAGCGGCATGGAAGGCAGGATGCTCATTCCCCTCGGAATATCCTTCATCGTAGCCCTCTTCGCCTCGACCATCGTGGCCCTGACCCTGACTCCCGTGCTCTGCTCCTACCTCCTTGGCGGCAAGAAGCACAGCACCAAGGTGCCCAAGGAGGCCTTCGTGGCCGTGTGGCTCAAGAAACACTACCGCAACGGACTCAACTGGGCCCTCAACCACAAGGCCATCGTAGGCGGCTCCACCCTCGCCCTCTTCGCCGTGGCCCTCGGCCTCTTCTTCACCCTCGGACACAGCTTCCTGCCCTCGTTCAACGAAGGCTCGTTCACCATCAACGTCAGTTCCCTGCCCGGAGTCTCCCTCGAGGAGTCCGACAAGATAGGACGGCAGGCCGAAGAACTGCTGCTGACCATACCCGAGATACAGACCGTGGCCCGCAAGACCGGACGCGCCGAGCTGGACGAGCACGCCCTCGGAGTCAATGTATCCGAGATAGAGGCACCTTTCATCCTGGATGAGCGCTCCCACGCGGAGGTTCTGGATGAGGTGCGTGAGAAACTCTCTACCATCACCGGAGCCAATATAGAGATAGGCCAGCCCATCAGCCACCGCATCGACGCCATGCTCAGCGGTACCCAGGCCAGCATAGCCATCAAACTCTTCGGAGACAACCTCAACGACATGTTCGTCATCGGAAACCGCATCAAGAGCGCCATCAGCGGTGTGGAGGGCATAGCCGACCTCAACGTCGAGCAGCAGATCGAGCGTCCCGAGCTCAAGATCACCCCCAAGCGCGACATGCTCGCCCGTTACGGCATCTCCCTGCCGGCCTTCGCCGAGTTCGTGACAGTGAACATGGCCGGTGAGACCGTATCGCAGGTCTACGAGGAGGGCAAGACCTTCAACCTCGTGGTCCGCGCCTCTGAGGACAACCGCGGCGACATGGAGAGCATCCGCAACCTGATGATCGACGATGCCGACGGCTGCAAGATACCCCTCTCCTACGTGGCTGACGTGGAGTCCTCGATGGGCCCCAACACCATCAACCGCGAGAACGTGAAGCGTAAGGTCGTCATCTCGGCCAACACCCGCGGACGCGACCTGCGCGGAGTGGTGAACGACATCCAGAAGATAGTGGACGAGGAGATTGAACTGCCCGAGGGCTACCACATCGAGTACGGCGGACAGTTCGAGAGCGAGCAGGCCGCCAGCCGGACCCTCCTGCTCACCTCCCTGATGAGCATCGTGGTCATCTTCCTGCTGCTGTACATGGAGTTCAAGAACGCCCGTCAGAGCGGAGTCGTACTGCTCAACCTGCCGCTGGCCCTGATCGGAGGCGTATTTGCCCTGATCATCACCTCCGGCGAGCTCAGCATCCCAGCCATCATCGGCTTCATCGCCCTCTTCGGCATCGCCACCCGAAACGGTATGCTGCTGATCAACCGCTACAACCACCTGCACACCGAGGAGCACCTCTCCGTACGCGAGTGCATCCTCCAGGGCTCCCTGGACCGCCTCAACCCCATCCTGATGACGGCCCTCTCGTCGGCCCTCGCCATGATTCCACTGGCCATCAACGGAGACCTGCCCGGCAACGAGATCCAGAGCCCCATGGCCAAGGTTATCCTCGGAGGACTGCTCACCTCCACACTGCTCAACGGCTTCATTGTGCCGATAGTCTATGACTGGATGCACCGCCGCGAGCGAAGGGCCGAGAACATTGAACAAGCTTAGAATTAATCCGATATATCTTATGAAAATATTTTACAGCATACTACCGTTTCTGACCGCCGCAGCGCTGGGCCTTTCCGCCATGCCCTGCGGCAGCCTCAGGGCCCAGAGCATGGAGAGCATCGACTCGGTGCTGGCCGCAGTGGAGAGGAACAACCTTCAGCTCCGCGCCCTCCAGCAGAACAACGAGGCCTCCCGGCTTGAGATCCAGGCCCAGAACAACCTCCAGCAGGACCTCTCCGTATCCTACAGCCCCTTCTTCACCCGCGGCTATGACGGAGTCGCCAGCTCCGAACTCGTAGTCTCCATGGGCTTCGACTTCCCCTCGCAGTACATCTCGAGGGGCAAGTCCGGCAAGCTCCAGAACGAGGCCCTCGACATGCAGTACGCCCTCCAGCGCAGGGACATCCTCCTGCAGGCCCAACTCCTGTGCCTCGACCTCGTCCGGCTCAATCAGGAAAAAGAGCTGCTGGATACGAGGATGGCCAATGCCGACGAGCTCCTCGCCCTGATGGAGAAACGCTTCTCCGAGGGAGGCGCAAATATCATAGAGGTCAATAAGGTGAAAATGGAGCGGATGAACGTCCGCACCCTCGCGGCCCAGAACGAGGCTGCACGGCAGAATACTCTCCAGACCCTCAGGGCCATGAACGGCAATATCCCCGTGGAACTGCTGACGGCTCAATACCCTGCTGCCGCAGAGGTAGTGAACTACGATGAGTTCTACGCCGAGGTAATGGCCACCGACGCCGGAATCCTCTCCGCAGAGGCCTCCGTAGACGCAGCCGCCCAGGAGATTAAGGTCAACAAGCAGAACTGGCTGCCCAAATTCGAGGTCGGCTACCGCCGCAACACCGCCATGAAGGAGGCCTCCAACGGCTTCCTCGTCGGAGCCTCCCTGCCCCTGTTCTCCTCCCGCAACAAGACCAAGATCGCCGAGGCCCGCCACACCGCCGCCCAGAGCGAGCTCGAGAACGCCCGCCTGCAGGCCGAGACCCAGCTCCAGTCCCGCTACAACGAGCTGCAGCAGATTCACTCAGCCGTCCAGACCTACGACGTGCCCCTGATGCACAGCACCCTCGACGCCCTCAAGTCCGCCGTCCTGGCCGGCCAGATGTCCGTCATCGACTACTACGTCGAGGCCGACAACGTCTACGGCAACATCTCCACCTACCTCCTCCTCGAGAACCAGTACCGCAAGCTGCTGGCGGAGGTTTACAAGAACAGGCTGTAGCGCTTGTAGTTACGCTGAACTTAATAGATGATCCGCTGCCGGGACGGGTGTTCTGGCGGCGGATTTTGTTTAATAAAAAAACATATCCCCCTCAACCCGTCCCCATCTGCGGGCCCTGAGATCCCGGGGACGGATGAGGAAATAGTACATCCCGCAATCATAGAAACGCAGCCCCCAGCGGTCATCCTCATCTATCTGCAACAGCGACAGGCAGCCCGGATGAGCCTGGCGCACCTCTTCCTGATAAGGCTCGCCCAGTAGGATGTGGCCGTCGCCCCGCGGAGACTCCGCCCTGGAAAACAGCATCTCCTCCACCGGTCTGAAAACACTCTCGTCCGTTCCCTCCCAGCACAGTTCATACGGGCGCAGCCCCTCCTCCCGCTCAGTGTACAGCACCGCCGGAGAATCATGGTAATCCAGGGGAGAGCCGTCATCCCCCAGAAAATAGTCTATCGGTGCGAAGAAGTACAGCATCCCCTTGTGCGGCAGCAGCCCCTCCGGATCCAGCCCCGCAATATCCGCACACCTGATCTGGCACACGAACGTCAGCGGCTCCGGATACCTGCCGCCGTCCTCATCCTCCACCTCAATACAGGGATAGGCCATCCCTTCCGGCATATCGGGGGCACCCCACCAGTGGCTGTGGCCGGTGAGGTCCTTATCCGTTATCCTTGTTGTAATCTTTATTGCCATAATTATTATTCGTCAACTATTTCCACAAAACTACGCATTTTATCTCAAATCTTCCATCACTTCAATGTTGAAATTCCGTAATTTGCGGCATACAAAATCCCGAAAATATTGAAATAAAATTCCGCAATTTATGGCACTAATTCAGAAAATCGCGCAAAATCATTGAAAGAATTCCACTATTGAACAACCTATCAAAAAGCGATTCCGTCATTGTAATCATGTCGGCGCGTTCAGACTGTTCTGTATTTTGCCAATTGTCCATATTAACATTCATCTCTTTTCAACCTTAAAAAGGGAGCGGGCCTGAATACCCAGACCCACACATCCCATATTGACAAAGCATAGATGTCACTTCTTAGTGTTTCTATGTCTGACATATCTGTAAATACCATATCCTGCACCAGCAACAGCCACAGCTGTTCCTACAATCGGTATTGCAGACAATACTACTGCTCCTGCAGCCATACCGCCACCCCCGGCGGCCAAAGCACCGCCACCAAGCCACGCCACAGCCGCATTTGTGGCGGCTGCGCCACTTAAGGTTGAGATAGCTGTCCCTGTAGACGCCGTTCCAAAAGTCGTCGCTATGCTCATCGCTGCTGTTGAGCCGAACAATGCAGTTGTAGCACCAGTTACCGCAGCACTTCCTGCTGCAACACCATCCACGATGTTTCTTGTTTTCTTCTTCATATTAAGTTTATGTTAGGCACATCACCCATATTGCCCGGCAGATTGACTTGCAAGAATGCGACACTACTATCATCTGAAGACTCAACACATTGCACACCCATTATGTATTCCCCTTCCTGATATAATCCACTCACCAGAACCCACCTTGCAGAAGCACTGATAGGAGTATCATCTAAAAGTATATTATTGGGGAGAATAACTCCACATGAATATTTGTCAAAAGCGTCAGTAATAATCACCCCAGGATATTTAATTTTCTTGATTCTGACATCATACACTGCTTCTTGTTCAAATTCATATTCATATTCATCATCAGAAGAGACTTGCGCGTCATTGGCGAAGCACTGTTCTAGCTGCTTCATTCCTAAAGTTAATTTTTGTTTTTTTAAATCCACTTCCAACACCACTAAGTCTATTAGACTTCCTATTTTAACCACATCTTCAATATTGGAAAAATAATTGTAGGATATTTCCTCTTTGGGAACAATACCCATTATTTCTACGCACTGACCTTCAATCTTTACAAGGATTCCAGTTCCTCTCGGCAGAATTTTCACTACAATACCATATACTTTATCCCCAGGTTCAAATTGTGAAATGACATGCTGTTTTTTCTCTACTTCTAATTCTTTTAACTCCTTGGCTAATTGTCTTAATTTTACATTTTTTAAATACAATTGGCCTATCACACCTTTGAACTCAGGCCATAACTCATTCTCGCGCTTTGCATGTCCGATCTCATCCCATTTTGTTCTAAGTTCCCAGTAAGACTTTATTGCCGATGCAACATCTTCCCTTTCCAATAAAGATTTTGCATCTGACAATAACCTGACCTTTTTTTGATAGACATCTTCTTCTTTCGCCAAAATTGCGGCTTGTGCGCTCACTATTGGCTTATCTGTCAGATTAATAACAACCACATCAACAGTCTCTCCAATCTCCCATGCTCTATACCCAGAACAGCTATTCGGCATAAACCCTTCTTCTGCAGAATCTACAACAAATCTAACCATATAGCCACCTCTATTCTTTTCTGTAATCTTGACCGAAAGAACATTCCTTTTTTCATATGCGTTCCTGATCCAAGTTAGAATGTGGTTATGATACCTATCTTCACTATGGATATTTGCACGGCTTGAATATCTTGACTCTGAACCAGAAGTAGAAACCATTGAATCGTTTTCCAAAGAATTTTGTTCTTCGTCTTTTCTCCTTTTTCTTTTCATGGAATAAATAGCTGTGACAACTCCTCCTAAAAGAGCTGTCACACCTGCACTTGCAATAAAGGCTACTTTCTCCCAATTATCGTTCTTCTTTATCGTAAATTTAACACCTCAGTGATTCTATTTCATCTTATTAAACACATAGATAAAACGTCTATAACCCGTTGTTAACATATCTGTTTATATGGGCACCATGTGAAGGATCTAGTCCAATTTTGAATAAATCACACAGTAATTTCATAAGGAAAACTCGCCATAGTCGCTGTCGCCAACAAACTCGTAAGACAGGCTTATGCCGTTGCCTCCAAGGACAAACCGTATGTCGACGGCCTTGTATCCAACAGACCTTTAGACACGCGTTCCTTTACTTTCTCTGCATTTTTCAATATAGTTCGTATCTTTGATCTTAGAATTAGAAGAAATCTCCTCCATCACCGCCCTCATCAAGGTCGTCCAAAGCCTTTGCCCAATCTTCCCAGTATTGCTGTTCTTCTTCATCGCAATACTCGTCATCATCATATTCGCTCATACTTTTTAACTTTATAAATACAACTAACTTATCTTTACACTTAATGCATCTCTTTTAAGTCTCAATCGGTATTCTCAGCCCTATGGGATGCTACTTTCGACACCCAAATTTAACAAAAACTATACAATAAAAAAATGCTGCACTGTCGCCTAGTATACGGACAACAGGTACCGCCAAGCACCTTCACACACGTATAATAAACAACAGCCCGCACTTGATGGTATGCGGACTGTGACGCTTATTATCCCCGTGTGTTCAAAATTGGCGGTTTTGTTGTCCGGGAATCCTAAGATTCACAATCAGTATTTTCTATATGTCACAGAGTCTCGCGACTCAGCGAACAAATAAATATACTAAAAATATCGCTCTCTTCAAATGCGGGCTGTAAAACATTTCGTTTTTCTGCTTTTCGCAGATATTACAAATGTAACACATTGAATGTCGTGCGTGAAATTAAAATCCGAATCTCTACGCATATCTATTATCACTCAATATGTTACCTTTCAAATTGATAACATTTACATAATTCCGCAATCCTGTCATTCACATTTCTTGGTACAAAAATATACCCGCCCTGCGCCGCATTAAAGCACAGGACGGGACTCTAAGGATAAATTCGAAGATTTGATTATAACCCTGCTATCTCCGATAGCGGCAGCCCAGTTATTTCGGAAATAACGTCAGGACGAAATCCCTTGGACTTCATCGCACGGGCATTCTTAATCCGTTCAATACGGCATCCTTCTTCCCTTGCCGCCACTAGTTGTCCCGCTTCATGACCTTTTCGAAATGCACCCAAAAGCAAAAGTCTGTGCGCCCCTATTCTATCCCAGAAGTAATCGTAAGCCAATAATTCATTCTCTGAGAACTCATCCTCCACCAGCATTGACATGGCTCTGTTTATTTCCGGATTCTTTTCCAACTCTTCCGGAATTCCTTGAATGCTGCCTCCTACTTCTGTCAGAAATCTCAGCCATAAAACACGCATACTTTCGCCTCTGCCATTCTCCTGCTCAAACTTAGGCAATTCTATGAATATCATACGCAGGCCTTCTATCAATTCATTCGTTTCAGCAATTCTCACTGTCGGATAATCGTGGTAATAATCGTCGCTTTCAGAGAATGTATCATTCAATAGATTCAATGAGTATATCGGCAGCTGTAGATTATAGCCTTTCTCTGTTTTTGTTACATCCTCATACAAAATACCGGATAAAGAATTAAAATCCAACAGCACTTTATATTCCGGACTCCACATCACCTGTATTTCCACTATAAACTGCCGACCCGACATATCTTCGCACAACACACACAACACACTGTCTCCCCGCATAGGATTAAAACTGACCAGCTCCGGATTCAAATACTCCACACTGACTATCTTCTCTTCCTCACTTCCGAACGGAAGCATCGCGTTCAAGAAACTGATCACTAAATCCTTGCGCTCGCCGAACACTTTCTTGAATGTCAGATCGGCTTTCGGGTCCAGATACTTTTTCATCTCGTTCTCATTTTAAGTTTCATCTGCAAAAATACATTATTCGGAACAATGAAGCCAGTCTTGACTAAAACTTACCGCAGTATCAATACTGGGTTATTTAGAAGTCTGTCTATCACAGTATGATAGATATCTCCATCCGTTACGGCCGTAATGGTCGTAACTTTATTCCCTCCATCCTTGGATGAAGCACCGCAATGGTAAATCTGCTCGTCTGCCGTTTGGTAGTCAATGACAATATACCTGTCATGGAATACACCTCCGGATGTCTGCAATGAAACAGAAACATCGGGATATTCCCGGCAGAAGTCGTTGAACTCTGCCTGATGTAATCGGTTTCCGATATTGTCTGAGAATACTGTAACCTTCACATCAGCAGGAACGTCTTTCAAGAGCACCAACGTTTTTAGTCCGATGTAATTGTCCACCACGAATATGGTTCTCCTGGCCGTTGCATAAATCTGTTGGTAAGCCAAACCGGACTCTACAGGCTGGCCGTTGAGTATTAACCATTCTCTTCTGATGGTAGGATGGCTGAAATCCTGCATGACATTTGCAAGTTCCGACTTTGTTACGACATCTCCCAGCGTATCTATTATGCTGGCGACCTTGTCATCAACAGACGATAAGGATTTGCGCAAATCAAGCAAGTCCTGTGTGTTCCGGGTTGTCTGCAAAGATAGTTGGAGATATTCCCTCTGCCTTAACAAGGGCTGGTTGTCAACAATGTAGTCCTTCATCTGCTTGAAGATGCGAATCAAGGCTTTACTTTGCCTGGTTGCCAACTCACCTTTCAAGACAGTCATAAGCATATATATTCCCTGCTCCGTAAAGGCGTAAGGGCTGTATCTGCGACCGCCCCAACTTGAGGTGGAATTTTTGCACCTCAAGATTTCACACTCTTCATCGGTCAGCTGGAACATAAAGTCCTGTTCAAATTTCTCAATGTTGTTCTTCACCTGGCGGTTAAAGTCCTTAGTGCTATATCCATAGATCTTGGCCAAATCCATATCCAGCATTACGCGAACACCTCGGACACAGTAAATAAATCCTTTCAGAAATTCAGCATTGACTTCTTCAGCTACAATGTTCTTCTCCATATTCATAAGTTATTATATTAATCTGCAGTGAGACAACCACGACATTCATTTGCGTACGCCCATTCCATACCGCAGTCTTTTATTTCCTCATTGTTCGTGCTGTTGTTCAACTTCTTAATGGATATTTACAAGTTGCTTACACGCAAAAATACAACATCCGGAACAATGAAGCCAGTCTCGAAACGTTTATAACCGTTTATAACCGATTATAAACGGCTATAATCGGTTCAACCGGTAAAGCATCTGCGGGACATGCCGGATATCCGTCCCTAGGAACTGCTGTATGTCATCGATCGTCAATCCGCGCTTACCGCTGCCCGCTGCCACATTTCTCCGGATATTGTCTATAAGCCGCACGATGTCCTCGTCCTCTCCGACACATACGATTGCCCTGCTGCGGTCAGAACGCTCCACGACTTCTATCAGCCCACGGCCGTAAGCATCCTTGAGGATCATTGCCAGGTTACTGACCGAATCTTCCGTGCACAATTTCAATGATATCGGGGACATCCTCACGATTGCCCGGAAAGTCCTGAACTGAGCCTTATTCCTGCGGACAGGCCTCACCGGTTCCCCCTCATACCCCACCCAATACTCCCAAGCCTCCAGCGCCTCCATCTCTATGACGCCGGTGCGTACCAGCGATATCCCCTCGAGTGACGCGCAGTGCCGGTCGAGGAACTGCCGCAGCAGCTCGGTCCACACCAGCACCGCCTGAGGCCGGAGCTCGCGCAGCACGTCATCGAATGCCGGGAGGTCCTGCATGAATACCGGTTCCCACCGGTCGTAGGAAAAGTCCTCGACCGGCCCGGGGAGGTAGTGCTGTATCCAGTTGTAGAAGGCCACTCTCTCCCAGAAGGATGCACGCGACTCCGGCCCGAGGTAGGACTTTTTCCCGAGCATCCGGTGGGTGAATGAGTCGTACGCCGGATAGTGCTCGCCCTCGAGATAGGAATCAATCTCGATGATATTGCCGTACCAGCAGTAGTGGTACGCCCCTAGCACCAGGGTCCTGTGCCCCATGAACCCCTCTTGATAGTCCTTACCGACTCTCGGATTGAAAAAACGCCGATGTGCCATAATGTTACAAAGAAACACAAAATTCAGAGCAAAAAAGCCGCCCCGGACTCATCGCCCGGAGCGGCCTCAACACTAATTAATAACTATACTCTATTTGACTTCCTCGTAGTCTACATCCTTGACGTTGTCGTCTCCTGAACCAGAGTTAGAGCCGCTGTTGGATGAGCTGCCGCCTGCCTGGCTGCCGGCGCCGGAAGCACCTGCGGAAGGACCTGCCTGAGCGGCACGGGCCATATCCTCGGAAGCGGCGTGCCATGCGCTGTTCAGGGCCTCGGTTGCACGGTCGATATCGGAGATATTCTGAGACTTGTGGGCCTCCTTGAGCTGTCCGAGGGCATTCTCGATAGCACCCTTCTTGTCAGCGGGAATCTTGTCACCGTACTCCTTGAGGTTCTTCTCGCTCTGGAAGATGAGGGCATCGGCGCCGTTGATCTTGTCGATCTTCTCACGCTCCGCCTTATCGGCAGCCTCGTTGGCCTTGGCCTCGTCACGCATCCTCTTGATCTCGTCCTCGCTCAGGCCGGATGAAGCCTCGATACGTATCTTCTGCTCCTTGCCGGTAGCCTTGTCCTTGGCGGACACGTTCAGTATACCGTTGGCATCGATATCGAATGTCACCTCAATCTGAGGAACTCCACGGGGAGCGGGGGTAATGCCGTCGAGATGGAAGCGGCCGATGGTCTTGTTGTCACGGGCCATTGAACGCTCACCCTGCAGGACGTGAATCTCAACTGAAGGCTGGTTGTCGCTGGCAGTCGAGAATACTTCCGACTTACGTGTAGGGATGGTGGTGTTGGCCTCTATCAGTTTGGTCATCACGCCTCCGAGGGTCTCGATACCGAGGGACAGAGGAGTTACGTCCAGCAGGAGGACATCCTTCACATCTCCGGCAAGCACTCCACCCTGAATAGCTGCACCAACGGCCACTACTTCATCGGGGTTGACACCCTTGTTGGGAGCCTTTCCGAAGAACTTCTCCACGATCTGCTGGATGGCAGGGATACGTGTAGAACCTCCGACGAGCAGTACCTCATCTATGTCGGACACCTTCAGGCCGGCATCGGAGACAGCCTTGCGGCAAGGCTCGATGGTCCTCTGGATCAGGTCATCGCATATCTGCTCGAACTTAGCCCTGGTAAGGGTCTTGACCAGGTGTTTGGGCACACCGTCCACAGGCATGATGTAAGGCAGGTTGATCTCAGTGGAGGTCTGGCTTGAAAGCTCGATCTTGGCCTTCTCGGCAGCCTCTTTCAGTCTCTGCAGGGCCATGGGGTCCTTCCTGAGGTCCACACCCGGATTGTCATTCATGAACTCGGTTGCCATCCAGTCGATGATCCTGTGGTCGAAGTCATCACCGCCGAGGTGCGTATCACCGTTGGTGGACTTAACCTCGAAGACTCCGTCGCCGAGCTCGAGAATCGATATATCGAATGTACCGCCGCCGAGGTCGTAGACAGCCACCTTCATATCATTCTTCTTCTTGTCCATACCGTATGCCAGTGCGGCTGCGGTAGGCTCGTTGATGATACGCTTTACCTTCAGTCCGGCAATCTCACCGGCCTCCTTGGTAGCCTGCCTCTGCGAGTCGCTGAAGTAGGCGGGCACTGTGATGACTGCCTCCGAAACCTCCTGTCCGAGATAGTCCTCGGCAGTCTTCTTCATCTTCTGAAGAATCATCGCCGAGATCTCCTGAGGAGAATAGAGACGGCCGTCGATGTCTACACGTGCAGTGCCGTTGTCGCCGCGCACTACCTTGTAAGGCACACGGGATATCTCGTTCTGAACCCTGTCATAGGGCTCACCCATGAATCTCTTGATAGAGAAGATGGTCTTGTTGGGGTTGGTGATCGCCTGCCTCTTTGCGGGGTCGCCGATCTTCCTTTCACCGTTGTCTGTAAATGCCACTACCGAAGGAGTGGTCCTCTTGCCCTCGCTGTTGATGATTACCGTGGGCTCGTTACCTTCCATCACTGCTACGCAGGAGTTGGTGGTTCCAAGGTCTATACCTATAATCTTTCCCATAATTCTTATATTTTTTAATTTTTTTCTACACTTGCCGCCGCCTGATTTTCAAGCGGTCGAAACTCTCTTACTCCAAGATTATGCCAAATGCAGAAAACTGACAACATGTCATATTGGAATTGTGATAATTATTCTCTTCCTTTGCAGGTCCAAACCCAATATCAAACAGGCAAAGACATGTCAACAGAAGGCAACGCAAGGGTGATGACCACCCATAGACTACTGGAAATGAAGCAGAAAGGCGAGAAAATCGCCATGCTTACAGCATACGACTACACCGCGGCCCGTATCGTGGACGAGGCCGGAATAGACGTGGTCCTGGTCGGTGACTCGGCAGCCAACGTGATGGCCGGCCATGAAACCACAATCCCGATTACGGTAGACCAGATGATATACCACGCCCAAAGCGTAACCAGGGCTGTCAAGAATCCACTCGTGGTGGTGGACATGCCCTTCGGCTCCTACCAGGGCAACTCCAAGATGGCTGTCAGCAACGCCATCCGCATCATGAAGGAATCGGAAGCCGATGCAGTGAAAATCGAGGGCGGAATGGAAATCCTCGAGTCAGTCGAGCGCATCCTCTCGTCCGGCATCCCGGTAATGGGCCATCTGGGCCTCACCCCCCAGTCGATACACAAGTTCGGCACCTACGCTGTCAGGGCAAAGGAAGAGGAGGAAGCCGAAAAGCTGCTGCAGGATGCGGTAGCCCTGGAAAATGCGGGATGCTTCGCTCTGGTGCTGGAGAAAATACCGGCAATGCTCGGCAAGAAGGTCGCCGAGACTCTCAAAATCCCCGTAATAGGAATAGGCGCGGGCAAATACGTCGACGGCCAGGTCCTCGTGATGCACGACATGCTCGGACTGACGACCAAGTTCTCCCCCAGGTTCCTGCGCCGCTACGCGGACCTGCACGACGTCAGCCTCAAGGCCTTCCGCCAGTACATCGAAGATGTAAAGTCCTGTGATTTCCCCAATGACAACGAGCAGTACTAGTCCATACCGGACACTCTCCCCGGAGGAGACGGAGGACATCGCCTCCCGCATCCTCTATGAGGACAATCACGTACTTGTCCTGAACAAGCGCCCCGGCGAGATAGTCCAGGGCGACAAGACCGGCGACGAGCCCCTGGTCGAGAAACTCAAGGCTTTCATCGCCCTCCGCGACAGGAAGCCCGGCCAGGTGTTCATGGGTGTGCCCCACCGCCTCGACCGTCCGGTCAGCGGAGCCGTCATCCTGGCCAAGACCTCCAAGGCCCTGACCCGCCTCTCCGCCGCCTTCCGGGAAGGGAATACAGGGAAGATCTACTGGGCCCTGGTGGAGAATGCCCCGGTACCTCCGGAAGGGGAGATCCGCACCTGGCTCACCCGCAACGAGAAGCAGAACAAGTCCTACAGCCATCCGCAGCCGCAGCCCGGAGCCAAGGAGGCCCTGCTGCGCTACCGCCTGCTGCGTCCTACCAGGAAATATTTTCTGGTGGAGGTGGAGCTGCTCACCGGCCGCCATCACCAGATCCGCTGCCAGCTTGCATCCATCGGCTGCCCCATCAAGGGCGACCTCAAATACGGAGCGCGGCGCTCCAACCCTGACGGCAGCATAAGCCTGCACGCCAGACAGGTGACATTTCTCCATCCCACCCGGAAGGAGCCGGTGACCGTCACCGCTCCCACTCCCATGGAGGAGATGTAGCCCCTACCCTTCCACTACTGTACGGTATTCCTCGTATTTGGACAGAACATCCCTGACATACTGGACGGTCTCCCGCCCGCGGAACCTCCCGTGACGGAGAAAGTCCGCCTCCTCGACATACTCCTGCTCGGCCATCAGCGGAATGGTCGCCGCCACCGTCTCCCAGTCCGTGAAGTCGCGGCCCTGGTCGAGAGTGAAGTTGATGCAGTCCTCGATACGGCTCTCTCCGGCATTGTAGGCAGCTAGTGTGAATTTCACTACATTGACTGAATCCAACCCCATCTTCTGATATCTCCGTTGAATCTGATGCAGATACATTGTACCTGCTTTTATATTCTCCTGCGGGTTGAACAGATTTGTAACTCCGAAAGACGCTGCCGTCGGACGCATAACCTGCATAAGTCCTGTAGCTCCGCGACGCGAATAGGCCCCGATAGAAAAACGGGACTCCTTGAATATCACGGCTGCCAATAATTTCCAATCCCATCCCAAACGCCTGCTTTCAGCCTTTATCATCTCATCGTACGGAGATATACGGTCCGTCATAGTACCTGCTTCGATATAAGGAAGAAGATTATATGAACGAAAAAATCTGTTTTCCACATCCTTGTAAACTGAACTGCAGAGCATATTCCCCAGCCACAGGTTCAATTGGTAAAGCAGGCTGTGGTCGCTTCTCCGCACTGCCCAGGCATATTCCCTGAACGGCATGGTCATCAATACATCACCGACATATCCTGCAGGCACTGTATCGGAAATGTCAACCGCCACTATATCCACCAACGAGTCTGCCAGCATCCGCCAACAGTCCTTTTCTCCATATACTCCGGTAAATCCCAGACTTCGCTCCATCGTATCTGCAAATGCATTAAGCATAGTATACTGAAACCCGACAAGGAATCCTTTTCCTGTATACATTCCGCTACGGATATTGATACAAGCCGTAATGGAATCCCTTCCGGGAGAAATGCAGGTCTGTGAAACATTCCGTGGAAGCCCTTCCCAATGCCTCAATATAAGGCCCGATAAGAAAATAACAACTATGACTGTGACAGTCCTCCAGAGTCTACCCATGGCTGCTCTGAATTATTTGATATAGAAAGGCCAGTGGATTCCGACTTTAAATCCGCGATAAGGCTTGATGTAGTGATATGCAGAAAACATATTGCCGCCGTCCGGCCAGTCCTGTCCGATATTTATCACCTTGACGAAGAAACTGACTTCTTTCCATTGCAGATTGAGGAAGAGATCTATATACGGATTATAGCCTATGAGTTCTCTGGTCTGCAGCTGGAATGTCCCTAGTGCAGGGTTGTATGCCGGAGCATAATACGGAGTATTCATTGTAGCGTCCGCACCCAATTGTACTTTGAGAACATTCTTGACAGCCTCCAGTTCTATGTAGTAACGCATGTGGAATGTAAACAACGGCAGCTGAAGCACATTGCTGTTCGAAGAGTACTGGAACAGTATCTGGTTGTCCAGATGAAAGAGCCACAGCTTGAAATCCTTGCGCAGATATCCGCTCATCACGTTTATCAGTCCCGAGTGCTGGCGGATGACTCCAAGAGTATCATTGTACAGATAGTTGTTGACCAGGCCATAACTGAAAGATGCTTCCAGCTTCCATTTGGGAATCTCCAAAGAGGCCTCTATTCTGGTATCCGATGTCTTGCCGAAATCATTGTTCCACACATAATGGTTGGACCAGTAATGCTGCGAATACCAGTCCGGTTCCTCCAGCGAGGTCTTGAAACGTCCGCTAAGGGTTATAGGCTCGGACTTGTCCTTGAATGGATAGAATGACACATCCACTCCTGCATCCACCTTAAAATCATTCTGGTAATATCCAAGGAAACTATACTGCGCCGATGCATCCCAGTTCAGGTACTTCCTATACTGTCCGGAAGCTCCTGCATACACATACGCGTCATGCTGATGAACATTGCCGTTTCCCGTCAGAAACATGTCCGGAGTGAAAGCATACACACTGTTCCAGCGGTAACCGAGTCCTCCGTGAATCTCCGACACTACAGCCTTCCGTGCCCATGGCTGCAACCTGAAGAACAGCTTGTTGTCTACACTGAACACTCTGGTGGAATCCGCTGTGGAGGTAGGGTTTAAATAGAACATATTGTTGTACAGGTTCCGCCCCGCCTCATCTGTAAGTCCTATCTCATCCGTATAGTACCGGTAGAATCGTGAAACCTCACCTATATGTCCTACAGATATCATGGGACCCTCACCACCTAGTCCAAAAAGCAGTGAGTCTGCCAGACTGGCATATATCTCGTCAAGTTCCGGGGGCCTTAAAGTATCGATAATGGACAGCCTCAACAAAGAATCAGCTACAGCCATTGCGACAGAATCCTGAATCATTGCTGTAGAATCCTGCACCATTGCTGTAGAGTCCAATGACATCCTCAGACTGTCCATAGACGCCAGTGTATCGGAAGATACCGTACTGTCCGGCATTGACATTCTTTTAACCGCCTCAACAGCTGCGTCTACAGCTCTTTCGTATGCAGCCATCCTAAGTTTCACGAGAGAGTCAACCGCAGATGTAAGGGCAGAATCCTCTTCCATGGCCTTACGCAATCGCCTGGTTTTGGATTCCAGATGAATATTGTAGGAGTGGTCTATAAAAAAAGTGTTTCTTGACAGTTTATTCCGTGCATTCTGAAGATTTACAGCAATTGTCTTTCCATCCACAGTCGTATCCCGGACCATATAAGAGTCCTGAATACCTCCGTTCTCCTTCCTGTTGATATTGTGATGTATAAAACCTGCATTGGCGACATAATTCTTTCCCAGGTAGTTGGCTGTCACTTCTAAGGAGTTGTTGGTAGTCGCCTCCTGATTGAGCATTCCTGCAGCTTTCCATCCCTGGAAAAGAACTGCCAGATTCAGTTCTGGAGTGATGTTCTGAGTGTGCAGAAAACGCACATTGGTTTCCTCCTTCTCCTTATATGCGAAGAGGGTTCCCCAATATGCCAATTCTGTATATGGTCCTTTTACGTTGAAAAACAGAGCATTCTCCGGAGTATGCGAATAAGTGAGATATGGTGCGTAAGCCTTGAACTGAGAGAACTGGCGACGGCGGAAAAAGTTGACATTCTGAGTCGCAGAACCTACTGTTCCAAGATATACCGCATCTATGTCCTCTTTATAGAATGGATACTCATTGTACCAGTCATTGAATGTAGTATCCAGAGGAGCCTCCCTGTACTCATTGATATACGGTCCTGTGTTCCAAGACAGAATACGCCTGTAATAAAGGCTGTCAGGCAAATAACCCGTCTCCAATATACGCGGCTTGGACCACCGGACACTGTCCTTAAAAGACTTGATGCTGTCCCGCACATGGTGAATGCTGTCCAGGACCGCCTGCTTGACAGCTGAGACACTGTCCTTATATGCATCCTTTTGCCTGCGTATGCTGTCCCGTTCCATCCGCCTGAGCTGCCTTTTGGTAAGCACTGTTGAAGAATCGGCAGCTATAGAATCGCACAACGTATCTGTAAACGGCAACGAGTCCGTAACAGGCAGCGAATCCGTAAAGACAACAGAATCTGGAAGTGCAGCAGAGTCCTGAACAGAAAGAGTATCCGGAACAATAATGGAATCAGGCATAGCCAGCGAATCAGAGTACCGGCTATATCCAGCCGCTGCATAAGGACCGGACATACCCCTTATTATATAAGATCCGCACGTCATCATCAGCATGACGGCACACGCACACAGTATGTCCCTTAACTTTTTTCTGTCCATAAGAATGCAAATATAGGGGAATTTTGTTTTTCACGCCTCAGCAGAGCAAAAAACTTTGCTCATCTCCCTACTTCTGCGTATATTCGTCTTTGTTATGAGAAGGATACAATCGCTTTTTGAACGGTATTCCGGAATAAGGGAATATCGCATCAGTGCCATTCCGGCCTCTGGTGGCAACCGGCAGTATTTCAGAATCAGTTGGGATGGAGGCAGCTGCATAGCCGCAGCCGGGACGAGTCTGCGGGAAAACGGTGCGTTCCTCTACCTCGACCGGCATTTCTCCCGGCTGGGACTGCCCGTGCCGGAAGTGCTGGCCGTGAGCGATGACCGGATGGTCTACCTGCAGGAGGACCTGGGAGACACTACCCTCTTCGACGCTGTGGCGGCAGGGCGCAGGAGCGGGGAATACAGTTCTGAGGAGAAGACTCTGCTGCGGGCGGCAGTGGAAGCCCTGCCGGCCTTCCAGTATATCGGGGCCCAGGGACTGGACTTCTCGCAGTGCGGTCCGGTATCCTGTTTCGACCGGACAAGCGTGATGTTCGACCTCAACTATTTCAAATACTGCTTCCTCAAGCCCTCCGGCGTGGAGTTCGACGAGGTGGCGCTGGAGGAGGACCTAGTCCGGCTGCGCGACCGGCTGCTGATGTGCAGTTCCGGGAACTTCCAGTACCGGGACTTCCAGGGCCGGAACATCATGCTCACACCCTCTGAGGAAATGAAATTCATCGACTTCCAGGGCGGAAGGATGGGACCGGTCCACTATGACCTGGCCTCCTTCGTATGGCAGGCGCGGGCCCGCTACCCGTCCGAGCTCAAGGCCGAACTGACCGAGGCATATCTCGAGGCACAGTCGCACTATGAGGTAGTGCGCCGGAAGGACTTCCTGACCGACCTGAGGCAGTTCGTCCTCTTCAGGACACTCCAGGTGCTCGGGGCCTACGGATTCAGGGGCATGTTCGAGCGGAGGCCGCATTTTCTCGAGAGCATCCCGTACGCTATGGACAATCTCCGGGAACTCCTGTCCTCCGGCACCTTCCCCGAATACCCCTGCCTGTGCCGGGCACTCGAGGAGCTGATACCGCTCTACGGGCACAGGACGCCCAGGCAGGACGGGAAGCTGCTGATAAGGATTTTCAGTTTCTCATATAAAAAAGGAATACCCGAGGACGAGGGCGGCAACGGCGGAGGGTATGTTCTGGACTGCCGCGGAGTACCCAATCCGGGACGGCTGCCGGAGTACCGGGGGCTGACGGGGCTGGACGGTCCGGTAATAGAGTACCTCCAAGGGTATTCAGAGACGGAGGAATTTGCCCGGCACACCGCCGCCCTGGCCGACATGCATATCGAGAACTATCTTGAGCGTGGATTTACTGACCTGATGTTCTGCTTCGGATGCACCGGAGGCCGGCACAGGTCCGTATACTTCGCCGAGAGGCTGGCCGACCATCTGGCAGAAAGATACGGTGACTCTTCCGACAGGCTCGGCATCACCCTCATACACCGCGAACAGAATCTGGAGAGACAGGTACTATGACAGCAGAGAGAACCGCAACGGCGATGATCCTGGCGGCAGGGCTGGGCACCCGGCTCAAGCCGCTGACCGACACTATGCCCAAGGCACTGGTACCATACGAGGGTGTGCCGATGATACAGAGACTTATGCTGCAGCTGAAGAAGGCCGGCTTTACCCGGGCCGTGATCAATGTCCACCACTTCGCGGACATGCTGGAAGAGTTCGTCCGCTCCCACGACGGATTCGGGCTGGACGTGGCATTTTCAGATGAGCGGGACCTGCTGCGCGACACCGGAGGCGGCATCCGCCATGCCGTCATGTCAGGACTGCTCGGAGAAGAACCGGTGCTGGTGCACAATGTGGATATCATCACTTCCGGGATAGACCTAGGAGCCTTTTGCCGGCAGGATCCCGGCGGACCGGACGCGGCTCCGCCTGCAGCCTCGCTTCTGGTGAGCGGCCGCTCCTCCTCACGCTATCTGCTGACCGACAGCGAAGGTCTCCTCCGCGGCTGGATGTACCCCGCCAAAGGACTGTTCAAAGGCACAACCCCCGAAGCAGCCGCCACCCTGCAGCCGCACGCCTTCAGCGGCATCCACCTCCTCACCCCGGCCGCCCTGCAGCTGCTGCGGCCCTGTCCCGAGGCATTTTCCATCATCGACTTTTACCTCTCCATAGCCGCCTCCCATCCAGTCCGGTGCGTGGATGCCCCCGCCGGTGCCGTCATAACCGACATCGGCAAGCTTGCGCAGCTCCGCTGAGTCTGTTCCGTTGCAGGCTTCAGCTGACCTTGATGGTGCGGGCGGGAGAGACCCTGGCGATGAATAGCGAGGGAATGATCATTATAATCAGCATGAGTACAAATGCGGCAATATCCACCGCTATGATATGCAGGGGGTTGAGTTCCACCGGCACGAAATTCACGAAATAATTCACCGGGTTGAGCGTGAACGGCTTCAGCCATTTCTGCACGGCCAGCAGGAGGATGGCCGCGACATTGCCCCAGAGCATACCCTTGAGGACTATGGCCCCGCCGCGGTAGATGAACACCTTGCAGATGTTGGAAGTCCTCATGCCCAGCGACTTCAGCAGGCCTATCATGGATATGCGCTCGAAGAGGATGATCAGCAGGCCGGAGACCATATTGAAACCGGCCACCGCCATCATCAACGCCATCACCACCAGCACGTTCAGGTCCAGCAGGGCCAGCCAGTCGAACAGTCCCGGATATATCTCGTCGATCCTGCGCACCACCACCGGAGCGTCCGCCGTGATATCCCGGTCCATGATTATCTCCCCTATCTCATCGTAAACTTCAATCCTGCGACGGTCAGCCGCCTTGCCGCCGTCCCCACCCAGGGCTATCTCCAGACAGGAAGACTCGTGGTCCTCCCACCCGTTGAGCCTGCGTATCTGACGGATATCCATCACCGCCAGTTTCTCATCCAGGTTCTCCAGCTGTATGTCGTACATGCCGGTCACCATCAGTCTGCGGGCCCTCACCTGTTCACCTATAAAATACACCGTCATCCTGTCCCCCGTACTCAGGCCCAGCATCGTCGCCAGCCTTTTGGAAATCAACACCTGGTCACTCATACGCCTGCCCGAGAAATCCGGGAGCGTACCCTCGGTCAGAAAATCCGCAAAGAAATCCAGCGAGTAAGTCGAATCCACCCCCTTGAACATCACACCGTGCACATCCTTGTCCGACTTGACCATCCCGGGCTTGTAAGCCGTCTCGCTCACCGACCGTATCTCCGGTATCTTCTCTATCTCGGGCAGATAAGACAGGTCCGCCTGCAGAGGGTAGACATCGTTCATATAGTCCATCCCAGGCACCGTTATCAGAATCTCACCCGTGAACCCGGCAGCCCTCTTCCCTATCTCCTTCCTGAACCCTTCTGAAATCGCTACCGCCATCAATATCACCCCGATACTGATGGCCACCGACACGCATGCAATCGCATTGCCGGTCGAACTCACCCCCCGTCCCCTGATTTTTTTGGCTATAAATAAATTTAAATTCATATATTTGCAGTCGCAATGCCGCAAAGGTAAACATTTTTCGCGGAAATAGCTCAGTTGGTAGAGCGTCGGCTTCCCAAGCCGAAGGTCGCGGGTTCGAACCCCGTTTTCCGCTCGACATAGTTTCTCAAGAACCACCGACCGCAGCACCACCGCCGCGGTATTTTTTTTATTCTGCCTCCAGCACCCGAGCGGAAAACGGGGTTCGCCCCAAGACCTTCTCCACCCTCCTGTGGAGGGCCGGGGAGGATATGAAAGGGCGCGGAACACTCGCGCTGATTTCGATCCCGAAGGGAAAGAAATCAGTGTGAGTTCGAACCCCGTTTTCCGCTCAATAAAGTTTCCCAAAACCACCGACCGCAGCACCCGAGCAGAAAACCACCCTCACAGACATCCCCAACGAGAATAAGATTCCCCACCTTCCTAAGGTGTGCATTTTCCCCGCGATATCACCCCACCTTCCGAAGGTGAGTTTCCGTACCATGTCCACTAGAGCATCTGTAGCGGCGTTTTGCCTCCATTCTGACTTTCCACACCTCCCGAAGGTGAGCAGAAACACAAGGAAATCTACTCACCTTCCAAAGGTGGAACAGCAACAAAGCCCACCGACTCCGAATATTTCGTTATTGTCCACAGGATTTCGTACCTTTGCAGCACTATGGCAGACAATTATCTCGAAAGAAGATACGACGAGTATCTGGAGCGGAAGGCAGCGGCCGAGAAAGCGAAACGGACAGCCTGGAAAAAGCGGCTGGACGCCTACCGGAAACGGCTGGCCGAAGAACGCAAGGTCCGCTGACGGGCCTTGTCAGTCCTTCAGGCGGGCAAGCATAATCACATCATTGTCGGTATCCTTTAGATCTGCAAGGATAGCCCTCACCTGACCGGCAGCAGAGCCTGACAGCAGTCCCTGCTCCAATGCCTGCTGTCCTGTTTCCCTGAACTCATCTGCACTGATCTGCTGAATCATATAACCGTACTGAAAAAAGCCCCCTCCTGCATCCACTCCCAGAAAATCATTCCGCATAACCAGTCCGTATCTCACTGACTCGCCGGACTTGAGATCCGTTATAACCATTGCTGTAGGCATAGAGACCCTGACATTGGGTATCGTCTCCTGCTCTTCCGTAAGATGGGACAGCACCTTGCCAGGAAGCAGCGTACTGCTGAGGGACATCCCGCTCTTGAGACTCCGCTCATCGTATGTAAACACAGGGCTCAGGACACCGTCAGACAGCACATAGAGCGTATCCGGCATATCATGTCCGCCATGTATATAGACATCCATGAGACCTTCCACATTGTATGTTGTTCGGATAAGACTGTTGGTCTGCTTCCTCGACCGTTCCCGGCCGTCCTTGGGGATATCCCAGACGATATTGCCCTCCATGTCCTGACACCAGGCTATAGAAAGATTGGACTCCTCCTCATACGGAATGGCCGCGACCGTAACTGTCCCTGCATCCGGATTGACGGAGAAGGTAGCCGACGCCGCTCCGAATTCCTCCCTCACCTCATGTGCCAAAGGCACGTCCCCGATATATTTTCCGCTCAGGAGATCGTAGGTCTTGATGTGGTCCCCGGCGTTCATTATCCACACCTTGCCTCCTTTCTCGTCCACAAAGGTGCAATAGGAGCTGAGATACTCCCCTGGCCCGCGTCCGAGATGCCCCACATTGCAAATAAACCGGCCGGTATGCCGGTCAAAGACCCTGACCGGGGCTTTGTTTATTATGGAAATGGCCTCCACGTTCCTTACGATGTAATTGTCAGTAACTATTATGGAGCCGTAGGCAAATGCATCTACGGTATCGCTGTCCAGGGCGATGAACTCCGGCTGCATGGCCAGTTCCGAGACTGCCAGCGTATCATGGCCCTTCTTCATCCTGGAGTAATCGAATGTAACCAGATCGCCGACACCGGTCCTCCCGCAGGAGGAGAGAATGAGAGCAGTAGTGACGGCTGGGATGAGTATGCTAAGTCCTGTTTTCATAGTGTTGATGTATTTTATTTCGTTGACTGCTAAAGTAAAGGATGGGTTCCTAGCAGCGGCCGGTAGCCTTCGCGGATCAGACCGTCGAGCATCTGATAGAGCCCGCTCATCTGTCCCACATCAATCCTGCCTGCCTCTCTCCATCCCTCGATAACCGGCTCCGAGACATCGAAGACCCGGTCCTCGACCTCCAGAAGATGCTGCATGTAACCTCCGCCGGAAGGCCGCCACAGCAGTTCCCAGTTCATATACCGGTCCGTGCCGTCGCCCTGACGGTAGGAATACACCCTGTCGGCGAGGGTCTGGGAGAAATCGCAAAGGGGTGATACTTTCTCCGCTTCGTCCCTTGCCACCAGCTCGGGGAGATATCTGTCAGCCCCCTTTACCCACAGCGGCATGGCCACGCCGGTCGGAGGATAGCCGAGGATGGTCCACATCACCGTCAGCTCCGGAGCCTCCCCGGGACGCACGCCCTGCACTACCGCCGAGCTGGTGGATCCGCGGCGGGAGATAAAGTCATAGTCGATGAACCAGCCGTTGGTCTTAGGCTTGTTGAAATCCCCCGAGCGAAGGTCGATGCCCATGATCGGATTCTCGAAGCAGCGGGCCACGTCGGTCAGAATCCACTGCGGGGTGAACAGTCCCATACCGGAACCGGGCATCAGCAGCCCCTCCTCGATGAGGTAGCGCACCTGTCCGAGCCCCTCGTTCACATCCCCGGTGAAGGAGAAATTGGTCCTGGCCACATAGCCGTGAGGCGCCACCGCCGGGTCATTGGCATCGTACACCACGTACTTGTAGTAGTCCACCTCCAGCATCTGGGCCCCGCCCTGAGCATCGATCACCCCGAGACTAGCCTCGATCATGGAAGGCTTCGCCAGCGTATCCAGAAAATGATGGAAATCCTCCACCGTAGCGCATATCTCCAGGGCCCGGCGCATGATCCGTCCGTTGGCGGCACCGCGCTCCTCTCCCGGAGCCACATCCACCAGGTTGAACGACTGGGTGTTCATGATTGCAAAACCGGCCGAATTGACCCCCATCCACACATCCGTGGGATTATCCTCCACACTGTTGACGATGGCGATAAAGGAGTATTTCTCCCCTTTGAAAAACTTCACAGAGTTCTGCAGATAGTCCGAGTCCCTGTGCTTCCACAGCAGCGGCCTCCCGTCCGGAGTCACCTTGCCGGAAATCACCACTGAGGAGCAGGCGTGCGCAGGCACCGCAGTAAAGAGCAGTACGGCTGCCGCAATGAAAAATATTCCTATTCCTTTCATTTTTACATACAATAACCGCCGTTATGATACCTCGCCAAGTTTTTCACCCATAAGAATATGCTGCCATCCCCCGGCTGAATCCGTAGGCGATGTGAGACGGAAATCAGCCTCTTCCTGGAATACCAGTACGAAATCCGATCCGCCGAAGAGGAAATACCCCAGTTCGTCACCTTTCTCCACACGCTGGCCTACTTCCAGTCCCGGAGAGAAATTGACCGAAGCCACCTGAGACATACCTATAGGCATGACCGCCACCAGTCCATGTGAGTCGGTTTCCAGAATCACCAGTCCACGTGTCTCTATACTCTGCCAGCCGGGCACCGAGCAGTCGACCACATACTGCTGCAGCTCGGGTTCCCAGGTGATGGTTCCGCCCAACGCATCGTCACCGGGAATCACCCTCATCTCCCTTATCACACCTGACAGAGGGAAATGATAGCGGTGGTAATCGTTGGCGTTGAGAAAAGCGTGGTAGAACTTACCTCCCGCAAAGGCATCGCAATAAGGGCTTTCAGGGCCTATGAGGTTACGCACCGAATTGAACACACGTGATTTTACCGCTATCTTGTGGTCCGTGACGATATAGGAATCCTGATCGATGTCCCAGACACCCTGAGGTACACAGTCGGCGGGAGAAGCCACGACGGAATTGTCATCGGGCGAAGCTATGGGACGCTGGTCAGGAGATGCCAGTCTACGGCTGAAGAAGTCATTGAACGAATGCCAGTTCGACGGATCCTCGTACCACCCGTTGGTCATGCCGAGTTCCTCCTGCTGCATCATCAGCGCCTCATACTCCTCGTTCCATGATTCGGGAGATGAGAGGAACTGGCCCCAGGACTTGCAATATTCCACAAGCCAGCTGCGGTAAGGCTCCACATATTGTATCGAAGCCGTGAACAGGTTTTCTCCTTCCAGTTCCTCCAGCGGCATGCAGTTGATAAAATAACAATAGCAGAGTGCCTGATACATCCGGCCGAAAATTGTAGGCTGTCCCGGGCAAAATATGACGTCCCAGGGCATGGACTTCTGCGAGCGGTCGATGAAGGCATAATAGTCTTCCAGAGACTGCACCGGATTGGTCGAAGTATCCGGATTTATCTCCCTGCCCTTCTTTATTGCCTCAGTAAGCAGCGATCTGATACGGCTGTCATTCTCCACCAGGGATATCAGCTGCCGGGTCGTGGCGTTGTAATCTTCCGTACCGGTGGTATTGCCATCCTTCTGGGTACACGAAAACACAAGCATAATCAAGGCTACGGCAAATGCGCATAGCCCGCCTGCTGTCAAAAATCTTTTTTTCATCACTGACATTTAAAAAATTGTTAAAAAATCTATTTATAACTAACTAAAGTTCAGCAGATTGACACACCATCTCAAACAGATGCCCTACCGACCTGACTGACAAACACTGCAAGTTATAAAAAATATGTCAGACCCCAAAGATAATTCGTGAAAATCAACAGGCTGCCTACATCATCATCACCACCGCCAGCGACGAGAGGGAGATGACAGCCCAGAGACTGATGCCGAGCAGGAAGGGACGGACTCCCGTCTTCTTGACACTCTGGAGGGAGAGGCCACAGCCGATGAGGAAGAGTGTGGCTCCGAGAGCATGCTTCGCGCCTCCAGCTATCGCCGCAGAGACTTTCTCAGGGATTCCCAGGTAAGTATTGGCAAGCATGGCGGCAATGAAGAGGAAGATGAACCAGGGAATGGAAATCTTCTTGCCCTTCTTCCTGAAAATGAAGGTAGTGGCTATGGCCATGGGAATGATCCACAGGGCGCGGGTCAGCTTGACGGTCGTGGCAATCTGCAGGGCCTCCTCGCCATAGGCAGCGCCGGCCCCCACCACCGAGCTGGTATCGTGTATGGCAATGGCTGCCCAGGCGCCGAACTGCTCCTGGGAGAGTCCGAGCAGATGGCCTATCGCAGGGAAAATGAGCAGGGCCACGGCGTTGAGCACGAAGACTGTCACCATCGACATGGTAGTCTCATTGTCGTCCGCGTCGATGATGGGAGCCACGGCGGCAATCGCGCTGCCTCCGCAGATGGCCGTACCGGAGGAGATGAGGTAGGAATTGTTCCGGGAGAGCCTGAAAACCCGTCCGAGCAGGGTGCCGATGACCATCACCCCCACCACCGAGACTATCGTGAAGAGCATACCGTCCTTGCCGGACTCCACAGCCGAATAGAGGTTCATGCCGAAGCCGAGACCCACCACCGAGGCCTGAAGCAGGTACTTCGAGACTTTCTTGGCAAATACGGGAAAAGGTGAGCCGAGGGTTACGGCCAATGCTATTCCGGCCAGCAGGGCCACCGCCGTGGGCAAGAAGAACGAGGCGGCGAAAAGTGCGACAAAAAGTATCCGGGCCGCCCACTGGCGTGCCTGGAGAGTTCCGGTTGATACCTGCGCGGCCTGCACAGCCGGCGTCACAGATGTTGAGGATGTTGCTGTTGTTTTCATGTCGCAAAAGTACAACACCCGCCGTAAACCTCCCCAACACACTTACTTATACGGCATAACCGATTGTTATACCCCTCCGCCCCACATTTTACGAGAATTGCACGCCATTTTTCAAAGCACTATAAATCAAAGCATTATAAAAAGGTCTGCATTTCTCACTGCCTCAGAAACACCCGAAAATTGCACGCTGTTTTGCAGGAATCTCACAATCAAACACTTACAAAACACCATGCATTTCTCGTGAGTAGGCTTGCGCCACACACAAGCCTCTAACGTAGAGAGGCCTCCCGGACAACGAAGTGATGGAACCGCTCGTTCAGCCCGGAGAACTCGCCGGGACGGACGACTGTGGCGAATTCCCGGGGCATGTCCACTCCGTCGATGTCCACAATCCTCAACGCTCCGTCAGCCAGTTCGCGGCGCAGGGCTATCACCGAGACCACCGCCAGCGTATCGCTGCTGCGGACAAATGCCTTGATGGCCTCCGTGCTGCTCAACTCTATCACCACGTTCAGGTCCTCAGGGCCTATACCGCAGCCCCGGAGCACATTCTCCAGAATCTCGCGTGTCCCCGAGCCCTTCTCTCTCAGCACCAGCGGCAGTGTCCTAAGCTCCTGCGGCGTGACCGACTCCAAAGACGCATACCGGCCATGGGTTCCCGCCACCAATACCAGCTCGTCCGCCATCAGCCGCTCATAGTGCAGCCACGGCCGGCGCGAGGCATTCTCCACGAAACCGATGTCCACCGTCCCGTCCCTGAGCCATTGCTCCACATTCTCACTGTTGCCCGAGAGCATGGACACCTCTATCCCGTCCGAACGCTCCATGAACGAGGCCAGTATCTCCGGCAGCAGGTACATCGCGATGGTCGTGCTGGCCCCTATCGCCAGCCTGCCCTGACCGGCCTGGGCCAGCAGGTCCATGTCGTAATCCATTTTCTGGTACGCCGACAGCAGTCCCTCCGCATGCTGGAGCAGCAGCCGGCCGGCCTTGGTCAGCCCCACCCCGGCACTGCCCCGGGAGAACAGCGGCACCCCGAAACGGGCCTCCAGTTCCCCGATATGGCGGCTGACCGCCGGCTGGGTGATATTCAGGGCAGCCGCGCACTTGGAAAAGCTGAGAGCCTTGGCGGCCGTTACAAATACTTTAAGACGGAATTCATCCATGGTCTGTCTGCACTTTTGAGATTGCTACAGAACAAAGGTAGTGAATTCCGCCATAACCGCAAACCGTAATGCGGAGGATACCTTCTACAGGGTATTCTGTCTAAGCCGCTCGACGTAAGCGTCGATTCTGTGCAGCTCCGCGGGGATGTCGATACGCTGGGGACAATGGGGGCTGCACTGGCCGCAGCCGATGCAATGGGACGCCTGACGCAGCCTGGGTACGCTCCGGTCGTATCCCACGAGATAGGCGCGGCGGGCCTTGCGGTACTCCGGGTCAGTGGAGGACTCGGGGATGTTGCCCTCATTGAGGCATTTGTTGTAATGCAGCAGTATCGCGGGAATGTCCAGACCGTAAGGGCACGGCATGCAGTACTTGCAGTCGTTGCAGGGGATAGTATCGAACTGCATCATCCTCGTGGCGGTGTCCTGCAGGAACTGGAACTCCTCGTCCGTCAGGGGATTGAGGGGACAATAGGTCCGGAGGTTGTCCTGCAGGTGCTCCATCCGGGTCATGCCGCTCAGGACGGTCAGTACTCCGGGCAAGCTGCCGGCGAAGCGGAATGCCCACGAGGCCACGCTGCTCTGCGGGTCACGCTCCTTGAACTGGGCCACGATATTGTCCGGCACGTTGGAGAGGCGGCCGCCCAGGAGCGGTTCCATGATAATGGCCGGTATCCCCCTTTCGGCCAGGGCATTGTAAAGATACTCGGCATCGGTGTTGCGGGGATTGATCTGCTTGGCGTACTTCCAGTCGAGGTAGTTGAGCTGGATCTGCACGAAATCCCACTTGTAGACATCGTACCGCTCCAAGAGCCAATCGAAACACTTCACGTCCCCGTGGTAGGAAAAACCGAGATTGCGGATGCGCCCGGCTTTTCTCTCCTGCATCAGGAAATCGATGATGCCGTTGTCGAAATAGCGGGCCATCATCTCCTCCATGCCGCTGCCCATACCGATGCCGTGGAGAAGGTAGTAGTCCAGATAGTCCACCTGCAGCTCCTTCATGGAGTTATGGTACATGGCGATGGCTCCCTCACGGGTCCAGGTCGAGGGAGCGAAATTGGACATCTTCGTGGCTATCAGGTATTTCTCCCTCGGATGACGACTGAGGGCAATGCCCGTCGCACGCTCGGACGTACCCCGGCAGTAGGCCGGAGACGTGTCGAAATAGTTGACTCCGTGCTCTATGGCGAAATCCACCAGGCGGTTGACCATCTCCTGGTCTATCTCCTCATTGCCCTCCCGGGCGCTCCTGCCCCCTACCGAGGGCCAGCGCATGCAGCCGTAGCCGAGCAGGGAGACCTTGTCGCCAGTAGTAGGATTGGTCCTGTACGTCATTCCACCGGGCGGCACCGCCTGGCTCCCGGAGGCGGAGCTGGCAGTCCTGCCGTCCCCACAAGCCGCCAGACCAAGGGACAAAGCTCCCGCCGCTCCCGCCGTTTTCAGAAACTCGCGGCGGGAAATCGGTTGTCAGACTGTCCTGTGAACCTCATGCCCCACCACATAGATGGCGGAGAACGGACGTGCCGGACAGAGATTCTCGCAGGCTCCACAGCCTATGCACTTCTCGGTGTTGACGGCCGGTATCATAAGGTTCTTGCCGTCATTGCCCTCCTCGCGGCCGCCTCTGTGACGGTGGTGCCCCTTGAGCGGCACCATCTGTATGGCTCCGGTAGGACAATGCCTTGCGCAGTTGCCGCACTCCTGTCCGTCCCTCACCGGGATACAGTTGTGCATCACCCACTCCGCATGGCCGATCTGGGTCGAGGACTTCTCGGCCTTGTCAATCGGGCGTATGGCTCCGGCTGGGCAGACCTCCGAGCATTTCGTACACTCCGGACGGCAGTACCCTCTCTCGTAGGACATCTCCGGCTGCATCATGCGCATCAGGTCCGTGGCCGGACGCAGCACTCCGTTGGGACATACCGAGACGCAGAGCTGACATCCGGTGCAATGCTGGGCAAAATGCCTGAGACTCACCGCTCCGGGAGGCACCAGCGGAACAAGCCGGTCGGGAATGACCTTATCCTCTATCACGGCCAGACCGCCGTCGACTTTCTTCTCCTGAGCCTTGACCGTCACGGCTGTTGCTGCCATCAGGGAGGCCGTAAGGAAACCCCTGCGGGCGGTGTCGACGCTCTCGGCCTTGTCGGCTTTTCGGTCAGCACCGGATGCCGCTTCAGCCTGTCCTCCAGTCACTGCCGGAGCAGCGGCTTTCTTAGGATGAATATACGAAATGGCGTCCTTGGGACAGTTGCCGATGCAGTCCATGCAGGTCACGCAGCGGCTGTAGTCTATCTTGTGATTGGCGATATCTATGCAGGAGGCCTTGCAGTTGCGCTCGCACTTGCGGCAGCTGATGCATTTGTCTGTGTCAATTACTGGCTTGAGCCACGAGAAACGGGCCAGGAAGCTCAGGAAGGTACCCACCGGACATATTGTGTTGCACCAGGTACGGCCGTTCCTCCATGCCAGCACGGCAATCAGCACCAGCATCACAGCGGCGATGATGAACGTCGGCAGACTCTTGAGCCATACATCCGTGGAATAGAAGGCGTAGCTGTCAGCCCTCTCGGCTATGAGCGCAAACAGGTTGTTGATCCAGCCGTACACGGGAGCAAAGATGTTGGAGGCAATGCGTCCGTAGGCGCTGTAAGGCTCCAGCAGGGCCACAAACGAGCCTACACCCGCGATCAGGGCGATGATGAAGAGCCCAAGCATCGCGTAACGCAGCCAGCTCTTGGCCTTTGAATAGGTGTAGCGGTTCTTTTTCTGCTTTTTGCCCAGCCAGGCAAACACATCCTGCATCACTCCGAGCGGGCAGATGACCGAGCAGTACACCCTGCCGAATATCAGAGTCAGCAGCACTAAAGCGATAATGACCCCGGCATTGAGGGCCAGGACTGCCGGAAAGAACTGGATCTTGGCCATCCATCCGAGCCAGGCGTGAAGTGTCCCGGTAAAGTCGAGAAACAATAAAGTCACGCACACGAAAAATATCAGTGCGAGGGTTATTCTGATCTTCCTTAGCATACTCATAAATTTGCTGCAAAAATATACAAAATCCCGCTTTCCTACACACCGAAAACACGGATATTCTTACCAATTTTACGGCTGTGCCCCAGGGCTTCGGGCGGAAATGATGTTATTTGAGAAAAAAGTCCTATCTTGCCGCACTTTTCAAAATCAAGAAACAAAGCGACAGAAATATGGCAGACGAGAAAATCATCTTTTCAATGAACGGCGTGGGCAAGGTCCTGCCCAACAGCAACAAGGTAATTCTGAAGGACATCTACCTGTCTTTCTTCTACGGGGCCAAGATCGGCATCATCGGTCTCAACGGCTCGGGAAAGTCCACACTGATGAAGATCATCGCCGGAGTGGAGAAATCCTATCAGGGCGAGGTAGTCTGGGCACCGGGGTATTCGGTGGGCTACTTGGAGCAGGAGCCCCTGATGGACCCGGACAAGACCGTCATCGAGGTAGTCAAGGAAGGAGTGCAGGAGGTGGCCGACCTGCTGAAGGAATACGAGGAGATCAACATGAAATTTGCCGAGCCCATGTCGGACGACGAGATGAACGCCCTCATAGAGAGACAGGGCGAGCTGACCGAGAAGATAGAGCACTGCGACGGCTGGGAACTGGACTCCAAGCTGGAAAGGGCCATGGATGCCCTGCAGTGTCCTCCCTCCGAGGCCAGGATAGCGACCCTCAGCGGAGGTGAGCGCCGCCGCGTGGCCCTGTGCCGCCTGCTGCTGCGCCAGCCCGACGTACTGCTGCTCGACGAGCCCACCAACCACCTCGACACCGAGAGTATCCAGTGGCTGGAGGAGCATCTGCGCCAGTACAAGGGCACGGTCATTGCCGTCACCCACGACCGCTACTTCCTGGACAATGTGGCCGGCTGGATCCTCGAGCTGGACCGCGGCGAGGGCATCCCCTGGAAAGGCAACTATTCCTCATGGCTGGAGCAGAAGAGCAAGCGCCTGGAGATGGAGGAGAAGCAGGAGAGCAAGCGCCGCAAGACCCTTGAGCGCGAGCTGGAGTGGGTGCGCATGGCTCCGAAGGCCCGCCAGGCCAAGTCCAAGGCCCGTCTGGGCGCCTATGAGAAACTGGCCAGCCAGGACGGCAAGGCCAAGGAGGCGGCCCTCGAGATATACATTCCCAACGGTCCCCGTCTGGGCAACAAGGTCATAGAGTTCAACGATGTATCCAAGGCCTACGGAGACAAGCTCCTGTTCGAGCACCTGACATTCGCCCTGCCCCCTGCCGGCATAGTCGGTGTCATCGGTCCCAACGGAGCGGGCAAGACCACCCTCTTCCGCCTCATCATGGGCATAGAGCAGCCCGACAGCGGCTCGATAACCGTAGGTGAGACCGTCAAGCTCGCATACGTGGACCAGCAGCACAAGAGCATTGACCCCGACAAGACCGTCTACCAGACCATATCGGAGAACTCCGAGTTCATCCGCCTGGGCAACCGCGAGATCAACGCCCGCGCCTACGTCTCCCGCTTCAACTTCTCGGGAGCCGACCAGGAGAAACTCTGCGGCATCCTCTCAGGAGGTGAGCGCAACCGCCTCCACCTGGCCCTGACCCTCAAGGATGAGGGCAATGTCCTCCTGCTCGACGAGCCCACCAACGATGTGGACGTAAACACCATCCGGGCACTGGAGGAAGGTATCGAGAACTTCGCGGGCTGCGCCGTGGTCATCTCCCACGACCGCTGGTTCCTGGACCGCATCGCAACCCACATCCTCGCCTTCGAGGGCGACTCGCAAGTATATTTCTTCGAAGGCTCCTACTCAGAATATGAGGAGAACCGCCGCAAGCGCCTGGGCACCGACGAGCCCAAGCGGTTCAAGTACAAGAAACTGATGGAATAAATTTGCAGTCTTTCTACAGTCTCAGATCATCTATTGCCCTCTCCAACAACGACACCTGAGGTTCTGCCAAAGGCTGACGTCCGAAACGCCTGAGAGCTGTCGCATAAAGATACAATATTGTACGGTCCGTCCCCATGAAGTCTGTATCCAGCCACGATCTTCTGGGGACGGGATCGGTTATATGACCACGGTTCCCCATATCCATGGAGAAAAGAGTCCTTCCGTCTTCGAAATAAGCCACATAATATCCCGGCTCCCTAGGGAACACCGGATATACAGGAAGTCCGGCATAACTGGCCAGCAGAAAATATACCGCAGACAGTCCCACCACCCCTGCCATGCGCCTCTCCATTATCTCTGGAAGCAGAATCCTGTCTTCGTATCCGTCCATACCTCCCCGCGAGAGTTGAAATCCATAACGTTCGAAGACTATGTAATTGAGCATTTCCACTTTTTCCACAGCCGTCATATTATCCCTGAGTTCACCCATCAAGTCCCCTGCCAGTTCCAAATAGCTCTCATGGAAATCACCTGGTGTCAATTCCGGCATCAGTATTCTGCTCAGATAATACAAACCGTCCGGCACAAAAAAGAAATTCCCTTCCTCAAGCAGTCTCTCAAGTTCATCCACACTGCATGATGATGATATGCTGTGTAAAAAACGCCTGACCGCAGCCCTGCGGTCAGAAGGGACCACCCTTGTCAGATTTTCAAAGCAGTAACTGACTGCAGGCCAACCTAAAAACATAATTCTGTCCCGGACTAATGCGAGTGCCACCTCATCCCGGTCCTGCAACAAAGTCAGCAGACTCTCGGCCTCGGAACTCCGCAATTTCCCTTCCATTTTGCTGAAAGCTCTGCTCATAGCGAAAGCCTGTCCAGACACATTTTCACCAAGTCTCCCATAAGGGACTTATAGTCTGCATTGGCCTTCCTGGCATAGCGGTGAGCAATAGCCAGACAAACTGTAGCCCCCTCATGTCCCAGCTTACGAGCCAAAGACGCTATTGCCGAACCTTCCATCTCGAAATTAGTAAAACGCAGGTCTTTGAACCGGAACGACTCCAGCTTTTCCATAAGGTCAGGCATTGCAAGAGGCAGCCGCACTACCCGGCACTGAGGACCGTAGAATCCCGAAGCGGAAATCGTCATACCGGGTACTGTACAGTCCTTGAACATTTCTGTAAGAGCATCTCCTGCCTTTACAAAATAAGGAGTCGGAAGATAACTGCACCAATTTACATGAGAAAGGAAAGCCTCCTCCACATCCTTCAGCACCACCTCGTCGCGGCCGCCGTACCAGTTGAGCAGGCCGTCAAAACCGGCTGACACCCTGGAGAAAATATACGATCCAAGTGGAATATCCGGCTGAATAACCCCGCAGGTACCTATACGCAATATCGTCAGGCAGCGATGCTCCGGAAGCACCTCCCTGGTCTGGAAATCAATATTGGCCAGAGCATCCAACTCATTCATGACGATATCTATGTTGTCACAGCCTATACCAGTGGAGAGAACCGTAATTCTGGTGCCTCTGTAAACACCGGTCACACTGTGGAACTCTCTGGAGGATACCGAGTTCTCCACATCTGAGAAAAACGAGCTCACCAAATCCACCCTGCCAGGATCCCCGACCAGGATAACTTTGTCCGCCAGCGCTTCAGGACGGATATGCAGATGGAATACCGAGCCATCACTGTTAATAATCAGTTCAGAATCACCTATCTTTCCCATAATTTTCTATTTTAAAGCTTTCAATGTGGTATCAAAGATAGAGAAGATTTCCGATTTTTCCCTATTTTTGCGCCTGCAAACCCATAAAATTGACTTAAAGATGTTTTTCAGAATACAGAGCCTCTTCCTGACCATTGCTGCCGGACTGCTTATATCCATGTTTTTTGCTCCTATGGTACGATTTGTAGGAGACAGCGCCACTACCATTCCATTTGTGGCAGTAGCCACATTCAAAGGTTTCACACTAACAACTATTTTTGAAATCGTATGCGCCGTCCTGAGCGTCGTTACCCTATTCTCTTTCAAAAACCGTGTCCGCCAGATCCGCTTGTGTAATCTCAACACACTCATTCTCATCGGCTACCAAATCATCATAGCTGTATATTTCTTCCAGCGCAACAACCCTGACAAACCTCTCGGTATGCTCCTGAGCAGTTCTGGAGAGAGTCCTATATTTACCATTCCCAGCCTATTCCCCATCTGCGCAGCAATCCTCACTTTCATCGCCATGCGCTATATCGCCCGCGATGAGGCTATGGTCATTGCTTCCACCCGTCTTCGCTCCGGCCGACGCGGCCACCGCTCAGGTAAATAACCGGCTGTCACCATACTTTCCTTACTCTGAATCACAATACTTACCTATCACGCTATACGCCTCATCAAGACCAAGTTCTCCGGCCTTACTCAAGTCCAGACAGCCTTTTTCCTTGTCCTTAAGATATATCAGCACAAGACCTCTGTTATAATAGGCTTCACCAAGACGGGGATAGAGGTCTATGGCCTTGGTATATTGCATAATTGCCTCCGGCATATCCCCTGAAAGGCAGTACAGGTTGCCCAAATTATAATATGTATAGGGGAAAGCGGGATAAAGAGCAGCCGCATGATTCATATCACTGATAGCAGCCGAATAATCGTAACTGCGCGAAGAACCGTCCCTGAGACGGGCTTTCGCCGTTCCTTCATTATCCATAGTCAGAACCTGGACATTGCTCTCAATGGATGATATAAAATCTATCATCTCCGATTGAAGTGCACCACGGTTGATATAATAAAACACTTCCCCTGGATTCCTGCCTATAGCGTCCGAATAGGATTGCAGAGCTGCATTGAACTGCTTATTCTCACTTTCCATCAAAGCTTTGGCAAAAAGCACACGGTCATCACCCGTCCTGCCGGCCTCTTCCTCCACAGCTTCACGCAGCCGGCTGTTGTCCACTACCGCCGTCTCCGAAGGCCTGCATGATATCTCCACCTCCACCGGTATACCTGCCTCAAATTCGCTCATTCTTCTGTCATCATAAGCACCGCTTAGCAGAATAGGCATTCCATCCTGAGTCTCCTCATGTTTGATGACGAAACGGTAAAGAGGTTTGATATTGATGCTTATATTTCTGTTCTGAAGCAGCTCATCATTGAAATCCCTGCGGGCAAAATCTGAGTCCAGAGCCAGCAGACGGTCGTATTTTCTGGAAGTATCCGCAAAAGCAGCTCTGCCAGAGCTATCAGATGTCATTGAACGATAACGTGATATCTTGGCTTGGGCTGTCCTATAATCTTCCTGGGCCGAGGCTTGAAGACCCAATTGGTTCTTGACGTAGGAGCGGTTCATATACGCATTGGCGAAATCCGGATACAGTTCTATCGCCTGCGTAAGATCTTCCATTGCGTCCTGCCAGCGTCCCATTTCCATGAAAAGTATTGAACGGTTGTAATAAACCAGCACATTCTCCGGATTAATATTGAGCACACGGTCATAATCCTCCAAAGCATTACTATAATCTCCTATCTGAGAACGGATAAGGGCTCTGTTGTATAGTGTGAGAGAGTTATCCGGTTCCCTTGTGAGCACTTTGTCAAAATCGTTCAATGTTCCTTGGATATCCTCCAGTTCATAACGGATAAGGGCGCGGTTGAAATAAGCAAAAGTATTGGCTGTATCAATCTCTATAGCCCTGTTCAAATCTCCCAGTGCATCCTCCAGGCGGTGCTGGGCATAATATATCCTGGAACGGCGGATGTATCCCTCCGGATCCAGACTGCGTAGGGTTATAGCACGGTTGTAATCCTGCAGAGCCCTCGTTGTATCTCCAAGGAAAAGATATGATGCCCCCCTGTTGAGATATGCATCCGGCTCCTTTGGTTCCTTGCTGATAAAGCGGTCAAAGTCCTCCACAGCCTTTTCAAACTGCTGTGACAGGAAATATGTCACCCCGCGGCTGAAATACAAGCCGTAATAATTCGGTCTTAGGTCCACTGCATGCTGCAGATCCTGTATCGCCTCATCATAATGCCCAAGACGGCTGCGCGTTATAGCCCGGTAATGATAAGCAAGGGTATAAACCGGATTAAGTTCCAATGCCCGGTCAAAATCAGACTCTGCCCCACCGAAGTCCCCCAAATTATACTTGGCTATCCCCCTGAAAAAATACGCCTCATGAAGCTTCGGATCCAGTCTGATCAGAATATTGAAGTTATTGATCGCCTGCGTATATTTTCCATCCATCAAAGCCATCTGTCCGCGGCTGAAAAACTGATTGATATCATACTGTGCCTCAGCATTCCATGCTGCCAGCAGCACGGAAAGGACCAGAATCGGTCTAAGCAGCACAGACATTACTCTTTTCATGCATGCAAATATACAACTATTCTGATTCCCGCAATGCAGAAAATGAAGGGCAGATATACGAAAAAAGCTCCGAAGTTATCGGGGCTTTTCTGCGGTGCGGACGGGGCTCGAACCCGCGACCTCCGGCGTGACAGGCCGGCATTCTAACCAGGCTGAACTACCGCACCGTTTTTTATTTTTACCTCTCATTTCCGAAAGGGATTGCAAAGATAAAGGTTTTTTGGTTATTTGCAAACTTTTTATCAACTTTTTATCGAAAAAATGAGAAGTGGACATTGCCATATTTTTTTTCTTTCTCGAAATGTCGATGATTTTCAAACGAATAAGTCCCTGGGTGCTCCAGAACAAACACACCTCCATCTTTCAACAAACCACCCTGCACCGCAGGAGCACCCAGCACCCGGTCAGGAATAGTATCCAATCCATCCAGTTCATAGGGCGGATCTGCAAATACAATATCAAAATTCAGCCTGCAGATATTCAGGAAATCAAACACATTGTGCCTGACAACATGTATACAGCCGATTCCGAAAGAGGCTGCACTACGCTTAATGAAAGATGCATGCATGGGATTCATCTCCACTGAATAGATCTCTTCTGCACCACGTGAGGCAAACTCATACGAAATACTGCCTGTACCGGAAAACAAGTCAAGGACACGTACAGACGAGAGATCGAACATGTTGTCGAGAGTATTGAAGAGCCCCTCCTTCGCAAAATCGGTTGTTGGACGGGCACGGAATCCTGACGGAGGGATTACAGTTCTGCCCTTAAGCGATCCTCCGATAATTCTCATGAGATTATTTTAACTGATGCAAAATATTTTCCAAGTCCAGTTTTCACATTCTCCTCAACATTACCGTAAATATTCAGGACAGTATGCTCCGGATTAAACAGAACTTCCTTGGTCACAGAAAATATAAAATATTCCGCCGTAGCAAGATCCGCAGCCGGAAAACTGTTGGCAAAGAGAAGACGGTCCTGCTCCGCAGCCACCACATGAAGCATCCCGTCTGTAAAAGACACAAGAAGGCGGTTGTTGCCGGTAACAGATGATATCCTGTCTATGAGAACATATGACATCGGATAAAACTTCACGTTACGGCAAAGCGCATTCATTCCTTTATACAATAAACCGGGAACTGCGTAGACCATTACTGCCTTCCTGGAAGGCATATCCAGAGCCAGCGTCACATCATCCTGCGCGATTTCTCTCACCGCAGTCAGATATGGACGTACATTATCCCTGGAAAGCAGATGAATAGGAACAAGAGTATACTTCCATGTAGTATAATACACAGACACAGCCGCATACTGCTTCTTGAGAACCGGAGTCAGTTCCTCAACAGACAAATCGACCGGACACGAGTGGCTCTCTTTTGAGACAACTGCCCCGTTCCGGTCGAATATAGTAAAAGAATAACCACTCAAATCGAGTTGAATGGTTATTCTGTTCTGCGTTCCGGACATCTGTACTATTCCCAGTTACCGGCGTTGTTGTTAGGATTCTCAATATCTCCGACCTTCAGTCCGGGATACTGCTTCATATCTTCCTTCTCAGCCTTAAGATTGACTATCAGCTGCCTGTCCAATCCTTCAAGAAGATCATCATAGGAGATAGTTGCCTCGAAAAGGGGAATCTCGATACCGGACACCTTCCTTACTACAGACTCCATATTAATATGTTTCCCTCCGGAGAAAGGAATGTAGCTGATGGAATCAATGGCACTGCCCTTACCTTTAAGAAGGGTATCCCTTACGAAAATCCTGATACTGTCGCGGCTTACACGACCCTCAGCCACTGCCACAGAGTCATCCATAGATCCTATCTGGCGGATAATGGTGATCTGACCGTTCTTGTAGAAATCAATGAGCGAGTCTGTTGAGGAAAGGAATCTGCGGTTCTCTGTCTTGTAAGCCTCCTGCAGAGTTCTGATGCTCACCAATCTGTCGATGGCAACAGCCTCTCTCCTCTCCACCTCATTCTGGAAGCGGACAGGTTCCATGACACTTTCATAGTTAAGATACACCAGAACGATGATCGCAATAGGAAAGACTACGTAAGTCAAAACCTTGAAGATTGTTTTCATTTTAAGTATTGTTAATTAATATTAGTTCGTTAAAATATGCCGACAAAAGTAAAAATAATAATTAGGACTTGCAATATATTTTTAATTTTGCAGCCATAAAATTTTACACAGATGACTTCTGTACCGTTGGCACACAATTTCGAAGATCTGCTGAATAGAAGAGACAACATCGTCATTATCAGCCATTTCAACCCTGACGGAGATGCTATTGGCTCCTCTGTAGGAATGCGTTGCTTTCTGGAAAGCAGAAACTGCAGGGCCACTATAGTCATTCCATCCAGAATGCCAGAGTTCCTGGAGTTCCTGGACCCCGGAAAGCGGATTGTCTGCTACATGGACGACAAATCCGGAGCCAAGGCGGCCATCCACGGAGCCGGGCTAATTATATGCCTGGATTTCAACAAATTGGAACGTACAGAATGGTTAGCCGATGAACTATCCGGATCTTCTGCCACGAAAGTACTCATCGACCATCACCCCAATCCTGAGCGGCAAGTGTTTGACCTGGTCATATCCGATCCCGCCGCATCATCCACATGCGAACTGCTGTACAGGACACTTATGTGTTTCAGTTCGGTAGCATCAGAGCCGTCACGGATTCCCATCGAAGCGCTCACTGCCCTCACGACCGGAATCCTTACCGACACCAACAATTTCAATAACTCCATCACTCCGGACACTTTCTGTATCGCTGCGGACATGCTGCGGGCTGGAGTAGACTTCGACACCATTAACAATCTAATATTCAAGCGCTATTCAGAATCCAGAATGCGCTTGACGGGACACCTGCTGAGCAACTCCATGTCGATAGACTCCCGTCTCCATGCATCTACCATGATTCTCACCATGAATGACAGGGAACGGTTTCATTTCGCCGATGGAGATTCTGAAGGCCTTGTTAACCTACCTCTTATGATAAGGGATGTAGAAGTGTCAGCCCTATTCAGCGAAACACCGGATTACGTAAGGGTATCCCTGCGCTCCAAAGGACAGGTTTCTGTCAATGCATTGTCCAATGCATACTTTAACGGCGGCGGCCACGAACGGGCTGCAGGAGGGCGACTGTACATTCCCATAAGTGAAACGATAGAATATTTTCTGAATTCCTTGGAACAATTCTTGCTAAGCACAAATAACCAGATAATAACTAAACCGGAAAAATGAAGCGGATTACAGTCTGTCTCTACATTCTGGCAGCAATAGCTGCCGCTGCCTCCTGTTCCAACAAAGACAAGGAACTGAAAATAGCCGACCAGGAGGCCAGCATAGACTCATATATCGCCAACAATTTCTCCGACAGCAAGGTTGTCCACCGCAACGGTTCCAACCGCGTCATTCTGGACTCAACCGTACTGTCATTGACAGATTCCCTGGTTTACGGAGACTCACTGCATTTTTACTATGCCGGATACGTTTTCACCTCCTCTCCTTCCCAACTGTTCTGCACCAATAACGAATACGTAGCCACCGAGAGCGGTTTCAGCATCACGGACCCTGACTACTCCATAAAAAAAATACTCTTTAGCAAAGACTGCATGATCAGCGGCCTAGTCAACGGCCTTTATGGAGTACGCGAAGGCGAGCATTGCCTCATACTGTTCTCCGCCAAGTACGGTTTCTACGACGAGGCCGTCTACAACATCCCTGAACTTTCTGCCCTTGCATATGAGATATGGGTCGACAGAGTAATAAAACAATAGCAAAACATTTAAGTGAGACAATGAATACACTGAATAAAATTCTGATACTGACAGCTGCGGCAATGACAGCTGTCTCATGCGCAAACGAGATAGAAGAATCCTCTGAATCAGTTCAGGACCGTATTTTGAAGGCTTTCGTCGAAAAATACTATCCCGAAGCCCAGCAAACCGCCTCGGGTCTCTACATCATCTGTTCCGAAGAAGGCTCCGGAAGATATGCACAGGACACATCCTACGTAAGGGTAGACTATGCCATCACCTACCTCAACGGGACGTACAGCTCCTACACTTCAGACAGTATCGCCAAGCAGTTGGGTACTTTTACTTACAGCGGGTATTACGAGCCTAGAATATGGTCTCTTAGAGAGAGTACTCCAGGGGTCGTGGAACTTCTCACCGGCATGCGTGAAGGCGGGTCCGTAAAAGCCATCGTTCCTGCAACCCTGCTTGATGAAGAGAGCGGGATGGAAATTACAGAAGGTGACGGTTCCTCAAAAATCTATGAAATCACTCTGCACGAGGTTATTGACAATATCGACCAGTATCAGTTCGACCAGCTCGCGGACTTTGCCGCAACCCATTATCCTGCCGCAAAGGACTCTACCTCCTATGGATTTTACTACGTCACCGTCATTGATAATTCCAAAGAAATACCTGACATCAACAGCCAGCTTAACATAAGATATGTAGGTAAATATCTCAACGGAACCGTGTTCGACACCAACATTGAGGACACCGCAAAGAAATACCGGATACACAACAGCAGTGCCGAATATGCAGCCTTGACATACACATACAAAAATGACAGCAGCGAAACAGTGAACGAAAATGACTTTGTGATCGGTTTCAATAAAGCTCTATACGGAATGAACTACGGAGAAAGAGCCGTAACATTCTTCTACTCTGATCTCGGCTACGGGGACGATGGAAGCGGAAACATACCGGGATTCACACCACTGTTTTTCGAACTCTGGGTAGAAGAGGCCGAGGACGAGGATGAATAATACAGTACAATGAAAAAGAAAACAGTATTCATCACCGGCGCCACCGGCAATATGGGAGGCGCCGCATTCAGGGAACTGCTGAGGCGCTCCGACAGATTCGACATAGTCCTTCTGGCAAGGCACAGTAAGAAGAATATCAAGAAGTTAGGACAATATCAGAACAATCCCTCCGTCCGCATCATCTGGGGCGACCTCACGGATTATGAGGCGGTGCTCAAAGGTGTCACGGGAGCGGACTACGTCCTGCACATCGGCGGCATGGTATCACCGGCTGCGGACATGTATCCGGAGCGTACCCTTAAGGTCAATGTCCAGGGCGCGCAGAACGTCATCCGGGCCATCAAGGCCCAGCCCCGCCCGGACGATATAGGAGCGGTGTACATCGGTTCGGTGGCCCAGGTGGGCAATCACCTGCCGCCCAGGCACTGGGGCCGCTGCGGCGATCCCATCTACACCAGCGTCTACGACTGGTACTCTGTATCCAAATGCCTGGCAGAGCTGGTCTTCGCCGAATCGGGACTGAAGCGCTGGGTATCCATCCGCCAGACCGGCATGCTCTACCCCGACCTGCTCAAGAAGGCCAACGACCCGATAGCCTGTCACGTTCCCCTGCGCGGAGTGCTGGAATGGAGCACCCTCGAGGACTCCGGCCGGGTCTGCGCCAATGTCTGCGAGGACGGTGTCCCGGAAGAGTTCTGGAGAGGCTTCTACAACCTCAGCAGCGGAGCCCCGTTCCGTCTGACCAACTACGAGTTCGAGTCGATGCTCCTGCGGGGCATGGGCTGTCCTCCCGTAGAGAAGGTCTTCGGTGCCAACTGGTTTGCCACAAAGAACTTTCACGGCGAATGGTATCTCGATGCCGACCGGCTGGAAGAATACCTGCATTTCAGGGAAGGTATCACGGCGGAAGAATATTTCCGGCGGATGAAACGGCAGCTGCCCTGGTATTTCTCCCTCGCCCCCATAGCTCCGGCCTTCGCCATCAAGGCGTTCATGCGGCATGTGGCCGTCAGCAACCCTCTGGGCACCCTCTACTGGCTCAAGCACGGGGACACAGGGCGCATCAAGGCCCACTTCGGCTCTATCGAAGAATGGAAGGCCATCCCCTCATGGAAGGAAATAGACCTGAGCCGTCCTTCCGACCGCCCCGAGGACGCTGTCGTCCTGGACCACGGCTACGACGAGACCAAGCCGCTTTCGGAACTGAATATCGAGGATATGCGGGCTGCCGCCGGATTCCGCGGCGGAGAATGTCTCTCGGAGACCATGACCCCGGGCGATCTCTTCACCCCCCTGCGGTGGCGCTGCCAGTTCGGCCACGAGTTCGGGATGTCTCCCAACACCGTCCTCCGCGGCGGCCACTGGTGCCCCGACTGCCTGCCCAAGTACAGCTCGAACAATCCCAACCCTTGGAACTTCGAGGCCATCGCCGCCGGCAATCCGTTCTTCGCCCAGGTCTACGACCACCAGTAATCAGTCCCCGAGAATTTTGTCGCGGACGATGGCGACGATGCGGTCGGCGGTCTCCTCCTCACCGAAGAGGGAGGTGCTCAGGCACAGGTCGTATGAGGCGGAGTCTCCCCACTTCTTGAAGGTGAAGTAGTTGTAGTACTCGGCACGCTTGCGGTCGCACTCCCTGATCCGGGCCTCGGCCTCCTCAGAAGTGACGGACAGCAGCTTCGAGAGACGCTCTATGCGGTCTTCCAGCGTGGCCGTGATGAACACTGACAGCACCCGCGGACGGTCGCGCAGAATGTAGTCGGCGCAGCGGCCCACGAAGACACCGGGGCCCTTGTCGGCCAGCATCTCTATGGTCCGGCTCTGAATCTTGAAAAGATTGTTGTTGCCCAGATAACTCTCGGTATCGAGATATCCGCCCGAGAAGAACGGGATATGCATCCCGGCGAAGCCGCCGAGAATGGGGACGGTGGGCTTCTCGTCCACCTTCTCGAAATATTCGGGATCCAGTCCGCTGTCCTTTGCTGCCTGGTTGATTATCTCCTTATCGTAGAACGCTATCTCCATCTTCCGGGAGATGGCCAGCGCCACGTTGCGGCCGCCGCTGCCGAGCTGACGTCCTATACAGACGGCGAAATTATGACTGTAACTGCTCATGAACACGGTTTTTCTTAATGAAGTTCAACAATAATGCGACGCCTACGACACTGGCCAGGAAGTCAGACACCATAAAGCTGACCCACACTCCGGCTATGTCGAAGAACAGGGGAAGTATCCACAGACAGGGTATCAGGAAGATAAGCTGGCGGGACAGGGACAGGAAGATGGCCTGGCGGGGCTTGCCGATACTCTGGAAGAAGTTGCCTATGACCATAGAGAGGGACACTAACGGGAACATGCCTACCACCAGGCGCATACCCTTTATCGACTTCTCCTTCAGCTCCGGGTCGTCGGTAAAGATGGAGACCACCAGACCGGGGCAGAGCTCACCGATCAGGAAGCCGGCGGTCAGGACGATCGTGCCGTACAGCAGGGTCTTTTTCAGGACCTCGTAGACACGGGACATCTGCCGCGCACCATAGTTGTAGCCGGCTATAGGCTGCATGCCCTGGGTCAGACCGGAGACTATCATGATGAAAACGAAGGAGATACGGTTGACTATACCGTAGGCTCCGATAGCTAAGTCTCCTCCGTAGGTCTTGAGCCTCATGTTGATGATGATGACCACGAAGCAGGCCACGAAGTTCATCAGGAAGGGGGCCAGACCGATGACTATCGAGTCCTTGACGATCCTGCGGTCCAGCCTGAAGATACCCTTCTCGAAGTGTATCAGCTCCCGCTTGTCGCAGAACCAGTAGACCACTAATATCAGCGCCACTATCTGGGCCAGGATGGTTGCCACGGCCGCACCCCGGATGCCCATGTCGAAGGTGAAGATGAACAGGGGGTCGAGGGCAGCGTTGAGCAGCACCGTCATGATGGTCGCCGACATGGCCTTCTTGGGATGTCCGGCGGAGCGAAGCAGGGAGTTGAGGCCGAAGTAGATGTGGGTGATCACGTTGCCGGCTAAGATTATCTGCATGTACTCGCGGGCATACGATATGGTGTTCTCGCTCGCCCCGAAGAAGTAGAGTATCGGGTCGAGGAAGGCCAGGGCCACTATCGTAAAGAGCAGACCGATAAGGAAATTAAGCACCACCACGTTGCCCAGCACCTTCTTCGCGACATCGTAGTTCTTCTGGCCGAGGAGCATCGAGGCCATGGTCGAGGCTCCGACTCCAACGAGTGTGCCGAAGGCTGCGGCCAGGTTCATGAAAGGGAAGGTAAGTGCCAGTCCGGAAATGGCATAAGGCCCTACTCCGTGGCCGATGAAGATGGCATCCACCATATTGTATAGCGAGGAGGCGGTCATGGCGATGATCGCCGGGATAGCGTACTGTTTCAGAAGTTTGGGGATTCTCTCTGTCCCCAGCTCAGTAGGTACTCTTGCATTCATGCCGCAAAATTACACAAATCCTGCTAACATTTTCCGGAAGAAAGTCATAAATTTGCACCTCGATTTTTAACCCGCAAAACCTCGAACCGATGATTACATTTATCGCCTGTCTCGCAGCCCTCGTACTCGGCTACTTCACTTACGGAAAATTCGTAGAACGCTTCTTCGGGGTCTCATCCGACCGCCCCACCCCTGCCAAGCGCCTGGCCGACGGCGTGGACTACCAGGAGATGAAGCCCTGGAGGATATTCATCATCCAGTTCCTCAATATAGCCGGCCTCGGCCCCATCTTCGGAGCCATCCTCGGCGCGGCATACGGCCCTGTGGCCTACATCTGGATAGTCCTCGGCTGCATCTTCATGGGAGCGGCCCACGACTTCTTCTCAGGCATGCTCTCGGTGCGCAACGACGGCATGAGCCTGCCGGACATGGTGGGCAAATACCTCGGAAGCGGGGTCAAGAAGTTCCTGGTCTTCTTCTCGGCCTTCATCCTCATCGCCGTGGGAGTCTCCTTCGTCACCGGTCCGGCCGACCTGCTGCACACCCTCACGGGCTGGGACAAGCGCATCTGGCTCTACATCGTATTCGCCTACTACATCATAGCGACCCTGCTCCCGGTGGACAAGATCATCGGCAAGCTCTACCCGATATTCGGCGCCGTCCTGCTCTTCATGGCCGTGGCCATAGCCGGGGCAATGCTGGTAAAGGGCTTCTCCGGAGAGATACACCTCACGGAGCTGACCGCCGGCAGTTTCCGCAACTTCCACACCAACCCCGAGAGCAACATCCTCATCCCCATGCTCTTCGTGGTCATCTCCTGCGGAGCCATCTCCGGCTTCCACTCCACCCAGAGCCCCATCATGGCCCGCTGCCTGAGCGATGAGAAGTACGGCCGCCCCATATTCTACGGAGCCATGATAGCCGAAGGCATAGTGGCCATGATCTGGGCCACAGCCGCCATAGCCTACTTCGGCGGTCCGGAAGGCCTCAACGCCGCGGCCGACGCCGGCAAGACACCCGCCATCATGGTCGACGAGATCTGCCAGTCGTGGCTGGGTCAGGTCGGAGCGGTAATAGCGATTCTCGGAGTGGTGGTCTGCCCCATCACCTCCGGCGACACAGCCTTCCGCAGCCTCCGTCTCACGATAGGCGACGCCCTGAAATTCAACCAGAAGCCCATACGCAACCGCCTTATCATAGCAGTGCCTATATTCGTAGTGGCATTTATCCTCTGCAAGGTGGACTTCTCCACCATCTGGAAATACGTGGGTATCGGCAACCAGGTGCTGGCGACCGTAGTGACATGGACCGCAGCGGCCTACCTCGTCCGCAACGGCCGCAGCCACCTGATGATGTCCCTGCCCGCCACCTTCCTGACCTTCATCTGCGTATGCTACTTCATGATAGCCCCTTACAATGTAGGAGGCCTCTCCCTGCCCTCTACCGTAAGCTACATCACAGGAGTCGCCGCAGCCCTGGGCCTGTTCACATTCTTCGTGATAAAAACAAAAAAGCTGAGAGGACAGATCCCCTCAGCTTCCTATAAAGATTGATTCGGAAAAATCAGTATTTCCTGACCTCCTCGCGTCCTTCGAGCACCGCAAGGGCATTGCCTGCGAGGGCGCCCATCTCATCCTCTCCCGGATATACCTTCACGGGAGCGATGAAGGACACCATGTCGGCTATCTGCTGCATCAGCTCCTTGCCATAGGCGATGCCGCCTGTGAGCAGGATAGCGTCCACCTTACCGGAGAGCGCCGCCGCCATGCCGCCGATGGCCTTGGCCACGTTGTAGGCAAATGCGTCGGAGATGAGCTTAGCCTTGGCGTCGCCGGCAGCCACACGGTCCTCCACCTCCTTGAAGGAGTTGGTGCCGAGATGAGCCACGATACCTCCCTTGCCGGAAATCATCTTCTTGATCTCAGCGTGGGTGTACTTGCCGCTGAAGCATGCGTCAGTCACCTGCATGGCGGACAGACCGCCGGTGCGCTCGGGGCTGAACGGACCCTCTCCGAAGAGAGCGTTGTTGACGTCCACTACCCTGCCGCCGCTGTGGGCTCCTACGGAGACTCCGCCGCCGAGATGGGCGACGATGAGGTTGAGGTCAGCGTAGGCGCGGCCAGTCTCGCGGGCATAGAGCTTGGCGATGGCCTTGTGATTCAGTGCGTGGAAAATCGAAATCTTCGGGAAGAGCGGATGACCGCTGACGCGGGCTATGTCCGTGAGCTCGTCCACCACGACGGGATCGGCGATGAAGGCCCTGCAGCCCTCTGTCGAAGCTGCAATCCTCTTGGCCAGGATACCGCCGAGGTTGCTGGCATGCTCGCCGTAGCAGGCAGAGGCTAAGTCAGCTGTCATTGCCTCATTGACTTCATATACACCGGAGGATATGGGACGGAGCAGACCGCCGCGGCCTACGATGACCGCGATGTCTGAGAGCCTGACACCATTCTCTTCCAGTGCCGCAAGGATGGTCTTCTCGCGGAACTCGAGCTGATCGATGACCCTCTCGTACTGCGAGATTTCCTCGGACGAATGTCTGAGTGTCTTTGTAAATACTTCTTTTTCCCCCTCGAAAAGAGCTATCTTGGTAGAAGTGGATCCGGGGTTTATTGCCAGTATATATGCCATGATTCCTCGGTTCTATTTTGCTGTGAGTGCTGCGAGTGCTATTGAGTTCAACTTGGTCTCGATACTGTCGGCACGGCTGGAGAGCACGCAGGGAGCCATGGCTCCAGCTACGATGGCAGCCTGCTTGACACCCTGGCAGAGCTGGGAGTTGACCTTATAGAAGGTGTTGGCGGACTCGATGTTGGGGAAGAGGAGACAGTCGGCGTCGCCGGCCACGGGGCTGACGAGCTTCTTGATCTGTACGGCTTCCTTCGAGATGGCCACGTCGAGGGCCAGAGGACCGTCGCCCAGGCAGCCGGGAATCTGACCGCGGTCGATCATCTTGGAGATGATGGCGGCGTCCACGCAGGCCTGCATGGCGGGCAGCATCTGCTCAGTAGCGGCGAGCAGGGCCACCTTGGGCTTCTCGATCTGGAGAGCCTTAGCGGTGTTGACCAGATACTTCACGATGGCGATCTTCTGATTGAGGTCAGGAAGAGGGATGACGGCCATGTCACCGAGAACGATGAGCTTGTGGTAGTTGGGATTGTCCAGCACGCATACGTGGCTGAGGACGGCCTTGGGAGGAAGGAGACCTTTCTCCTTGTTCAGGATGCCTCTCATGTACTTGTCGGTGGAGCAGAGACCCTTCATCAGGATGTCGCCCTGTCCCTCGCGCACCATGAGGACGGCCTGTGCGATGGAGGCCAGCTCATTCTCGTTGTTGATGATGGTGAATACCGAGGGGTCGATCTTCTCGGCCTCGCAGACCTTCTTGATCATGTTGACGTCACCCACGAGGGTAGCGTCCACGATACCGAGCTCCACGGCCTTGTAGGCTGCGGTGATAGTGTGGTCGTCCACGGCCCATGCCGCGATCAGACGTTTACGGGTCTTTGAGCGGAGAATCTCATAGATCTGTTCGAAACTTGTAATCATGTCTTTGATTTTAAAAATTATACTGTTAGTGTTATTATTTCAGGATATTTATCCGCGTACCAGGTGCATGGTATCGCGGGCGATGACCAGCTCCTCGTTGGTGGTGAGGGTCAGCACCTTGACCTTGGAGGTGGACTTGGACAGCAGCTTGTCCTCTCCGCGCACTCCGTCGTTGGCTGCGGTGTCGAACTCCACTCCGAGGTAGCCGAGGGTCCTGCAGATCTCCTCGCGGGCCTCTGCGTCGTTCTCGCCGATACCGCCGGTGAATACTATCACGTCCAGACCGCCCATCACGGCGCTGTAGGCACCGATATACTTGCGCACGCTGTGGAAGAACATATTCAGGGCCAGACCCGCACGGTAGTTGCCTCCGTCACGGGCATTGACGATGTCGCGGCAGTCGGAGGAGACGCCGGAGACGCCGAGGAAGCCGCTCTTCTTATTCAGGAAACTGGTAATGCCGCTGACATCCAGATGCTCCTTCTCCTGGATATAGGTCACCACGCCGGCGTCGATGTTGCCGCAGCGGGTGCCCATCACCACGCCCTCTACGGGGGTGAAGCCCATGGAGGTGTCCACCGACTTGCCGTTGAGCACCGCTGTCACGGAGCCGCCGTTGCCGAGGTGGCAGGTCACAATCTTGGAATTGTTGATGTCCATGCCAAGGAACTCGCAGGCTTTCTGGGCCACGAACTTGTGACTGGTACCGTGGAATCCGTAGCGGCGGATGCGGTAGTTCTCATAGCACTCGTAGGGGATGGCGTACATGTACGCATAGTCAGGCATGGTCTGATGGAAGGATGTGTCGAAGACTGCGACCTGGGGCACTGCGGGCAGGAGGGTCTTTACGGCACGGATACCGAGGAGGTTGGCGGGGTTGTGCAGAGGAGCCAGCTCGCAGAGGCTCTCGATGCCCTCAATCACCTTGTCGTCTATCAGGCAGGACTCCGGGAAGAGTTCGCCGCCGTGAGCCACGCGGTGACCTACGGCCTGAATCTCGTTCAGGGACTTGAGCACACCGCACTTGGGGTCTGTAAGCAGCTCGAGCACGGACTTGATACCCTCGGTATGGTCGGGCACGGGCTTGTCGATAACGACTTTGTCCCTACCGGACGGACGGTGGGTCACCTCACCCATTTCCAGACCGATTCTTTCTACAAGGCCCTTAGCAAGAAGGGAATAATTGTTGGCGTCCTGCATATCGAGGACCTGATACTTCAGCGAAGAGCTTCCGCAGTTGATTACCAGTACAATCATAGTCTTATTATTTTGTTAAAAATTTTCTATCAATCTTGCAAAGTTAAACATAAAATAGGAATTTTCATAAACAATTATTACCTTGCACTTCAAATCCATAAAAGTGAGGAAAGCATGAGGAGGGAGCTATATCTTTTCGCAGCAGCGCTGCTCTTCATATCCGGCAATCTGACAGCCGGATACATTTTCACCTACACTCATGAGAACATCCGCACCGCAGCAGCAGTTATCTTCCTGTTATGTACTTCAGACATCGTCCTCATTCTAAAAATAAAAAAGAGATTAGGATGGATAATCCTCACTGCATTCCCGTTCCTTGGAGCATCCGGGGCCGCAGCACACGAATTCTTCCGGCCCGGTCCGGAATCCTCTTCTCTTAGTGACAGCCACAGTCTGACCCTGAAAGGCATCATCTACGACGGCGGCCTCTCATCCTCCAGACGGCCATACCTGGAGGTAGAGCTTGAAAATGAGAAAACCATTATATACAATATACCCGCCGGAGTACAATGGAAGGCCGGCGATACAGTCACGGCATCAGGATTAAGGTGCTCCAGAGTTGAGAATTTTACTCTGGACTTCGACTACAGAAGATGGATGGAGATGCAGGGGGTATTCTATACCTGTTTCTACAGACACGAATCCAGACTTAACATCTCCCACTGCTCCAACCCCGCCCCGAGGTTCATTCCATCACGGCTGAGAAAACATTTCTCCTCAGCTGTGGACTCCCTGCTGCCGTCCGAAGATATGGCAGAAACCAGAGCCGTCGTCAAGGCACTGGCCTACGGCTATCAGGAGGAGATCCCTTCCGATATCGAGGAGAGTTTCCGCCAAAGCGGAGCCATCCATCTGCTGGCCATATCGGGGATGCATCTGGGACTCTTCTACGGTCTCCTGTCATACCTGCTGGCTTTCGCGGGCAACGCACCGGCTGTACGCAGAGTCAGGTCCATCCTTATCATATTAACACTATGGGCATTCACCATCTTTACAGGATGTGGGGTCTCTATTCTGCGGGCTGCCGTGATGTTCAGCATTTATGAAGCCGGAGCACTTTTCGGAAGAGTCCGCAGCGGCATCAACTCCATGGCTCTTAGCGCCGTCATCATCACCATTGCGGACCCCGATGCACCGTCGGGACTGAGTTTCCAGCTCTCATACGCAGCAATGACAGCCATTTTCTTAATATATCCCCACCTCAGAGCTATTGTACCTACCCGCAGACGGATTACCGGAAACATCGTGGACATCTGCGCCATGACTGTCGCATGCCAGATAACAACTGCACCCATAATTTACCTGCATTTCAAGACATTTGCATTCTTTTCTCTACTTGCCAATCTTTTATGCACACCGTTGGTAAGCCTGGCCATGGCACTTATACCCACTGCATTTGCCGCGTCCTGGCTCGGAGACATAGCTGCAGATGCAGCAGCCGGACTACTGCGTGCTGTTGTAAAAATTTTCATTGACATCAATAATATTATCAGCAACTTATAAATAAAATGACGAAAAAGGGTATATTTTTCTTGCAAAAAATTCCAAAAACAGAAGTATATTTGCGCCGTAATTAACAACAACAACTATTTTTATGGGAGGAATCTTTGGAGTCATCTCCACCAAGCAATGCAGAAATGACCTCTTCTACGGAGTAGACTATCATTCACACCTTGGAACCCGAAGGGGGGGCATGGCAGTCTATAACGGTGACGGTATCTTCGCAAGAGATATCCACTCTCTCGAGAATTCCTATTTCAGAGTCAAATTCGAGGATGATCTTTACAAGTACACCGGCAACCTAGGAATAGGAGTGATAAGTGACACTGACGCACAGCCGATAGTCGTCAATTCTCACTTGGGGCGTTTTGCCATTGTTACAGTCGGCAAAATATGCAATATCGCCGATCTGGAGAAGGAGATGCTCTCCCAGAACAAGAATTTCACTGAACTGAGCTCAGGGAAGACCAATCCCACGGAGTTGATTGCCCAGATTATCACATGCTCACCCTCTTTTGAGGAAGGAATCAAGTCTGTACAACAGAAAATCAAAGGTTCGTGCACATTCGTTATCCTCACGGAAAACTGCCTGATAGCATGCAGAGACCTCTACGGCAGGACTCCTCTTATTATAGGGAAGAAGGACACAGAGGAAGATGGACAGAGGGTACAGGCCCATGCAGTGGCCTCAGAGTCGTGCAGTTTCCCTAACCTGGGCTACAAGGACGAGTACATCCTCGGTCCCGGTGAGGCCGTCAGGATGACAGCCGACTCCCTCGAGCAGATAGTAAAGCCCGGCAAGAAGATGCAGATCTGCTCCTTCCTGTGGATTTACTACGGCTATCCCGCTTCCTCTTACGAGGGCATCAACGTGGACGAGGTGCGCTACAACCTGGGGTACAAAATGGCCAAGCAGGACGACTCCGACATGGACACCGTATGTTCCATCCCCGACTCAGGCACTTGTATGGCCATAGGTTATTCCGATGGGAAAGGCGTACCATTCCGCAACGGATACGTGAAGTACACTCCGACATGGCCACGCAGTTTCACTCCGACCAGTCAGGACAGACGCAACCTGGTTGCTAAAATGAAACTGATTCCCAACGGAGCCATTCTCCATAACCACCGTCCTGTTTTCTGTGACGATTCCATAGTCCGCGGCACCCAGCTTCGCAACAACGTTCGCAATCTCTACGAGTACGGAGCAAAGGAGGTACACGTACGAATCAGCTGCCCTCCGCTGGTATATCCCTGTGAATTCATCAATTTCTCCGAATCCCGCACTCCTCTGGAGCTCATCTGCCGCAGGTTTATCCAGCAGAAAGAAGGAGCCCACGACCGCAATCTGGGAAAATATGTTCGCAATGACACAGCAGAATACGCCGAAATGGTGGAATACGTCCGTAAGGAAGTCAATGTGGCATCACTGAAATTCAACACAATCGACAATCTGATATCCTCCATAGGCCTGCCTAGGGAAATGATATGCACGCACTGCTTCGACGGTAGCAGCTACGGACACGAATAGAACATTTGACGTGCCCCAGCAAACAGTTTTGTTTATTTTTCTTTTGAGGTATGGATTAATTTTATACCTTTGCGGGTGAAATATAACCAAACTGCACGCATGAACATCTTTGTATCTAACCTGAATTACAGGGTAAGAAAGGAGGATCTCACAGCATTGTTCACTCCTTATGGCGAGGTAACCTCTGCCAGGATTATTGTCAACAAGGAAACCAGAAGGTCCAGAGGTTACGGATTTGTAGAAATGTCCGAGGAAGAAGGCATGAAAGCTATAGCAGCCCTTAATGGAACCGAATATATGGGGCGCACGATTACAGTAGCTGTCGGCAATGAGAAACCTCAACCTCAGCCAAAAGAAGAGCCTGCTGCCGAGTAAGCGTTATCTTTTAACATTGAACGCCGCAGATTTTGCGGCGTTTTTTTATATTTGTATCTTAAAATCTATCCCATGGACAAACTTGCAAAATACATCATCGTAGCCGGAGCGGCAGCCATCGTCCTGTTTCTAGGCTGGTATTTCCGCACAATTCTGCTGTACATAGCCATCGCTGTAGTAATATCACTCATAGGCAAGCCGGTTGTAAAGTTTCTAACCAATCTCAGAATAAAGAACTTTCACATACCCAGGTGGCTGGCCTCCTTTCTGACACTGGCTCTGATTCTCTGCGTGTGCCTCTCTCTGTTCCTGCTGCTCGCCCCTATGATTGGAGAATTTGTACACCTGCTCAACAACATGAGTCTCAGCAGCCTCAGCACACACGTCTACGAACCGTTGGAGAAGCTGAACGAATTCATCATCAAGTCCATTCCGTCCATCGATCCTAATTTCAGGATTGAAGTCTACCTTTTCGACTATATACGGAACTTCATCAACATCAATACATTCTCAAACATTATTGTTTCCCTGGCATCCTTCCTGACAGATTTCGGCATAGCAGTATTCTCCATTGTCTTTATTGCCTTTTTCCTGTTGATGGAGAACGGCCTTATCACCAACGTACTCACGACTTTGGTTCCCGACCGTCTGGAAGAGAATGTCCGCAGGGCTACCAAATCCATTAATTCCTTACTGTCCAGATACTTCGTCGGCATATCACTGGAATCCCTATTCGTTGCCGCCCTTAACAGTATTGGACTTATATTCATCGTAAAGATGGACCCGCAGCTGGCAATCGTAGTCGGATTCGCATCCGGCATACTCAATATTATCCCGTACCTCGGTCCGTTCATCGGAGATTTTCTTGCAGTGATAATGGCCCTGCTGTTCCATCTGAACAACTCAGTGGAAATGCCGCTCCTTCTCTTCCTGATAATTGTCCTGGCAATATTCATCGTAACACAGTTCATTGACAATTACGTATTCCAGCCCCTGATCTACTCCAACAGTGTCAAAGCACACCCCCTGGAGATTTTCCTGATTATATTAATCGCAGGACAGATCGGAGGAGTTTTCGGCATACTCATCGCAGTACCGCTATATACCGTACTCAGGGTCATTGCAAGTGAATTTCTGTCCCAGTCCAAGTTTGTACAGAAGCTGACACGCAACATACGGTAAGACGGAAATGTCACATAACGAAGACAAAAGAGGCTGCAACCGTCAACTCCGGTGCAGCCTCTGTCATTTGTATGAATACTATTAAGGTTACTCTTCTACGCCAGCTTCCTGAAGATATTGCTCATACTGCTGGGCTTTCTCGGCATACTTGGCATCTCTTGTACGGAAGCGGAAATAAATCTGCTTCAAGTAGCTTGCCACCAGATTCTTCAGTTCTATATCTGCGTCCGTTGCCATGGCAAAGGTCTTCTCGAGAGGTTCGATTGCCATTTCAAGATACTTTTCCTGCTCCTGCAGAAGGGCATCATACTTCTCCACTTCGCTGATATCTGTAGCATCCATTTCCTGCTGAATAGCCACAGCCTCATCAAAATATGCTCCTCCTATGGAGAAAATACCGAAAATATAGTTCGGATCTATCTCAAGAGATTTCTCATAGCACTTTACAGCACTCTCTATATCCCCAAGACCTTTGTACACATTGCCTTCGGCATATGCAAGCGAAGCATTGTCAGGTTCATTCTGCTGAGCGCTCTTAATCAGGTCAAGAATTTTCTGAGGATCATCATTGGTATCCATATACAGATTGATCAGAGACACGAGAACAGCCTGACTGCCGGGATATTTTGTGAAAGCATCATTCAGACACTGCTTGGCCATGTCTGTATTGCCTTCCTTCTTGTACAGCTCGGCGAGAGCGGAAGCTACATCCCCATTCTGGTCATAACCTATTTCAATGCACTTCTGATAATACTTCTTAGCTTTCTCTGTGTTGCCTGATGCATCATAAGTTACTGCTGTATAGTAAACAACCATGCTGTCTACTGCATTTACCACAGGGTTGTCACTGCAGGGCAGAGACTCCTCGAAATAAAAGGCAGCTTTTGCCAGGTCGCCCAGAGTATAATAGCTCATTGCATCATTTACCAAATTGTTGCGGAGCAAAGACAATTTCTCATTGATCTGTTTCAGTTTCGAACCTTTGGTATCCACCTCGGCTGCCTTAAGATAGGCATCGCGGGCCTCGACAAGAAGATCATCGTCCATGATGGGATTGGTGATAATCACTGCGTCAAGAACACCTGCTGCATTGTAATAAAGATCACGGAACTCATAATGCTCTACTGTGTAAGCAGCACCATTCAGAGTAACTGCTTCCTCTGAGGTAGGCTTGGCACCTCCGAAAAGAGCTGCCTCTGTCTTTGATATACCGATCCACAAATCTCCGAAAAGCGAGTTGTATGCATTCACAAATGCATCTCCGTACTTAATCCAGGTATTGGGATTAGCAGCTTTCTTCTCATTTTCAGTAGCGGCTTTCGCCTTGTCAATGGAAGAAAGCAGTTGATCTTTGTTCTGTGCTCCGGCTGTCATCGCTACAGCCAGCATCGCAACGGTCAATAAAATCTGTTTCATGACTTTTGAGTGTTGTAGTTTTTATTTTAGTTAGTTGTGTTCATTCTATTCAAATTATAGCTCCTCACCGGTTTCCTGTAGCTTTTCCTCACTCTTGTTTACCACGCAGACTGCAGCTATTGTATCACCCTCGCGCAGGTTGATCAGCTTGACACCCTGAGTTGCACGTCCGGCCACGCGGATATCGGAGACAGGGACACGGATAGTAATGCCGGACTTATTGATAATCATAAGATCGTTGTCATCTGTAACCGTCTTTATGGCTATCAACTCACCGGTTTTTTCCGTAATGTTGATGGTCTTTACGCCCTTGGCTCCGCGGCTGGTGATGCGGTAGTCCTCCAGAAGCGAGCGTTTGCCGTAACCGTTCTCACTTACAACCATGATATTTCCGGCATCCGGAGAGTTGTGCACACACACCATGCCTATGACCTCATCATCATCTTCTATGCTGATACCTCTGACACCTGAGGCCGTACGGCCGATTGAGCGGGCATCCGACTCATGGAAGCGGACACATTTGCCTTTACGGGCAGCCAGAAGAATATCATTGTCACCATCAGTGAGTACAGCTTCGAGAAGCCCGTCTCCCTCCTTTATAGTAATAGCGTTTACACCCTTCTGACGAGGACGGGAATAGGCTTCCAGCAGGGTCTTCTTAATAGTACCGCGTTTGGTTGCCAGCACGATATAATGGCTGTAGATATAATTCTCATCACCAAGATTACCAACATTGAGATATGCGCAGATACGGTCGTCGGCCTCAATACTGATGACATTCTGGATTGCACGGCCCTTAGAGGCCTTGGTTCCCTCCGGTATTTCGTATACCTTAAGCCAGTAACATCTGCCCTTGTCGGTGAAAAAGAGCATAGTACTGTGAGTATTTGCAACATAAATATGCTCGATGAAATCTTCCTCCTTGGTGGTGCTGCCCTTGGAGCCCACACCGCCGCGGTTCTGGAGACGGTACTCACTCAGAGGAGTGCGCTTGATGTATCCGGAATGTGAAATGGTAATCACAACATCCTCATCGGCATAAAAATCCTCTGGATTGAATTCATCGGCAGAAGGAACTATCTCGGTCCTGCGGGAGTCTCCAAACTTGTCCTTAAGCTCCTGTGTTTCCTGCTTGATAAGGGCGTACTGCAGACTCTCGTCGGAAAGGAAGGCCGTCAGTTCTTCTATAAGGGCAACCACGGCATCATAGTCTGCACGTAGTTTCTCCCTGTCCATGCCGGTAAGCTGTCCGAGGCGCATCTCCACGATAGCTCCAGCCTGTATCTCACTGAATCCAAACTGAGAGCACAACCCGTCCCTCGCATCCTGACGGCTTCTGGATGCCCTGATCAATGCGATAACCTCATCTATGATGTCAATGGCTTTGAGCAGACCTGCAAGGATGTGCTCGCGCTTACGGGCCTCATTGAGATTATACTGAGCACGACGCACCACCACATTGTGCCGATGGCGGACAAAATACTTGATAAGCTGCTTTAGATTAAGAAGCCTGGGGCGGCCGTCCACCAGAACCACATTGTTGACAGAGAAACTGGACTGAAGAGGAGTCAACTTGTATAAAGTATTGAGCACCACATTGGCGACTGCTCCCATTTTCAGCTTGATGACAATGCGCATACCCTTGTGGTCACTCTCGTCGTTTATATAGGCGATACCGTCTATCTTCTTCTCTTCCACCAACTTTGCAATGTACTCTATCATCTCGCGCTTGTTGACCATGTAGGGAATCTCGGTGACTACTATCACCTCCCTTCCGGAGGGCTGAACCTCAATCTCGGTCTTGGAGCGTATCACTATACGACCGCGGCCGGTCTCGAAAGCATCCCGTATACCGGCCAATCCCTGGATGATGCCTCCTGTAGGGAAGTCCGGTCCTTTGATGTAATGCATCAGCTCATCAACCGAAATGTCGTTGTTGTCAATATAAGCACAGATAGCATCAGCTACCTCCGACAGATTATGGGGAGCCATGTTGGTGGCCATACCTACAGCGATACCGGATGAACCGTTAAGAAGAAGAAGAGGTGCCTTGGAAGGAAGTACCAGCGGTTCCTTGAGCGTCTCGTCGAAGTTTGGTGTAAAATCCACTGTGTCCTTGTCCAGATCCTCGAGGCACTCCTCCGCAAGCCTGCGGAAACGGGCTTCGGTATAACGCATTGCGGCAGGGGGATCCCCGTCCACCGAGCCGAAATTACCCTGGCCGTCCACCAGCATATATCTCATGCTCCAATCCTGGGCCATGCGGACCATAGCCTCGTATATACTCAAATCTCCGTGCGGATGGTATTTACCCATCACCTCTCCCACTATACGGGCAGATTTCTTGTGCTGTCCTCCCGATGTGAGTCCCAGGTCGTACATACCATACAACACTCTCCTGTGCACTGGCTTGAGACCGTCCCTGACATCAGGCAAGGCCCTGGCTACAATAACGGACATGGAATAATCGATATACGCCGTTTTCATCTCCGTCTCGATATCGACCTGCACTATTCTGCCATGAGTTGTTTCTTCGTTTTCTATCATATCTCTTATTACCAAAACAAAACGCTAAAATACTCAAAATTTTGTAACTGCAAGCGTTAAATATATACAAATTATGATTATTTTAGGGCCTTAAAATTGCAAGAACTTATGCGAGAACCTGATATAATAAACAGAATTTTCGAATACTCCCGTGAAGAAGCAGTAAGGACTGGCTGGACTACCGTTTCCATCGAGCATTTCATCCTCGGCATCATACGGCACAAGGACAACGAAGCCTGCCGCTTCCTAACCTCCAACGGAATTTCTCTGGAAGTCCTCAAATCCATGATACTTGACGAAATAGATCATGGTTACGCCATTCCTTACAGCGATTCTCGGAATATTCAGCCGAGCCAGGAACTCCTGCACGTCATAGAGGAGGCAAACCGTATTCTCCGGCTTCCTAAAGCCAGGCAGATTCCAGACACACTGGTATACTTGAGCATAATACTTAAGGAAGACAATTCAATCTTCGCAGACATCACTGTCAGTCTTGGACTGGACTTCAATCACCGTTTTGCTGAAAGCATTCCTCCCGAAGACGAATTCTACGAAGGCACCTACGAAGATGATTACAACATGGACTTCGAGGAGCCCCGCCGCATGGACAGAGAGACACCGGCAGAAACACTCAACCGCTTCGGCACCGACCTTACCGCCGCCGCAGAAGAAGGGACTCTGGACCCTGTCTCCGGAAGAGACCGTGAACTGGAACGGATTATCAGCACGCTGTCCCGCCGCAGGAAAAACAATCCACTGATAGTAGGCGACCCCGGCGTCGGCAAGACAGCCCTCGCAGACGGCATTGCACAACGCATAGCAGACAGAAACGTCCCGGCCGGCCTGCTGACTAAAAGAATCATATCCCTGGATATGGGGGCAATTGTGGCCGGCACAAAATACCGTGGAGACTTCGAAGAAAGGCTTAAGAGGATCCTCGAGGCAGTCCGGGAAGACAAGGACATCATACTTTTTATCGACGAAATTCATAATATTGTAGGAGCAGGAGCTGCAGGTGGGGCCATGGATGCGGCTTCTATTTTGAAGCCTGCCCTGTCCAGAGGTGAATTCCAATGTATAGGCACAACGACCTCTGACGAATACCGTAAAATTATCGAAAAAGATGGCGCACTGGCCCGCAGATTTCAGAAAATATCCGTCAGCCAGCCATCTGAAGAGGAAACGATTAAAATACTCAACGAACTGCGTCCCCGCTATGAGGACTTCCACTGCGTAAGCTATACTCCGGAAGCCCTGAAGGCATGTATCTCACTCTCTATCCGATACATTACAGACCGCTGCCTGCCGGACAAGGCCATAGATATAATGGATGAGGCAGGAGCGTCAGCCCATGTCTCAGCAAGTATGCCCGACGGAAAAATACGCGGCATGTCCGGCAGACTGCGCGAACTGCGCGACACCAAAAGGTCATACCTCAGGAACAATGATTTCGAGACCGGAGCTGAGATTATGAGAATGGAGCAGAACCAGCAGAAAGAGCTCGATGAGGCTACGGCCTGCCTGACTGACAGTTCCAGAAAAAAGACCGTCAAAGTCACCGAAACAGACATAATCAGAACCGTCTCGGTCATGACCGGCATTCCGGCCGGCAAGATGTCCGCCTCTGCAAACGCACGTCTGGCCGGCCTGCACGATGCCCTAAGCAGGAGAATCATCGGACAGGAAGAGGCAGTTGACCGGATTGTACGAGCAATCATACGCAATGGCGCCGGCCTCAAGGATCCGTCCAGACCCGTTGGGAGTTTCTTATTCCTAGGCCCTACTGGTGTCGGCAAGACGCACCTTGCCAAAATGCTGGCCGAACAGATGTTCGACTCTAGCGATGCTATTATCCGCTTGGACATGAGCGAATATATGGAGAAAATTTCAGTCAGCCGCCTTATCGGAGCCCCTCCGGGCTACGTAGGATACGATGAAGGGGGACAGCTCAGCGAACGCGTACGCCAGAGACCGTACTCAGTAGTGCTGCTTGACGAGATAGAAAAGGCTCACCCGGACATCTTCAATCTCCTGCTCCAGATACTGGACGAAGGCCGTCTCACCGACAGTAACGGCCGTACCGTGGACTTCCGCAATACCATCATAATACTGACATCCAACATAGGCAGCAGGGACATCAAGGACTTCGGCCGCGGCATCGGCTTCAGCAGCACGGGTGAAATATCTGTCCAGCACCAGAAATCTCTGATTGACAAAGCACTCGGCCGCTCATTCACCCCAGAGTTCCTCAACCGCCTGGATGAAACAGTATATTTCCGCAGCCTCAGCCGCACTGACATGGGCGCCATACTCGAGATAGAGCTCCAAAGCCTGCACAAAAGAGTGGAGGAAGCCGGATACAGCCTCAACATCAGCACTGCGGCAAAAGACTTCCTGTGCACAAGGGGATATGATCCTGCTTTTGGCGCAAGACCTCTCAAACGCATCATTCGACGTTACCTGGAAGATATAATCGCCGGACATATAGTCTCAGGAATGAAATCCGGGACCGTCATAAGGGTAGACGTGAGCGATGACGGTTCGTCTCTTACCGTAAACAAGCACCGGAGTACCCGCATCGGAGAAGCTGTCACCGGTAAAAAACACTCTTCCCACACTTCTGAAAAACCTCAGACGGTCAAGTAGCCGGTACATTCAGACACCGCAACGGAGTATGAGCTTCCGACTGCCGGTATTCAGGATGCGGACCATTCTCTCCCCCGCCCCGCTCCCATCCTGCAGCAGATGTCTGAAACGACGGTCGGTGGTTAATTTGCCCTCATGTATCCTCCTGCCACCGTCCACCGGACACATAAATGCAACGGGCGGACGCAGCCCTGCGTCCTCAAATCCCAGGCGGTGGTATGAGCGTCCGTCATACCACTCCAGGTCGCAGTAAGTCATAACCTCGAAAGCGCCGGGACAGTCCTTGCCCGTCCTGTCCATCACAAAGGCATCCAGAAGCCTTCCCATTCCTCCTACAATCCGCACTCCCCTAACAGAGGCATAGCGTACCCACTCATAAGACATTGTTCCGTCGGTCATTTCCCTCCCTTTGGAAAATGCGGCAACCGCCACCAGCGGCTGAGTGCTGTCCATAGTCGCCTCACCCGCACCAGTCGAACGGAACCGGAACAGCCCGAAACGATAACGGGCCCTGGCATGACCGTAGAGATGATTGCGTTCCAAGAAAACTGCAGCAGCTTCCGTCCCGATCTCCCGTACCTCACAGTTTCGGGCAAAAACCCTACTTCCCATTCCCAGACGAACTTGCAGCATTGACCGCACCAAAGGGCCGGAACTGCGCCAACGGTCTTCATAGAGGCATAGGACATCCTCCCCACCGGCTGTCCGCTTCACCTCCATCAGCTCTTCGGGACTCCCGCCTTCTTCAAAATAAAGAAGCGGTACCGTTATTACAGCCAGTCCCTTTCCTTCACAACGGATGACATACAAACTGCGGTTCACACGCTCAACGCAAATACCGGCACCGCATTCCTGAAAATAGTCACATAATTCCTGTTCAAATTGTCCCATGATGCAAAATTATCCAAAAACACACAAAAGTTTGCAACTTTAAATCTTTTTAACTACTTTTGCCGCCCGTTTAGCCCATAGCTGTAAAGCGGAACTGATCTGCTAGCTCAGTTGGTAGAGCACAACACTTTTAATGTTGGGGTCTTGGGTTCGAGCCCCAAGCAGATCACCCGAAAACCTCCGCGAGAGCCGCCCGAAAAGCGGCTTTCGCTGTTTTTCAGCGGTTTGCGTATTCAATATTTGCAGTATGAAAACTATCATCCTGACCACATCTTTCATCATGTCGGCGGCACTCATCTGCTCCTGCTCATCTGACAGCGCCGATGAGACAGGCCATGAGAATACCGTCATCGGCATCTCCTGCGCCGTGACCGACAACAACTCCCGCATCGGCCGCAAATACAGCGAGGCAGTCATCAAGGCCGGAGGCATCCCCTACCTTCTGCCGGTTACCGAGGACACTGCTGCCCTTTCCGGCATGCTGGACGGCATCGACGCCCTCGTCCTCACCGGAGGCGAGGACCTCAATCCCGCCATCTACGGCGAAGAGCCTCATCCTGAATTAGGGACTGTCGACACTCTGCGTGACAGCTACGACCTCTACCTCGTCCGGACTGCTGCCGCCCGCGGCATACCGGTCCTCGGCATCTGCAGGGGCGAGCAGCTGATCAACATAGCATTTGGCGGTACCCTCTACCAGGACATTCCATCCCAAAAGCCGTCTAAGACCGACCACTATCAGTCCTTCACCAACCTCAGGCCCATCCACTCCATCCACCCTGTAGAAGGCACGTGGCTCGCTGACATAGCCGGCACCGGAGCATATATGGTCAACTCCACCCACCACCAGTCCGCCAAGGACATAGCCCCGGGCTTCAGAGTGGCCGCCTGGTCCCCCGCCGACTCCATCGTGGAGGCCATCGAGTGCATCGACGGCCGTCCGATATGGGGAGTGCAGTTCCACCCCGAAGGCCTAACCGCCGGCGGCGATACCACTGCCCTCAACATATTCAGGTTCATCGTCTCCAAGGGCCGCTCATACAGTGCCGGACGCTGACCGCCCAGAGACATCACATATTTTCCGCTACTTTTTTCACAGAAAATTTTGGAATTTCCGAAATAACTCTTACTTTTGCGCTCCCAAACCAAACGAAGGTTACGGACTGACATGGTGCCATAGCTCAGTTGGTAGAGCAAAGGACTGAAAATCCTTGTGTCCCTGGTTCGATTCCCGGTGGCACCACTTGAAAGCCAGAGAGTTACTGAAAAGTAACTCTCTTTTTTTTATGTCTGAAAATGGCCGAAATTCAGGCTGAAACAGGGAAATGTTTTCTCCAGTGTTTTAACCGAAATGACAACTGCGGACATCCGCAGAGTCTTAATTTGGGGATTCCTTGCTCAAATTCAACAAGTACTTGGACATTCCATTCTCTGATATGGATTACAATTGGTAATTCGGCATTTGGAGTAATTTTGCTATTCCGATGAGAATGATAGGAGATGATTTGTGGTCTGAATACAGGAAATTTGGTATGAGGGCTTAAAATCATCAGCCGTAGTGGAGCGCAATGTGTTAAAACATTACATTTGCAAGCAATGTATAGCCTGAACAGGTGATGCAATATGGATTGACTTCAAATAAATTGATAATCAAAATCTTGTTCACTACAAATTTATTGTAAATTTGCGTCAAAATAAAATGATTAACAACGAAATAGAAGTTTAGACAGACATATTGAAAAAGAGGTGTTTTTCCTCTTGCTTGATGAATTCTGAAAAATCGCCAATTTAACAGAATGTATCCATCAAAAAGCAAGGGTAAATGCTCCACATCGTAGGTGCGGGCTTTACTTGTTTGTATGGATATTAGGTGTTTGGCGATACCTTCAGAATGACAATCAAGGTTGGGCCAGCACCTTTCTTTTTGTGGTATGCCGTAAAAAAACATCAAAAATGGATATAGATTTGAGAGTTATCAATTTCCCAGATAAGGTCTTTAAAAAGTATCTTATTGACAACTTTGACAAAGATGATGATGGGGAAATATCACTTACAGAGGCATTGACCATCACAAAAGTCCTTTGCTCTCAGAGAGGTATTAATTCTATTGCAGGAATCGAATTTCTCAGTAATTTGGAAATCCTTGATTGCTCAAGAAACAATCTTGAGTACATTGATATTTCTAAGAATAAAGCATTGAGACATTTGAGCTGCTATGGTAATCCCTTGAAAAATAATCTTGATATTCAAAACAATCACAATCTAATATCTTTATATTGTCGAGAATGCAATTTAAATTATTTGAATTGTTTAAATAATAGGAGCTTGAAAATTCTTTCTTGTGGATTTAACCCATTGGAATATATTGATTTATCCAACAATGGAGAACTAACAATGCTCAGTGTGAGAAGATGTAAATTAGATGAATTGGATGTGCAATCCTTAAAAGAACTTCAAACCTTGGATTGCTCCGAGAATCAGTTGTATAGCCTCGATGTACGAGAGTGCAATGAACTGATAAGTTTGAATTGTGCGTGTAATGATTTACATTATGACTTATATCTCGGGAATAATCTAAAACTAAAGAACTTAGACTGCAGGAAAAATATAAATCTTTATAGCATTACAGTTTCAGATGGCCAGCACATTGAAAATGTACAATCCCGTATCAGACCAACTACAATATCTTATAGGCAATATCTTGAATGGAAAGAATATAGAGAAGAGCAACTAAATGATTCATTGGAATATAAAGAGGATTGGGAAGACCAAAGACTTGATGCTTTTGAAGGTGATGAAAGTAATTATTGGAATATAGACTGATAGTATATGGAAAGAAAAATAATGTCAAAACAAACTTTGTTGGATTTTTCAATGAAATATGGGAAAGTGCATATTGACCCAATAGATGAAGTACATGATGGAAATTGGACAAAGTTCAAAAGATTATTCTTTTATCACAATGAAGAATATTATTATGTGAATGTATCTCCACGATTAGGATTAATATCTATGATGGATATTGTGTCTCAAGCGAGGAACTGGTTTGTTATTCAGTTTGATGATGAATCATATTATTTATGTTCAAAAGAAGAATTGATTTTTAACAACAATCTATAGTTATGGAATTTCCATTAACATTCGGTTTGCAAAAGACAGGCTTACCATTGATAGTGACATCAGGCAAACTAAAGAACTTGTGTTTTCTTATTGACACAGGTTCTACCCATAACACCCTTTTTGATTTTGTGTATGAACATTTCAAAGATGAGTTCAAGCTACTTGACAGTAGTTATAGAACAATGGGAATTGAGGGGCATTATAAAGAAGCCCCTGTCATTGAAGCCACGTTCAATTTTGAGGGAGTTGACTACTCTTCCACTTTCGCAGTGCTTGATGCTTCTGAAGCCATAGCGCAAGTACAAGAAGAAACAGGAGTGCAGATACATGGAATTCTTGGCATACCTTTTCTAATGGAAAACAAGTGGATAATCAATTTTGATAAACTAATTATCAGTAATAATGACTTAGAATGAATCAGATATTTACCCATACGAAAAGAGTTGGTTTTACATTTCTTCTTGACAAGAATTTGAATGTGTCTGTGACAACAGAACAAACATCTTTAATCAAAAAAATAGTTGTGAAGAAATAAAAGACTTAGACTACATAAGTACTGCCATATAATGAGATAGATAATTTTAGTATTAATCTGAAAACACTTAGTTTTTCCCATGTATAGCCATAAGGGATTACAAGAACAAGGCCAATAGGGTCTCTTATGTTTTATCATTATGCCGGATTATTCATTGTAGAATTTAAAAGAAGTATTAGCAGAAGAAGCCATCAAGTCGGAATATTTTGCTAAATTAGCGGTGTAAAAGTTAATATTATGCAGACAAAGGAGATTTTGGAGAAACTGAGGCAGTATAAAGCTGAAAGGGGTGATGCCTATGGAATAGAAGCTCTTGGCCTGTTCGGCAGTTGTGCCAGAGGTGAGCAGTTGCCATACAGTGACATTGATGTCTGCGTGAAAATGAGAACTCCGTCTTTTTTCAGTATGGCAGGCATTCAGAATGAGTTGGAAGAGCTTTTCAAATGCAAGGTAGACTTGATTTCTCTTGGTGCTGTTATGAGACCGTTGTTCAGGAAAAACTTGGAAAGAGATGCAGTATATGTCTAAAGACATCATGCTTGATATGCTGGATTATATCAGGTATCAGGCTGAGTTTATTATAGATACGACAGATGGTGTGAAAGAACTCAATGACTTCTTGTGCTCACAGTCTGGCATGGTGCTTTATAACTCCACCTGTATGTGCTTGCAGACAATAGGTGAGACTGTCAGGAAAATAGATGAGCTGACAGACAGGAAATTTTTGGACAAATGCTATCCCGAAATCTCTTGGAGAAGCATTGTGGGCATGAGAAATATCATATCCCATGAATATGCTGCAACAGACCCTGAAAAAGTTTTTAATACTATAAAACTTGATATTCCCATCTTGCTGCAAAAGATAAAAGAGGTCATTGCAGATGTAAGTGCAGGGAAGCACAATGATAAATTAAAGAATAATGTTTAACCCAGAAAGCATGTCCGTGTTTTCCAAAATGTTTTAACCATAGACAGAAAAAAATTGTTACAGCAGTAACTCTTAGAGAGATACATAGTGGTAGAGCAAAGGACTGAAAATCCTTGTGTCCCTGGTTCGATTCCCGGTGGCACCACTAAATTAAGAAGCTAAATAATGAAAGTCGCTGAATTTCAAACATTCAGCGACTTTCTTTTTTGCCTCCGACAACGCAAAATATGCAATTTCAGGACCAGTTGTCCGTAATTGATAAATGAGACGTCCACCGATGGCTTTTTGGGGAAGAAAAAGTAAATAAGCAGCGATAGCCGAGAGAATGTTGACAATGAAGTTGTTGAAAGAGCGGTGCCTGGAGTGCTCTGTAAGCATCCGGTAAATACCGTATTGATTTGAACAGAGAATATTACTATTGGGTCCTACTAGTTCCAAGTTGTATAAAGTTGGCTCAAGTCGGACCTGGTTTGTACTACTTGGTGTAAACAGAAATCACGAGTGCACAGAAAATGGTAAGGAGAATGCACAAAAAACG
>CABMPD010000011.1 GCA_902388455.1 uncultured Alistipes sp. | reverse complement strand
GAGTGGTGTGCGGGAACATGTCCACCGGCCTGATCCTGACCAGCCGGTACGCTCCACCGGAGGTGAGCATGGCGAGGTCGCGGGCCTGGGTAGCCGGATTGCAGCTTACGTACACGATCTTCCGCGCCCCGGTTCCGAGCAGCACCTCGATGACCGAAGGGTGTACCCCGGCCCTCGGCGGGTCGAGTATCACCACGTCGGGCGAGGCTCCCTGTGCTGCGACGAACTCCGGCGTGAGGATGTCCTTCATGTCTCCGGCGTAGAACCGGCAGTTGTCGATGCCGTTGATCCGGGCATTGACCTTGGCGTCGGCGATGGCCTCGGGCACGTATTCCACGCCCACCACCGAAGCCACGCTCCGGGCCACGAACAGGGCTATCGTCCCCGTCCCGGTGTAGAGGTCGTAGACGTGCTCCCCGCCCTGGAAATCCGCAAATTCGCGCACTGTCGAGTAGAGCCTGTAGGCCTGCAGCGGATTGGTCTGGTAGAAGGATTTCGGCCCGATCTTGAACCGCAGCCCCTCCATCTCCTCGTAGATGGCGTCCTCGCCCCGCGCATTCAGAATCTCCTGGTCGTTGATGGCGTCGTTCATCCTCCCGTTGTACAGATAGTTCAGCGACTTGATCTGGGGAAAACGCTCCATCAGCACGTCGAAGAACTTCTCCGCCTCGGCGTCGCAGTCCTCCGGGCGGAACCCGCAGCGCAGCTTGCCGAGCTTCGGCGGACGGGCCCCGAACATGACGGTCAGCATGACCTCCCCGCGAAGGTTGGTGCGGATGATGATATTGCGCAGGAATCCGGTCTGCTCCCGGATGTTGAAGAAAGGCAGCCCGTGCACGATGGCGTACTGCCGGATGAAGTTGCGTATCTCGTTGGAAGGCTCCGACTGCAGCCAGCAGTGCCTGATATCCAGTATTTTGTCAAATGCCTTGGAAATGTGGAATCCGAGGGCGAATCCGGCGGGATTGCCGTTGACGGACGAGTATCCTCCGCGCAGGTGCCGGGGGAATACTCCTCCCTCGAACTCCGAGGGGTCGAGAGGGATCTGGGGATCGAACACTGCCGAGGGGTCCTCTCCGCTGAGCAGCCACCTCCGGTCGGAGAAGGTGAATTCCAGCTTGTTGCGGTATTCCGTGGTTCGCTCCGAGGTCAGGATGGGCAGCACCTCCACCTGATCCATGGGCAGATGCCCGATGCGGGAAAACTGATCCACGACCTGCTGCTGCTTGTACTTGAGCTGCAGGTGATAGGGGAGTTCCTGCCAGGCGCAGCCCCCGCAGTCCTTGTAATGTTCGCAGAATGGCTCCACCCGGTCCGGCGAGGGCTGCTCGATTTCGACCAGCGTACCCTCGAAGTACTTCTCCCGGCGCTTGTCGATCCGCACGGCCACGACATCCCCCGGCACGGCATTGGACATGAACACCACTTTCCCGTCAATACGGGCCACCGCCTTTCCCTCGGCACCGACGGACTCCACCGTCACGCCGCGAACTATTTCCTTTTCTTTCTTTCTACTCATGGGCGCAAATATACGCAGAAACTGAGTGCAAAGGAAATTTATTATTTTTGCGCAGCATCTCTTGTTCCGGATTCCGGATGATGAGAGATACCTATTGTTCAACCAGTATGAAATGGCAGATATGCATATAGCTGTGGTATCCTGACGGCGTTTACAGACAACGTCAGGTCTGAGGCTGTTGTCCTGCGGGACAATATTCAAAACCAACGGAGGCTGTCCGTACAGGGGCGGCTCATGTCATATCATAAAGAACAATCAGAATGGAATACACATACAAGAATATCTGGCTCATCAACTTTCCCGTCATGATGAGCATCCTCATAGAGCAACTTATCAACATCACCGACGCAATATTCCTCGGACACGTAGGAGAAGTGGAGTTAGGGGCGTCGGCCATCGCCGGAATATGGTACTTGGCCCTCTACATGCTCGGCTTCGGATTCAGCCTTGGCCTGCAGGTCGTAGTCGCGAGGCGCAACGGAGAGGGGAATTATTCCGAGACGGGTCGGACAATGTTTCAGGGCCTGCTGTTCCTGACAGCCCTCGCCGCTGTCCTGTGCTTCCTCTCCAGACTTTTCTCCCCGATACTGCTGGGCAGGATGACCGCTTCGGAAGAAATCTGTCGGGCCGTTGTCGATTACCTGGACTGGCGCATCTGGGGGCTGCTGTTCTCCTTCCCGTTCCTGGCCCTGCGGGCATTTTTAGTCGGTATCACCAAGACCAAAGCCCTGAACGTGGCGGCCCTCACAGCCGTGTTGGTGAACATCCCCTGCAACTGGCTGCTTATCTTCAGGATGGACATGGGAATTGCGGGAGCCGCCGCGGCATCGTCCTTCGCGGAACTGTGCTCGTTGGCGGTATTGTCGGTACACGTACTGAGGAAAATGGACAGACAGCATTACGGACTCAACTGCCGCCCTGATACCGGGATACTCCGGCAGGTCATAAAGGTGTCCCAGTGGAGCATGTTCCATTCGTTCATAGGCGTGGCCTCGTGGCTGGCTTTCTTCGTCGCCATCGAGCATTTGGGCGGATTGGAGCTGGCCGCCACGAACATCCTCCGCAGCGTTTCCACCCTGTTCTTCGTCATTGTCAACTCGCTCGCCGCCACGACAGGCTCCCTGACAAGCAACCTGATCGGCTCAGGACACGGTGACGGGATATTCCGGCTCTGCGGCAGGGTTATCCGCTTAGGGTACGCCGTCGGATTCCCGCTCATTGTCCTGGTCCTGTGCCTGTACCGCCCGATTATGGGCATCTACACCGACAATGCCGGCCTGATACAGATTGCCCGCTGGCCCTTTGCAGTAATGCTGCTTAACTACATATTCGCACTGCCCGGTTACGTCCTCATGAACACCGTCACAGGCACCGGAGCGACCCGGATGACCTTCATCTTCCAGCTGACAACCATTGCGGCCTACCAGATATACCTGTGGAGCATAAGCAGCCTCAGCACATCACTATCTGTTTTTTGGACAGCCGAATACCTGTACGTGATACTGCTCGGGGTGCAGTCCTTTGTCTACCTGCGGCGAACACTCCGGTGCGGCATCAGTTCCCGCGTGAACGGTCCGGGCGATTGATTGATCAGATTGTTGGGATCCGTCTGAGGCGCATCTCGTAGCAGGTTATGACAGTCGCTATGGCCACATTGAGGGACTCTGCCCTGTCGGAAGATGGAGCCCATCGTGGCTTGGACCGTCTTGGGATTGTACAGGTCCGCGCAGTCCGGCGACAGGTAGACTGTCTCTATCCCGAACCAGTCGGCCAGACGCAGGATGGTTCCGACATTTCCCGGGTCGCGGACAGAGTCCAACATAGGCTGGAGGCAGTGCCGGATGCCGCCGTAGCCGGCTATTGACTACTGGTAGGCTCCGGTGTGGAAGAAGCGGATGTAAGGGGGCTCCGGGTCGTCAGGGGTGAACTTATGAGGTAGCCGCCGGCATCTCCGCCTTCAGGGCCGAGCTCGATGATGTGGTCGGCGGCGGCGATGATGTAGGGGTTGTGCTCTACCACGACGATGGTGTGGCCGCGGTCGATGAGGGCCCGGAAGGAGGTGAGGAGCTTCTCGATGTCGTCGAAGTGGAGGCCGGTGGTGGGCTCGTCGAAGATGAAGAGAATCGGCTTGTCGGCCTGGCGGTAACGTTTGGCGCCTGATGACTGTAAGTGTTTGCCAAGTACATAGTCTTCGACCGGATCAGTACTGTAGGATGCTGCCTGACTGGATCCAGGGTCCTTTCCGAGGCCGAGGAAGTAGGCGAGCTTGACTCTCTGGCTCTCGCCGCCGCTGAGGGTGCTGCTGTTCTGTCCGAGGGCTATGTAGCCCAGACCGACATCGTGCAGGGGCATGAGTTTGGCGGCGATGCGGAAGGCTGCGGGCTCTCCTGCGGATGAGAAAAATTCGATGGCCTCGTCCACGCTCATGTCAAGCACGTCGCTGATGTTCTTGCCGCGGTACTTGACTTCGAGTACATCCTGGATGAAACGCTTGCCTCCGCAGGACTCGCAGGTCATGACGATGTCGGCCATGAACTGCATGGGGATCTTGACTGTGCCTTCGCCGAGGCATTCGGGGCAGCGGCCTCCGTCGATGTTGAAGGAGAAATGCGAGTGGCCGAAGCCGTTGACCTTGGCCAGCGGCTGCTCGGAGAAGAGCTTGCGGATGTCATCGTATGCCTTGATGTAGGTCACCGGGTTGGAGCGGGAACTGCGGCCTATCGGGTTCTGGTCCACGAACTCCACGGAGGATATGCGGTCCAGGTCGCCGCGCAGTTCCCGGAACGAGCCGGGTTTGGCACCCACCTGGTTGAGCATGCGGTTGAGGGCGGGGTAGAGGATGTCGCCCACGAGGGTGGACTTGCCCGAGCCGCTGACTCCGATGACGGCGGTCATGACGTTGAGCGGGAAGCGCACGTCGATGTTCTTGAGGTTGTTCTCGCAGGCGTCGCAGACCTCGATGTACTGCTTCCAGGGGCGTTTGACCGGGTAAATGGAAATCTTCTTTCTACCCAGCAGATACTCTAAGGTCAACGACCGTGGACAGGCGGCCAGCAGGGCGGAAGCGTCGGCCCCGGAGATGTCCGTGGCCGGGGGAGGCCCGCAGTAGACCACCTCGCCGCCGTGCTTTCCGGCCCGCGGGCCTATGTCTATCAGCCAGTCCGCGCTCCGGATAATCTCCTCGTCGTGCTCGACGACTATCACAGTGTTGCCAAGGTCCCTCAGCCGCTTGATGACTTCGATGAGCCGTCCGGTGTCCCGGCTGTGCAGTCCGATGGAGGGCTCGTCGAGGATGTACATCGAGCCGGTCAGGCTGTTGCCGAGGGAGCAGACGATGCTGATGCGCTGGCTCTCGCCGCCGCTGAGGGTGTTGGACGCACGGCTCAGGGTCAGGTAGGACAGGCCCACGTGGTCGATGTACTCTAAGCGGTCGCGTATTTCCTTCAGTGCGCGGGCGGCTATTTTCTCCTCGTATGCCGTAAGCTGCAACCCGTCGAAGAACGCTATCAGGTCCTTGATGCTCATGGTCATGAGCTCGTGGATGTTGCGTCCCCCGATGCGCACGTACAGGGCCTCCCTGCGCAGCCGGCTGCCTCCGCACTCCCGGCAGACGGTCTTGCCGGAGTAGCGGCTGATCATGTATTTGTTCTGTATCTTGTACCGCTTGGCCTCGAGCTCCTTGAAGAACGGATAGATGCCGGTGATGTACCGGTTGCCGTTCCACAGGTCGCTTTTCTGCTTGGCCGTGAGATCTTTGTAGGGGGTATGCACCGGGAATCCGAATTTGTCCGCATTGGCCAGCACCTCTTCCTTGAAATACTTCATTACCTCTCCCTTCCAGCAGGCCACGGCGTCCTGATATACGGACAGGGCCTGATTGGGGATGACCAGCGACTCGTCGATGCCGATGATCTTGCCGAGGCCTCCGCAGGCGGGGCAGGCTCCCACCGGGCTGTTGTAGTTGAACATCCATTCCGTGGGTTCGGAGAACTGCATGCCGTCAGCCTCGAAGAGGGAGGAGAACCGCAGCAGGGCGTGTCCGTCCACGGCGGGGGAGAATGCGCAGGCGATGTGCCCCTGACCCTTGTCGAATGCCGTCCGCACGGAGTCCATTGTCCTGTTCTCCGTCTCCTCGTCCGCAAATGTGCTGCTGTCGAAGGGGATACGGTCCACCATCAGGGCTACCTCCCGTCCCTCGGCGCGGCTTATGTCGGCCAGGAGCGAGTCGATCTTCTCCATCCGCCCGGCATTGTCCCCTGAGGGCAGAATGTACAGGCGGGAGAATCCCTCCTCCTTGAGATTGAGCAGCCTTTCGACGCGGCAGGCCTCCTCCTCCCAGTGTATGTCCGCGAGGATGAAGCAGATACCGGGCGAATATTCCTCGTCAGAAGGATCTCCGGCCGGCAGGGAGGCAGCGAGCGAGTGCAGCCGTTCCATGACGGAAGCCACTGTGTCGCAGCGCACTTCCTCTCCGGTGACGGGGGAATAGGTACGGCCGATCTTGGCAAAGAGCACCCGCAGGTAGTCGTAGATCTCGGTGGTGCTGCCGACGGTGGAGCGGGGGTTGCGGGTATTGACCCTCTGCTCTATGGCAATGGCGGGGGGAATGCCGGAGATGCTCTCGACCGGCGGTTTGGACATCCTCCCGAGAAACTGGCGGGCGAAGGAGGATAGGCTCTCGGCGAAACGGCGCTGTCCCTCCGCAAAGAGGGTGTCAAAGGCAAGGGAGGTCTTGCCGGAGCCGCTGACACCTGTGATGACGGTCAGGCGGTTGCGGGGGATGTCGACGTCGATGCCCTTGAGGTTGTTGGCCTCGGCATTTTTAATGTGGATGTATCCTTCTTCCGGTTGTTCCATGTTCTCTTTCTATTTTGAAATTCTGACTGCCGACAGCACTCCGCGGGTCTTGCGGATGGCGGAGATGATCTTGTCGAGGACGGAATTGGATGAGACGAATATCTGCATGCGGATGTCGAACTCGCCGGCGCTGCGGCCTGCTCTCGGGGTCATGGACGAGGATCGCAGGGAGGCCCCGAAGTCCGTGACTGTCTTGATGACGGACGAATAGGCGGCGGAGTCGTCGGTGATGACCTTGACGGTGGTCTGGAAGCTGCTGGTGGTGGATGTCTCCTTCCAGCGCACTTTCTGGATGCGGTAGGGGTAGTTCTCGATGAGGCGGGCGGCGTTGGGACAGGACATGCGGTGGATCTTGATGCCGTCCTTGACGGAGACGAAGCCGAAGACCTCGTCGCCGTAGATGGGGTTGCAGCAGCGGGCCATCTTGTAGGAGACGTTGCTGAGCTTGCCGTCGATGACCAGGTAGTCGTCGGTGGAGCTGTCCCTGGCGGCCTCCTTGTTGCCGCCATTGTCCTTAGGGGTCTGTGATGAAGGGATTGCGGCGGCTTCCTCCTCGCCCTGCTGCTTGCGGGAGATGTAGGACTTGACGTCCATGATATCGACCTTCTCGTCCGCGATGGCTGCGTAGAAGTCGCTGATGGTCTTGAGCTTGTATTTCTTGCAGAGGATGGTGAGGTCCTCGTCTGGAAGCTCCATCTTCCAGTTCTTGAGACGGCGCTCGAGCAGTTCCCGGCCGGTGGCGGCTTTCTTGAGCTCCTCTTCCTTGAGCTTGAGCTTAATCTTGTTGCGGGCCTTGGAAGTGACCACGAAGTTGAGCCAGTCGGGGGAGGGACGCTGGTTCTTGCCGCTCTTGATCTCCACGACCTGGCCGGTGCTGAGCCGGTCCTTGATGGAGGCGGGCCTGCCGTCGATGGTGGCGCCCACGCATTTGAGACCCAGGTTGGTGTGGATGTTGAAGGCGAAGTCCAGGACCGTGGCTCCCTTGGGCAGCCGGCGCAGCTCTCCGTCCGGGGTGAAGACGAAGACGTCCTCGGAGAGGAAGCGGGAGACGTACTCGTAGTCGTTCCTGTTGTCGCTCTCCAGGATGTTGCGCACGCTCTGGAGCCAGGGGGTCAGGCCTTTCTCCTCCTTGATGCCCTTGTAGGCCCAGTGGGAGGCGTGCCCGTTCTCGGCCTCGTCGTCCATGCGGCGGGTGCGGATCTGCACCTCCACGAAGATGTCGCCCCTGAACTGCACGGTGATGTGCAGGGACTCGTATCCGCTGCTCTTGGGCTTGGATATCCAGTCCCTGAGCCTGGACGTGTCGGGCCGGTATTCGTCGGTTACTATGGAGTAGGCCTTCCAGCACAGCTCGTGCTCCTTCTCGAGGCTGTCGGCGGGGGTGTCGATGATAAGGCGGACGGCCAGCAGGTCCATGACTTTCTCGAAGGGGATGTCCTGCTTCTGCATCTTCTTCCAGATGGACCAGGGGGCCTTGGTGCGCTGCTTGTAGGTGACTTTGATGCCGGCTTCGGAGAGCTTCCGCTTGATGGGGATGAGGAAGGCGTTCAGCAGCTCCTCGCGCTCGGCGGCGGTGGCTTTCAGCTTGTTGTTGATCTCCCGGTATTTCTCCGGCTCGGTGCAGCGGAAGAATATGTTCTCGAGCTCGGTCTTGATGCCGTAGAGTCCCAGCTGATGGGCAATGGGGATGTACAGGAACATGGTCTCGGTGACCTTCCGCTCCTGGGAGGTCTTGGGCAGCAGCTCGATGTTGCGCATCACGTCGAGGCGGTCGGCTATTTTGATGAGCATGACTCTCGGGTCGCGGGAGTAGGAGACGATAAGGCGCTTGTAGTTCTCGGCCTCGAGGCGGGTCTCCTTGGGCTTGATGGCGGCTATCTTGTTGAGGCTCTGCGCTATGTCTATAATCTCAGGGGAAAATGCTCCTTTCGGGAGGCTCTGCGTCACCTCCGGGTAGAACCGGATGGTCTCATGGAGAAATACGGCAATGACGCTCTCGTAGCCTAGGTGGATGTCCTCAGCCACGATGCGGGCCACTCCGAAGGGATGCTCGATGAAGGGATGCCGGTTCTCCCGGAGCTTGTCCTTCATCGCGTCGTCGGCTATGCGGTAGGCTCTGAGTATCTGCTCCTGCTGCTCTTTCTGCGGATAGCAGGCGAGGATGGCGCTGAGGGTGTCTTCTGCTGTGTTCATTTCCTTAGTTTCATTAGTCCGTACATCTCGTCCCTGTACTTGGCTGCCGCGGGGAAGTCGAGGGCCCTGGCGGCTTCCTCCATCTTCTTCTTGGCGGCTTCTATGGCCTCAAGCAGCTGCTTGGGGCTCATCCTGGATATCACCGGATCCTCTGCCACGTAGCGTACATTTTCCTCCTCGTCGGGCTCCTTGTAGGCTCCGCTGATGGCGGCTAAGGAGTTCTTCTTGTCGTTCCGCACCTGGGTGGGGGTGATGTGGTGCTTCTCGTTGTACTCTGCCTGCTTTGCCCGGCGGCGGTTGGTCTCGTCGATGGTCTTCTGCATCGAGCCGGTGACGGTGTCCGCGTACATTATCACAAGACCATTCAGATTTCGTGCCGCACGTCCCGCGATCTGGGTCAATGCCCGGTCCGAACGCAGGAATCCTTCCTTGTCCGCGTCTATAATAGCCACGAGCGATACATCCGGCAGGTCCAGTCCCTCGCGCAACAGATTGACACCCACCAGTACGTCGAACCGTCCGGCCTTGAAATCCTCGATAATCTCCACCCTTTCCAGAGTGTCCACGTCCGAGTGGATGTAGCGGCAGCGCACCTGCCGTTTTGTCAAGAATTTCTCCAGTTCCTCTGCCATCCTCTTGGTGAGGGTGGTGACCAGCACGCGCTCGTCCTTCTCCGTGCGCAGCTCTATCTCCTCCATCAGGTCGTCGATCTGGTTCTTGGACGGGCGCACGTCTATCGGAGGGTCCAGCAGACCGGTGGGGCGGACCACCTGCTCGACGATCAGGCCCTCGCTCTTCTCAAGCTCATAGTCGCCCGGGGTCGCGCTGACGAATACCCTCTGTCCGAGGATATTCTCGAACTCGTCGAATTTCAGGGGCCGGTTGTCCGCAGCGGCGGGGAGGCGGAAGCCGTATTCGATCAGCACCTCTTTTCTGGAGCGGTCGCCTCCGTACATGGCCCTCACCTGCGGCAGGGTGACGTGGCTCTCGTCGATGAAGGTGATGAAGTCCTTTGGAAAATAGTCTATGAGGCAGAAGGGACGCTGTCCGGCGCTCCGCCCGTCGAAGTACCGGGAATAATTCTCGATGCCCGGGCAGTAGCCCAGCTCCTTGATCATCTCCATGTCGTATTCGACCCTCTTCTTGAGGCGGTTGGCCTCGTGCTGCTTCCCTATGGAACTGAAATATTCGCACTGCTGCATCATGTCGTCCTGGATCATGCGTATCGCATGGGCGGTGCGCTCCTTGGTGGTGACGAAGATGTTGGCGGGGTAAATCGATATCTCCTCGAGGCTTTCGAGGCTCATGCCGCTGACCGGGTCGATGATCTCTATCTCCTCAATCGTGTCTCCGAAAAATACGATGCGGCAGCCGCTGTCCACGTAGGCGAGGTAGATGTCTATCGTGTCGCCCTTTACGCGGAAGGTGCCGCGCTTGAAGTCGGCGTCGCTGCGGTTGTAGAGGGCGTCGACGAGGCGGTAGAGGAGCTTGTTGCGGCTGATGCGCTGGCCGGTATGGAGGGCTATGGTATTGTCATGGAAGTCCTGCGGGTTGCCGATGCCGTAGAGGCAGGATACGGAGGATATCACTATCACGTCGCGGCGGCCTGAGAGCAGGGCTGAGGAGGCGGAGAGGCGCAGCTTTTCGATCTCGTCGTTGATGCTCAGGTCCTTCTCTATGTAGGTGTCGGTCACCGGCAGGTAGGCTTCGGGCTGGTAGTAGTCGTAGTAGGAGACGAAATACTCCACGGCGTTGTCCGGGAAGAATGACTTGAACTCGCCGTAGAGCTGGGCTGCCAGGGTCTTGTTGTGGCTGAGTATCAGGGCCGGCCGCTGCAGCCGCTCAATGACGTTGGCCATCGTGAACGTCTTGCCCGAGCCTGTGACTCCCAACAGGGTCACGGCGTCCGCACCGGCATTGACTGCCTCGCAGATCTCCTTGATGGCCTCCGGTTGGTCGCCTGTGGGGCGGTATGGGGACTGAATCTTGAACGGCATTCTGACATGTCAAATTAATTTGCGAATATAGCAACTTCCGGTGAGAATCCGGTCATGGATTTTGCTTTAGGCTCCAGTTAATTGCGGATTGGTGTAAGTGGCTCCTTCTTTCTCTTGGCTACTAAGGACCACTCATTTTCTGAAGTGATTCTACTTGAGGGCTGCTAGAGGTGATCTTTTTAAAAATGATAGCTATAAAGCAGTCTTCACAATAAAGAATAGCACATACTGAAGCATTCTGTTCATCAACTCGCCAGAACTTTTCTTTTGTTTCAATGTTCGAGATTTATCAGATGCTATCTTTCTTATATTATCAATTGTTATTGTTTTATTTTTCATATATGTAGCTGGTAATATACATCATATTGTGGATAATATCATAGTGGATATCAGTTCGTTGTTTTGAATGATAACTTTGCTTCCTCTGTTAAGTCGTACGACCATATTATTAATTGCTTATTAAGGTATATTATGCATGAAATCTATTTGCGTATAAAAATGCAGTCTTCCAATTCTTTATAAACATCCATGTCTGGTGTTATCAATTTTGACAACTCTATTTTAAACTTTTCAGGATTCACATTGACTCGTATATTGCAAAAATTTTTGATATGTCCAGTAGCGTCTTTAACATGCTGGTTGTAAATATCGGTAACGAAAGAATCATAATCATTTTCAGCAAATACTAATCCATTAGTCATACAGTACTTTTTTAATACAGATTTGTCGTAGAGATAGTTTTCAATTTCCCACCGTTTAATAACTCTATGGCTGTTGCTATTCATCGAAAGATACTGTTGTCTATCAGTTTCATTATTTAATACTCCTGAAGACATATCACGATCTTTACATACCCATATTTCTAAATCAGGGAACACTTTGGATAATACGGCGAAAGCAATTTGACTTCTTTGGTCTAATTCTGTGTTGCCTCCGCTTGAGATAAATAATGTATCTGAATATTTTTCTCCAAAGATATTATTAAAAACCTGGGCGTCCAGTCCCTTTTCTTGCCCAGCACTTCCAGGTTTGTCCTTACCTTCACAGTATATAATTCTTTTAGGACTGATTAGTCCTGTTAAATCATCGAGCGCAGTTGCAAATATTCGAATCCATTGACTTCTGTTTTTAGCGATTGGACATAAAGTTTGTGCAGTTGATGCCCATGGCACATTCGCTTTAAACTCTATAATCTGACTCTGCTCTTTTAGTTCTTCTTGTAGGGCCCTTAGGAAACCAATACTGTGGGTCGCAACCCATAATTGACAATTGTCTCCGATTAATCGATTAATTTCAATTAGTAGTTTTCTCTGAATAGAGGTGTTTATATGCAATTCTGGCTCATCAATAATGAATACAGTATCATTATATTCTTCTTTTCTTAAATATAGATCTAAAAGTATATCAATGACTTCTTTCTCTCCAGCGGATAGAACATTGTATTCAAATTCCACTCCGTTATAATCGTATTTAGTAAAATATAATGTTCCTTTGTTGTCTTCAATATCCCCCAAACTTGTAATCTCCAAATCAAGACAATTTTTAATAGATAGGTTAAGCTCACCAATAATATGTTGTTTGGCTTCACTGGGTTTGCAGTCTTTGGTGTGTAAATAACGGTTGTATTTAATATTAAGTCTTCGGTAATTTTCTTCCATTTTATCATCAATGTCAGACGATAAAGACGCACCATAATGATTCAACCTCAGTTCTTCAACAGCATAAGTTGATGTCACCTTTAGGTCACTATTATATCGGTAAGGGCTTCTAAAAGAAAAAATAGTATTCTCTTTCCCTTGTTTTCTCTTCTCATTTATAATGTCAGAATAATTTCCTTCAATAAACTCTATCTGAATATTAGTAAAATCATAAGAAGGAGAGTGCTCCATAGAATGAAAATGAAAATCCTTTGGGCCTTTATTGCCTATGAAGGATGCATGAGCAGAATGAAGAAATAGCATTCCATCAAAAACGCTACTCTTTCCGCATCCATTCGGCCCAACTAGAGCTATGATTCTTTGTGGTTTATCACCTAAATTGATGGTCAGCGAATGAAATCGCTTATACTTATTTAGTGTTATTTTTTTTATTCTCATGGTAATTTTGGCATTTGCTGAATGATTTCACCATTTAGGAGTTTCCCGTTAGCATGTTTGCTGCGTTTTATTCCGTCCGCACCCCATGTGCCCCATTGCTTAAAAAAGAAGCGTGCGCCCTGTTCTTCAACTTGCCTGCGGATTTTTAAAACCCAAGGCTCTTGCATTGGACGGGCTTGTTGGCCGCTTTCGCCACCAACAATAACCCAGTCAATTCCAGCCAAATTGAGTTCACCAAGATCTTCCACTAACGGTTCGCATGAAAGAAATTTGACCGTGGCTTGTAATTTACGTAGACAGTCTATTCTAAAACGATAATCTTTCGCCTCTACTGTAACGCCGAGCCAAACATTTTCAGGAATGTTACGTGTCGCAAAATATTCAGCCATTCGTTCTGCTCTTTTTGTAAGGATTTGGTATCTGTGTTGAGGCGTTTTCTTGATGACATTAAATATCTTGTCAACAAATTCAAATGGTACCTTTTCATGGAAAAGGTCGCTCATTGAACAAACAAAGATGTTGTGCGAACTCTTCCATGCTAATGGCTCTTCAAGGCATCTTTCATGAAGGGTGACAGTAAATCCATTAGCATACTTTTCTTGCCCCATCGCTTTGAGACGGCGAGACATCATTTCTGCATAACAGTGCAGGCATCCTGTGGACTTTTTTGTGCATCCAGTAATTGGGTTCCACGTTTTATCAGTCCATTCTATCTTAGTCGTTTTCATTTCTTTCTGTTTTTCTTTCCAACAATTTCCGATGCAATTTTCACCCCAGTTTGATTATGTGATGCAAACACAAAATGAAATATTGGGCAATTTGTAGAGTTTTTCAACACGAGTGGCTCTTTGATGACATATGAGAACTCTTTACCAAGCAAATCTATATATAGTTGTGCAATCTTGTTGATTGTATTGTCTCGTTTCTGTTGCCGGGTGATTTCTCCGAAAAGGCTCTGCTCTGTAACCTGCTCATAAAAATAATTTTGTATTTCGTTAATAGGCATTCCAAACGACTTTTCCATTCTTTCCGGACACAGAATCTTTCCGCTTCGGGTAAGCAGACGGTTTATGATGACTCCACTTGGAACAAGAATCCATAAGTCAATATGGCGAATATCTTTAAGTGCCCGAATCGTTTCCCAATTCAATTGCATTCCAAATGGATCGAGCAGTACTAATGCCGCACATTTCGGATGACTCTTGGCATAATTGACCAATTCCATAATCTTCTCGTTTGCATCACCTGGCTTGAAAGCCATACAATTAGCCTTATTAGGGAAAATGCTTTTTAGTTTTTTCTCCAATGCTTGAAGAGAATGCTCAACTTTGTCAACAAAATAGTAATAATCAAAAGAGAAACCGTCAATATCACTTCCAAGAACTCGTTCTGCTGCACCTTTATAGGATGCTTGCTCTGTAATTTCCTCTATTTCATCATCTTCAAAAAGAGTGACTTCACTGTCATTAACTTTTTCTACAATTGTTTCGCGGCTTCCACTTCCCGCAAAAGCATCAAAATAGAACAAATTCCAACCGTATTTTGTTGCATAGTTTTTCATTATGGTCAGATATGCCTTGACGTATTTTTCAAAAGCGTCAAGCTTTTCTTCTGTCCATGAACCTCCCCAATTCTCCTGAGATTCGTTGACCATAAATGTGTTCTCTTCTTCAGGCAACGTGTATTTTTTATTTTCCCCCATATTTAATTTATTCTCAGATAGTGTTTTTCAAGTATTTATCCAAGATCGCCTGCTTGCGCTCTGCACTGCCGTCAATGACGGCTTTAGCTTCTGCAATCTTGGCCTCATGGATATGAATTCTCGCCACGATCTGCTGTTGGATTTCAGGTTGGGGTACAGGGATGGCGTAACGTATGATATTATCCTTGTTGCCACGCGGCATCTTCATTCCTTTTACATCGTTCATCACATAGTCAATAAATGTTTGGCGACGAATCATGTAATAGACAAACTCGGACATGACTTCTGCCGTTGGCCGAAACACCATGACATCCGGACTGCAACCACCGTCGCGATCTGCAAGCCAGATTTTCTTTAAATACGGACGGATGTTTGACATCAGAATGTCACCACGCTTATATTCAATGACACTGCCCGCGAGCGGCTCGCCATCGTATGGGCGCACACCTTCAAAATCTTGGAGCATATTATCCGTTGTAATGTAATCGCTTGCGGATATTTTATCAAAATCTATTCTATTTGTTGCAAATGGGGCAATTGCCCGCAATGGTTTTATTCCGTCATTCACTTCAGAAAGTATATGTTCTATCTGCTCTTTTGCTTTGGCAATTTGTCCCTTTGCTTCTTCCACCTCTTTATCGACAGCTTCACATTCAGCAACGATTGTCTGTTGAATCTCTTGCGATGGAATAGGTACCAGATACCTTTCTATATTTGATTTATTCCCTCTTGGCATTTTTAATCCCTTAATATCAGCCATTACAAAATCTATGAATTTTTGTCTTTGTAATAGGCATCCAATATAAGAAGGCGAAACACCTTTTGTTGGTCTAAATACAATTACATCAGAACTGCATCCTCCGTTTCTGTTTGATATCCAGATTTTCTTTAAATATGGACGAATATTAGACATCAGGATATCTCCTACTTGATAATAAACTACATTTCCTTGTATGGAATTACCTGTGTAAGGCTCTACTCCTCCAAAGTCCTGAAGCATGTTGTCTGTAGTGATGTATTCTGAGCTAACTATCTCTGAAAAATCTATTCTATCTAAAATTATCGGTGCCACTATTTTTATTGGCTTGTAGTTTAAATCTACGGCAAATTCTTTTATTGGTTCTCGCAAATTACCACTCGTTTTTATCGCCTTGTCAAACGCAGTCCGCTTGAAATCGATCATATCCACAAGCCTTGCCTGCGAAACGATTTCGGACAAATCTTCCGGCACCACGACATCTTCGCCCAAGAAGTTCTGACGAATTAATGTATTAATCTTCGCTGGATCACACAAATCATCGGGATTGAACAAGGGCGTGCGAATTCCGTTTATTCCACGAATTTGTTGAACTGTATCATCGTCATCGCCTTCATCTTCGTTTTCTGATTTGGACTTCGACAGGTGCAGGTATTCTATTCCCTCGTTGCCTTTGCTGTCGCTCCATTCGTAACCGAGGAATTTCTTTATGGCAGCCGTCGTTGTGGGAGACTTCACAATCAGCACTGGGGTATCGACTGTAAATGCCAGCAAGAAAATATAGACTTTTTCCCGTTCTATGGAAATGATAAAGTTGAGTAGCGCCTTTTCTTTTTCGGCTTTCTTTTGAGCTTCAGTTTGTCTGCGGAAAGTCTGCGTTTTGCTCCTTGTGCGGAAACGGTTGCGAATGTCTCTCGCCACATCGCAGACACCTTTCATTGCATTGCGGTCAGTGCTGTCAAACGACTCGCGATAAGCCGTGAACACCTCGGTCTCAGACAAGGCTTTATGGATGATTCCCTCTTTGAGGAATGTGCGGTAATCTTCCAGTTCGTATCCGCAATGGTCGCAATAGGCCTGCAGTAAGCACTCGTCCTGATAGATGTCTTCCGCATGGTCGCTTGCCGCAAACCAAATCTTGACACGGTTACGATAATGCTCCGCCGCAGGAGTGTTGGTTTCTTTCCGTCTAAGGAACAATACAACGGTATTGGTGCCTGTCTTTCCGAATGTTCCGCTACCAAATTCGGCAAGAGAAACAATATCGAAATTTTCCAAGATTATTTCCCTTGCACGCGCATAGATGCCACCCTTGTTGAGTACCGAAACGGGTAACACGATGCCGGCCACTCCGCCGGCGTGCATGAGCCAAGCCGAACGCTCCATGAAGAATGTCTCTATGGCATTGTTCTTTGCTGTATTGATATTATTGTTAAACAGGGAGAACGCAGCGCGGTCATTATCACTGAGTGTTTCAAGAAAGCCTGTCACAGCGTATGGAGGATTGGCGACAAGCACGTCATAACTGTTGGGTTGCAGAGCGACGTTTGGCTGCAGGGAATCAGCATAAATGATGTTTGTCTCGTCATGTCCGTACATGAATGCAGAGACTTTCGAAACCTTAGACAAGCGGTATTCCTTTTCTATGCCAGTGATATGCTTGTAATACTCACGGATGTCAATATCCGGGCGGTATCTCTCCACGAATTCTTTGATTCTTACGGCATACTCTGTCAGGAAATGTCCGGCACCGCAAGCGTAATCGATGCACGAAGGTATTCCCTCGCTTTGGCTTACAATCTGTTCCAAAGGAAGAGAAGAGACAATGAAGCGGACAATCGGCATTGGCGTGAAGTACTGGCCTTCGCTTTGCTTCACCCCTTTGGTAAGAAAACCTTCGAAAAGGTCTCCCAAGAACTGGTTGGTTTCTGTATTCCGCCCCTCCTCTGCCGCAGATTTTAGTCTGATGTTTTGGAGCATCAGTAGCACCTCGCGCAGAATCTTTGCGTTCTCCTTGAAAAGGCGTTCGTTGTGGACGCTGATGAAAGAAAAGTCGTTGTCTGAATAGAACTTCAGCGCACGAAAGTATTCCATTACGGTTTTCATCGTCGCATCCGGATCTTTCTTGTACCAGCGGAACGCTTTCTCTATCTGTTCATTTTCAATGTAAGTGACCGTTTCATTCAAGAACTTCTCCATTCCGTCACGGTAGAGTCTCTGCAGGCGGTCTTGTAATGAAAAATCGTCATCGTATGCAGCGCCTTTCCAATAGAAATGCAAGTCATCCGGATTGTTTGTCTCATCAACTACTTTGGCAAGAAAGAGATTGACTAGTTTGTCGAAAGCATTTTCTTTCGCTCCGACATTGTGCCGCCGAAGAATGGTTGCGAACTCGTTATACTTCTTTTTTATCTCATCATTGTTTATGGGGACAAGATCTTTGACAGAGAATTTGTTTTTGCCTATATGATAAGGCTGGATGTCGTCCTCGAACAGTCCTCGTGTGGCAGCATCGCATTGGTATGTATCATGCCATACGCGGAACAGTTGCTTGTTGTTCTTCGCATCTTTGTAGGTAGACAATTGCAGATTATTCTTCAACAATTCTTCGTTATCCTGCACATTTATCAGGTAGTATGTGGGCTTTATCTTTTCCCCATCAAAATCGGATGTGTAAAGGCAAAGGAACTTCGTTGCCTGCTCTTGCTGAAAATAGCTGAACAACTGGGCGCCGTCTTCGAGAGTATCCCGCCAAGCACCATCAAATTCATCAGATTTCTTACACTCAATAATTAGCAAGGACTCCTTGTCCGCCGCCATTTCGCCAGAAAGACTAGAGTGTGTCCGCACCCAAATGTCTGCGTAGCCGCCCTTTTGTGTATGTCCTAACTTCCATGCAGGTTCAAGCTCTATATGCTCAGGTTTGTATCCCATTGAAAGCAAACGATCAATACACTCGAACACAACAAAATTTTCTGGTTCAGAAAAATTACTCGTTGTCTCACGACCGACAGTTATACCTATCTCCTTGTAATGAAAATGCTCGTTCCTTACATCAACTTTCAATGGTAGCCCAACACTTTCATAGGATTTTGTGAAAACATCGTCTTCCTGTTCAAAATGCAGAACAGAGAGTAATTTTTTTATGTTGTCTTTAGTTATCATTTTTTGCCGTTCTATGCTGCCAGTCGTTTATAGTGCAAATCTAACGATAATATTTGAAAGCACTACGAGGTTTTCTGCTTTTGTAAAGACGGCATTTGAATATCGGTGCAGACTACAGCATCATGGTGAGATAGAAGATGAGCAGTGTGCGCTTTTTCATCACCGGGTAGGAGATGATGTCCGGGTCGTCGGTGGTCTTGTAGGTGTGGCGGTGGAAGCCGGAGGTGAATACTAAGGCGGGAATGCCGGCCCGGTGGAAGACGATCTGGTCGGAGAGCTGATAGAAGAGCTCGGTGAAGTTCTTGCTGCCGTAGAAGGTGTGGTCGATGTCCAGGCCGATGTTGTAGTAGCGGTTGCACATGTCGATGATGCCGCGGTTCTCCTTTCGCAGGGTCTGCTCGCCGAGGATTATCACGAAGTTAGTATCGGCCTCGTGTACCGGCTCTATGACTGTGCCTATCTGGTCGATGTTGATGGCGCAGAGGATGCTGTCGGTCATTTCTCTCTCCTGCAGCCTGCCGACAAGGGCCTTGGAGCCGGCCATGTTGAGCTCCTTGGCATCGAGGGCGGCGAAGATGATGTTCTTGTCCGGGCCGGTTCTGGTCTTTTTCATGGTGCCGAACATGTCGGCGAGGTTGAGCAGGACGGTCACTCCGGATGCGTTGTCGTCGGCGCCGTTGTAGACGTTGCCGTTGAGGATGCCGAGGTGGTCGTAGTGGGCCGATATGAGCACGTATTCATCCGAAGGTACGGCGCTGCGTACTATCCCGACCACATTGCGCCCGCGGGTGCCGCTCAGGCTGTCGGCGATGAACGGCTGGAAGAAACTGCTGCCGAAGAGTGGCTCCAGACCGTACTGCCGGAACATGTCAGTAATTGCCCAGGCAACTCTTTGGCCGCTTATAGTTCCTGTTGCCCTTCCCTCATTCATGTCATCAGCCAGCCATTCCATGATGCGCATCTGTTTGGCTGGATAGATGATCTGCTCGTACATTGTGTATGGGCCCAGCGAACGTTTGCGCTCCTGTGCCTGTGATGAAAGTGGTGCAGGTAGAAAGATTACTGCTACCAGCGCCGACAGTATTATTTTATGTCTCCTTGTCACAGTATCCTAGTTATCAGATTCTTTCATAGCTTGACGAAATCCAAGAATCCTTTCATTTGCGTATAAGTGTCGAATTAACCGCGCGAATATACTAAACTTCTTTTAAATTTGTTGTATCCGGCAGGCTGGGACAGACTTCAAAGTCCAGAAGCCATGTATACTGACGGAAGAAGGTCTGCGTCCGTATGAAATGTGCTGGAGGGGTAGGAATGATTCATAATGAAAACCCCGGGCGGGAAAGGTTCCTGTCCGGGATCTCGTGTCTATACTGTCGGTTGTGCAGTCCGGGAAGGACTATGAGCCGAAGTTGTCGAAGAGGATGTTCTCGGGAGGTACTCCGAGGCTGTCCAGCATCTTGAGGACGGACTGGGTCATCATCGGAGGTCCGCACATCAGGTAGAGGCAGTCCTCGGGAGCCTCGTGGTTCTTGAGGTATGTCTCGTAGAGGACGTTGTGTACGAATCCGACCTTGTATGCCACTCCGGCTGCATCGGCCTCGGGATCCTGACGGTCGAGGGCCAGGTGGAACTTGAAGTTGGGGAAATCGCGCTCTATTTCGTGGAAGTCCTCGAGGTAGAAGGCCTCCTTCAGGCTGCGGGCACCGTAGAAGAAGTTGACCTTGCGGGCTGTCTTCTCGGTCTTGAACAGGTGCATGATGTGGCTTCTCATGGGAGCCATGCCGGCACCGCCGCCGATGAAGATGAACTCCTGGTCGGCAGGAGCGTTGTCCGGGATGAAGAACTCTCCGTAAGGGCCCGAGATGATCACCTTGTCACCCGGCTTGCGGGAGAAGATGTAGGACGAGCTGATTCCGGGAGGCACGTTCATGAAGCCGTTCTTCGCCCTGTCGAAGGGAGGGGTGGCGATACGGACGTTGAGCATGATGATATCGCCCTCTGCAGGGTGGTTGGCCATGGAGTAGGCCTTGAAGGTAGGCTCGGAGTTGTGGGCGTGCAGCTTGAACACTCCCATCTTCTCCCAGTCGGCCCTGTAGGGCTCCTCGATGTCCATATCCTTGTAGTCGATATCGTACTTGGGAATGTCGATCTGGATGTAGCCGCCGGAGCGGAAGTTGAGGTGCTCGCCTGCGGGGAGTTTCACTACGAACTCCTTGATGAAGGTGGCCACGTTCTTGTTGCTTACCACCTCGCACTCGAGCTTCTTGATGCCGAGGATGCTCTGGGGCACGAGGATCTTGAGGTCCTCACGCACTTTGACCTGGCATCCGAGCCTCCAGTTGTTCTGCTGCTGCTTGCGGGTGAAGAATCCTACCTCGGTGGGCAGGATGCTGCCGCCGCCGGAGAGCACCTGGCATTTGCACATGCCGCAGCTTCCGCCGCCGCCGCAGGCAGATGGAAGGAAGATCTTCTCATTGGAGAGGGTGGTCAGCAGGGAAGAGCCGGGATTGACATCGAGGACTCTCTCGCCGTTGTTGATGTCGATTTTGACATTGCCCTGGGGAGTCAGCTTGGCCTTGGCCACCAGCAGGAGGGCGACCAGGATCAGGGTAACTACCAGGAATGTGATGATTGATACTATAAGTAATGTAGTCATACTTCAGTCCTCCTATAATTGAATACCCATGAAGCTCATGAACGCGATACCCATGAGGCCGGTGATGATGAATGAGATTCCGAGGCCCTTGAGAGGCTTGGGAACGTTGGAGTAGGCGAGTTTCTCGCGGATGGCAGCGATAGCCACTATGGCGAGGAACCAGCCGATACCGGAACCGAGGGCATAGACTGTGGCGTAGCCGAGGTTGGCGAAGTCCCTTTCCTGCATGAAGAGGGAGGCACCCATCACGGCGCAGTTCACTGCAATAAGGGGCAGGAAGATTCCCAGTGACGAGTACAGGGCGGGGGAGAACTTCTCCACTATCATCTCCACGAGCTGAGTGATGGCCGCGATGACGGCGATGAAGATGATGAAGCTCAGGAAGCTCAGGTCGAGGTCAGCGAGAGCGGGGCTGATCCAGGACATGGCTCCGGGGGTGAGGAAGAACTTGTTGAGCAAGTAGTTGATAGGCAGGGTGACGAGGATTACGAAGATCACTGCGATACCCAGGCCGAAGGCCGTCTTGACATTCTTCGATACAGCCAGGAATGAGCACATCCCCAAGAAGTATGCGAAAATCATATTGTCGACGAATATCGACTTGACAAATAGACTTAAATATTCCATAGTGATGTGCTTTTATTATTTTTCTATAAGCTCTTTCTGAATGCCTCTCTGCAGCCAGATGAACAGACCTACCAGGATCAGGGCCATGGGAGGCAGGATGATCAGGCCGTTGTTCATGTATCCGGCTTCATACCAGCCGACAGGAATGATCTGATGTCCGAACAGGGTACCGGAGCCCAGGAGCTCGCGGATGAAGGCCAGAGCCACGAGAATCATACCGTAGCCGAGACCGTTGGCGATACCGTCAACGAATGAGGGCCAGGGCTTGTTGCCGAGGGCGAAAGCCTCGATGCGGCCCATGATGATACAGTTGGTGATGATCAGGCCGACGTACACGGAGAGCTGCTTGCTGACATCGTAGGCGTATGCCTTGAGGAACTGGTCGATGAGAATCACGAACAGGGATACGAGCACCAGCTGCACGATGATACGTATACGGTTGGGAATCGTATTTCTGAGGAGGGATGCGAACAAGCTTGAGAATCCGGTCACGAAGGTAACCGAGAGAGCCATCACGCAGGCAGGCTCAAGCTTTACGGTAACTGCCAGTGAGGAGCAGATACCCAAGACTAAGACCGTTACCGGGTTGGCCTTGAAAAACGGGTTTTGATATATTTCCTTTTTCATGATTATCTTTCAGCTTTCTGTTTTTCAAGATAAGGTTCATAATATTCGAGCCACTGACGGATGGCGTTCTCCAGGGCACGGCTGGTGATGGTACCGCCGGAGATGGCGTCGATCTCATGGGCGGAGCCTTCGGGAGCGCCACCCTTGACTACTGTCACGGATACCAGGCTGCTTCCGTCGAAGATGGACTTGCCGATGAACTGGCCGCTGAACGCAGGTGTGGCTATCTCGGCGCCCAGACCGGGAGTCTCGCCCTTGTGGAGGAAGGTAGCTCCGTAGATGGTGTTGTAGTCATCCTTGAGGGATACATAGCCCCAGATAGGACCCCAAAGACCGGCTCCGTAGATGGGGAAGATCTCGACCTTGCTGCCGTCGTCCAGGGTGCAGACGAAGACAGGGAGGGTGAGCTTCGAGACATCGGGATTGGCCTGCTTCATGATGTCGTACTGGGATTTCAGACCTGCTGTCAGGGCGAGGGAGAATGCGTCTCCTTCCACCTTGTTGCCCTGTGCGTCGACCAGATAGGAGTCGGTGATGTACTTGTTGAACTCCTGCTCTACGTAGGCGTTCTTGTCGGAGGCCTCGTCGGCGCCCTGCCCGAGGTTTACGGAGGACAGGATGCTCTGGCGGGTCTCGGTATTCACGTTGGCCTGCTGCTTGCCGCTCAGGGATACGGACACGTACGCGAGAACAGCAGCCACGATCACCACCATGACGGTGGAGTAGATGATAGTATATGTGTTACTGTTGGTATTCATAGTGTGATTCTCCCTTATTGATTGATTTGAGCTCTCTTGAGACGGTTCTTGATGTTCCTCTGAACTACACAGTAGTCAATCAGAGGAGCAAAGGTGTTCATGAGCAGGATGGCCAGCATCATTCCCTCGGGGTAACCGGGGTTGAACACTCTGAGGATGATGGTGAAGGCTCCGATCAGGAAACCGTAGATCCACTTGCCGGTCTCGGTCTGGGCCGAGGTCACGGGGTCGGTGGCCATGAAGACTGCTCCGAAGGCGAATCCGCCCATGATCAGGTGCTCCCATGCGGGAAGTGCGAGATAGGACGATGCGTCAGGAGCAAGGGCGTTGCAGAGGTAGCCTACGGCCAGTGCTCCGACAACGGTGGACAGCATGATTTTCCAGCTTGCCACTCCGAAGAACAGCAGGATGGCAGCACCGATGAGGATTGCAACGGTAGATGTCTCACCGGGACATCCGGGAATGAATCCGAGGAACATGTCCAGGGCTGAGGGCATATTGTTGAAATTGCCGAGAGCAGCATCCGCAAGGGGAGTGGCTCCGGAATATCCGTCTACGCCGGCGACCCAAACCTTGTCACCTGACATGCTGGAGGGGTAGGCGAAGAAGAGGAATGCCCTGGCGAGGAGTGCCGGGTTCCAGATGTTCATGCCTGTGCCTCCGAATACCTCCTTGCCGATGATGACTGCGAAGGCCACTGCGAGGGCGAGAATCCAGAGGGGGGTGGTGATGGGCACGATCAGGGGAATGATCATACCTGTTACCAGATATCCCTCATTGACCTCATGTCCGCGGATCTGTGCGGAGGCGAACTCTATGCCCAGACCTACGATGTAGGATACCAGGTAGAGGGGAAGTATCTTGAGGATGCCGAACCAGACCTTCTGCCAGAAGCCCATATCGATTCCGGCTGCGATGCTGTGCTGGTCTCCGATATTGTAGATACCGAAGAGGAGGGTGGGGATCAGGGCGACCACCACGATGATCATGACTCTCTTGAGGTCGTTGCAGTCCCTTACGTGCGAGCCGCTCTTGGTGACGGTGTTGGGCACTCTGAGGAATGACTGGAAGGCCTCGATGGTGGAGTCGAATATTGAGCCTTTTTTCTCTTTCTTTTCCATATTCTTATGCCATTTCTTTAATCATGAGGTCAATTCCCTTGGAAACGATAGCCTGTATGTCTATCTTCGAGGGGTCAATGTATTCACAGAGGGCGAAGTCCTCTTCGACAACCTCGTAGATGCCGAGTTGCTCCATCTTGTCGATGTCCTCGGCGATGATAGCCTTGAGCAGGTACACGGGATAGATGTTCATGGGGAATACCTGGGCGTACTTGTTGGTCATCACGAATGCTCTCACACCTCCGTTGAGGTTGGAGTCCATCTTGTATTTCTTCTTGGGAGTCAGCCATGAGAAGTATGTGGATGCAAAGCTGTACTTCTTGGTCCTGAAAGGCTTGGCCCATCCGAATGTCTCATAGTAGGTGCCTTCGGTGATCAAGGAGATGCAGTCGTCGTAGAAGCCCAGATAACCCTCCTTGCCGACATTGGTGCCGGTGAGGATGTTGCCGCTGATGTAGCGTACGGGGCAGCCCTGCTGGAGCTTCTCCACATTGTCGTTGACCATGTCGGCTATGCCGCTGAAACACATGCCGCTGATACATTTGATATAGCCCGGGGTGCTTACTCGGGGGCCTCCTACGGCCACTGTCTTGCGCATGTCCACCTTGCCGGTGTTGAAGAAACGGCCCATGATGGCCAGCAGCTGGAGATTGACTGTCCAGACCAGGTCGCCCTTGTTGATGGGGCAGATGTGATTGATCTGCACACCTACATTGCCGGCGGGGTGAGGTCCGTCGAAGATGTGGAACTCGACTCCGGAAAGCTTGTGGAAAGGAGAACTGGCGTGGGTTTTTGCGCAGAGACCGAAATGAATCTTGGGAGCAAGTTTTGCGAGTACATTGACGGCTGTCTGGATGTTGTCAACCTCGTCCTTGAGAATGTAGTCGTAATCCGCTGCCAGTGGAGCGGTGTCGAATCCCGAGATGTAGACGGCTTTGGGACGTATCTCAGGGTTGGGCACGATGCCGTAGGGGCGCTGCTTGATGCAGGGCCACAGACCGCTCTCCAGGAGGACGCTGACAGCCTGCTCGGCCGTGATGGCTTCGGGCTTGGGAAGATTGAACTCGGCATACTCCGTTTCCGGGTCAGCCTTGACTCTGACTTCGAGAAGCTTTCTCTTCTCTCCTCTGACAATTTCGCTGACAGTGCCGCTCACCGGTGAGGTGAACTTGATCTCAGGTCTCTTTTTATCGACAAAAAGGACGGTTCCGGCCTTGACGGCGTCACCTTCCTTTACTGCGAGTTTGGGGATAAGACCTTTGAAATCGGTTGGCTTGACTGCTACTGTCTCAGAAACTATCGTTTTGAGGATTTGGGCGGACGGCACACCCTCGACGGGAATGTCGAGCCCTTGTTTCAATTTTATATAGTCAACCATATCCTATATTATTATATATGAAAATTCGGGTGCAAATATAGATAAAACTTTTGTAGATTTGCGCTGAAAATTAAAAAGAATGCAATATGAATTTGTCGGGGTTGAACAGTGTTCAGCAAGAGGCAGTTAGATGTGCTGACGGAGCTTCAATAATAATAGCCGGAGCCGGTTCCGGGAAAACTCGCGTGCTTACGTGGAAGATAGCGTGCCTGATTGAGTCCGGGGTGGAGCCCTCCTCGATCATGGCTCTGACATTCACCAACAAGGCGGCCAAGGAAATGAAGGAAAGGATTGCGGCGATAGTGGGCAGGGACCGCTCGCGCCGTCTGTGGATGGGAACATTCCATTCCATATTCGCCCGTATTCTGCGTGAGTATGCCGATCTGCTGGGGTTCCCGAAGGCGTTCACGATATATGATGCTACTGATGCGAAGAACGCAGTCAAGATGTGCATCAAGGAACTCCATCTCGACGACAAGGTCTACAAGCCAGGCGAGGTGCTCTCCCGCATATCCACCGCGAAGAACTATCTGGTTACGGCAGAGGCATACATGAACAATCACGAGGCCATCCGCAAGGACACCCAGATGCGCAAGGGCCGTATATGCGATGTGTACAGGCTGTATTCGGAAAAATGCCGGAAGGAGGGAGTCATGGATTTCGACGATATCCTCCTGTACACCAATATCCTCCTGAACCGTCATCCTGAGGTGGCGGAGAATCTCAAGAATGTCATCTCGCATATCCTGGTGGACGAGTATCAGGATACCAACATGGCGCAGTACCGGATAGTCAACCTGCTGGCCCGCGACCGCCGCAACCTCACCGTAGTCGGCGACGACTCCCAGAGCATCTACGCCTTCCGCGGGGCAAGGATTCAGAACATCCTCAATTTCAAGAGGGACTATCCCGAGGCCAGGGAGTTCCGCCTGGAGCAGAACTACCGCTCGACCCAGGTAATCGTCAATGCCGCCAACTCCGTCATCGCCCATAATCAGAACCGCCTGAAGAAGGAGTGCTTCTCCGAGGGCGACCGGGGGGAGAAGATAGAGCTCATCAAGGCTTACAATGAGCAGGACGAGGCCTCGTCCATTGTCTCCTCCATCATGCGGCGCATCTATTCCTCCAAGGCCTCATACGATTCATTCGCCGTCCTCTACCGTACCAATTCCCAGTCGAGGGTGCTGGAGGAGGCTCTCCGCCGCCGCAATATACCTTATATTATATATGCCGGTCACTCCTTCTACGAGCGGAAGGAGGTCAAGAACATGCTGGCCTATCTCCGACTGGTGCTCAATCACAATGACAATGAGGCCTTCCGCCGTATAGTCAATCTTCCCGCCCGCGGGATAGGACAGACCTCCCTGAGCCGGCTCGGCGAGGCTTCCGCCGCCACCGGCATCCCGCTGCTGGAGATGTGCCGCCAGAGCGGTCTCGACCGCTTCGACATCAAGGAGTCCACTGCCGCCAAGCTCCGGATGTTCGTCGATATGATCGACGGCTACTCGTCCAGGATAGCCTCCGATGACGCCTACACCCTTGCGGTGGCGGTGGCGGAAGGTTCCGGATACCTCCCTTCGCTGAAGGCGGACCTGTCGGTTGAGGGCATCTCGGCTCTGGGCAATGTCTCCGAGCTGCTGAACGGCGTCAAGGAGTTCGTGGACCAGGAGGTCGAGGCAGCGGAGGAAATGGGAGAGCACGGCCGTATTCCCTCGCTCGAAGCTTATATGGAGAATGTCGCTCTGCTGACCGATGCGGACAATGCCGACGAGGAGGATGAGAACAACCGGGTCAAGCTGATGACTGTCCACGCCTCCAAGGGCCTGGAATTCCCCTACGTCTACATCTCGGGTATGGAGGAGAATCTTTTCCCCTCGTTCATGTCCGGTGAGAGCCTGGAGTCGGTGGAGGAGGAGAGAAGGCTCTTTTACGTCGCATTGACAAGGGCCGAGAAATCCGTCACCGTGTCATACGCCGGCAGCCGCTTCCTGAACGGGAAGACCTCTGCCTGCCGTCCGAGCCGCTTTCTCAAGGAGATAGATCCGCAGTATCTGGACGGAACGGTGGAGGATTATTCGACGGTAGGCGGCAATGATTATGATGAGGAATATGTCCCGCGGACGCCGGTCCGCACTGCTCCGGATATGTCCCGGCTCAGAAGGCTGACGCCTTCGGAATCCGCAGGCAGGCCGGCTGCTCAGGAAAGGGCACGCCATTCCGCTGCAGATGTGTCAGCAGGTGACGGTTCAGTGTCAGCAGGTGACCGTGTCATACATGACCGTTTCGGGACCGGAACCGTGGTTTCGGTGACCGGAACCGGCGGAGATGCGAAGGCAGTGGTGAAATTTGACGCCGGAGGTGAAAAAACTTTGCTTTTGAAGTATGCCAGACTCCAAAAAATATGATTTTGGCATGAATATTGTAATAAAATTAGACGAAGTTTTTCATAGTTTAAGTTTAGGTTAAGTAGCCGGGCCGCGTCCGATCTGAAGGATGGCGGCCCGGTGAATTTTTATATGGTCTCTGTCACAAAAAGTACCTTTCTGCATTGACTCCGGCATCAATAAAAAACACAACTATGGACAAAGTAGAAAGCAGACTTATGGCAAGAGATATGAAAGCAAACGAGAAAGGTTACCTTATGACAATAATCAGTGTCCTGTCGATAATATCGATAGGTGTAGTCGCGATGATTCTGGTGTAGATATTACAGCAGCACAATGTTGCTTCTGTCGTGTACATCTTTCATCGCGTTTCTTGTGTCGAATATGACGCGTGAATGATTCTGGACATAATTATAGTCTACACAGCTGTGGGCTGTGGTTATTACGACTATGTCACAGCTCCCCAGCAGATCTGCTGTCAGGGACGGTACTCCTGAATATACATTTCCCCCTTTTTTATCCTTGTATTCTTTTACCAGGGGATCGTAGAACAGGACTTCCGCCCCTTTTTTACGCAGTACATTTATGACCCTTATGGCCGGGCTCTCGCGGCAGTCGTCTATATCTGCCTTGTAGGCTATACCCAGAACAAGTATTCTGGAACCTTTCAAAGACTTGGAATAATCATTCAGGATATTGGCAATCCTTTGGGAGCAGTATTCAGGCATTCTGTCATTGATCATCATGGATGCCTCTATCATGGAAGTGTGGAAAGCATATTCCCGGACTTTCCAGCTCAGGTAATACGGATCAAGAGGAATGCAGTGCCCTCCAAGTCCGGGACCAGGATAGAATGCCTGAAAGCCATACGGTTTGGTGCGGGCGGCATCGATTACTTCCCAGATGTTGATTTTCATCCGTTCGCACAGCATGGCCATCTCGTTGATAAGACCTATGTTGATGTTCCTGTAAGTGTTTTCTAGTATTTTTTCCATTTCGGCAATTTCCGGAGACGAGACGGGATGTACGCCTCCTTTCAGGAAGCTGTTGTACATGGCGCATATAGCTTCTTGCGCATCACTTCCAAGAGCACCTACGACCTTTGGGGTGTTTCCAGTTTTGTAATTCGCGTTGCCCGGATCTACTCTTTCCGGAGAGAATGCCAGGTAGAAATCTTTTCCGCATACCAGACCGGATCCTTTTTCCAACAGTGGTTTCACGATATCGGTGGTGGTGCCTGGAAAAGTAGTAGACTCCAACACCACCATCGTATCTTTTTTGAGGTGTCCGGATATTTGGATAGAAGAATGTTCGATGAATGAAAGATCCGGTTGCTGGTGGGTGTCAAGCGGCGTTGGAACGCAGATGGCTATGAAATCCGCTTCGGAAATTCTGCTGAAGTCAGTGGTCGCCTCCAGCCCCCCGTTGAAGATAAGGCTGTTGAGGGTATCTGAATCGACATCGGAAATATAGTTGTCTCCGCTGTTTACTTTGTTTACTTTCTCCTCAAGCAGATCGAAGCCTATGGTGTGGTATCCGGCTCTCGCTATTTCCACAGCCAGTGGCAGCCCCACATATCCCAGCCCCACAACTCCGGCTACAATTTCCCTATTCTCTATTTTCTTGAGCAACTGTTCTTTCATCTCGTTCTATTTAAAGTAGCGCAAAGATATACCTTTTTATCACAATATGTCATTCGAGCTGAAATTCCTTGACGTTTTTTACACCGGGATATCCGTAGTAGCTTTCAATGTCGCCTTTGACGTAAATTTTCTTCCCGATAATTTCAGGGTGGTCGACAGGATTAAGGGCGCTTCTTACATCTCCTTCAGGCAGCTCTATCGCCGCGCAGTTCTCTCTTTCCGTGACCCCGGCATTGTCGGCCATGGCAAGATGTGTGGCTTTTGTGAAAGGCGGTTCTACCTTAATATTTGCAGTTGAGACATCTCCTCCGATCACATAGCCGCAGACCCAAACCTCCTCTGCCCCCAAGTGCATGCTCAAGTCTGCTACTTTCAGGGCTTTTTCAATTGAGGAACCGTTGTTCCCGCTGCCAACCATATAGTCTTCGTATATCCAATTACGGGATGTGTCGATCTGTATTGAGAAGGAATCCGGACTTTCATTAGAAGCAGAGAGCTTTATGGTCAGTATATCAGCCGCATTGAGCTGTCGTGACAGAATCGGTATCTCGTTTTCGTCCTCGGTGCATACTACCCTTAAAATACCTGGAAGAAAATATCCTGTCCGGCTTTCTGTGTAGGGATATGCCAGTGAGTAGTCTTCGGATTTAATACTGACCTCAGAGTTGAAAAACCTGTCTCTGAAAGAGTCTGTGAATAAAAGTTTCATGCCGCAGTTGAGCTGTGTGCAGCCGAAGGCTACTGACAAGGTCTGTCCGCTGCCGGTCACGACAGTCCTGTAGTCTCCGAATTGAGGGGATGAGAAGGCCGGCTCTTCGAATTCGATGGAATACAGTGCGACATCGTAAGTCCCTGCCGCTACCGGCATAGGGTCCGGGCGTTCTCCATAAGGACCTTGATAAATGGATTTTCCGTCAGCGCCGGTGACGCTCAGGATAAAGTCACTGGTGTCAGGAAGCACAATGTCGCTCCCTCTTGACTTGAGCTGCATGGCAAGCCGGTTCATGGAGTAGGAACTGTAGTCGGAAGACAGTGTAAAAGAAATATACGCATCTCCCTTCATCTCGTCTTTTGTGCAGGCCGACAGCACCGCTGCCCCTGCAAACAGGATGACGAGCCCTTTCAACATTCTCTGTCTCATACAATTTCTTTTATTGTTAAATCCGAGGGCAAAAGTAGTGATGAAAAAAACTGTAAACATGGAATAAAAAAAACGTGTGAGAATTTATTTGATTTTAAAAAATATTAAATTTGTAACGACAACGCTAACCTACATTAAATATGTATCGCATAACTACTCACCCGATTCTTCCCGTACCTGCGGAAGATCTTGTATCATTTAAATTTGAGGGTAAAACAATAACAGGGCAGAGGGGGCAGACCATAGCCGCCGCCCTGCATCAGGCCGGCTGTCCTGTACACAGTCTCAGTCTCGACCACCGCAAGAGGACCATGGAGTGCGGTATCGGCAAGTGCGGAGCCTGCGAGATGCTCGTGGACGGCAAGATCCGCCGTATCTGCATAACCAAGGTAGACGGTGTCCGGGAGGTCGCCAGGCTCAGCTCCGACAGCGGTTTCAAGGGCGTTCTGGTCACTGAGAAGGACGGCCGGGTGGAGGAAAAGGAAGTCTACAAGACAACAGTGGCCATTATCGGTGCCGGTCCTGCCGGTCTGGCAGTCCGCGAGGAACTGTTGAAAGAAGGTGTGGACTGTCTGGTAATCGACAGCAACAGCGAGATTGGCGGTCAGTTCCTGATGCAGACCCACCAGTTCTTCTTCTTTGAGAAGGAGAAACGTTTCGGAGGGATGAGGGGATTCGATATAGCCAGGACCCTGGCCGGGGACTCTCACGAAGGTATCATGCTGGACTCTGTGGTCTGGGATATCCTAGAGGGCAAAAGGCTGGCGGTCAAGAATATCGCTACCGACAAGGTCTTCTATGTGGATACAGACGAGCTGGTCATCGCTACCGGTGCCGTGCCCTTCATGCCGGCCTTCAAGAACGACGATGTGCCCGGAGTCTACACCGCCGCCGTGGTCCAGAGGATGATGAACACCCAGTTTACGCTCCTGGGCAAGAACATCCTTACGGTCGGAGCCGGCAACATCGGCTACCTGACATCCTATCAGGCCATGCAGGCCGGGGCCAACGTCAGGATGATCATCGAGGGCATGCCCCGCGAGGGAGGCTTCCCCGTGCAGGCCAACAGGGTGCGCCGTCTCGGCATCCCTATTCTGACCTCCCATGTGCTGGTGGAGGCTGTACCCAACGCTGACCATACCGGCATTACCGGAGCCATCATCGCCGAGTGCGAGAACTTCAAGCCCATTCCCGGCACCGAAAGGCTCATCGACGGAATCGACTGCATCAACATCTGTACCGGACTTATGCCTGACAACCAGCTCTTTGTAAAGGGCAATGCCGTCTTCGGCCGCAGCTGCCACGGAGTCGGCGACTCCGTCCGTATCGGCGAGGGTACCTCAGCCGTCCTCCGTGGAAGACAGTGCGCGTATGAGATTCTCCAGAACCTCGGCCGCCGCTTCAATTATGACAGCTACCTTCAGGTCTCGAAGGAATACATTGACTCCCAGCAGCATCCCGTAAGGATTCTCCAGGAGCCCGCGATGCCCTCCGCAGAGAGAGCCGTTGCCGCTCCATTTGTAATCATGGACTGCCTCTACGGATTTGCCTGCAACCCCTGCTCCTTCTCCTGTAAGCAGGGCGCCATCACCAAGAGCTCGACCTCGACTACTCCCAAGCTGGACTACGACAAGTGTATCGGCTGTATGCAGTGCGTGTACCAGTGTCCGGGCCTGGCTATTTTCGGCTACGATACCCGTGCCGGCAAGCTCTTCCTGCCTATCGAGTACGAGGTACAGGAGGGTTCCGAGGTATTCCTGGTGGACGACAACGGCAGGAAGGTCGGAGAGGGCGTCATCGAGAAGATCATGCTCAAGCCCAATAAGACCAATGTGGCCCGCGTCAAGGTGGATCAGCTCTATGACGGCAGCGTGCTGACCGATGCCCGCGGCTTCATCGTCAAGGAGCGCTATCCCGCTCCGGTGGAGATGAAACCGGCTCCCTCGGTGGACGGCAAGACCTATATCTGCCATTGCGAGGACCTTACATTGGAGAGGATACTGGAATTGATAGGCGACTGCAAGACTATCTCGGCCGACGAGCTCAAGCACATCTCCCGTCTGGGCATGGGACCATGCCGCGGCAAGCGCTGTCTCCCGAGGGCCAAGTCCGCCCTGCGCCCCTACGGCATAGAGGTGACCGGCGACTTCACCCCCCGTGCGCCCATGGCCAGTCTCGTGGAGCTGGGCAATGTCATCAACAAGGCCGGGGCTGAGAAGATTGTCCTGCCGTCCGGGGCTGTTGCCGACGGCGGTAAGGTGGGGGCTCTCGTAGCCGGAGGCGGTATGGCTGGCTCAGCGGTGTTCCGCTATCTGGCCGAGGCCGGTTTTGCTCCCGTGCTGGTCAATAAGGACCGCGGCAGCTCGTGGAGAAATATCGCCGGCGGACGTCCGGCATTCTCCCTGCCCGCGCTGGCCGACATCGCCAACCACAACCTTGAGATATTCCGTAACCTGCAGCAGCATGCGAATATCGACTTCCGCCTGATCCGCTATGTCAACTTTGCCCATGATGACGCGACATACCGCTCTCTCGACGCCGCCCGCGCCTGGTCCAAGGCCTACATGGTGGATCCCAAGGATTTCCAGAAAGAGATATCGCCCTACATGCGTCCGGGTCTGGACATGTACGTGGCAGCTCAGGTGACAGAGGACTGCTGGCAGGCCACTCCGGGCAAGACCATCAACGCCGTCCGCCTGATAGGGCGCAGCCACGGCGGCCGGATCCTCGAGGAGACCGAGCTGGTGGATGTACGCAAGGTAGGCGGAGAATACGAGGTGCTGGTACGCGACAGTGCCCGCCGCTACACTAGGTTCCGCACGGAGATATTTGTCAATGCCCTCGGATACGGTGCGGAGAAATTCGCCCACATGCTCGGCATCGAGACCGGCCTGTATCCTGTCAAGCACCAGGCCTTCATCACCAAGCGTCTGTCGCTGCTGGGCAAGGAGGGGGCACCTCTGGACATGCTTATCGACCGCCGTCATTACAAGGGCTTCTCGGCTGTCTACGGGCAGCAGCTCGCCGATACAGGTCAGATTATCGGCTGCGCCTCTCCGGCCACCGATCCTGCAGAGGCCGGGAAGGATCTCAGAATCAATACCCAGGCCTTCCTCGAGATAGCCTCCGAAGTCTTCTCCGAGTGGATCCCCGCTCTCAAGGAAGTCGGTATCCAGGCCACCTGGGCAGGCTACTATGTGGAGCCGCGCTATATCGTCGATCCGGCCCTCGGCCTCTTCATCGGCATGCGCGGCCACGGCTTCATGCTCTCGCAGTACATCGGCAAGCTATACGTGGATGCCCTCCTCGGCCGTCCCGTGCCAGAGTACTTCAAGGACCTGGCCCTCAGCGGCACCGGCCTCAGCGAGCAGGCCTTCAAATAGCCTTCCGCAGATATCTTCAATTCAGGGCGCGGCACTTTTATGTCACGCCCTGTTTGCTTAAACGGAAAAATTAAGGAAAATGGAAAAGAAAGCACTGATTACGGAAATGGAGGATGTGCGCCGGATGCTGAGGCCGAGGCGGGGGGATGCGCACAAGGGGGATTTCGGACATGCGCTGCTGGTGTGCGGTTCGCGTGGGATGGCCGGGGCGGCTGTTCTGGCCGCCATGGGGGCATTGCGCTCCGGCTGCGGCCTGGTGACGGTGCATCTGCCTGAGTCCGAGCGGACGGTGATTCACTGCACCTGCCCTTCAGCTATGGTGGACTGCGACCCTCAGGGGCATTTTTCCGCATTGCCCTCAAATATGGAGCGGTATGCAGCAGTAGGATGCGGGTGCGGCCTCGGACGGCATCCTGAGACGGAGGCGGCCCTCAGAAGCCTGCTGCGTGCATGGCATCGGCCGATGGTCCTGGATGCGGATGCCCTGAACATCATTGCCGCCGGGCCGGATTTGCTTGGACTAGTGCCTGAAGGCTCAATTCTCACACCCCATCTCGGAGAGCTCCGCCGTCTGGTGGGCGAATGGGCCACTGCGGAGGAAAGGTTGGCGAAAGCTGCTGACCTGGCCGGCCGGACACGCAGCTGTGTGGTGGTCAAGGGGCCGCATTCGGCTGTAATCTCTCCGGTCGGACAGGCGGCATTCAACACCACAGGCAACCCGGGGATGGCCACCGGCGGCAGCGGAGATGTGCTGACCGGCTTGCTGACCGGGCTGCTGGCCTCTGGCTATGGGGCGTATGAGGCGGCCCGCATGGGAGTATGGCTGCACGGCAGGGCGGGAGATGCCGCAGCATTACGCTATGGTGAGAACAGTATGAACAGTCAGGACATCGCGGCATGCATTCCGGAGGCTTTCCTGGCGATAGAAAAAGGAGTATGCTGATAATTTTCGGATTTCTATTGGCCGGTTTTTTGTGCGGCTACCTTCTGCGTAAATTCAGGGTGAGGTGGATGAGTCGGGTGACTACATGCCTTATCTGGATACTGTTGCTTTTTCTTGGCCTGGAAGTGGGATGCAACAGACAGCTGATAGAGAGCCTGCCTACATTGGGACTGGAAGCAGTTGCCGTAGCTGTGGCGGGGGTACTGGGAAGCTGCCTGATGGCGATGGTGCTATGGAAATGGGTGTCCCGTGGGAATACCCGCAGAGGAAAAGATGCGAATATGACACTTGCGGATAAGGAGGACGCAGAACGATGAAGGACAGTCTTATTATCATAGGATTTTTTGCAGTCGGTATATTGTTGGGTGTATGCGGCCTGGTCCCTTCGGAACTGATAGGATCCGGTATGGCGATGTATGCTCTCTACGCATTGATTTTCAGTGTGGGATTCAGTGTCGGAAACAATCCTGATATTCTCAAAGAATTCAAGAAACTGAATCCGCGTCTGGCCTTGCTGCCGGTAATGACTATCTTTGGAACTCTTGCTGCCACGGCTCTGTTGGGAATTGTCCTGCCGCATCGAACGGTCCCGGAGACGATGGCTGTAGGATCAGGTTTTGCCTATTATTCACTGTCCAGTGTGCTGATTACAGAGTATATCGGTGCCGAGCTGGGAACAGTAGCGCTTATCTCGAACATAGTCAGGGAATTCATAACCCTGGTGTCGGCACCTCTGCTGGTCCGCTGGTTCGGCTCTCTGGCGGCAATTTCATCCGGAGGTGCGACTACCATGGATGTGACATTGCCAGCTATTGTCCGCGCCAGTGGGAAGAAGTATACCGTGCTGTCTATGTATCACGGTTTCGTGGTCGACTTCGCAGTTCCTTTTTTGGTTACATTCTTTTGCTCACTGCAGTAGCTGTTAATTGAATTTTTACTAACTTTGGGCGGATTTTTAAAAGAATATATGGAAAATCTGGAATATAGAATTGCAAAGGGGCTTCTGGACATAGAAGCTGTCAGACTCAGCCCCGAAAAGCCCTTCCTATGGGCGTCAGGACTTCATTCTCCTATTTACTGTGATAACCGTAAGGCCTTGTCCTACCCTGATTTCCGCAAGACTATCTGCGAAGCTATGATAGAGGTGATCAACGCGGAGTTCAAGGATGTGGATGTTATAGCCGGTGTGGCTACAGGAGCCATTGCCTACGGAGCCATCGTTGCAGAGATGACGGGTAAACCTTTCGTCTACATCCGTTCCAAAGCCAAGGACCACGGTATGGGCAACCAGGTCGAGGGAGTGCTCCGCGGAGGCGAGAGGGTAGTGGTCATCGAGGACCTCATCTCCACCGGTCAGAGCAGTCTGGCCGCTGTGGACGCCCTGCTCAAGTGCGGAGTACACATCGCCGGCATGGTGGCCATCTTCTCCTACAATTTCGACCGTTCACGCCGCGCTTTCGAGAACGCGGATGTGGAGCTGCACACCCTCTCCAACTACGACACCCTCGTGGATGTGGCTCTGGATACAGGGTATATAAAGGAAGGGGATGTGAAGATGCTGAAGGAGTGGAGATACGACCCGGACAAGTGGAGCAAGGATCATGAGTGATGTGACTAAGGTGACCGGCCGTGAGGTTCTTCTGAAGCGGCCGCCAATGGTGCTCTTCGGCCTTTTCGGAGATCTCAGTCTGCTGGTGCAGAATGTCCCGGAGGAATACGGCGGCAAAATTACGGCCGACCGCGACAGCGTCCGTATCGAGTACAAGGGCATCAGCCTCGGATTCGTAGTTGCCCGCCGCGAGCCTTTCTCCCTCGTCGAGCTCAAGGACGACGGCAAGTCTTTCCTGAATTTCTCGGTGACCTTCCACATGGACCCTGTAGGTCTTGACTCGACTCTTTTCCACATAGAACTGGCAGCGGAGCTCAATTTCATGATGAAGATGATGCTCGGAAACAAGCTTCAGGAGATGGTGGACAGCATCACCGATCAGGTAGAGAAAGCAGTGAACAGTTATGCGGAGGGCAATCCTGTGGACTTTTCCAATATCAAGCCCCCGGTCAATTTCAGCTGACACCGTCTTGCGATGCAGACACTGCCGGAGGCATTTATCAGACAGATGACCATCTCCCTCGGTCCCGAAAGGGCGGGGAAGGTGGTTTCTTATATTACCGGAACGCAGCCGTCTACTGCTGTCAGGATCAATCCTTTAAAATTGAATGATATTCCCCCGGGGTTTTCCTGCGGGGAGATGACTTTCTCACGCTGGGGACGTCTGCTGGCAGAGCGTCCGCTGTTTGCCCTCGACCCCTTGTTTCATGCCGGAGCGTACTATGTCCAGGAGGCGTCGTCCATGTACCTGGAGAGTATTCTGCCGCTTATGAAAAATATGCGGGCGGAGCGTCCGGACGGAACATTCAGGGTTCTGGACCTCTGCGCTGCGCCGGGAGGCAAGAGTACCCATCTGCTGTCCATGCTGCGGGAGATTCCCGGTTCTGTACTGGTGAGCAATGAGGTAATCCGTTCGAGGGCTGCTGTGCTCAGTGAGAATATTTCCAAGTGGGGAGCGGCCAATGTGTGGGTAACAAACAATGACCCGGCGGATTTCCAAAGGCTTGGAGAATATTTCGATGTGATAGTGGTGGATGCTCCGTGTTCAGGCGAGGGAATGTTCCGCAAGGATCCTGAGGCAGTGGCACAGTGGTCCGTGGACAATGTTCGCCTGTGCGCCTCCCGTCAGCGCCGCATCCTCTCCGACATCCTGCCCTGCCTGCGTCCAGGCGGACTTCTGGTCTATTCGACATGTACTTTCAATCCTACAGAGGATGAGGACAATACATCATGGCTGTCTGCCGGCTGCGGACTGGAACTGCTGGAACAGAAGCATTTTTATCCCGGGGATTCCGGAGCGGGAGAGGGATTTTTCTTCTCGGTTCTGCGGCTGCCTGACTCCGGGAAGGATGGCCGGAGGATGTTAAAATCGGTGAAGAACGGCAAGACGGGCGTGTACCGGTGTTTCAAGGAGAGCATTCCGTGGGTGAAGGACGGTATGTCCGTATTCCGCCGCGGCTCTTTTCTCAAGGCGTTCCCCACGGTTGTGGCGGAGGAGATGCAGGGCCTGGAGGAGATATCAGGTCTGAGAGTCATGATGTCCGGGTGTGTAGTGGCGGAGGTGATGGAGGGGCGGGCCGGAAAGGCGGTTCTGCTGCCGCAGTATTCGCTGATACAGGGAGAGGCCTACCTCCGCGGCAGTCTTCCGGAAGTGGAGACTGGGCAGGAGGAGGCTCTGGCATACCTGCGCCGCGGCAGTACAGTTCTCAGGGATGCACCGAAGGGGTACGTGGTGCTGACCTATTGCGGAGTGCCTTACGGGCTGGTCAAGAACCTGGGCAGCCGCTGCAACAATCTGCTGCCGCCGTCACTGAGGCTGCGCAGCGCGAAGGACAACAGTTAATTCATCTGCTTATGAATGTTATTATAATAGGTGCAACTTCCGGTATAGGCCGTGCAGTAGCGGAGATTTACGTAGCTCGGGGACACCGTGTCGGTATTACGGGCAGGCGGGCCCACCTGCTTGAAGAGACCGTCAGCGGCTCTCCTGCAGGAAGTGTCTTTCCGAAGGCATTCGATGTGACTGATGACAGGGCGGCTGAGTATCTTTCAGAGCTGGTGCATGAAATGGGAGGCGTGGATGTCTGTCTGTATTCATCCGGCTACGGTCACACCAACACAGCTTTGGAACCTACTCTGGAACTGGGACAGATCGATGTCAACGCCAAGGGGTTCGTGCGCTGTGCCGTATGGCTGTTCAACTATTGGGCGGACAACGGGCTGAAGGGACATCTGGCAGTGATATCTTCCGTGGCTTCGATTCTCCCCCTGGGTGTCTGTCCGTCTTATTCCGCGACCAAGAAGTTCGAGGCTTTTTATCTGGAAGCCATGCGGCAGCTGGCCGTGATACGCGGGGCTGATATCAGCATGACCGCCGTAAAGCCCGGTTTCGTGGATACTGACTTTATACATGGACGGCATTTCCCCATGACAATCCGCAGGGACAAGGCCGCTGCAATGATAGTCCGTGCGATAGAACGCCGTAAAAGAACTGTGGTGATAGACCGGCGCTGGGCTGCGCTTGGAGTCCTGATGCGCCTGCTGCCTCCCCGCTTGTGGACCTGGGGAGGACGTTTTTTCAGACCTTACCGTGATTTATTCTGACCATATGAAAAAAAAACGGTGCGCTTGGTTCGGGCGCACCGTTTTTCAAATTTCCAGTGATGTCTGTTAGAGCTCCTCGAAATTGATGTCGGAGAACTGTGAGTTGCCCTCGTCATCCCTGGAAGAGGGGCGGTGCTCCTCTTCCATAGTTCTTTCTACTACGGGAATGGGGCATTTTTCCTTGATGAAAGCTATGACTTCCTCAAGTCCCTGTGTGAACTTTTCGAAGTCTTCCTTGTAAAGGAAAATTTTATGCTTGTCGTAGGCGAAGCGGCCGTCCTTCTCTATTCTCCTCTTACTCTCGGTGATGGTGAGATAGTAGTCGTTGCCCTTGGTTGCCTTCACATCGAAAAAGTATGTCCTTTTTCCCGCGCGCACAGGTCTCGAGTATACATCGTCTCCGTTGCGCTCCATAGCTGCTGCATTATCAATGTCTTCTGAGTACATCTTTATTAAATTTTATAAAATTTGACACAAATATAGAGTTTTTTCTCATCTAAAAAGTATATTTGCAAAATGTTTTAAAAATATTGTATGCTCAACCGTCGATTGATAAGGATAAAAGTCTTCAAAGTTCTTTACAGTGTGGTGGCCTCAGGCTCTGATTCTCTGATAGAAGCCGAGAAAACACTCAGCTATTCATGTGAGAAGACTCTCCATCTGTACTATTTCATGCTCAATGCTGCGGTCGCTCTGCGGAATGCCGCCCAGACCAAGATAGAGACCGGTCTTAAAAAGTTCAATCCGACTCCAGAGGAGCGCAATCCCAACCGGAAGTTTGCCCTTAATGCGGTGTCCTCATATTTGGCCGGTGACCCTCGTTTTGTCAAGTATTGCGAGGACCATGGCCTGATGTGGAACGATGACCTGGCACCGTTCATCCGCAAAACACTCCAGACCCTTTCGACCAGGGACTATTTCCAGGAATACATGACCTCCGAAACATCCTCAATGGCTGAGGACTGCAGCCTGTTCATCAATATTTTCTCAGACCTGGAACTTTTTGAGGACAACGAGGACCTGGCCTCGACACTCGAGGACCTGTCCGTCTTCTGGACTGACGATCTGGGCTTTGTACTCTCCGCTATAGTGCGCAATATAGAGTATCTCCGTTCTCACGGTACTCTGCCTGTTCCCGGAGTTTTCCTCAAGGATGACGACCGTGAGTTCGCCGTGGAGTTGCTCAGAGCTGCGGTCAGGGGGTACGGCAGGTATATGGACATAGTGGTGTCCAATACCAGCAACTGGGATCCTGACCGTGTAGTGACAACGGATCTGGTACTTATCGTACAGGGCATAGCCGAGGCAGTGCGTTTCCCCAACATACCTCTGAAAGTGACCATCAACGAGTATGTTGAGATATCAAAGTTCTACAGTACCGGCAACAGCAAGGTGTTCGTCAACGGTTTGCTGGACAGGATTCTGCGCAAGATGGTGGATACTGGAGAGGTCGTCAAGACGGGCAGAGGCCTCATTGAGAATTAGAAAAAATTCCTATATTTGTTCACTAAATAATTAAAGAAAAGAAAAATGAATCTGATTACAATCTTCCTTCTCCAGACTCAGGCACAGCCTCAGGGTGAGCCTACATTTTTTCAGCAGTACTCTTTCCTGATACTGATGATTCTTATCTTCGTGGTGATGTATTTCTTCATGATCCGTCCTCAGCAGAAGAAGCAGAAAGAGGTCGTGAAATGGAGAGAGTCCCTGAAGAGAGGAGACAAGATAGTTACCGTGGGCGGCATTTACGGCACGGTAGCCGAGGTAAAGGACACTTTCCTGATTGTGGAGATTGACGCAAACGTGAGAATACGCGTGGACAAGTCTTCAGTGGTAAAGGATATAACTGACGTACAGAATAGATAATCTGGACTGATGGCCTCTGAAAGCGGAATCACCGGCAGTGAAAAAGACCGTAAGGACGGAAAGGAGTGGCTCCTGCTGCTGCTTTCCCTCCTTTTGGCTTTTGTTATATGGCTCCTGCACAGCCTTTCACTCCAGTATTCCGTATTTTTTGAGTACAATGTAGTTCTCAATTCCTCGCTTGAAGGCCGTTCCCGCAGCGCTGTTTCGGAGGATGTGCTTATCGTCCGCGGCCGCTCTGAAGGATATTATATCCTCCGGCAGCGGATAGGGAGGCGCAAGACTATAAATGTCTCAGCTCCAGCCACGGCCCTTGTGCATGAGGATGGAGATGTGTTTTCGGTAGGTTGCGAGAATATTAAAAGCAACATCGTAGAAGCTCTTGGCGGCAATGTAGACCTTGAGTTCATCGTCTCGGACTCACTTGATTTCACATTTCCCAGAATAACCAGCAAAAGAGTGCCTGTCGCACCGAAGACTTCGATTGTCTTCAACGGTCAGTATATGCCTTTAGGCCGGATTGAGCTCAGACCTGACAGTGTGGATATCTATGGTGATGCCCGTCTGCTGGAGACTGTGGATTCGGTGATGACCGAGACCATATCAGCTTCCGGAGTCGACGGTCCGATACAGGGTATCATTACTCTGGTCCCTATCCGCAGAGTGGATTACTCCGAGGACAACATATATTATTCGCTGAATGTGGTGCGCTATATCGAGGAGACTATGGACGTGCCTATTACAGCGGTCGGAGTCCCGGAAGGGAAAGAACTGTACGTGCTTCCTTCCAAGGTCAGGCTGACCTATCGAAGAGTTTTCAGCGGCACACAGTACAACCAGGATGATTTCGCACTGGTTGTTGACTATGCGGATTTTATCAATACCATTGATTCAGAATTGATTCCTGAGCTTGTAAAGAAACCTGAAGGAGTAATCTCATGGGAGATGTCGCCCAGGTATGTGGACTGTATACTTTTGGAAAGCCGACAGAAACCATGATGCGGACACTGGCTGTTACCGGAGGAATAGGCAGCGGCAAAAGCTATGTTGTACGGATGTTCGCTGCGCTCGGGGTTCCTGTCTATGATGCCGATGCCCGTACAAAGGAATTGTATGTCTCTGATAGCGGGCTTCTCATGCGCCTTCAGGAACTTTTGGGAAAAGACCTGCTCACGGACGGTATGCTGGACCGGCGGTATATGGCCTCAAGAATATTCTCTGACAGACAATTGCTGTCAAAGGTAGAGGCGGTGGTGTTTCCTGGGGTAATTCAGGATTTCATGCGGTGGAGGCAGGCGGTGGAAGATGAAATTACAAGGAGCGGGACATCGGCCCCCGGTTTTGTAATCATGGAGTCTGCCATTTATTTGGAAAAGCCGGCTTTGTCGGGAATAGCTGACAGAATACTGACCGTCACATGTCCCGAAGAACTGAGGATCAGACGTGTCATGGCACGGTCCGGTATGTCCAGGGAGCAGGTGCTGGAACGGATGGCAAACCAATGGAGTGACGGGAGGCGGACAGCTCTCTCGGATTTTACGATACTCTCTGATTTCAATCATCCGCTGTTGCCCCAGGTTTATGATGTTTATACGGAAATGAATAAGTTTAACTTTAATAAATTTTAAAAACATGAAAACAGATTTACAGCAGATATTGTCAATTACCGGTGAACCGGGTCTTTTCCGTTATGTGTCCCAGGCCCGTAACGGTATGATTGCAGAGTCTTTCATTACTGGGCGCCGTACAGTATTCGGCCCTCATGCGAAAGTATCCTCTCTTTCGGATATTTCAATTTATACGGAAGATGGAGAAACGCCTCTGAAAGAGGTGCTGCTTAAGATGAAAGAGATGCTTGGTGATGAAAATGCTCCGGATCCCAAATCCGGGCCGGAAGACCTCAAGGCGTTTTTCGGCAAGGCACTGCCGGGTTATGACGAGGACAGATTCTATCCCTCACATATGAGGAAGGTGGTCTCCTGGTATAATCTTCTCAAGCAGTATGCCTCTCTGGATTTCGAGGCGCCGGATAAGGAAACCGGAGTATCGGAAACTGAGCCGGGTGAGGAGGTAAAAAAGTAGTATGGGCGCCGGCGGTAAAAGAGTCCGGGTCGTGACTATGGGGTGCTCGAAGAACCGTGTGGACTCCGAGCACCTTCTTATGCAGCTTGCCGCGGCAGGATGGGACGTGTCGCCTGAGGATGTGCCTTTGGAACAGGCTGGTGTCGATGTGCTTGTAATCAACACCTGCGGTTTTATCCTGGATGCCAAAGAAGAGTCTGTGGATGCCATTCTGGAAGCTGTGGATGCAAAGAAGAGGGGCGTGATATCCTGTGTCTATGTCATGGGATGCCTTTCCCAGAGATATAGGGATGAGCTGCCTTCTGAAATACCCGAGGTGGACGGATGGTTCGGAGCATTTTCTACAGCCCCTCTCCTCAATGCCATGTCCGTGAAACCCGACCCGTCTTTGGAAACCAGACGTTTCCTTACGACTCCGCCGCATTATGCCTATCTTAAGATTTCTGAGGGCTGTGACCGCAAGTGCTCCTACTGCGCCATACCGGGTATCCGCGGTCCGCACGTGTCAGTGCCAGAGGAGAAACTTCTGGATGAGGCGGAGGCTTTGGCAGGAAACGGTGTCAAGGAGTTGATAGTCATAGCCCAGGATACGACATTCTACGGTCTGGATATCTACGGCCGGAGACAGCTGGGGCACTTGTTGTCCCGTCTGACAGAAATAGGCGGAATAGAGTGGATCCGCCTTCTGTATTCCTATCCGGCTTCATTTCCTCAGGATGTTCTGGAGATTATGGCCTCATCTCCCAAAATATGCAAATATCTGGATATACCGCTCCAGCATTCGGCGGATCCTGTGTTGAAGGCTATGCGCCGTTCGGTGGACGGCCGGCAGACCCGTGCGCTGGTGGATAGCTTCCGCCGTATGGTTCCAGGCATAGTCTTGAGAACGACAATGATGGTGGGACATCCAGGAGAGGGGGAGAGAGAATTCGATGATCTGCTGTCTTTTGTTAAGGATTATCCCTTCGAGCGTCTCGGGGCTTTCGCATATTCGGAGGAAGAGGGTACTTGGGGGGCACAGAATTTGAAGGATGAAGTACCGGAGACTGTAAAACAGGAGAGACTTGACGAACTTATGGAACTGCAGGCGGGAATATCCTTGAAATTCAATGAAAGCCGTATCGGCAGTATAGAGAGAGTCCTGGTCGACTCCTGTGATCCGGTCAGCCGTGTATGTACTTGCAGGACCTCGAAGGAAGCACCTGAAGTAGATGGAGAGGTAATTCTGGAATGTCCCGGAAACGGTCCTTTGCCTCTGCCGGGAACGTTCGTGGATGTGCGTATTACCGGTGCTGACGAGTATGATCTCAATGCTGAATTGTTGTAACGCTTTAACAGATGAAAATGACAAAACCGTTGTTGCTGCTGGCCTTGCCGCTTATGCTGGCTTTTACTTCCTGCAGCCCTTTGCTTTATACATTGCCGGTGGAAAAACTCTCCGGTAGTGAGATGATTGTGGATTTTCAGGGGGAATTGCCCGGAATTATATCGCTCGTTGAGCGCGGAAGCCGTGATTCCGCGCTTTTTTCCGCAATGGCTGTCGGAATGGCAGAACGTCTGGAGCAGGATCTGGGTATTGATTCCGGATCTGTGCCGGTATATTCGATGTACGCAGATGAAGTAAACATTGCTGATTCAGGTGTCGTAAGATACCTGCATGATGCTGTCGGAACGGATTTTCTGATAATAGCCGACTCGATGAGACTAGGAGACTTCTCTGTTGAAATACCTGAAGGCAAGGCTTACTCCGGAGGGACTTTCCTGCAGCAGACAGTGGTGTCCCTGCCTTACAGAATAAGGATTCAGGTCTTCGATATAAGGAGGCAGGAACCGGTTGTCTGGTCGGATAAAGACAGGCTGGAGTGGACGCTGCTGTCGGATGCTCCGCTGACAAGGATCAGGGCTATTGAACGGGTGGACAGCGAACTGGAAAAGGCGTTCGTAACCCTGGGCGGAGAGCTGTCTGAGAAGTTTGCGCCCGAATGGGAGACTGTGAATGTCGGAATTTATATCTATGATGACAGAAAATGGGAGGAGGCATGTCGTCTGGCATGGCTTTTCGAATGGGAGAAAGCCATGGAGATATGGTACGGAGAGGCGGACAGTCCGGATACACGCAAGGCAGCATGTGCGGCCCATAATATTTCTGTGGCCTGTGAGATTCTTGGAATGAATGATATGGCTGCCCAGTGGAAGGCCCGTTCGGAGCAGCTCATGAATAGAAGATAAATAGAAAGAAAATATGGTACTGTCAATGACCGGTTACGGAAAGTCCGAGGTGACTTCCGGCAATAGAAAATATACCGTCGAGGTGCGCTCGCTCAACGGCAAGAACAGCGACATCTCCCTCAAATCATCGATTCTCCCCAAGGACAAGGACCTGGAGTTCAGGCAATATCTGACCAGGCGCCTGGTGCGCGGCAACATCGACGTATTCCTGACATCTGAGACCGTCTCCGGCTCGGAGGCCCGCAGGATAGACCCGGACCTGTTCAGGGACTATTTCCGGCAGCTGTCCGACATCGCCGGTTCTCTGAATCTGCTGGACCCGTACGGAAACGTCATGTCCGCTGTCCTCATGTCTTCGGTGCTCCGCCTTCCCGATGTGGTGGCGGTTGATAAGGATGAACTGACAGAAGAGGATGTGGAGGCCATCACTGGTGCCCTGCACGAAGCCGTAGATGCGCTCATTGCCTTCAGGACCCGTGAAGGTGCGGTGCTTAAGGCGGATCTGCTGACCAGGGTGGACAATATCGAGGCCATTCTCGCCGAGGCTGAGGTCTTCGAGGCCGAGAGGGTGCCGGCTGTCCGGCAGAGGATAGTCTCCAGGATGGAGGAACTGTCCCTGGCTCCCGACCACGACCGTCTGGAGCAGGAAATGATATTTTACCTGGAAAAACTGGATGTCAACGAGGAGAAGGTCCGCCTGCGTCAGCATTGCCGTTATTTCCGTGATACCATGGACAATGAGGAATGTCCCGGCCGTAAACTGGGTTTCATCGCCCAGGAGATGGGACGCGAGATCAATACCCTGGGTTCCAAGTCCAACCATGCCGGAATGCAGAAATGCGTGGTGCGGATGAAGGATGAGCTGGAGAAGATAAAGGAGCAGGTGCTCAACGTACTGTAGGATACTCAACCAATCAATAAACACTAACTACTTAATATTAATCTTGTTATGAGACGCTTTGCCATCACTGCAATGCTGGCCCTCATTCCCGTCCTGGCCATGGCCGGAACGGACCGTGAGGAGGCCCGCCTGCTGCGCTTTCCCTCAGTGGGAGGTGACAGGATAGCTTTCACCTATGCCGGTGATCTGTACACTGTGTCCATCGACGGAGGCGAGGCTACCAGGCTGACATCCGGCGAAGGATTCGAAATCTTTTCCAGATTTTCTCCGGACGGCAGAACCATCGCCTTTACCGCCCAGTATGACGGCAACACCGAGGTATATACCATTCCTGCCGAAGGCGGTGTTCCCCACAGAGTTACCTATTCATCCTCTGTAGTCCGCGACAATATCGGTGACCGCGTGGGCCCCAACAACATCGTCATGGGCTGGACCCCGGACGGCAAGAGCATCATCTACCGTACCCGCTGGTATGCCTTCTCCTCTCTCCGCGGACTGCTCTTCACAGTGCCTGCAGAGGGCGGCGAGCCGGTTCAGATTCCCACTACCGAGGGCAGCTTCTGCTCCTATTCTCCCGACGGCTCCAAGTTGGCCCTGAACCGCATGTACCGTGAGTTCCGTACCTGGAAATATTACCGCGGAGGTCAGGCCGACGATATCTGGATAAACACAGTGGGCACTACCGAACTTGAGAACATCACTGACAACGACGCCCAGGACATCTTCCCGATGTGGATAGGGGACAAGATCTACTTCCTCTCCGACCGCGATCAGATCATGAACCTCTTCTGCTATGACACTGCTACCAAAGAGACGGAGAAGGTGACCGACTTCACCGAGTATGACTGCAAGTTCCCCTCCTTTTCCCAGGACTGGATCGTCTTTGAGAACGGAGGCTATATCTACAAATATTCCGTAAAGGACGGCAGCTGCTCCAAGGTGCCCGTCTATCTCAATGCAGAGGGTATCCTGGCACGTGACAGGATCATGAGCTGGGAGGGCCGCGGCCGCCGCTCGTCCTTCTCTCTCTCTCCCGACGGCAGCAGGGTGCTGACCACATTCCGCGGAGATGTATTTTCTGTTCCGGCGACGGAGGGAGCTGTGTACAACTTTACCCGTACTCCTGGCGCTCACGACCGTGATGCAGTATGGTCTCCTGACGGACAGTGGATCGCATGGCTGTCAGACGAAAGCGGCGAGTACCAGGTGTATGTGATGCCCTACGATGACCCCCAGGGCAGAATCTGCCTGACATCCTTCGAGAACGGATATCCCTCATCCCTGACCTGGACCCCCGATTCCAGAAAACTTTATTTTACCACAGAGAAGAATCAGCTTCTTTCCGTGGACATTGACACCAAAGAGCTGAAGACCGTCTTCCAGGGCCGCTGGGGCGGAGTCCGCGGTTTCGATTTCTCCCGGGACGGAGGATGGCTGGCATACGGTACATCCACAGAATCCGGAGCGTCCGTCATCTATCTGATGAATCTTGCAACCGGGGAGAGTACTCCCGTAACATCTTCCTGGTACAATTCCTCATCTCCTCTGTTCTCCGAGGACGGCAAGTACCTCTTCTTCACATCGGCCAGGGAACTCCGCGCCATCTATTCCTCGGTAGAATGGAATGCCGCCTATTCTCTCGGCAGCTATCTCTTCGCCCTGCCGCTGACCAAGGACGCGGAGGATCCTACATTGATTAAGGGGGATGAGTACACACCGGCCTCGCCGGCAGAAGAGGAGGAACAGTCTGCTCCCAGGAAAGGCAGGAAGGGCGCTGCCAAGGAAGCACCTGCGGTGGAGCCAGTGAAGATAGATTTCGACGGTATCGTGGAGAGAGCTGTCGCATTGCCGGTGGAGGGCGGATATGCCCGTCCGATGGCGGCTTGGGACGGTGCTTTGTATTACCGCTCTTCTGAAGGAATCAAAAAACTGTCGCTTGGCGATATGAAGACTACTGACGTGACCAAGTACGGTGTGCTGGCCATCACTCCCGACCACAGCCGTGCCCTGGTCTCCGACAAGGGTAAGTATTATGTGGTGTCCACTTCCGGCTACAGAACCGATAAACCCGTGCCTATGAGTGATATCCGGCTTACTGTGGATTATCACAAGGAGTGGAAGCAGATATACGACGAGACGTGGAGAGTGTACCGTGACTATTTCTATGTGGAGAATATGGTCGGCCGCGACTGGGATGCAATCCATGACAAGTATGCCGCCCTTCTGCCCTACGTGCAGTACCGTCATGATCTGACCTACCTTATCGGTGAGATGATATCAGAGCTTAATACCGGACACTGCTATGTGACTACCGGAGAAGGCCCGGCGGCTGAGTCACTGCCCGTCGGCCTGCTCGGGGCACGTATCGCCAAGGATGATACCGGATACTTCCGTATCAATAAACTGTACCGCGGGGTGACATGGGGCGATGAGCGCCGTTCGCCTCTGGGTGAGCCTGGTCTCGGAGTGAATGAGGGCGACTACATACTTGCTGTCAATGAGATACCTGCATCTGAGCTCGGCACCATATACGAGGCGCTGGTAGGTCGTGTCGGTGTTACGACTGCTTTGAAAGTCAACACCGTGCCCTCAGAGGAAGGCGCCCGCACCATCTATGTGGACCCTATAGGTGACGAGACACAGCTGGCCTACTATGACTGGGTGCAGAACAACATCCGGAAGGTCGAGGAGGCCTCGGACGGCCAGATCGGCTATATACATATCCCGGACATGAGCGTGGCAGGACTGGACGAGTTTACCCGCCTGTTCTATTCGCAGCTGGACAAGAAGGCCCTGATTATCGATGACCGTATGAATGGCGGTGGAAACGTTTCTCCGATGATCTTGGAGCGTCTCCAGAGGGAGGTATACCGCATGACCATGGCCCGCAACGGCGGTGAGAGACCGGGCACTGTGCCGGATGCAGCTCACTACGGACCGAAGGTCTGCCTTATCGACAAGTATTCCTCTTCGGACGGAGATCTCTTCCCTTATGGATTCCGTCAGCTCGGCATAGGCAAGCTCATCGGTATGAGGACCTGGGGCGGTATCGTCGGCATCTCCGGCTCGAGACCCTATCTCGACGGTCAGGATGTCCGTACCCCGTTCTTCACCTCGTACTCCACCGACGGTGACTGGATCATCGAGAACCACGGCGTGGATCCCGACATCGAGTGCGACCTCAATCCCTTCGAGGACTACCTCGGCAACGATGCCCAGCTCAACAAGGCCGTCGAAGTTCTCCTTCAGGAGCTCCAGAACTGGAAGCCCCTGCCCGGAGTGCCCGCTGATCCCGTAAGATAGATAGGCTTTCCACTATAGAATTTATAGCCCCGGATGTCGCGAATATCCGGGGCTTTTTGTATCTTTGTCGCTTGGTAAAAATTTAAGTCCGATGGAAGACGTAAACAGACAGCAGCAGAGCGCGGCGGAAGAGACCGTGCAGAAGAATTTCCTTGAAGAGATTATTGAGAATGACCTGGCTTCGGGCAGGGTGGAGTCGGTGATGACCCGGTTTCCGCCGGAACCGAACGGTTATCTGCATATCGGCCATGCCAAGAGCATCTGCCTCAATTTCGGCCTGGCCCAGAAGTACGGCGGCAAGACCAATCTCCGCTTCGACGACACCAACCCCGTGAAGGAGGACACAGAGTATGTGGACTCCATCAAGGAGGACATCAGATGGCTGGGCTTCAACTGGGCCGGTGAGTATTATGCCTCCGACTATTTCCAGCAGCTCTATGACTGGGCTGTGGAGCTTATCAAGAAGGGCTTAGCATACGTGGACGACCAGACTCAGGAGGAGATACGCCAGAACAGAGGCACCGTCCAGCAGCCCGGTGTGGACAGCCCCTGGAGGAACCGCAGTGTGGAGGAGAACCTGGACCTGTTCGAGCGGATGAAGAACGGTGAGTTCCCCGACGGCAGCAAGGTGCTCAGGGCCAAGATAGACATGGCCCATCCGAACATGATGTTCCGCGACCCCCTGATGTACCGTATCATCCACGCCTCGCACCACCGCACAGGCGACAAATGGTGCATCTACCCGATGTACGACTATGCCCACGGACAGTGCGACTCGATAGAGCATATAACCCACTCAATCTGTACCTTAGAGTTCGATGTACACCGTCCGCTCTACGACTGGTTCATCGAGCAGCTGGGCATCTTCCCCTCGCATCAGTATGAATTTGCCCGCCTGAACCTCACCTATACCGTCATGAGCAAGCGCAAGCTCCTGGAGCTGGTGCGCAACGGCTTTGTCAGCGGCTGGGACGACCCCCGCATGCCGACCATCTGCGGTATCCGCCGCAGGGGCTATACTCCCGAGAGCATCCGCAACTTCGCCGAGAAGGTGGGAGTGGCCAAGAGGGACAACCTCATCGACCTTTCGCTCCTGGAATGGTGCCTGCGCGAGGACCTGAACAAGCGCTCCAACCGCTATATGGTGGTCACCGACCCAGTCAAGCTGGTCATCACCAACTGGAACGACGGCGAGTGCAGCGCGGCCACCGAGGTCGAGACCGGCCGTACCGAATACTGCACCGCACCTAAGAATCCCGAGGACCCTGAGGCAGGGCAGAGGACCATCCTCTTCGGCCGCGAGCTCTACATCGAGCGGGCCGACTTCATGGAAGAGCCTCCCAAGAAGTTCTTCCGTCTGCGTCCGGGCGGAGAGGTGCGCCTGAAATATTCCTACATCGTCAAGTGCGAGGAGGTGGTCAAGGATGCCGAGGGCAATATCGCCGAGATCCGCTGCACCTACGATCCGACTACCAAACCCGGCAGCGGCACCTGGCGCTCCGTCAAGGGCACCATCCACTGGGTCAACGCCACTCAGTGCGAGAAGGTCCGCCTGAGACTCTATGACCGGCTCTTCACCGAGGCCGACATGAGCGGCATCCCCGAGGGCAAGGACTACAAGGCATATCTGAACCCCGACTCCCTCAAGGAGGTGGACGCTCTCGCCGAGCCCGGACTGTTGGAGGACGCATCCGGCATCGCCGTGCAGTTCGAGCGCAACGGCTACTACATCAAGGACAAGGACTCTACACCGGAGCTGCCGGTATTCAACCGCGCTACCGGACTCAAGAGCAGTTTCTAAGCCAATAGGGAAGGTATGCTCTGGGTTCTGTCAGCGGTCATAGGACTGTTAATAGGAGCGGCGGGGGCCTGGATAATCCAGGCCTCTGCCCGCAGCAAGGAAGCAGCTCAGGCCAGGAAGGAGTCTCAGGCTCTCCAGGAACAGCTGAATGTCGCCGGGGCAGACCTGAAAGTGGCTCAGGCCAGGGCTGAAATGTTGGAGAAGAGCCTGGAAGAGCAGAAGGAGTCCCGCAAGGCGGAGGCAGAGACCCTGCGCCGCGAGTACGACGAGAAACTCCAGAAGATGGTGCTGACATTCAAGGAGTCAGCCTCGTCGATTCTAAAGGAGAAATCCGGGGACCTTTCGGCTGCCAATTCAGAGCAGATCAAGAATATCCTCGACCCCCTGGGCAAGAAGATGGAGGAGTTCCGCCGTGCCGTGGAGGACTCCAGGGAGAAATCCCTGAAGAACACCGCCACCCTCGAGCAGCAGATCCGCTCCATGATGGAGCAGACGGCGGCGGTGGGCAGGCAGGCGGACAATCTGGCCACAGCCCTCCGTTCCAACAACAAGGCTGTGGGCAACTGGGGCGAGGTGGTCCTTCTCAATCTCCTGGAGGGCATGGGCCTGCGGGAGGGCGAGGATTATGTCAAGCAGGAGACGATAAAGGATGTGGACGGCAATGCGGTACTATCCGATGACGGCGGGCGGAGACTCATCCCCGATGTGGTGCTCTACCTGCCGGAGAACAAGGCGGTGGTAATCGACTCCAAGGTGTCTCTGGAAGGATATATCGCATATGTCAATGCCGTGGACGAAACGGCCCGCGGTATGGCCATGGCCTCTCATTCCAGGAGCGTAGAGTCTCATGTAAAGGAATTGTCGGCCAAAAGCTACAGCCGGTACATCCGCTCCACAGGCCGGGATTCCCTGGACTACGTGGTGATGTTCGTGCCCAATGAGGGCGCCTTCCAGCTCTACTATCAGAACTTCCGGGAGAAGTGGCACGAGGCCTTCGACCGCGGAATTATCATTGCCGGTGAGTCGAACCTCTTCGCCATGCTTAAGATCATCGAGAATACCTGGGTCCGCGTGCGGCAGCAGAAAAACACTGAGGAAGTGATGTCCCTGGCGGGAGAACTCCTGGAGAGGGTGACACGCTTCGCCAATACCTTCAATGAGGTGGGAGGGGTGATTGCCAAGGCAGCGGCAAAGTTCGAAGATGCCCGGAAGGCCCTTTCCGGACCGAGAAATTCAGTGGTGGTTACGGCCCGCAGGCTGGAGAAGAAGGGTATACAGGTCAAAGGCTCATTTCACTCGGCTCTTCTGAGTGAGGACGGGGAGAGAACTGAACCGGAACAGACGGAAACGGAAGAAAAATATAAGTAACAGTTATGAGAAGATATTTTACATTGACAATGATTGTACTGCTGGCCGTCTCCTGCACCGGGAACCGTCAGCAGAAATCCGATGTCTCTCCATTCGAAGAGGAGACCCTTCCCAAGCTGGAGGAAAACAGAGTCAGGGCAGAAGGATCCGGCACATCCAGGGATATGCACATGGCGGCGGAGATTGCCCGAATCAATGCCATGACAGTGCTGGCGGGGAAAGTATCTCCAGCTGATACTCTTACAGAAGCGGGGGAGGACGGTATTGTACGGACATCCGTGACAGTGAACACCCCTGTATTCGATGTCACGGAGGTGGACCGCCGGGTGTTCAAAAACAGGACAACGGACGATTATACGGTGTGGATACTTCTGGAAGCTGATGTAGAACGATAAATTTGGTTGAAATATGCATTTATTTTCCATCCTATGTATTTCTCTGGCACTAGCCCCTTCATCCGAAGGCTTCAGGGAAAAATATGCGCAGCTGGACACTCTGCCCAATATCAATAATCTGGTTTATGGCGGTGCCGTGACGCCGCAGTGGACCGATACCACCGAGTTTGTGTATCTTACCCGTGAGGCGGACGGCCTGCATTATTTCCTTGTGGATGCCTCAGCTCCGTCGAAAGAGGAGATAACGCAGCAGGAGTATGAGGAATATCTCTCCTCCATTCCACGTAGGCCGCGTCCGGACTGGAGCAGCCGCGACTCCGTGACTTCCCCAGACGGACGGTATGTGGCATTTCTGCGGGACTTCAATGTATGGGTCAGGGATCTGACTGTCCCCGAAGACCGTGCCTATGTTCCTTCAGGCAGCCCTGTGCGCGGGACTGAGAGGCAGCTCAGCTTCGACGGGACGGAACAGGACTATTATGCGGAGATCCACTGGTCTCCCGATTCCAGAAAGCTGGCTTCAGTGCGACGGGAATATGTCAGGGAAAGACAGATACCCCTGAGGGAGTCCGCGCCCGAGGACCGGATACAGCCGGAGCTGAGATGGATCAACTATGCGAAGCCCGGGGACAGGCTCTCCCAGGCCGTGCCGGTGCTTTTCGACGTGGCCTCCGGGGCGGTGACCGAGGTGGACAGGGAGCCATTTGCAGACCAGTACTACCTCTTTTTCGGACAGTGGAACCCGGATTCGAAGTATTTTACCTTTGAGTACAATCGGAGGGGGCATCAGCTCTATCAGCTGGTGGCCGTTTCGGCCGAGGATGCCTCGGTACGGGTGCTGGCGGAGGAGAAGACAGAGACATTTGTGTACTACAACACTCTCTACCGTCATTATATGGGCTGCGGTGACATCCTCTGGGTCTCGGAGAGGGACGACTGGAGGCATCTCTACAGGATCAACGGCACTACCGGAGAGACAGTCCTGCTTACTCCCGGGGCGTGGAATGTCCGCGAAATCTACGATGTCAATGAGGAGGAGGGATATGTCCTTTTAGCTGCCAACGGCATGAACGCCATAGATGAGAAGGGCGGCACGCCGGCAGGTGAGGATCCTTACAACAGACATCTGATGCGTCTAGACCTGGAGACACTGGAGATTACTGACCTGACGCCTGAGGCGGCCAATCATGTCATTACTTTCAATCCGGACCGTACCATCTTCACCGATGTGTATTCCAGGCCGGATATGGCTCCCGTATCCGTGCTCCGCGATATCGATGGCAATACCCTGATGGAGCTGCAGAAGGCCGACATATCCGCCCTGCTGGCCACCGGCTGGACCATGCCCGAGGTGTTCGTGGCCAAGGGACGCGACGGCGAGACCGATATCTGGGGCACTATTTTCCGTCCCTCCAACTTCAATCCCAAGAAGAAATACCCCGTAGTGGAGTACATCTACGCCGGTCCCCACGACTCCTTCGTGCTCAAGGATTTCTACGCCTATCTGAGATTCTCGAAGCTCGTGGAGATGGGCTTCATCGTAGTGACCATCGACGGTATGGGCACCGACAACCGCAGCAAGTCCTTCCAGGATGTGGCCTGGCGCAATCTCCGTGACTCCGGCTATCCCGACCGTATCCTCTGGATGCAGGCTGCGGCCAGGAAATACAGGCACATGGATATCTCCAACGTCGGAGTGTACGGCTACTCGGCCGGCGGTCAGAGCACCCTCGCGGCCCTGCTGTTCTATCCCGAGTTCTACAAGGTCGGCGTGGCCCTCTGCGGCTGCCACGACAACCGTATGGACAAGATATGGTGGAACGAGCAGTGGATGGGATATCCCATCGGACCCTGGTACTCCGAGAACTCCAATGTGGACAATGCCTGGAGGCTTCAGGGTGACCTGCTGCTGATCAACGGCGAGCTGGACGATAATGTTGATCCGGCCTCGACCCTGCAGGTGGTCAATGCCCTCGTCAGGGCCGGCAAGGATTTTGAGCAGCTCTATCTTCCCGGTTATACACACAACCTGGGTGACGATTATGTTACCCGCAGGGTGTTCGGGTTCTTCTACGAGAATATAATTGAGAAATAATCATGAGCAGACCTGCCTGCCTTACATTTTCCCGGACTGCCGCCGTCCTGGTCCTGCTACCCGCCCTTATGGGTATATGCCGTCCCTTGTCGGCCCAGCAGCTGCTGTGGGATGTGGATTTCAAGTTCGGATTTGACAACAGGGAATATGCCTCGCTGGACATCTCTCCTTCGGAAACTATCTTCGGGGCCGTGCTGTCTCCCAAGGTAGGACTCGGATTCGGCGAGGGACATGCCCTGTACGCCGGGGTGGACGCAGCCAAATATTTCGGCAGGACGTCCCCGGAACTGAGCCTTGAGACGCTGCTGTACTACCAGTACGACGGCAGGTATTTCAGGGTCAATGCCGGGGCTTTCCCGCGCAGCCGGGTCACGGGACATTATCCTGCGGCTTTCTATGACGACCGGTATTTCTTCGACACCAACATAGGCGGAGCCCTTCTGAGCTATACCCGCAGATGGTGGCGGATTGAGGGAGTTGTGGACTGGGTAGGCTGTCACGACCGGGATACCAGGGAACGGTTCGAAGTCTACTCTTACGGTCAGGCCGGAGCGTCATGGCTGAGTTTCGCATATACATTCAAGATGATGCACTATGCCGGCAGCGCAACGGTCGGAGGCGTGGTGGACAACGTGTGGGTGTATCCCCATCTCGTCTCGGATCTTACGGAGTATCTGCCCGGCCGGATGTCGCTCAGCCTGCGGGTGGGCTGGATACAGACTTTCCAGAATGACCGGATACGCAACGAGGGTTACGTCACTCCAGGCGGCTTCCAGGCCGAGGCCGGTTTTGAGTATTTCGGCTTCGGAGTCCACAATACCGTCTATGCTGGGGACAATCTGATGCCGCTCTATTACCGTACCGGCCTGTCTGATGTCACCTATGGTTCTGATCTCTACACCGGTTCCCTTTTTTACAGTACTGACTCCGGTATATACAACCGCCTTGAGATATCCTACAGGTATGATTTCAAGGACTTCCTGAGCCTGAAGGCGGCTTCCGTACACCACTTTGACGGTCACGGCTGGGGATGGCAGCAGCTGGTGCAGCTGACGGTCAATCTCAACAACTTCCAGTTCCCTATGAGACCCCGGGCCGACAGGACTCCCGGAGCTTCCAGACCGCATCATCACCGTTAGAAGGCATGGCAGCAGTTGAACTCAGGCATTATCCTCAGGTCAGCGCCCCGCTGCAGGCATATGTGCGTGAGAGCGTGCTGCCGCGGTATGATGCTTATGACAAGGCCCATTCGCGCAGTCATATACTCTCGGTCATCAGCCAGAGCATGGAACTTTACGGGAGACTTGTGGAGAAAGAAGAGCACGGTCCTGACGGGACACCGCTGAATCCGGACATGATATTTGCCATAGCGGCCTATCACGATATCGGTGTCTGTGAGGGCCGCGAGTTCCACCATCTGGTATCCGGACGGATGCTGGAGGCCGATACGGTCCTGCGTCAATGGTTCACCCAGGAGCAGATCCGGCTCATGCGCGAGGCCGTGGAGGACCACCGCTCGTCCAACAAGTCCTGGCCGCGTTCCATCTACGGCCGGATCGTCGCCGAGGCGGACAAGCTCATCGACTTCGATACAGTGTTTTCCAGAGCAATACTCTATGCCCGGGCCAATTATCCGGAGCTGACTGACGAGGAAATCTTTCAGAAGAGTTACGGGCATTTGTTGGAAAAATACGGGGACGGAGGGTATATGCGTCTGCAGTTCTCAGACTCTCCGAATGCGCTGCGGCTGGCTGAACTGCGGGAAAAACTGCGCGACCCGGAGCTGATGCGGCGGGAGTTCGCTCTTTTCCAGGTGCATCCGCTGGAGCCTTTTGTCCCTGACGGCGCCCGGGTTCTGCTGCTGGGGTCTTTTCCACCTCCGCACGCCCGCTGGTCGATGGAGTTCTTCTACCCGAATTTCCAGAACGATATGTGGCGGATCATGGGACTGCTTTTCTACGGAGATGCCGGACATTTTGTGATGCCGGGGCAGAAACGCTTCGACTATGAGAGGGTGGTGGAGTTCTGCCGCCGCGAGGGCATTGCCCTGTACGATGCCGCCTACATGGTCAAGCGCCTGCGCGGCAATGCTTCCGACAACTTTCTGAAAATCATAGAACCCACCGACATCCCGGCTCTCCTGGCCCGGATGCCCTCATGCCGCGCCGTAGTCTCCACCGGCGGTAAGTCCGCGGAGCAGATAGCCTCCATCCTGGACGTGCCGGTGCCCTCCGTCGGCGGCTCCGTTCCATTTACCATTTCCGCACCTTCCACGTTTTCCGCACTTTCAGCCGCTTCTGTACCCTCAACTACTTCCACATCTTCAGACTCCACTGCATCTTCCGCGTCCGGAGTATCGTCCCGCACCGTGACATTTTACCGCATGCCCTCCTCCTCCCGCGCCTACCCGCTGTCCCTGGAGAAGAAAGCCGCCGCGTATGCCAGGATTTTCGGCTTATGACACTTTTCTGTCCTGTTTTGGCACGTCAGATAGCGGTGCTTGATATCGGTGTGATTGCAACGAATTGACCTCGGTGTGCGCTGTGATTTTGAATAGTATGAAAATCACAGCGCACACCGAGGTTAATTCGTTTGGCTGGATGTGCGGTCGTAGGCGTATTTTACGCAGCTGGTTGAAGCTCAGACTGTCGTAGTCGATGTCTTTTCGGCAAAATATTTCCAGAGGGAGCAGAGCATCGGGGCCTGGATGATCCGCCCCTCACGCATGAGGCGGAGTACCTCGTCCTCGTAGAGCAGGTGCACCTCGATGTCCTCTGTGGCTTCCAGGTGCTGGTCAGAGAGGCGGTGGACTCCGGTGGCGATGAAACTGTGACAGAGGTTGGTGCTGGTGCTGGGATTGGGGGCGGCGACCATGTTGAGGCGCCAGGTGCCTCCGCCGAAACCGGTCTCCTCGAGCAGTTCGCGGCGGGCGGCCTCCTCCGGGGTCTCTCCCGGCTCGCAGACTCCGGCCGGTATCTCGTAGCCGACCTCGCCCCGGCCGTGGCGGTACTGCCGTTCGAAGATCATCCGGCCATCTTCTGTTATAGCGATGATGTTTACCCAATCGGGGTATTCCAGGACATAGTATTCGGGATTGATGACTCCGCTGGGCAGCTGAACCTTGTCCCGGCGGGCGGTGAGCCATGGACGGCGGATAAGATACTCGCTTTCCAGGACAGTCCATTTGCCTACGTCCTTTCCAGCCGTTTCCAGCCGGCAGGACTCGACGTAGCTGTTTGTGCTTTTCTCTGAATCCATAGTCTATGTAGATTACCAGTTCTGGGCAGAAGCCTCCTTAAGCTCCCGGTTGAGGTAGTCCGAGTAGTCAGTCACTATCCGGTCGTAGTCTTCGTTGAACAATGGTGAGGATATGAGGAAATCGGCGGTGCTGCGGTTGCAGGCAGTAGGGATGTTGTAGAGGTTGGAGATACGGAGCAAGGCTTTGACGTCCACATCGTGCGGCTGCTGCTGCATGGGGTCCCAGAAGAAAACTATCATGTCTATTTCTCCCTCGGCGATGAGGGCTCCCAACTGTTGGTCGCCTCCCAGAGGACCGGATTTGAGGCGGGTGATATTGAGGTTTTTGGGCTCGGAGACAGGGACGTTATCGGACTCAGAGGCTTCGAGGGCCTCCTGGACGAGACGGCCGGTGGTGCCTGTACAGATAAGGCGGTAGTTTTCAAGTGTGCCGCGGTTGAAGCGGACCCATTCGATGAGGTCACGCTTGCGGTTGTCATGTGCCACGAGGGCGATGGTTCTGATTTTCATACTGTAGTTGTACTGTTATAGATTCAACTTATTGTAGAATAGTCTATGATGTCTCCGGTGGTCTGCCGCAGCCGGTCCAGTCCGGAGCGCAGCAGGGCGGAGGAGGGTTTCTCGAGCAGGGGGTCGTCGGCGAGGATGCCGGAGGCTGCTGCCCGGGCCTGGTTGAGGATGGGGGAGTCCTTGCCTAAGTCGGCTATGCGCAGGTCAAATGCCAGGCCGCTCTGCCGCGTGCCCTCCATGTCTCCCGGGCCGCGCATGCGCAGGTCGGCCTCGGCCAGCTCGAATCCGTCGCCCGTGGAGCACATCAGCTCTATGCGCTTGCGGGAGTCCTCGCTGAGCTTGTAGCCGGTCATCAGGAGGCAGTAGGACTTCTCGGCTCCGCGTCCCACCCGGCCGCGCAGCTGGTGCAGCTGGGAGAGGCCGAAGCGTTCGGCGCTCTCGATCACCATCACCGAGGCATTGGGCACGTCCACCCCGACTTCGATGACCGAGGTGGCCACGAGGATGTCCGCCTTGCCGTCGGCGAAGAGCTTCATGTCGAAGGCCTTGTCCTCGTTCTTCTGCTGGCCGTGCACCACTGCGGTGACGAACTCCGGGGCCTTGAAATAGTCGACCACCGTGTTGTAGCCCTGCTCGAGGTTCTGGTAGTCGAGTTTCTCGGACTCCTTGATCAGAGGGTAGACGATGAAGGCCTGCCGCCCCTTGCGTATCTCGCTTTTGATGAAGTCGTACATCTTGAAACGCTGTCCCTCCGTTACGTGTATGGTCTGCACCGGTTTGCGGCCCGGAGGCAGCTCGTCGATGACCGATACGTCCAGGTCCCCGTAGAGGGTCATGGCCAGGGTCCTGGGAATGGGCGTGGCCGTCATCACGAGGATGTGGGGCGGCTCGGAGGCCTTGAGCCTCAGCCGGGCCCGCTGGTCCACCCCGAAGCGGTGCTGCTCGTCGATGACCACGAAACCGAGGCGGGAGAAGACCACATTGTCCTCGATGACCGCGTGGGTGCCGATCAGGATATTGATGCTGCCGTCCCGGAGCCCCGCGTCTATCTCCCTGCGCTCCTTGGCCTTAGTGCTGCCCGTGAGCAGGGCGACACGGACGGGCGAGTCGGCGAGGTTCCGCTCGAAATTGCGCATGTGCTGTACCGCGAGCACCTCCGTGGGAGCCATGACACAGGCCTGATAGCCGTTGTCCACCGCGATGAGGGCCGTGAGCAGCGCCACCATTGTCTTGCCGCTGCCTACATCCCCCTGCAGGAGGCGGTTCATCTGCTTTCCGGAGACGGTGTCCCGCCGTATCTCCTTGATTACCCGTTTCTGCGCCCCTGTAAGCTCGTAGGGCAGCCGGCTGTAGCAGTAATTGAATGCCTCCCCCACCTTGTGGAAGAGGATTCCGGAGGCTCCGCTCATCCTCACATTTTTCTGCCGGAGGAGGGAGAGCTGGAGGAAGAAGAGCTCCTCGAACTTGAGGCGGTAGCGGGCGGCCTCAAGGCTCCGCATATCCTTGGGAAAATGGATGTTGGCGAGGGCAAATGCCAGGGAGGGCAGTTTCTGGGAGGAGAGGACCTCCTGGGGAAGGGTCTCCTGGACAGCCCCTGCAATCTTCTGCTGGAGGGTCTGCTGGAAGCGGGCGAAGACCTTGATGGAGATGCCGTTGTTGCGGAGCTTGTCGGTGCTGGAGTATATGCCGATGAGGGTGGAGGGCCAGGAGGAGGCTCCGCTCTCGCCGACAGGGTCGAGCTCCGGATGGACCATGTTCCAGCCGCCGTTGAAGAGGGAGGGCTTGCCGAAGACGATGTACTCGCGGTTGGGGGAGAGCTTGTCCTGGATCCATTTTACTCCCTTGAAGAATACCAGGTCGATGGTACCGCTGTCGTCCCGGAGGGTGGCGATCAGGCGGGCGCCCTTGCCCGTGCCGGCCGTGGATGTCCGTATTATCCTGCCCCTGAGCTGGATATAGGCCATCGACGAGTCTATCTCCGAGATGGAGTAGACCCGGCTGCGGTCGATATAGCGGTAGGGGAAGGTGTATAGCATGTCCCGGAAAGTGCGGATGCCGAGCTCCTTGTCCAGGAGGGCTGCCCGTTTCTCTCCGATGCCGGGAAGGTATTTTATGTCTCTGTCAAGAATATTGGACATGTGGACAAAGGTAGCGAAAAAGTGATTAAATTTGCACGCCCGTCACTAAGGCGGGCCACAAAATTTATAGCCATGAATAGGAAAATTATTGTAGGAATCACCCAGGGTGATACGAATGGAATAGGCTATGAGGTGATTATCAAGTCTCTGACAGATGCACGCCTCCTGGATCTCTGCATCCCGATCGTCTATGGCTCCTCGAGGGCATTCGGCTTCTACAAGAAGCAGCTCTCCGAAGTGGAGAATCTCAATACCAACATCATCAATACCGCCAAGGACTTTCATCCCAAGCGGGTCAATATCATCAACTGCGTGCCGGACAATTTCCGCATTGATCCCGGACAGCCCTCGCCCGAGGGAGCCGAGGCCTCGCTGGTCTCCCTGCAGACGGCGGTCAAGGACTTAGTGGCCGGAGACCTGGACGCTCTGGTCACGGCACCTCTGAACAAGAAGGACGTGGCCCTGCACCTGCCCGGATTCATCGGTCATACCGAGTATCTGACCGAGCAGAGCGGAGGAAGTGACGGCATGATGTTCATGGTGTCCGGCAAGATGAGAGTGGGAGTAGTGACCAACCACCTGCCTCTGTCCTCGGTGCCCGGAGCCTTGTCTGTGGAGAAGATTCTCGGTAAGATCCGCGTCATGGACCAGTCCCTGAGAAAGGATTTCGGTATCGTGCGGCCCAAGATAGCTGTGCTCGGACTCAATCCTCATTCCGGAGACGGCGGTCTGCTCGGACGCGCAGAGATAGACGTCATCAGTCCTGCCATCGAGGCAGCGGGCCGCGAGAACATCCTGGCATTCGGGCCCTACTCCCCGGACGGATTTTTCAGTACCCACCAGCAGTACAACTTCGATGCTGTCCTGGCCATGTACCACGATCAGGGACTCATCCCCTTCAAGGCCCTGGCTTTCGATACCGGAGTTAACTTCACCGCAGGTCTGCCGGTAGTGCGCACAGCTCCGGACCATGGTACTGCGTACGAGCTGGCCGGTAAGAACGCGGCCAATCCCATGCCAATGAAGTCGGCCATCTACGAGGCCATCGACATAGTGCGCAACCGCTGGAACTACGAAGAGATGCGTGAGAATGTCCTGAAGACCCCTTCTCCCTCGGAGGGCGGTTCCAGGGGCGGGGTGAAGGGACCGGTCTAGTGTAGTGGGAAATGTGTGCTGAACGGAAACTGTTGCCTATAGAGATTTTCACTGACGGCTCGTCCCGGGGCAATCCCGGGCCGGGCGGTTACGGTGTCATCCTGCGCTGCGGGGAGCATTACAAGGAACTTTCTGCCGGCTTCCCCGAGACTACCAACAACCGTATGGAACTCACAGCCGTCATCGTCGGGCTTGAGGCGGTCAAGCGTCCCGATGCGGAAATCATCCTCTACAGCGACTCCAAGTATGTAGTCGACTCGGTCAATAAGGGCTGGGTCTTCGGCTGGGAGCGCAAGAACTTTGAAAAGCGGCTCAATGCCGATCTCTGGATCCGTTTCCTGGCCGTCTACCGCCGGCACCGGGTCCGTTTCGTATGGGTCAAGGGCCATGCCGACAACCCGATGAACAACCGCTGCGATCAGCTGGCCGTCGCGGCAGCCACTGCAGTTATAAAGGAGAGCAGGGGCTGACCGGTTCTGATTTATTTCAACCTGGGCTGGAGATACATCATGCAGGCCAGGCATGCCGCGGTACAGATTATGCCGCCGATGTAGCCTATTGCGCCGACACCGGTACCGGAGCAGACAAAGCCTCCGATAAGGGCACCGCTTCCGATACCTACGTTGAATATGCCGGAATAGATGGACATGGCGATGGATGTGCCTTCTGGGACATTGCGGATGACCTCCGACTGGAATACCATGCCGAAGAAGGTGTAGGAGATGCCCCATACGATGAACAGGGCTATTACACTCTGGACGGACCATGCGGCAGGGCGCAGGAGGAAAAGACCGGCGCAGATGCCGATGACGGCCATGCGCATGAAGAGGCTGCGGTGGTGGTCATAGTACCTTGAAAATATGATGCTTCCGATGAGGCCCATGATGCCGAAAAGGGTCAGCAGCATGGTAATCGTACCTTCCTTGAGGCCGGCGGTCTGAGCCATGAACGGCTCTATGTAGCTGTAAGCCGTAAAGTGGGCTGTGACGAGAAGGACCGTAACCAGATAAAGCGGAGGCAGGGCCGGTATTCTGAGCAGTGAGGGAAGCTGCTTGACTGAGAATGCCTTGCCGCCTTCAGTCCTGGGCAGCACCAGGCTCAGGAAAATAAGTACGGCGAATGAGATGAGGCCAATGATCAGGAAGGTGGTTCTCCATCCCGTAGCTATGCCGATGGCTCTGCCCATGGGAAGACCGACAATCATGGCAATGGACGAGCCGGCTACAATCATGCTCAGGGCAGCGGATTTGCGGCCTTCAGGGGCTATTTTGACGGCAAGTGGAGTTACGATCGACCAGAATATGGCGTGGGCGCAGGCGACCCCGATACGGGATGCCATCAGCATCCAGTAACCTGTGGATATGGCCGATAGGATATGGCTGGCTGCGAATAAGGTTACGATGCCGCACATCAGCCTCTTGCTCTCCACTCCGGAGACCAGTATCATTAGGGGGAGGGACGTAAGGGCCACCACCCAGGCGTAGATGGTGATCATAAGTCCGGCCCGGGACTCAGTTATGGCGAAGTCGGCCGCTATATCGCTAAGCAACCCTATGGGAATGAATTCCGATGTGTTGAAAATGAAGGTGGAAAAGGTCAGAGCCAGCAGCGGCAGCCACTCCCTCACTGCGTTCCTTCTGCTTATTGTGATATTCTGCATAGATGCCTCCTTTGAAAAAAACGCGCAAATATAGCAACTTCGCGGATTAATCCCAGCGCAAACTTGATTCATGATATGGAAAGTGGCGTAAATCGGAAAAATATGCTTACTTTGCGGCCGTAACTAAGTAAGATTATGCCAGGTTCGAATTTCATAGACTACGTAAAGATCTTCTGCGCCTCGGGGAACGGCGGCAACGGCTCCACCCACCTGCGGCGCGAAAAGTACATCCCAAAGGGCGGGCCCGACGGAGGTGACGGCGGCCGCGGAGGCCATATCATCCTCAAGGGCGACCCGCAGTATTGGACCCTCATTCATCTCAAATACCGCAAGCACATCAAGGCCGAGCACGGAGGTGCTGGCAGCGGAGGCCTCAGGCACGGGGCCAACGGCAAGGACATCATCCTCGACGTCCCTCTCGGAACTGTCGCCAAGGACGCCGAGACGGGCGAGGTGCTCTGCGAGATACTCGAGCCGGGGCAGCAGGAAATCTTAGTGCGCGGCGGCCGCGGAGGCAAGGGCAACAACTTCTTCAAGACAGCCACCATGCAGACCCCCCGTTTCGCACAGGAAGGAGAGCCGGGCCGCGAAGGCTGGTTCATCCTCGAGCTCAAGCTGCTGGCCGATGTAGGTCTGGTGGGTTTCCCCAATGCCGGCAAGTCGACCCTGCTCTCAGCCGTATCCGCAGCCAAGCCCAAGATTGCTGACTATCCCTTCACCACCCTCGAGCCCAACCTGGGCATCGTCTCCTGCCGCGACGACCACTCCTTCGTGATGGCCGACATCCCTGGCATCATCGAGGGAGCACATGAGGGCAAGGGCTTGGGACTCAGATTCCTCAAGCATATCGAGCGTAATTCCATGCTGCTTTTCGTCATACCCGCCGACACCAAGGATATACGGGCCGAGTACCGCACCCTTCTGGGCGAGCTGCAGCAGTTCAACCCGGAACTGCTGGACAAGGACCGCGTCCTCGGCATCTCCAAGGCCGACATCCTGGACGACGAGCTCCGCGCCGGACTGCAGAAGGAACTGCCCGAGGGCATCCCCGCCATATTTTTCTCATCAGTGAGCGGAGAGAACATACCGCAGCTCAAGGACCTGCTCTGGAACACCCTTAACCGCAGTGCGATATGATAGACTGGCTGATACAGCTCGACCACGACATCACACTGGGCCTCAACGCCCTGCACACACCGGTCCTGGACAGCGTAATGCTGTTTTTTTCATCCAAGACTGTCTGGATTCCGTTGTATGTGGCGTTGGCCGTGCTAATGTTTATTCCTAAATGGTATGGTCGGAAATCACCGGCATTCTGTCTCGGTTGCCGGATTCCTATTTGGCTTACAGGAATTATGGGACTGCTGGCAGTAGGGCTGTGCTTTGGAGTCACCGAGCAGATAACCAACCTGGTCAAGGACTGGGTAGCCCGTCCCCGCCCGAGCCACGACCCCCTGCTGGAAGGCCTGCTCCATCTGCCGGAAGGCAGGGGCGGCCTCTACGGCTTCTTCTCGGCCCACGCCTCCAACACCTTCGGAATGGCAGCCCTCACCGCCCTGATATTCAGACGCGGGTGGTATTCAGCCGGCATCCTGACCTGGGCCGCGCTGATAGGCTTCAGCCGCATCTACTTAGCCAAGCATTTCACTACGGACGTAGTCTGCGGCGCCCTCGCCGGAGTGCTGGTCGCCTTTGCGGTCTACAGCCTCTACCGATGGGTATTGTCCCTGATTTCCAGAAAATATTCATAGCCACGACCGCCACATGCTCTGCATCGTAGACTCCACCACCGACCCCTACTGGAACCTCGCCGCCGAGGAATACCTCCTGACAGCTCTCTCCGAACCGGTATTCCGCCTCTGGAGAAATGTCCCTTCGGTCATCGTCGGCCGCTACCAGAATGCCGCCGCTGAGATCAATTCGGAATATGTCCGGACACGCGGCATACCTGTAGTCCGCCGTCTCACTGGCGGAGGCGCGGTATTCCACGACCTGGGCAATGTCAATTATACCTTCATCGACCGGAAGGTGGAGGGGGAGGACACCGCGGCCATGTTCAGGCGCTTCACCGCTCCTGTCATCTCGGCTCTGCGCTCGCTCGGGGTGGAAGCCTCGCTCGAAGGGCGCAACGACCTGGTCATCAGCGGCCGGAAGTTCTCGGGCAATGCGGTCTGTGTCCACGGCGGCCGGGTCCTGCAGCACGGAACCCTGCTTTTCTCAGCTTCTGTGGCCGACCTTTCGGGTGCCCTCAACACCCGCCCGGAAAAATTCATCGGCAAGAGCGTGCAGTCCAACCGCTCGCGGGTCACCAATATTTCGGAGCATCTGCCCGCCCGGCACCGCTCCATGTCAGTGGAGGAGTTCATCACTTATCTTCAGGACCACATAGCAGGCGGTACGGACACTCTCCGCAGCTACACCGCACAGGAGATGGCGGCCATAGACCGGCTGTGCCGGGAAAAATACTCCACCTGGCAGTGGAACTACGGCAATTCCCCCCGTTACGGTCTCAACCAGACCCGCCGCTTCCCCTGGGGCTTCATCGAGGTATCCCTCGACGTCTCCGGCGGCCTCATCCGCTCATGCTCCATCCGCGGCGACTACTTCTTCACCCGCCCCACAGAAGAAGTGGAGCAGGCCCTGACCGGACTGCCCCACTCCCATGATGCCGTACTCACCACCCTGTCCGCGCTGCCGCTGACCGACTATTTCGGACCGGCTACGGCAGATGAACTGGCCGAACTGTTTTTCTAGGGACAAATACTTACTTTTTACGCCACTTTCCACTCCTCGATGTTGCCGGTGGCGGAGGAAAAGGAGGCCCCGATGCGGATGACACTGCGGGTATCGGAGGCGTAGGGGCGGGCGTAGCCTTTTTCCTCGATCTGGTGCAGGGCGTCCTCGGCGGTGCCGTCCAGCTTGAACTCGAAGATGTAGATGTGGCTGTCGGTCTCAACGATGCAGTCGGCCCGGCCCCGGCTGGAGGCTTTCTCGGCGTAGACCTTCCAGCCGCCCAGCATCCGGAAGATGAGGTAGAAGGTGTACTGGAAGTCGCGCTCGCGGGCCTTTTCATCAGCCGTGCTGCGGATGCTGTAGGGGATGTCGGCCAGGAGGGCTTCCATCTGCTCGCGGAGGCTGTCAAGGTCGCCGCGGTTCAGGGCCCTGCCGGCGTGGGCGGCCCAGCCCGACATGCTGTCCGCTGTCCTGGTGAGGTAGCCGGAGGAGAGGAATGAGAGGAATCCCCGTCGGACTTCCTCGTTCGGGAAGTCGAGGCGGAATCGCTCTATTTCCGGGTCGTAGCTCTTGATGGTCAGGTAGCCGCTCTGATAAATCATAGGAAGCGGCATCTCAGTGGTCGCCTTATAGTCAGCGAAGGCCGCAGTCGAGTAGTCGTTCTTCAGCAGTTCCTCGATATTCTCGTCGCTGCGGGAAAGCAGGCGTACCAGGTATTCGCAGGTGCCGGTGGTCATCCAGTAGTCCTTCATCTTCTTGGAGTCGAACACATTGAGCAGACTGAACGGGTTGTAGATGTCCTGCATGTCCTCACTGAAACGGTATCCGTCGTAGCGGCGTTTCAGGTCGGCTGTTATCATCTGGACACTGACACTGGACCTATCTGCCATTTCCCGTATCGGCTCGTCAAAATAGTGCTCCAGTTCCGCCTGGGTTATTCCGCACAGGGCGTCGTAGCGGCTGTCCATGCTGATGTCCTTCGGCTGGTTGAACCCGCTGAACACACTGACCTGCGAGAACTTGGTCACGCCCGTAAGGAGCACGAACTGCAGGTCGGCGTCGGCGGCCTTGAACACCGAATAGAAGCCCTTGAGCACGTCCCTGTGCCGCTCCTCCAGCATGCGCTCCTGACCGTCCACGGTGCAGGTCAGCCCGGTGTCCAGCACGTCCAGCAGGGGCTTGTCGTATTCGTCGATAAGGACCACGCAGCGGCGGCCGGTCTGTTCATGTGCCTTCCGGAGAACTCTCACAAAACGGTCCCCGAACTCCATATCGATATCCGGACTGCCGTAGATTTTCTCCCAGTCATGCAGATATGCATTTATCTTGCTTTCCAGTGCTCCGGATACTTTGAAATTCCCGGCATTGAAATCAATGTGAAACACCGGATATTCCAGCCACTCCTTCTCCAGCGAACTGATGGCCAGCCCCTCGAACAGCTCCTTCCTCCCCAGAAAATAATTCTCCAGGGTGGACATAAGCAGGCTCTTGCCGAACCGCCGCGGACGGCTCAGAAAGTATATCTTTCCTCTCGTCACCAAATCATAAATCAGGGCAGTCTTGTCCACGTAGACATAGCCGTCCTTTATTATCTGCTCAAAACTCTGAATTCCTATCGGGTACTTCATCATGGCGCGTCCTCCTTTCGGTTAGTGTTCTGCAGACAAAGTTAATCATAATTCAAAATAAAGGGCAATTTAGTTTATGCAAAACGGGACCGTCCCGCTTTGGGACAGTCCCGTTTGTCGTTTGCAGTAAGTAAGGTTTGCGGGACTTACTCGTCGAGTATTCCGCAGAGGGCTGCGAAGACATTCTCTATGGTGTCGTTGCCCTGGATTTCGCGATAGTTGCCGTGGCCCTTGTAGTAGGTGATCAGGGGCTCGGTCTTGTCGTGGTAGGTGGCTATGCGGTTCTCGATGATGCTGCGGTCGGTGTCGTCCTTGCGGCCCTCGATCTGGGCGCGGTGCAGGATGCGCTCGTAGACGAGCTCGTCGGGGAGGGTGAGGGAGAGGACTGCGTCGACCTTGCCGCCGAACTCTGTGAGCATGGCGTCGAGGGCCTCGGCCTGGGCGATGGTGCGGGGGAAGCCGTCGAAGAGGAAGCCGGCTACGTCCCGGTTGGAGGCGATCTTGTTGCGGATCATGCCCTCGACCACCTCGTCGGGTACGAGGTCACCGCGGTTGATGAGCTCTGCGGCCTTCTTGCCGAGCTCTGTGCCGGCGGCCATCTCCTGGCGCAGGAGGTCTCCGGTGGAGAGGTGAAGATAATGGTATTTCTCGACGATCTGTTTGGCCTGGGTGCCTTTGCCGGCTCCCGGAGGACCGAAAAGAATGTAGTATTTCATGATGTGTATCTGATGTTAAAAGGTTAGTCGACGATGTAGATGTCAGGATACTGCCGTCCGAGCTGGTCGTAGTCGAGGCCGAAGCCGACAATGAATTCGTTGCCTATATCCATGGCGTGGTAGTCGATGCTGACGCTACCCTTGTAGGCCGCGGGCTTGAGGAAGAGGGTGCAGACCCGGATGTCCTCCACGCCCATGTCCTTGAGCATGGCGTACATCTCGGTGATCGTCTTGCCCGAGTCCACGATGTCCTCCACGATGATGACGCGGCGGCCCCTGAGGCTGTCGGACACTCCGATGAGCTGCTTGACCTGGCCGGTGGAGGAGGTGCCGCAGTAGGAGGAGAGCTTGACGAAGGACAGCTCGCACTGGAAGTCGATGTATTTCATGAGGGAGGCGGTGAACATGAAGGAGCCGTTGAGCACGCTCAGGAATACTGGGGGCTCGGTGCAGCCGCGGAAATCGTTGTTGATGCGTCCGGCGGTCTGACGGATGGCCGCCTCTATCTTCTCATTGGGAATGAAAAGCTTGAAATGCTTGTCGTGAAGTTTTATCCTGTCCATGATGCAAAAGTACGTCAAAAAATGGAGAAATGACGTTTTTTCTGATTAAATTTGCCATCGGACAATCTAACTGAAACAAGACATGAAACCACTCGTATCTATCATCATGGGAAGCACCTCGGACATGCCGGTGATGAAGGCTGCCGCGGAGTTCCTCGATTCTATGGAAATACCCTTTGAAATCAATGCCCTCTCGGCTCACAGAGTCCCCGTACAGGTGATGCAGTTCGCGACCGCCGCGAAGGAGCGGGGCATTAAGGTCATCATCGCCGGAGCCGGCGGAGCAGCCCATCTCCCGGGTGTCATCGCCGCCTACACTCCTGTCCCCGTGATAGGAGTGCCGATCAAGTCCTCCAACTCCATCGACGGCTGGGACTCGATCCTCTCCATCCTGCAGATGCCCTCAGGCATACCCGTGGCGACAGTCGCTCTGGACGGAGCCAGGAACGCCGCCATCCTGGCCGCGCAGATCCTGGCCGCCGGCGATCCGGCCGTCATGGAGAAAGTCGTAGCTTTCAAGCAGGACCTGGCCTCGAAGATAGAGAAGGCCAACAAAGAACTGCGGGAGATAAAGTACAAGTTCAAAGTGGACGAATGACCATGTAGACGACAACCTTAAAATCAGATAAACATGTTGTGCAGGAGAAACGAAGGGAAGACAGTGATAAAATCAGGGGCCGCCCTTCTCGGGGCGGCTTTTTTGTTGCTGTCCGGCAGCCCTCTGGAGGCCCAGGAACTGCCCGGCGGAATAGTCCGCCTGATAGAGACACAGTGCGAGGACGGAGGAGGGGATCCCGAGGCTCTCGCGGAGTATTTTATGGAATTGACCCGCAGGCCGCTGGATCTCAGTACGGCGGACCGGGAGGCTCTGGAGGCATTCCCTCTGCTGACTCCGTTCATGGTGGTCAGCCTGCTGGAGTACCGCCGGGAGTTCGGACCGGTGGCCTCGGCCGGGGAGCTGGCTCTGGTGGACGGGTTCGACGCCGCGGCGGTGGAGGAGATCCTGCCGTTTGTGACCTTCGGAGCCGGAACGGGAGCCGGGGGACTTCCGGAGGAAGGGAGGATGCCGCTGCGCTTCTCGGGCAGATTGACCCTAAGGACCAGATACCTTCTGGAAAGGGAAGGGGAGGAGGCGGGCGGACTGCCGGTTCCGCTGTATGTCAGGTACCGCATGGAACTGGGGGAGCATTTCTCCGCCGGCGCGACCCTGGAGAGCGACCGGGGGGAGAAGGGCTTCCCGGATTTTTACTCCGTGCACGTCGGTGCGGCGGACCAGCCTCTCTCCCGGGACGGACGCTGGAGGCTGGTGTCGGCCGTCGTCGGGGACTATTCCCTCCGTTTCGGGCAGGGGCTGGTGCTGTGGAACTCCTTCTCCCTCTCCGGCCTGTCCTCTCCCTCGGCGGCGGTCCGGCGGGAGGCGGGGGTGCGCCCCTATACCTCTTCGGACGAGAACCGCTATTTCCACGGAGCGGGTGCGACAGTAGCCTTTCCGGAGGGGGTGGAAGCGTCTGTATTTTATTCCAATAACGGTCAGGATGCAAGGGTCGAGGGGGATTACTTCGTCACCAAGCCGGAGGACGGTATCCACGATACGGACGCTCTCCGGGAGGTCAGGAATGCCCTGAGGGAAGAGGTCTTAGGTGGCAATGTGTCCTGGCGCTGCTCCTGGCTGAAGGTCGGAGTCACTGCCGCTGCCTACCGCTACGACCGTCTGGACGGCCGCCGCACCTCCTATTACAACGAGCATCTGCGCTATGACGGGTGGTGGGGCAATGCCTCCCTGGACTGGCTCCTCTCCCTCAGGGGGCTGCGGGTCTTCGGGGAGGCGGCCCTGGACTTCGGCGGGGCCTTTGCCGGCATCACGGGAGCCGCCTGCCCGCTGTCCTCCTCGCTGGAAGCTTCGCTGCTTTACCGCTACTATTCTCCCCGCTACATCGCCACCCATGCCGGAGCGTACTGCCGCAGCAATGTGAACAATGAGCACGGAGTCTCGGCGGCCCTCCGCTGGTCGCCCCGCCGGGATGTGACGGTCGCCGCCTCATTGGAATACACTCATTTTCCCTGGGCCAGGTTCGGGGTGCGGGAGCCTTCCTCCTCCCTGAAGGGGGCGGTGGAGTGCGGGTGGACTGTCTCCGGGACGCACGCATTGTTCCTCAAGGTGAGCGGAACCTATGATGACGGAAGGGGGACCCGTCTGCTCCGGCTGCGCCTGGGGTACAGTTTCGGCGGGGAGACGGGCTTCGCGGCCTCCACCCGGCTGGAGGGGAGCAGTGCCGGCGGGAGCTCTTTCGGAGGACTGGTCTATCAGGAGGGGGGATATACCTCGCCTTCGGGGAGGTGGCGGGTGAGTCTGCGGGCCACGCTCTTCTGTGCCTGGGACTGGGATGCGCGGATATACTGCTACGAGCGGGACGCGCCCGGGACTTTCTCCGTGCCGGCATACTACGGCAAGGGAGCGGGCCTGTATGCCGTGGTGACTTACAGGCTCGTCAGATGGCTGAATATTTTCCTGAAATGCTCGGCGACGAAGTATTTCGACGACCCGGCAGGGGATGACCTGGGCGTGCGGCTCCAGCTTACTCTGCCTTTTTGATGCGGAGCTTCTTGCCCGGGTAGATCTTGCTGTTCTTGCTCAGGCCGTTGAGTTCCATGAGGTCGTTCATGGTCACGCCGCTGAACTTGCGGGAGATGTCCCAGAGGTTGTCTCCGGAGCGGACGGTATATACTATGTAACCGTTCGAAACTGTAGTTGCCGGCTTGCTGTTGCCTGAACTTTTGGAAGAAGAGGAGGCGGGGCCACGGTTATTGGTGTAGATAACCAGACGCTGACCGACCTTTATCTTAGTGCCTATGCCGTTCCATCTCTGAATGTTGCGTACTGATACGCCGTATCTCAGTGCTATGTGGCTGAGTGTCTCGCCGCTCTTGACGCGGTGGGTTATGCGGGCAGCTTCTGCCGATACCCCCTGCTGGATTTTCTTGAGGGCTGCGGGACTGAAATAGACGGAGTCTTTGTATGCATAGATTTCAGCTTCATGATCTATGAAAGAGTTTGTGTATTGGTAAGGCAGCTGAAGTATGTATTCCTTTTCAGTACCGGGAATGATATCGTGCAGGTACTGAGGGTTATGAGTACGGAGTTCCTCCATGCTGGCACCGGTGTAGTGAGCTATCTGCTCAAAGTGGAGCATCTTGTTGATTTTCAATGTGTCTGTATGGGGAGGCATGGGTATGTAATCGGGTGTGAGGTTGTGCTCCTTGTAGTATCTCATAGCGTAGAGGGCAGCGAAGAACGAGGGAACGTAGCCGCGGGTTTCCCTGGGCAGGTAAGGGTAGATTTCCCAGAAGTCCCTGGAGCCTCCTGAGCGGCGGATGGCCTTGTTGACGTTGCCTGCTCCGCAATTGTATGAGGCTATGGCCAGTGCCCAGTCTCCAAATATGAGATAAGAGTCCCGGAGATATCGGGCGGCAGCGTCAGCAGAAGCTACCGGATCAAAGCGTTCGTCTACGTATGAGTTGATGGTCAGACCGTAACGCTTGGCCGTGGAGTACATGAACTGCCACATACCTTTGGCTCTTGCCCTGGACACAGCTTTTGCGTTGAGGGCTGATTCTATGACGGCCATTGCGGTCAGCTCCAGCGGCAGATCATATTTGTCGAATATTTCCTCAAATATAGGTATGTAGTAAGTGGACAAACCGAGAATTCTTTCCATCTTCTCAGGCATGCGCTGGGTATAGTAGATGATGTGGTTCCGGATAATACTGTTGTAGGGAACGGAAATGAATGAGTTGAGCCGTTGAAGTCTTTGTATGTAGACTGAATCCGGTATGTCTGATGTCATTATCAGAGTGTCTATGTCGGAGGGCTCAATTTCCATCAGATTGAGGTTACGCCGTTGATACCAAAGGCTCAGGAGGGAGTCTGTAGATATCGGAACAGTGTCGGCGGGTGCAAATTCGTCAAGTCCGTTCATTTCTATAAATCCGGGGTTGATGGAGTCTGCTACGGTATTATCACTCAGATCTTCCATGGCCAGACTTTCATTAATCTGGTACAGACTGTCAATCTGAAGACGGAGCAGTTCGTTGGCTCTCAGCAGCGAGTCTCTCTGTCTCATCAGAGACTTGCGGTTAGGGGTAGAGAACAGAGTTACTTTGCGCTTTTCCTTGTCGTCTGTCGGTTTCACGCCGTCCTGTACTGGTACAGCAGGGAGAACGATGGTGATGAGAAGGGTTGAAAGAGTCAATATCAGTTTTTTCTTCATTTTCGGACAATATTCTAGAAATTAAAGTGTATCTGGACTCCAACGGCACTGCCCGCCGGCATTGCGGATGTGTAGTTGGTGGTGAAATCATAATTGAGCGGTTGTATTACTGCCGGCTGTACGTCCATGCTCAGATTCTGGTTTACATCAAATGAACTCATGGTCGCGAATACGTCGGCGTCTATGACTTGAAGAAGATATATAAGGACTGTCGCTACTATTGAATAATCCCTGAACCGACGGTAATAATCCCTGTAGTATTGAAGATTGTCTACGGAAATAGACCCCTCGTAATTACCTCCTGGGGTGGTAGCTGCGTTGTAGTCTTTCTGGAAGCGTTTGTATTGTATGTCGTTGTAATACCAGAAATAACCGGCTACGGCCAATCCTCCGTAGTATATGGGCAGTTTCCAGTATTCGCGGTTGTAGATCTGTCCAAGGCCGGGACATAGGATGGAATAGATTGTCGCCCTGCCCGGAAGATGGTCTCTATAGGATTTGTAGTTTACGGCTCCATCCAGCATCTGTCCCCAGTAGAATACGGCAGCACCTATGAAAAATAGATTGCGGGCCATCCGGTCCGATTCGTTCCCGGTTTTTTTGAACTGGGAATTATAGTATATACCGCCTCCTATCATACCGCCTATACCTCCGTAGATGATAGGCAGTTTCCAATATTGGCTGTTGTAGATCTGCGCGGTTCCGGGTAGGATGACTGAACCCCCGAAAGACCATCCTATTGCCATGGAATCTCTGTGGGCCAATGAGTTGAAATATCTCTTCAGGGTGTATGACTGGGCAGTGCTGTCAGACTGGGAGCCGTTGTTGGAAGAAGACATTCCTCCGCCGGTACCGCCTGTGGCAAACTGGGCCGACAAACTGCCGGCAGGTATGAGAATCAATAGTAATGCGATTAATACTGTCTTCCGCACCTGTTTCCTTTCTTTTTAGTTAATGTTCTCAATCGCTCTCAAAAATGATTCCACTTCCTCGTCCGAAGAAAACTGGATAGTGAAACTTCCTTTCCCCTGTTCAGATCTTTTGATGCTGATATTGTTCCCGAAATATTTTCCTACTATTTCCAGAACCCGGTAATATGAGTCGGGAAGCTCGTTCACCTGCTTTTTGTCATTTCCATCTTCAGGTATGACGGTTGTGGATTGCTTTAGTATAGCCTGAGCCTTGGTTTCTGCCTGGCGGACAGACAGTCCTTTGCGGACAATCTCGTCGCAGAGGCTGATTTGAAGATCGGGATCCGTCAGAGCCAGGATAGCCTTTGCGTGTCCCATCGATATCTTCTTGTCCCTGATGCATACCTGAATCTCAGCAGGCAGTTTTAAGAGACGGAGATAGTTGGCTACAGTAGCACGCTTTTTCCCAACCTTGTCAGCCATGCTCTCCTGTGTCAGGTGGCATTCGTCAATAAGTCTCTGAAAACTCAGGGCAACCTCTATCGCATCGAGATCCTCTCTCTGAATGTTCTCGACAATGGCCATTTCAAGCATTCCCTGATCATCTGTGTCCTTGACATAGGCTGGAATCGTGTTCAGCCCGGCGGCCTGTGCCGCCTTGAATCTGCGCTCTCCGCTGATAATCTGGTAACGTAGGCCGACTTTTCGTACAGTAATGGGCTGAATGATACCTAGATGGCGGATGGATTCCGTCAGTTCGGACAGGGCCTGTTCGTCGAAATTGCTGCGGGGTTGATACGGATTAGCCGAGATTTTGTCTACCGGAATCTCGTTTATGGCTGCCGGGCCGGGAACTGTTGGAGACGGTGTTGCTGATGCCGGAGTTCCGGAGCCCGGGACTGTTCCGATATTATCCATACCGGATATCAGTGCGCCGAGACCTTTGCCTAATGCTGCTCTTTTGTTTGACATTGCGGTACAGGTTATGAATTCTTGGATATTATCTCGCGGGCCAGATTGAGATAGTTGTTGGTTCCGGCCGAAATGGCATCGTAAAGGATGACAGGCTTGCCGTGTGAGGGCGCCTCGCTCAGGCGGACATTACGCTGGATGACAGTGTTGAACACCATATTCCCGAAATGGTGGCGTACATCCTCTACTACTTGGTTGGCCAGTCTGAGACGGCCGTCGAACATCGTAAGAAGGAACCCTTCAATCTTCAGTAGTGGATTCAGTCTGGCTTGGATCAACTTGATGGTGTTGAGCAGTTTCCCCAGTCCCTCAAGGGCGAAAAACTCTGTCTGGACAGGTATGATTACCGAGTTTGCGGCAGTCAGTCCGTTGACGGTAATCAGCCCCAGTGAAGGAGGACAGTCTATAATGACGTAGTCATATCCGGAAATGACTTCGCTGAGTGCTTCTTTCAGGGCCAGCTCCTTATTCTCTACATTCAGAAGTTCAATCTCGGCTCCTACCAGGTTGATGTGTGAGGGTACTACCTTGAGGTCCTTTATCTCGGTGTCCAATATTACCTCGGATATCCGTTTCTGACCGATAAGAACTTCATACAGAGTGCTGCCGCTGTCTGAGTCCGGATCGAAATCCAGACCGGATGTGGTGTTGGCCTGCGGATCAGCGTCGATAAGCAGTGTCTTCTTCTCCAGAACTGCCAGGGATGCAGCGAGATTAATAGCCGTAGTAGTCTTCCCTACTCCTCCTTTCTGATTGGCGATTGCGATGATTTTACCCATATTATTCTTTTAAGCTAATCTGCAAAATTAGAAATTCTTTTCATCCAACCGATAATTAATATTATTTTCGCGAAAATTTTTTCAAAACAGATGAGTGACAGTTCATGGATTGCAGTAATTAACCCCAATGCAGGGGGCGGCAGGGTCGCAAGAGAGTGGCCGCTGCTGTCGAATATGCTCAAAGATAAGGGATTTTCATTCGAAGAGGTGTTTACGACCCATCGATATCATGCAGTCGAACTGGTTATATATTCTCTCAAGCGGGGTTTCCGCAATTTTATCTCAGTAGGAGGAGACGGAACGCTTCATGAAATAGTTAACGGAATCTTCTATCAGAAGGAAGTACCCTCGGATGAGATAACTCTTGCAGTGCTTCCTGCCGGCTCTGCCAATGATTGGGCCAGAATGTACAGGATTCCAAAAGATTATGACAAGGCCATAGAGACAGTCCTGGAAGGAAGGACTGTAATGCAGGATATTGCCCGCGTGGAATATTCTCAGGCCGGTGTAAGAAATGCCAGATATATGGTGAATGTGGCAGGGGTGGGGCTTGATGCCAATATCTGTCATAAATGCAATGCCTCCAAGAACAAGGGAAAGTCGGGTGACCTGGCATACGTCAAGGCCGCTTTCAAGGCTCTGGTCAGCCGTACGAGCAATCCTTCGAAAGTGGTGGTGGACGGCAGGAATTTCTTTTCGGGGAAGATGTTCTCCATAGCGTTCGGTATAGGAAAATACAGCGGCGGCGGGATGATGCAGGTGCCGGATGCCGTGGCCGACGACGGGCTGGTCAATGTCATGGTGGCCCGCAAGGTGTCCAAAATCAAGTTTCTCCTGCTGTTCAAACAGCTTTTCAAAGGTACGATATACAGGATAAGGGAAGTCTCCCATACGACGGCCTCCAGGGTCTGCGTGATCTCGCGTAAGCCCGACAGGGTGGAGATAGACGGAGAGGTGGTGGGTACTACGCCGATTAATCTGGAGGTCCTGCCCAGGGCTCTCAGAGTAGTGGTGGGCAGGGATTTTAAATAGACAGGCAGTATGTTCGGATATGTTACGGTGTTGATAGGAGGTATAGCGGCAGGCCTTTTCGCCCTGACCGCGGCCCTGTATCTGTGTGTGTTCAAGAAGAACAGACTGAGAGTGATTACAGGTATAATCCTGGCCGTGTATGCGGCATATCTCGTCAAGGACATAGTATATCTTATTCCCTATGTGGCTGCTGACGAATACATTTACAGAGTCCTGCTCTCGGTGGACAACTGGGCCGTTCCCCTCTATGTGGTATATACCTTCGAGGTTATCTCTCCGGGGCGCATAACCATTCCCAAGCTTCTGCTTCTGATATTACCGTTTGTCGGTATGACCATCCTGTACGCAGTATGGCCGTATGACTGGATGTTCAGCCTGCAGGTTATCTTCGCCTCGGTATTCTCCGCAGTATGCATGTGCGTTGTGCTGAGGATGACCATAAAGTACAGGCGCAGGCTGCTGGACAACTGCTCGGACATCACCCACATGGACATCCGCTGGATGTGGGTGAGCATAGCCCTGTTCCTGCCCAATCTGGTGCTGTGGACCTTCCTGTCGGCCAGGCTGGACTATATCCTGGATGCTGTCTATTACGTTACTCTGTCCGTCAGCTGGGGCATAGTGGCCTACCATACCTATTATTTCGTGCCTCAGACCGGACAGGATATCTGGTCGGATCTGCAGCCTTCCTCGGCCGCTTCGTGGTATTTTGCCCGGAAGCTTAGCGAACTGGCTTCGAACGGCTATTTTATCCGCTCTCCCCGTCTGACCCTTTCGGAACTGGCGGCCGAGCTGGGAACCAACAGGACCACGCTTTCCAATTATCTCAACCAGGAGGTGGGCACTACATTCTACGACTACATCAATTCGCACCGGGTCTCCGAGGCTGAGAGGCTGCTCGCCGAGCCCTCCGGACACTGGTCGGTCGAGCAGCTGGCCGAGATGTCCGGTTTCAACTCGGTCTCTACTTTCCGGCGTGCCTTCTCCAAGAAGCACGGTATGTCTCCGCAGCAGTACCGCGAGAGGGCGCTCAGAGGGCGGTGATGTACGCATTGACGCGTATTTTACGTATTGGTATTTCTTTGTTTTCCGAGTATTTAACCAGTGACCCGCGATATTGACAGGATGGCGTGTGCGCTGTCTTGTGTTTTGCTATATTTGAAAACGTTAAACCTAATACCCTACGAATATGGCTCAAAAACAAGACGGGAAAAAGAAAAAAGCTCCCAAGAACAGGAAGAAAGCGATGCGTGACGGCTATCTGTCGTTCGACATCGTCGAAGTGAAAAAGTTGTCGGAAAGCGACAGCCCCAATGCCGAGGCTTACGGCTATCTCTATCAGGCAGTGACCACCCAGGCAGGTACAGACAAGGGCATAGACGACATCTATCCCGAGACCGCTCTGGAGACAGAACAGATGCGTGCTCTGGTCGACAAGGCGAGGAAAGCGCGGGTGGACATGAGCGACCAGTATCTCAAGATATGTCTGGATGAACTGGACGAGATTCTGGACTGGTCCTCCACAAGGCACTGGAACTTCCAGTGGCAGGTGATACTCGGTGTGATACTTACGGTGGCCTTCCTATCCTGGAGAGTGGATCAGAAGCAGGAAAGCGTGGAGAACAGGCAGGAGAATGTCGCAGCTGTGGAGGGCTGGGAGGAAACAGATACTGTTCTCAACTGGGATACTACTCCCGAAGATCTCTACAGTCCGGCCGGTTTTGTCAAATATGCTAATCTGAGTGCTAAAAATTATAAGCTGTTGTCTCTTTATGAGCAGAAGTCCTATTATGCCAGTGCGATGGAGGCTGCTGACGAATATGCCGCCAAGGCCGATACCGCTCAGTCGAGGGATGTCAGGAAAAGCTTAGAGGAGCGGCGTGACGAGTCCCTTGCCCATGCAAAGGAGTGCAGGAAAGAGTTCGACAGGATCAATAAGATGGATTTCAAGGATATAAAGAAGATGGCGCTGGATGAGTATGGTTCGTGGGTCAAGAGCGCCAAGGCCGAGAAACGGGCGGTCAGGGCCTGGAACATATTCTTCATCATCCTGATACCTGTCTATATCTTCGCCGAGCGTCCGTACGGCTACACCATGACCCGAACCAGGGCCGAGTCCAGCACTCTGAGGGGCATCAGCAAGTTTACATACGCCCTGTCGGCGATGATGATGGGCAGCGCCGCCTCGATAAGCTGGATCCAGACTGTGAGGAAGTACAGCGACGGACATACCGAAAGATCTTACGATGCAGGAACCAATGCACCTGTGATGATAATGAAGGCATGCCTGTATATCGCTGCGTTTGCTTTGGTCTGCATAGTGTCATGTATTCTGATGCTTTATATGACCATCCAGGGTCTCAGGCGCAACTACAACTGGGCGCCCCTGCTGGCCAAGGCCAAGGTAGCCGCTTCTTCTGCCGCATCGAAGGCTAAGAAAGACTGATGAGTACTGACTATGAAAAACTTTGAGAAGGCCGTGCCGGGCATACGGTGCGGCCTTTTCTTTGTCCTGTCAGAACACCGGATCCACGTCTATGGTCAGGGAGGCTGCCGGAAAACCGCGGAGCCGGCTGTAGAGCCGTGCCTTGGCCTGAGTCCAGCTGCGGCTGCGGTCAGTCTTTATCAGGAACTGCAGCAGGAATTCCCCGGAGCTTTTCTCGACCGGAGGGGCGGCGGGACCGCAGATGTCCCTGAAGCCGCTTTTTCCCAGAATGTCTGAGACTTCCTTTGCCAGGCTGTCCAGTTTTTCCTTATCAGGGGATTTGAGCAGCAGCCTGATGATTCTGGTGAAAGGAGGATATCCGAATTCCCGCCTTTCCTCCATCAAAGACTCGAGGTTCCCCTCCTCCGGAAGCCGCAGCATACGGAATACCGGATGGTCCGCCCGGCTGGTCTGGATGATCATTTCACCCGGAGTGTCCCTGCGGCCTGCCCTGCCCATGAACTGCAGGAGCAGCTGGAGGGCCCTCTCGTCCGCCCGGAAGTCGAATACCGAGGTCACGGCCTCGGCCTTGAGTACTGCCGTCAGGGTCAGGTGCTTGAAATCGAACCCCTTGGATATCATCTGGGTGCCGACCAGAATATCTATTTTCCCTTCGGAGAACTGTCTCAGAATCCTCGTTTCCTCTTTTTTGTCCTTGGTGGTGTCCGCGTCGAAGCGTTCTATGCGGGCATCTGGGAAGAATGTCCGCAGCTCTTCCTCTATCTTCTCGGTGCCGTCTCCCAGGAACTTCATCGGAGCTTTCCCACATTGGGGGCAGGCGGCGGGGGCCGGCTCCGAATGTCCGCACCAGTGGCAGCTCAGACTGTGGCTGAACTTGTGGTAGCTCATGGGAATGTTGCAGGAGGGGCAGCGGGGTATGAAGCCGCAGTCAGGGCATTCCATGGCCGAGGCGTAGGCTCTCCGGGAACGGAAGACGAGCACCTGCTCATGCCTTTCCAGCCGGGCTGTTATGGCCTTGAGCAGAGTCAGGGAAAATGCCCCTTTCACGGCATTCCTGCGTCTCTGCAGGGGCATGTCCACGATAGTGACTGTGCTGCCGCCGCCCTCGAAATAGCGGTGGGAGAGGGGGACGTATTCCAGCCTGCCGGTGCGTACGTTGTACAGGCTCTCGAAGGAGGGGGTAGCGGAACCGAGGAGTACCGGGCAGCCCTGGATCCGGCCCAGCATCAGGGCGGTGTCCCGGCCGTGGTAGCGGGGAGCCTGGTCGGTCTGTTTGTAGGACTGGTCGTGCTCTTCGTCTACTATGATGAGGCCCAGGCGGCTGTGGGGCAGGAAGAGGGCGGAGCGGAGGCCCAGGACGATGTGCAGTTCTGTGTCGGAGGCCACCCTGCTGTAGACCTCCCGCCTGTGCGGAGCTGTCTGCTTGGAGTGGTATACCAGTAGCCTGTCTGGGAAATACCCGGCCAGACGGCTCTGGATCTGGCGGCTGACGGCTATCTCCGGGACGAGGTAGAGTACGTTCAGCCCCCTTTTGAGACATTCGGCCGCCAGAGTGATGTAGATCTCCGTCTTGCCCGAGCCGGTTACTCCGTGCAGGAGGACGTTCCGGTCGGCTGCAAAGTGCTTTCTGATATCTGCCGCCGCTGTTTCCTGTTCCGGCGAGAGGACCGGCAGCTCCGTCCGGCTGATGTCTGCCGGGGATGCCGGCCTGATGTCTGCGCCGCTGTCTGATGTTCCGTCAGCTGCCCCACCATCACCGGATGCGGCCTGCTGTTTCGGCCGCTTGAGAGCCTTGACCGTAGACGGGGCTGCGAAGCGGAAAGCCTCCCCCAGCGAGCACATGTAGTAGGACGCCACCTGCCGCAGGAAGTCCATATTGGCCTGTGTCACCGGCGGAAAATTGACCGCCTCCTTGACCGGCTTTATCTTCGAGATGTCGAACTCCGGCTCATCCTTCACCCTCAGCACCACCGCCGTGTAGGCCCTGCCCACCACCGTCACCCTCACGAGACTGCCGGGCACTATGCTCCCCTCCAGCTCCTCCGGAACCGAATAGGTCACGGAGTCCCTGAACTTCAGCGGTATTATCACGTCTACGAACTTCATATTATGCCATGCGGATTTGTCAGTTAATAGATGCAAATATACTCAAACTATCTTTCGTCTGAAAATAGTAATGCAGCATGGCATGGGACGCCTTTGTCCAGCTGGTAATGGCAACCTGAGAAGCGCATGATCCGGTATTTGCCCTCCTGGTTATCTTCTCCAGGGGACTGACAAGCGCAGCGGGGCTATTAATATGGGAAACCGCAGCTGCCAGCATAGCCGGGTTTCTTGAGCGATGCACAGAGGCTGATTGCCCTGGCTTACCTTACTTTGACATTACTTTACCGCACCGTCAGCAGTCTGTAATTGCTTGTTTCATGTATTGGCTCGAATAACAGGTACTTGCAAAAATGCGCGAGCGACAGACTGAACAGTACGCCGAAATACGAACTTCATATAATAGCGTTAATAAGGAGCTGTGGCAGGGTTATCCCGCGGTCAGCATATTTTCTCCCTGATGAGTCTGTAATTGGAAGATTCGCATATGGCGTTGTCATACAGCGAGGTAAGTAAAAAGTCGGGGTAACAGACACTGAGGCACCTGCCTGCAGTCTGTAAGTTGCACGTCTTGCGTAATCCTTCATGAGATAGTAAGATGTGCGAAATGGAGCTGAACAGACTGTGCTGTGCGGTCCAGGCAGAGCGGCATACAGAGCGACATACAGAGCAACAGGCAGTGTTGTATGTCTCCGGATTCCGGTCTGAAAGCGCGGTGTCTCTCGTGAGTCCACCTGACTCAGATGAATGAATGTGTCAGCTGAGAGCGCATATTTTCTCAAGATACTGTATCTGGGAAACTTTTTCATACAATCACTTAAAACTATTTGTCATATCAGATATATTCAGTATATTAGCGTAGTTAATTTATATAAAATTATGTATAAAGTTTTGTGCTTTGTTTTCTTGGCCGTCATGCTGACCTCGTGTACGGCCAGGACTGAAATGCCCGGATTCTCCATTTTCGAAAGGTCTGCCATGAACGAGGCCGTGCAGGTATCTTCCGATGCTCTGATCGAGGATGTGTCGGTCGTGAGGCTCGATGCCTCCGACGGGGCGCACGTCATAGGAATGATCGAGGATGTCTGCGAGTCCGAAAACGCATACTACATCATCTCTTCTGAAACGGTCTACGAGTACGCCAAGGACGGAAGTTTCGTCAGGCGTATCGGCGCCAAGGGCCGCGGTCCCGGCGAGTATCTGAATCCCCGGGGCATAGGCGTCAGCGGCGGCCGGCTTTACGTGTTCGACTACAATACCCAGAATATCCTGACCTACGGGGAGGACGGCAGTTTCATCGGCAGTTCCAGCAAGTCGGCACTGATGAACTCGGGCATATACATCACCTCGTTTTTCTTCAGCGGGGGCGACATGATCCTGTATGCGTCCTCGAACTCTCCCGTGCAGGACATGCTGCGCTGGGATGCCGCAACTGACGGGCTGACCGCGGTCTCGGAGCGGAGCCGCGAGATGATGCCGGAGGAGGTCATGATGGGAGAGAACTACATTTTCGGAGACAGGGACAATCCATTTATCTACAACAACTTCAACGACACCGTCTACGTTCTGGAGGGCGGCAGGCCCGTGCCTGCGATGCTCATGCGCCTGGGCAAATACCGCTTCGAGTACGGTGACCTGACCTTCGACGGACTGATGTCCCTAAGCGCGGGACGCCTGAACTTTCTGTGGATCGCCGCTGCCGGAGATAACATACTCATAGCCTATTCCGTCGTCAATCTCGGAGATGAAAGCTCCGCATTCCTCGGCCTCTACAACACCCGCACCGGAGAGTATTCCCAGAATGTGGAAATCACCGGCATCCCGGAGGACTTCGCCGCCATCACCCCATCGGAGAGGCTCTTCGAGGGCATGCAGGACGATGAGCTGCTGTCGGTACGGCCCGTATCGGATACAGGCGACGAGTATGTGATAATCAAATACCGGTTCAAATGAGAAGACTGCATGATTAAAAGTCAGGCCGGCCTGAACAATTACCGCGTGTGTGCTAATTTAAAACTTCCGAAATTAAAGGTAATATTCTGATAATCAGAGTTGTCTTGTTGAGAAAAACTTCCGGGCCTTGCACGGCGGGCGGAACGGGTTTAAATTTGCGTATGGATTTAAACGTTAAACGCTGAAGGAATATGAGACGCATACGCTTCAACCGGCACACTCTTTTTTCGACGGTCCTCAATGTGGCGGGACTGACCCTCGCTTTCTCGATTTTCATGACGGTGATGGTGCAGGTGCTCTATGACCTGCGGTATGACCGGTGTTATCCGGAGCATGAGAAGGTCTACCGCTTGGAGAGCATGCTGCCGACCAATCCGGGGATGTGGTATCCGACGGTGTCGCGGCCGGTGATAGAGTACCTGAAGACTTCGCTTCCTCAGGCCGGGGCGGTGAGCGTGTACCAATATATCAAAGGGGAATCGCGGCTTTTCAATGAGACGGGTACGGACAGTCCGGGAGTGAGCCTGAGGGTGGCTTATTCGGAGCATGACCTGCTGAGGGTATTTCCGTTCGAGATAATCAGCGGGGACACTGCCGGTTATGGAATGCCGAGGACGGCCTTGATCTCTGCCCGCGGGTCTAAGAAGCTGTTCGGGGATGAGTCCCCCTTGGGGAAGGAAGTCTGCTTTACGGTGGGGGATGACCCCCGGCCGTTCCGCATAGTGGCGGTGTACAAGGATTTTCCGGACAATTCCAGTGCGGACAATGAACTGATTCTCTCGTCCGGACTTGACGGTTTGGAAAACTGGAGCGCCTGGTCCTATTGCTGCTATGTGAAGCTTTCGACGGAGGAGGGGGCGGCCGCGGCTGTCGATTCGGCGGCATCGCATATCGGACGGCAGGTATTCCAGGCGGACGTGCTGAAGCTGCGGCTTACCCGCCTGCATGATGTCTACTGGTCAAAGGATGTCATGACGGACGTTGCCGGCAAGGGCAACCGTTCCACGACCATTGTCCTGCTGACTGTCGCCATAGCCGTGATACTCATAGCGGTCATCAATTTCATCAACTTCGCCATGGCCTCGGTGCCGTTCCGCATCAAGGGTCTGAACACCCGGAGGGTGGTGGGTGCGACGAGGGGCGGCCTGATAAGGTCGCAGCTGCGCTCCACCATAGGGCTGGCGCTGCTGGCATTTGCCCTCAGTATCGGGGTGATGTCGCTCGCGGCTACTTCTTCTTTGGCGTCATACGTCACCGCTTCCATCCGGCCTCAGGACAATCCGGCGCTTCTTCTCCTGTCCCTCGGGGTAGCGGTGGCAACGGCCCTCGCCGCCGGCATTTTCCCGGCTCTCTACAGCACCTCCTTCAACCCGGCCATGGTGCTCAAGGGGTCCTTCTCTCTCTCAGCCAAAGGACGCAGCCTGCGGTCGGTACTGATAGGGGTGCAGTATGTGATTTCGTTCGTACTGCTGCTGTGTTCAATGTTCATAGCCATTCAGAACAGGTATATGAAGAACTACGACATGGGGTTTGACCGGGAGCAGGTGGTGGAGATGGAGGTTACGGACAAGATTGCGGAGCGGGGGGAGGCTTTCCGGAACATGCTGCTGGAGTATCCTGGTGTCACCGGAGTCACCTCCGCGTCCAGGTCGATAGTATCGGCAGATATGAGCGGCTGGGGAGGTGACTATGGCGAGGGCTACATCATGTACGATGTCATAGGCACGGACCGCTGGTTCGTACCGTTTTTCGGTTTAGAGATAGTGGAGGGGCGGAACTTTGTTCCCTCAGATGACGAGAGTACGGAGGGTACCTATATTTTCAACGAGACGGCGATGAGCAGCTGGCCTTATCTGCATTCGTACATGGAAAACGGGAAGATGAATATCGCAGGGGTAGTCAAGGACTTCCATTTCAAGCCGATGCAGCATGCCATGGCTCCCATGGCCCTGTACAATTTCGGCCAGGAGACAGGTGCCATGCTGACGACAGTCTATGCCCGCATACAGCCAGGGGGAGTCCGCGAGAGCATGGACTGGATCCGGTCGAAGGCCTGTGAGCTGGACCCCTCCCTGAACCCCGATGACTTAGACATCCATTTCTTAGACGAGACCGTCGACCGCCTGTACCGGAGCGAGGAGCGCCTCGGCCGCCTCATTACCGCCGCCGCCCTCATTTCCATGCTCATCTCGATTATCGGCATACTCGGCTTAGTTTATTTCGAGACGCAGTTCCGCCGCAAGGAGATAGCCGTCCGCCGTGTGCACGGGGCTTCCGTCGGGGAGATACTGCTGATGATCAACCGCTACTACCTGATGATTACCCTCATCTGCTTCATCATGACCGCCCCGGTATCCATTGTCATCATCCGTCACTGGGCTGCCTCCTTCCCGTACCGCAGCCCGATTCCCGTGTGGATGTTCCTCGCCGCCCTCGCCCTGATTACCCTCATTACCGCCGTCACCGTGACCCTGCTGAGCCGCAGTGCTGCCCTGCGCAATCCGGTGGATTCCATTTCCACTGAGTGATTTACAGTATATAGTGAGTAATGGTAAGTAGGGGAGCAGGCAGGATTTGTAAGATGGTTATATTCAGATGGATATGATTTTAACGAGTTCTTTTCGGACGTTTCGGAGTGCGCGAAAAGAACCCGTTACACTGATAAGTATTTGTCTATCAATTTTTTATGTAAAAGAGGGTGCTGCAGTATTTACCGTTGCCCGGGCACCCGGGAAAAGTATGAGCCTTTTATTCTTGAGGTCCAGCAGGATAATCGTAAGAGCGAGAGACAGTTTCATTGTAAAGGCTTATAACTTGTATACGAATAATTCGGGGTTGTCGCCATAAGTGAAGAGGAATATCCTGCCTCCTTTCTCATCCACGGCGCAGTGGCCGTTTCGGTCCAGAAGCAGTCTTTCCACAGGTTTGCCTGATATGCTGAACACATCCAGAATAGCATCGGGGGTGTCTTCACCGGATGCAAATATGAAGCCGTCGAGATTCATCAGAAAGACCCTCTTCCCTACATGGATATCTCCTCCGTAGTATCTCCGCTGACTTTCGAGTATGTCTCCCTGGAGATTCCGGGCTAACTCTTCGGAAAACCCCGGCTCTTTGAAGGATGTGGAGACGGCTTTGCCGGTTTCGGTATTCAGGAACAGGATTTCCCTGTAGAAGCTGTATCCGAATACTATCGTGCTGCTGTTGCCGGAGGCTGCTCCAAGATACGGGAGCCATTCTCCGCCTGTTTTGTTCAGGTAACAGACGGGCTTTATCGTGCCGTCGTCCTCTGTCCTGTTAAGGCTGTAGTTGGAATCATCCCCGACCTCGAGGAAGTAAAAATATCCGTCCAGCAGGCATACCGGTGCGGTGAAGGAATAATTGAATACATGGCCTTTTGTCTTTTGCTCCAATGCTTCCAGTTCCTTCAGTTCCGCAGTCTCTGTGATGCCGTAGAATCTGTTTGCGCTCATTATGGAAACACCGCATATATACCCTTCGGTGTCCATTGGAAACAGCATGATCTTGTCATATATGGTTACACCGGGCAGACTCAGTGTGCCTTTCAGAACTATGTCCTCTTCCTTTACGGAGTAAACGGATACGGAACTGGAAACAGAGCCGGCCTCTCTGTCCTCGATTTTGCTTAGAGTGACGATGTGGCCGTTGTTTGAGAGTACTGAGTTTATCGGTGTGTCCGGGATGTCCATGCGGACAGGCGTTCCGCTTAAAGCGGTCTCCTTAAATTCGTTGCCGTCTTTTGGAGAGGCGCAGGCATTTAGTACCGAAAGGGCAAGTGCCGCGGAGGTGAGAATTATGGTCAGATGCTTCATGGGTGAAAGTTTTAATTTTTCAGAATAATCAGAAAGTTACGAACATCTTGAGCAAATAGCTCCTGGGCCGGATGAGGTAGTCGGTGGAGAAGCTGCTGGCGGCGGAGAGCACGGAGTAGACGTACTCGCGGGTGTCCAGGAGGTTGGAGCAGGTGAGTTCCCAGCGGAAACGCTTCCACTTGTAGCTGAGGGCGGCGTCCAGCAGGACGAAGTCACCGGCCGCGGAGGATGCGCTGTTGTGGTAGTGCTCCCCGGTCAGGGAGAGGCCGATGCCGGCGGGAAGGCGGAAGCTGAGGGTGAGGTCGTTGGAGGCGGTCAGCAGCGGGGTGAGGTTCTCGCCCGAGGCCTGCCGGGAGAGGGAGTACATCACGCTGCCGTTGTATGTCAGGCCGAGGAACTTGAACGGGGACAGGGAGATGTCCAGCCCGGCGGAGTAGCCCTGCATGCTCATCCTCGCCACCTGCTCCTGCAGCAGGAAGGGTGAGTCCGTCCATGAGGCTCCGAGCTCCAGCTTGGCGGTCAGGTCCTTCCAGTAGAATCCCTTGCTCAGTTCGATGCCGGCGCTGACGGTGTGGGAAAGCTCCCCGGTGCGTGTTGTCAGGGTGGTGGAGTAGATGCCGTCGAAGTCGTATCCGTAGAGGATGTCCGGCTTGGTGAGGGAGTATCCCGCGCTGAGGTTGAGGAACAGCATGTTGAAGATGTCCTTGTAGCTGAGTCCGAGGGAGAAATGGTTGCGCATGCCCTCGGTCAGGTCCGCGGCGTACCGGGTCAGGCTGCGGTAGTCGCTCAGGACGGCGCCGCCGTAGAGGGTGGATATCTCCGGCATGGACCAGCTCATGGAGTAGCCGAGGTTGATGTCGGTGGAGGCCGCGGGCTTTATCTTCATGCTGACGCTGGGCTCGGCGAACACCTTGTGCCGGGACGTCCGCGTGCCTCCCAGCCTGTCGTCGAGGAACGTCATGTAGTAGGCCAAGGGGATGAATATGCTGAGGTCCACGTGCAGGGAGGTGTAGTAGGCGTAGACGGCAGGAGCTACCCTGAGGCGGTGCATCATCAGGCGGTTTGCGGCTTCGGAAGGGTCTTCGAGCTGTCCTAAGGGGGTGCTGAGGCGGCTGTCGAGGCTGCCCAGCCGGTAGCTGGCCGAGAGGGTGGGCTCTATCCTCATGTCCCACAGCCTGAAGCTGGTGACGTTGCCGGCGAACAGGGATGCCGTGAAGGCGTCCGCGGTGACGTCCTGCACGGCTCCGGCCCACTGCCCTCCGTCCCGGGCTATTGCCATGGAGTACGGCGTGTGCTCGTAGGCGGCGCGTGCGTTGATCTCGAAGGCGCTCTTCTCCCCGCTGCGCCTGATCAGGCTGGCCGTGCTGGATGCCCTTAGCGTGGTGCGGTCGAAGTCCTGGCCGATGCCGTTGACCGAGGACGCTATGTCGAGGAACTCGGCGGAGAAGATGTTGCGGTTGTCCACGTAGAGGCGGTCCCCGTTGCTCCTGAAGCTGAGTTCTGCGTTGACCTTGTCGGTGCCGATGACGTTGGATATGCCCTCCCGTATGAGGTTGACGGAGGAGTCGGGGAGCATCCACCGGGTCTCGGAGGTGTTGTCGCGCAGCTCGGTGTCGTTGAGGTATGAGAGGTTGAGGTTGATGTCCGTGCCCCCGGAGGTGCGGAAGAGCTCGTTGAGGGAGGCGGAGTACGAGGTGTTGCGGTAGTAGCGGTCCTTGTCGATGGCCGGGGGCGAGGCGAGCGTGGCGGAGGAGAGCACCGGGTTGAGCCTGCCGGTGCCGGAGGTGAGGTCCTCCAGCTCGTACGCGAGGTCGTCGCCGGTGTTGTTGGTCTTGCCGGTGAGGATGTGCTGGCTGCTGTGTCCGAAGTACATGGGCGCGGCCTCGGCGTTCCACAGGCCTCCGTCTCCGTAGCCGCCTCCCGCGGCCGCCGAGAGCAGGAATACTCCCCGCGAGGAGGCCTTGAGCTTGAGGTTGATGTAGGTCTTGTCGGAGGGTACCAGGTCCTTGAGGGCCTTGATGGCCTGGTGGTTCTCGAGAATCTCCACCGAGGCGATGTGGTCCGGAGAGATGTTGCGCGTGGCGATGCCGTAGCGGCCCTTGAGCAGGTCCATGCCGTCGATGGTCAGCCCCGCTATCGGCTTGGCCTTGTAGAGTATCTGCCCGTTGTCCCTGACCGTGATGCCGGGCAGCTTGCGGAGCACGTCCTCGATGACCAGGTCCTCCTGGGCACGGAAGGATGCGACGTTGTAGGATACGGTGTCGTCGCCCTTCATCTCCATCTTCGGAGCAGTGACCGTCACCTCGTTCAGTTCGAAGAGGGACTCCTCCACCTCGAAGTCGTGCCGCCCGCTGACATTGGGCACGGTGCGGCGCACGGCCTTGACGCTCATGCCGGAGACTGAGATGACCACGCTGTCAGTTCCGGAGCGGATGCTGAGGGTGTAGTGGCCCTCTCCGTCGGTGGTGGTGTAGCCTATGGCCATCCCGTCCTCCGTCCGGCTGACAATGACGTAGCACACAGCGGGCTCGGAGGTGCCGGCGTAGCGGATGCTGCCCTCGAAGGTGGCCAGGGGCGGCTCCTGTGCGGAGGCGGTCCTGACTGCGGTGCAGAGGAGGATGATGGCCAGGAGGGCGGGAAGGAATGCGGCTGCTCCGGCGGTATGGGCGGGTGTCGGTCGTGCTTTCATGGGATGGTTTCTGTTAGGGATGATTGTTACTCAAGTTCTATCGGGTCGTAGTACATGGCTACGGAGTATTCGTTGTCACCGGGCTCTCTTGCTCCTCCTTTTCCGTCAGGCAGAAGAGTCCTGATGCCCGCGTTCTTCAGGAATACAAAAGGACGGAGGTACATGTCCTTCAGGATCTTCGCGGCTTCCTTGGGGCTGCATTTCTGGAAGAGGAACTGCTTCTCGTAGATGGGCCACGAGCCTTTCTCGATGCCTGTCATGGTCCAGGAAAAATGCTTTTCGGAGTCCTCCACTTTCAGGATCAGTCCGGGTAGGCCGCAGAACTTGTACGGGCCGCCGTCCACGGGGATGTCGGGGCAGAACCACGCCGTCCACTCCCGTCCTCCGAATGAGGTTACGGCCTTCTGGCACTGATAGTCCCCGACCTGATCCGCCTCGCCTGTAAGGGACCACTGCATGGGAGTGCAGCCGCCCTCATACTGCAGTATCGGACCTGTCAGCAGGGTTCTGCGGTTGATCCGGTAGCTGTCGCTGAATACGAACAGCTCGATGGGATAGACCGATGAGGAGCCTAGGTTCCTCGGCATCTCCCCGCGTTCAGTCATTTCGCGGTTCAGCATTTCCCGTGCTTCGAGTATCTGGCTGTAGTCTTTGCGGACCCTGTCTCCGAACTCCACTATGCGTGTGTCGGAGAGGATTTCCTTCTCGGCGAAGACATGGTCTTCCAGACCTCCGGGTTCGGATGTGCTGTAGAACAGTGCGTCGCGGAAAGTCATCTCGTAGGATACTCTCATAAATGCGGTGTCAAGGGCGACGGTTTTGTTCCAGGTCTGGTTCGGTACGGGACGGTAAGGGGACTGTGCGCTGCACAGCATGGAGGCGGCGCACAGCAGGGGGATGGCGCCGGTCGTAAGTTTTGCCGGTAATACAGGTCTGTTCATAATCGTACTTTTACTTTTAAATATTGTAGCCGTTTATTCCAATGGCGGATAATAACCCTCATGATGATTCTGCACCCCGACGGTTTTAATGGATCCGTCAGGCAGCATCACTGTCATCGGCTTTCCGGAGGTCCTTAAAAAGCCCGGGGACCTCCATATCATCCGCCACAATTCCGCGATATTTTTTTTATTTGTTTTTTCGCATCTGTAGTGCAGGCCTATTGCCGATGTCTTGTTCCTGGTGTACCTGTATATGCTCCGGCCTCTGCCCTTTTCCAGTCCGACGGCTTCCCATCTGAGCAGACCTTCGGAATCTTCGGCTTTTAATATCAGGCCGGGCAGTCCTTCAAGTTTCCATGGACCGTAAGGGTATGGTATGTCTGTTGAGAAGGATACCGTCCACTGCCTGCCGTTGAGCTGTCCTTCTGCCACCTGGCACCGGTATCCGCAGACGGTGTCCGTCCGGTCCGAGAGGCGCCACTCTGTCTGTTCTGCTTTCTCGCTGTAGCAGTAGTCGGTGTTTTGGACTCTCAGCAGGACGTATCTGGACGAAGAGGGAATGCACCTGAATATTTCATAATAAGTGGCAGTCTGGTCTTCCGGTATTACGGAGGACGTTATATCGGTGAAAGCGTTCATTCCTTTGCTTTTCTCGGAGGCATAGACCTCGGATTGCACGGAGTCTCTGATATAGGCGTTGTAACTGTAGTAGTGAGTCAGTTTTCCGCCTATCTCCAGCATATAAGGCTCATGCAGGCACTTGCCGGACAATGTGTCGATGACATATTCGAATCCGTACAATATGCGCATCTCCATCGTGTCCGCTTTCTCCCTGAGGCTGAAATCCCTTGCCGCAGGAAAATACCGCCCGCTGCTGACAATCCGGGCAACCTCCTGGTCGCTGAGATTCTGAGAGTTCGCCAAAGGGTGGACCGCCATGACGGCCAGCAGTGCCAATGCCGTTCTTTTGCTCTTTATTTTCATACTCTTTAAATGTGTTATTCGAGTTCTATCGGGTCGTAGTGGAACGACTCGCTTTTCTCCTCATGGGTGAGTTCTCTGAGCTGATGGGTCTGGGGGTCTATCTGCTGGACACGCATGCCGCGGCTCACCTTCCACTGGTAGGGGCTGGTGAACATCTGCCGGATGTATTTTCTGGCCTGGGAACGGGTGCAGTCCTGGTAGAGTAGCCGTTTTTCGAGAATCGGCCATGTACCCCGCTCAATGGCAGCGAGTTCCCAGCTGTAGGTGCCGGTGGTGTCCTCTGCCTTGAGTATTAGGCCGGGCAGGCCGCGGAACTTGTAAGGGCCGCTGTCCACCGGCAGGGAGGGACAGAACCAGGCGTGCCATACCCGGCCGCGGAATTCGGTGACGGCCTTCTGGCACGGGTAGCCCATGACGGTGCAGGTATCGGAGGTTAGCTGCCATCCGAATACGGGCGTGTCCTCCTGCCAGCGGAGTACCGGACCGAGTATCATGGTCTTGTGGATGACTGTGATGCCGTCCGGGGTGATGTACAGCTCAAAGGGGTTGACCGGGCTGTCAGGGTCGTGCGAGTCGAAAGCGCCGTCAGTCTGTTTCCAGGCATTGTGTCCGGACATCTCGGAAATCTCGAGTATCAGGCTGTACTCTTTCTGCAGTCCCGGGCCTATCTCCACGATTCTTCTGTCTACGTAGGAGCTGTCCGGACCGGTCTCGGAGGGAAAGCGCATCCGATATTCCAGGCGCATCGTGGCTTCACCGAGAGTATCGGTCCTGTCCCAGCGGACATCGATGTACATGGCGTCCATGTAGGGTGTCTGGGCGCCCAAAGAAAATGCGGCCGTGGAAAGCAGAATCAACGGCAGCAGTATCGCGAGGGGTGTAGAGGTTTTCATCATGCTACAAATATAACGATTTTTTTTAGTAAATTCGATTTAAAATGAATTTTTTGTTAAAAAATTCCTTCTGGAAGCTGTTGTGAGGTGATAGGCCGTACTGCAGGGAATTTTATTTGAAGTTTTCAATAAATGTTGCCCGGGTGGACGGTCTGCGTTAGTCAAAGTTCTTTGGTACACCTCAGTCTGTAGTTGGTCGTTTGAAATATTCGGCTGGAAAACAAATGGTTACAGGGTTATGCGGATTACAGACACGCGGCAACTGCCTGCAGTCTGTAAATGATGTACTTTGCGTAAGTCGCTATGCTATAAAGAAGTGTGAAAAAAGAGAACGTTACAGACTGAGCGGTGCGGCCAGGACGCATCTTCCTTAAATGTGCCTGTATAGTGCTGTGGCAGGGGTAGTCCGTTATCAGCGCCTTTTCTCTAGGACGAGTCTGTAATCGGAATATTTGTGTAAAGCATTGTTACACAGCGAGGTGGGTGAAAATCAGGATAACAGACAGGTGTCGACAGCCTTCAGTCTGTAATCGAATGATCCGCGCATAGTGTTGTCGGACAGCAATGTATGCGAAAAGCAGGACAACAGACAAGTGGTGACTGTCCCCAGTCTGTAAATCGCATACTTCATGTAACTTTCTGTGAAACACGAGAGTATACGGATTTTAGCTGTACAGACTGTATTGTGGACATTGGACATTTTCAAAGTGTTTTTGAATCGACTTGAATTACGGTTGGCGGAACAGAGAGTCGGGCAGGGGGCTGAGGCCGATGTCGCGGCGGAGGCTGTCCGACAGCGGTCTGTCTTCAGGATTGAGGGCAGGCGGCTGGAGGAATTTGCGGAAGTCGGAGCCATAGAGGGAGCGTTTCTGGTATATGACGTAGTATTTGTCCAGAAAGAGAGCCAGTGCCTCGGGGTGCAGCCGTCCTGCCTCGGCTTCTGTGCGCAGGAGGCTGTAGATATCTCCGTCCATCAGTCTGTGGGGGCTGTGGAGCATGACGGCTGTGAGTGCCTGCAGGAGGTATCCGTGGGTGGAGTTGTATTTGCCCAAGTCCGTCACCCATCCGAAGTGCCTTATGCATTCAATGGCTTTGTCGAAGCAGATGCTGTCGATGCGGAGGTTGAACTCGCGGCTGTTTTCCAGATAGAGGGAGGCATCGCTGCGGACTCCCTGGTCCAGGCTCCATATCTCGGCAAGCGTGATAACCGTGCTGTCCAGCGGTGTTACTTTTTCGGTCTCTTGTTTTGACTGTGCGGCTGCGCTCATTGTCAGCATGGCAATGGTCAGGGCGGTGAGCGGGATTCTGATTCTGTATTTCATGTGTTTCTTTTTACTATTAGTTTCTTTAACCTAAACTGAACCGTATCTTGAACATCACAGACAGCGGACGGAGCCGGTAGAGGTACTGGAAGTTGGTGATGTCGCTGTATGTGCGCTGGTTGTAGGTGCCGGTCCCGAGGAGGTTGCGGCCCTCGAGGATGTATTCGAATTTCCGGGCTTTGTACGATATGGAGGCATCGAGGAAGAATATGTTGCGGCTGCCTCCGGAAATGGCGTCGTTGAGGTAGTGTTCTCCGGTGATGCTGGCACTGAGGCGCTTTAAGAAGGTGGTGCTGAGCCGGAGGCGCTGGTGAACGGCGTTGATTGGGGTGAGGACTTCGGCGGTCTCTGCGGCTTCAGGGCCGGTGGGGAGTATCTCGCTGGCGCTGCGTACATAGCGGATGTAGTATTCGAGGAATATCTTGGGAGCCAGGCGGGAAGAAAGCTCCAGGCCTACGGGCAGGCTCCATGTGGACACGGGCATGATCTCGCCCTGACGCAGGACATCCATCCAGTTGCGGGTGAATCCTACCGGAATGCCTATGGTGGTGGATATGGCGTCGAAACGTTTCTCTATCTTTCCGTCAATGCTCCATCCCTGCGAGACGTTGTCGATGCTGTAAGTCTGTATGCGGCTGAGGGAACCGATGTACTCGGTGCCGTACATGAGGTTTGAGCGGCTGCGGGTGTAGGAGGCCTGGACTGAACCGAAGAGGGAGAGCAGGGCGTCGGCGTAGCGGAGTTCGGCACTGTACCTCTGGTAGAGGCCCCGGGCGATGTCTCCGTCGCGGCTGCCGATGACGCGGTAGTCAGTCATGATGTAGCCGCTGTAGATGCTGGAGGGGGCTCCGAGGGTGTTGATGACGGCGCCGGAGGCAAGGAACTTGAGGTTCGGAGTAATCTCCACGTCCATGCTGATGTTGGGGTTGACGAAGAACTTGCCGAGACTGCGGCTGCTGTTCCGGATATTGTCCTGGATGAAGATGTCGTTGTAGCTCAATGCGGCTCCTGCGCCTATGTGGAATGAGCGATAGCGGTAGCTCAGGCCGATGCTGGCCCTGGCGGCGAGGCTGCGGTAGTCCATGTCGTTGCTCAGTGAGTCGGGTGCCGCATCGGTGCCGGAAGGTGCCAGGGAACTGGCCATGCCCTGGAAGTCAGCGTCGGCTCCGGCGGCGAAATTGATCCCGAATCCTCCGTGAAATTCCTTGCTGAGGAATATTGTGTTGACGGTGTTGATCTTGCGGTTGTTCATGAGCTGGACGGCATCCTGTGCGTTCTGGTCATAGCCGAATATTTCCGGGTAGAGCAGAGGAGTAATCCGGAGCGTGGAGGGGAGGGAGGAGGCGAAGATGCGGGAGTTGAAACTCAGGCGGATGTTATTGCCCATGACCTTGACGAAGCGCAGGTCGTTCTGGAGACGGAGCTGGGGATCGACTGTCATGGCCTGCTCCACCGGGGTGCCGTCACTGAGGACGCTGCCGCTGTTGCGGTTCCATTCGGCTCCGAAGGCTATCTGCTCGTTGAGGTATATCTTCTCGTTGTTGAGATTGTAACGCAGCTTGAATTCCGTCCCGTCCGAAAGCTCGGTGGCGGAGGTGGTCTCGTCTATCTCCAGGGGAGGCTGTCCGTCCGGAAGATAGTAGGTGGTCAGGGACGAGGAGTTGTACCGCTGGCGGTCGTGGAGGTAGATGGCGTTGATGTTTAGGGTATTGTCATTGTCCGTACTGTCGCCGAGGCGGACTATGTTGTTGATGGAGACGGCGTGGGTGAGGTTGTCCATATACCGTTCGCGGTCGGTGTCCGGGGTTGCGGGGGTGTGTATTCCCAGCTGTGAGTATTCCTTGGCGAATGCGTCGTAGAATGAGGTGAGTTCGGTGGTGACGTCGTCCCCGGAGTTGTTGGACTTGACGGTGGTCATCATCTGGTAGTTGCCGGTGAAGAGCATCAGTGCCAGCTCTCCGTTCCACATCCAGGGCCTGTAGCCGCCTCCGAGGGATAGGGTGGCGATGAGGCTTCCTTTCGCTCCGTCCTTCAGGCGCAGGTTGATGGCCGCGTCGGGGGAGAACTCCACGCCCTTGAGGGCCTTGATGGGCTGGTGGTTTTCGAGGACTTCCACGCGGGAGATGTCGCGGGCCCGGACGTTGTTGACGGCTACACCGTAGCGTCCGCCCATGAGGTCCAGTCCCTCGATGTAGAACTTGTTGATGGGGCGGTTGTTGTACCTTATCTGTCCTGATTCGGAGACATCGATACCGGGCATCTTGCGGAGCACGTCCCCGATGGCCCTGTCGGTGAGGGTGTCGATGTATGAGTCGACAAGGTAGCTGAGGGTGTCGCCGCGGCGCCTTATCGGCTCGGCGGTGACGGTCACTTCGTTGAGCTGAAGTCTCTCATATTCGGCCTGGAAGTCAGCCGTGACGGAGGCGGCCAGCGGGACGTTCCTCCAGGCCTTGCGGATATTGAACCCCGTAATCATCACCCTGACGGAATCAGCCCTGAGGCTGTACTCGAAACGGTACCGGCCGTCACTGTCCGTGGTCGTGAAGCCGTAAAGTGCCCTGCCGTCAGCTGTCTGCAGCATCACATTCGCCCCCGGGACTGGCTCGCCGGTGCCGGAGTCCGTCACGCGCCCTGTCACGACGGCATGAGCCAATGATTGCCGTACAGTGTCCCTTGCCGGGGAATCCGGTGTGCATACATCTACGCTATGAGCCTGCAATGGCAGCGCGAAGGTCTCTGCAACGCTGATGCAGGCCAGCACTGCGGCTGCGGTGAGTATTGCGAAGGTTTTTAATTTCATAGTCATTATTCGAGCTCGAGGACGGGGATTTCAGGAAGGGCGTATTTCTCGCGGTTGGCGGCAGTAACCATCTCGTCAGAGATTATCTCTCCATTTTGCATGACTGTCATCTGTACTGAACCTCCGCCGGAGATAATCATGCCAAGGGGGTCAGACCACCTGCGACGCTCCAGGTCAAGGGCCTGTTTGCGGGTGATGCGGCGTATCTTCATGAGCGATACTCCGCAGGAGACGTGGTTGGTGATGCAGTCGTATTTCGGGTCGAACAGGTGGATGTCCCCGGTATCGGAGCTGATGCCGACGGCTTCCCAGGAGAATATACCGGAGCTTTCCTCCGCGGCCAGGATGAGACCGGGCAGACCGGAAAATTTCCATGGACCTGCGCTGATGGGTATTTCGGGAGCGAACCACACGGTGTACTGCCGCCCTCTGAACGTGGTGCCGGCTGCCATGCACTGATAGCCGCAGACGGTCCTGGGCGGGATATTCAGAAACTGCCACGTCATCTGTGGAACGGGCTCGGTGTATTCGAATTCTTCCCTGACCATGCCTGTGCGGACTGTCAGTTTCCCGGTCTCCGGCCAGTTGAGGTATGTGTCCTCGTACAATGCGAATCTTTCCGCCGGCTTCCAGCTGTCGAGGTCCACTCCGCCGCGATGGTTGGCATCGGTCCTCGCCCTGTACATGATGGAGTCCCGTCTGTCAGCGGTGGTGCTGTAGTATCGGGAAAGTCCGTCGGGACTGATCTCCAGGCGCATGATGTCGTAGTCGGGGATATAGTTGCCGGCCGTGTCATAGGCGTTCATGTCCACTTCGTACCGGTAGGTGACGGTGTAGCTGTAGGTGCCTATGGGTTTCTTGCTGGTGACATCGCGGCAGTTCAACGGACATGAAGTTTTCAGAGTCTCGCCGTAGAGTGATACGGACTGGCCGCGGGCGGGCAGGGGTGTGAGGGCTGTTAGCAAAAGGAAGGCTGTAAATAATATGGGATGTTGTGCTGTCATGGTGCTGTTGTATCTGTTTTGGCTACAAATATACGTTTATTTATTTATTGCGCGATTTTTTTGAATGTGGATTCGAATTGTTTTTAGCTTGAATTCTTAAAACATTTAAAACCAGTAATATGTGTGTGGGTAAATTTGTGAGGATAATCAATAATGTGTTGTGTTGTCTTCTCTTTATTTATTAATTCGTTGGCTGTATTGTGCGTATTTTATCGTAAATTTAAGATAAAATGCTTGTCCTGTGAGGAGCTGATAAACTTACGCATGGTGCGCGGCATGCAGACTGCGGGCAGTCGCCTCCCTCACTGTTGGCAGCGCGGTGTGGCAGGGGAAAGGTAAGACCGAAAAAGGGCTCCTGTCAATGCGGTGAAACAGCCTGAGTGTCAGAAAAGCAGATGATGTAGGAGGATATTTGCGGATAATCATGTAATTATTCCTATTTTTGGCCCATGGCCACAAATGCTGTTACGCCTCGGCAATGAAATTTGAACA
>CABMPD010000010.1 GCA_902388455.1 uncultured Alistipes sp. | reverse complement strand
GTAAATTCTGATTTATAACTCTGTTAAGCTCTATTTTGCAGTCAAGACTACGAAGCAACTTGCTAATGCGTTTCTGTTCCGCCAATGCAGGAATCCACACGGTGCAATCCTTAATTTTATCTGGTGAAGTGTGGCGAATTTTTGTTTGTTGGGCAGCTGCACTTAGTTGCTGTTTGACCAAAGTAGAGGATATAAGATAAAATGCAAAATCTTTGTCTAACAAGTCCTCTTTGCAAATAATTTTTGCCACATCTTGGCTTTGGATATATTTGCCACTTTCGGGAATAATAGCAGTTGAGCCAAGCAGACCTATAGCCTGTTCTGTCAAAGGAGTGATAATATCTCCTTTTTCCATTAAGAACTCAGACCGAAAGTCACCTGTATAATAGAGATTATCTTTGGACTTATTCTCTTTGAAGCAATTATTCTGATAGTCAAAGTTACCACAAGTCAGACGGATGTATTCACCCTCGGTGGCATAAAACTCGCCACTGAGACTTGCCCCTCTTGTGACATCGAGGATTTCTCCAAGCTTATATTTTTTCAATTCCATACTCTTGTTTGTTAAAAAGGCAAATCGTCATCTGGATCAAATTCCGATAGTGTATTATTTACCTGTGGAGGATATTTACCCTTATAGTAGTTTAGCAAAAATAATCCTACAGTAGACACAGCATTAACAACAAAGTAAGCGCACATAGGATCTTTAATAATAAAATCATTTTGTGTTTTGCCGTGCATTTCAGTTTTTGTACTACGAAGGTCTTCAATAGCATTACTACAAGCTATCAAGGATTTAGCTATTGTCTGTACTTCTTGGGGTAATGAGTCTCCATTGTCTAAACGAAATGCTTTACAAATATTTTTTACTAACTTTGATGTGGTGTCCCTACTGTCATACTGAATCTGCAACCTTTCATCTTTTAATATCTCTTTAAAAATGCTCTCTAATGCTGAATTAGCTAGGCCGATAGCAAGATTGGGATCTTTTTCTACATTACAATATGCTTTTTCGAATGTTTGCGCAGCAGTTTCATATGATGATTTTAATTCATTTTTAAACGTAGGGACAGATGGGATGAAATCAGGTGTTTCAATACCCAAGTCAATAGCTATTTTCAATAATGTTTCGCCATCTACCTGATGAAGTGTCCTTTTTAAATCAATTTTCTTGCGTTCTTCATCTTTGTATTGAATGTAGAAATTTGCATTCCCAAAGTTATCATAGACTTCTCGCCATTTTTCTACATAGGCTTCTACATCGTCATACGATTTGAATAATTCATACAATTTATCATTGATATTTTGTACGATCTTCATTTGATATTTTGGAGAAATTTTGTCCATTCTAAAAATCTATTGTTTGTCGCTATTTACGTTTTCCAATCTTGTTTCAATCTCTTCGATAGTAGGCATAGTTCCCTCCACTTTTTCTGGATAAAGTTTTGATAGCTCATATTCAGATATTCCCAATGGGAGATTGCTGCCTTCCAATGCGTATTGGGCAAGCATTGAATCCTTTTGGCGGCAAATAAGCAGACCGATTGTAGGATTGTCTCTTCCCTCTTTTCTAAGAATATGATTACAAGCGACCACATAGCCGCTTAACTGTCCGAGGTCTTGAAAATCAAATTCACCGATTTTCACTTCAATCACTACATAGCATGATAGATTCAAGTTGTAGAAAAGCAGATCGATAAATTTCTCCTTTTGTCCGATCTGAAGTCTATACTCTTTGCCTATGTATGCGAATCCGGTACCGAGTTCCAGCAGGAATTGCGAGATATTGGCAAGCAGTGCATCTTTGAGAATATGCTCATTATAAGGTTGAGTTATCCCTGTAAAGGCAAAGTTATAAGGGTCTTTTGTCAGTTCCTGTGCAAGATCACTTGTCGTGTCCGGCAATGTGCGGGTGAAGTTTGTCAAAGCCTTTCCTTCCCGTTCATACAGGCCGTTGTCCATAAAGTTGAGCAATGTGTCGCGACTCCAACCCTCTTCCATCGTCTTTCTCACATAGAAGAGAGCCTTTGCTGGTTCTTTACTGTATCTGTCCATCAAGTAACGGTGATGTCCCCAAGGTATGGAGAAAAGCATCTCTTCCAATTGTCCCACAGCTTGTGGGACAGGCTTCGAGGATTCTGCCACAGGTTGTAGCACTTTTCCATTTTGTAATTGTTCCACAGCTTGTGGAACAACTTTTAAATACTGAGAATAAAGCAGATAGAATTTCTTTGCGTAATATATGTTGGTTCGAGAAAGACCTGTGGCATTGGGATTTCTGCGCTGTAAATCCACAGAAAGATTCTTGATGACTTTCTCACCCCACCGTTCTTCCACACGCATCTCTTCTATGTCACGACCAAGTTCCCAGTAATATTTAAGCAACTCACGGTTAACCCTCACCGCTGCTCTAATTTGACTTTGACGATAGCGTACACTAAGGTCTTCCACCCACCGGATATAGTCTTTATCTATGATGGTCAATTCTTTACTCATTATTTCCAACATTTACGTTAAAGTGCAAAGCATCCAACTGCTTCATTATCTCCTCCTCCAGACGATGGCTCTCAGCAAATTGCCGTGACAGTTCAGCCTTATAATTTGCCATTCGGTTATTGAACTCTTCTTCAGTAATGTCCACATAATCAATCTTGATGTCGAAATACTGTCCGGCAGACAACGAATAACCTTTTTCCTTTATTTCATCATAGCTTACCGCAACCGAAAAATCCTCTACGGCTTCTTTATTTTTGAATGTATTGACAATTAAGTCAATGTCATCCTTCAGCAATCTACGTTTTTTATTTTTCCCTTCCTTATATTCCTCTCCTAACTTGCTCGCATCAATCAATATGACTTTCTCGGCAAAAGCAGCTTTGTCAAAGAACAGGACGGAAACATTCGTACATGTATTTGCGAACACATTGCTTGGCATAGAAATACAGCCATACACCCAGCGGTTATCTACAATTTTCGTCAGGACTTTTCTTTCAACACCACTTTTGGCTGTAATGAATCCCGTAGGAATGACAATAGCCCCCTTGCCATTTGTTTTCAGCGAATTGATGAGATGCTGGATAAAACACAAGTAGATAGACATTGAATCTTTCTTCTTTGCCGGTACAGATGGGACTCCCGCCCAAAAACGCACCGTATCAGAAGCCAATGTATCTCTAAAATCTGAGAAATCCAGATTGAATGGCGGATTGGACACAACGAAATCGAATTTTCGGAGAGCTCCGTTTTCTTCCTTGTGGTATGGCTCCGTAAGAGTATTCCCTTGTACAACATTAGGAAGACTTCCCGACAGATTGTTCAGAATGAGATTCAGTCGGAGCATCTCGCTGGATTTCTCCGATATATCCTGACTGAAGATCGTACAACGGTCTTCACCTATCTGATGAGCCAAAGCCATAAGCAAAGTACCTGTTCCTGCAGATGGGTCATAACAGGTCACTCCACGTAGGTTTGCATCATCTCCGACCAGCAGGCGGGCCATTACCTGTGCGATGGCTCTCGGGGTGTAATATTCCGCATATTTTCCGCCCCCAGCATTGTTATAATCCTTTATAAGATATTCAAATATCCGTGAGAAGAAATCATATTTTTCCGCAAAAACGCTTTCAAAATTGAATGATGCAACGGAACTCATCAATGACCGTGCAAAATCATCCCTTTTCTGCGGATCTGTTACAAACTGTGTGAGTGCACTGAATATATTGACTCTGCTTTTCCCTGAAGTTACAACAGAAAAAGTATCCGCATTCAGATTGGCAATGTCAATCAGTGTCGCATCCAGACGTGTAGAAAAATCTCCTGCTCCTGAAGTATTATACAAATGTGCCAATGTATGCTCTGGTTTAAGCAACGGAACAGATGCGGGAAGATAGCTGAACAGATCTTCGACTTCCTCTTCAGTGAATTTATCATATTCCGCATCCCACTTGTCTGCCTTGCTCAATCTTTCTCCGTATATTTTATCCTGCTTTGCCTCATATCCGAATTTATCATTGAAATACTTATACAGAAACATTTCCGTAATGATCTTGTACTCACCACCACTATTGGCAAGACCAAAATGGGAAGTGGTCGATTTCAATGAATCAATAAGGGCTATAGTAGCTTCTGATATATTCTGGGTATTTGCATCCATATTATCTCAAGTAAAATTGATTGTATTGGTTTATATATTCATTTGCAATGAGATTGTTGATGAACTTCCTGTCGGGAAGACTCGCTTTTATCCCCAAGTCGACGAGTTGATGGCCTATCATAGCCAACGTATCCCGTTTGAAACTGTTTTCATTCGCTATGATGTTTATATCAAGGTAAATACGGTTATCAATCTCACGCTTCATTTTTGACAGACTTTCTGCTATTTCGTATTCAGTTTTGGAAATAAGAGGCTTTTCTCGCTTTTCATTTTCTTCTTCTATACGCTTGTGGATACGGACAAAGCGCTCGTCTCCCTGATATTTCTTTTTGAGTATATTATTGCGACGATTTATCTCACGGATTTTTTTCATTACCGAATCCATATAATCAATGCTTTCTTTAGCTTCTTGCGTATTTTGAGGAACGAAGCCTTTCTTTCTGAAGTATTCCCGGAACTCTTCAGCCAAAATCACATACTTGTCTTCCGCCTTGTCAAAGTTGGCTTCAAATTCAGCCTGTACTTTTTCACAACGCTCCCGAATATCATTGACAATAATACGCAATTCTTCTGAAATGCCTTTTTTGAACTCAAATTCCAGTTCAGAAAGAGCGACATTGATAATTCCAGATACATCTGCCTTATGTTCGGTACTTTCCAGAAAATTCATTCGTTCTATACGGTGAGAAACCTCAGTGATCAGAGTAGGAATAGTACCTTTAGGCAAACTGTTGATTTTATCTTTCAACTCTTCATCGCCAAAAGCCCTTACTTGGTTAATGATTGCCTTGGCATTTTCAAGAGTAGATCGGAGCGTATATAGATTGTCTTTGTTTTCAATCTCATCTATTTCCTTTCTGAACTCTTCAGGATTGTCGCACGTATAATTGAATAAAACGCTGCGGATTTCTTTTATCTGCTCTACAATCTGCTCTTTATCTACAATGAGAGCTTCTCCTACTGTTTCCTTTTCGCCTGTTTCCTGAATATCGGCTGTACGATTCAGTTCACGCAGATAGCGGTCATTGGTAGCATCGAAATTTTCCTTGATATTCACAAAATCAACGACATAACCATACTTAAATTTATGGTATGGCCTGTTTACTCTTGTCAATGCCTGCAGCAAATCGTGTCCGTCCAGACTTCGCCCTAGATAGAGTTTCTTCAAACGGGGAGCATCGAACCCAGTTAGAAGCATCTGATTGACAATCAGGACATCGACTGATAGTTTTTTCTTGTACTCATCAATGTACGCCTTACGCTCTTCCTTGTCTCCTTCATCATGCAAAATCAAAGAAGCTCTCAAAGGTTTTGCATGATATCCATAGGCAATCATAGGTTCAGCCGCCAACATCAGACTCTCATCATGTTTCCCTTCGATATACAAAGCTTTGTTGAAACGCTCTTGCCACAAACGATACATTTCACGGGCTTGAGGATTTGTCTTGCACACAATCATTGCACCTACAGTATCATCAGCCTGTTCGATACGGAACCTACGGAAATCGGCAATAATATAGTCTATCAATGCATTGAGGTAAGATTCATGTTCAATGATCTTGTTGCGGTCAATATCACTTCTTCTGACTTCTATGCCGCCTGCCAGCTTGTCAAGAATATTCTCTATTTTCTCTTTATAAATTGTTTCGACAGGTTCCCGCATGAGTTTCAGTGTATAACCGTCTGCTATTGACTTGTCGTAATAATAGGTATCAATGTAATCACCGAATACACGCCAAGACTCCCTTTCCTCTTTTAACAAAGGCGTACCTGTCAAAGCAATTTTTATAGCATCCTTATCGGCTGTCAATAGGTTTGCCAAGAAACTTCCATGTGGATTGTATCCTCTATGCGCTTCATCAATAAAGAAAATACGTTGCAACTGGATGCTGTAATTGGAATCAATCTGTATTTTGGCAGAATCCTGTTTGAATTTCTGGATATTTACCACCATTATCTCAGCTTTACCCTCTGCATTTTCTGTCAAATTCGTGCTCCGTATATCTGACATCAATTCATCCCTGCTGCTTGCAGTTCTGACAGACAGTCCTCTTGCCACAAATTCATCCCTGGCCTGCTCCATCAAGTCAAGGCGGTCAACAATGAAATAAAATTTTACAGCTGTATTCTTTGCCGCATAAAAATCGGTCAGACTACGTACGGAATAATATGCCAAGGCTGTTTTTCCACTGCCTTGTGTATGCCAGATAATACCGCTCTTGATACCATTATCCAATTTCTTTCGAATGGCCAGTGAGGCAAAAAGCTGTTGATAACGCATTACATGCTTTTCCAACTGCGTGGTCTTGCTGCCGTCTTCCAGTTCAATCTTTCTGTCCACATAGGCAAAACCATATCTCAACAAAAACAGAAAACGCTCTTTACTGAGCATTGATGTCAGAATCCTGTTGGTTGGAGTATGCGTATCTTTGTTCGTATTATAATCAGGCAGATTCTTGATCACTACACAATTCCGGTGTTGCAATATCTGTTTCTCCACACTGTCAGATACGGCCTTATATGGATATTTAGTCACAAAATCTTTATCAGCCTCACGGAAGACATTGAAGAAAGCCTTATCCTTTGAAGAGCAACAATAGAACGCACCTTGAATAGGAACCCTGTTTTCATTGTCATATTCCTGATTGTTGGAAAATATCATCAGCTGGGTGACATTCAAGAATCTTCTGAATTTTTCGTTGCGCATCCGCACATTGATACGCTCCCTTTCTGCCAGAATACCGTCATGGTTATTCGGTTTCTTGACCTCAATAAAGGCTAATGGCAGTCCGTTTACAAAACATATTATGTCCGGTCTGAAACTGTCTCCGCTATCCTGATTTTCACAAGTGAATTCGGTAGTTACATGCCATTCGTTACGATCAGCATCCTGAAAGTCTATCAGCTTGATATTGCTATTGGAAGACAGTCTATTATAAAACTCTCTTCCAAGGTCATTGTTGTCAAGTATCAATATAATTTCATTCAGCAATTGTTTTGCCTGTAGCTCGGACAGTTCCGGATTCAAGCGCTGTACGCTGCGCAAAAATACATCCGTCAGAATATTTGTTTTACTGTCATATTCTGTTATATTGTCCAAATAAGTATATCCAAGCCTACACAAATGCATGGCGGCAGGAACCTGTACACGTGTATTTTCATTGAATTTATATTCCATGAGCTTCACCTTTCTTCTTTATCGGTTATCAGGTCTTTTAAATCTACCTGTAGGATAACAGCTATTTGCTGAAGGGTCCCCAGGTTTGGTTGAATCCTATTGCATGCATAAGCATTCACCATACTGAAACTTTTACCGAGTTGCTTTGCCAACCATGTCTGGGAAATTCCTTTCTCTGCCAATACTGCTTTTATCCTATTCAGTTTCATATTATATCTCGATTGAATAGCACAAATATAGGGAATTATATTTGATAAAATGGGGCTTTTTTGTAATTTCGTAGTGTAATATAAATTTTATATAACCACATACGAGTTAATACTTATGTTTTCAATTTTTACAAAGCAGAAGAGCTTTCCAGTCAGAACAATCGAGCAATTAAAGAACTCTGTTGAGATTCTTTTTATTGACAATGAGGAATTTAATCTTACAAAAGAACTAAAGGAAAAAGATGGCTGGAAAAGAATTAAATGTGTTACCGACATAAAGTCTTTATCGCAGCCTGAACTTAAAGATGCTCATATATTATGTGTTGATATCCAAGGAGTAGGAAAAGAACTTGGATTAGTTGATGAAGGGCTTGGCTTAATAGCGGCAATACATGACAACTATCCTGAAAAGAAAATCATTATGTATAGCGCGGAAGCACAAGGACCAGTAGATGCATTTCATCCTGCAGAAGGCTATGTCGATGAGAGACTTAAAAAGTCGGCTAACCGTTACCAATTTGAAACAGCACTTAAAAGACTTGCTCAAGAAGCTTTCTGCCTAGATAATTGCGCTATTCACTTGCAACGTGTTTTTCAACGAGAGTTAGGAGTGGAATTAACAAAAGAAGAAATAAAAAATGGCATTTTGAAGCTATACTCAAAAGGAAAAAGTGATAATCAAAGTATATGTAAAGTATTCAATATTGATAGGGCTGGCTCTGTGGCTAGCATCATAAGTTTGTTAATTTCTTTATGATGAATCCGGAAATATCTATTCAATTTTTCTATCACATAATAAAGAATGGTTCTGTCATACTATCTAATCTTCCAAAAGAACTTTTACCAGAGGTAGATACATGTTTGGCTGAATCAAAGTTATTATCTTGTAAGGTTCGTGGAGTCCTAAAAAGACAGAAAAAACTTCCTATAGAAGACGGTTTTGTATATTTGTGTACATATGATACTTCTGTTACTAAGAATGATTTTAAGAAGTATTTCGACATTCTTCTATCTTTAGTGCCTTCCTTTGACGAAGCTGTACATCGAGCAGCAAATCCATCATTCGATTTGGTCAAGAAACTTAGGCATAATGTATATAGTCAATTGTCACATATACTTGATGATATGAAATCTATTTCGGCCATCGAAGATATCCCCTCCAATGACTGGAATGACATTGTAGAGTATACAAGAGACAAAATCTTTTCTAATGCAGATAAAGCGGCAAAGGCGGTTTTAAGAAGTATAAAAAGTACATCTATTGCACTGTCGGAATTTGATGCATACGAAGTTATTGCTTCTTCTGCTAAACCTCGGTTAGCTACTCACTCCATTCATAAAGTGGTTAAATTATCAATACAACCATACTTAATTGACTTTTGGGATAAAAGAATAAAAATAAACTTTGGCGAATGTTATGATAAAGTATTGATTGATTATGAATTAATTAACTTGGCTATGGGACATTTTTGGAATAACGCTACCAAATATGCCTCCCCAAGTAGTGATATATTAATTTCATTTTCATCTAATTGGAGAGATATAATTGTATCTATCACAATGCGCAGCTTGGCAATTAGGCCGGAGGAAATAGACTTGATTTTAAAAATGGGGGAGTCCGGCTATTACGCTAAGAAAGCACGACTTGATGGTAGCGGATTAGGTATGTATTATATACAAGAGTGCATAACAAGAAGTAATTGTACTTTTGAAATAACGCCAGGCAATAATAAAGCAAATTATACAACAAATACATTTAGATTTTCATTTCCTAAAGCATAGAATATGGGGAATTTTATTAACTTAAAAATTAGTTTATTTTAATGCAGCGACATCTCGGTAGTCGCAGAATTGAGAACTGTGGGTATTTAAAATAATTTGTTGTCCGCCTATTTCAACTATCGCCTCAGCCCGTCTCAAACGGTGCGGTTTGTTTGCGCAAATTTCATTGATTATTACATAATATATTGATAATCAATACAAATAAACTTTTTCAACGAGGAGGAATATTAGACTCGTTCGAATAGCTTAAACATTTGAATACCGGAGAGATAAACATCATGCTTGTTTATCTCTCCGGTGTTTTATACTTCCTTCAGACCGAGTTCGGAGGCCTTTTCGCGCATGAGGGCGAGGGCTGCGTCACGGTCGTTGGGAATACGGCCGTCCAGGATGGCGTCCTTGATGTATTCCTTGATGAGGCCAATCTCACGACAGGGAGGAATGCCGTAGATTTCCATAATCATCTCACCGGTCACCGGAGGCTGGAAGTTGCGGATGCGGTCCTTCTCCTCGACTTCCTGCAGCTTGCGGCGCACCAGCTGGAAATTGGCCAGATGCCGGGCAACTGTCCGGTCATTCTTCGAGGTAATATCCGCTTCGCAAAGAGTCATCAGGTCGTCGATGTCATCTCCCGCGTCAAAAAGCAGACGGCGCACCGCCGAGTCCGTCACCTCCTCCTGTACCAGGGCGATGGGCCTGAGATGCAGGAACACCAGCTTCTGCACATATTTCATCTTCTCGTTCAGCGGCATCCTCAGATACTTGAACACTTCGTACACCATCCTCGCACCCACCACCTCATGGCCATGGAATGTCCAGCCTGAGCCTTTCTCGTACCGCTTCGTAGCCGGCTTGCCAATATCATGCAGCAGAGCCGCCCATCTCAGCCACAGATTATCCGTATGCGGCACGATATTGTCCACCACCTGCAGGGTATGACGGTAATTGTCCTTGTGCCCCCGTCCTTCCTGTGTCTCCACTCCCTTGAGAGCACTGATGGCCGGCAGTATCAGCTCCAGGAGAGTAGTCCGGTCCATCAGGTCGAATCCCACCGACGGCCTGGGGGACATCAGTATCTTGTGCAGTTCTTCGCTAACCCGCTCCGGAGAGAGGATCGCCATTCTGCCCCTGTTGCGCTGTATGGACTCCAGTGCCTCAGGAACTATGGTGAAACCCAACTGAGTAGCAAAACGAATAGCTCTCACCATCCTCAGCGGATCGTCCGAAAAAGTGGCATCCGGGTCCAATGGTGTACGTATCAATCCGTTGCGCAGATCCTCCAGCCCGTTGAAAGGATCGTACACCGTACCCATATCCTCCTGCTGCAGAGAGAACGACAGGGCGTTTATCGTAAAGTCGCGCCGGAGCTGGTCATCCCTCAGAGTGCCGCGGCTCACGCTGGGCTTACGCGAGTCACTGGAATAGGATTCCTTCCGGGCCCCGACGAACTCCACCTCCTCGCCTTCCGCCGAATGGATCATAGCCGTCCCGAAACGAGCGAAGACAGCCACGTGCGAGCCGGTCCTCTCTCCGACCCTGCGTGCCAGTGCTGGGCCGTCCCCCTCAACCACCACGTCTATATCCTTGCTGGGCCGGCCTAATATCCGGTCCCGGACATAGCCGCCTATAACATAGGCTCTCACACCCATTCTGCGGGCCTCCTCGGAGATTACTCCGAATATCGGTTTAGAACAGTCAAGTATCATCTCAAATCTGAATTTTCGGTATCTCGCGGAGAAATCTGTACTCCGGTCCCTGCCCTACTCTCTCGCAGAAGTACATCTGTTCCCCATTGGTAAACATCATATAGCGGACACTGAGCACCCTGTTGTACCGGATTCCCTGCTCCAGCACCGCCCTGTCCAACTTCACTCCGGGAGCCTTGCACTCCACCAGCAGCAGCGGAGCGGCATCACGCCCGAAAACCACTACATCCGCACGGTATTGCCTTCCATTGTAACGAAAACCGTATTCCGAAGCCATCATCACCTCCGGCACACCCTGCTCATCCCTGAGCCATGCTATAACATCCTGACGCACCCTCTCCTCCGGAGTCAGGGGCACGGATATCCTGCGAAGCGGGTCGAAAATCGTGTCCATAGCCCGCAAAGTTAATGATAAAATGCTAATTTTGCAGCTATGGCGAAAATAGACACAGCAGGACAATACGAAAGCCTCCGGAAGGAGATTGAGGCAGGCGGACTGAAACCCGTATACATCCTCATGGGCGAAGAACCTTTCTACCCTGAAAAGCTCTGCTCCCTGATTATGGACAAGGCCCTACAGCCCCATGAGCGGGACTTCAACCAGACCATCCTGTACGGAGCGGACACCACTGCCGAGGAGATCACATCCATCTGCGAAAGATATCCCATGATGGCCGACAGGACGCTGGTCGTAGTGCGCGAGGCCCAGGCGCTCAAGAAGCCGGAAGGCCTGAGCGTCTATCTGGACCACATCTCGCCCACCACTGTACTGGTGCTGCTCTTTTCCGGCAAAAACATGGACAAACGTACCTCTTTCTATAAAAAAGCATCCAAGTCCTGCATCATCTTCGAATCGGCCAAGGTGCGTGAAGAGGCTATGCCACGCTGGATTGAGTCTTACTTCCGAAGCATCGGCAGGACCATCGAGCCCCAGGGAGCCATGCTGCTGGCCGAATACGCCGGCAACGACCTCCGTAAAATCTCAGTGGAGGCCGACAAACTTCTAAAGGCCGTACCTGAATCCTGCAATACCATAACAGCCGCCGATATAGAGCAGAACGTAGGTATCAGCCGCGAGTTCAATACCGGAGAACTCACATCGGCGCTGGCAGTCCGGGACGGAGACAAGGCTTTCCGCATAGCCTGGTTCTTCGGAGAGTCTCCACGCCAATATCCCCTGCAGATGACCCTGGGCTTCCTCTTCTTTTTTTTCTCCAAAGTGGAGATGATTCATGCCATAATGCTCAGGGACAGAATACCGGCAAAGGACGCAGCATCAAAAGCAGGAGTCTACTACAGCTACGCCGCACCATACCTGTCCGCCGTCAAAAACTACAATCTACGCAGAATCATGCACGTAATATCATCCATCCGGGAGTGTGACTGGCGCAGCAAGAGCAACTCCGGCGGAAATGCATCCGAAGGAGAACTGCTCACTGAGCTTATCTCCAAAATACTCTCATATTAAAGACGCGGCACTTTCTTACGGCGCCGCAACAACTTTTTGAAGGTACAGCCGGTCTCCTTTGCCAGTATCCGGTCCAAACTCCTACGGTTGCGGAATCCGTACCTGAGCGCAAAATCATCCTCATCCTCAGCATCCAAATCACCGTAGTTTCCGTCATGGATATCCCGTAACAGGTATTCTATTCTAAGGCCGTTGATATATTCTTTAAAATTACGATATTTGGCGCATATTGCCCTGGAAGCATATGTTCTGTTGGTTCCTGCCATATCGGCAAGGGCGGACAGGGTTATCCCCGGCTTCAGATACAACTTTTCATCCCTCATAGCCCTGTCCAGACGGTAAAAAACAACTTCCATAGTAAAATCCCATTTCTTGCCGTAAAAAACACTTCTGTCCATATCACACCTCCTTGTCCATAGCTTTGCATCTCCTTGTCTTCATGTCCCGGCACCACTCTCCTGGCGTATAGCCGGTATTGAGTTTGAACGCACTGGTGAACGAAGCATTATTATTGAATCCGCATCTATCCCTCAATTCATTCATGGATATATCGGTATTGGTCGAAAATATATTGATGGCCTCCTTAACCCTGAAATAATTGACAAGTTCCCTGAAATTTTTGTTCATCTCCATATTGATTGTCTTGGACAGATACGATTTATTGGTATAAAGGCGCATGGCGACCTCCTCCATCGTCAATGTCTTTGACAGGTAAGGCTTCTCGCTCTCAAAATAATCCAAAAGCCTCTCCCTCAACGGTTGGGAACCACTATTATTTTTTGTCTCACTAAATTTGCCAATAATTTGAGAAGCGTCCTGCATAACCGCTGTCAAAGGCTCCATGGAGTTCTGTTCCCGGCTTGCGACGGGCTGACTCCCAGGACACATATATGACAGGAGCGTCATACTGCGGCCCACTGCAACAGTTATAGTTGCATGCACGACAATAAAGCCGGCCAGAACGATAAAATAATCCACCGCTGCATGAACTCCGAATGAGTAAAAAAGGAAAAAGAAATTATAGAATGCGAAAAGGACTACGTGCACCAACAGTTCCTTGACAAGCAGCTTACGGCTTTCATCCGCTACATCCTGCATTTTCCGGCAGATATAAGAGAGTACGTAGATGTAAACGAGAAGATTGGCTCCTACAGCGCATCGGCAGAGCAGATTGAATGCCAGCTGACCACGTCCGGAATAAAGCAGGAATTCCGTCAGAACAATCAGTACAGCCGCAAGAGCGACTGCGACATAAAACTGAATCCACTGCCTCCCACGGAAATCGCACCTTCTTATGAGAATACACGGCAAGGCTGATGACACAAGATAAAGCTTGTGGACAGACCTTTCTGCAACAGACTCCGACACAGCATCGTCAAGCCATAATGCAGGAAGTCCTGAGAAAAAGCACAACGCCAGAACAAATAAAAAAACCACATAATCCTTACGGATAGCCGACATAGTCCGGTTTTCTCCCTCGCCGGTTTCTTTTCTCCTCTTTAAGATAAGGGAGATGCCCAGACAGACATATATCAGTCCGGGCAGGACACTTACTGTTAAAATAGAAATAGTCTCCATCATGTATTTAAGGTTAATTGCCTCAAAGTTACGATGGAGACTTTTTATATTGCGAAAGTTAAAAAATGTTTAAAATAAATATCTGTTTTTATATTTTTTTAACTTTCTTTTTATCCTTAATTGCATCAAAACCACGGCCATACACTCCCATCACACTTCCCATTGAAATAAAGGCCTGACGGTCGATCTGCTTAATCATCGAGAGGAGATAATTGGCCTCCACCTTGCGGACCATCACCAGCAGAACCTTTTCACTCTGCTTGGTATACCATCCTTCGGCATCAAGCACTGTCACGCCCCTGCCCATAGTTCCGGATATCATGTCCGCTATCTGCTGATACTGCTTGGAGAAAATGAACAGCTGGACGGACTGCTTGTTGCCCGCTACTGACAGGTCCACTACATAGCTGCACGATGCCACTACCAGATATCCGTACATGATGCCTGCGATCCTGGCTCCGAAATTGAGGTCTGAGGGCAGGAAGATGGACGAGCCGACGATGAAGATATCGCACAGCAGGATGATACGTCCCGGAGGAATATTCCGGTACTTGCTTATGATGAGGGCTATCACGTCCGTTCCGGCTGTACTGCCTCCGCGGCTGAACGCAAGACCGATACCCAGTCCGGACATCGCACCGCCGATGAGAGCGCAGAGGAGCTTGCCGTTCGCTACCGCCAGCTCGTCAATAAATGTCTGCGGAATGACATCCGGCAGAATCCGGAACAGCAGCGAGGTAACCACCACCGCATAAACGGTTTTGACCCCGAATGCCTTGCCCAGCACCTTTATACCGATTATCAGCAGTATCAGGTTGACAAAGAAGAATGTGTAGCTGACAGGTATCGCACCGTTGGTCGCATACTGCACTATGGCGCCTATACCCGATACACCTCCACCGACCATGCCGTTGGGGATGACGAAGATACACCAGCCGGCAGTGTAGCAGAGCAGGCCGAGGGTGATTATCAGATAGTCATTTACGACTGATAGGACTTTTCTTGTCCTTGATGTTGTTGTTTTTTGCGTTTCCATTCTATTTTCTCTGGTCCTTTTAATTCATCGAATCCTCTTCCATATACGCTCATAGTCGAGGTAACTGACATAAATGCCGAACGGTCATGGTTCTTGACGATCTTGTTGATCTCGTTCAGCTGATGCTTGCGGGCGATGACCACCAGCACCTGATGCGCCTCCTTGGTATACCATCCTATCCCCTCGAAGGCAGTGACGCCTCTCTTGAGCTGGGTCATCAGCGCATCCGCTATTTCCTTGTATTTCTGGGAGAAAATCATAACCTGCACCGACTGCTTGCTGCCTGTCAGCAGCAGGTCCACTCCCTGGGAGAAGGCTATGACCTGCATATAGCCGTAGACCACATCGGAGAGGGTCTTGCCGGGCAGCAGGAGGACGGAGCCTACGATCACCAGGTCACAGAAGAGATACACCCGGCCGGGGGATATCTCCCTGTACTTGGCCAGGATGAGAGCGATGATGTCGGTGCCTCCCGTACTTCCGCCCTGATTGAATATCATGACGATACCTATAGCGCCGATGAAACCTCCGAGCAGACCGTTAAGGAAGGGTTCCTCAATGGTGGACACCCAGGGTATCAGCTCCGGCAGCACCTGCAGCAGGACGGAGTTGAGCAGGATGCAGTAAATCGTCTTGAATCCGAATCCCCGGCCCAGAATCAGAAATCCCAGTATAATCAGGATTACATTGACAGACAGGTAGGTCACGGACACGGGAATAAGTCCGCCGGTGGCGTAGTTGACAAATGTGGCCAGACCGGGTATGGCGCCTCCGACTATTCCTTTCGGTATCAGGAAGGATGTCCAGCTGAAGCAGTAGAGCGCCAGTCCCAGGGTGATGATCACGTACTCCTTGAGGGTGATCAGTATTTTCTTTGTCGTCTGATTCATATCAGAATACTACATTGATGATCTTGGACGGAACTACGATTATCTTCTTGACGGGCTTGCCCGCAAGATATTTCTCTGTGTTAGGAGAGTCCAGTACGGCGGCTTCGGCAGCCTTGGGATCCACGTTCTTGGGAAGCTCCAGCTTGAAGCGCATCTTGCCGTTGAACGAGACAGGATACTCGAAGGTGTTCTCCACGGTATAGCTCTCCACGTACTCGGGGAACGCCGCACATGACACCGAGGTATCGTGTCCGAGCCTGTTCCAGAGCTCCTCGCAGATATGGGGTGCGAAAGGAGAGAGCAGTATCACCATGGGTTCCAGAATCTCCCGGCTGGTGCAACCCAGGTCGGTCAGGTCGTTCACTGCTATCATGAAGGCACTCACAGAGGTGTTCATCGAGAAGTTCTCTATATCGGTGGAGACTTTGTGTATCAGCTTATGCAGCACCTTGAGCCCGGCGGCCGACGCCTTGGTGTCCGTAAACAGGGCCCCGTCCTTCCCGTAGTACAGGCGCCAGAACTTCCTGAGGAAGCGGTGGACACCGTCGATACCCTTGGTATCCCAGGGCTTGGACTGTTCCACGGGACCGAGGAACATCTCGTACAGCCTGAGAGTGTCGGCACCGTAAGTGTCGCAGACGTTGTCAGGATTGACCACATTGAACATCGACTTGCTCATCTTCTCTATGGCCCAGCCGCAGATATACTCCCCGTCCTCGAGGATGAACTCGGCAGTCGCGTAGTCGGGCATCCATTTCCGGAAGGCCTCCGTATCCAGCCGGTCATTGTGCACGATATTGACGTCCACGTGTATCTCGGTCGTGTCGTACTGGTCCTTCAGGCCGCAGGACACGAAGGTGTTCGTACCCTTGATACGGTAAACGAAGTTGGAGCGGCCCTGTATCATGCCCTGATTGACCAGCTTACGGAAAGGCTCCTTCTCGCACACATACCCCAGGTCATAGAGGAACTTGTTCCAGAACCTGGAATAGATCAGGTGGCCGGTGGCATGCTCGGTACCTCCTACATAGAGGTCCACGTTCCTCCAGTATTCGTCCTTGGCGCAGTCCACGAGGGCCGAGTCATTGTGAGGGTCCATATAGCGCAGGTAGTAGGCGCTGCTGCCGGCAAATCCGGGCATCGTGCTCTTCTCTATAGGCCAGCCCTGATACTCCCATCCGGCGGCACGCGCCAGGGGCGGCTCTCCGCTCTCGGTCGGCAGGTACTTGTCCACCTCGGGCAGGGTCAGCGGAAGTTCGGAAAAATCCATGGGTGTAGCCGTTCCGTCCTTATAATATATAGGGAAGGGTTCACCCCAGTATCTCTGACGGGAGAATATGGCGTCGCGGAGCCTGTAATTGACCTTCCTGTGTCCGATACCCATCTCCTCCACCTTGCGGATGGCGGCGGGAATGGCCTCCTTGACCGTCATCCCGTTGAGGAAGCCGGAGTTGCACATCACGCCGTCCTTGGCGTCAAAGCTCTCCTGAGAGACATCGCAGCCTTCGATAAGGGGACGTATGGGCAGATTGAAATGACGGGCAAATGCGTAGTCCCTGCTGTCATGGGCAGGTACCGCCATGATGGCGCCTGTACCATAACCGGCCAGGACGTACTCTGAAATCCAGACAGGAACCTTCTCCCCGGTCAGAGGGTTCTCGGCATACGAGCCGCTGAACACACCGGTGACCTGACGGGTCTCGGCTATCCTCTCGCGCTCGGTCTTCCTGGCGGCGGCGGCCAGGTACTCATCCACCTGCGCCTTCTGCTCAGGGGTGGTCAGGCGGGCCACCCACTCGCTCTCGGGAGCCAGCACCATGAAGGTGACTCCGAAGACAGTGTCGGCACGGGTAGTGAAAATGGTCATGTCGTAGGTCTGCTCTCCGTTGGAGACCTTGAATATCATCTCGGCACCCTCCGAGCGGCCTATCCAGTTGCGCTGCATCTCCTTCAGGGAGTCGCTCCACTCCAGCCCGTCCAGGTCCTCCAGGAGCCTGTAGGCGTATGCGGACACACGCAGCTGCCACTGCTGCATCTTCTTCTGTATCACGGGATATCCTCCGCGGACAGAGAGTCCCTCCTTGACCTCGTCGTTGGCCAGGACGGTACCGAGCTGAGGACACCAGTTGACCGATGTCTCGCCCAGGTAGGCTATGCGGTAATTCATCAGGACCTCCGAACGGCGCCTGTCATCCATGGAGTTCCAGTCGGCTGCGGTAAAATGCAGTTCCCTGGAGCATGCGGCGTCCACGCCCTCAGAGCCGCTGACCGCAAAATGAGCTTCCAGCTCCTCTATCGGACGGGCCTTCTGCGCAGTATTGTCATACCAGCTGCCGAACATCTTGAGGAAGGCCCACTGAGTCCATTTGTAATAGGCCGGATCGCAGGTGCGCACCTCCCTCGACCAGTCGAAGGAGAAACCGATACGGCTCAGCTGCTGCTTGTACCGGGCGATGTTTTCCTCGGTGGTCCTGGCCGGATGGCGGCCGGTCTGTATGGCATACTGCTCCGCCGGCAGGCCGAATGCGTCGAATCCCATGGGATGCAGCACATTGAAGCCGCACAAACGTTTATATCGGCTATAGATATCACTTGCAATATAGCCTAAAGGATGTCCCACATGCAACCCTGCTCCAGAAGGATACGGGAACATATCCAGAACATAGAACTTTGGCTTTGCTGTATCTTCCGAGACCTGAAATGTACGGTTCTCCTCCCAATACTTCTGCCACTTCCTCTCTATTTCTGAAAAATTGTAATCGATTGACATATATCTTGTTATCTTATTTTCTCTTTTTCAGCCTGAACTCAACCGGCACGGAATACTTTACCCGTACCTTCTCTCCTCCCATCTGGCCAGGCTTCCATTTAGGAGAGGCCGCAATCACACGTACAGCCTCATCCTCCAGATACTGGTCTTCTCCACGGACGGCTCTTACACCAGTCACACTGCCGTCCTTCTCCACAATGAACTCCACCACGACTGTTCCCGAGACACCCTGACTTAACGGTATTTCGGGATAACGCAGGTACGTGTACACCCAATCGCTCAGGAATGTGCTCACATCACCCTTGAAAAACTGCGGAGCCACATCAACCTCATAAGCAGAGTAGACTCTCTCTCCACTCTCTGTTCTGCCCTCACTGCCAGCTTCGTCCACCGGAAGGATACGCCCGAACATCAAATCCCTGCCTGCCGCTTCACGGACGAAGTTGTAAATAAAGTCGCAAATATAATCCATTGTCTCATAATCCAGCAAATCCGCATTATCCTTCACTGACCTCACATTACGGTCCGAGCCGGTTGTAAGCAGCATTACTGGAATATTCTTGTCGTAAAAAGGAAGATAGTCCCCTATAGGCACCACCCCGTCTCCCTGCACTGGTGTATAAAATGCACCTACCTCTGATAGACCGGCTACCAGCCGGTTTACCTCAGGGTGGGGTATTCCGGTATAATATGTAAAAGGATTCATCGGGCCGGATTTGCCTATAGCCCTAAGGTCCAGCATTATCGAGACACTGTCTATTTCCTTGAAAGCGCGGTTGGCAAAATACCAGGACCCCGCCATCCCCTGCTCCTTTGCACCGAAGCCCACAAAAACAACTGACCTCCGGAAAAGAAATGAAGAGGAAGCCACTCTCCTGGCCACCTCTATAACAGCTGCGACTCCGGAAGCATTGTCATTCGCACCCGGAAATATCTGCGTGACATTTCTACCGTCAACTGTAAGAATATTGGACCCAAGATGATCCAGATTGGCGCCTACGACAATATATTGATTCCGTAAAATGGAATCATATCCCTCTACGATTCCTACTATATTGCGTGAAAATAAAGTATCCTCCCCCGTCACTATCGAAAAGTCCTGTCCTGTCCTGGGAGTCAACATTGTAACTCCAAACTCACTAAGGCGGTCATACATATACTCAGCGGCCACCGTTTCTCCAGGAGAGCCTGCTTTACGACCCTCCAGAGATACAGACGACAGATATCTTACATAGTCTTCCAGATTCTTACCCACCACGGCCGTCTCCCATGTCTGAGCAATAGAGGCGACGGCCGTAATGAGAATAAGAACTGTAATGGAGGTATACCGTTTCACTATTTGGCAGCCTTATAGAAAGGTACCTTTACAACCTTTGCCTTGAGCAGCCTGTTGCGGACCTTGATGTATATCTCGGTATCCACCTTGTTGTAAGGGGTATTGACATAACCCATTCCGATAGGAATATTGAGCGAAGGCGACATCGTGCCGGATGTCACATGACCTATGGCATTGCCCTCTGCGTCACAGATCTCATACCCGTGACGGGGAACTCCGCGGTCGATAAGCTCGAAACCTACCAGCTTGCGTTTAAGTCCCTCGGCTTTCTGCTGAAGAAGGAAATCCTTGTCTATGAAATCACCTTTGGTGTCATTGAACTTGGTGATCCAGCCCAGACCGGCCTCGAGGGGTGAGGTTGTGTCATCGATATCGTTACCATACAGGCAGAAGCCCATCTCCAGCCTGAGTGTATCACGGGCACCAAGACCTACGGGCTTAATACCGAACTCTGCACCGGCCTCGAAGACTGCATCCCAAAGCTTGTCCGCATCCTCATTTGCCGCATAAATCTCACATCCGCCGGCACCTGTATATCCGGTGATTGAGAAGATCACGCTGACTCCGCCAAGCATTACTTTCTTGAATGTGTAGTACTCCATGCTCATCAGATCCTGATCACAGAGTTTCTGCATGGCCTGCACTGCCTTGGGACCCTGGACTGCCAGCTGGCAGATTTCGTCGGATGCATTGTAGAGTTCCTTGCCGGGAGTGATGCCGAACTTAGGAGCGATGGCGCAGAGGTGATTCCAGTCCTTCTCGATATTGGCGGCATTGACTACCAGAAGATATGTCTGACCGTCTATGCAATATGTCAGGAAATCATCCACGATGCCTCCTTTTCCGTTAGGGAAGCAGTCATACTGAATCTTACCGGGATATAGTACCGAAGCATCGTTGGAAGAGACATACTGCACGAAAGCGAGTGCATTAGGTCCCTTTACCCAGAACTCTCCCATGTGAGAAACATCGAAAACGCCCACTCCGTTGCGGACAGTCTTATGTTCCTCGTTGATACCCACATATTCGACCGGCATATTGTATCCGGCAAAGGGAACCATTTTAGCTCCCAGAGCAATGTGTTTCTGCGTAAATGCTGTTGTTTTCATATAGCTGTGTTATTGTTCGTTATGATAATTATTTCACATGCATATTCTGACGGATGTCATAAATCCAGACATCCTCGGGGCAGAACTCATACTCCATGACATCGTTCATGGCCTTGAGTGCCTCCCGGTAATTGTCATAGGCGGCCACCGAGACTACCTCGAATCCGTTATTGAACTTGATTACCCGGGGAGTATAGCCGTTCTTTTCAAGAAGAGCATACATCTTCCCGGCATTTCCTTCCACTTTAAAACTACCGAGGATAACATGATACCTTCCAGCACTCTCATCCAGCAGGTTCTCCTTTTCTGCAGTTGCCTTGGCCTTCTCAAGCTCAAGAGCTTTCGCCCTGTTGATGGAATCCAGTTCCCGCTGCTTACGGGACTGTTCCAATGCTTCCTGCTTCATACGCTCAAGATCCTTGGAGGTGGGTTTGCCCACTAGAGAACGGAAAAAGTCGCATCCGGTCACCAGCATGAGGGCGACCAACAAGGTTGAAACCAATCTAAAAGCTTTCATTTCTGATAATTAATTAAAATTTACATTCTAAATATATTCAACAAAAATACTCAAATAATCACACAGCCGCAAAAAAAAATGTATATTTACCGCGGAATTATTAAAAATAAGCCGGATGGATAACAGTTTAAAGCATTTTTTCAGCAATCTGAGATCCCAAATCAGCAATATCGTCAACCTCAACGACCATATCGACACAGACAAGGCCTCACAATATATCCGCAGCAATATAGACATCGAGGGACCGAACGCCTACATCCTGGCATTCGCTATCGTGGTCGCCTCCGTCGGCCTCAATACCAACTCCATCCCAGTGATAATCGGCGCAATGCTCATATCCCCGCTAATGGGACCAATATTCGGCATCGGCTACGGACTCGGCACAAACGACACATCATTCCTTAAAAAGGCATTCAAGAACCTGCTGATTATGGTGATCATCAGCATCCTGGCCTCCAGCATCTACTTTCTGGTATCCCCCCTGGAACTTGAGAACCCCACTGAGCTCCTGGCCCGCACAAATCCGACCATTTATGACGTCCTCATAGCCCTCTTCGGAGGCTTCGCCGGCATAGTGGAAATCAGCCGCAGGGATAAAGGCACCGTCATATCCGGCGTCGCCATAGCAACAGCACTTATGCCGCCTCTGTGCACGGCCGGCTTCGGACTGGCCTCCGGCAGCCTGAAATATTTCGCCGGAGCGATGTACCTCTTCTTCATCAACAGTATTTTTATTGCCATCGCGACGTTCCTTACTGTCAAATACCTTAAATTCCCGATGGCTTCCTTTACAGACCCGGCGAAGAAAAAAAAGGTAAGCCGTTGGATTGCCGTCCTGACGATAGTCATCATTATCCCAAGTGTATACTCTGCTATCGTCATGATCAGGGAAAACAACTTCAATCACACAGCCAAGGAATTCATCGCCGAGAACAAGGAACTGGCCCGAAGCTACATATACGACTACGACATATACTCTCACAGCAAGCCTCCCAAGCTGGAGCTGTTCATAGCCGGAGAAGCCCTCGACCAAGAAGAAATGAATATCCTGTACCGTTCCGCGCACAAATTCGGGCTGACTGACGACCAGCTCATTATCTCCCAAAGAGGCGCTACGGACCAAAGCGAAATGACAGACCGGGTTGCCATTCAGAGTATCTACGAACGGAGCGACCAGGAGATACAGAAACGCGAGCAGATCATTTCCTCCATGGAGAAAGAGCTCCAGACCTACAAATCCAAGGAACTGCCATACGAGCAGATTACCAATGAGCTCGTAGCCCAGTATCCTTCTTTATCGGACGTCACGCTTACCCGAGGATATTCCATAACCACCGACACTCTAGGCCGGACCGAAGAAATCATAATCATCCTTCAGGCAGAAAAAAGGATTTCCCAGGAAAATATGGAAAAACTCCGCAAATGGCTCACTGTCCGCCTCGACTTCGAGAATATCAAACTATTGCAGCAGTAGCCGATGTTCCTGACCAACCTACTACTGACTGTAGTCGACACCGTCTCGATTCTCTTTCTGGGGGACATCATGCAGCATGACGCACAACTCCGCTCAGCTCATATTTACGGGACTGACACTCTGCTGTCTTCTTCTTATGACTATTCCTCATACTTCCGGCATATAAGAACAATGACCGACGCCGCAGACTTCACTGTAGCAAACATGGAATTCTGCCTGGGAGGTCCCCCATACACCGGATACCCGTCCTTTTCAGCCCCCGAATCTCTGGCAGAAGAAGCTGCTGAGAGCGGTGTCAGCCTCTTCCTCTGTGCAAACAACCACATCTGCGACCGCGGCCGCCGAGGCCTGCTGTCCTCTCTGGAAAAATATGAAGCCATCGGCGTACCGTTCACCGGAATCTACAGGGACAGTCTGGATGAGGCGGCCGCAAATCCTTACATAGCTGACATCAGCGGCATTAGAGTCGCTTTCATCAACTTCACTTACGGTACCAACGGCGTAAGAGTCCCACCCCCCTTAGTTGTAAATAAAATGGAAGAGGACGCTGTCCGCAGAGCCATCGGCAAAGCGCAGGAAGCTGGTGCGGACATTATCATCGCCCTTCCTCACTGGGGGCCGGAATACATAACAGAACCATCTGACGAGCAGAGAGAATGGGCCGGCAAACTGCTGGAGTGGGGCGCTGACGCTGTCATCGGCTCACACCCGCATGTAGTACAGCCGGTTGAATTTCCAGTAGTCTACTCTTTGGGCAATTACATTTCAAACATGAAACTACGGAACACAGAACTGGGCCTGGCTTTCCGTCTGGACATCGCGGTAACATTCTGGGGGCTTGCCTTTCTGGCAGGTGGAGAAGCGATACCGCTGTGGTGCTCACGTCCTGGAGGATATGGAGATGTGTACACTGTCCTTCCAGTCAAGGATTTCATAGGGAAAAGAGAGGAATTCCGAGGAAGCTGGAATTACGACAGAATGATGGATACCTACAACAGATTAAAACATTTGTTCGAACAATAGATATGACAGAAAAGACAATATCAATCAGCGGTCTGACTTCCGTTGATGTCTACGGAGTCAATGACAGGAAACTTGACAGAATGCGGCACTTTTTCCCCGATGTAAGGATAGTGGCAAGGGGCACGGAAATCCGCCTCGAGGGACCGGATGACAATGTCGAACGTCTGGCCTTGAGAATAGAAACCATGCTGAACGCACTCCGCAAAGGAGAAGAGATAAGCGACAGCGACCTGGAGAGAATGCTCGACTGGCAGACCTATCCCTCGGAACTCGAGGAAAGGGAGCCGGCGCACAATGAGGAATACTACAACATCGTCTACGGCAATGAGGGCCGCATCGTCAAGGCCCGCACCCGCAACCAGCGCCGGCTGGTGGACGAATACTATAAGAACGACCTTATCTTCGCCCTCGGCCCGGCAGGCACAGGCAAGACGTACACGGCCATCGCACTGGCCGTCAGAGCCTTGAAGAACAAAGAGGTAAAGAAACTGATACTCACCCGCCCGGCAGTGGAGGCCGGCGAGAGACTGGGATTCCTGCCCGGCGACATGAAGGAGAAACTGGACCCCTACCTCCAGCCCCTGTACGATGCCCTGCACGACATGATCCATCCCCGCAAGCTGCAGATACTCATGGAGGAGGGCATCATCCAGATAGCGCCGCTGGCCTACATGAGGGGCCGGACCCTGGACAGCGCCTTCGTCATCCTGGACGAGGCCCAGAACACCTCCCTGGGACAGTTGAAGATGTTCCTCACCCGCATGGGCTGCAACGCCAAGTTTATCGTCACCGGTGACGCCACCCAGATAGACCTGCCCAACAAAAAAGACTCCGGGCTGATGCGCGGAGTCGATCTGGTACGGAATATAAAAGGTATTGCCGTTATCAATTTCGGGACAGAGGACATGGTGCGGCATCCGCTCGTCACCAAGATCATCAAGGCGTTCGACAAAGTCGAGGAGGCTTAGAAGACCCGTTCTACCAGCTGCCGCCGGCTCCGCCGCCTCCGAATGAACCGCCACCGAAACCGCCGCCGAAGCCGCCGGAGAAACCTCCTCCTCCGCCACCACCAAAACCGCGGCCTCCGCGGCCGCCCCCCAGCATAGATGACCAGAAGATGGCATCGGCCACCGATGAGCCGCCGTGGCCTATATTGGTCGGACCGTTTCGGCGGGCAAGCACCAGCACTATGATGAAAAATATGATAAATCCGAGCGCAACGAAACCGCCGGCACCGTCACTGACAGACTCCTCATACTCCTTGTAGGATATCTCACCAGCGGAAAGCCGCATCAGTACGTTCAGCGCCGCCGCCACACCACCTGTATAGTCATTCTCCCTGAAACGGGGTATCATCTCGTTCTCGACGATACGTTTGGCTATGGCATCCGGAATCGCTCCTTCTAAACCGTAACCCACCGCGATATAGACCTGTCCGGAGGAACGGGATGTCTTGGGCTTGACCAGCACCACCACTCCGTTGTCGAACTTATCCGAGCCTACGCCCCACTGCTCCCCTATTTCGTATGCAAACATAGCCGGCTCCATGCCGCCGAGGTCACCGACCGTCACCACCACGATACGGTTGGAAGTCGAGTCGGCGAAATCCACCAGCACCCGGTTCATATACTCCGCATCGGAGCGGGAGAACACCCCTGCGAAGTCATTTACCGCCATAGGCACGGAGGGTTTGGGAGGAATCTGCGCAGAAGCGCTCACCGTCAGCACTAAGGCTGCGGTGAGGAGCGGGATGGACCTGAATATTCTACTGATTGTCCTCATAGGAAATATCGTCCGGAAGTTCATTGACATCGTCTTTCTGATACGGGAAGAAGGCCTTAAGCTTCTCTCCCACCGCCAGCACCGCCCTGGACATGCCGCCCGTGAAGTCCCCTGAGCGGAAATCCGCGGCCATGCCGTCCTTGACCTCATTCCAGAAACCGGCGCCGACCTTCTCATTGATCCCCGAGTCCCCGATGATGGCGAACTTGTGGGACTTGAGGGCAAGGTAGATGAGCACTCCGTTGCGGTCCTTGGTCCGGAACATCCCCAGCTTTGAGAATACGTAGGCCGCCCGCAGGCAGGGGTCGCCCTTGCACACCTGCTCTAAGTGTACGCGTATCTCGCCGGAGGTATTCTTCTCCGCTGTCTGAATGGCCCTTACCAGGGCCTCCTTGCTCTCCTTCCTGAGCAGATCCCCGGCAGTCATCACTCGAAGCTGACTACGGGTGCCTGTTCAGCTCCCTCGGAAGCCTCGAAGTAACCCTTCTTCTCGAAGCCGAACATGCCGGCGAAGATGTTGTTGGGGAAGCGGCGGATGGTCACGTTGTAGTTGCGGGCCGCCTCGTTGAATTTCTGACGCTCGACGGTGATCCGGTTCTCGGTACCCTCAAGCTGGGCCTGGAGTTCCAGGAAGTTCTGGTTGGCCTTCAGGTCGGGGTAGCGCTCGACTGAGACGAGCAGACGTCCGATGGCGGTTCCGAGCTCATTCTGGGCACTCATGAAGCGGGCGAGCTCCTCCTCGGAGAGAGTGGAGGGGTCGACGGTAGCCTGAGTAGCCTTGGCCCTGGCTTCCACCACTGCCTCGAGAGTCGACGACTCATGCTCGGCGTAACCCTTGACCGTAGCCACGAGATTGGGGACCAGATCGGCCCTGCGCTGATAGACATTCTCCACCTGGGCCCATGCCTGGGAGACGGTCTCGTCCGTGCGCACCATGGAGTTATACATTCCTTTGATCCAGAAGAAAAGGACCAGGACCACCGCGACTATAACGATGATCACAACATAGCTGCGTTTCATATTCTTTTCTGATTAACTGTTATCTAATTCTAGTGCCTACTGTCCTTGAGCCAGCCTTACACATCTTACAGACACTCCATAACTTTCCTTATCGGTATAATAGACGTTGAAATCTCCGGAGTTATAAAACATATATCTGTAAGGAACCATTCCATTATCCATTTCCGAAGAGGACCACCACATGCCGTAAACCGCAATATTCTCATATATTCCATAATTGTCTCGGGAATTACCGTTCGGGAATCCATTCCAACGCACCGTATTGGTATGCATATTATCGGGTGAATAAGGCCACATAGCAGAACCTGCTATAGTAATAGGTGCGGACAGCATTTCTCCCAAGCCGGGCCAGTTGTCATAAAAGTCCAGCTCCGCCCCGCCGGTTGCCAGTGCCAGATCCTCCCAATCCTCTGCAGTCGGCACAGACCAGCCTTCGGGACATGCGCCCTGGGGCCCGCCTCCAAGTCCGCTTCCTGTCTCCCCTCCGGTGGCATCATTCCATGAATACAGACGGCCGAATATATTGTCTATACCTTCAGAATTATCATATGGACGTCCCAAAAGTTCCCCGCCGGCTTCAGTCCCGTCATAACGCAGATCCTGAATAAACCACTCCAGAGAACCGATTACTTCTGTTCTGTACACTTCCCCGTCACGACTGTCCCTGACACTGGATGAACCCTGAAGCCACCCACCAATCTGACTCATATCGGCATTGATTACCTGAATATCCGAAGTACTGGATGTAGAATAATAACCGTCAGCCCTGGCGAACACAGTTATCGAGTACTTCCCTGGCACCGATGGAGTTGTAAAAGTAATCGACTGACTGTAAAGTGTATCCGTATCACTGATTTCGATATCGTGCGAAACCCAGAAATAACGTGGCGAAGAGGGGGTGGTAATTCCTGTCACATAAGAAGTTATTTCCTGATTTACGACAGCATAAGTCGGCATATCATATACCAGATTTCCCGACATGTACTCATAGTCTGTCTCGTCATCATCCTTACATGAGACAACCGCAAGCAGCATGGCTGCAAAGGCCAGCAATCTTATCCACTTTATGTTCATCGTTCCATTTACATTATTCAAACTACAAATATGCATCAATTTTTCTTAGATTTGCAAACTGATAACAAATTTACTAAAATCATGCCACCGATAAAACGCATTCTCTACCTTCTGATAACAGCAGCGGCCATATCTGCCGCTGTCTCCTGCTCAGAACGCATTCCATACCACCGCATAGAAGGCTTTGCCCAAGGAGGCACTTTCCACATTATATATTCCGCTCCGGAAAGCGGATCTGACGAGGACACAGTCATGACCATGGTCTCCAAGTGCCTGCATGACATAGACTTTTCTATTTCAGGATACAACAAAGGGTCGCTTCTGTCCCGTTTCAACCGGGGTGAGAATATAGTTCCGGACCGATATATGCTCGAGTTATACAGCATGTCACGAAAACTATGGGAAGAAACCGGAGGCCTGTTCGACGTAAGCGGAGGACCACTGTTCGATTTCTGGGGTTTCGGATTCAAAAATCCCAAAAGCATGGACAGCCTCCGCAATGACACCCGTACTGCCCGTATCGTGGATTCTCTGCTGGAGTTCACAGGAATGGACCTGCTGAATCTGGAGAACGGCAGGATAATACGGAAAGATCCGCGGGTACAGCTCAATTTCAATGCCATTGCCCAGGGATATACCTGTGATGTAGTAGCAGACCTGCTGGACAGCATCGGAGTACAGAACTATCTGGTAGAAGTCGGCATGGAAATCGTCTGCAAGGGCGTGAATGCATCAGGCAAACCGTGGAGAATCGGCATTGACGCACCAGTAGACGGTTCTCAGGTAGCAGGAGAGAATGTACAGAAACTTCTGAACCTGACGGACTGCGGCATCACCACCTCAGGCAACTACCGGAAGTTTTTCATAATGGACGGGAAAAAATACTCCCACTCCATAAATCCCGTAACCGGATATCCCGTACAGCATGACCTTCTCAGCGCGACAGTCATATCTATCGACACAGCCCGCTCCGGTGCCATTTCCGACGCATACGCCACCTACTGCATGGTGATAGGAAAAGAAGCCGCCGCAGAGTTCATCAACTCCCGCGGCGACCTCCGTGGATATCTCATCTATGACGGCGGAGTCATCGACCTGCTGAAGGACGGCTTATCTCCGAAGACAGCGTCCACCCGGCAATAGTAGCAGGCATCGCACACATGGCCAATCGCTTCGGAGAGTATGTCACCTCTTCCCGACAAAAAAGGCTCCGTGACGGAGCCTTTTTTGTCGGGAAGAGGTGACTCGAACACCCGACCTCTGCGTCCCGAACGCAGCGCGCTAGCCAACTGCGCCACTTCCCGAGAATCTGTATGTCTTTACAGAAAGAGGTTCTCCGCTTCGGAGAACCTCTTGTCGGGATGAGACGACTCGAACGTCCGACCCCCACGTCCCTAACGTGGTGCGCTAACCAACTGCGCCACATCCCGAATCGGACCGCAAAGATAGTAAAATTTCCGTACCGTCAAACTTTTTTCAAAAAATTTTACTCTGTTTCGATGGTCATCTCGTCTATCAGATGGTCCGCATTGCCTATCATGTCGATGACGAAGAGGACGTAGCGGATATCCAGGGAAATGTTGCGGCAGAAATCGGGATCAAACTCGATGTCGCTCATGGTGCCTTCCCACACGCGGTCGAAGTTGATGCCGATCAGGCGGCCCTTGGAGTCGATGACGGGGCTGCCGGAGTTGCCGCCGGAGGTGTGGTTGGTGGCGATGAAGCAGACAGGCACCTTGCCGTCATAGCCCCAGCGGCCGTAGTCACCGGAGGCGACGATATCGCGGAATCTCTGCGGTATGTTGTAGTCAAATATATCAGGGTTGTCCTTCTCCATGATGCCCTCGATGGTCGAGAACGGCAGGTAGTACACTCCGTCGGAGGGGGCGTAGCCCTTGATGTGGCCGTAGGCGACGCGGAGGGTGAGGTTGGCATCGGGATAGAAGGTCCTGTCAGGCTGGAACTCCATCTGACCGCGCATGTAGTCACGGTTGAGCAGGGTAATCTCGGAGTTGACGCGGGCCACCGTAGGACGGAGGTTCTCCCCTATCCATGCGCTGAACTCGCGGCCGAATACTACGGCAGGGTCATCCTTCAGTGCAGCGACGCCGGCGTAGTCGAGGGCCTCGAGGGCGGCTCGGTCGGCAAATACAGAGGCAGAGAAGAGGTCGTCGGCCCATTTCTCTATGGAGCCGCCGTACACTGCCAATGTACTGTCGAAGTACTCAGGACGGAAATCCACGGGGACATCGTCCTTGTAGGCGTTCATGACAGCCACGAAGCACTCCTTGTCTATGGGCATGCAGTAGTCTTTGTAGAATGCAGCCTCCACGGCCTTCAACACCGAATCGGAACCGCTTTCAGCTGCACTCAGGGCACGGGTGGCGAACTGTACAAGCTCGATGGTGCGGGCCGACTCATTGTAATACTCAAGTGCGTAGTTGTAGGGTTCGAGCACTCCATAAAGAGAGTCAAGAGCAGGCACAATACCATCGTACTCCGTACCCTCGGCCCAGTCCATGAAGCGTGACTCGAAGGCCTGCTTCTTGGCCACGGTGCCCAGACGGACGATTCCCTTCATCTCTCCCTGCCACTTCTTCCACGCATTGGATACACCGGCATTCTTGGACGAATACTGGATTCTCACCGCCTGGTCCGAGTCCATGTACTTTTTCTGGATATCGAGACGCATGGTGCGGAGGTTGATCTTGAAAGGATTGGACACTTCCGAAATATAGCGCACACCCTCGGACATGATATACTCGCGGGTGCTGCCGGGGAAACCGTAGACAAATGTGAACTCACCCTCCTCCACTCCGCCGGCGGCAATATGGAAGTACTTCTTGGGTTTGTAGGGCACATTGTCCTCGGAATAGGGAGCGGGGTTGTTGTCCTTGTCGGCGTAGATGCGGAAGATAGAGAAGTCTCCGGTATGGCGGGGCCACATCCAGTTGTCGGTGTCGCCGCCGAACTTTCCGATCGACGAAGGGGGTGCTCCCACCAGACGCACGTCGGTGTAGCTGCGGTAGACGAACATATAGTACTTATTGCCGTAGTACAGGGGCTCGACCGAAGCCCGCAGGCCGTTGCCGGCAGCCACTGCTTCCTCAACGAGCTTTGCAGAATTCTCCGCGACCAGAGCCTCACGCTCCTCCTCGGTCATGCTCTCCTCATATCCGTCGAGCACCTGCTCCGTCACATCCTCCATATACTCGAGGAAGCTCACGGACAGTCCCGGATTGGGCAGTTCTTCGGCGCGGGTCATAGCCCAGAAGCCGTCGCGGAGGTAGTCATGCTCCACGGAGCTGTGTTTCTGGATCTGGCCGTAGCCGCAGTGATGGTTGGTCAGCAGCAGGCCTTCCGGTGAGATGAGCTCACCGGTGCAGCCGCCTCCGAAGAGGACCACGGCATCCTTGAGCGACGCCTGGTTGATACTGTAGATGTCCTCGGCCGTGAGGGTAAATCCCTTGGCCTGCATGTCCCCTATCCTCTGGGAGATGAGGGACGGAAGCCACATTCCCTCATCCGCGGAGGCAGAAGCTCCGCAAATGAGGGAAAGCGCTACCATTGAAAGGTATTTTTTCATATAGCGGGTTTTAGTTGATGTAGTCTGCCAGGTCGTCCTCGGAGAAGCCTGCGATGTAGTCGTAGCGCTCCTGGTTCCAGGACTTGGCCTTGCCTACGAACACTCTGGCCGACTTGGCGAAGTCATCGCACCTCTGTGCATCCAGCACGAGGAGCCAGCCCATAATGATGTGACCGGCCATCTCGACCAGACGGCGGGCGTGGAAGTCGATATAGGTGTTGTCATGTCCGTGCACGAGGGTGCAGGCCTGCTCGTACTGCGCGGCCATCTCTACCAGGGTCTTCTTCAGAGTCGCGTACTCGGGAGCCACCTCCTCGGCCTCGTACTCACGTATCCTGGCGAGGTAGGCGCCGGTGGTCACGTAGCGGATGGCGGCCACGGTCTGGAGCTGGGATGTTCCCTCATATATAGTGGTAATCCTGGCGTCGCGGTAGATGCGCTCCACGGGATACTCCTTCATGTAGCCTGAGCCGCCGTGTACCTGTATGGCATCGTAGGCGTTCTGGTTGCAGTACTCGCTGGACATCATCTTGAGCACGGGGGTGAACATATCGGCGTACCTCTGGTACTTCTTCATGTCCTGACGCTCCTCGGGGGTGAGCTTGCGGGTCTCGGCGAGGAAACCGTAGGACTTGTAGATGTCCACGAAACGGGTGGTTTCATAGAGGATTGCACGGGAAGCCTGCAGCTTGGCCTTCATCACGGCGAGCATCTCGGATACTGCCGGGAACTCGATGATGGCCTTGCCGAACTGACGGCGCTCGCAGGCGTACTTGTAGGCCTCGCGGTAAGCGGCCTCGGAGATACCCACGGACTGGGCACCGACTCCGAGACGGGCACCGTTCATCAGCGACATCACGTACTTGATAAGGCCCATGCGGCGCTCGCCGATGAGCTTGGCGGGAGCGTTCTTGAATACCAGCTCGCATGTAGGAGAGCCCTTGATACCGAGCTTGTTCTCAATCCTGCGGACAGTCACGCCGCCCCATTTCTGGTCGTGTACGAAGTAGGACAGGCCGCGGCCGTCGCGGGTGCCTTCCTCGGAACGGGCCAGGACGAGCTTGATCTGGGCATCACCGTTGGTAATAAAGCGCTTTACACCGTTGAGCATCCACATGCCCTTCTCCTCGCACCACTCGGCCTTGAGCATGGCGGCCTGGAGGTCGGAGCCGGCATCGGGCTCGGTCAGGTCCATAGAGCAGGTATCGCCCTGAGGGATGCGGGGCAGGAACTCGGCCTTGATCTCCTCGGAGGCGAACTCGTGGATGGTCTCGGCGCAGTCCTGAAGGCCCCAGATATTGGCAAATCCGGCATCGGCTCTGGAAACCAGTTCCTCAGCCATCACGTAGGGCACGAGGGAGAAATTCAGTCCACCGTACTGACGGGGCAGGGACATACCGTACATGCCGGCCTGGGTGAGCACCCTCTGGTTCTCGGCCGTACCGGCTGCGTAGGTCACGCGGCCGTTCTCGCATACGGGACCGTCGTGGTCCACCTGCTCGGCGTTGGCAGCGATGGTGTCGGCGCAGATCTCGCCCATGACCTCCATCACCTTGTCGTAGGAGTCGATGGCATCCTCGACATTGCAGGGAGCGTAGTCATAGACTCCGCTGTCCTTGAAATCCTGTTCCTTCAGCTCCACTATCTTCTGCATCAGGGGATGCGAGAGCTGAAACTTCAAATCACTGTTGTCTGTATAAAAATTTGCCATGACTTCTTCTCCTTACTTGCTGTTTTGTTTGTAGAACTTGATGAGCTTGGGTATCACCACATTGAGGTCACCCACGATAGCATAGTCGGCTATCTTGTGGATGGGAGCTTCGGGGTCGCTGTTGATCGAGATGATCATCGAGGACTGGTCCATACCGGCAGTATGCTGGATCTGGCCGGAGATACCGCAGGAAATGAAGAGCTTGGGACGTACGGTCACGCCGGTCTGTCCGATCTGGCGGGCATGGTCCGCAAAGCCTGCGTCCACGGCGGCGCGGGATGCTCCCACCTCTCCGCCGAGGGTCCTGGCGAGCTCGAATATCAGGTCGAAATTCTCCTTGCTGCCCACGCCGAAGCCGCCGGCCACGATGATCTGGGCGCCCTTGATGTCGATCTTGCGCTCCTCTATCTCGCGGGCCACGATCTCCACGGTCAGGTCGCTGTCCTTCAGGATAGAGTTGACGTCTATCTCCGAGATGCGTCCGGCCACGGGTGCGGCCAGGGGAGCCTTCTTCATCACACCCTCGCGGACAGTGGCCATCTGGGGCCTGTGCTCGGGGTTGACGATGGTGGCGATGATGTTGCCTCCGAATGCGGGGCGGATCTGGTACAGGAGATTGTAGTACTGTTTCTCCTTGTCCTGATGGTCACCTATCTCCAGGGAGGTGCAGTCGGCGGTAAGGCCGCTGTGCAGAGCGCTGGAGACTCTGGGAGCGAGGTCCCTGCCCACGGAGGTGGCTCCGAAGAGGGCTATCTGGGGCTGTTCCTTGCGGAAAAGGTCAATGGTAATCGATGCGTAGGGCAGTGTGCGGAAGAACTCCAGGCGCTTGTCGTCGGCCAGGTGCACCACTGCGGCGCCGTAGGAATAAAGCTCGTCGGCCAGGCCTCTGACATCATGTCCTATCAGCAGGGCCTCCACGTCGCAGGAGAGCGAGGCGGCCAGGTCACGGGCCTTGGTCATCAGTTCGAGACTCACGTCACAGAGGCGTCCTCCGTCGGTCTCGCAATATACTATAATGTTGTTCATGTCGTCTAGCGTTTTAACAGATTAACCGATTGTATGACTGGATATCAGCTCCTTTACGAGACCCTCGATGTCGGCGTCCGAGTCCGAGAGGGTCCTGGACTCCTTGGCCTGGAGGATGATGTTCTCGATCTTCTTCACCTTGGTGGGCGAGCCGGAGGAACCGTAGCTCTTCTCGTCTCCGCCTATCTCGGCGAAGCCCCACTCGGGTATCTGGAAATGCTCGGAGCACTTGCCTGAGGCGGCATACTCTGAACCGGAAGCCTGGTCCTCGGAAACGGTGCGGGCTCCTTTGTAGCGGAGGAGCTGCTTGGCGTTGCGGGGCCTGCATGCGGCTGCGGTGCCGGTCACGGTGATCAGCACGGGCAGAGGGGAGGACACCACTTCGATGCCCCGCTCCAGCCTGCGGCGTACGGTCACTCTGTTATCGTCGATGTACAGTACTTCTTCTGCGTAGGTAATCTGAGGCCAGCCCAGCTTCTCGGCTACCTGAGGGCCCACCTGGGCGGTATCACCGTCGATAGCCTGACGGCCTGCGATGATCATGTCGGGAGCAATCTTGCGGACTGCCTGGGCCAGCGCGTAGGATGTGGCAAGGGTATCAGCTCCTGCGAACTTCCTGTCGGTCAGGAGGACTCCTCCGTCAGCGCCTCTGAAGAGACCCTCGCGGATGATGTCGGCGGCCCTGCCGGGGCCCATAGTCAACAGATGGATTTCCACGTCCTTCAGACGGTCCTTGATCCTGAGCGCCTGCTCGAGGGCATTCATGTCTTCAGGATTGAAAATAGCAGGTAATGCGGCGCGGTTGACCGTTCCGTCCTCCTTCATCGCATCTTTTCCTACATTTCTGGTGTCCGGCACCTGCTTGGCCAGGACCACGATTTTCAATTTGTCGTTCATCAGTTTTAATACATTAATCCGGGCAAAGGTAGGAATTATTTCTCAGACTGCAATGCCTTATGGATGGCGGCGGCAGCCCGGCGGCCGGCGCCCATAGCTAAAATCACAGTCGCAGCACCTGTCACGGCATCGCCTCCTGCAAACACCATCGGGCGGGTGGTGGCTCCGTCCTCATCGGCAATGAGGCAGCCCCGGCGGTTGGTCTCCAGTCCCGGGGTAGAGCGGGCTATCATCGGGTTCGGGGAGGTTCCGAGGGACATGATGACGGTGTCCGTCTCAATCTCAAACTCGGAGCCGGGCACCGGCACGGGGGAGCGGCGTCCCGACTCGTCGGGCTCGCCGAGCTCCATGCGGATGCAGCGGAGACCGCGCACCCAGCCTTTCTCGTCGCCCAGGATCTCCACGGGGTTGGTCAGAAGGCGGAACTCTATGCCCTCCTCCTTGGCGTGATGGACCTCCTCCACCCTGGCGGGCAGCTCCTTCTCGGTACGGCGGTAGACCACCGTCACCTGAGAGCCCAGGCGCAGGGCGGTACGGGCGGCGTCCATTGCCACATTGCCGCCTCCGACTATCACCGACCTGCGGCCGGAGAATACGGGGGTGTCGTATGTAGGGTCGTAACCGTGCATGAGGTTGTTGCGTGTGAGGAACTCATTGGCGGAGAATACTCCGTTGAGATTCTCCCCGGGGATGCCCATGAACTTGGGCAGACCGGCTCCCGAGCCGATGAACACGGCCCTGAAGCCCTCCTTGTCGAAGAGGTCATCCACTGTGACGGTCCTTCCCACCACCACGTCTGTCTCTATTTTCACTCCGAGGCGGCGGACATTCTCCACCTCGTACTCCACTACCTCCTGCTTGGGCAGACGGAACTCGGGGATGCCGTACTGCAGCACGCCTCCGGCCTTGTGCAGCACCTCGAAGACGGTGACGTCATAGCCCCAGCGGGCCAGGTCAGAGGCACAGGCCAGACCGGCCGGACCGCTGCCCACCACTGCGACCTTGATGCCGTTGGCGGGAGCCTTGTCAGCGAAGCGGACTCCGTTCTGACGGCTCCAGTCGGCCACGAAACGCTCGAGCTTGCCGATGGCCACCGGCTCACCCTTGACTCCGAGGATGCAGGAGCCCTCGCACTGGGTCTCCTGGGGGCAGACACGGCCGCAGACTGCGGGCAGGGAGCTGTCCTGAGAGATGATGCGGGCAGCCTCCTTGATGTCTCCGGCCGATACCTTTGATATAAATGCGGGAATCTGAATGGAAACCGGGCAGGCCTCCACACAGCGGGGCTTCTTACAGTTGAGGCAGCGCGAGGCCTCGAGGACGGCCTCCTGTTCGTTGTATCCGTAGCATACTTCCTCGAAATTACGGGCCCTGACTGCGGGATCCTGCTCGCGTACAGGGACTCTGGGTATCTTGTTAGCCATTGTTATATCTCCTGATGTTGTTATTGATGCAGTCCTATATGACACTGGTGGTCCTTCTCCTTCTCTATGTCGCGGTACATGCCCTGACGGCGCATGGCCTCCTCGAAGTCCACGTCGTAGGCATTGAACTCCGGTCCGTCCACACAGGCGAAACGGGTCTTGCCGGCGATGGTCACGCGGCAGGCACCGCACATGCCGGTACCGTCCACCATCAGGGTATTGAGGCTGACGATCAGAGGGATGCCGTACTGACGGCCCTTGAGGGTGACAAACTTCATCATAATCATGGGGCCGATGGCCACCGCCTGGTCGTATTTCTCGCCGGAGTCCAGCAGACGGCCCATGATGTCGGTCACCAGACCCTTCTCACCGTACGAGCCGTCATCAGTGCATATATAAAGGTGGTCGCAGACGGCCCGCATCTCCTCCTCGAGGATTACCAGGTCCTTATTGCGGGCACCGATTATCACGTCCACCTTTGCCCCGGCCTGATGCAGGTACTTCACCTGGGGATATACGGGGGCAGTTCCCAAGCCTCCCGCTATGAAGAGATAACGGCTGCGCGATAGTTCCTCAGGGCTCAGGTGTATAAACTCGGAAGGCTGACCGAGCGGCCCGACTACATCCGCGAAGGACTCTCCGGCCTCATAGCTGCAGATTATGCGGGTAGAGGCTCCTACGAGCTGGGTGACGATGGTCACGCTGCCTTCCTCACGGTTGTAATCACAGATGGTCAGGGGGATACGTTCATTTTTCTCCCCTGCCCTGACTATCAGAAACTGTCCCGGCTGGGCTGACTGAGCCACCCGGGGCGCCAGAACGTCCATCAGACAGATGGCCGGCGTCAGAAATTTCTTCCTAAGTATTTTGTACATAATCTATAATGAGTGTGTTATTCCTGCTTAACCTCACCCAGGACCTCGTAGCCGAGTTTCTCGATGGCCGCCGCAAGTTTTTCCTTTGTCGTCTTTTCCGGGTCATACTTCACCCACACGGTCTTGTCGTCAAGGGATATCTTCAGGTCCTTGACCCCCTTCTCAAACGGGATGTTCTCCTGAACTTTCTTGACACAGTTCTCACAGTGAAGGTTTACAGAGAATACGACTTCCTGCAGCGGAGCCTTCTTTTTCTGGGCGTACGAAGTTACGGCAAAAAATGACAACATCAATACGACAACGGCCGTTTTCATAAAAAATTTAAACGTTTTCATATTTTTTAAAATTTATAAATTTGGCAAAATCTATTTCCAAAGGGTAAATCTCACTCCAGCATAAGCAGTTACACCAGTCAGGGGTCCCCATATCACAGAAGCGTTGAAATCAGGGGACCAGGGGTTCTCCGCCCCGATTATGGGATGCTCCTGACGGTAGTTGGTGATATTCTCGACTCCGACATATACGTCCACCCCCTTGAACTTGCGGGTAATCTGCGCGAAGAGTACCGGGTAGACAGGGCTCATGCCGCTCTCCCCCGGCCTAACGGCAAAGTCCGGCAGACGGGCAGGGCCGTTGATCTGGGCCGTAAAATCGAAGGTCCAGATATTCATCCGGGTCGCATACTGGAGGTTCAGCACGCCCTTATAGCGGCTGACCAGCGGCCTTTCCACCAGACCCCGGTCCTTCAGCCATACCTTGGAATCGGAATAACGGAAAGTAGCCAGAATGGTGAAACGCTCGAAAGGCTCTACGGAGAAATCCGCCTGCCAGGTGTTGGTGTACGACGGGCCGTCCAGACTGTAGATGCTTACCGCACTCCAGTCATATTCCTGGTCCACGATAATCTGGGAGGTAAAATCACTGCGGAAGTAATCAATACTGAGATAGGAGTTGTCCTCGAAGCCTATCGGGATGTAGAAGGTGATATTGCCGCCGTAGGTCCAGGCGGACTCCATGCCCAGGTCCGGGGCTATGTCCAGACGGCGTCCGGTGGACATCATGCCGAGGTTGTCCACCACCACATTGGGCGAACGGGTGCCGCGGCCTCCCGAAGCCCGGATGACGAGCCAGTCCGCAGGAGCCCACTTCAGATTGGCCCGTGGCGAGAGGAAAAGCCCGTAGAGACTGTTCCAGTCGAGGCTCAGGTCAGCCACCAGCGAGAATTTCTCTCCCAGGGTATAGGTATATTCTCCGTAGACTCCAAGAGAATTCTCCCGGCGCGAGAAATCGAAGTCAGTGAAGACGGCCTGACCGGAGGACGACAGAGGATCCACATAACCGTCATGCAGTATCTGGCCGTACCCGTCGAAGAAATCCCTTACCCCGAAAGTAAAACGGTGAGAGTCATTCGGTATGTCCTGGTACATGATATTGAGAAAGCCTGAGTTCTGCTTCCCGAAAAAACTCTTCAGGCCGAAATAGGAATCGAACTGATGATATGTGTAGTCCGCCACTACGGCTATGTTGCGGGAGTTGTCGGCATTGAGCGGAACGCCGACCTTGAGATAACCGTTGACACCCCGGTTGGTTATGCTGGTACCCCAGGGCACGTTCATCGTCCTGAGCGAGTCCACCTGATTCCGGCCGAAAGACATCTGGCCGCCTATACGGCTGTCATACAAAGCCTTGACACCAAAGCGCACCTGCACCCCGCTTTCATCATAATAAAGCCACCGATTGGCTATGTTCAGATGTGTCGTACGGGGCTCGTCCCTGAATCCGTCTCCGTTCATGTCGTGATCCATAAAAGAATGAGACGCATGCGCCATCAGGACAGTCGACCACTTGCTGCCTATCTGCAGGGAGGACGCCGCGTTAAGCTCCCCCATCAGCATACTGTTGACGAAGGCATTGAGGAACAGAGGCTTCTCATCCGTAGGCTTGCGGTGCTCGACATTGATCTGGCCGGATATTGCCTCCACTCCGTTGATGACCGACGAGGGTCCCTTGGCTATCTGAATGCTCTCCAGCCACTGTCCGGGGATGTAGGACAGGCCGAACGGGGCCGCCAGACCGCGCATCACCGGGCGGTTCTCGTCCAGCATGGCGGTATAGATGCCGGAGAGGCCGAGCAGACGGATCTGACGGGCACCGGTGACCGCGTCCGAATAGCCCACGGACACCGAGGCCGAGTTCTCGAAGCTCTCGGCGAGGTTGCAGCAGGCCATCTTGTTCAGGCCAGCCGAGGATATTACCTCCGTCCTGACACTGGACGAGCGTAAAAGATAATTGGCATCGCTGCGGGCCACCACGACAGCCTCATCCAACTCACTGTCACTCCTTAGAAATACTTCCACATATTCCACATCGTCCGCCACGGCCATGGTATCTCTTCTATATCCCAAGGCTGCAGTCACGAGCGTCCGGTCACGGCCATCATCTCTGGCAATACGGAACTTTCCGTCCCCATCACAGTCCGCATAGGTTCCGGACTCCAGCCAATAAACTGTAGCAAAAGGCACTGCTTCCCTCTCTCCTTCCGGATTAAGTGTCAAAACGACACCGAGGACATGGCTTTCCTGCTGCCGCAGACACGGCACAGCCTGCACGGCAACTGCCTGCAGGAACAACACATCAATAAAAATCAGTTTCTTTTTCATATCAACACTGCTGTTTGAAAATGTTATATCCGATAATGCAGTGCCGATTCCATAATTTACGTGCTAAGATATAGCTTTTTTTCCTATTTTTGTATGAGTAATTCAAATTTAACTGACAATGAAATTCCTTAGAAACCTTCTCGCAGCCATCCTCGGCTCATTCATTGCCCTGGGGCTGCTGTTCTTGCTGGCAGTAGGTATGATCGGAGCCCTGATGCCGGCAGAAGAGACAGTAAGTGTCTCTCCCTCATCCGTTCTTAAAATCGACCTCGGTTCTACTATCGGAGAACAGACCGTATCCGATCCATTCGACGTAAGCTCCATAGTACCCTTCACCTCCAGTACCTCCAGTGTCGGTATCCTGGACGCAGTACAGGCCATAGAATATGCGGCCACCGATCCTGCCATCAAGTTCATATACCTGACCAACTGCGGATCCTCCAGCGGCATTTCCTACATGGAGGAGCTTCGCGGAGCCCTCGACAGGTTCCGGGCCTCCGACAAGCCCGTGATAGCCTACGGTGAGAACTTCTCCTTCGGAGGCTACTACCTCGCCTCTGTAGCCGACAAGATCTACGCCGACGAGTTCGCCTCGAACAACATCCTCGGCATAGCCACCACCATCATCTTCCTCAAGGACATTCTGGACCGCTTCGGCGTGGAGATGCAGCTGATCCGCCACGGCAAGTACAAATCAGCCGGCGAGCAGTTCATCGCCAGCGACATCAGCGAGGCCAACCGGGAACAGAACCAGGCTATGGTGGACGCCCTCTGGAAGGCCGCCGCAGGCAGCATCTGCGAGTCCCGTGAGATTTCCCTCACCGACCTGGACCGCATGGTCAACAACCTGGAACTCAACACCGCCCAGGACATGGTCGATGCCGGTCTGGTGGACGAGCTATGTACGGTCAACGGCATGGAGGAGAATCTCTGCACCCTCGCCGGAGCCGAGAAACTCAAGGACGTGAAGATGATCACTCTGGACAAATACATCAAGGCCCGCATAAAGCCCGACTACAAGGCCAAGGACAAGGTAGCCATCATCTACGCCGACGGCCAGATCAATCCTGACGGCAGCACCGAGGGCATCACAGCCGACAAGTTCCAGCCCATCATCCGCGACATACGCGCCGACAGTTCTGTCAAAGCGGTGGTACTCAGGGTCAACTCACCCGGAGGCTCGGTACAGCCGGCCGAGATTATACGCACGGAGCTCGAGCTGCTTCAACAGGAAAAGCCCCTGATAGTGTCCTACGGTACCATGGCCGCCTCGGGAGGTTACTGGATCTCTGCCGGAGCGGACAAGATCTACTCCAACAACACGACCCTTACCGGCAGCATCGGAGTATTCAGCATGCTGCCATCCCTGGAAAAGACATTCAAGGACATCGCCCACGTCAATCCGGTCACAGTCCGCTCGCACCGCCATGCCGACATGGGTTCGATGACCCGCAGCCTCGACCGCGAGGAGACAGCCGCCTTCCAGGAGCAGGTGGAAATGATCTACGACCATTTCATCAACATCGTGGCTGAGGGCCGCGGCCTCACTCCCGAAAGAGTGGACGAAATCGCCCAGGGACGCGTATGGTGCGGCAACGAGGCTCTTGACATTGACCTTGTCAATGAGATAGGAGGTCTAAAGGACGCTGTCGACTATGCAGCCGTGGCGGCAGGTCTGGACAGCTACAGAATCGAAGCCTGGCCCAAAGCCCAGAGCAGCCTGGACAAACTGAAGGACAGCTTCGGCTCAGCCAGCGCGGCAGTGGAGACTCTTACTGAGCCCGAGAAGATCATGGAAAGCCTCTTCGAGTCCGTCAAGGCCGAGAAAGGCATATACGCAAGAGTGCCGTACATCTACTATTTCGAATAGCGCGGCTAATCCTTGGAGATAATGGAAGCTCCGGCGACTACGGTCGTCGGGGCTTTTATTCTGAAACGGTCATCGATACGCAGGCCGGGCAGGCAGACTATCTGCCCGTCAGCGTCAAGAAGTATGGGCTGGGCCATTTTCTGAACCCTGTCCAGCTTGAGATCGGTAAAGAAATCACTGAGTTTCTTGGATCCTCTCCTCATACCGAACGGCCGGAAACGGTCAGCAGGTCTCCAGCTTCTGCACAGAAGCGGCATTTTCAGGTCATCCGCTGCGAAATACAGGACCGAGCTGTCCTGCGGCACAGGACTGAATCCTGCCGGACGGGGAAAAAAGTCCAGGCGGAAACGGACTCCCTTGAATGTATATACGCCGGGCCGGTCTATACAGAATTCCGTCTCCTCTTCCTGCCTGAGAGGGTACACCCTCATTCTCTCCGTCCCGAAAAGCAGTTCATGCGTACCGGTGCGGAACACTCTGCCGCTCTGCCCCGACTCCATGCATCTTCCGATATCGGCTATCTGTCCGCTGTTGAACCCATAATCCCGGAGCATCCGGTTCAGCCAATAACCGCAATGCCCCTCCTGCAGCAGCATCCTGGTGTCTATACTCAGCACTCCATCATCCGAAGCAGAACATACTCTGGCATACACCCCCTCATATACTCCGTCTATAATATCTGAAGCTTCCCGAAAATATTCAGAATCACGGCGGACCGTATCCAGGAAAGAAGGATTGATCTTCCGGAATTCGGGGAAAATGATGTTTCTCACCCTGTTGCGGGCATAATGCGACTCGAAGTTAGTATGATCATCCCGGTACAGGACCCCGCAGGTTTCCACATATTCCCTTATCTGAGAACGGGAGGCCCCAAGCAGAGGGCGTATAATCCTGCCGTTGCGCACTGGGATACCGGCCAGTCCACGAAGTCCGGTTCCTCTGGCTATATTCAGGAAAATAGTCTCTATACTGTCATCCAGATTATGGGCAATGGAAAGAAAATCAAACCCCTCCGCATCCATCAAGTCTGCGAAAAAGCCGTAACGGAGCTCCCTTGCTGCCATCTGGGTCGAGATGGATTTTTCCGCAGAATAAGCCTTTGTGTCGAATATTCTGGTATACACCGGAACTCCGTTGCGCCGTCCCCATTCCTCAACGGAGGCCATGTCTCCGTCACTCTCGCTTCCGCGGAGAGAAAAATTGACATGCGCCAGGGCAAACTGCGGATGAAGGTCTGAGTGCAGAAAAAGCTCCGCCATACACATTGAGTCAATTCCCCCGCTGACACCCAGCAGATACCTGTGCCCGTCCACACTGCCGCCGGAAAGCGACAGAAGAGCGGAACTGAACTCCTGTTCGATTCTCATAACAGATTATTCTGGTTTGACATACTGCCCGAAGGTCCATGTAAGTCCCAGACTGACTATTTCCTTGAACTGCACCCTAGGAGCCTCTACTCCATACGCGTCAGCTATCTTGATATTGTCATCATAGATAAGGTTCGTCCTGACAGTCAGGGTAAGAATTTTGGTCAGTGCCAGCGAGGCATCCACGTCCCAATAGACCTGGATATTCTCCGGATGATTGATATAGTTGGAAAAAAGAGTCAGGGATGAAGTAATTTTGAATATCTTATATGCATAGTTGATATCCATCTTCAACTGCGCACCGAATTCAGCTCTCACAACCTGTCCCGGATCATTGCCGTATGTCTCCTGCAACGTCTCTTCCGTGACTATAACCAGATTTCCTGTAGCGGGAGAGAGGTTGAAAGACATGAAATTAAATGGTTTGTAGTTAATACCGAGACCGAGAGAGAGGTAACCTGGCGCCATGAAATTGGACTGCACGTCGCGGACCACAGTACCGTCATCCGCAGTGGAATAAGCATACGTAGGAGACATCTGGGTCCTGAAGTTGAAAAGAGCTGAGAAATACAGTTTGTCTTTCAGCATCCATCCCCACTTGCTGTCCAGTTGAATACGGTCATCACTCTTGCTGTACTGCTGGTTGAGCGGCGTCCCCTTCTCGAAGGACTGGACAAATCCGTAGGAGAGCTTCAGGCGATTCTCGAATATCATCTTGTCCTTCGCATAATTGGCATTGGCATCGATCAGACCGTTGAGCGAGATATTGGCCGATCCGCCCTCTGCCCAATTGGTCAGCGATACCTGAGAGAAACCCACCTGCGTCATTATACCGTTGGTCCAGTACTTCGGAACCTCTTTGCTGGAAGTATCCACCGCTGCCTCATCTATGCCGGACACTATATCCAGACACACTCTCTGAGCCGGATCCAGTCCTGCAGTATCAATTTCAACTTTCTTAATCTCCTTATACTCTATTTCACTTTTATTTTTCTTTCTGTCAGATGCTCCGGCATCCTGTACGTCCATAAAAACGACAGCTGCAACTGCGGCAACAAGTGCCCACCGATATTTATTCATGACCTTCAGTATTTAATACATCATCCGAATTATACTTGAATCCCAAACGCTTGCCTGTCTTCATCCTGGAAGACTCGATCTTCGTGTTCATCTCCCCTACTGTCGCCTCCTTTACCATATCATACGGAGGCACCAGCAGATCAAACGACAGCGTATACAGAATAGCAGCCTCAACAAACGCGACCAGATCATCCCTGGTAAGTATACTCTTGCCGAACAGAGCCGTCATCTGTTTCTTCTGACGCTTGCCCTCAACGAAAAAAGCCTTGTCCTTATTGATGAACATACGGGCGACCATATAGCCCAGATCATCATTACGGTTGTATTTGAGAGAGTCGTAGAGGAAATTATAGACATTTATTACTCCGCTGTAACCATTGTACGGGTTACTCTTGACATAAGGATTCTTCCACACAGGATGATCCCGGTCAAACTGGAAAATATCCGTATGAAGACTGAATATCAGCACATCATCCGCAAACTTCAGCTCAGCCTCAAATTTCCCTCTGTCCCTATATTCCAGACGGACACGTCGGGCTCCCTGATTCTCAAGCATCTCGTTCAAGTCATTGCTCATCTCGCTAAGGACATCTTTCAAGACGTTGAAAACCTCCAGACACTGCTCGAATATCTGGGACTTGATTACAGACTTAACATTAAGAAGACTGATTATCTTCTCCCTGGGGCTGGCATCATCACTGCTCATAATGATATCGCTTTAATTAATATGATCTTGCGAAAATCACCCTCTGCTGCGAAGGACGGCCGGAATACACACACCTGCCAGGTTCCTTGCAGACATAACTGTCCACAGGTATGCACCTTATAGTTGCCTTGGTTTCCTCCTGGATTCTCATCTCCGTCTCAGGAGTTCCGTCCCAATGGCATAATAGGAATCCACCCTCCTCTATACGCTCCTTGAACTCTTCCCAAGTATCCACCTTGACTGTTCTGGAGTCACGGAAAGCCAGAGCCTTGTTGTAAATATTGGTCTGAATCTCATCCAGAAGTCCCTTTATATGCCCGGCAAGTCCCTCACGCGATGCAGCGGATTTTTCCATAGTGTCACGACGGCAGAGCTCCACCTCGCCCTTTTCCAGGTCCCGCGGCCCGATCACCACTCTGACAGGCACTCCCTTAAGTTCCCACTCTGCAAACTTGAAGCCTGAACGGACATTGTCACGGCTGTCTATCTTATAGGAGATTCCGGCTGCGTCAAGTTCCTTTCCGATTTCCTTCATATATGCGACCATACGGTCCAGTTCCTCCTGTCCTTTATATATGGGTACAAACACGACCTGTATCGGAGCAATGGCCGGAGGCAGCACAAGCCCGTTATTATCCCCATGAGCCATGATAAGAGCACCCATAAGACGGGTAGACACGCCCCAGGAGGTAGCCCACACATAATCCAGCTTGCCGTCCTTATCTGCGAACTTGACATCAAAAGCCTTGGCGAAGTTCTGTCCCAGGAAATGGGAAGTACCGGCCTGAAGGGCTTTTCCATCCTGCATCATAGCCTCTATGGTAAGGGTATCCAGCGCACCGGCAAAACGCTCATGTTCGGACTTGTGTCCCACCACCACCGGCAATGCCATGTGAGTGCGTGCGAAGTCCGCATAGACATGCACCATCCTCTCAGCCTCCTCCATTGCCTCCTGAGCAGTGGAATGAGCGGTATGTCCTTCCTGCCAGAGGAACTCGGCGGTACGGAGAAAGAGACGGGTACGCATCTCCCAGCGTACGACGTTGGCCCACTGGTTGACCAGAATCGGCAGATCGCGGTACGATTTGATCCAGTTCTTATAGCTGTTCCAGATAATGGTCTCCGAGGTAGGACGCACGATAAGCTCCTCCTCCAGACGGGCATCGGGGTCCACGACCACACCGGGGCCGTCAGGATTGGCCATAAGACGATGATGTGTCACCACCGCACATTCTTTGGCGAAACCTTCCACATGCTCCGCCTCGCGGCTGAGGAAAGACTTGGGTATGAATAAAGGGAAATATGCGTTCTGATGGCCTGTGGCCTTGAACATTCTGTCAAGCTGTCCCTGCATCTTCTCCCAGATGGCATATCCGTAAGGTTTGATTACCATGCAGCCTCTGACCGCGGAATTCTCCGCCAAATCGGCTTTGACTACCAGATTATTGTACCACTGGGAATAATTCTCTTCCTTGCTTGTTACTTCTTTTGCCATTTTGAATTGTTTATATGGAATGATTTTTGTTAATTTGTGATGCAAAAGTAGTAATTATTGACTAAAAAGGAGGTTAGGTATGAAAAAAAGTTTGATTTTACTTTCCATCTGTTCCGCGGTCCTGTTGACCTCCTGCGGAACATCCTCTTACTATGCATCTTCCAGCTTTGAAGACGGCATATATTACAGGCCCTCTCAAGAGAGCCGCGCAAAAGTGGAGGCGGACAACGCTGAAGTGCGCAGACTCATCGAGCAGACCCGTCAGGAAGCAGCCAGGTTTTCGGACACCATCGTCATAGCCAGTGCAAACAGTACGCTGGATGTATCCTATACTCCTGACACACAATACACCATCATGTTCGATGACCAGCTGGACTCATTGGGTCAGCTCAATCTCAATTTCAACTTCGATGACTGGTATCCCTGCTACGGATACCGTGACTACTACTCGTACTGGGACTGGAGATACTGGAATGTTTTCGGTCCGTCATGGCACAGATGGGGATGGTACAATCCCTGGTATTGGGGATGGTACGACCCCTGGTACTGGAGCTGGGGTATAGGTTTCGCATGGGATCCCTGGTATGGACCGTGGGGATGGTTCGGCCCCGGGTACTGGGGCCCCGGATACTGGGGATGGTATGATCCCTGGTACGGGCCGTGGGGATATCCTGTCGCATCAGTTCCACACTCCTATCACTTCCATGGCAAAAGAAATGTTGCCGTCCGCACCGGCGGTCAGGCTGGAGGCCGGCTTGCAGTATCAGGCGGCAGTTCCTCCATCCGCGAAGGTGGCAGAGCATCCAGACCATCCATGTCCGTAGTCAGAGGACGCAGCGTACAGACTGCTGACAGAGGAGCCGCTTCCCAAAGCGCTGTCCGCAGAGGAAGGACACTGCAGGCAGCAGGCTCAGGCATCAATCTCGGAGAAAGATATGTCAACCGCGGCAGTGTCAGCACCGTCAATCCCGACAGACAGGGAACTCTTACAAGAGGCCGGACAGCTTACGGCAACAGCACTGTAGGAAACAGTTCATTCCGCAGAGCATCCTCCGGAGCCGCATCCGGATTCCGACGCGCCTCAAGTTCCGGAACCAGTTTCCGCAACCCCTTCGAGAACCGCAGCTACAACAACCCGCGTATCTCTACAGGCGTCAGCAGGGACTTCGACCGGTCCTTCAACAGAAGCGAGGGGATAAACCGCCAGACGACCATTAACAGGAACACATACAACAGCAATTCCTCCAGGTCATTCAGCACAGGCAGAAGCATCTCGCGCTCTTCGATGAGCGGCGGCAGGACCTACAGCGGAGGAGGCTCCCGGAGTGGAGGAGGAAGACGTTAATATTTTATCATTGATTGTTTGTCACCATGTTCAGAAAAATACTTTTAACATCAGCTTTCATTGCGGGGGCGTTGCAGGCTTATGCCCAGCTGACACCCTCCTACACCTACAATGCCCTGCTGTTTTCCAGCCAGTACTATGACGGTACTGCCAGAAGCCTGGCCATGGGCAATGCAATGACAGCCCTGGGAGGAGACCTCGGAGCCCTTTCATACAATCCGGCTGCCTCCGGAATATATTATTACACAGAGTTCACAATGACTCCGTCACTTTACTCAAGTATCAGTCATAATTCTTTCCTCGGGAATAAGTCAAGCTCATCCCGCAACCGTTTCGCTCTGTCCAACATCGGATGGGTCGGCTCTTTTGAGACCGGACGCACCCGAGGACTGCTCAACTTCAACCTGGCAATCACAGCCAATCAGACCAACAACTTCGCATTCCGCAGCTCCGGAAGCGGCATTCAGAACAGCAGCAGCTACCTGGGCAGCCTTGCAGCCTCCATGCCTGCCATAAACAGCGAGCTTATCACGATGCAGGATGATTATGACAAACGTCCCTTTTACAGAGGCGATGTCTCCTGGAGCCAGGTATTGGCATGGAACACAGGACTGATGGACTACCTGGACGGAAATCCGACCACTTACATAGGAGCCACTGAGAATATAGGAGAGAACGGTAAGTTCAAGATTCCAGGATCACTCGTCCAGGATTTCTACAGAGAAAAGACTGGTTACGTACAGGACATCGTCATAAATGCTTCCGGCAACGTGGACAATATCTTCTTTTTCGGAGTAAGCGTAACACTTCAGAGCATTCTGATGAACGAGTACACCTCCATAACGGAACAGGCCCTCAATTCTGCCGATTTCAGTATTGACAACGGAGGTACCGGATTCACAGACTTCACAAGGGAATACCAGATGTCCACCTCCGGACTGGGAGTGGATATCTCCGCCGGATTTCTGGTCAGGCCGGTGGCAGGCCTCACCATAGGAGGTTCCATATCGACTCCGGACTGGATGTTCCTCAACGAGACCTGGGTCGAAAGCATGAGCGGCAACACCGAATTACACGGATACGGCAGCGTAGTCTCTCCTACTGGATCCAACTCATACCGGGTCACAGCTCCATTCAAATGGAATCTCGGTGCAGCATATACATTCGGTAACTTCATGGCCATAGGTGTGGATTACGAAAGGACTGATTACTCCGACATCATCATGTCCTCATCCAGCGGTGACCGCAGTATCTTCCAGTACGAGAACGAGTACATGAAGTCAGGATACCAGGCTGTCAACAACATCAGGGCCGGCATTGAGGCATGGCCGCACAAGCAGTTGGCAATACGCCTGGGATACAATTACTACAGTTCCTCCGAGAAATATTTCGATAACTCCCGTCACTACGCATCGGCAGGCCTGGGCTTCAGGACAGCCGGAGGATTTTTCATCGACCTGGCCTACCAGCAGCAGTGCAATTTCAACAACAACACCTTCCTCCTTTACGAGAGCTACGAGAACTTGGCGGCACCTGCGGCCTCAGAGGACTTCCTGAACTGGAAGCTGCTGCTGACCCTGGGTTGGAGATTCTAGCCGGCTTCAAGACAGAGCCAGATAGGACAAGGCATCAGGCCCCTCGTTGAACAGAAGATCTACTGCACTGAGTCCGGGGATAAATCCAAATTTTGCCGAGAATACCTGATAATAAGGTCTGAGACGGTCTCTGAAAATTTCAGGGACCGTTTTTTTCGGATGGAGGGCATCCCTCAGGTCCAGAAATTCCGGGCCGTAGCTCTGACGGTACTCTTCTGTCAGCGAGACACTGCAACGAATGCCCAGTAAATCCAGAAGGCGTAGAGTTAGAGCCATATTGAGGTCCAGCAGGCCCGCAGGTCTGGATTCCAATATCGGGAAAATGTCATCCTGATAATATTCAAAAAAAGCGGAAGTCCTGTACGCAGAAACAATAGCCCGCTCATGCTGCTGCAGCCACGGCTTTGAATAATCCACCACCGCCATGGATATTCCCCTGGAATTCTCAGGCATTGAGACAGGTACGGTCAAAGACAGAACACCGTCACAGGCATAAATCCTGCAACGGTTTCTGTAACTTTGCTTTACATAAGACTCCTGCGCCTCTATCAGAATACTGCCGGTCATGGCCGCAGCCATAAAATACTCCACCGGAGGGAAATAAGCCGTAGAAAGCACGGCGCAGACCGGACGGCTAGTCATCAGCCGATAGGTCTGAGTACTTGACTATACCTCTCTTGGATGCACGGATAAAGTTGAGTATATTGTCCCTTTCTATGCAAGGAGGAACTTCTCTCTCCACCTCTATGCAGGCATCGCTGCGGTTGAGTCCGCTATTGTAGATTATGCGGTAAATCTCACGGATACGGTCTATCTGTTCATTTGTGAATCCGCGGCGCCGCAGGCCGACATTGTTCAGACCGCAGAAAGACAGAGGTGCGCGTCCGGCCAGGGCATAGGGCGGCACATCCTTTCCTATCAGGGAACCTCCCTGAATCATGGCATGCATGCCGATACGGGTAAACTGATGGGCCAGTGAGCCGCCTCCGATGATAGCCCAGTCATCTACATCCGTCTCTCCTGCCAGCCCCACATAACTGGTCTGTATGACGTGATTTCCGATATGACAGTCATGCGCCACATGCGCATACGACATAATAAGGCAATTATCTCCGATTTTGGTCAGAAGCTTGCCGCTGGCAGCCGTACCCCTGTTCACTGTCGCACACTCACGGATAACCGTATTGTCGCCTATTTCTACCCAGGTCACCTCCCCGGAGAACTTCATATCCTGAGGAATGGCACCAATCACGGCTCCCGGGAATATCTTGCAGTTTTTGCCTATTTTCACATAATCAAAAATAGTCACATGAGGGCCGATTACACATCCCTCTCCTATTTCCACATTCTCCGCTATATACGTGAAAGGTCCTATCTCCACATTTGCGGCAATCTTGGCATTTGGGTTTACTGCTGAGAACTGCATAGTTTTATCTATTTATTATTTAATTCATTCTTTACCATCTCTCTCACAATCCGTGCCACGGCAGTGTTAATCTTATGACCGGACTTGTCCGCCACAACCCTTCCTTTTATTCTGGTTCCGATGAGGGTAAAATCTCCTATAAGATCCAACAGCTTGTGCCTTCCGCACTCGTCCGGAAAATGGAGGCTGACATTGTTAAGATAGCCTTCCGGAAGGACATCCACTTTGCCGACATTGAACAGAGCCGCCATTCTTTCCAACGTCTCATCCGAAACAGGATGCTCCACGATTACTATGGCGTTTTCCAGGTCCCCTCCCTTGATGAGATTATTATTAAAGAGGTATTCCAGTTCATGGAAGAAAACAAACGTGCGGCATGGAGCCACATCCGAGGCATAATTTACCGTCCTGTCAAAATGTATTTTCTGGATTCCGAGGACATGAGAGTTGAAATCGACTGTCAGGTCGACCGAGAACTCATCAGCCGGATATATCGATATCTCCGATCCGGTCTTCTCGTCGCGGTAGTGCACGGTCTCCTGAATTTTGAAATAGGACCTCGGCTCGTCCTGTTCCTGCAGACCGTCCGCGCAGATAGCCTTAACGTACGGGAGAGCGCTTCCGTCCAGTATCGGAATCTCCGGAGCACTGACCGTCACCTTTGCATTGTCCACCCCGAGGCCGGTAAGAGCTGACAGCAGATGCTCTATCGTTGATACGCCCACAGCCCCCTTTTCCAAGGTAGTTCCTCTTTGTGTTGCAGTAACATAATCCGCGAGCGCCTCAATCTCCGCATCCGGTCCCAGATCCTCCCTTATAAAACGGATGCCGTACCCGGCCGGTGCCGGAGATATTCTCATTTTGACCTTTATTCCTGAATGAAGTCCCTTCCCTTCGAATGTATATTCTTTTTTAAGAGTTTTCTGATTGTCGAGCATAATTTTTTAAGTGATTTTATTCTTACTGCTTCCGTCCATTGCGTCTGAATACCGCATAAGCTCTCATGAAATCCTTGTGATCCATTGCCGGACTTCCCAACAAAGTCCTGCCCTCCTCCTTGATATCCGACATAAGTCCGGCCTGGGCTCCGATCATGGTACGGTCCGCGATGTGGATATGACCGGCAAAGCCGACCTGACCTCCTATCATGCATGACCTTCCTATCTTGGTAGAACCTGCGATACCGGCCTGGGCTGCGATTACCGTATTGGAACCGATGACCACATTATGCGCCACCTGGATAAGATTATCCAGCTTGACGCCTTTCTCTATAAGAGTGGTGCCCATTGTCGAACGGTCGATGACCGTATTGGCTCCTATCTCGCAGTCATCCTCTATTGTCACGATACCGGTCTGAGGAATCTTTTTATATGAACCGTCAGCCGTAGGAGCAAAACCGAACCCGTCCGAGCCTATGACCGCTCCGGCATGAATAATACAGTTATTGCCTATTTTACAGCCCTTATATATTTTCACTCCGGGATAGATGATGCAGTTCTCGCCTACGACCACTCCATCTCCCAGATACACCTGAGGATATATCTGGGTTCCGCGTCCTACTCTGACCTTCTTTCCGACATAGGCCAGTGCACCGACATAGACTCCTTTATCCAGTTTGGCGGACCAGGATATTCTGGCAGAGAAGGCTCTGCCGCGACGCTTTTCGGACTTGAGGGTGTTGAGAAGATCCAGAAGGGAGGCTATGGCCTCATACGCATTGTCAACTTTGACCAGTGTTGCAGATACGCTTTCCTTAGGTTCGAATGATTTATTTATAAGGATGATACTTGCTTTGCAGGTATACAGATAATGTTCATATTTCGGATTCGCCAGAAAGCAGAGCGTTCCGGGCTTACCGGACTCTATACGGGCCACGGACGACACCGTTGCCTCCGGGTCGCCTACAATCTCTCCGCCGAGATGCTCCGCTATAACTTTTGCACTTATCTCCATAGTAGGGGAAATTTTAGCTGCAAAGAAAACACTTTTTTTTGGAATTTATACACAAAACCCTTATTTTTGTGCGGATTTGGAAGAGGAAAGGGACGGTGAGTCCCTTTCGTTTTATCTACAACTCACGTAAAACAGACATCCTCATGATTGAAAAAAACATCATAGAACAGATTGCCGCACCATATATGGAAGAGCACGGTCTTGAGCTGGCAGACATCAAAGTCAACAAGGCCAATAACATCAAGGTCTATTTCCGTACACCCGGCCGTCCTGCATGCATTGACGACTGCGTGGCTCTGAGCCGCTGGATTGAGGCGCACCTGGACAGGGACAAAGAGGATTTTTCCCTGATGGTAAGCTCCGCCGGAGATGGTACTGCCGCGGATGACAATGACAATAATAATTAATTAAATGATAAAACCGACATGGAAGTAAACCTGATCAGTACGTTTGCCGAATTCAAGGAACTGAAGAATATCGACAGACCTACCATGATGAGCGTGCTGGAAAACATCTTCCGCACCCAGCTGGAGAAGATGTACGGCTCAGCAGACAATTTTGACATCATCATCAACATCGACAAGGGAGACCTGGAAATCTGGAGGAACCGCGAAGTGGTGGAGAAAGTGGAGGACCCCAACACTCAGATATCCCTCGAGGAGGTACACAAAATCGACCCCTCATACGAAGTGGGTGAGGATTTTCCTGAAGAGGTCAAGCTATCCGATTTCGGCCGCAGAGGGATCCTCAACCTCCGTCAGAACCTTCAGGGCCGCATTGCAGACATAGAGAAGGCCAACCTCTACAACAAGTACAAGGACCGTATCCACGAAATTCTCGTCGGCGAGGTCTATCAGGTATGGAAGAAAGAGGTGCTTGTCATGGACGAGGACGGAAATGAGCTGGTACTCCCCAAGTCAGAACAGATACCGTCCGACTATTTTAAAAAAGGAGAGACCGTAAAGGCGGTCATAGAGAGTGTGGAAATGAGGAACAACACACCAGTCATCACCCTCTCACGCACCTCTCCGGCGTTCCTTGAGAGGCTTTTCGAGCAGGAAGTACCCGAAATATTCGACGGTCTTATTACCATCAAGAAAGTAGTCCGCATCCCCGGAGACCGGGCCAAGGTGGCAGTAGAATCCTACGACGAGCGCATCGATCCCGTAGGAGCATGCGTCGGTGTCAAGGGCTCTCGTATCCACAGCATCGTCCGGGAGCTGCGCAACGAGAACATAGACATCATCAACTGGACCTCCAACACCCAGCTGCTTATCCAGAGAGCTCTCAGCCCGGCAAAAATATCATCCATGTCCATTAACGAGGAGACCAGGCACATCCGCGTAAATCTCAGCCCCTCTGAAGTATCCCTGGCTATTGGAAAGGGAGGAAGCAACATCAGGCTGGCTGGCCAGCTGGCCGGATACGAGATTGACGTATTCCGTGAGAATGAGGCCGGAGATGACGAAGAGGACGTAATGCTGGATGAGTTCAATGACGAGATAGAACAGTGGATTATCGATGCCCTCAAAGGTATCGGATGTGATACTGCCAAGAGTGTACTGGCCCTCCCCGTAGATGAAATATGCCACAGAGCGGACTTGGACGAGGAGACTGTACAGGAAGTACAGAAGGTACTCCGTGCAGAGTTTGAATAACAGACAGGTAAAACGAATTATTAACTAAACACAACATTTATGGCGGGACAAGAAAAAATTAGAATCAACAAAGTACTGAAAGAATTCAATATCGGATTAGGGACATTGGTGGAATTTCTCAGCAAGAAAGGCTACGAGGTAGAAGCTAATCCCGGCGCACAGATAAGTGGAGAAGAATACGAACTGGTAAAAAAAGAATATGCCAAGGAGCAGCTGATAAAGGAAGAATCAAAGAAAATTGCCATCAAGGTCAAGGAAATCACAAAAAAAGAGAGCCCTAGACAAGAGCCTGAAGAAGAGCCGTTCGGAGAAGAGGTAATCATCAAGACTACGACTATCGGCCATCCCTCCACACCTGAGCCCGCCATTACGGAGAAGAAGACCGAGATTTCTCACAAGGATGAACAGCCTCTCAATTCCAGACCTGCGGCTGAATTAGAAAAGGATACAGAAACGCCGCACATGGAAGATGTCAAGCCCGAAAGTGTACAGCCGGCTGCTGCTGAGGCGGAAGTTGAGCCCAAGCCTGAGATCAGCACAGGAACGGCAGCTGAGAGCCGTCCGGACGTAAAGGACAACAGAGAAAAGGACGAGCACCAGAAAGGTCTGAAAATCCTAGGCAAGATGGATCTCAACAAAAAACCGGCTCCGGCACCTGCCAGAAAACCTGAAAGAGCAGACGCCTCCGGGCCGAAGCAAGCGAAACAGGTCGCTGCAGTTCCTAGGCCAACAGTATCTGAGCCAACTAAGGAAGAGCCCCGCAGGGACGTCCCTGAGCATATCGAGACACGGGTAGAAAAACTTGCAGGCCCGGTTATCAGCGGGAAAATAGATCTTTCTGCTTTCGAGAAAAAACACAGTTCCTCGGACAAGAACAGCCACCGTAAACGGGAACGGATCGTCAAAGGCGAAAAAGTAGATATTAACAAACCCGATGCCGGTAGCCAGAAGAACCGCGGCGGTAAAAAGGATTCCGAGTCCCGAAAGAAAAACCGCAATAAGGAAAAACCGAAGCCCGTACGCGTCGAGATAGACGAGGACCTGATCCAGAAGCAGATCAAAGAGACATACGCCCGCATGACCGAGGGCAAGGGCAAGACCAAGAGTTCCAAGCACAAGAGAGAGAAACGCGAGCTCATCTCCCAGAAGATGGAGGAGGCCCGCGAGATGGAGCAGATGGAGAGCAGAATACTCAAGATGACCGAGTTCGTGACTGTCAACGAGCTGGCCGTCATGATGAATCTCCCCGTCACCAAGGTCATCGAGGCCTGCATGAACCTGGGACTGATGGTATCCATCAACCAGCGCCTGGACGCCGACGCCCTGGTGCTCGTAGCCGAGGAGTTCGGTTATGAGGTCCAGTTCGTCACTGCGGATGACGAGAACGAGATTCAGGAAGAGGCCGATGATCCCGCAGACCTGGTCGAGCGTCCGCCCATCATCACCGTCATGGGTCATGTGGACCACGGTAAGACCTCTCTGCTGGACTACATCCGCAAGTCCAACGTCATCGCCGGTGAGGCCGGCGGCATCACCCAGCACATCGGAGCCTACAATGTCAAGCTCCCCGACGGCCGCCGCATCACCTTCCTCGACACCCCCGGTCACGAGGCCTTTACCGCCATGCGTGCCCGCGGCGCCAAGATCACCGACCTGGTAATCATCATCATCGCCGCCGACGACGCCATCATGCCCCAGACCGTGGAGGCCATCAACCACGCCCAGGCGGCAGGTGTTCCCATGATATTTGCCATCAACAAGATAGACAAGCCCGGCGCCAACCCCGACCGTATCCGCGAGCAGCTCGCCAACATGAGCATCCTCGTGGAGGACTGGGGCGGCAAGTACCAGTGCCAGGAGATATCGGCCAAGAAGGGCGTAAACGTGGACAAGCTCCTCGAGAAAGTCCTCCTGGAGGCTGACCTCCTCGAGCTCAAGGCCAACCCCAGGCGCCGCGCCAAGGGTACCGTCATCGAGTCCTCCCTGGACAAGGGGCGCGGCTACCTGGCCACAGTACTGGTGCAGAACGGCACTCTCCATGTGGGAGACATCATGCTCAGCGGCAGCTTCTACGGCAGGGTCAAGGCCATGTTCAACGAGCGCGGCCAGAAAGTCGACGAGGCCGACCCCTCCACTCCTGTATCGGTACTCGGACTCAACGGAGCTCCGACCGCCGGCGAGGTATTCAACGTCATGGAGGACGAGCGCGAGGCCAAGGACCTGGCCAACAAGCGCGAGCAGCTGCTCCGCATCCAGGGCCTGAGGACCCAGAAGCACATCACCCTCGAGGAGATCGGCCGCCGCATCGCGATAGGCAACTTCCAGGAGCTCAACATCATCGTCAAGGGAGACGTGGACGGCTCCATCGAGGCCCTGTCCGACTCCCTCATCAAGCTCTCCACCGACGAGATTCACGTGGACGTAATCCACAAGGCAGTGGGAGCCATCTCCGAGTCCGATGTCCTGCTGGCCGCCGCCTCCAACGCCATCATCATCGGTTTCCAGGTAAGGCCTTCGGCCAATGCCCGCCGCCTGGCCGAGAAGGAGGAAATCGAAATCCGCCTCTACTCCGTCATCTACGACGCCATCAACGAAGTCAAGAGCGGTATCGAGGGTATGCTCGCTCCTGAGGAGAAGGAGGAAGTCACCGCCACCGCCGAGGTACGCGAGACATTCAGGATATCCAAGGTCGGCACCATCGCCGGATGTATGGTCAAGGAGGGCAAGATCACCCGCAGCTCCAAGGTCCGCGTCATCCGCGACGGCATAGTGGTCTACACCGGAGCCCTCGGCTCACTCAAGCGCTTCAAGGACGACGTCAAGGAAGTCGCAGCCGGTCTGGACTGCGGTCTGAACATTGACGGATACAACGACATCAAGGTCGGCGACACCATAGAGGCATACCAGATAGTTGAAATCAAGCGTAAGCTCTGATCAGGCCTGCCTCACAGGACAAATTCCAATAATACCGAGAAGGATATCCAGAAGGCTTCAATTCCTGAGGATATCCTTTAACGTTCAACCATTCAGCTAAAACCAACCATAAAACAGGCAATGTACCTCAATCCTTTAACTCCCGTCACATTCCACAAAGTATTCGGACAGAACCCTGAACTGACTACAGATTTTCTCAACACCCTGCTGCCTCCTGAAAAAGATGAGGACAGCATAACCAATTCTACGATGGATGCACACCAGAACGTAGAATATAACTGCAGTCACCTTTCAGAGCCCATAAGTATCCGCTGTACAAAGAAAAACGGAGATTCATTCATTGTAGAGACATTTCTGATTCACTTCAAAACAGATAAAACACAGATTCTACAGGAAATCGAATCCGCCACTGCCATCCCGCACAACAAGAAAGAGCCTGTCCACTCACTGTTCATTCTGAAGGACTCTGTCCCCGATTCCGACAACTATTACACATTCAGACAGACAGTATCTGTTCTCCAACGCCACGGAGCTCCAGAGGGTTCCAAATTTATTTTCATAGAAACAAGCAATTGTTCAGGCAACACCAGCCCGTTATGGCTGCGCTTTCTATCTGAAATGAGCAGCTGCAGGCCGACTGTATCTCCGGAACTGCTCTCTGACCCCGTCATAGGAAAGGCCGTTGCTCTGCTTGATTCCGACACATACACTGAAATAGAGTTGAATACATACCATGCCTACATAGAGCTGGTCAAGACAGTCCGGTCCATCGCGGACAAAGCATATACCGCAGGACAGACCAATGGCCGCATAAAAGGACTTGAGGAAGGTTTCGACAAATGGTACAAGGACGGTGTCAACAGCGGCATCATGGCCGGCTCCATCCAGCAACAGCGCGAGAGCGCCAGAAGGATGAAAGCCGACGGAATATCCTCCGGCGACATCATTAGATGGACAGGCATCCGGGAATATGAGCTGGATACACTCGAACCTATACAATAAGTAATATTCCAGACACAACGGATTTGGTTATGATTTATGCAGCGCGATGCTATTGATTTCGGAACAGTAAATATCCCGTCCCTGTTCGGTAAGTATTTCGTAACCACACTGCTGGGGATGGTGAGCATGTCGGCGGTCACGGCCATCGACGGTATCTTCATAGGGCACGGAGTAGGCAGCGACGGTATAGCCGCCGTCAATATCTGCGTACCTGTATGGATGATATTCACCGGTCTCGGTCTGATGGCCGGAGCGGGCAGTTCCGTAGTGGCCTCGATACACCTGGCCCGCGGCAAGATCAAGGCCGCCCGGCTCAATGTAACCCAGGCCATACTCTTCGTGACCGTCATAGCCGCGCTGGTCGCAGGCCTCATCATGACCTTTCCCGAGACCACGGCCAGGATGCTCGGCTCCTCGGAGCACCTGATGCCCCTCGTGCTGGACTACCTGCTGTGGATAGTCCCGGCCCTGCCCTTCCAGATGTGGCTCTCGGTATCGCTCTTCATCATCCGCCTGGACGGAGCGCCTCAGTACGCCATGTGGTGCTCGGTCATAACGGCCATCATCAACACCGTGCTCGACTGGCTCTTCATCTTCCCCCTCGATATGGGCGTCAAGGGCGCGGCCATAGCCACCGGCATCAGCATTGTCGTGGGCGGCTGCATGGGCATCGGTTATCTGCTGCTGCGGGCCAGGGTGGTGCGTCTGATCAAGTTGAAAATGAGCCGCAAGAGCATGCGCCTGAGCATGCGCAACATCGGCTACCAGTGCAAGATAGGCTCCCCCGCCCTGCTCGGAGAGGCCACCATCGCCGTCCTCATGTTCATGGGCAACCAGGTCTTCATGCGCTACCTCGGAGACGACGGCGTAGGCGCCTTCGGTGTGGCCTGCTACTACACCCCCTTCGTCTTCATGTTCGGCAACGCCGTGGCCCAGTCCGCCCAGCCGATAGTCAGCTTCAACTACGGAGCCGGCAAGATGGACCGCGTCCTATCCGTCAGCCGCCTGTCGATAATCACCGCCGTCATCTGCGGCTTCGTCGGCATGATGCTCTTCGTGCTCCTGCCCGGCCCCCTCGTAGGCCTGTTCATCGGCCAGGAGGGCAACGCCGCCCGCATCGCCATCGACGGCCTTCCCCTCTTCGCCCTCGGCTACATCTTCTACGTCACCAACGTAGCCTCCATCGGCCTCCTCCAGAGCCTCGAGAAGATGAAGCCCGCCATGCTCTTCGCCTGCCTGCGCGGCCTCGTCTTCATCGTCCCGAGCTTCATCATCATGCCCCGCCTGCTCGGCGACGCCGGCATCTGGCTCGCCATGGCCGTCTCCGAGGCCCTCACCACCGCCGCCATCGCCCTCTACTACTTCCTCGGCCGTAGGAGAAATCTCTAATTTGCACTTCGCAAGTGCAAATTTTTCACATTTTTGCACTTCACAAGTGCAATTTTACTATATTTGCAAAAAAATTACTGCATGGAAACTTTAACAGCCTTCTACAAGAAACTGCTGCGCGAAACCGACACAGGCTTCAACAGATACCTCTACTCCGATATCAACTGGCGCAACCGCATAATCGGCATCAAAGGGCCGAGAGGCGTAGGGAAAACCACACTGATGCTGCAGCACATCAAGCAGGATATGAACCCGGACGACGTGCTGTATGTCAATGCCGACGACATCTATTTCAGCAGCCACCGCCTGCTCGACCTCGCCGGGCTTCTGGTCCAGCGTGGCATACATTATTTCTACATCGACGAGATTCATAAATACAAGGAGTGGTCGAGGGAGCTGAAACTCATCTACGACTACTACAGCGAACTGAACGTGGTATTCTCCGGCTCCTCCGTCCTGGACCTGACAAAAGGCACGTCGGACCTCAGCCGCAGGGCCGTTCTCTACCATCTCTACGGACTGTCATTCAGAGAATACCTGCATCTCTACCACGATGTACGGGTACCCGTCCTCACTCTTGACGACATCATTGCCGGCAAACCCGAAACCTTCAACATAAAGACGCCCCTGCTGCTGTTCGAGGACTATCTGAAACGTGGCTACTACCCTTTTTCCAAGGATCCTAGTTTCGAAGAAAAACTCAGACAGATCATCAACATCACGTTGGAAAACGACATTCCCGTCTTCGCCGACCTGCCGGCCTCCATGGGACGCAAGTTCAAGAAACTGCTTGCCATCATAGCCAAGAGTGTCCCCTTCAAGCCCAACATGAGTAAACTCGCGGACCTCATAGGAGCCGGACGTAACCAGATGCCGGACTACTTTCAATATATTGAGGATGCAGGGATGATTGCGCAGCTCAGGGACGACACCGGCGGCATCCGCGGACTGGGTAAAGTCGAGAAGGTCTATCTGGACAATCCCAACCTTATTTACGCGCTCGCGGAAAGCGAATCAGACACCGGCAGCCTCCGCGAGACATTCTTCCTGAATCAGACCCGGGTCCGCAACCAGGTCACATCCTCCGCCATCTCCGACTTCCGGATAGGCGACCGCACCTTCGAAACCGGCGGCAAGTCCAAAGGCCGCAGACAGCTCGCCTCCGCCGAAGAAGGCTACATCGTCAAGGACGGCATCGAGTTCTCCTCCGGCAACATCCTTCCGCTCTGGTGGTTCGGCCTCAACTACTAACTACTGATACGCCACGTCAGGCTTCCCACATTAACATACAAAGCCATCAGTGTCTGTAATTTCAGCACCAAGTATGATTCGCTGAATTACAGCAATTTATCTTAATCTTAGCAATTACAGACTGAAGAGATAGGAATGCAACTGTTTTTCGGAATCCGCCTCTAAGTATGCTGCAGGACGGGGTAAATAATCCATCTTGAATTTTTGAGTCTGTTTTGGAGGGAGTCTGTTTTGCAACGACGCACATAAATGCCAATATAGCAGTCACATACGTCCATCACGACAAAACAGACAGTGAGGTGTATCTCACTGTCTGTAATTCCAACGGGCGGCATAATGCTCTTAATTTATGCCGCTTAGCAAAATATGCCCCATAACAGACTGACGATGGCTTCCGCAACGGCACCGAATATGGCTTCCACAACGGCACCGAATCATGGGATTTGCTGCCGTTGTGGAAAGGGGGATGGAGGAAAGATGCCGCACAGGGGCCTGTAGAGAGGGTACATGGGGAAAGCGGCCTCCGCAACGGCACCGAATCGCGGGTTTTGCTGCCGTTGTGGAAAGGGGGACGGATAATGTGGCCGGGAAGAGGCGGACAGATGATTTTTGTTACTTTTGGGGCGTGAATTAGAGTCATGAATTATCTGCTGATCATATTGGGTGCCGTGTCGCTGGGACTGGGAGTGGCGGGAATGTTCCTGCCGGTGCTGCCGACTACTCCGTTCCTGCTGCTGACGGCGTGGTGCTGGATGAAGGGGGCGCCGCGGCTGCATGCCTGGCTGATGGCGCATCCCAAGCTGGGGCCTTATATCCGGGACTTCCAGGAGCACAAGTGCATCTCCCGGAGGGTGAAGGCCGTCTCGGTCACGACCCTGTGGCTGACCATTGCCCTGAGTATCTTCCTGGTCCACCAGCTGTGGCTGCGAGTTCTGCTGGCCGCCATTGCCGCCGGGGTTACTGTTCACATATTGTCCTTCAAGACCAAGGAATGAGCATGAAAAAGCCCGGTCGCAGAACTTGCAGGACCGGGCCATTTTCCTTAAAAATCCTGACGGCCTCCCTATTTGAGGACAGTCTTGAAGAAGTCGTTGCCCTTGTCGTCCACGAGGATGAAGGCGGGGAAGTCGACTACCTCGATCTTCCAGATGGCCTCCATGCCGAGTTCGGGATACTCGAGGAGCTCGACCTTCTTGATATTGTCCTGAGCTAAGATGGCTGCGGGGCCGCCGATGCTGCCGAGGTAGAAGCCGCCGTGCTTCTTGCAGGCGTCGGTCACCTGCTGGCTGCGGTTGCCCTTGGCGATCATGATCATGCTGCCGCCGTTCTCCTGGAAGAGGTCCACATAACTGTCCATACGGCCGGCTGTGGTGGGACCGAAGCTGCCGGAGGGCATTCCCTCGGGGGTCTTGGCGGGGCCGGCGTAGTAGATCGGGTGCTCCTTCATGTACTGGGGCAGGCCCTCTCCGCTCTCAATGCGCTCTTTCAGCTTGGCGTGGGCGATGTCGCGGCCTACGATGATGGTGCCGCTGAGCAGGAGGAATGTCGATACGGGATACTGGGACAGGTCGGCGAGGACTTCCTTCATCGGGCGGTTCAGGTCTATTTTCACACCGCCGGAATGTTTGGCGAAGCCGCCGCGCAGCTGCTCGGGAACGAGACGGATGGGGTTGCTGTCCAGGTCCTCGAGCCAGATACCGTCCTTGTTGATCTTACCCTTGATGTTGCGGTCGGCGCTGCAGGATACTCCGAGGCCGACGGGGCAGGACGCGCCGTGACGGGGCAGACGGATCACGCGGATGTCGTGGGCGAAGTACTTGCCGCCGAACTGGGCGCCGAGGCCGATGTTGCAGGCTGCCTTGAAGAGCTTCTGCTCCAGCTCGATATCGCGGAAGGCGCGGCCGAGGTCGTCGCCGGTAGTAGGCAGGTTGTCGTAGTACTTGGCGGAGGCGAGCTTGACGGTCTTGAGGTTGGTCTCTGCCGATGAGCCGCCGATTACGAATGCGATGTGGTAGGGAGGGCAGGCCGCCGTACCGAGGGTCTTCATCTTCTCGATCAGGAAGTTCTCGAGTTTCTCGGGATTGAGCAGGGCCTTGGTCTCCTGGAAGAGGAAGGTCTTGTTGGCCGAGCCGCCGCCCTTGGCGATGAACAGGAACTTGTACTCGCCGCCCTCGGTGGCGTAGATGTCCACCTGTGCGGGCAGGTTGTTGCCGGAGTTCTTCTCCTTGTACATGTCTAAGGGAAGAGTCTGGGAATAACGCAGGTTGTCAGTGGTGTAGGTGTCGTATACGCCGTGCTGCAGGGCCTCCTCGTCGCTGATGCGGGAGCCGTCGGCAGTCTTGTCCACCCATACCCTGCGGCCCTTCTTGGCCACTACGATGGCTGTACCTGTATCCTGGCAGAAAGGCAGTTTCTGGTTCTTGGCCACGTCGGCGTTGAGCAGCATGGTCAGGGCCACGGCCTTGTCGTTGCGGCTGGCCTCGGGGTCATTGAGAATCTTGGCCACCATCTCGTTGTGCTCGGGACGGAGCATGAAGGCCACATCGTGGAAAGCCTGGCGGGCTATCAGCCTGAGTCCCTCGGGATCGACTTTCAGAATTTCCTCGCCCTCGAACTGAGCGGTAGACACATAGTCCTTGGTGACAAGATGATACTTGGTAGTATCCTCACCCATCTGGAAAAGTTCCTGGTATTTGAATTCCATATCTGTTGTTATTTGTTTGTTTCGTGAGGGCAAAGATAGTAATTTTGTACAAGCTATTAACCGACAATGAATACGAAATTATGACTGAGAAGGAGAAAATGCTCGGCGGCGAATGGTACGATGCCGCATCCGATCCAGAACTGCTTTCCGAACTGTATGCCTGCCGGGACAGGATATACGAACTGAACCGCCTGCATCCTCGGGAGACAGCCACCAGGGACATCCTGCTCAGGTCCATCATCGGACACATGGGACGCGAGGTCACCATCCTCTCTCCGTTCTTCTGCGACTACGGCTCCCATATCTCCATCGGAGACTGCACCTACATCAACTTCAACCTGACAGTCCTCGACGAGGCCCCGGTCACCATCGGCAGCCACGTCTTCATCGGTCCGGGCTGCAGCCTGCTCACCGCAGTCCATCCACTCGACGCCCAGGAGCGCAACAAGGGTACCGAGAAAGCCCTGCCCATCACCATCGGGGACAGTGTCTGGCTCGGGGGCAATGTAACCGTCCTTCCCGGAGTAACCATCGGTGAAGGTGCGGTAGTAGGCGCAGGAAGCGTAGTCACCCGCGACGTTCCGCCCCGCACCGTAGTGGCCGGCAACCCGGCCCGCATCATACGCTGGCTGTAATCAGCCGTTTTTAAACGATTATAAACGTTTATAGCCGTTTAAAGTGCGGATTATCTGGAATGCTTTGGCTTTCTTTGCATCAAATTCAAATGCTTTAATGGATATGGAAAACATTGTAAATTTCAAAGATGTTGAGAAAGCCCTGCTTGAAATCCGGGGCCAAAGGGTCTTACTTGACAAAGATGTCGCAAAACTCTATGGTGTTGAGACCAAACGCGTAAACGAAGCAGTAAAGAATAATCCGGACAAATTTCCCGACGGATATATTCTGGCTTTGAACAGAGAGGAATGGGAGCTGTCTCTAAGGTCGAGTTTTTCGACCTTAGAGACAGCCGGACGTGGCGAGCACACAAAATATCCACCCAAAGCCTTCACAGAAAAGGGGCTTTACATGCTCGCCACCATCCTGAAAAGTCCTAAAGCCACACAGACGACCATCGCCATCATAGAGACTTTTGCCAAAATCAAGGAACTCTCCAGAACTGTCAGCAGAATCTCCGAATCAGATGACGAGCAGGAACAGAAGGGTCTCATCAGGCACGGAGGCGAGATCCTGTCCGACTTACTGTATCAGGAAGTCCCTGTAAGTGATACAGAGACTTCCATAGAACTGAACTTCGCCGTTCTGAAACTGAAACATACCGTCAAGCGAAAAAAGTAATCAGTCCTCCTTGCGCAGCGCAATGACCGGAGCAGTATTGATGGCGACAATGCTCTGGTAGAGAATCGTGAGGAAGGCGATGGCGCAGGAGAGCACTCCGGAAGCGAGGATGAGCACCCACTGGAGCCAGGAAGCGGCGGTGTAGGAGAACTGGCTGAGCCATGCGTCGGTGAGCAGCCAGCTGACGGGAACGGAGATGACGAAGGCAATCAGCGAGAGCAGCAGGTAGGACGAGGCGATCTGCCGCAGGATGAGGCCCTTGTCGGCACCGAACACCTTCTGCACGGCTATGTTGCGGCTGCGGGCACGGATATAGTAGGTACTCATGGCAAACAGGCCGAGGGACGAGACGAATACCGCGATGACCGTGAAGATGATGATTATCTTCTGCAGCCGGGCGTATTCCTCGAAGGTGGCGGCTATCTCGTCCTCAATGTACGAGGCGTCGAAAGCCCCGTCAGGGCGGATGCGGCTGTACGCCTCCGCTATGCGGTCGTATGCCTCGCCATGGTCTCCGGTCACCTTGACCAGGATATTCCAGGGCGTACGGTTCTCCGGATAAACATCGTACATGTAGATCATGGCCGCCGACTGGTCCTGGAGCAGGGGACGGATCTTGAAGTCGTAGTACACTCCGGCAATAGTTCGAGTGTAATAACCTACCTTTTCGTTTCCGAACCGGACCTCATTGGCCGTCTCCGGCAGGCCCGCCTCCTTGAAGGCATATTCATTCCAGTACCATGCCGTCTCTGCCAGGTGATTGTCGGACTTGAGCCTGAGACCGAGAATATTGAAATACGCCGAATCCCCGCGTACCAGCTGGAAGCCGAGCAGACCGCCCTGATAATACATGGTATTGTTATTCGTGCCGTACAGAGGCGTACCCTCCCCGAAACCTGCCGACTCCACGAACGGCATTGCCTCCACCGCATCCCGGAACTCTCTGATCTGGCTTCCGGAGGTGAAAATGTCGCTGGAAACATTGAGGATATCCTCAGTATTGTATCCTAACGGAGCGTGGATCATGGCCCTTATCTGGAAGAGCATCATCAGGGAGACCGCAATCATGGCCACTGCAACCACCTGCTGTATGACTATCAGAGCCTTGCCGAACCACGAGCGGATCTGCAGGCTGAACGAGCCGCGCACGATGTCGATAGGCTTGGCCCTTGAAATCGTCAGTGCGGGGATAATGCCCGAGAGGAAGCCTATTACGGCGATTCCTACGACAATAAGCAGGGCTATGGGCAGGGTAATCTCCGCCAGTACCGAGAACTCATAACCGAGCAACCGGGAGGCGTACGGTGCCAGGGCTTCGGCAATCAGCACGGCCAGCACCGTCGATACGGCGGCAAACGCTGTGGCCTCGGCAATCATCCTCCAGATAACCCCGGCCTTCCCCTCTCCGAGCAGTCTGCGGGTGGCCATCTCCTTGGCCCGCCTTCCCGACTGGGCCACGGTCAGGTTGATGTAGTTGAGCACGGCGAACAGCAGCAGGATAATGCAGGCGGCCAGCAGAATCTTCACCAACTGGCCGTCGCCCTGATTGATATTGCCTGTAAATGATTGCGAGTCATCGAAAAAATACAGGTCCCTCAAGGGGATGAAGAAGACCTTGTCCACCATATTTTCCGAATAGGCCCACCATACCTTCCCCAGATAATCCCTGATCTCCGGTATCTTGGCCTGAATATCGGAATTCGGCCAGGTCATGATGAAAGTGTCGAACCGTCCGGTGTTGCTCATCTCCTCGTCGTTCGCACCGTTGAGCTCCGTCATGATGTCGGCGCGGCACATCACATCGCAGTACTTGATTACCGAATGGTCGATATCCTCCATAACTCCAGCCACGGTAAACGTATAATCCCCGTCCCCGACAATACTGTAAGTCAATGCCTGGCCGACAGGATCCTTGTCGGGAAAATAAGTGTCCGCAAAACGCCGGCTGATGACCGCGCTTCGGTCTGATGCCTTCCACGCCTCTATGGAGCCGCTGAGCAGACGGAAGGAGAATATGTCGAAGAACGAGCTGTCTGCGTAGGAGGTCTGTGCCGGTATCGCCGCATCATTACCGGCTATATGCAGTTCCCCGAGTCCGGTTATTCCCGAACCTGACAGATACGAAGTGGCCTTCTCCACCTCCGGGAAATGGTCGAGGAGATGCTTCTGCAGGTAGTACGCGCTGCCGATGAAGTTCTCGTTGGCGTAGATATAGATGCGGTCCGCATTCTCCTGGAAGGAGTCGGTGGTCAGCTGCCGGCTCACGAACACTGCCAGCAGCAGCACGAAGGCCAGGGAAACTGTCAGACCGAAAAGGTTGATAAAGGCGTAGAGCCCGTTCTTGCGGATGAAGTTGAGAAACGATTTCATTGGTTATAGTATTTGAACGTTTTCCTTTTTTGTTTGCCTACTCTTATAACAAAAATCGCGCCAATGTTTATAACTTACTATTTTACAATATTTTACTACATTCTACACCCGTCTTAATTGTACACATTTCATACATTCCGGTGTATGATTTTTTGAAATTGTCAAAATTTCATACATCGCATTGCTCTGCACTCGGCTTCTGCACGTGTTTGGCCTGACGGCCACATATACGGTGGCGCCTCGGCATAGCAAATAAATTTGCTCTGCTCTCGGCTTCTGCGTATATTTACATATCGAAATATGAAATAGGTATATGAAAATGCGAAATGTGCTCTTACTCTGCCTGATGGCTGTTTTAGCCACTCACATAGGCATGTCTGCTGACATACTAAGTTCCGGCAACACGGCAAACATTCCCGAGACCGGTGTGCCGCAGGAGCTGGCGCGGTGGCGGAAAGCCACTTACACGGATGTACGGTACCGGTTGCATTTCGACATACCGGAAGAACGCACGGAGAGGGTCGACGGGTGGATTACCGTCAGGATTAAACTTGACGCTCCGGCAGATATCGTGCTGGATTTCAGGGAGCCGGCTTCGAGCGTACATGAGGTCAGCATCAACGGGACGCTACCGCAGCCGTGCTGCTTCATTCAGAACGAGCACATCGTCATACCGGCGGCGCTGACCAGGGCCGGGGAAAATACGGTGGATATCGTATTCACTGCCGGAGACCAGTCCCTGAACCGCAACGACGAGTTCCTGTACACTCTCCTGGTACCCGACCGGGCCCGCACCCTCTTCCCCTGCTTCGATCAGCCGGACATGAAAGCACTTTACACCCTGTCACTCGAAGTTCCGATGACATGGAAAGCCGTATCCAACACCTATGTGGACAAGGAAGAGAACCTACCGGCCGAAGAGGGTACCCGCAAGCTGATCACCTTCTCCGAGACCGAGCCCCTGAGCACCTACCTCTTCTCATTCGTGGCCGGTGAGTTCTTCCAGAGGGACTACGATGACGGCCGCCACCGTTTCAGCGCCTACTACCGCGAGACCGATACGGTCAAGACGGCCCAGCTCGACGACATCTTCGCCCAGGTGGCCGCGTCCCTCGAGTGGCTCGAGGAGTACACCGGAGTGCCCTACCCCTTCGCCAAGTACGACTTCATCATCCTGCCCGGATTCCAGTACGGCGGCATGGAGCATACCGGTGCCACCCTCTACAACGACGGACGGATGTTCCTCGGGCCCAACCCCACCCTCAGCGACGAGCTGTCCCGCACGGAACTCATAGCCCACGAGACCGCCCACATGTGGTTCGGCGACCTGGTGACGATGAAGTGGTTCGACGAGGTGTGGACCAAGGAGGTCTTCGCCAACCATTTCGCCGCGTGGATATCCGAGCCCCTCTACCCCGAGGTCAACCACCGGCTGAACCGCCTGCGCTCGTTCAACACCGCCGCCCTCAGCGAGGACCGCACCGAGGGCACCGTCTCCATATCCCAGGAACTGCCCAACCTGCGCTACGCCGGGCTCGTCTACGGCCAGATCATCTACAACAAGGCCCCGGTAATGATGGAAAAACTCATAGAGATCATGGGCCGCGACGCCTTCCGCCAGGGCATACAGACCTACCTGAAACGGTATGCCTACAGCAACGCCACCTGGGATGACCTCGTAGGCATCCTCGACAGCCTCACCTCTGCCGACCTGCGCGGCTTCAGCCAGGCCTGGGTCTACGAAAAAGGCATGCCGGACCTCACATTCCGCATCACAGACAGAGACAGCCTCACCGTCACCCAGAACGACCCGCTCGGGCGCGGCATACTCTGGCCACAGAGTTTCGGAGTAACGGTCAGTGACGGTACTCAGTCCGTACAGACGGAAGTTCGCATGGACGCCGCCGAAATAACCATACCCATCGTGACCAATGCGAACGGCACACCCTCAGGCACCGGACTTACCGGAGCGCGTTACATCCTGCCCAACACCGACGGCCGGGGATACGGACGGTTCATCCTGCCACGGGAATCCGCACGGTGGCTGCTCGGCCATTGGCCTGAAATACAGGACGGCACCGCCCGCTTCGCCACTCTGATGAACCTCCAGGAGAACTACCTCGCCGGCCTGATACCCGCACAGGACTGGAGCCGTTCCATCCTCGCCGGCCTGGAGAAGGAGACCGACCAACTCACCGCCTCATCTCTTTCCGGTTTCCTCGGCCGGGCCATGGACGACCTCAACGGGACAGACCGCGAGGCCGTAGAGCAGCGGCTGTGGACTCTGGCCCACACCCATCCCGAGCAGCCCATCCGCACGATTCTCCTGCGTTCCCTGCCGTCCGGACTCACCACCGCCGCTCTCTGCGACAGCCTGTACGCCATCTGGGAGACCCAAAGCGAGCCCCTGTACAGCGAGAACAACTACACTTCCCTCGCATGGGAACTCGCCATCCGTTTCCCGGACCGGGCCGGACACATACTCGCCACGCAACGGGCCCGCCTGACCGACCCCGACCGGCTCCGCCGCTTCGACTACATCTCCAGAGCGGTAAATCCTGACGAAGCTGCCCGCGACACCCTCTTCCAAAGCCTCATGCAGGCCGAAAACCGACGCATAGAGCCCTGGACATCCTCCGTACTCAGCTACCTCAACCACCCCCTGCGCGAGTCTTCCTCCGTCAGATACATCCGTCCCGGCCTCGACATCCTCGAGGAAGTCCAGCGCACCGGCGACATTTTCTTCCCGCGCAACTGGGCAGGAGCCCTGCTCGGCAGCCACCGCAGTCCGGAGGCATGGCAGGAAGTTCAGAAATTCCTCCAGGACAATCCGGACTACCCCGCCCTCCTGCGCAACAAGATACTCCAGGCCGCCTACTCCCTTTTCAGGGCCAACACCACCGTTGCGGTCAGCACGACTCCCGAAGACTCCCTCATCTACGCCCGGACCATGCAGAAACTCCTGCCCCTTGCCGGCCTTCCCTCCGGAGAGATAATGACAGCTGCCGCAGAAGCCCTTTGCAGTACACCATACAAAGGCGGTACACTCGAGAGCACCCCCGAACATCTCACGGTCAACCTGAGGGAGACCGACTGCATCCTCCTGGTGGAAGCCTGCACCGCAATGACCCTTCTGCTGAAGGACAATCCCGGGATGAAGGACAATCCAGGAGGCGGCATTCCTCCATTTGAAGACTTCTGCACCACGCTCCGCAGCCTACGCTACCGCAACGGCATCATCAGCGGCTATCCTTCGAGGCTGCATTACACCTCTGAATGGCTGCTGCAGGCCCGGGACAACAGCATTTTACGGGAGGTGAGCGAGGAGCTCGGCGGCATCCCGCTGGAGCAGGAATTCTCCTTCATGTCCTCCCACAGGGACAATTATCCCCAGCTTCGGGGAAATGCCGGGACCGCGGCAGCAGAGCAGATACGCAGAACTGAAGAACGGCTGGACACAGCTGCCGCCTACTATTACATTCCTGCTGAGAAAATACGGGAGGCAGAGGCCAGTATCCAGGACGGAGACATCATCTGCATAGTCAGCAGTACACCCGGCCTGGACATCACCCACACCGGCATTGCCCGCCGCGCCGGGGACGGCAGCCTGCACTTCATCCACGCCTCCATGCGGGAAGGCAGGACAGTCATGGAAGCCCGCACCCTCCGGGAATACGTAAAAAAAGGCGGGATCCGTGTGGCCCGCCTTAACTGATGCCATGATTACCATATGCCAAGACTCATTCTCGGGAATCCTGTCCATACATTACGGCAGTACCCTCTCCAGGCGGCCGTCAACAGCAAATCACTTCAACTAACATATACATATCTACGCACGTGAGACACCTTTTACTTACATTCATACTTGCCTGTGGAATTTACGGCATCTGCTCCGGCCAGACACTGGAAGCCGCCTTAAAGGCAGACTCCCTTTCCAGAAGCTATTCCGACAGATATCTGTTTTCAGAATCAATAGAATGCCTGGAGACAGCTGTTCCTGTCTATGAGGAACTGTCATACATGCGTGAACTGGCTGATGCCAAATACAGACTGGGAGACATGTACTGTATGAAAGGCCAGTACCATCTCACACTAGGCTATACTGTAGACGCACTCAGAATATACGAAGCCGAAAAGGACACTTACAATATTCTGAAATGCTACAACAGCCTGGCACAGATATACTACATCTGCGAAGAGTACGAAAGTTCCTCAAGATATCTCGAACTTTTCGGAGAAGGCGCAATAATGCTCCAGGACACTACATTGCTGATAAAAATGCTCAACAACAAGGCAGTCCTTGCCGGCGCAAACGCCGACACTGCTCTGACCGACCGGTACATAACAGAATGTCTGGAACTGACCCGCTCTTCAGGCGATGAAGAAGTCTGGCTGAACGTACTGATGAATCTACTTCCCGTCGCTCTCAATGTCCACAATATCAATGACTCTATTCCAACAACCCTGTACAGGCACCTTAACGGGGCTGAAAGTATTGCCGAAAGGCTGGACGACATCAATATATCGGGAAGATATTTCTCGACTATAGGCCTGTGCCACTACATGACTGGAGAATATTCCAAGGCAGCAGAAGAGTACAACAAAGCTGTCGGCTACTTCTCCAAAGGAGAATTCGAACTGTATCTCAACGAGTGTTATACGAGGCTGCACCACATCTACATGCACTTGGGGAACATGGAAAATGCCTACTCGTCTCTCCTGAAAGCACACAGCATAGACTCGGCCATGGGGACTAAAAGCATGTACATATCCCTTTTCAAGTACGAGAACGAGCTGATGCTCTCGCACCAGCTGGAGCTGCTGGCGCATAAAAAAAACCGCCAGAACGTCCTTCTGATGTCTGCAATACTGGTACTTCTGTTACTTACCATCCTTGCCATCATCTACTTCTACCGAAGGGCCATCCGGATACAGGCCAAAGAAGCGTCGCTGAACAACAGAAACGACATCATCAAACTGAAAGAGCTGCAGCAGTCCAAAATGGACTCAATGATGCAGGAGACAGTTTCACGGCTGACCCGCATGAGCTATCATTTCAATGACGAGGCCCTGCACAAGGAAATAGCAGCTGTATGTTCAGACCTGAAGGAAGCCATCAGCACGGAAAACTGGAAGGAAATAGACCAGTTCGTACCGGAATTCAACAGCACCTTCTTCGTAAAGCTCCTGAAAGACTTTCCGGATCTCTCCCTCAACGAGAGAAGACTGTGCGTCCTGCTGAATATGAACCTGACGACAAAACAGATTGCAGAAATCACAAAACAGTCCCCCCACAGCATAGACATTGCCAGATTCAGGCTCAGAAACAAACTGGGAATCAATGACCGTACCGTTTCACTCCAGGCATTTCTGTCAAAGTACAACCACTAGGCAGTATATATATTGTGAATATATAATATTAACATGTATATATTTTGTATAATAAGACATGGATTGCAATCTGTAAGAAGTCATTATATTTGTTCCTGACATCCGGACAAGATGTCGCACAACCATTAAAACAACACACAAAACACTAAAGCCATGATGAAGTCAAGTACTACCATTATTCTTTGCCTTGCGGCAGTTGCCCTGCTCCTGCCGTCGTGCAACAAGAACCTTAAGCCGGACCTTCTGCCCGGTATAACCGTTCAGTCGGATACAGTGTATGTATCATCTGAGGGAGGCGAAGCCGGATTTACCTATACCGTGGAGAATCCGGTGGAAAATGAAATACTCAAGGCAGAGCCACAAGCCGAATGGATAAGCGGAGTGACAGTCGGGAATGACACCGTATCGTTTACCGTCAGCGCAAATACGGAAACAGAGGCAAGGACTGCCGGCATAATTCTCTCCTACTCGTCAGCATATGATACTGTATACGTAAGACAAGAAGCAGTCGAAATAACATATACAGACCTGGGAGAATACGCCAACTGCTACATAGTGCCTACAGAAGGAGACTGGTTTTTCAATACCGGCAAAGTAAACGGAGGACAGATAGACGGCATCGCGTCAGTCGACTGGCTATGGGCCACCAGCCCTGTTTCAGATTCTGAATCACAGGATATACTGACAAATATCGAGTATAGGGACGGAGCCGTCTACTTCACATCTACCGGCCAAAGAGGCAACCTGGTGCTCGCTGCCCTGGATGCTTCCGGCAATATAGTCTGGTCCTGGCACATATGGGCGGCAGAAACTCCCGGCTCACACATCTACCCCAACGGCGTAGAATTCATGGACCGGTTTATCGGAGCCTACGGGACTGAACCGGGATCTACTGATGCCTACGGCATGCTGTACCAGTGGGGAAGAAAGGATCCGATATACGGCGGCACCTTGAATGAAGCCACAGACAACATCGCATTCGCAACAGCCGAGGCAGAGACAATTGTCAATGAGAAACTCGGCAGGTCCTGGAAATTCATCGGGGAAGGAGCTGACGCATCCAGAGGCATCAGCGAACCTATGACTATGTTCTGCGCCCCGTCCAGCAACTGGATTCTCGACCCCGCGGAAACAAAGTGGGCAGAACAGAAAACCGATACGGACCCCTGCCCTGCAGGATGGCGCGTACCTTCTTCCGAGGACTTCTCAGACATAGTCAACGCTGAATTCGACGTGGTGAAAAACGGCTTATCCCTGGATGGAGACGGGTTCACTGCCTGGTATCCGGCCCAAGGCTGCAGAGAAGACATTACCGGCGTATTGGTACTCATCAACAGCATGATGTGCTGGACATCCACCGAACAGATCAGGGAAGATGTAATAGATCCATCCAAAATATACTATTTCTCAGAGAGAGTAGTCAGCAGCCCTTATCTTACAACAATGAACAACTCTCCAGGTAACAGGGCCATGGCACAGCCCATACGCTGCATCAAGGAATAGAACCTCCAGTTCATGCGTTATTTTCATTTCGGCCCGGAACAGACTCTTGTTCCGGGCTTTTTGTCTGGATCCGGCACAGCTTTTGAAAACAATCTTGCAGATAAACCGCAACAAACTGCCTGCCATGTTGAAACTAATACTCAGAAATCTGGGCCATACCCTAAGAAAGTACCCTCTCCCGGCGGCCATCAATCTCGCCGGTCTGGTCGTGGCCCTCACCGCATTCATCATCATCATGTCCCATGTGGAGTACGAGACCACCTTCGACCGTTCCTACCCTACCTCCGGGAGGATTTTCAGGGTGGACTGCCCCGGGAACGACGAGACTTTCCGCAGTATCCTGCCCAACGCTTTCGCCCGGGACGTCATCAACTCCTCGGCCCACATCGAGGCCGGAACGATGCTCATGCCCTACTTGGGCAAGCTGCCGTTCTACATCGACGATGCTGCCGGTGAACCGCACGGATACGAGCTGAGATGCGACATGGTGCAGCCGGACTTCATGAAAGTATTCGGAGTCCGTCTGACAAGCGGAGATCCGGAGGCCCTGACCCGCCCCCAGACCGCCATCATTCCCCAGAGCATGGCCGAGAATCTCTTCGAAGGGGACGCAGTCGGCAAGATCCTGCGTACCGACGGCAACTGGTTCTTCCCGGAAGGCGAGCTGACTGTGGGAGCCGTCTACGAGGACTTCCCCTCCAACAGCAACCTGCAGAACAGCATCTATTTCGCAGTGGATGAAAGAGTCACGCCCTACACCTACGGAGGGGCGAACTTCATCTGCTACCTGCTGCTGGATTCCCGGGAATCCGCGTCGCTGGTAGAAAACGAGTTCAACTCCAACTTCGACTTCTCCCTGAGCTGGATGAGCCCCATAGAGCTCGTGCCGATGGAGGACATATACTTCATGGAGCAGGGCGGAGACGGCAGGGTGTTCTACAGCGGCAGCCGCAGCACGACCATCCTGCTGACGGCCATCGGCATACTGGTGCTCCTCTCGGGAGTAATCAATTTCGCCAACTTCTTCACCTCCCTCGCCCCAGTACGCATCCGGAGCATCAACACCCAGAAAGTAGTGGGCGCATCCACCTCCAGGCTGCGCTGGATGCTGACCATGGAGACAGTCGTCATTGCGCTCATCGCCCTGATCATCTCCTTCCTGCTGGCCGGATGGATATCCCCGATGCTGGTCAGCGCCAACATCCTGAAAGGACTGTTCACGGCTCACAGCATCGGTATCATCGTCACGGTCAGCGTCATCACCATTGCGGCCGGAATCCTTGCCGGACTGTATCCGAGCTGGTACGCTACCTCATTTGCCCCGGCACTGGTGCTCAAGGGAGATTTCGGTCTCTCTAAGGGCGGACGCACGTTCCGCAACGTGATGAGCGGCATCCAGTACACAGTAGCCTTCGTTACACTGGTGTTCATGACCTTCGTACTGCTGCAGAACCGGCTGATGCGCAACACCATATTGGGATTCGACAAGGACGAGATAGCTGTCGCCAACGCCAGTGCCACCATCACCGCAAAAATGGATATGCTCCGCAGCTCCGCACAGAAATACCCCTCGATAGCCGGCATAGCCTATTCCTCAGAGAAAGTCGGTGCCTCGGACTCCTACAGCACAGGAGGCGTCGATTACAACGGGGAGAAAATCCAGATGTTCTTTATCGGAGTGGACCCGCAGTTCATGGATGTCATGGGCATAGAGATGGTGGAAGGGCGCAACTTCAACCAGTATGACTCTGCCGGAGTCACGGTAGTGACCCGATACATGATGGACCAGTTCGGAATAATGCCCGGCGACATCCTACCGGAGACCGGTGAGGTAATAGGCATCTGCGAAAATGTCCGCTTCAACTCGGTCCGCGAGCCCAATACCCCCATTGCATTCATACCTTCCGGCATATACAGCGGAGTTAACGGAGTGCTTTACTTCCGCATCACTGCCGGCAGCAATGCGTTCCAGGCCGCGTCCGATATAGAGTCCCTCATACGCGAGGCCGACCCCTACTGGCCATCACAGGTAGAGTTCTACGATACCATACAGAACAATCTGTACCAAAATGAGATCCGCACATCCCGCCTCGTGGTGGCGTTCAGCGTCATTGCCGCCATCCTGGCTCTATGCGGAGTCATCGGCCTGGTGCTCTTCGACACCGAGTACCGCAGGAAGGAGACCGCCGTCCGCAAGATTTTCGGAGCCAGCGTCGCCTCCATCCTCGAGCGGGCCAATATCGGTTACGGTACCATTGTCCTCATCTGCTTCGCGCTTTCCTGCCCCATAGCGGCCGTCATCACCTCACGCTGGCTGCAGAACTTCGTCGACCGCGTCCATATCAGCCCCTGGGTCTTTGCCCTTGCCCTCGTGGCCGTATCAGCCGTCACTGCACTGATCGTCACCGCCGTCTTCTACCGCCGGGCCACCGCCAATCCCCGCGACGGACTTAATTAATACAAGAAGCCGAACAGCCATAGCGGAATACGGTTGCCATACCCTACATCTGTCTCATCTACAGCGAGGAAGCTGTCTGCAATATCCGCTATCTGCTCAAAAGTCTTTCCCTTGCCTCCGACTTCGAACAGATACCTGCCATCAATGAGGAAGTCTCCCCGGGTGGGAAAACTGACATCGTGACCGATGCGGAGTTGGCTTAGAAAGAATGTCTCGCGCTCGTTTCCACTGTCCACCCGCGGACATAGGACATGCATCAGATTGGGATTGTTCAGGTAAATCTTGTCTGGCTTTGTCAAGGACTTATAACTCTTTGCCCTTGCATTGAGAAGAGCAAGAACCTGCGCCTTGTCAAGGGAATAGAGCATTTTGAGACCTGATTCGTTGTCCGTAGAAAGCTGTCGCCAAAGTTCCGACATGCTGGGTTGAAAAGGAACGCGCTCGCTGATAATCATCAGAAGTTTCTTCACTTTCTGCAGCGTCTCAAATGTGACTCTTTCTACTGATGGCAGATCGGAATCAATTACTGTTGCAACTGTTTCACGCAGGCGTATTGGAAAATCTTCCGGAGACTCACGGTAAAACGGATAATATCCCTGCGAGAGGTAGAGTTCGAACAAAGGGGCGATTTTGATGCGCCCGATGATATCCATCGCAATTCTGACATGACCGCCAAGCAAATTCTCCAACGGAACAGGATCATAACTAAGGATTCCTTCCAACTCAAGGTATTCCCGCAAGGACAAGCCATAGAGCATGTAAGATGTCTGCCGTCTGGACATATCCACGACGGCGTTGTCCATTACCAGCAGGGAACTGCCCGTATAGATGATGCTCATATCCGGATAATTGTCATATACGTTTTTCAGAACCTGAGACCAACCTTCATAGCGATGTACTTCATCCAGATACAACCGTGATATACCGTGTCTGTCGGCCCAGTCCACCAGATCCATCAGATTATGAGTAGCAAACCATAAGTCATCCAGAGAGGCATAAAGCGTCCGGTCAATATCCTCATAGTTCTCCAGGATATGCTGAAGAAGCATTGTCGTCTTTCCTACTCCACGAGCCCCCTTGATACTGATAATACGGGACTTCCAGTTGATACGCCCATAAAGATAACGCTTGAAGCGGAGGTCTGTCTTCGCTATTTTCCGGTGGTAGTTGTCGTACAAAGGCTGAGGATCTATCTGCGGCATACATTATTCTCCTTTTGCTCCAAAGATAAAAAAATTATGGCTACAACCACATATTTTTTAAAATTTTTATGGTTGCAGCCACAAGTCGCAGTGCTACGCACGGGACTTACATACAAAGTTACTTGGCGAGCTCCTCGTTGATGAGCTTGACCATGGAGGCAAACTCGGCCTCGTCATAGAGGCGGGTCAGCATGATGATCTTGCCGGTACGGTCGAGAATGATGTTTCGGGTCACTCCGGCACCCTTGTCGCAGAAGAGGGCAAAACGCTCTCCGTCAGGGTCGAGGGTCAGGGGATAGGTCACGGGGATGGCCTTGGCGAAATCGGCGGTCACCTCGGGTGTCTCCTTCAGGTCTATGCCGTAGAGGGCAAACTCGGGGTTGTCTTTCAGCTTCTGCCATATCTCGCTCTCAATGTGGGGCATCTCCTTGCGGCACACACTGCACCAGCTGGCGGTGAACTGAAGCATTACGACCTTACCCTGCAGCTCTTTGATGTTGAGGGTAGTACCGTCCAGCATCTGCAGGTCGAAATCGGGGACCTGGTCGCCGACCTTGACGACATAACCCCTTTCGTCGGCCTGTACGGCTGTTGCAGCTGCTTCGGCGGACTTGTCCTCAGACTTGGCCGAAGAGTTCTTATTGTTGCCGCAGCTCACGGCAGTCATAGCAGCCAGTACGGCTACCACGGAAATAGCAAATTTGAATTTCATAACCTGGTTATTTTTAAAAGTTTGTTACTATCCTACAAATTTAAGTAATTTTTTATATTGTCCAGCGCTTTACGGGAGAGCCTCTGAATACTTTGAGCGGATCTGCCCGCGGCCATTTCATATTTCCGATATTAAACCGGGTGCAAACTTATAAAAATGCGGATAGCTATTAAATTCATCCATGTTTATCGTCATTTCATCCCAAATAATCGTTTTGTTCCCGGATTTGTCTTCGATTTGTAATATCTTTGTTAGCAATTATAAAACACAAACTGAGATGAAAAGACTGCTTGCAATGAGCGCGGCCGCGATGATGATGAGTGCGGCTGCGATGGCGGCACCCGGAGCAGGAGCCGCAAAGAGCGACAGCCTGAGCCTGCTGTCACCCGACAAGAAACTGGAGCTCAACTTCTATCTTACAGACAAAGGGGAGCCCTTCTACTCCCTGAAATTCAACGGACAGAATGTCATAGATGACAGCCGCCTCGGATTCGACATACGCCACGAGGGCGGAGTCAGCGACATCCAGCCCTTCATGAACGGCTGGGAAGTCAAGGAAAGCAACACCGTCCTCCGGCTTTCTCAGATGCGTGAGGGCTTCATACTGGACAGCACCGCCCGCACGACAGTCGACTACACCTGGGAGCCCGTCTGGGGTGAGGAGAAAGAGATCCGCGACCACCACAACGAACTGGCCGTGTACCTCCGCCAGCCCATGAGTTCCGCATTCGGCACAGAAACGGACGGAGACCGCATGATTGTCATCCGCTTCCGTCTCTTCAACGACGGGCTCGGCTTCCGCTACGAGTTTCCCAAGCAGAAGACCCTCGGCTACTTCATTGTCCGCAACGAGCTGACGGAGTTTACCTTCCACGAGGACCTCACCACCTTCTGGATTGCCGGTGACTACGACTCCAACGAGTTCATCCACGAGACCTCGCCCATGAGCCGGATTGCCGCCCTCTACCCGGACTTCGACCGCAGCGGCAACGCCTGCATCTGCCCCATGCCGGTGCCCGGAGTGCAGACCCCGGTGATGTTCAAGCGCGACGGCGGCGGGCTGTACGTCAACATCCATGAGGCCGCCCTGGTCAACTTCCCCGCCATGCAGCTCGAGGTACAGGACGCCGGTGAGGGCCGCACCAAGTTCGTCTCCCACCTCGTACCTGACGCCCTCGGCAACAGAGGCCACGTCCAGACACCCCAGACCACACCCTGGAGAACCATCATCGTCACCGACAACGCTCCCGCCATCCTCGAGAGCCGCCTGATCCTCAACCTCAACGAGCCCTGCGCCATAGAGGACACCGACTGGATACGGCCCCAGAAATTCGCAGGAGTATGGTGGCAGATGTTCGCCCCCGGACGCGGCACCTGGAGCTACACCAACGAGCCCAATGTCCAGCTCGGCATCACCGACTACACCAAGACCGTACCCAACGGCACCCATGCCGCCAATACCGAGAACGTCAAGAAGTACATAGATTTCGCAGCTGCCAACAACATCCAGGGAGTCCTCGTCGAGGGCTGGAACCAGGGCTGGGAAGACTGGTTCGGCCAGTTCAAGGAGTTCGTATTCGACTTCCTCACCCCCTACCCCGACTTCGATGTGGCCGAGCTCCGTGACTACGCCAAGAGCAAGGGTGTCCAGCTCGTCATGCACCATGAGACATCCGGCTCGACCCTCAACTACGAGCGTTACCTCGACCGGGCATACCAATTCATGAAGGACAACAACTATTCCGTAGTCAAGAGCGGCTACGTAGGTCCCATTATCCCCCGCGGTGCACACCACTACGACCAGTCCACGGTCAACCACTTCCTGCACTGCATCAGACGCGCCGCCGACTACCAGATCATGATAGATGCCCACGAGCCCGTAAGACCCACCGGACTGCACCGCACCTGGCCCAACTACCTGGCAGCCGAGTCCGCCCGAGGCACCGAGTTCGAGTCCTCCGACGCCATAGGCAACCCGCCCGAGCACACCACCATCCTGCCCTTCACCCGTATCATGGGCGGCCCGATGGACTACACCCCCGGCATTTTCCAGCAGGACATGAAATACTACGACGAGAATGCCAAGGGCCACATCCACACCACACTGGTAAAGCAGCTGGCCCTCTACGTAGTGCTGTACTCCCCCCTGCAGATGGTAGCCGACCTGCCAGAGAACTACGAGCGCTTCCCCGATGCCTTCACCTTCATACGCAACGTACCCACCGACTGGGACTACACCAAAGTGCTGGAGGCCGAGCCGGGCGACTACATCACCACAGCCCGCAAGGCCAAGGGTGAGGACAAATGGTACATCGGTGCCATCACCGACGAGAATGAGCGCACTGCGACCATCGACTTCTCCAAACTGCCCCTGACAAAGGGAAAGAAATATACCGCCACCATCTACGCCGACGGAGAGGACGCATCCTGGGACGAGAATCCCCAGAGCTACAAGATATCCGAGACCCTGATCACCTCCGACTCCAAGCTGGAGATTCCCCTGGCCCGCAGCGGCGGCGTCGCTATCGAACTCCGTTAATTTACCCCATACGAATTCCGCACCCTATACGATTACAACTGTATAGAGTGCGGATTATTATTACTTTCCAGTATAAGCAAAATTTGCCTATACTACAACACGACTTCTATTTTCAATTTCCCACCAAGCCCACGTTCCACTATATCATACAGCGTTTTCAGCGTAATGTTCTCCCCATCATTTTCTACCTTTGATATAAAGGTACGCTTTTTGTCTATCCTACTGGCCAGTTCTGCCTGTGTCATCTTCCTTGTCTCCCTTGCACTACGTATTTTAAGTCCCACATGAAGAGCCTCCAGTTCACGCTCTATCCTATCACGCTCAGGAGTCCCAGGCTGACCGTAATACTCGTCTTTAATTTGATCCAATGTTTTTATATTCATGTTTTCAGCCATTTATTTTCTCTTCGTAATATTCATTCATAAGCCTTACCGCGCGATTTATCTCCTCCTTAGGAGTCCTCTGCGTTTTCTTCTGAAAACCTGTCAATAATATAACCAACCTGCTTCCATCGAAGAAACAAAAGATTCGGAATATGTTTCCACCCAACTGTACACGTATCTCAAAAAGGCCACTTGTCCCCTCAATATGTTTCAGATACGTCAAAGGTATCCGGTCCACTTGCTCAATGATATCAAGAATCTTGATTATCTTGTCCCTGACCCTTTGCGGCTGCGCGGTAAAGAACTCCTCGAAATATCCCTTATATGTCACTACCTCCCTTACCTTCATTTTGCAAAGGTAATTTATAAATTACATATAAGCAAATTTTTCTACTCACATCTGACTGACCTCGGCGGCCCACCAGGCGGCAGTAAGTTTTTCGCCCGTGGCACGGCTGATCATCTCATTCCAGGGATACAGCTTGCCGGGGGCGAAAATTTTTTCTGAGAGCCAGCGGCCTACGTCAGGGCAGCCGGTGTAGGAGTCGGTGGCCAAGTCTCCGCTGCGGGTGATGTTCTCTACGATGTAACGGTGCATCTGCGAGGCAAAGAGCTCGCCCATCTGGTAGTTGTGGTAGTAGCAGGGATAGAGGGCAATGTGAATCTTCGCGGCCCAGTCCGGCTCATTGCGGCCTTCGGGGTAAGTCAGCAGCTGGTACTTCTCCACGAGGTCACGCCACAGGGCATTGAGGTCCTGCTCCGGGTCGGCGTACATGGCCTTCTCGAAACGGTAGACCACCTGCATGAAACGGGCCTGCACCAGCTGGCTCAGGCGGGCGGCACGGCGGCAGTCAGGGGCGATACGGGCGGCCTCTTCAGAGGAAATCCCGAGATTGAGCCGCATCCACTCCGGGTTGCGCGAAAGGCGGCCGAACATCATGGCCACTCCCTCAGTTGTGAAAATACCGGCGGCCTCCCTCAGCAGGAAGGGCAGATCCGGATTGGAATCATGCCCCACACTGTAGGCCGCATGGCCGAACTCGTGCAGCATGGTCTCCATCCACCTCTCGTTGTCGGTGAGGTTGCACAGCACCCGTACATCCCCCATGCCGTCCATATCGATGCAGAAAGCATGCTGGTTCTTGCCCTCACGCGGGTAGAGGTCACTGCGGCGCATCATGGGCTCCACGTCCAGACCGATGCTGCGGTAGTAGTCTATGGTCAGCCGCTCCAGGTCCCTGCCTTTGTAGTACTTGTCGAAGTCCACCGGATAGAGGTCCGGAGCCTCCTGGAAAAACCGTCCCTGATAGTGCCAGGGTCTCAGCTCCTCCCGGGTGATACCGCAACGCCGGGCCATCGCCTCGTCAAGTTCCGCCTTGACGGCAGCAAAACTGTCCCGCGAAAGCTCATCCACCTCATTCATCAGCAGCTCGACTTCACGGGGCTTCTCTCCACTGAGCATCAGGCTCATGGAGTGATAGTTGGTAAACCCTAGCATATCCGCAAGCCGATTGCGCAGCCGCACTACATCCAGCACATCCCGGGCCACCTCCCGGCCCACCGCCTTATGCGCCTCCCAGACGTCCCGCAGCTCCGAAGAGTCGGAAGAAGTCCGCAGCAGCCGCTCCACCTCATTGTCATTGATCCTGCTGCCCCGGAAATCCGCCCGGAAAGCAGCGTACTTACGCTCCAGCTCGGTTTCCTTGTCGATTATCGCATTCAGCAGAGACTTGTCCGCCTGCCTCGAGAGGAAAGCATTGTAGAGTTCCTCAAGCTGACGGCGCATGAGCGGTTCCGTCACGCTCCCGGACTCCCTGATCCGGCGCAGCTCCCCGAAAGTCCTGCTGTCGGAGAACAGCTCCGCTATTTTCCTGTTTATCTCCGCATACCTTTCAAATGCCGCGGCACTTCCTGTCGTCGTTCCCTCCCAGTAAGCCTCGGAGGATGCCTTCACCAGCGGTGCGTAAGCCGCCACCGTCCTGTCAATTATTTCCTGTAATTCCATCTTGCCATGATTCATAAATAAAAATAGGGTGTCTCGGTAAAGGCACCCTATCCAATTATTCAGTAAATTGTTACTTTTTCTCGAAGAACTCTTTTGTACGGTCGGTGGCTACGAAATCCTCCTTGAAGATGTAGGCACCGGTACGGTCGGATTTTTCCATCCTGATACATTTGACAAATGTCCTCTTGGAGGCCTTGTCGCCGCTGAAGGTTGCAACCGCTTTCTTTGCCATATGCTAAACTTATTTAATTTCCTTGTGAACAGTTACTCTGCGGAGGTAGGGATTGTATTTCCTGCGCTCCAGACGCTCTGTTGTATTCTTTTTGTTCTTGGTGGTGATGTAACGGGAGATTCCGGGAACTCCGCTGTCCTTCTGCTCTGTGCACTCGAGGATCACCTGCACTCTGTTGCCTTTTGCTTTCTTTGCCATGATTAGTACCCTCCGTTAATAAATGTCGATTAAACCTTTTTCCTGAGCGGCCTTCAGAGTGGCTGCGAGACCGTTCTTGTTGATGGTCCTCATGCCGGCAGCAGAGACCTTCAGAGTGACAAATCTGTTCTCCTCCTCGAGCCAGAAGCGCTTAACCTTCAGGTTGGGAGCGAACTCGCGTTTCGTACGACGCTTGGAGTGGGAAACGTTGTTTCCGATCACCCTCTTCTTTCCTGTTACTTGACAAACACGTGCCATATATTTTTTCCTATTTTATTTCTAAATTTCAAAGGGCTGCAAATATCCCCTTTTTTTCTTTAAATTCCAAATTTTTTACACAAACTTCAACAATCGGTTCCATCTGATATTCCGAGGGAAAGGTTTGTTGACATCCTTCGAGAACCATACCACGCGGGGTTTGCCGACGACGTGGTTCTCGGGGACGAAGCCCCAGTAGCGGGAGTCGAGAGAGTTGTGCCTGTTGTCACCCATCATGAAATAGTAGTCCATGGCGAAGGTGTAATGAGTGGCGGGCTGGCCGTCTATCACTATGGTACTGTCCTGAACCTCAAGGTCATGTCCCTCATAGACATCGATGATGCGGCGGTAGAGGGGAAGGTTCTCCAGGGTCAGGGCCACGCTGTCTCCCTTGGCCGGAATGTAGAGGGGACCATAATTGTCCCTCGTCCACTTGAAATCCTCCGTAAACGGAAAGAGCATCAGGTAGGAATCCGGGTAATCGGGAGGATAGGCGTCCACGTTGCGGCGGCACTCGGTCACATTGGCTGTTGCGGCTATCTTCTCCGCCGCCTCAGCCGTCATGGGCATCGACGGATATCCGGGAAGCGTAGCGTCGAACCATGCGTCCACGGTCTGTATACCTGCTTCCTCGAGTATCTTGGAATTGATCTGGGTGCCGTTGGTGACTACCTTGTAGGTGTTCTGTATTCCAGGGAATGTGTCGAGGAGTTCTCCGTTGACGAAAACCTCGCCGTCACGCACCTCTAAGGTATCTCCGGCTATGGCGACACATCTCTTCACATAGTTGTCCTCCTTGTCCACGGGTCTTACTATCAGAGGACCGTAGGTCTTCTCCGTGTACTCCCGGCCATTGAACCGCACATGCGTGTAGTAGTCATCGGCTGGCAGTTTCGAAAGGACTGTGTCCCCGTGAGGGAAGTTGAATACCACGATGTCGCCGCGCTTCACGTGGCCGAAACCGGCCAGACGCCTGTAGTCGCGCTTGATGAGGTCCGAATAGGACTTCCTGCCGAAAATCGTGTTGTGGACAAAGGGTATGGAAAGAGGTCTCTCGGGCAGCTTGGGGCCGTATGCAAGCTTGCCTACAAACAAGTAGTCTCCTGTCATCAGAGTACTTTCCATAGACGAGGAGGGTATGCGGAAAGCCTGGAGAATGAAGATATTGAGAGGGACAACTACAATGACGGCGAAGATGATGGCGTCGAGCCAGTCCAGCCACACATTGCGCTTTTCTCCCTCCTTATAGTTCTTCTTCCAGAAGGCCCACTTCACCTTCCTGGTGATGAAGATATCGAAAATCACCAGGAGGCCGAGAAGCCACCAGTAATTTCCGAGCCAGATCACCCAGAGGAGGTAGAGGACACCCCAGACTCCGAACCTGAACCACTTATTATGCAGGAGCTCTTTCACGTGCTGCTAAGGTGTGATTACTTCTTCACAGAGTTGATCACTGCCTCGAAAGCCTGAGGGTTGTTCAGGGCCAGGTCGGCAAGCACCTTACGGTTGAGACCTACGTTCTGCTTTGCGAGAGCGCCGATGAACTGCGAATAGTTCATACCGTGCTCGCGGGCAGCGGCATTGATACGCTGGATCCAAAGCGAACGGAAGTTGCGTTTCTTGGCTTTACGGTCGCGGTACGCGTAACCCAAACCTTTCTCATAGGTATTCTTGGCTACGGTCCAGACGTTCTTCCTTGCGAGGAAGTTACCGCGGGTCTGTTTGAGAATTTTCTTGCGGCGGGCTCTTGAGGCCACCGAATTCACTGATCTAGGCATACTGCACTTTTTGATTTTAAGAATGTCAGCGCTCCCCCCTTACGGGAGACTTCTTCTGCTGGGACATTCAGTTAAACAATAAATTAAATGAACTTAAACTTAGGCGACAATCATCTCTTTGATCCTCTTAGTGTCGCAAGCGTCAGCTATAACGACCTTGTTGAGGTTCCTTTTCTGTTTTGTCGTCTTCTTGGTGAGAATGTGGCTGTGGTAAGCGTGTCTTCTCTTCACTTTTCCAGTTCCGGTAAGCACGAAGCGCTTTTTGGCACCGGAGTTGGTCTTCATTTTGGGCATTGTTACAAAAATTTAGTTAAATATTAAACGTTACAAAACGGTTATTTCTTCTTTACAGGAGCGATCATCATTATCATCCTCTTTCCCTCCAGCTTGGGCATCTGCTCGGCCTTGCCGTACTCCTCCAGTTCGAGGGCGAAGCGCAGCAGGAGCTTCTCGCCCTGCTCGGAGAAGAGAATCGAGCGGCCGCGGAAGAACACATACGCCTTGACCTTCGAGCCTTCCTGCAGGAAGTTGATGGCGTGCTTGAGCTTGAACTGGAAGTCATGCTCGTCGGTGTTCGGACCGAAGCGGATCTCCTTTATCACCACCTTGGAGGCATTGGACTTCATCTCCTTCGCCTTCTTTTTCTGCTGATAGACATACTTCTGATAGTCTATGATCTTGCAGACAGGCGGATCCACCTTGGCGGAAATCTCCACCAGATCCAGCTCGAGGCTCTCTGCCAGCCTCTGGGCTTCCCGCAATGGATAGATACCGGGCTGCGGGATATTGTCACCCACAAGCCTTACCTTAGGTGCTGTGATCTCGTCATTGACCCTGGGGCCGTCGTCCTTCCGGCTGTCCGGCTGACGGTTGCCCTGTCCATTGTTGTTGCGGCCCTCATTGTGCTGCTGCTGTGGTGCTGCGGGCCTGGGAGCACCCGTGTAAGGGCGCTTTTTGACTGGTGTTGCGATAAAGTTGTCCTCCTAAACTTTTAGTTAATCATGTTTTTTACTTCCTCGTTGACTTTCGCAGCGAACTCTTCGGGAGTCATCGAACCCTGGTCTCCCTCGCCCTGACGGCGTACAGAGACTGTTCCGTTCTCGGCCTCCTTCTCGCCGACCACCAGCAGGAAGGGGATGCGCTTGAGCTCGTTCTCCCTGATTTTCTTGCCGATAGTCTCGTTGCGTTCGTCAATCGAGGCGCGAATATCGTAATTATTAAGCAATTCGCAAACTTTTTTTGCGTAATCGTTGTATTTTTCGCTGATGGGAAGTATCACCGCCTGCTCGGGCGTGAGCCACAGAGGGAACTTGCCGCCGGTGTGCTCGATGAGCACTGCCACGAACCTCTCCATGGAGCCGAAGGGGGCGCGGTGAATCATCACGGGGCGGTACTTCTTGTCATCGGCACCGGTGTACTCGAGTTCGAAACGCTCGGGCAGGTTGTAGTCCACCTGGATGGTTCCCAGTTGCCAGCGGCGGCCGATGGCGTCCTTGACCATGAAGTCCAGTTTGGGACCGTAGAAGGCGGCCTCACCGTACTCCACGATGGTCTTCAGACCCTTCTCCTCGGCGGCCTCGATGATGGCCCGCTCGGCCTTCTCCCAGTTCTCGTCGGTACCTATATACTTACTGCGGTCGTTCTTGTCGCGCAGGGATACCTGGGCGATGTACTCGTCGAAGTTGAGGGTCTTGAAGATGTAGAGCACGATGTCGATCACCTTGCAGAACTCCTCCTTGAGCTGGTCAGGACGGCAGTAGATGTGGGCATCGTCCTGTGTGAAGCCGCGCACGCGGGTCAGACCGTGCAGCTCACCGCTCTGCTCGTAGCGGTACACCGTACCGAACTCGGCCAGACGGATGGGCAGGTCCTTGTATGAGTGGGGCTTGCTGCGGTATATCTCGCAGTGGTGGGGGCAGTTCATGGGTTTCAGGAGGAACTCCTCGCCCTCCTGGGGTGTGGTGATGGGACGGAAGGAGTCGGCACCGTACTTGGCGTAGTGGCCGGATGTCACGTAGAGCTCCTTCTGGCCGATGTGGGGAGTGATTACGGGCAGATAGCCGTAGTCCTTCTGCACCTTGCGCAGGAACTGCTCCAGACGCTCGCGGAGAGCGGCTCCCTTGGGCAGCCACAGGGGCAGACCGGCTCCCACTCTCGAAGAGAATGTGAAGAGCTCCAGTTCCTTGCCTATCTTGCGGTGGTCCCTCTTCTTAGCCTCCTCCATCAGGGCAATGTACTCGTCGAGCAGCTTCTTCTGAGGGAAGGTGATACCGTAGATACGGGTGAGCATCTTGTTGTGCTCGTCACCCCTCCAGTATGCTCCTGCGATGGAGGTCAGCTTGACGGCCTTGATGACCGAGGTATCCCTCAGATGGGGTCCGCGGCACAGGTCGGTGAAACTGCCGTTGGTATAGAAAGTGATGGTACCGTCCTCGAGACCTCCGATAAGGTCGCACTTGTACTCGTCGCCTTTCTTCGTATAGGTGTCCATAGCCTCTGCCTTGGACACTTCTTTACGTACGAAATGCTGTTTCTGGCGGGCCAGCTCGATCATCTTGTCCTCGATCTTCTTGAGGTCCGAATCGGTGATGGTCCTGTCTCCCAGATCCACGTCATAGTAGAATCCGTTCTCGATCGAGGGACCGATACCGAACTTGATGCCGGGATAGAGCAGCTCCAGGGCCTCGGCCATCAGGTGGGACGACGAGTGCCAGAACGTGGACTTGGCCTCCTGGTCCTCCCATTTGTGCAGCCTGAGCTCTCCGCTCTCGTTCAGGGGAAGCTCAAGGTCGATTATCTTTCCGTTGAATGATGCTGCAAGTACCTCACTTGCAAGGCGCGGAGAAATCTGCTCCGCAATCTGATAAGGGGTGACGCCCTTCTCATAGCTTCTGACACTGCCGTCAGGAAATTTTATATCTATCATAACAGGATAAATTTTCGTTGTCTGTTGTTTTTCCAAACTGCAAAATTACTAAATTTGCAGTCAAATCCAACATTTTCCACGATGAACTACAAACTTAACTGGTCCGAAGCCGCAAAATACGGTCTGATACTCGCAAGCGTCTCCGTAATAATCAATCTGGTCACAAGTCTGTTCCAGCTCCCCGGCTTCCTCAACATCATTCTCAGCGCCGTAAAACTCTGCGCATCCGTCTATATCGTATACTACGCCATGAGGCGGAACGCCGACTCCTGGGACTACGTCAGCTACGGCCAGTCCTTCGGTTACGGTATGGCCGTATGCACCCTTTCCGCAGTAGTCTGCACCCTGTTCGTACTGCTGACATACACTGTATTCATTCCTGGCGCACTCACAGAACTGCTCGACCAGATGTTCGCCAGTTATGAGGCGATGGGAATAGCCGGCATACTGGATTACGACGCACTGGCCCGGTCCATGCCCGCCATTCTGGCCATATCGCAGTTCATAGGGTGCGTAATATGCGGCCTCATCGTATCCGCTATCCTGGCTGCCATGGCCAAGAAAGCCGATGCCGACCCTTTCGGGAACAACGGCCGGCACTCATCCGACACTACAGAAGAATAACAGCCTATGGACCTTTCGATAGTAATCTCCCTGTACAATGAGAATGAGTCCCTCAGGGAACTGACAGAATGGATCGACAGAGCCATCGCCCAGTCCCCCATTGCAGGCATCGAATATGAGATTCTGATGATAGACGACGGCAGTGACGACGGCTCATGGGATACAATCAAAGAGCTCTCCGATGTCAATCCACACATCCGTGCCTACAGCTTCCGCCGCAACTACGGCAAGTCCGCCGCTCTCCAGACCGGTTTCCGCGAAGCCGCCGGAGATGTGGTCATCACCATGGACGCAGACCTGCAGGACAGCCCTGACGAGATACCGGAGCTCTACCGCATGATCCGTGAAGACGGCTACGACCTCGTCTCCGGCTGGAAGAAGGTCCGTCACGACAACACGTTTACCAAAAACATCCCTTCGAAGATATACAATTTCACCGCCCGCAAGGTCACCGGCCTCAAGCTTCACGACATGAACTGCGGCCTTAAGGCCTACCGCGGCGAAGTGGTGAAGGAAATCGAGGTCTACGGCGACATGCACCGCTACATCCCCTACATCGCCAAGAATGCAGGATTCACCCGCATCGGTGAAAAAGTGGTGGTGCACCGCAAACGCAAGTACGGGAAGAGCAAGTTCGGCATGAGCCGCTTCTTCAACGGTTTCCTCGACCTGATGACGATATGGTTCCTCTCCGGCTTCGGCAAGAAGCCCATGCACATCTTCGGAGTCTGGGGCATAATCTCATTCCTCATCGGATTCGTCATCGCCCTCTGGCTCATCATCGACAAGGTCGTCTCCCAGGTAGGCGGACTGCGCTTCCGTCCTGTTACCGACCAGCCTCTCTTCTACCTTGCCCTCGTAGCCATCCTCGTCGGCTTCATGCTCTTTCTCACCGGCTTCCTCGGGGAGCTGGTTTCAAGAAACAGTGCCACACGCAACGAATACAAAATCAAGGACACGATAGAATAAAAAAGGAATTGGCTATCCGCAAAATGAACTCGTGGCACGGGGCGATTCTCTAATCGCCTGAAGACAACCACATTACGAAACCAGCATGTGCTTTCATCGCATTTGAAAAGGCATTGAAAGCACATGCCTGCTTGATAACATTTTGTTAATCAAAACGTTACGTAAAACATGCGTGCCACCGATTCCAGTCTGCCGCCACAAAGACACAAATCCCAGACCACCAGCGGAGAGGACAGCGGATTTCTTTGCGCATCAGGAATTCATATTCGCGCAAGCCACTGAAATGGGGTCAGTAGATTTTCAGTGGGTATGCATACTGTTAGTGTAAAATTACGGACACTATAGGAAAGGCCTATTGATTTCCAGCGGGTCAGACTTTAGGAGTCCAACAAAGTGTGCTTATAGAAATACCTGATAATCAAATACTCTGAAAAAAGACACATGCTGGACTTGTGAAGATATGGGGCTGAATGGCCGTTTGGTGGCAAAATCTGCCGGGTCCGGCAAATTGTTGAAACGTATGTCTTTGATAATAAACGAGATAAATTTTGGTGACATGCTGGACATTGCAAAGTGGCTGCGTCTGAGACGAGCTCTCCTCACGACCGTATTCCACAACGGCACCGACCGTATGCCACAACGGCACTGAATCGCGGGAAACGCTGCCGTTGTGGAATCCCGCCTGACCGTTAAGCCGCCTTGGAACACCGTGAAGACGGGGTGACATGGAAACGTACGACCGCAACGGCACCGAATCGCGGGAAACGCTGCCGTTGTGGAAACCTGCCTGACCGTTAAGCCGCTTTGGAGCACCGTGAAGATGGGGTGACAGGGAAACGTACGACCACAACGGCACCGAATCGCGGAAAACGCTGCCGGTATGGGACGGTTACTATAAGTTAGTTACAATACGTATTGTATGTTCCACGAGTGATGTCCTGGTTTCAGAAGCTGCAATCAGGCATCCGGATATGCGGTCAGCTTACAACCGTTTGCAGAGAGACTCTTTGTTTTTCAGGTCTGAAAGAGTGCCCTTCTTTTTCAAATATCAGTATAACAGCAAGTCGCAAACAACAATGCGCTTCCGCCTATGCTGTTTCCGGGCGATATCCGCCCCTTGGCATTATCCATGTCCCGACTCGGCCTTCAGTCCCCATCCGCTCCAGACTCCTGCGGTAAGGCTAGTTCCTATCCGCTCCAGACTCCTGTGGTAAGATTAGTCCCCATCCGCTCCAGACTCCTGCGGTAAGGCTAGTTCCCATCCGTTCCAAACTCCTGCGCTAAGATTCGGCTCATGACCGGTAACCGGCATGTCATCCGTACAACGCCATGCAACCCGTGCAACGCCATGCAACCCGTGCAACGCCATGCAACCCGTGCAACGCCATGCGACCCGTGCAACGCCATGACACCGGTGCAACGCCATGCAACCTGCGTAACGCCATGCCCAAGACTATTGATGCAAAAACAGGCTGGCATTGCAGGTCCGGACGGCGGTACCCCAGACAAGCCGGTCGACACAGTCTGGACCGCAGTGGCATACCGCCCGCAGCAAATCCCAGTGGTACCTGCAAGTACCTTTTCTGATTAATCCAGCGGTATCGACAAATACCTTTTCTTATTCAGAATCACGACCTGGATGATTCAGAATCACGACCTGGATGCATCCCCCACTGAAAATAGACTGAACCGAAGTTTGCTGGGGAAAGCTCGTTGGAGTAAGTTTGCGGAGAATCATTAAAACTACATGCTCCAAGGCCCTGTCTCCTTTTTCGGGAGTTAAAGTCTTGGAGCATGAATGTTTTTATTTCTTACGCAAGCAGCTGATATAAACGGCTGGTTTCGTAAATGGCTAAATAATCAACTTACTTGGCGGCTGCTGCGGAGTGTGCCGCTGTTGCGGCAGCAGCCTTGGGGGCTGCCTCCTTGTTGAGTTCGGGGAGTTCGTGGAGATGCTTGTTGTACTCCTCCTTGGTGATGATATGACATGAGCCGTTGTAGATGACACCGACCTCAATACTGAGCTTTGGTGTCTTGAGGGAGCCTGCGAAGTTGGAGTTGGCCTTGAAGTTGACAATATCCTCAATGAATATATCACCCTCGACATGACCCCAGATATCACAGCTCTGGGCGAAAATCTTGCCTTTGATGTTGGCGGCCTCGCCTATCACTAACTTTCCTTTGGTATAGACAGTTCCTTCAAAAGTACCGTCTATACGGATGTCGGCACTGGAAGTCATGACACCTGTTATCCTGGTGCCCTTGGATATCCTGCACAGCTCATTGGCCTGGGGGATTATTTCTGTTTTTGCCATGATATTGACTGTTAAAGGTTAATTTCTACTGATGGATGCACTCGCCGTGAGAGGCCTCGGCAGCCTCCATTATAGCCTCGCTCATAGTGGGATGAGGGTGTACCGAATGGATGATGTCGGAGGCGGTCATACCGGTGTTGCGGCCGGCGACGATACCGGAGATCATCTCCGTGACATTGGCTCCTACGAGGTGAGCACCCAGAATCCTGTCTGTTGCCGCATCTATGATGAGCTTTACGAAGCCGTCCTTCTCCCCTGCCGCTGCGGCCTTGCCGGAGGCGAGGAAGAAGAATTTGCCGACCTTATACTCTATACCGGCCTCCTTGACTGCCCTCTCGGTCATGCCGACAGAGGCGACCTCGGGAGTAACGTAGGTACAGCCGGGGATGTTGCCGTAGTCGATAGGCTTGGGATTGAGACCGCAGATAGCCTCCACGCAGCAGATACCCTCGGCAGAAGCCACGTGGGCCAGAGCCTGGGTCGGGATGATGTCACCGATGGCATAGACACCCTCGACGTTGGTGCGGTAGTATTCGTCCACCTTGATCTTGCGTCCGCGGACCATCTCCACTCCAACTTCCTCGAGTCCGAGGAAATCTGTGTTGGGAATCACGCCCACAGCAGAGAGCACGGTCTCGGCCTCGATCGTCTCTGTACCTTTCTTGGTCTCTACCGTCAGCTTGCAGAGCTCGCCCGAGGTATCCACGCTCTTGACCTGCGCGGCCACCATCACCTTGATGCCGGCCTTACGGAACGAGCGGCTGATCTGAGCCGACACATCGTCATCCTCTACAGGAAGAATACGGTCGAGATACTCTATCAGGTACACCTCCACACCGAGGCTGCGGTAAAAGAAGGCAAACTCACTGCCGATGGCACCTGAGCCGATGACAGCCAGACTCTTGGGAAGTTTCTCGGGCACCAGGGCCTGACGGTACGAGATGATGCGCTCGCCGTCAATGGGCGCAAAGGGCAGGGAATTGGCCCTTGAACCCACTGCCAGGATGATATGGTCAGCCTCGTAAACAGTCTTGGTACCGGCCTCGAAGTCATTGACCTCGACGGTATGGCCGCTCTTGAGGACAGCGTCGCCGTGGATGAGGGTAATCTTGTTCTTCTTCAGGAGAAACTCCACACCCTTGGACATTTGGGCGGCCACTCCGCGGCTGCGCTCTACCATTTTGGTGATATCGGCCTTCACATCGGAAGCCTCGAAACCATACTCCGCAGCATGACGGGCGTAGGTATAGGCCTGGGCGCTCTTGAGCAGGGCCTTGGTGGGAATACAGCCCCAGTTGAGGCAGATTCCTCCTATCTCCGAACGTTCAATAACTGCTACGGACTTGCCGAGCTGAGCGGCGCGGACCGCTGCGACGTAACCTCCTGGACCGGAGCCTACCACTATTATGTCAAATTTTCCCATATCGTTGAAATTTAGTTATTTTCCAATCTTCCGTGACAATTCTTGTATTTCTTGCCCGAACCGCAGGGGCACGGATCGTTGCGGCCCACCTTCTTCTCGACATGGACAGGCGCATTGCTCTTGGGCTGTCCTCCGTTGGTGACCATGTCGGTCCTGGAGGTGTGCATGCGGCTCATGTCGGTGCGACGGCGCTCACTCTCGCGGACGTCCTGAGGGGCATTCTCGCGCATGGGGATGGCTGCGCGGAGGAGGAATTTGATCACCTCGCGGCTGATACGCTCGATGACACCCTTGAAGAGATTGAAGCTCTCGAACTTATAGATAAGCAGAGGATCCTTCTGCTCGTATGTGGCGTTCTGCACGGACTGCTTCAGGTCGTCCATATCCCTGAGATGCTCCTTCCATGCCTCGTCTATCATGATGAGGGTGATGGTCTTGCTCACAGCACGCACAAGCTCGCGGGCCTGCGTCTCGTAGGCCTTCTTGAGATTGACTATCACGCGCATGACCTTGGTACCGTCTCCCACGGGCACGGCCACGTTCTCAAACTGCTGGCCCTGACGCTCATAGATGGCCTTTACGACAGGCCAGGCCTGAGCCACCATGGCATCGCTGCGGCGGACATACTCCTCGCGGATCTGTGCATTGAGTGTCTCCGCTATCTTGTCACGCGAAGCGCTCTTATAGAACTGAGCATCGAAAGACGGGTCTATCGACAGGGTCTTCATCACCTCCAGCTTGAAGTCCTCGTAATCCATTCCCTCGGACTTGTCGGCCAGCACCTCGCAGCAGTCCCCGATCATATTCATCACGTCCACGTCTATACGCTCACCGTAAAGAGCGTTGCGGCGCTTGTTGTAGATCACCTCCCTCTGGGAGTTCATCACGTCGTCGTACTCGAGAAGGCGTTTACGTATACCGAAGTTATTTTCCTCGACCTTGCGCTGGGCCCTTTCTATGGAACTTGCCAGCATGGAGTGCTGCAGGGGCTCGCCCTCCTTGAGGCCCATCTTGTCGACCATGGCAGCCATGCGCTCTCCACCGAAGAGACGGAGGAGATTGTCCTCGAATGACACGTAGAATACTGAAGAGCCGGGGTCGCCCTGACGTCCGGCACGTCCGCGCAGCTGGCGGTCGACGCGGCGGCTGTCGTGACGCTCGGTACCGATGATTGCCAGACCGCCGGCCTCCTTGACTCCGGGACCGAGTTTGATATCGGTACCACGGCCGGCCATGTTGGTGGCGATGGTCACCGTACCGGCTTCTCCGGCGTGGGCCACGATCTCGGCCTCACGGGCGTGCTGCTTGGCGTTCAGCACATTGTGCTTTATGCCGCGGAGCTTGAGCATCCTGCTGAGCAGCTCGGAAATCTCGACCGAGGTGGTGCCGACCAGTACGGGACGTCCGGCCTCGGTCAGTTCCACGATACGGGCTATGACTGCGTTGTATTTCTCCTTCTTGGTCTTATAGATGATGTCGTCCTCGTCCTTGCGGATGACGGGACGGTTGGTAGGGATGACCACCACATCCAGCTTGTAGATGGACCAGAACTCGCCGGCCTCTGTCTCGGCGGTACCGGTCATACCGGCCAGCTTGTGGTACATCCTGAAATAGTTCTGGAGGGTGATGGTGGCGAAGGTCTGGGTGGCGGCCTCGACCTTCACGTTCTCCTTGGCCTCGATGGCCTGGTGCAGTCCGTCGGAGTAGCGGCGTCCCTCGAGGATACGGCCGGTCTGCTCGTCGACGATCTTGATCTTGTTGTCCATCACCACGTACTCCACGTCCCTTTCGAACATCGCGTATGCCTTGAGCAGCTGGGTGACGGTGTGGACGCGCTCGGATTTGAGGGCGTAGTCAGCAAGAAGGGCTGTCTTCTTCTCCTGCTTTTCCTCGGGACTGAGGTTCTCCTTCTCCAGTTCGGCTATCTCATTGCCGATGTCGGGGAGGATGAAGAACTTGTCGTCGGAAACACTCGCTGCTATCAGGTCATTGCCCTTGTCGGTCATCTCGACAGAGCGGTTCTGCTCCTCGATGACAAAGTAAAGGTCATCGGTGATCAGGTGCATCTGCTTGTTGTTGTCCTGCATGTAGAAATTCTCGGTCTTCTGCAGGAGCTGCTTCATGCCGGGCTCTGAGAGGAACTTGATCAGGGGGTTGTACTTGGGCAGTCCCTTATGGGCCCGCAGAAGAAGCTTGGCGCCCTCGGTCTCCTTGCCTTCGGAGATGAGTTTCTTGGCATCTGTAAGAAGCTTGGTAACAAGCTGTTTCTGGGCGTTGTAGAGGCGCTCCACATAAGGCTTGTACTCGGCAAACTGCTGGTCGTCTCCCTTGGGAACAGGACCGGATATAATAAGAGGTGTACGGGCATCGTCGATGAGCACCGAGTCCACCTCGTCGACTATCGCGTAGTGATGCTTTCGCTGCACGAGGTCGCTGCGGTCTATCGCCATGTTGTCGCGGAGATAGTCGAAACCGAACTCGTTGTTGGTTCCGAATGTGATGTCGGCACGGTAGGCGGCGCGGCGTGCGGCCGAGTTGGGCTGATGCTTGTCGATGCAGTCAACTCTCAGGCCGTGGAACTGGTAGAGAGGGCCCATCCACTCGGAGTCTCGCTTGGAGAGGTAGTCGTTTACGGTGACCACATGGACACCCTTGCCGGCCAGCGCATTCAGGAAAACAGGCAGAGTAGCCACGAGAGTCTTTCCCTCACCGGTGGCCATCTCGGCTATCTTGCCCTGATGCAGGACGATACCGCCGATGAGCTGTACGTCATAATGAACCATGTCCCAGGTGATAGGGTTGCCGCCGGCCATCCAGGTATGGCTCCAATAGGCCTTGTCCCCCTCGATCCTGACGTAATCGTGCTTGGCGCTGAACTCGCGGTCCATGTCGGTGGCGGTAACCTCGATGACCTCCTGCTCCTTGAACCTGCGTGCCGTAGACTTCATCACTGCGAACGCATCGGGCAGCACCTCGTTCAACACAGCCTCGATTTCCTCATCGATTTTCTTGGTCAGCTTATCCACCTCGGTCGCCAGGGCTTCCTTCTGCTCTACGGCGATAGTAACGTCCTCGAGCTGGGCTCGGAGAGACTTCTTCCGTTCTTCGTCTGCCGCTATTTTATTATGAATCACTTCTCTGATCCTGTCCGTCTCGGCCCTGAGCCCGTCATCTGAAAGTTTATCGATACGGTCATAGGCCGCCAGGACCTTGTCCAGAATAGGTTTGATCTCCTTCATATCCCTGTCCGCCTTGGAGCCGAACAGTTTCTTCATTAATCCGTTAAATGATGCCATCTAAAAACATTTTTTGTACAACTTACAAAGATATGGAATTCCTTGGAAGATTTGCAAAAAATGTGCTAACCTTTCCGGCAATGTCAAAGTATGGTGATGCTGACCCGCTTGCCCAGCCCCTGGAATATCTTGAAGAGGGTCGAGAGCTGCACGTCCGTCTTTCCGTTCTCGATGCGGGAGATGTAAGACTTCTTCGTGCCTATCTTGGCCGCCAGCTGCTCCTGCGTCAGACCGGCCTTACGGCGTTCCTCCTTCAGCCGCTCCGCCAGGATAAATGCCTCCGCCTCCCGGTCAAATCGGTCACGCGACGGTGTGCCCTTCCGGCCATATTGAATGTCAAGAATATCATCATAATCATCGCCGCAATTCATTATCGCTTTATTTTTCTCTTCTTCCATCTTTAATTATCTTTTAGTATCAAAGTATTCTTTCATTATACGCTTTGCCTTTTTAATCTCGGAAGACGGTGTCTTCTGCGACTGTTTATGAAATCCATGAAACAGTATCACACTCTATCACCTGATCTATTTTTTCCCTCACAGCATCTGTCTGCGCCACATAAAACTCTTTGTAATAAGACCTGAACACTTTTACTCTCCTTACAACTTCCATCTTACTCCACTTTGCAAAGTTAATCAATCAGTTTACAAAATCAAACTATTCGCAAAGCTACATACTGCATCATTCCGAAAAACGGGAATCAAAAAAAAATGACTATCCGCAAACATACCCCTAAAGCCGTTTACGTCCGCCGGCGTCATCACTTTACATTTTAGTTATGTCACAACCGCCTGATTAACAAGTTATTGTGTTTTTGAAAAAATGTAAAGTGATGACAAAAGCGCCTGATTTGGCCTATATTCGCCCCACTTAACATATCGACAAATGGATAAAGTGGTTATAATCTGAAGTATGCGTCTTAACTAAAAGTGAAAAATAAGATATCCTTGACGACAACGACTCTGCCTTAACCGGGTATAGTGACAGCTCCAGGGGTAATTTTGCGGATAATCATTTCAAAAAACGTGTGAAAAAATTTAAATGATTATCATTATCCGCAAAGATACCCCCCCGCATCCTTCACGTTGCTTTTTAGTTGAGTTGCATACGTTTGAATATAAGTACTTTATCAATCTAATGAAATTTTAAATGGGGTGGATTATGCTCAGAAAGAGCCTTTTTGCCGTCACTTAACTTTTTGCGCAAAATACAAGTCCCGGTCAATCAGGAGATTGCGTCATAACTAAAAAGCAACGTGAACAGCGGAATTGGACCGGATGAATGACACGTCGTTTTTTCGTTCACCCTATCAGTATGTTATCCCGTGATGCCGTGACGCTCTGATGTTCTGATGCGGCAGACCGAGAAAGTCACTAAACCGACCAGTTGAGAAGACGCCCCTGACATTCTGGAAGTTATGAGCGGGCGTAATGTTATGTCACCTTAAAATATCAGTCAAAAACGGATTTCAGTCCCACTAAACACAGTAGTTGCATAGAACATGCTGCGCAGCAAGCAGTTTAAAACAACTATTCGGTTTAGTGAGGGACGGTGGTGGTGGTGGTGGTGGTGGTGGTGGTGGTGTGTGTGTGTGTGTGTGGGG
>CABMPD010000009.1 GCA_902388455.1 uncultured Alistipes sp. | reverse complement strand
TGCTGAGCTGGGAGAACTTGGTGATGCCGGTCATGAAGACGAAGCGGAGATACGGATCGCAGGCCTTGAGCGGGCTGTAGAAGTTGCGCATGACGTTGCGGAGCACCGGCAGGGTAGTATCCTCGTGCACCACATCCAGTAGGGGTGCGTCGTATTCGTCAATCAGAATAACAACCCTCTGTCCGGTCTTCCTGTAAGCGGTCTCTATCAGATTTTTCAGCCTGAGGTTGGAGTCTTTATCTTCGGGAACTATTCCGTATTCCTTCTCGTGCCACGAGAGCTGGTTGCCCAATGCTGCCTCCAACTGCTCTTTCTCCATGTGCTTTGCGATGCTCATGTCGAAGTGCAGCACCGGATATGTAGTCCAATTCTTTTCCAAAGCATCTATGGACAGCCCCTGGAACAGTTCCTTCCTGCCCTGGAAGTAATATTTCAGTGTGGACACGAGGAGCGACTTGCCGAACCTCCTCGGGCGGCTCAGGAAGGTGAATTTGGCGCTGGAGTGAGTCATTCTGTAGACGTACTCCGTCTTGTCGATATACAAGAAGTTGCCCTCTGTCCTTATCTCGGCGAAGTCCTGCCGTCCTACCGGGTAGAGTCTCTGCTGTGTGTCCATGGTCATGCGTGTTTTCGTTTCCGACTTCAAATTTAGTCAAAATAGCCGAGATTCGGTAAATCTTGCTATTTTTGCTACATGATTCAGACATTCTATTTCAACGACCTGCGCACCTGCTGCTACGTGCTCTACGACGAGGCGGGAGAGTGCGCGATAATCGACCCGGGCTGCATCAAGCAGTCGGAGAAGGACAGACTGGTGAAGTTTATCGAGGAGAAGCATCTGCATCCCCGGATGATACTCCAGACCCACGGCCATTTCGACCACGTGATGGGCAATGCCTTCGTGACCTCGAAGTGGAACATACCCACATACATTGCTGCAGCCGACATCCCCCAGATACGACGGGCAAGTTCCTACGGCAGCTATTTCGGCTATGAGTTCGAACAGCCCTCAGAAGACCTTAGGGACATGAAGGACGGTGACATCATCAACGTAGGCTCGATACAGCTGAAGGTGCTGGAGTCACCCGGCCATACGGAAGGCGGAGTCCTGCTTTATGACGAGCAGGGCGGCTATGTGTTCACAGGCGACACTCTGTTCTGCGGCAGCATCGGACGTACAGATCTGCCTGCAGGCGATTTTGACAGGCTGAGCGAGAGTATCCGTACCAAGATACTTCCTCTGCCGGCTGATACGGTAGTGTATCCGGGCCACGGTCCTTCGACTGATATAGGCCGGGAGAAGATGACCAATCCTTTCCTTGAGGATATTATCGCCAGGGAGATAGACCGGCAGCAGAAAGCATAGGCATGCTGGACAGCGGCTACATAGACATCTGCAAGGCCTCGGTCCACAACCTCAAGGGCATCTCCCTGAGGATACCGAGGCATGCCCTCGTGGTCATCACCGGCCTGAGCGGCAGCGGCAAGTCGTCGCTGGCCTTCGACACCATCTACGCCGAGGCCCGGCGCCGCTACATGGACACCCTGTCCGCCTACGCCCGGCACTACATCGGCGTGATGGAGCGGCCGGAGGTGGAGAGCATCGACGGTCTCAGCCCTACCATCGCCATAGAGCAGAAGAGCACCAACCGCAACCCGCGCTCTACCGTCGGCACCATCACGGAGATTTCCGACTTCCTCCGCCTCCTCTACGCCAGGGCCTCCACGGCCTATTCGCCCGTAACCGGAAAGCCGATGGTCAAATACACCGACTCCGGCATCGTGGACCTGATCATGAAGGAGTATGCCGGCCGCAAGTGCATTATCCTGGCCCCTCTGGTCAAAGGCCGCAAGGGCCACTACCGCGAGCTGTTCGACAGCCTGCTCAAGAAGGGCCTGTCCTACGCCCGCATCGACGGGGAGATCCGTCCGCTCGGGGACATGGCCTCCGGGGTGGACCGCTACAAGGTGCATTTCATCGAGGCGGTCATCGACCGGGTAGTGCCCAAGGAGGAGGACGGCAAGCGGATCCGCGCCTCGGTCCTCTCCGCCCTGACGCAGGGCAAGGGCTCCCTGATGATTCTCGACCCTGAGACGGGGGAGGTCCGCCATTTCAGCAAGCATTTTATCTGTCCGGACAGCGGAATATCCTTCCCTGAGCCCGCGCCCCATACATTTTCCTTCAACTCCCCGGCGGGAGCCTGCCCGGTGTGCAACGGCCTCGGCACCGTCCGGGAGGTGGACATGGCCAAGATAGTCCCCGACCCATCGCTGTCCATCGCGGACGGCGGCATCGCTCCTCTCGGCAAGAAGCGGGACAATGCGGTGTTCACGGTCCTCGAGGCGGTGGCCCGCAAATACGGTTTTTCCCTCTTCGACCCGATCAAGGACATTCCCCAGGAGACAATGAACATCATTCTCAACGGCTCGGAGGATCTCATCAGGGTGGATACTCACGGCGGACTCTCTGAGATGGTCACCTTCCCCGGGCTGCTCTCGCGGTTCGAGAGGGACGGAGAGGAGGATGATGACAGCATCGCCGGCAGGTATTCGAGCGAGGTGGTGTGTCCGGAGTGCCACGGCAAGCGGCTCAGGAAGGAATCGCTCTGTTTCAAGATCGGAGGGCTGGACATTGCGGAGGTCAGCGACATGGACGTGAGCGTGCTCTACGACTGGGTGGGCGGTCTGAAGGACAAACTCGACCCGAGGGGACAGGCGGTGGCCGCCGATATCGTCAAGGAACTCCGGGAGCGGATAGGCTTTCTGGTGGATGTCGGACTGTCGTATCTCTCGCTGAGCCGCAGCACTATGTCGCTCAGCGGCGGGGAGAGCCAGCGCATCCGTCTGGCCACCCAGATCGGCTCCAAGCTGGTCAATGTGCTGTACATCCTCGACGAGCCCAGCATCGGGCTGCATCAGTCGGACAATATAAAACTCATCAATTCCCTCAGGCGGCTGCGCGACGAGGGCAATACGGTCATGGTCGTGGAGCATGACGAGGAGATGATGCGCAGTGCGGACTGGATAGTGGACATCGGTCCGGGCGCGGGAGAGAAGGGCGGCGAGGTGCTTTTCAGCGGGCCGCCGCAGCTGAAGCTGGACCCTGCGTTCAGGCTGCCGACGGGTCTGCCGGTCATCGACAGGGAGGCTCACGGGGGATTTACCTTCGAGTACCTCAAGGGAACGCGGCAGATAGAGGTGCCGTCCTACCGCCGTCCGGGCAACGGGAAATTCATCACTCTCCGCGGGGCCTCCGGCAACAATCTCAAGGACATGGACATCAGCCTCCCGCTCGGCTGCATCATCGGCATCAGCGGAGTCAGCGGCAGCGGCAAGTCCTCCCTGATCAACGACACCCTCATGCCGGTCATCAGCAACCGGCTCTATCGCTCGAAATACAAGGTGCTGCCGTACCGGGAACTGGAAGGCCTGGAGAACATAGACAAACTCGTGGAGATAGACCAGTCCCCGGTGGGACGCTCCCCGCGCTCCAACCCGGCGACCTATACCGGTGTCCTCACCTATATCCGGAATCTTTTTGCCGAGACTCCGGACGCGAAGATACGCGGATTCAAGTCCAATAAGTTCTCCTTCAACGTCAAGGGAGGCCGGTGCGAGGCCTGCAAGGGCGCCGGAGTGGAGGTCATCGAGATGAATTTCCTGCCTTCCGTGACCGTCACCTGCAAGGAGTGCCACGGCAAGCGCTTCACCCCGGACGTGCTGGCGGTAAAGTATAAGGGCAAGAGTATAAACGATGTCCTGGAGATGACCATTTCCCAGGCAGTGGAGTTTTTCGCCCCCGTGCCTTCGATAGCCCGGAAGCTCAAGACCCTCGAGGATGTGGGGCTCGGATATATCCGGCTCGGGCAGTCCTCCCTGACTCTCAGCGGCGGAGAGAACCAGAGGGTCAAGATAGCGGCCGAGCTGGCACGGCAGGATACGGGACGCACCCTGTACATCCTGGACGAGCCGACTACCGGCCTGCATTCCGAGGACATCGCCGTGCTGATGAACGTGCTCCAGCGTCTGGCCGAGGGCGGCAACACTGTCGTCATCATCGAACACAACCTGGACGTACTCAAGTCCGTGGACTACCTCTTCGACATGGGCCCGGCAGGGGGCCGCGACGGAGGCCGCATCGTCTCGCAGGGCACCCCTGAGCAGGTCGCCGCCGACCCCGCCTCGGTCACCGGTCCTTACCTCAGATCCTTATTGAAACTATAAGATGAAAGATATGATTACGGTATATTGCGACAGCCTGCAGGGCTTTTACGACTGCGCTCCCGGGACGACGGTGGGCGAGCTGGCACGGAAGATAGACACCGGATGCAGATACCCGGTGGTGGCCGCGCTGGTGGACAACATGCTCAAGGAACTGACCTTCCCGATATATACTTCCCATACCGTCAAGTTCATAGACTGCACGCATCCGGACGGGCGAAGGACCTATTCCCGCTCCCTGTCGTTCGTGCTGCAGAAGGCGGCGGTGGACTTGTTTCCCGACCTCAGTCTTTTCCTGGACTACACCCTGCCCAACGGCCTGTACGGCGAGTTGCGCCGCGATACCGGAGACAGGGTCTATGTCACCGAACCGGCAGGTGCGGACAGGGTGGGAGCCCTCCGCAAGCGGATGGCGGAGATAATAGCCGCGGACCTGCCTTTCGAGAAGAAGAAGATGACCAATGACGAGGCGGCCCGGCTCTTCCGCGACAACGGCCGGCCTGAGAAGGCCTCGCTGGTGGCCGATATGGAGAAGTTCTTCGTGTCGGTGTACTGGCTGGACGGCTATGCGGATACATTCTACGGCCCGCTGCTGGAGCGCACAGGAGAGATAGACGTATTCGACCTGATACCTTACGGGGACGGCTTCTGCCTCCAGTCGCCTTCGGCCTCCGACCCGTCGGTAATCTCGCCCTACAAGTACCAGGACAAGCTCAGCGCCGTCTTCAAGGAGAACTCCCGCTGGTGCTCCATCCTCGGAGCCCATGGCATCGGCTCGGTCAACGAGGCCGTCAGGCGCGGGGAGGCCAAGGACCTGATAGCCGTGGCCGAGGCCCTGCACGAGCGCAAGTACGCGCAGATAGCCGACCGTATCTACGACAGGCGCGATACGGTCAAGTTGGTGCTGATAGCCGGTCCGTCGAGCAGCGGCAAGACCACTACCTCCAAGCGCATAGCCATGCAGTGCCGGGTGCTGGGACTCCGTCCCCTGGTCATTGCCATGGACGATTATTTCCTGGACCGGGACAAGACTCCCAGGGACGCTAACGGCGAGTACGATTTCGAGAGCATTTATGCCCTCGACCTGCCATTCCTCGGAGCCCAGCTCAATGACCTGTTCGACGGCAGGGAGGTGGAACTGCCCAAGTACGACTTCGTGAACGGGTGCCGCCGCTTCGACGGCCGCAGGATGCAGATGCGCGAGGGCGATATCCTGATTATGGAGGGTATCCACGCCCTGAACCCCGAGCTGACCAAGCACATAGACGGGGAGAAGGTCTTCCGCGTCTTTGCCTCCGCCCTGACCTCCCTGTCTGTGGATGAGAACAACTACATCTCGACCGCCGACAACCGCCTGCTGCGCCGCATGGTCCGGGACAATTTTACCCGGGGCATCACCCCCGAGGACACCATTCTCCGCTGGAAGAGTGTCCGCGCCGGGGAGGAGAAGAACATTTTCCCCTATCAGGAGAATGCCGATGCGATGTTCAACTCGGCCCTGCTCTTCGAGCTGCCCCTGCTCCGCTACTATGCCGAGCCCCTGCTTGAGCGCATTCCGCCCCTGTCGGAGGCTTACTCCGAGAGCGTGCGGCTGCTCAAGTTCCTCTCCTACATTACTCCATTGACACCGGACGAGATAGACTGCATACCGCCTACATCCGTGATGAGGGAGTTCATCGGAGGCAGCAGCTTCGAATATTGATGATTGCCTGACAGAGGACTTTACCGCAGCCAGTTTTCCGGATTCTGCTTCTCGGTGCCCTTCCACAGCTGGAAGTGCAGCTCGGCGTTGCCGTCCTCGTTGAGGCTGATCTCGCCGATGCGGTCGCCGGTGGATATCTTGTCTCCGCTCTTGACGTAGACCCGCTTGAGCTTGCAGTAGAAGGTGAAGTACTCGCCGTGCTGGACGAGGACGCACTGGTCGTAGCCGGGCATGACGAGAATCTGTTTCACAACTCCGTCAAATACGGCGTTGGCATAGCTTCCGGCTGAGGCCGATATGTTGATGCCGTTGTTGTAGGGCATCTTGAGGTTCTTGAATACGGGGTGGAAGTTCTGGCCGAACTTCTGGATGACCACTCCGTTTACGGGCCAGGGCAGCTTGCCTCTGTTCTCTCCGAATTTGGCGGAGAGGGCATAGTCGACGGCTGCGCCCTTGCCGGATTCCTGCTGCTTGACGGCTTCGGCCAGGATGCGCTCTATCTCATCGTTAAGCCGTTCGACTTCCTTCCGTTTCTTCTCCAGATCCCGTTTCATCGTCTTTTCCTGCTTGGACAACTGGACGACCAAAGAATTGGTTCGCCGTTCTTCTGCACTTAAGGCGTCCCTTTCCTTTTCTCTCTCGGAACGTGCCTGCATGGAAGCGGCTTTCAATTCCTCGAGACGGACATTCTCTAGTTGAAGATCGAGCTCCGTGCTTTTTATCGCCTGGGCCTGTAGTCTGACAGACCGGGAGATATTCTTGAGATAAGACCATCGGCGCAGACCTTGATTCAGATCTTTGCTTGAGAGTATGTACATGAACCAGACTTTGTTGTCGCGGGTCTTGTAGGCTCCGAGGACGAGGTCCGCGTGGTATTTGCGGAGGGTGTCGAGGCGGTCGTTGAGACGGCCTATCATGGCGTTGGTGGAGGATATGGAGCGGTCGTATCCGGCTATGTCGTCATCGAGCTGGTCGATGAGCTTTTTGCGGGCTTCCAATTTCTGGCGGGTAAGGATAAGGGTGTTGAGGCTCTCTTTACGTTTCTTGGAAGTAGAGCTGAGCTGCTCGTCTATCATCGCGATTTCATCCTCGAGCAGTTTCTTGCGCTCCTGCTGTTTCTTTACATCCTGACTCCAGGAGGGTATGGCGATAAGTGCCGCGATACACAGTATGATGATCTTTCTTATCATGTCCAGTGTATTTCTATCTGCCGGCTTCAGCCCTGCGTTCGATTATCTTTTTACCAAGGCCTAAGCTGGGGTCGAGCTTGTCGGCGTTGCCCCAGTAGAGGAAAGCCAGGTTGTATTCCTTGAGGGCGAACAGGGTTTCCGCATAGTGATCCAGTATTACGGCATTCTCCTTGCCTCCGTAGATCATGGCTTCTTTCAGATATTTCTTCGCCTCCTCGTAGTCGCCGGTAAGGTAGAGCAGCCAGCCGTATGTGTCCAGATAAGTAGAGTTTTCCGGCTCGTTCAGAACAGTCCTGCGGCTCATTTCCAGTGCCTTTTTGAGGTTGCGTCCTTCCTCACTGAGGTAGTAGGCGTAGTTGTTGAGTATAGGGCTGTAGTTGTCGTCAATTTTAAGTCCTTTTTCATAGTAGGAGTAAGATGCGCGTCTGTTGCCCAGCTCGTGGTAAAGGTCTCCGAGTGAACCATAGCAATTGATCAGCATCGGATGGTCTTTGGGAATATCCTTAAGGATGTTTTCGTATACTGTTATGGCATTTTCCGTATCACCGTTCTGCCAGTATGCTATTGCCAGCACTTCCCGTAAAGTGAAGTCTTCAGGGAAACGCCGGGCTGTCTCCATTGATGCCTGAATCAGACCTTTCCAGTCCTGTAGGAAATAGAGCTGTCCCATGAGCGCGGAATGTGCGGACTTGATATCCGGGTGAAGGCTGACGTTGAGTTGCAGCAGTTCCAGCCCTTTGTCCGTGCTGTCCGTTGCGATGAAGTAGGCTCCGGACATGCTCAGAACAGTCGTGTCCTGCGGATGTGCCTCGAGGGTGTTCATCATCATGGTGTCTACCTGCGGCTTGAAAATCTGAACCATGCCGGATGGAAAGACCACTTCGTTGAAGTAGCTGGCTTTCATCTCCGGATTCATCTCCGGGCTGGACAGGAAAATATTGATGTTCTTGAAAAAATAATAGAAGTTGCGCTCCATTCTATATACTTCTGCCATGCCGAAGTATGCAGGAGTAAAGTCAGGATCGAGGGACAGGGCTTTCTTATAATAATGGAGTGCGGTGGAATCATTGTATCTGGATTTGTTAAGATCTCCCAGAATCAGTGCGGTGCGGGCGGAGGGAAATTCCTCGTCCATTTTCAGTGCGGCTGCCTCGGCCTCTTCGTAACGGTTCTGCCGGATGAGTATCTCATACCTGGCATTGCATGTCAGTTCGTCACTGCCGCGCAGGAGCTCCAGGCTGTCCAGAGTCTCCAAGGCACCTGTCAGATTACCTGAACGGACCTGCAGGTCAATCAGTTCATAGTAATAGTCACTTTTCGCCGGATGTGCGGCAATGAGGCTTTCGTATATGCTGGTAGCCAGGTCGTTTTCCCCTATGGTAGAATATAGTCTGGCCATTGTGAGGCTGTACCATGGATTTTCAGGAGAGAGGACGGATGCTTTGTCCAGGAGGTTCATGGCCCGGTCTGCCTCATTGCGGCTGAGGCTTATCATGGCAAGATAATACATAGCGGCATCGTTGTCGGGGTCTAAGCTCAGGCATTTGCTCAGGTGTGATTCGGCCTGAGGGTATTCTCCTGAACAATAGAGGCGCACTCCTTCCAGATAATAATCCTCTGCGCGGACTGTGTCTCTCATTTCTTCTGCTGCGGCAGCGTTCCTGAATGTCAGGGATGCAAGTGAGAGTGTCAATAGTGCGAGTTTGAAAATGGCAGATTTCATGTGTAAAAAATATCTGCTGACAAAGATACAATATTCAAGCCGAAGATGCAGCAAATTGAATTATTTTTGCATCTAATAAAAAGGTATCAGAATGTCGTCAGGCAGTATCGACCTAAGCACCGAGAAGGGATTGGTCCTGGGATGTACCAGGCAGGACAGAAAGGCCCAAAGAGCTTTGTACGAGAGGTTCTCCTCTCGTATGTTTGTCGTATGTCTGCGTTATGCCAAGGATCGGGATGAGGCGCAGGACCTGCTGCAGGAGGGTTTTATAACGGTGTTTGCGAAAATATCGACCTTCAGCGGAGCAGGTTCTCTGGAGGGGTGGATGAGGCGTATTTTTGTCAATACTGCTCTTATGAGGCTCCGTAAAGGAGATGTCCTCAGAGGTGCCGCGGATGTGGATGAGCCTGCCGCGCGTAGTGTCAGCAGTCAGGAGGATATACTCTCCGGTATAGGCGGAAAGGATATTCTCAGGTTGATAAGACAGATGCCTGACGGGTTCAGGATAGTGTTCAATATGAATGTGCTTGAGGGATATTCGCACCAGGAGATTTCGAAGGAGCTGGGCATATCCGAAGGCACGTCCAGATCGCAGCTCAGCAGGGCCAGGGCATGGCTGCAGGAGAGACTGCGGGAAAAGTTAGAAGAGAGGAAATGAAAGAAGAACTATTTGATAAGAAGATCAAGGAACTGCTGGATTCCTGTACCGAGACTCCCGCTCCGGAAGTCTGGGACAGAATTGAGACAGGACTTGGCCGGCGCAGGCGGCAGGTTGTGTGGAGGCGGATTGCCGGATATGCGGCAGCAGCGTCCGTTGCTGCCTGCCTCGCTGTTTCGGTGTTCCTGCATTGGAATATCCGGCAGCCTGACAGTGAAATCCTGGCTGTAGAGGTGTCTCCCGGTATTCAGGATACGGAAGCACCGCTGCGGTCAAGAGCAGCGCGTATTAAGGCTCTTCCCGGCATCACGGCGCAAGTATCAGCAGTATCCGGCAGAGAGGATCTTATCGCAGCAGCTGCGGCGAAACGGAATACTGTGCGTCCAGGAGCAAGAAAGGAAGCAGTAAGTGACGGTGCCGTAGGTGTCAATGGCGCTTCTGTACAGAAGCAGGCTCCTTCTATATACGACAGGACATTCAATACAGAATATATTGCAATGGTATCGGATGATGGATGTGAAGTAAGGAAAAAACCGGCTTTTTCTCTGCAGGCGGGTGGCAATCTGTCTCCGACGCGGGCATCCGGCAATGTGGATTTCTCACAGCCCAATTATTCATGGGGTGCCGGAACAACATCTGCGTCTGCCGGAATAGTTCCTGTTTCCGAACCCAGTCATTATTTCCCCGTATCAGTAGGGGTCGAATTGAAGTATTCTTTTCTCAATGAACGTCTTGGCATCGGTCTTGGTGTAAATTATACGTTCCTGAACAGCCGTTATGAGGCATTGGTGGATAGAAAGTATCAGGCATCCGTGGACCAGTCAATTCACTATCTGGGAATACCTTTGAATTTCTATGTGGGTATTTTGTCTGACAGACGTTTCTCTTTCTATGCCAATGCCGGATGCATGATGGAGCGGGCAGTGAGAATCGAATACGAGATGACGGACCTGTATTCTATGAAAAATAAATATGATGCGCAGGCTCAAGGAGTTCAGTGGTCTGCCAATGTAGGTATCGGATTTGAGTACCGTTTCCTGACATTCATGGGACTGTATGTGGATCCCCGGCTTACCTATTATTTTGATTGCGGTCAGCCTTATTCAGTCAGGACTGAGCAGCCGCTGCAGTTCAACCTTGAGGTAGGATTCCGCTTCCATATAGGTTCTTGAGTTCCCTTGCCATTCTGGATGCGAAGATGAATTCCGTCAGTTCGCGGTTGTCGGATGTCAGTATACTGTCTTTTGAGCCTTCCCAGGACTTTTCTCCTTTATATATGAATACCACCTTGTCTCCTATTTCCATTACAGAATTCATGTCGTGGGTGTTGATGACGGTGGTGATTTTGTATTCCTGAGTGATCTCCTGAATCAGGCGGTCAATCATTACCGAAGTCTGCGGATCAAGTCCTGAATTGGGCTCGTCGCAGAACAGATAACGGGGATTAAGAGCTATCGCCCTGGCTATTCCGACTCTTTTCTGCATACCTCCCGACAGCTCCGAGGGATACTTGTCTCCGATATTTTCCAGGCCGACCCGCCGGAGACAGAACTCGGCTCTTTCCAGTTTTTCCTTCCTGCTCATCTCAGAGAAGAAATCGAGCGGGAACATAACATTCTCTACGGCAGTGGCGAAGTCGAACAAAGCACTGCCTTGGAACAGCATTCCCATTTCTCTGCGGATTCTCTTTTTCTCCTCAGCTGTCTGACGGTTGAAAACGGTGCCGTCAAAGAGAATGTCTCCTTCGTCCGGCTCAAGCAGTCCGACTGTGGATTTCAGCAGAACTGTCTTGCCGGAGCCGCTTGCACCGATGACCATGGTGCACTGCCCGGGCATATATTGTACGGAGAAATCCTTGACGGCTGGGTGCCCGTTGAAATATTTTGACAGATGACTTACAGTTATCATAGCATGATTCTGGTGAGTATGAGATTGAAGATGAGAATTAACGCACTGGCTACGACAATGGCCTTGGTGGCACTTCGGCCCACTCCCAGGGAACCGCCCTTGGCCCAGTATCCGTAATAGGCGGAAATCGAGCTGATGATAAAACTGAAAACGGCGGTCTTGATGATACTGTAAGTTATGTAGTATCCGTTGAAGGCAAATTGGAGGCCTGTCAGGTAATCACTGGTCTTGATCATTCCTGTCAGGGCTATGATGATGTATCCGCCAAGCAGTCCCATGATAAAACTCATCAGGGAGAGAAGGGGATTGAGGATGGTTGTTGCCAGAATTTTGGGCATAACCAGGAAACTGGCAGAGTTTACACCCATCATCTCCATGGCGTCAATCTGTTCGGTGATGCGCATGGTGCCAAGTTCGGACGATATGTTCGAACCTATTTTGCCGGCCAGAATCAGGCATACCATAGTGGAACAGAATTCCAGGATAAGGGATTCGCGGGCCATATATCCGATGTACATTTTGGGCAGGAATGGCGATGTCATGTTGTTGGATGTCTGTATGACAAGTACAGCTCCGATAAAGACAGAGATAAGCGCTATGAGCGGTATGGAGTTGATGACCAGTTTCTCGGTTTCGACAAAAAACTGCTTGACAGACAGTCTCCATTTCTCAGGCTTTCTGAAAACCTGCTTTAGAAACAGCAGGTATTTCCCGGTGTCGTATAGAAAGTTTTTTATCAAAGTGCGGTGTTAATAGAAAGTGGCCTCAAAGGTACGAATTTTAGGTTTTTGTTCTTACATTTGCGGCCAAATTTATAGTGAGTGAGACTTTTATACGACATAGGCATTCTGGTGTATTTCTTCTGTGCCAGGATTCTGGGCCTTTTCAATCATAAGGCCGCACTCTTCGTGTCCGGTAGGAAGAACATCATAAGCTGTATTCAGGAGAAGATGAGCGGACGCGGGGATAGACGGACTGTCTGGTTCCACTGCTCGTCCGTAGGGGAGTTTGAGCAGGCAAGACCTCTGATAGAAAGGATTAGGGAAATGTCTCCGGAAAGTTTTATCGTCTTGACGTTTTTCTCTCCTTCGGGCTATGAACTTAGGAAGAACTACAGCTGTGCCGACGCAGTGTTTTATCTGCCGATGGACACCAGCCGCAATGCCAGGAGATTTTTGGATGCGGTGCAGCCGTCGACTGCCATTTTCGTCAAGTACGAGTTTTGGTACAATTATCTTACGAAGCTCAAGGAAAGAGGAGTGGATACGTATATAATTTCTGCGATCTTCCGCCCCAACCAGGTGTTCTTTCATTGGTACGGGGTATTTATGCGCAAGGTCCTCCGCTGTTATACTACACCGTTTGTCCAGAACGAGGAGTCCCGCAGGCTTTTGGCCGGTATCGGAGTGAACAATGCGGTTATAGCCGGTGATACCCGTTTTGATCAAGTTCAGGCGGTGTGCCGGAATAATGATCTGCATAATGAGGTGATGGAGGCTTTTATAGGAGAGCACAGGGTGTGGGTGGCCGGAAGTACATGGGATGAGGATGAGTATGTGATATCCAAATCTCTGCATGCCGTCACGGATGCCAAACTCATACTGGTTCCTCATGAGGTGGATACTTCCCACATCAAGCGCATACAGAACATGTTCGCCGGTTTCCCTCTGATACTTTATTCCAAGTGTGCTGGGAAAGACAGTGCCGAGTGGCGGGAGGCAGCTGATGCTGCGGTCATCCTGGTTATAGATACTGTGGGTATGCTGTCTAAAATATACAAGTACGGCAGTTTCGCTTATATCGGGGGAGGATTCTCCAGCAGCGGTATCCACAATATCCTGGAGGCTGCCATATACGGCTGCCCTGTTGTCTTCGGTCCGCATTATGAGAAATTTCAGGAAGCGCGGGATCTGGTTTCTCTTGGCGGAGCTTTCAGCATTTCTTCGTGGAAAGAATTGCGTCCTTTGCTGGAACAATGGGTGGATTACCCCGAACAGCTTGACCGTCCGTCTCTTATATGCTCCCAATATGTGGAGAGTCATCTAGGTGCATCAGATAAAATAATTGAGCATATTTTTAAAAACGCGTAATGTTTTTTTAGAATAGCCAAGTCTGTAAATTATCTGCCATTTGTGAGTTGCGACTGTGCTCCGTGCAGTATAATTTAGCATCTGCAAAACAGTTCAGATGCTATGAGTGACGGAGGAAATCTATACAGGACTTACAGTGCGACATGTGTCGGAATCGATGTAGTACGGGTGACGGTGGAGGTCTCCATCACACCGGGTATCGGAATTTTTCTGGTAGGATTGCCGGACAATGCGGTGCGGGAGTCCCTGCTGCGCGTGACCACAGCGATGCAGCGCAACGGATTCATAATCCCGGGAAGGAAGACGGTGGTCAACATGGCTCCGGCTGATATTAAGAAGGAAGGGTCCGGATATGATGCGGCAATCGCCGTGGCTATGCTGGCGGCGTCAGGACAGATGTTCTTCCCTGAGCCGGATCGTTATCTTATTATGGGGGAACTGTCCCTGGACGGGCGGCTGCGCAGGGTCCGCGGGGCTCTTCCGATAGCTGTGCAGGCAGCGGGAATGGGATATGACTGCGTGGTGGTTCCGAAGGAGTCGGCGCAGGAGGCATCGTGGGCAGAGGGAGTGAGGATATTCGGTGTGTCGGACCTGAAGGAGATGGCGGTGGTGCTGGGCGGTGGTGAGGCAGCATCGGCCTTCGAAGTCAGGAGCCGGGAGTACCGGCCCTCGGCGGTGGAAGGAGGTTGCGATTTCTCTGATGTGGCCGGACAGCCGTTTGCCAGACGAGGGCTGGAGATAGCTGCCTGTGGAGGGCACAATGTTCTGCTCTTCGGGCCTCCAGGGTCAGGAAAGAGCTTGATGTCCAAGTGTATGGCTTCTATACTGCCGCCTATGACGAGGGAGGAGGCCATCGAGACCAGCATGATCTATTCGGTCAGTGGTTTGCTAAGGGAGGATTCCGGCTTGCTGGCTTCACGTCCCTACCGTTCGCCGCATCATACTGCCAGTACGGCAGCCATGGTCGGGGGTGGTTCCAAAGCTATGCCGGGAGAGATTTCGCTGGCCCATAACGGGATCCTCTGCCTGGATGAGATTGCCCAGTTTTCACCCGGGACTCTCGATGTGTTGCGGCAGCCTTTGGAGGACAGGAAGATAGTTATTTCCAGAGCCAGGTATAAAGTGACGTATCCGGCTTCATTCATGCTGGTTGCGTCTATGAATCCCTGTCCATGCGGATATGCCGGGGAGGATGACGGCAGGTGTACGTGTTCTCCAGGGCAGATACACCGTTACAGAACCAGGGTCTCGGGACCTCTTCTGGATAGAATGGACTTGAATATCAACGTTAAGGCGGTGGACAGCTCTGCCATGTCGGCAGTGCCGGGCCGGGAGAGCAGCCGGGAAATTGCACGGAGGGTGGCCTGCGTCCGGGAAATCCAGGAAAGGCGGTTCGGCGGTGAGGGTATCCATACCAATGCTCAGATGCTGCCGTCGCATCTGCTGCGTTATTGTGCTGTGGGAAAGGCAGAGGGCGCTTTTCTCCAGAGATTGATGGACAGTTACCGTCTGTCGGCCAGAGGTTATGTGAGAGTTTTGAAGGTTGCCCGTACGATAGCTGATATGTCGGGGGAGGAGAGTATAAAAATTGAGCATATTTCGGAGGCCGTGCAGTACAGATTCCCGGAAAATGTTTAATTTTACATCTTTATACTACAGGTATGGGAAAAATCAGTATTCAGAATATCTCCTGCATAGAAGATGCTGCCCGTGAGTTCCTGCGTCAGACGCAAGGAGTGACGGTCTATGCTTTTTACGGCCGGATGGGTGCCGGTAAGACGACTTTCATCTCGGCTGTATGCTCGGTCCTCGGTGTAGGGGACGAGGTCGCCAGTCCGACGTTCACTATCGTCAACGAGTACCGCGCTTCGGACGGTACGCCGGTGTTCCATTTTGATTTTTATAGGATAGAGAAGCTGTCCGAGGTACTGGACATCGGATATGAAGAATATCTCGACAGCGGCGGGATATGCCTTATGGAGTGGCCTGAGAAGATTGAGGAGCTGTTGCCGGAGGATGCTCTGAGAGTGAGCATTGTCGAGGAAGAGGACGGTTCCCGTACTGTTACGTTCTGATATTGAAATTGAAATAACAGCTGATATGTGGAAATATTTGGTCATAGGCTCTGGATTGGCGGGACTGTATGCCGCTCATAAGGCATCGGCTTACGGCCCTGTTCTGGTGGTCACTAAAAAGGCCCTGAGGGACAGCAACTCCTACAATGCCCAGGGCGGGATAGCCGCAGTTACTGATATCGAGGACAATCCCGAGATTCATTTTACCGATACCGTTATCGCAGGGCGCGGCCTGTGCGAGAACAGGGCGGTGGAGGTACTGGTGCAGGAGGGACCGCAGCGCATCAAGGAGATTATCGCGGAGGGCATGAAGTTCGACACCGAGAACGGAAAGCTGTCCCTCGGTCTGGAGGGCGGGCATCACCGTAAGCGCATTCTCCATGCCGGAGGAGATTCCACCGGCCGTTATATCACGGAGTTCCTGATATCGAAGGTGCAGTCCGATCCGAATATAACGATAAGGGAGAACATGTCGGTAATCGACTTTCTGACTGAGAACGGGGTCTGCTATGGGGTGCGCTGCTGGGACGAGGAGAAAGGATGCGAGGAACTTATCTATGCAGAGCACACCTTCCTGACCTCAGGAGGTACTTCCGCCATCTATACCCGAACCACCAACCCTGAGACTACGATAGGAGACGGTATTGCCATGGCCTACAAGGCCGGCTGCCGGATAGTCGACATGGAGTTTATCCAGTTCCATCCTACATCCCTGTATATAGAGGACTCACCGAAGGCATTCCTTATAAGTGAGGCGGTGAGGGGAGAAGGCGCATACCTGCTGGACAAGGAGGGACGGCGTTTCATGCTTCCCATACACGAGCTGGCGGAGCTGGCTCCGAGGGATATAGTGGCCCGGTCGATATTCAAGCAGATGGCTCTGGATGACAGACCGTATGTGGAATTGTCACTGAAGCATCTGGATCCGGAAAAGATCCGCAGCCGTTTCCCCAATATCCTGGCAAAGTGCGCTGAGTATGGATACGACCTTACCGACAGGATACCGGTCGCCCCTGCAGCTCATTACACCGTGGGAGGGGTGGCCTCGGATCTGTGGGGACGCTCCGATATAAGCCGGCTTTATGTGTGCGGAGAGATTGCCTCCACCGGTATAATGGGAGCCAACCGCTTGGCTTCCAATTCTTTGATAGAGTGCCTCGTATTCGGGCGCAGGGCCATAGAGAGGTCGGTCGAGGCCGGCCCTCTGGACAGGATTCCTCATTTCGCGAAGCTTTATCATAAGGATGAATCGCAGGCGGAGAGGTATTTCGCCCTCAAGCGGCAGATTGCCCACATGATGAACAACTGTTCCGGCATCATCCGTTCGGAGCTGCTGCTCTCCACGGGTCTCAATCTGGTGAAGAAGGAACTGAGGGAGCTGGGACCCGAGCGGAACGAGTACTATGACGAGGCTTCACGCAAGCTGCTGACAGTGGCACGGCTGATTATGACCGGCGCCCGTTTCCGCAGGGAGAGCCGCGGAGGGCATTACAGGGAGGACTATCCACAGCTGCGGGAAGAGTTCGCGGTGCATACTGTGCAGCGGGCAGGAGAAAAGCTGTCTACCAGAAAAGTAAATGAACAACAATATAATACAGAAAGATATGACGACAGAGCAGCTCCGCTGGGAAGAACTGGTGGACAGATTGATAGATCTGGCAATTGACGAGGACATAGCCTCGGGGGACGTTACCACAGACTCGATTATTCCGGAGTCTACAGCGGCAGTGGCCACCATGACGGCCAAGGCTGACGGGGTAATCTCCGGCCTTCCGATAGTGGAAAGGGTATTCCGCCGTTTCCAGAATGACATAGTGCTGACACCGATGCTCCATGACGGGGACAGAGTGAGCAAGGGGGATGTGATACTCCGAGTGGAAGGCAGCTATCCGGCTCTGCTCAAGGCGGAGAGGACGGCACTTAACTTTTTTCAGAGGATGTCCGGTATAGCTACCGAGACTGCTAAGTACGTGGCTGAGCTCAAGGGCACGCATACCCGTCTGCTCGACACGCGCAAAACCGCCCCGGGAATGAGAGTTACCGACAAGATGGCTGTAAAGGACGGAGGCGGCACCAATCACCGCATGGGACTGTACGACATGGCCATGATCAAGGACAATCACATCAAGATGGCCGGCTCGATAGCCCGGGCCGTGGAACAGGTGCGTGCCAAGGTGCCCTCAAGTATAAAGGTAGAGGTCGAGGCCACCACGCTTGACGAGGTCAAGGAGGCTCTTGACGCACGGGCTGACATCATCATGCTGGACAATATGTCCACTCCCATGATGCGCGATGCAGTGAATATTATCGGCGGCAGGGCCAAAACCGAGGCATCAGGCAACATGACTCTCGACAGGGTGCGTGAAGTGGCGCAGACAGGGGTGGACTTCATCAGCGTCGGGGCTCTTACGCACACCGTCAAGGCCTTGGACATCAGTATGAATATCCAGCTTACTCCGGAATATCTGACAAAGGCTATAAAGGAGATGAAGCACAGGCACAATGCCGTGATACTGGCTCATTATTATGTGCCCGCAGAGGTGCAGGATGTTGCGGACTTTGTGGGGGACTCCCTGGAACTGTCGCGTAAGGCGGCTGCTGCAGATGCGGATGTCATAGTGTTCTGCGGAGTCCGCTTCATGGCTGAGACGGCGGCCGTGCTCTGTCCCGGCAGGAAAGTGCTTCTGCCTGTTCCTGACGCAGGCTGTTCTTTGGCGGACGGCATCACAGGCGATGATCTGCATGCGTGGAGAAAACGTCACTCTGACGGTGTTGTAATATCCTATGTCAATACGACCGCACAGACGAAGGCGGCCACAGATATCTGCTGTACTTCCGCAAATGCAGTAAAGGTGGCTGAGACAGTATGCGCTGCGGCTGGCGGGAAACCGGTGCTGTTCGTCCCTGACCGCAACCTGGGGGCATATGTCAATTCCACTGCCGGTTTGAGGATGGACTTGTGGAAAGGAAGTTGTCATGTCCATGATCAGATTACGGCCAGGTTGGTAGAGGAGGCGCTCGTGAAGTATCCGGAGGCGGAAATTCTGATTCATCCGGAAGCGGCTTGTTCGGGGGATACAAGGATTAACGGCAATCCCCGTTGCTTTTTCTATTCCACGTCAGGCATTATCCGTCATGTAAAGGAGTCCGGATGCAGGCAGTTCGTGATAGCCACTGAGCTGGGAGTAATGCACCGCTTGAGGCAGGAGGCTCCTGAAAAGGAGTTTATACCGTTGTCAGACAGCCTGGAATGCAGAGATATGAAAAAGATAACCCTGCTTTCTCTCTTCGAGACCCTGCTGCACCAGAGTCCCGGTAAAACGATAACGCTGCCCTCCGAGACAGCTCAGAAGGCAGCGTCGCCTGTTCAGAAAATGCTAGGTCTGTGCTAGAACACTGGTGCGGATTATAGGTTCTCGGCTATAAGGGCGCGGATATCCCTCTTGGCCGCTTTCCATCGCGGGATGTCTATCTTGGGCCCCACTACCTCCACTACCTTGGAGGCGGTGATGGAGCCTACGCGCCCGCAGATGTCCAGCGGCATACCCAGTGCATGGGCGTAGAGGAAGCCGGCGGCATACAGGTCTCCGGCTCCGGTAGCGTCCTTGACATCGGCCGGGGAGGCTTCGATGTGGTGGAATTCGTCCCCGCTCCTGATGTAGGAACCCTTGGCGCCTATCTTTACGACGGCGATGTCGCACATGCCGGCGATGATGTCCACGGCCTCGCGGGGGGCGTGCCGGGTGAAGCTTGCGGCCTCGGTCTCATTGGCGAAGACTATGTCGACGTACTGCTCCACGATGTCGTGTAGGAAGGTGTCGTTGGACTCCACTACATTGTATGACGCCATGTCTATGGCGATGTAGCAGCCGGCCTCCCGGGCAAGCCTGACGGCCTGCCTCAGGAGCTGCTGGTTCTGCACTAAGTATCCTTCTATGAAGAAATAATCGTATCCTGTGAAATACTCCGGCTTCAGATCCTCGGGGCAGAGCTCAAGCGCGGCGCCGAGGTAGGTGGCGAATGTCCTTTCGGCGTTGGGCGGAGTGATGAAGACGGAGGCTCTTCCGGAGTCCTCCCTGCCGGTCAGGAGTATCGACTTGATGCCGTTGCGCTCCTGATCCGAGCGGTAGAGGGCGCCGACCTCGTCGTCTCCTACCTTGCCGATAAATCCCGAGGGCATTCCGAACACGGCGGTGCCGGTGATGGTGTTGCCGGCCGCTCCTCCTGCCACGTACTGCGCTCCTATTTTCTTGAGTACCTGCCAGATTTTATTGCCTGTCTCCTTGTCGACATGCTGCATGCTCCCCACCGGCAGGTGGAACTGCCGGAGCAGACTGTCATCGGGGAGCACTGCGAGTATGTCGGTAAGGGCGTTGCCTATTCCGAGGATGGATTTCATTCCTTGACGGATTATAGGTCGTTGTTGAGCTGACTGATGTCCACGTCCTCCTCGCAGTCGCCTATGAGCCAGCGGCTGAAGAAGTCGGCCATCCTCCAGAAGAAGTATTCGTTCATGTCGCCGAAGCCGTGGCGCTGACCGGGCAGGTAAAGCATCTCGAAGCGCTTGTTTGCGCGGATGAGGGCGTCGGCTACGCGGATAGTGTTGGCGGGATGGACGTTGTTGTCCATGTCACCGTGCACGAGCATGAGATGTCCCTTGAGATTCTTGGCGAACTGGTGGTTGGCCTCGATGCTGTAGTTGAACGTGGTGTCGCCGTCGGCGGATACTTTTTCCTTCACTCCGTGATGTGTCTCGCTCCACCAGCGGTTGTAGATGTTGTTGTCGTGGTTGCCGGCACATGAAACGGCGGCCTTGTAGAAGTCAGGATAGGTGAGGATGGCCGCTGTGGACATGAATCCTCCGCCGGAGTGACCGTGGATGCCGACTTTGTTGATGTCCATGTACTTGCGCTCGGCGGCAAGGTTCTGAATTACGTATTTGTGGTCAGCGAGGGGGTAGTAGCGCATATTGCCGTATCCGAAGTTGTGATACCATTTAGAGCGGTCGGGGTGGCCTCCTCTATGACCTACTGTAACGACGATGAATCCGAGCTGTGCCAGGCGGTCGGTACGGGTCATGCCTGCGCTCCATGTGTAGTTGGTGGACTCTACCTGAGGACCGGGATATACGTACTCGATGATGGGGTAGAGCTTGGTGGAGTCGAAGTCGAAGGGTTTGTAGATGACGCCCCAGAGGTCTGTGACGCCGTCAGCGGCCTTGGCCTTGAATATCTCGGGATACTGGTATCCGGCCTGGAAGAGGAGGCTCAGGTCGCAGGTCTCGAGGTCCATGATCTTGGTTCCGTTGGCGCTGTAGAGAGCGTTGGCGGGAGCGGAGTCTACTCTGGAGGCGTTGTTGACGAAGTATTTCAGGTCATCGGGCATCCAGCTGTTGTTGTAGAAGTCGCCGGGGTTGAGCATCTTCACTCCGGAACCGTCGAGGCCGACGCGGAAGAGGTGGTTGTAGTAGGGGTTCTCGTTCTTGTCATAGCCGTTGGCGGTGAAGAATACTGTGCCGCCCTTTTCGTCCACGCCCATGATGGCGGAAACGTGGTATGCGCCTTCTGTAAGAGGACGGATCAGCTCTCCGTCGCTGTCATGCAGGTAGAGCTGGGCCCAGCCGTTGCGCTCCGAGCGCATTACGATCCGGCCGTCCTTCAGAAGCTCGAAGTCGCATACGTCGATGTAGGTGTTCAGACGCTCCTCTATCAGTACCTGGACGGAGTCGGTGTCGAGCCAGTAGCGGCAGATGTCCACACGGTGCTCGTCGCGGCTGGTGCGGGTGAAGTAGAAGGACGAGGCGTCACCGAGCCATTCGGGAGCCACATAGTCCTTGTACCTGTCCTTGGTGGTGTAGGGCTTGCTGTGGATGCTTACGGTCTGGTCCTTGAAAGCCCAGACGTCGAGTACTTTGGAAGATTTGTCCTGCATGTCGAAGAGCATGAGGTAGCTCTTGGGACCGGGCTCTCCGGGCATCTGGTACTTGTAGGTCTCGAGCTTGGGACGGGGCTCGGCGGTGGAGTTGATCACCCAGAGCTCACCGATGTTGCTCATGTCATATTTTTCCATGATGAAGTGCCTGGAGTCGGGAGACCACTGTCCCCATGCGGAGTATCTCTTGCTGGTGTCCCTGTCGTCGATACCGGAGTAGCTGTTTCCGCCGTAGGGCACGTCCTTGGTTCCGTCAGTGGTGAGGGCATACTCTACGATAGTGGAATCCTTATCATCCTCCATGGCCTTGCGGAGGTTCTCCATGTCCATGTAGTAGAGGTTGTAGCCCTTGGCATAGATGACGTAGCTGCTGTCGGGTGCGATGTTGGCCCAGCGGGGGAAATCCTTCTTCTCTTCCTGGTCGGATACGTCGGTCAGCTTCCTGGTGGCGATGTCATATTCGAAGCGGAAGGTCTTTTTCTCCATCTTGGGATTCTTTTTGGCTGCGGCGGAGGTGTCCTTGTCGTCCTTTATGGGCTGTTCCACGGTAGAAGGAATCTCAAAAGTGAAGGTCTTGTCGTCCTTGAGCCTGAAGTTCCTGAAAGGAATGTGCTGGGCATCGAAGGGATCCTTGATGATGGAGGTCAGCTCCATGGCAAGCTTGTCCATGTCGAATACGGCTGTCTTGGTCTTGGCCGCGGGGTCTACAATCCAGTAGTTGACACCCTCGTGGCTTTTCCACTGATACCAGAACTTGTCCGAGTTGGGGAACCATGACGGACGTATGTTCTGTGAGAAAACCATGCTGTTGACCTTATTGGTCGAGAACCGTTCGGCCAGCTCGTAGTTGGCCTCGGTCACCGGGGTCTGCTGTGACCATGCGGCGGTCGCGGTCATGCAGAAGAGTGCTGTGATTATCAGAAAGTTGCGTTTCATTTGTGTTGTGTAGGTTGATGATTCTCAAAAACGAGTGTAAATATAGTGATTATTTGACAAATCTGGGCCATTCTCCGATCTCCATGCCGTGAATATTCCCGTCATCGATGTGGACCCTTATGGCTGTCCTCACCTGATGGAAGCCCTGAATGCCGGCGGCACCTGGATTGACGGTGAGCATGTTGTATTTCTTGTCGAAGATGACTTTGAGGATGTGGGAGTGGCCGCAGACGAAGATGTCGGGCAGATGGGCGTTGATGAGCTGGAAGGCTTTGTAGTCGTACCGGCCGGGATAGCCTCCGATGTGCATCATCAGCACCCTCTTCCCCCCGCACTCGAAAAACTGTGTGTACGGGACTCTGCCGCGGACCTGCGTACCGTCACAGTTGCCGTATACTCCTTTGAGCGGCTTGAAGTCCGCAATCTGCAGCAGGGTCTCCTCGTTGCCGAAGTCCCCCGCGTGCCATATCTCGTCCACCGGCTCGAGGAACTTTTTCAGCGGGTTGTCGAACCAGCAGTGTGTGTCTGAAATGATTCCGATGTACATGTGTCGGTTGTCGTATTAGTGAGGGCAAATATACGGCTTTCGCGGTTTTTTTGTTTACATTTGTGCCCGGACCGTTAAATTTATTCAGAAGATGAGTTCTCTTCCATTCAGGATAGGCCACGGCTACGACGTGCACGCCCTCGGCGAGGGGCTGGAGCTGTGGCTGGGCGGGGTGAGGATCCCGCACACCAAGGGCTGTATCGCCCACTCGGACGGGGACGTGGCCATCCACGCTCTCTGCGACGCTATGCTCGGGGCCTTAGCGCTCGGCGACATCGGTCAGCATTTTCCGGATACTTCCGAGGAATACCGCGGCATAGACAGCAAGATCCTGCTGCGGCGGGTGGATGCCTTGGTCCGCTCGCATGGCTATGCAGTATCCAATGCCGACATCACCATAGCAGCACAGCGTCCCAAGCTCGCCCCCTACATCGTCCGGATGCGGCAGACCTTGGCCGACATCCTCGGCGTGGACATTTCTCAGGTCTCGGTCAAGGCCACCACGACGGAGCACCTCGGCTTCACCGGCCGCGAGGAGGGCATCGCCGTCTGGGCCTCAGTCCTGCTCAATCGCTCCGACGGAGGAGATATGCAGCGACGAGAAATGACTAGCCGCCCTCGGCTCTAGAGGGAGGGGCCCGCCGCAAAGCGGTGGGAGGGCCTGGTCATTTCGACCGCTGCATATCTCCTCCTGCTACTGCAAAGCGCGCCAGATGCGTACGGTGCGTACGGCCTCTGCGACGTCGTGGACGCGGAGGATAGAGGCGCCGCGCTCGAGGGCTGCCAGGTGCAGGACCTGGGTCTGGGGCAGGGACTCCTCGGGGGTGATGCCGAGAAGACGGTAGATCATGCTCTTGCGGGACACGCCGACGAGTATCGGACGGCCAAGGGCGGCGAAACGGTCCAGGCCGGCCAGCAGCCGGTAGTTCTGCTCCACAGTCTTGGCGAACCCGAATCCGGGGTCCGGAATCCATTCCCTGATGCCGTGCTCAGCGGCCCGGCGGCCGAAATCCCCGAAGTAGGCCAGCACATCCTCCACCACATCTTCATACTGGCACAGCGACTGCATGTCCGCCGGAGTGCCGCGCTTGTGCATCGCCACGTATTCCAGCCCCAGCCGTCCCACCAGCGGCAGCATCGCCGGATCGTCCTCCCCCGCAGATATGTCATTGACCATGAACGGGCCTACCGTGTCGAAGCAGCGTTCCACGACCGAAGCCCAGTAGGTATCGACCGATATGCGGACACCGTCCCCGAAGGCCCTGCGCACCTCCCGCAGGAAAGGCCCGAGCCTGCGCCATTCTTCCTCTGCGCCCACTCCCTGCGATCCCGGACGGGTCGAGCACGCACCTATGTCTATAATATCGGCGCCCTCGGCCAGCATCCGTTCCGTGCGGTCGAGGGCCTTCCCCAGGTCCACCTCTCCGGAGGGACCGAGGCAGCGGCTGGAGGCAAAATAGGAGTTGTCCGTGAGGTTGACGATCCCCATGACGGAGATCCGGCGGTCGGGGGAAAATGCTGCGCTGTTCATGTCCTGTGAGTCTTTAACGGACTGCCAAGATAGGAAAAAATGGAGTATCTTTGCGGGTATGGAAGTATTTTATTCAAATGATATCCGCGACGGGAGGATCCGTCTCTCTCCCGAGGAGTCCGCTCACTGCGTCAAGGTGCTCAGGCACAGGGCAGGGGATGAGGTCTATGTAAGCGGAGGGGACGGCAATCTCTACCGATGCTGTCTCGAGGAGGCGGACAGCCGTGCGGCCGTGGCCCGGGTGCTCTCGGTCGAGGGCGGCTTCGGGACGCATCCCTACCGGCTGTGGATGGCCGTGGCTCCGACGAAGAATATCGACCGCTTCGAGTGGTTTACCGAGAAGGCTACGGAGATGGGAGTGGACCGGATCACACCCTTGCTCTGCGCCCATTCCGAGCGGAAGGTGTACAATCAGGAACGCGGGCAACGGGTCATCGTCGCGGCCGCCAAGCAGTCCCTCAAGGGGGCGGTGCCGCAGCTCGACGGACTTACTCCGTTCCGGGCCCTGATGGAGGAGGTGCGCTCGGCAGGGTTCTCCGGGAAGAAGTTCATCGCATACTGCGACAGCGATATAGCGGCGGGGCTGAATACCCGTGTGCCGCTGATGGAGGCGGTCGGCGCCGTGAAGGCCGGAGGGGAGGATGCTGCCGGAGAGGCCCGGCCCGGAGCATTGTTCCTGATAGGGCCTGAGGGGGATTTTTCCTCGGAGGAGATCGCAGAGGCCCTGGAGGCCGGTTTCGAGCCCCTGTCCCTCGGACCCTCGCGCCTGCGCACCGAGACTGCGGCAACTCTCTGTGTTGCTGCGGTGTATTCTTCCATAAGCTGTGACAATGATTAAATAAAACTGATTATGAAAACAGGCAATACTGTGGCCGCATCGGCCTTTGCGGATTCCAAGCCGCATTATGAGATACTGGATGGGCTTCGCGGAGTGGCCGCCCTGGTGGTGATATGGTATCACGTGTTCGAGGGCTTCGCAACCAGCCCGCTGGACCAGAAGTTCAATCACGGGTATCTGGCCGTGGACTTCTTCTTCATCCTCTCCGGCTTCGTGGTCGGATACGCTTACGATGACCGGTGGAGGAAACGGCCTGGGAACGCTTCCGGAGTCTGCGGGGGTATGGGGATAAAGGACTTCCTAAAGCGCCGTCTAGTGCGTCTGCATCCGATGGTGATGCTCGGCTCGGTGCTGGGAGCGGTGACTTTCTTGATTCAGGGCTCGGTGCAGTGGAATGGGACACACGTGCCTTTCGGGGCGGTGATGCTGGCCATGCTGCTGGGCATGTTCCTGATTCCGGCTTATCCCGGGGCGCCTTACGAGGTGCGGGGCAACAACGAGATGTATCCGCTCAACGGCCCTTCCTGGTCCCTGTTCTTCGAATATATCGGCAACATCCTCTACGCCTTAGTCCTGCGCAGGCTGTCCACCCGCTGGTTAGCCGTGGTTGTTGCGGTCTCCGGCCTGGGTCTGGCGGGTTATGCGGTAGGCGGCCTCTCCGGCTTCGGCCATCTCGGGGTGGGCTGGTCGTTGACTGACCTCAATCTTCCGGGTGGGTTCCTCAGGCTGATGTTCTCGTTCGGAGTTGGTCTGCTGATGTCCCGCGGCTTCCGGCCGTGGAGGGTGCGGGGAGCGTTCTGGCTCTGCTCTCTGGCGATAATATTCCTGCTTTCGGTGCCCCGGATCGGTTCTGAGGACAATATGTGGCTTAACGGTCTTTATGAGGCGTTCTGTGTCGTATGTGTATTTCCACTTCTGGTCTATATCGGCGCTTCCGGTCAATTGGCCGGTGTTTTTTCGAGGAGAGTGTGCAGGTTCCTTGGCGACATATCATACCCGGTCTATATAATTCATTATCCTTTTATGTACCTATTTTATGCCTGGACCTTTACGGGTGTTCCTTTTTCCGAGGCATGGCCATGGGCTGTGACGGTGTTTCTAGGCAGTATAATGCTGGCGTACATAGTATTGAAGGCATATGACGAGCCGTTGAGAAAGTGGCTTGGCCGGAAGTGGCTGCGTCGTGTCTGAGTCAACTGTTTCACCCCGGTTGCATCTGCGGCAGAATTTTTGTACTTTTGTATGTTGCAATTACTAAAGGAAATCAGAGATGAATATCAGTTTTTTCAAAACGCCTGAGCATCGCGTCTTTCACTATGAGCCACGTTACTGGGACGAGAGAAAGGAACGCCGTGAACATGTCAAGAATGAGGCACTCAAGGAGAAAGCTTTGCGTGAGGGAAAGGAATGGAAGGACGAGGCATACAAGCCGGGTATGTACATCAGCGGTAGGCTTCAGGAGCAGGCCCGCAACAGCAGGCGTGGTTCGCTCAACAAGAACCTCACCCGCATCATAGGCCTGGTGTCGGTGGCCATATTCTTCGCCTTCCTTATCTATTTCGCCAAGTACTATACTGTATTCCTCGAATCCATGCGGTAGCCCGAAGAGATGCTTAAGATCCTGCCTCCCAATATCTCCAATCTCATCGCTGCCGGAGAGGTGGTCCAACGCCCCTCGTCAGTGGTCAAGGAACTTCTGGAAAATGCCATAGACGCCGGAGCCGGCTCGGTCAGCGTCATCATCGAGGATGCGGGCAAGACCCTGATCCAGGTGATCGACGACGGCTGCGGCATGACTCCGGAAGAGGCGCGGCTCTGCTTCGAGAGACACGCTACCTCCAAGATAGCACAGGCCTCCGACCTGGACTCGATCCTGACCTACGGTTTCCGCGGGGAGGCCCTGCCTTCCATCGCGGCGGTGGCCGAGGTCACGCTCCGTACCCGCAGGAAAGGCTCCGAAACCGGCACTGAGACCGTTTTCACTCCCTCCGGCCTTGTCTCCCAGGAGGAAGCGGCCATGCCCGAGGGGACCAACATCGCCGTCCGCAACATCTTCTACAGCCTCCCGGCCAGGCGCAAGTTCCTCAAGTCGGACAATACGGAGCTGCGTCAGATCATAGCCGAGTTCTCCCACGTGGCCCTCTGCCGTCCGGATGTGGGCGTCCGCCTGTCCCACAACGGTAAGGACATCTACAACCTCAGGCGGGCCAATACCCTCAAGCAGCGCATCCTCGAGATCGAGGGCAAGGACATGGGCAAGGAGCTCATCGACGTGTCCACCTCGACCCGCATCATAGAGATATCCGGCTTCGTGGGCAATCCTCAGGATGCCCGCCGCAGTGCCGGCAACCAGTATTTCTTCGTCAACGGCCGCTATTTCCGCTCGCCCTATTTTCACAAGGCGGTGATGAAGGCCTACGACAAACTCATCCCCGAGGGGACCTATCCCTCCTACTACCTCTTCTTCTCCACTCCTCCGGAGAATGTGGACGTGAACATACATCCCTCGAAGACGGAGGTCAAGTTTGAGAATGAGACCGAGATCTTCGAACTCCTTACCGCCGTGGTACGGGAGGCTCTGGGACGGGGGTCATTTATCCCTACGATAGATTTCGACCACGATACCCTGCCGGACATTCCGGCTCCCTCGCAGTTCCATTATTCCAAGGGGGGCGGTGGAAGTTTCGGGGGAGGACGCTCCGTATCCGGGAAGAAGGTGGACTATGGGGCGATTTTGCCTGAAACGGTTGATTTCCATAGGCATCGCTCCACGGCTTTTGCCACTGAGACATTGTCCCCCGCTGAACCGGATGTCGCCGGCTACGGCCATATCTTCGAGGACAGCGGAACGGCCGGAAGCGGGGCGGGGGTCCTTCAGATTTCCAGCCGCTATATTGCGACCCCCATGCGCTCCGGCCTGCTGATAGTGGACGTGCGCAGGGCCAGGGAACGGATATTCTACGAAAGATACCTGCGGCAGCTGGACGACAGCTCGCCCATTTCCCATCAGGTGCTGTTTCCGTGCGCGGTGACCCTTCCGCCCGAGCGGTATCATCTGCTGATGGAGGATCCCGGGAGGCTGCGGCAGCTGGGATTCGACATTGAGCCTGCGGGGGATTTCACCATCTCCGTAAAGGGGCTGCCCGAAGGGTTCGGCACGGACGAGGAGGCGGTGCGGAAGGCGGTGGATGACATAGTGGCAGCGCTGATGGATGCCGGTCCGGAGGGCCTGGGAAAGGCTGCAGCAAGGGAGGAAATGGCCCGGAAGCTGGCCCGTGCCGCTGTTTCGGGGACTGACACCCGGATATCCGGGGATGAGGCACGACTTTTGGTAGATACCTTGTTTTCCTGCGCAGAGCCCGAGATTTCGCCGGCCGGCCGCAGGTGCATGTTTATATTGACAGAACAAGACATAGAGAGACATTTATGAATTACGGCTATTACCGACCCGGACTGCCCTTTGTAGTCAAGAACCTGATAATCATCAACGCGATAGTCTTCGTCGTCACGATGTTCGCCCAGAACTTCATGTACGGGACATTCTCGCTCTTCTATTTCACCTCGCCCTTCTTCAAGCCCTTCCAGCTGATTACCTACATGTTCATGCACGGGGGCTTCTGGCACATCTTCTTCAATATGTTCTCGCTGTACATGTTCGGCAGCGTGCTGGAGAACTACTGGGGCGGGAAGAAATTCTTCCTCTACTACATGGTCTGCGGTATCGGCGCGGGCCTGATCAACGAGCTGGTGATGTATCTGCAGATCGCTTTCGCCGAGACTCCCGGACTGGTCGAGGCCGCCATCAACCGCGTGCCCACCGTCGGTGCCTCGGGCGCCATCTACGGTCTGCTGCTGGCCTACGGCATGATGTTCCCGAACAATGTGCTGCAGTTCGTCTTCCCTCCCGTCGCCATGAAGGCCAAGTGGATGGTCATCATCTTCGGTGCCATCGAACTCATATCGGGCCTGTCCGGCAGGGGCGGCAATGTGGCCCATTTCGCCCATCTCGGAGGTATGATCTTCGGTATCATCATGATACTGTACTGGAAGAAAAAGAACCGGCTGTACTCCTAGCGTGTCTTGCTTCAGATGACCCGGCGCGAATCCAGAAAGAGGCGCAGTCCTTTCCTGAGCCTGTCCTTCCGGCTGGTGGCGACAGTATGCTGCATACTGCTGCTGCTCAGTTACGTGTCGGTGCTGATCGACCCGGGAATCTTCCCTCTTGCGGGATTTTTCGGCCTGTATTTCATCCCCATGCTGGCGGTCAATGTGCTGCTGCTGGTCCTGGCCCTGCTGAGGTGGTCCTCCTCGGCCTGGATACCGGTCATCGCCCTGCTGCCGTCTCTGTTCTTCGTCGGGTTCTTCTTCCGTGCCGGGGATAGGAACGCGCTGCCTGAGAGCGTAGTGGCCCGCGCGGACGGGCTCAAGGTACTGACGTGGAACGTAGGAGGCTTCCGCTCGGGAGTCTCGGATGAGGTGGAGGACAATATCCGGGGAGTGACGGCCCTCGTCGCCTCGGAGTCCCCCGACGTGGTCTCTCTTCAGGAGTTCCGAACCGGCGATCCCTCCGGGCTGCGGCGGATGTTTCCGGGGTATCCCCACGTGCGGGAGCATTTTTTCCAGCTGCGCAACGGGGACTATGTGGGCAATGTGACCTTCAGCCGCCTGCCGCTGCGCGGGGACGGACATCTGCCGTTCCGCGGTACGACCAACATGGTGCTGTACACCGATGTGGAATATGCCGGGAAGGTCCTCCGGCTGTACAACGTGCATCTGGAGTCGAACAATATCTCGCTGACCTCGCTGATACAGGACGTGCGGGGCGGGGGATATGACGAGCTGCAGCAGGAACTGGCCGAGGCACACGAAAAAGTACGCAGATCCTCGTCCCGCCGGGGCAGTCAGGTACGGGCTTTGCTAGAGGATATTTCAGGGAGCGGTCTGCCCTCGGTGATCTGCGGGGATGTCAATGATACGCCGATGTCCTACTGCTTCCGGAGCCTGCAGCATGGCCGCAAGGATACGTTCTGCGAGGCCGGCAAGGGTTTCGGAGCGACCTACAGGGTGCTGTGGCCGCTGCTCAGGATAGACTACGTCTTCGTTCCGGAGGATTTCGAGGTGCTGGAGCACAGAACGCCGCGGGTCGGGAACTCGGACCACTATCCGGTAATAGTGAAAGTATACATGTAAACATAAGAGTTATGAAAGAGAGAAAAGAACAGATCGAAGAAGCCGTAAAGGTGCTCAGGGCAGGAGGCATCCTCCTCTATCCCACTGACACTATCTGGGGCATAGGCTGCGACGCCACGGATGAGAAGGCGGTCGAGCGGGTCTTTGAGATCAAGCAGAGGGCGGACTCCAAGAGCCTCATCATTCTGGCCAGCGACATGGACATGGTGGCCCGCTACGTCCGGGAGATTCCCGAGATGGCCGTCACTGTCGAGTCTCTGAGCGACAAGCCCCTGACCATCATCTACCCCGCGGGCATCAACCTCGCCCCCAACGTCACCGCCGAGGACGGCAGCATCGCCATCCGTATCCCCAAGAACGATTTCTGCGTGGAACTTGTCCGCCGTTTCGGGAAGCCCATCGTCTCCACTTCGGCCAATGTCTCAGGCACCCCGGCCCCCCGCCGCTACATCGACATCCCCGACTCAGTCAAGGCATCTGTCAATCTGTGCATTGACCCCTCCTTCGACCAGGACTCCACGGGCAAGGCCTCATCCATCATCAAGCTCGGACTGCACAACGAGGTCCAGGTAATCCGCGAATAAATTCAAAAATTTTTTGAATTTTGTAAAAATTGTCTACCTTTGCGCTCCGATTCCAATTGAGCTATGGTGTAATGGCAGCACGACAGATTCTGGCTCTGTAAATCTAGGTTCGACTCCTGGTAGCTCAACAAAATGATGGCGAGATAGCTCAGCTGGTTAGAGCGCATGATTCATAATCATGAGGTCCCCAGTTCAATCCTGGGTCTCGCTACTGACTTAGAGGCGCCTGCGGCCGTGTGGCTGCGGGCGCTTTTCTTTTGGGTGATATCTATGATATCCGTGCCCTTTTGATCGACTCCTTCGGAAGGTGGGACGAGTACGGCCGGAGGACAGCGGCGTGCGGTGTCCAGAAAGATGGCTGGCTGAACGGACGATGTGGCTCAATATTTGCGGTTGTGGTGGGGACTATGGGAAAATCCGTAAAATATGTGGCAGTGACGATGCTGGCGGCATGCTGCGCGGGCTGTTTTCGGTCGCAGGTGTCGGATGCAGTTGCGAAAGGTGTCCGGATGCCGGAGCGGGATACGGTAGCGTCGCTGGTAGCGGAGTACGAGGCGGATATCCGGGCACTGATGGACCGGGTCGTGGAGGTCGGGATGCTGGATGAGGCCGGCAGGGATTCGGTGCTGGCATCGGCGGGCTTGTTGCCGGCCGGGCTGTCGGTGGTGCATGCATCGGAGGTTGGAGCGACAGGTGAGCCAGGCGAGGCCGTGGAAGCAGTGTCAGAGACCGCAGCAGTGGGAAACAAGAGGAACAGTGGGGAGGGTAGCGCGGAAAACAAGGTGATCAAGGCAGGCGAAGAAATCGGGAAAAGCGAGGATATACTGCGCACCCGACTGAGCCTCCTGACCGAGCTGCGGCAGGAGTGGTACGGCAGGCTGCGGGGCGAATATCTGCGGCAGGATGCGCTGATGGATCTGATCGGGGCTCCGGAGCAGATGCCGGCTTCGGCGTTTCATCCGAGATATCTTCCGCTGGATGTCGTTGAGGACAATCTGAAATGGGCGGCCAGCCGTCCCCTCGAAGTCAGCGAGATACTGGCCAGGGACCGTAGGCTGATACTCACCCGTATGATAAACGGCAGCGCTATGCCTCAGTTCCTGCGGGATCTTCGGGCACAGAATCCGGCTGTCTATTCTGTCTTTGCGATAATAATAGGAATATTCGGAGGCGGAAGCGGCTTCTTATGCGGTTCGCCGATGGAGATGCTGGTGCCTAAGCCGGTAGTCGGCGGTCAGCCATGGTTTGACGACATGCTGTTCTATGATCCGAATTTTGACCGCAGGATATATATGCCGTCAAAGCCCCTTCCTCTGTATGATCCCGAGGAGGCTTCTCGATAATTGGTGGTTAGTAAAAATTGTAAAATCTGAGCAGAAAAGAAATAATTGTTATATTTGAAAGTTGAAAGACACAAGGAGCTTTCGGATTATTAATCGTACTTAACAAAATGTAACAATTTTTTATGAAAAGAATTCCCATTGCTGTTATCGCAACCGCGTTGTCAATGTGTGCGGTTATGTATTCCTGCAGCATTGATGAGAAAAGAATCAATGATCAGAATTTGGTGGAAGCCGGCGGGCGCGAGGTGCCTGCCGATGCTTTTGAACAGGGAAAGGTACGTCTGTTGCTGACAGAGGACCTGGCTTCCAGGCTGGAACTGAAATCAGACAGTGCCGGTGTTTTGCAGAACAGCGGAGTGAAGTCCGTAGATGATGCCGCTGCCTCTCTCGGTATCGTGCGTATGGAGAGAACCTTCCCCTATGCCGGTAAATTTGAGCCCCGTACGCGTAAGGAGGGACTCCATCTGTGGTATGATGTATATTTCGATGATAATGTTCCGCTGACCAGAGCCGGAGATGAACTGTCCTCGATTCCCGGAGTGCGGACAGTTGAATACCGTCCCAAGGTAGTACGGCTGGACGGCAGGATAGTCCCTGGAACGCTGACTTCCTCTCCGGAACTTTCTTCAGTACAGAACTCGAAAGCTGCAGATGTGTTCAACGATCCTATGCTGGGCGATCAATGGCATTACTACAACGACGGCAGTATGCCCCGTTCAGTCGCAGGTGCGGATATTAATGTCCTGCCTATGTGGGAGAGAGGCTTTGTGGGCAGCAGCGAAGTGATAGTCTCTGTAGTGGACGGAGGCGTAGACTATACACATGAGGATCTTGCTGATAATATGTGGGTGAATCCTGAAATGTCGGATCCTGACGAGAGTCACGGTTACAATTTTGTCAGAGGGAATTATAAATTGACTTTCGATGATCACGGTACGCATGTGGCGGGCACGATATCGGCAGTCAACAACAACGGTATCGGTGTCTGTGGAGTGGCCGGCGGCGATAAAGCCAGGGGAATTCCCGGAGTAAAGCTCATGTCCTGCCAGATTTTTGAAGGTCTGAATGGAGGTGATGGTGCCGCGGCAATCAAATGGGGTGCGGACCATGGTGCAGTAATCAGCCAGAACAGCTGGGGATATGATTTGAGGTATATCAACAAGACTCCGGAATCAGATAAGGCTGCGATTGATTACTTTGTAAAGTATGCCGGATTTGACGAGAACGGCAATCAGACTGGGCCTATGGCCGGAGGTTTGGTTGTATTCGCAGCCGGTAATGATGCTGTGAATGTTGGTTATCCCAGTGATTATGAAAATTGTATGGCTGTCTCTGCAATAGCTGGAGACTATACGGAAGCATATTATACCAATTATGGTGACTGGGTCGATATCGCTGCCCCCGGAGGGGACGAATTCAAAAACCACTTAGTCATCAGTACTGTGCCCGATAATAAGTATGCCGGATTCCAGGGGACATCTATGGCCTGCCCGCATGTCTCCGGTGTTGCCGCTCTTCTTGTTTCCTACCTGGGCGGCCCCGGTTTTACTTGTGATGTGCTCAGAGACTTGCTGGAGAATTCAGCCAGGGATATATCGGCTTATACAGACCCTGCCAAATACATGGGCGTGGGACTTGTGGATGTCGAGAAAGCATTTTATGTTGTCAGTGATGTGGCACCGGAGCCTTTGACGGAGTTTTCCGCCAGCGCTCATTCCAACTTCATAGACTTTACGCTCGTAGTCCCTGCCGATGAAGACGGTCCTGACGGTGCTCCGGTGATAGCTACGCTGCATTATTCGAAATCCAGCTTTGATCCCGAAGACAGCCTGGCCGTGAATGATCTTCCGTGTTATGAGATGTCTTTGAGCGGTGTGAAGCCCGGTGATGAGGTGTCCGGGTCCGCCGGTGGCCTGGAATTCAATACGGACTATTATGTGAGTGCCTCGGTAAGAGATTTTTCCCGCAACCGGTCCAAACTTTATCCGACAGTGATAAAACTTCGAACCGGTGATAACACTCCCCCTGAGTTTGTTCCCGGGGAAGATATTGATACCACAGTTGCGTATTTCGAGGTTCTGAATATTGATATTCAGGTGGATGATCCGGACGGACATATTGTGATTCCATCCATAACGTCCTGTACCGGAGTCACCGTCAGCCTTATGGAGGGCAATGTTCTCAGGGTTACAATGGACGGTTCCCGTATGAAAGAGGATGAGGGAACTCTGCTTCTCAAAGTGTCGGATGGTTATGGCGGCGAGGATTCGATGAATATCAATTATAGGGTTATCAGGAATTTCCCGCCGGAAGTGGGAGATGCTCCTACCGATGTGGTTCTGAGTATCCCGTCGAGTGAGACGCAGCTGCTGGATCTTACCGAGTATTTTTCTGACAGGGACGGCGACCAGCTGGTTTATTCGGTAGAGAATTCTTCGGAAAGTGTCGTCACAGCTTCTATTCAGCATAACACATTGGTTCTTACTGCTTCTTCCTTAGGGGCGGCCTCTGTCAGGGTTACGGCATTTGATAGAGTTCTGGATACAGCCTCGGTCGTTTTCAATGTTGTGGTGCGGGATGCCGGACGTCTGGCTGATTTTTATCCCAATCCTATGACGGATGTCCTTAATGTCAGAACCGGCATGGAGGTTGCTGGAGCTTCCCTGAAGCTTCGGGATGCTTATGGGAATACCAGGATTTCCAAGGATAATCTGAGTATCTCGCCTTCGGCTCCGGCAGTTGTGGATGTCTCGGCCCTTGCAGGTGGCATTTACTATGCAACTCTGAGTTGGAAAGACGGGGACGGAGAGGAACGCTCGGTGACGGTAAATGTGGCCAAGCTTTGATTTTAAATTTAATCTAATTTGGCACGATGTTTGCTAAATGACCTATCGATAGTTTTTTCATAGGTTAAGTTTAGGTTAATAAGGAAAAAGGCCGTACGATGTGAATCGCGCGGCCTTTTCTCTTATTGCTCTTTCTGAACGGCAGTATTGCTATTATCCGCAGTGATAATATTTTTTTACGAGTTCCATCATAAGCCCTTTGTCGCGGGTGGTTTCCTCGCGGATGTTGGTGTCATTGTAGGCGCGTAGCATCGCGATGCGGCCGTCAATCATGCTCTTCGAGAACACGCCTTTGGCCTCGTAGAGGGCGCGGTTCTTCTCCAGCTCGTCGGCTGACTCGGCGCATGAGGTGGGCAGCTGGGCGAGGGAGTTGAGGATGGCGGCGTTCTTCTCGTCGTGGATGTTGACGTCCACGTAGGTCTTCCGGGCTATCTCGAGGGCATCGGGCAGCTCGAAGCCGATACGTGCGGCGGTCACCAGTCCGGCGAGCATCAGGTGGATGTCGGCCGAGCCGTCACCCGAGCGGAGCTCCACGGTCTGCTTGTCGGGCATCACGATGCCGGGGTTCTGGGGCAGGCCGTTGGCGATGGCGGACATGTCGCTCCTGCCGGTCCATCCGAGGGGTACGCGCACGAGTACGGAACGGTTGCGGTCTCCCCAGCAGATGCTGGTAGGAGCCTCCTGGTGAGGTACGAGGCGGAAGTAGGAGGTAGGGTTGGCGTTGCCGAAGGCGGTCAGCGAGGAGGCGCAGGTCATGTAGCCTGCGATGGCCTTGCGGGCCTCGTCGGAGAGGCGGCCGTCCTTGAGCATCACGGAGTGCTCGCCGTTCATCATGCGGGTGTGGAAATGCAGACCGCTGCCGGCCTTGCCCTCGGTAATCTTCGGAGCGAAGGTGATGTCGAAGCCGTACTGCCATGCGAGGGTGCGGAGAATCCACTTGGCCATCACGAGCTGGTCAGCAGCGGACTCTACGGGCGATACGAGGAACTCGATCTCGTTCTGCTCGTACACCTTGCCGTCAAGGGTGAAGTTACCGACCTCGGAGTGGGCGTACTTGATGTTGCCGCCGACCTGGGAGATGAGCTTCATGGCCTCGGTGCGGAATGCCTCCACCTTGGTGAAAGGTGTGGACTCATGGTATCCGCGCTGGTTCTCCGAGGGGAAGCAGCAGTCGTCGTCATAGATGACGTAGAACTCCAGTTCGCCCATGGCCTCGAAGGTGTAGCCGGTGGTCTTCCTGAACTCCTCGTGGGCCTTGTGCAGGGTGTACTCGGGAGAGCTCTCGAGGGGCAGTCCGTCCTTTGTGAAATAGGAACAGAGCAGTCCGAGGGTGGGAATCTCTGCGAAGGGGTCGAGGTAAGCCGTTGAGAAACGTGGAATGACGTAGAGGTCGCTCGATCCGGCCTCTATGTAGGAGAAGAGGCTGGATCCGTCCACCCTCTCTCCGAACGAGAGAATCAGGTCGAGGTACTGGAGGCTGCTGACCGGGAAGTTGAGGGTCTTGAGCCTGCCGTCGCCCGCGATGTAGCGGAAGTTGACGACACGGATGTCGTTGGCGGTGATGAAATTGATTATGTCCTCCTTGGTGAACTGGTCGGGGGTCTTCCCGATGGCGCTGACCAGGGGATTGATGTTGTACTTCAGGATGCTGTTGTCCATAAAAAATGAATTAGCGTTTGTGTCAAATTTTAAACAAATAAGCATAAAATAATTCAGAATTGCAACATAAAACGGTATAATGTGTTAATCCTCTCAGTTCAATAGAAAGTTCGTGGGAAAAGAGGTCCGGCGGTGTCTGAAAAAATACTATATTTGTAGGTATTTTAGGAAATTTTTAGATTCTAAGTCGAAATATGAAATTAAGAGGGAAAATAATCATGGTCCTGATTCTCGCGGCAGCTACTGGATACTGCCTTTCAGCAGAATCAGCAGAAGAGGCAAGGCGCCTCAATCCTACGGCTGCCGAGATTATCCTCGGTGACGGTCACCGTATGACAGTGGACTTTTATGCTCCGGATATCTTCCGTCTTTTCCGGGATGACAACGGAGGCATAGTCCGTGATCCAAAGGCAGAGCCGCCTGCCGAAATTCTTGTCCGCAATCCCCGCAGAGGGGTCTCCTACACGATTGAGGAGGATGCGGACGCTTGGCATCTGTCTACAGGAGTTATACGTGTCTCTTTCGACAAGGAGACCGCGATGATGACCGTTGCCGACCTGCGCATCGGTAAGGAAGTTCTGCGTCAGACTGCTCCCGTGATCTTCGAGAGCCGCGGAGGCAAGACCCGTACCGTCCTTACGCTGGCCGAGTCCCCCGATGAGTATTTTTACGGCGGCGGCGTGCAGAACGGACGCTTCTCGCACAAGGGACGTGTCATCAACATCGTAAATGAGAACAGCTGGACTGACGGAGGAGTGGCTTCGCCCGCACCTTATTACTGGTCGACCGGCGGATACGGTATCATGTGGCATACATTTGCTCCCGGAGCATACGATTTCGGAGCCGCTGAGAAAGGTACCGTGACCATTACCCACGACACGGATTACATGGATGTATTCGTCATGGTGGCCGGAGATCCTGTGGCTCTGCTGGACACCTACTATCAGCTTACCGGCAACCCGGTGCTGCTGCCCAAGTTTGCCTTCTATGAGGGTCATCTCAATGCCTACAACCGCGACTGGTGGGTGGAGGCCGACGGTCCCCGCACCGTGCCTTTCGAGGACGGCAAGCGGTATAAGGAAAGCCAGAAGGACAACGGAGGCATCAGGGAGTCGCTAAACGGTGAGAAGGACAACTACCAGTTCTCGGCCCGCGCTGTGGTAGACCGCTACGAGGCTCACGACATGCCCCTGGGCTGGATTCTGCCCAACGACGGCTACGGAGCCGGCTACGGCCAGACTTCCACGCTCGACAGCAATATCCTGAACCTGAAATCGTTCGGTGACTATGCCCGCTCGAAGGGCGTCGAGATAGGTCTCTGGACTCAGTCCGACCTGCATCCCAAGGAGGGTATCGAGGCCCTGCTGCAGAGGGATATCGTCAAGGAGGTCCGTGACGCCGGAGTCCGCGTGCTCAAGACAGACGTGGCCTGGGTCGGCTGGGGCTACTCCTTCGGTCTCAACGGTATAGCCGATGTGGCCGGCATCATGCCCTACTACGGTGATGACGCCCGTCCCTTCATCATCACCCTCGACGGCTGGGCCGGTACCCAGCGATATGCTGGAGTATGGTCCGGGGACCAGACCGGCGGCGACTGGGAGTACATCCGCTTCCACATCCCGACCTACATCGGCTCCGGTCTGGCCGGTCAGCCCAACATCTGCTCCGACATGGACGGTATCTTCGGCGGAGCCGATGCGGTAATCAATACCCGCGACTTCCAGTGGAAGACCTTCTCCATCATGCAGCTCAACATGGACGGCTGGGGCTCCAACGAGAAATATCCCCATGCCCTGGGCGAGCCTGCCGCATCCATCAACCGCATGTACCTCAAGCTCAAGTCCGAGCTGCTGCCCTACGCCTACACATGGTCCCGCGCCGCAGTGGACGGCAAGCCCCTGATGAGGGCCATGTTCCTGGACTATCCCAACGACTACACCTATACCCCCGCGACCCGCTACCAGTACCTCTTCGGCCCTGATTTCCTCGTAGCTCCCGTCTATCAGGATACCCAGGCCGATACTCTCGGCAATGACATCCGCGACGGCATCTACCTCCCCGAGGGAAGGTGGGTGGATTATTTTACCGGAGCAGTCTATGAGGGAGGACGCATCATGGAGAATTTCCCCGCACCGCTGTGGAAGCTTCCCGTGTTCGTGCGTCAGGGCGCCGTCATTCCGATGGTACGTCCCAACAACAATCCCTCTCAGATCGACCCCTCCGAGCGTATCTTCGAGTGCTGGCCCGCAGAGGGCGAGTACCATACCCATGTGTATGACGATGACGGCAGGACGATGAGCTATCTCGCGGGAGAGAGCGTCACCACAAGGATCGACGCCTCTCTGTCCGGCAGCAGGTACATTCTCACCATTCATCCGGCCGAGGGCAGCTTCGACGGCTTCGTCAAGGATCAGAGCACTCAGGTGAGGGTCAATATTACGGCCGAGCCCAGGAAAGTTACCGTGAAGGTAGGCGGAAAGAAGGTCAATGCGGAGTACAGCTATGACGCGGCACCTCAGCTCAACCGCTTCGCCACTCCCGGCAGTGAATTCGAGAAGATGGACCTGAGGAAAAATCCTGTGCTGACCGTCTCTATCCCAGCCTGCGACATCACTCAGAACGATGTAGTGCTCATCATCGACGGCTATGAGTATGCACCGGCAGACGACAGCCGCATCTGCAGCGGAGAACTGACGGCGCCTGTAATCCTGACGGACAAGAGTACGGTGGAGCCTTACGCTGCCACCCTCGCGTGGGAGCCTCAGGAGCTGGCCGACTACTATGAGATAGAGTTCGACGGCCTGCTGCATACCGGCATCCGGAACACTTACCTGACATTTGCGGACCTGCAGCCCGAGACTGACTACAGCTTCCGTCTGAGGGCAGTCAACCTGACCGGGGCCTCGGACTGGACCGACTACAGCTGCACCACCGAGGGCAATCCTTTAGAATGGGCCATCCGCGGTATCGTAGGATCCTGCTCCTTCCCCTCTCAGGAGGGCTTCGAGGTATGGAGGCTCTTCGACTGGGCCGAGAGCGGCGACACCTGGCATACGAAGTATCAGGCCAAGGCCCTGCCATTCGAGCTTACCCTCGACCTCCAGGGCATCAACAATATCGACCGCTTCGAGTACCTGCCCCGCTTAGATGCCGGCAACGGTGTCCTGCTCAAGGGTGAGGTCTTCTACAGCGTGAACGGCAAGGACTGGACTCCCGCCGGAGCCTTCGAGTGGGAGCGTGACGGCCAGACCAAGGTCTTCACCTTCGACGGGGGCCCGAGAGCCCGCTACATCCGTATAGCTGTATCCGACGCGGTGAACAACTACGGCTCGGGCCGCGAGATCTACGTCTTCAAGGTGCCCGGAACGGAGACTGTCATCCCCGGCGACATCAACAAGGACGGCAAGGTAGACGAGAACGACCTGACCTCCTACATGAACTACACCGGTCTGCGCAGCTCTGACAGCGATTTCGACTATGTGTCGGTAGGTGATCTGGACGGCAACGGCCTCATAGACGCCTACGACATCTCAGCAGTGGCAGTGCGTCTCGACGGTGGAATCAGCACCGAGTACTGGATGCGCGAGTACCATAAGAGCGCCGGTGACACTCTCTGCGGCGGTCTGCGTGTGGAGGTGCAGGACAAGCCTCTTAAAGCCGGCGATACCCTGACCCTGTCATTCTACGGAGATTCGCTCAAGACGGTCAATGCCCTGAGCATAGCCCTTCCCTACGATGCCTCGGCATTGGAATTTGCCGGTGTGGAGGCCTCCGGCCTGCAGCAGATGGAGAACCTTACCCGCGACCGTCTGCACACTGACGGTACGAAGGCGGTCTATCCGACCTTTGTCAACTTGGGTGAGAAGCCTCTCGTATCCGGAGACGGCCTGCTGTTCCGCGTAAGCTTCAAGGTGCTGCGCGGCGGTGCGGATATCCCTGAGGCAGTGGATGCCGTAGTGGTCAGCCCGGCTCTCGAATATGAGTATGTAGAAGTGAAAAAGTAGAAAACAAATACAAAATCGAACTATATGACAAAATTCCGAAGACTGTCACTCGTCGTGGCAGCAGCAATCCTGACCGCTCCCGTGTGGGGCAGTGACTCTGTAAGACAGACGGCCCTGTACCGTCAGATCAACCCTGTCCCGCATGTGGTGGAGATAGCTCCGGAGGGCCCGGTGCTGGATATATCGGGCGGTGTATATGTGGTGGACAGGCACGGACTGTTCGGGAGTGACGTGAACTTCCTGAACAAGGGAGATAAGAAAGATATCCGCCTGACTGTGGACTTCCACCCCAAGAAGGCCATGAAGGCCGGAGTGAAGCCTCTCTCCGGAGCCTATCTGCTCACTGTCTCTGAGGACGGTGTCTCTATCCTGGGATACGATGAGCGAGGGGCCTTCTATGGCCTCCAGACTCTCCGCCAGATAGTAGAGCTGACAGGTGAGAGGAATCTGCCCTGCGGTCTTGAGATCAATGACTGGCCCGACCTGCCCGCCCGCGGGGTGGTGGAGGGCTTCTACGGTACCCCCTGGTCCCACCAGGCCCGTCTGTCCCTGATAGATGTTTACGGCCGCTTCAAGATGAACACCTATATTTATGGCCCCAAGGACGACCCCTATCACAGCTCACCTAACTGGCGCAAGCCCTATCCCGAGGACGAGGCCCGCAACATAGCCGAGCTGGTCAGGGCCTGTGAGCGCAACCGCGTGGACTTCGTGTGGGCTGTGCATCCCGGTCAGGACATAAAGTGGAACGAGGAGGACTATGGCAATCTGGTCGCCAAGTTCGAGATGATGTACGACTTGGGAGTCCGGGCCTTCGCCATCTTCTTCGACGACATTTCCGGAGAGGGCACCAATCCCATGAAGCAGGTGGAGCTGCTCAACCGTCTGACAGCCGAGTTCGTTGCGGCCAAGGGCGACGTGGCCCCGCTGATCATATGTCCCACCGACTACAACCGCTCCTGGGCCAATCCCACCGAGCGCGGCAGTCTGGCGGTCTACGGCCGGGAACTCGATCCTTCGGTGAGAGTGTTCTGGACGGGAGACGCCGTATGCAGCGACATGACTCCCTCGACCCTGAAGTGGGTGGGAGAGAGGATTCAGCGCCCTGCCCTCTACTGGTGGAACTTCCCCGTGACTGACTACTGCCGTCACATCGTGATGCAGGGACCGGTCTACGGCTTAGACAATGGGTTGACATCCAGTGATGTGTGCGGATTTGTAAGCAATCCCATGGAGCATGCTGAGGCCTCCAAGCTGGCCCTCTACGGCGTGGCCGACTATACCTGGAATATCAAGGAATATGACCCCAAGGCCAACTGGGAGAGAGGACTTGCCTGGCTGGCAGGCGATGATGCGTACAGCGCCTACCGAACATTTGCCATTCACTCCTGCGACACCGAGTCGGGCTACCGCCGTGAGGAATCCTGGGAGACAGAGACCTTCCGTGTGGAAGGAGACTGGACAGAGGCTCAGTACGACGCTCTTTTAGAGGAGTTCGGAAAGATAGAGCGGGTCTATGATGAGATGTCCCGCAAATGCGACAATGACGCCCTTATGCGCGAGCTCCATCCCTGGCTGGAGGAGTTCGGGAAGTTGGGCGCCAGGGGACGCAAGGCCCTTGAGCTGATCAATGTATACCGCGGGGGAGACAATGCTGCCTTCTGGAGCGCCTATGTGGACAATCTCATGAGTGAGGAGGAACGCGATGCGTACGAGGCCCACAAGTCAGGTACTCTCAAGCTCCAGCCCTTCTACGAGAATGCCATGGACGACATGCTCGACGGCTTCTACCGCCGTATAGCCGGCCGCGGCCCCTTCTCCTATACTGCCATAGGCTCTTATCCCAACTCCGGAACTGTCAGCGGCAAGCTGATGTTCGACGATGACTCCACCACCTTCTATACCTCGGCCTACGGTCAGAGGACAGGGGACTGGATAGGAGTGGACCTCGGCATAGTCCGCGGTCTTCGGGAGATCAATATCCTGCAGGGCCGCAACTCGGTGGATGACGTGGACTATTTCGACATGGCCACACTCGAGGCCTCCAAGGACGGCAATCTCTGGTATCCTGTAATAGACACCATTGACCACCAGTACATCATCAACTGGGAGGGGCGCGGCATCGATGCCCGCTACGTCCGTCTGCGCAAGCTCGAGTCGGACAAGACCAACTGGTGTGCTGTCCGTACCTTCAGTGTCAATCCTCAGAGGACGGAGTCCCTCGGTTTCGGGGTGGAAGCTCCGGATATGACCAAGGCTGTTTATTCGTTTGACCGCAATCCCCGTTCCTTCTATGCCCTTGACGGCGTCCTGTCCTTTGAGATTCCTTCCGGGGAAGACCGCCGCGACAGCCGCACGCTTCTGATGGACCCTCACGGTACCCTCCTCATCCGGCAGTATGCCGCTGACGGAGCTGTCCTCTCCGAGACTGTTACCGATAATCCCTACTGTGCTCTTGAGCTTGACGGACGCACCGTGAGAGTCAGCATAGAGGGACATGCAGACATATTTGAAATCATGTAACTCCCGTCGACTTATGAAGAAAATATTCCTCGCCATGCTGGCTATAGCCGCAGCCCCGGTCCTGCTGGCCCGGACTTACAGCAATCTTGTTCCTCAGCCTCTGAAAGTATCCCCTGCAGAAGGTGTCTTTGTGATGGAGAAGGGGCTCTCAATCAGTGCTTCGGACGCACTGGAGTCCGAGCAGGCCTATCTCCTGAGGCATTTGGAGAAGGTATTTGCATTTGATATTGACCTGAGGGACGTTCCGGTGTACAACGGAATATCCCTGAACATAGTGGACGGCATGGCCGCCGAGGCTTACCGCTTGTCCGTCAGCAGCTCACAGATCGTCATCGAGGCATCTGACGCCGCCGGTATCTTTTATGGCGTACAGACACTCCTGCAGATGATGCCTCCGGCAGTGTACGGTCAGACGGATATGGAGCTGACCCGCTATGAGCTGGACGCCGTGGTCGTGGAAGATGCTCCCCGGTACGGCTATCGCGGTACGATGCTGGATGTGTCCAGAACATTCTACGATGTGGACCATGTGCTCCGTCTCATAGACTGGATGGCCTACCATAAGCTCAACCGTTTCCACTGGCATCTGGCCGATGACAACGGCTGGAGGATTGAGATCCGCAAGTATCCGCAGCTGACAGAGAAGGGCGCATGGAGGGGCGATGATGAGGTGAGTCCGGCCGCCTACGGTCAGGGTCATGACCGCTACGGCGGATATTATACTCAGAAGGAGATACGCGAGGTCGTGAAATACGCTGCCGAGCGCCATATCGAGATTATCCCGGAGATAGACCTGCCCGGGCACAGCCGCTCCTTGGTGGGCGTCTTCCCGGAGATGGCCTGCCCTGTGGACGTGCCCTATATCAGCGCCAACGGAGAGACTGACAACGTCCTCTGTGTGGCCAGAATGGAGAACTATAAGATTCTTACCAACATATTCAAGGAGATAGCGGCGCTTTTCCCCTCGGAATATATCCATATCGGAGGCGATGAGGTGGATCACACCTCCTGGAACAACTGTCCTCACTGCCAGGCTCTGATTAAGAAGTATGGTCTGGATGGTCCCCAGGAACTTCACAGCTGGTTCGTGTACGAGGTCGAGGACATCATCCACAAGCTCGGCAAGAAGATGGCCGGATGGGACGAGATAGTCATCTCCGATGCCCGTTATGACAGTTCTTCCATGGTATATGCCTGGAGGAGCGTAAAGAGCGGACGTATGTCTGTGGACAAAGGATACAGGACTGTCGTCCAGATAGGCGAGTACTGCTACCTCGATATGAAGCAGTCTCCTGCCGAGAGAGGCCACAGCTGGGCCGGTATCGTACCCCTGTCGAAGACCTATTCGCTGGAACCGGATGAGATCCTGGTGGGAGCTCCGGCTGACAGCGCCCTGATCGTGGGAGTGCAGGCCGGTCTGTGGGCTGAGCTGCTGGCTTGGCCGCCCAGGCTGATGGAATACCAGCTCTTCCCCCGTCTGTGCGCTCTCGCCGAGGTGGGCTGGAGCAACAAGGATGCCAGGAACTTCGGGGACTTCGAGCAGCGGCTCTACGCGGAGCATTTCTCCCGTTTGTACAATATGGGCATCGCCTTCCGGGTGGCACCGCCCGAGGTGACATTCGACGGTCAGGAGCTTCAGGTGCAGCCTCCCCATCCTTCGGCGGTAGTCCGCTATACGATGGACGGCAGTGCTCCCGTCGCTTCCTCACCGGTATGCCGCGGAGCTATTGTCACCGACAGTCCCGAGACATTCCGCTTTGCGACATTTTTCGGGGACGGGCTCAGCAGCATAGCAGTGGGCGCCTCCAATATAGACCTTTATCACTATATTGAGCCGGAGATGACCGTGGAGAGCAATTTCCCCCTGTCCGAGAACAATCTCAAGGCCCTGGCCCGCCGCGGCGGAGTCGGATACTCGCAGCGGGTGCTGCAGGAGGGAGATGTGCTGACCTACACCATGACGGCTCCCGTGGAATGCAGCCGCATCACTGTCACCAGCGGTGCTCCTTCTTCCGGGATGTTCTATGTGACCGATGCGTACGTGGAGTACACTACTGCAGACGGACAGACTGTCAATGCCGGTGAGCTGTATCACGGTACCCTTAGTTTCGAGCCGTGCGGACCGGTGACTCAGGTCCGGGTGGTTATGACGGATTCCAATGACGGATATACAGCTGTGCTTCACGGTCTGAGTATTGAGAAATAGCGGAGTATGAAAGGATATAAGCTGAGACTAATATTACTGAGTTTCTTAGAGTTTGCTGTCTGGGGAGCTTATCTGACAAGCCAGGGAAGATATCTGGCCGGTGTGGGGTTCGGGGAGAAAATCGGCATGTTCTACGCCATCCAGGGCATCGTGTCGATTTTCATGCCCGCTGTCATGGGTATTATCGCCGACAAATGGATTCCGGCGCAGAGACTGCTGGGTATCTGCCATCTGGTGGCAGGAGCAGCCATGATAGGTGCGGGTATCTACGGGGTCTCTGCCGGCGAGGCGGTGCAGTACGGCACCCTCTTCGGGCTGTATGCCGTGAGCATAGCCTTCTTCATGCCTACCATCGCTATCTCCAACTCGGTGGCCTACACCATCCTCGAGAAGGCCGGGAAGGATCCGGTCAAGGATTTCCCGCCGATCAGGGTATGGGGTACAGTGGGCTTTATCTGCTCGATGTGGTTCGTGGATCTGGTGCATTTCCGCGGCGCTGCCATGCAGGAGACCTCGATGCAGTATGTGGTTTCGGGTGCACTCAGTATCCTGCTGGCTCTCTATACCCTGACCCTGCCCGAGTGTCCTGTGAACCGTTCGTCTGAGAAGAAGTCCCTGGTGGACGCCATGGGACTGAGGGCCTTTACCCTTTTCAAGCAGAGGAAGATGGCTGTTTTCTTCATCTTCTCGATGCTCCTTGGAGTGGCTCTGCAGATTACCAACGGCTTCGCCAATCCTTTCCTGGCCGACTTCGGCAATCTGGCCGAGTACCAGGGTACATTCGGAGTGGAGCACTCCAACATGCTGATATCCCTCTCCCAGATTTCCGAGACCCTGTGTATCCTGCTGATACCTTTCTTTCTGAAGAGATACGGCATCAAGAACGTGATGCTCATAGCGATGCTGGCCTGGGTGCTCCGTTTCGGATTCTTCGCCGTGGGCAATCCCGGCAGCGGGGTGTGGCTTATCATCCTGTCGATGATAGTCTACGGAGTGGCCTTCGATTTCTTCAATATCTCCGGCTCGCTCTTTGTCAACGAGACCACCGACAAGTCGATACGTTCAAGCGCTCAGGGACTGTTCATGCTGATGACCAACGGCATCGGAGCGGCTGCCGGCACCATCGGAGCCCAGTCTGTGGTCAATGCCCTTGTCAACTCGCACCGTGTGCCGGGAGCCGACGGGGTCATAGACTGGCATGCTGTTGTCGCCGGCTGGAGTCACGCCTGGTGGCTGTTCGCAGCATACGCCCTCGTGGTCGCAGTCTTGTTTGCGATTTTGTTCCGCTATAAATACCAGCGGCCCAAAGAAGCCTGAATGTGATGAAAAGTTATCGTGTAAATATAATTGCAGTATTTGCGTTGTTTGCTGCCGCCGCTGTCCTGGCAGGCTGTCACAAGCCTGTGGCCGGTTATGGAAGACTTGAGGGAACAGTTACCGGACCGGACGGGAAAGCTTTGGCAGGTGTGTCTGTTTTTTACGGGGACTCTGCTGTGCTGACGGATCCCTCGGGAGGATATGTGCTGGATGTATTGCCTGACGGAACGCAGGGAGTGCGTTTTGTCCTGAACGGATATTACAGCGTTATGGAGTTGGTGGATATTCCGAACGGAGGTACTGCCCGCTGTGATGTCCGGCTGGAGATAATCACTGCCGGCTGGGCTGTTGGAGCTGTGGACAGCGATTACGGAGCCATACTCTATACCGTCAATGCTGGAGCTTCGTGGGTGCGCCAGGGCTCTCCCTCTACGGTCCCTTGTGTGAGGTTGACGGATGTATGTGCCGTTAGCGACCGTGTGTGCTGGATAGTAGGAGAAGCGGATACTGTGCGCAGAAACAGTGTGATACTCAGAACAGACGACGGAGGGTCGTCCTGGAGCAATCAAGGAGGTTCTGTATCAGGTCTCCGGCCCGTCTCTATAGCGGCAGTCACTGCTTTTGACGGAGATACGGCATGGGCTGTAGCTTCGGATACAAGCATCGTGCTGAAAACCACAAACGGCGGCAGCTCGTGGAGTGTGTGCCGTGATTCAGACAGGACCCTGGGTTACTCTGGGGTGGCTGTGCTTGACGGGAAAAATGTCTGGTGCTGCGGCAGGAGCCTTGCCGGAGGTGCTGTGGTGGAGTATTCATCTGACGGCGGCAGAACATGGATTTCAGTAGATGTGACTGCTGCGGACGGGATACCTTCGGATATCTGTGCCGTCCCCGGGCCGGTGCTTTATATGACCTGCAGCGGTACTGCCGGAGTCCTTACATCTTTGGACAAAGGCAGTTCCTGGGTACGGATGCAGTCTACCGGTCTGGACCTTATCTCGTTGGATGCATTAGACAACACTCAGCTCTGGGCCTCGGGTGCCGGAGGACAATTGCTGAGAACCGATGACGGTTTTCAGACATATACGGATCTGCGTCCGGCCAGTGCGGAGTTTTCAGGCGGCAGTATAGTTTCTGTGGCTTTTCTCCGAGACTGGACCAGAGGGGCGTTTGCCGTCCAGTCCCAAAGCGGCGCGACAGGCTCCATATTCTATACGTCTGACGGCGGCAGTACATGGACAGGAAGTTCAGTGCCTTTCAGTTTCAGCCTGGAGTCTTTGGATTTTGTAGGTGGAAGCAATTAAGGTATGGCACGGAATTTGTAAGAAGAAAAGGTGATAGTTTTTTCATAGGTTAAGTTTTAGGTTAAGTTAAGCGTGCGCCTTAAGTCGTGATGATTTAAGGCGCATTTTTTATGTAATGATGAGCTCTGAGAGGGGACGTTTGGGAACATGATGAATCCCGTCAGGCGTTCTCCAGTATTTGTACTGTCCGTCTTTCATCTCTTCTATGACCACTGTCTCTTTCGGTTTTCCCAAAGCTATGACGTTGAGTATCTTGAAATGTCCGGGCAGCTCAAGTATCCGGTGCAGTTCATCTCTCCTGACAGCTGCGATGATGCAGCCTCCGTAGCCGAGCTCCACGGCCTGCAGCAGCATGCTCTGGGCTGTTATGCCTTCATCACAGAGCGTGTTGGCGGCAATAGTGGTGTCAAGAACCTGTACAATGTAGGCGGATGGCCTTTCTCCTTCTTCCGGGCCGTCCCAGTCCGGAAGGTATCCGGCCCATGAAAGCGTTCCGAAAATCTTGGAGTTGAGATTCCTGTCGTTGGAAATAAAGAATTTGAGGGCTTGGATATTGCGTCCGGACGGGGACAGTCTGGCGGCATCGGTGATAATCCTGAGCTCCGCGTCCGGCACCGCCGCTTCCTGGTAGAAACGACGGTAGCTGCGGCTGCGGTGCAGTGCTTCTCTTACATCCATGATACGGCTGCTATAGGACAGGTGTGATGGTTATGATGCGGGCTTCCTTAATCGGCCTGTCGTTTGCATCGGTTCTCAGAGATGCTATCCTGTCGATGACGTCAAAGCCGTCAAGAGTCTCTCCGAATATGGTGTATTCGCCATCCAGATGCACGCACGTCTCGGGGTTGTGGACTATGTAGAACTGGGAGCCTGAAGATTCTTTGCGGGGATTGGAGATGTCTCCCATCCGGGCTGCGGCCAGAGCTCCTTTCTTGTGGGTGTGAGCTGCGACGAATTCTGCGGGGATAGTGTATCCGGGGCCGCCGGTGCCGAAGCGGTCTTCATTTGCGGGATCCTTTGTCAGAGGGTCTCCTGTCTGAATCATGAAATTGTAGATGACTCGATGGAATAGAACGCTGTCGTAGAAATGGCGGGACGCCAGTTTTATGAAATTGTCTCTGTGCAGAGGGGTGTCGGCGTACAAAAGTACAGTGATGGTCCCTTCTGTAGTGTGAATTTCGAAAACAGGCTCATCCGGCAGGGATGCCGGGTCAAATGCAAGTGTGCTGTCCATGGTTGTTGTTTTTGAGGAAGTTTCTGTGGCTGTTCCGAGGGTGGAAGACTCTTCGGTGTTCTTGCTGCTGCGGTTGCCGCAGGAGGCGGCTGTCAGTGCCGCTATAAGCATCAGAGCAAAAATTTTTGATTTCATAGCGATGTTTCCTTATCTTTGAATGATTTTACAAATATAATAATGCTGCTCCGAAAAATATCAATCCTTGTCGTTTTATTGTGCCTTCTTCTGGTTCCCGTGCCTCTGAGGGCGCAGTCAGTGGGCCTGGTCCTGAGTGGAGGAGGCGCCAAGGGATTGTCTCACATAGGCGTGATCAAGGCACTGGAGGAAAATTCTGTGCCGATTGACTATATCTGCGGTACGTCCATCGGTTCCATTGTCGGGGGGCTTTATGCCATAGGTATGTCTCCGGACGAGATGATTGCTCTGATGAAGACCAGGGAGTTCCAGTCATGGTATAGCGGAGAGGGAGAACGGGAGTTTTTCACATATCTTTATTCGGGTTATCCGACACCGTCGATGGTCAGCCTCAATATCAAATGGGATGAGAAGGAACTGGCCCAGGGGCGGCGTAAGATAAAGGTATCGCTGCCTACCAGCCTGGTCTCACCTTTTCCGATGGATATCGCTTTCGTGCAGATGTTCGCCAATGCCTCGGCGGCTGCGGGATATGATTTTGACCGTCTGATGATCCCCTTTTTCTGCGTATCGGCCGATGTCCTGAACAAGCGCCCTTATGTGACGGACAGCGGAGATCTGGGTTCCTCCATCAGGGCATCAATGACATTTCCGGCATATTTCAAGCCGATAATGATAGATTCGGTCCTGCTGTTCGACGGAGGATTCTACAACAATTTCCCTTGGGAAATCATGCGGGACAAGTATCATCCCGATTTTATCATCGGAGCGAAATGTGTCAAGGGTGAGCGTATCGGTGCGGATCAGGATGACCTGTATAAGCAGTTGGAGACAATCATGACAGTGGATACCGACTATGAGCTGCCTGAGGAGGAAGGCGTCCTGATATCGGGAATCTATGATTATTCCCTGCTGGAGTTCGACAAGATAGATGAGCTGGTGCAGAAAGGTTATGACACTGCGATGCTTTATATTGACGAGATTCTGGACAGGGTGTCCAGACGCAGGACCAGGAGCGAAGTGGATTCCATGCGGGTGGCGTTCAGAAGTACGTGCATGGACCTCAAGTTTGATTCGGTGGAGGTGTCCGGTCCTGTTACCGAGGCTCAGCGGGAGTATATTACGGCTACTGTCACGGACAAGAAGGATACCATTTCGTTCAACCGTGCCAAGAGAGGTTATTACCGTGTTCTGTCCACCAATGCCATTCAGTCATTCTATCCTACAGCCGTGCTGAACGGGGATTCCCTGTTTACACTCCGGCTGGAAACTGTTCCTAAGAATGTTCTGTCCATATCTGTGGGCGGCAATATCTCGTCTTCATCCCTCATGCAGGGTTTTGTGGGACTCTCGCATACGCATTTTTCCCGTCATCCTTGGAATGCCGCAGTCAACCTTGACATCGGTCAGTTCTTTACAGGTGTCGGTCTGTATTACAGGCAGCATATAGGAATACGCCCTCTTTTTCTTTATGAGGTGATGCTGAATGCGCATAACTTTGACTATTTCAACAGCAGCCAGGGACTTCTCTTCTCAAAATCTCTGGCACACAATATCCGGGAAAGTGAGACATATCTAACCCTCAATATGGGGACACCGATATCGTACAACAGCAGTATTCTGGCAGAGTTCGGCATAACTGCCGGAATCAACCGGTATATATATTTCCCCGCCGATAACTATACTCAGTACGACAGGGAGGACCGGACGCGGCTGTCCTATCTTACGGGCAGGCTCAAGATGGCTCAGACTACGCTGGACTATAATATGTATCCTACTTCCGGCAGAAGACGTCTTCTGGAGTTCCGCTATATATTCAGCCATGAATCCCACACTGAGGGTACAATGTTTGCGGACGGGACATCCGTGTCGGTGCCTCTCAAACATACTTTTCTGGCCAGGCTCAATCTGGAAGACTATTACGATCTCGGAAGATGGTTCTCTTTGGGGTACAATATAGACCTTACCGTGTCCACTCCTCTCAATCTGAGTGATTATACCTCCACGATGATAGCAATGCCGGCATTCCAGCCGACATTGCACAGCAGGACACTGATGATGGGTGCTTACCGTGCACCGATCTATGTGGGAGCCATGATCACGCCTGTTTTCAAATTTACCAAGACGTTTTTCCTACAACTTTCAGGCGGCTATTTTCAGCCTTACAGGGCTTTGCAGCAGACAGCTTTGGGAGGTTACCGCTACACGGAGCCGTTCCCCCGCGGAGGCTTTGTCGGCAATGCGGCTCTGGTATGGCAGTCTCCGATAGGACCTCTGTCATTGTCATGTGCATATTATGAAAAGGCAGAGAAAGCCAAGTGGTATCCTTCGTTCAACATCGGATTCCTGATATTCAGGGAACACGGACTGAAGAATTAAATCAGGCGGGATTATGGGAATGAGACAGATACTGGGAAAGCTCGCCGGACAGACGGCCATCTACGGGACCAGCACCATCGTGGCCCGTTTCCTGAACTACATGCTCCTGCCCCTGTACACCTACACCCTGTCCACATCGGACTACGGGGTGCTGACGGAGTTCATGTCCTATATCGCTGTCTTTCAGGTCTTGCTGACCATGGGACTGGAAACCGGATGCTTCCGTTTCGCAAGCAAGGAGGGCTATGAGCCGCGCCGGGTATTCTCCGGGGCTCTGGCTGCAGTCTCTACAGTATCGGCGGTGTTCCTGCTGCTGATGATTCTCTTCGGCCGGGGACTGGCAGAGCGGATGGGCTACGGAGGGTATTGGAACATCTATATATACATAGGTGTCATTCTCTTCTCCGACTGCTTCACTGCCATACTGTTCGCAAAGCTGCGGCAGGAGAACCGCGCCTGGAGATTCGCCATATTCAAGGTGGTGAAAATACTTGCCGAGGCCGGTTCCAATCTGCTACTCTTCCTGTGGTACCCCGGATATGCCGCCGCGCATCCGGACAACCTGCTCTCCGGGCTGATTCCCGCCGTTCCGGATTTCTCCTATCCGATATTCTCCATACTGGTCAGCTGCGTGCTGTGCTTCGCTCTGTTCATTCCGGAGATGCTGCGGCTGGGTCTTGGAGTGGACCGCAGGACTCTGAAAAACATGCTGCGCTACTCCCTGCCGCTGATGGTGGCCGGTCTTCCTGGAGTGATCAACGACTTCCTGGACCGTATCCTCTTCCGTTTCTTCAACGTGGACGACAGTCTCTGGAGGGCTGATCTGGGTGTGTATCAGGCGGCTGTCAAGGTGGCCGTAATCATGAGCCTCTTCGTGCAGATGTTCCGTTTCGCAGCCGAGCCATTCTTCTTCTCCAATACCCGCCAGAAGGACTTCAAGCGGGTCTATGCCTCGGTGATGGAGTATTTCGTGATGTTCTGTATGCTGATTTTCCTGGGTGTGACTTTCTACCTGGACATCATACAGCTCATCGTGGGCAGTGACTTCCGGGAGGGCATGGGCATAGTGCCGGTGATGCTGCTGGCCTACATGATGATGGGAATGCTTTTCAACGTGTCGATGTGGTACAAGCTCTCGGACCGTCCCTCTTTCGCCATCTACATCACCGCTGCCGGACTGGTGGTGACAGCCGTGATCAATATCGTATTCCTGCCGGTGTACTCCTATCACGCCGCCGCGTGGGGCCATTTCTTCAGCTACCTGACGATGCTGGTGCTCAGCGTTCTGCTCGGCCGCAAGTACTATTCCATACCCTACCGCTGGGGCAAGATTACAGATGTCATCATCCTGGGCCTGGTGCTGTATTCCCTGGACCTGGCCATCCCCGACACGATTCCTTTCGGCTGGACCCTGACCGTCCGCACCCTGCTGATAGGTGTGTACCTTGTGGGGCTCTTCTATATCGAAAAACATTTCAGACGACATAAACTAATAGCAGATGAAAGTCAAGATAGTCAATAAATCTCCCTTTCCGCTGCCGGCATACGCTACTGAGCAGTCCGCCGGCATGGACCTCAGAGCCAGCATTTCTGAGCCTCTGACACTGAATCCTCTCCAGCGGGAACTCGTGCCTACGGGCCTGTATATCGAGCTGCCGGCCGGTTTCGAGGCACAGATACGTCCACGCAGCGGCCTGGCCATAAAGCACGGCATCTCCCTGGTCAACACTCCGGGTACCGTCGACGCGGATTACCGTGGAGAGATCAAGGTCATACTGGTCAACCTCTCCAACGAACCGTTCACCCTCAATCCCGGGGAGCGCATAGCGCAGATGGTGGTGGCCCGTCATGAGAAGGTGCAGTGGGATGAGGTCGAGGTGCTGGAGGAGAGCGCGAGAGGAGAGGGCGGTTTCGGCTCTACAGGAAGGAAGTAACGTGGCAGGAAAATAAAGTAACAATGGACAGGACAATAGAAAACAGGCTGTACGATGCGTTTGTCTCCTCAACGGGAGTCTCGACCGACAGCCGCAGGGTGGAGCCGGGGGCGTTGTTCTTCGCTCTGCGCGGGGATAATTTCGACGGCAACCGATTTGCTCCGGCGGCTCTAGAGGCCGGAGCATCTGCCGCAGTGGTGGCCGCAGACAGCGGTTTCAATGACGGAGGACAGTATATCGTAGTGGACGATACTCTCGAGGCCCTGCAGGCCCTGGCCCGCAGGCACCGCTCGCGTTTCCGAATACCTGTGATAGGCCTGACCGGTACCAACGGCAAGACTACTACCAAGGAACTGCTGTGTGCCGTCCTTTCGGCCAAATACAGGGTGACGGCAACTGCCGGCAATCTGAACAACCATATCGGAGTCCCCCTTACACTGCTGCGCATCTCAGATTCGACCGAGATCGCTGTTGTGGAGATGGGCGCCAATCATCCGGGAGAGATTGCGGCTCTGGCAGCAATTGCCCTGCCGGACTACGGGTTGATTACTAATGTGGGGAAGGCTCATCTGGAGGGGTTCGGCTCGTTTGAAGGAGTCAAGCGGGCGAAAGGAGAACTGTACGATTACCTTCAGCGTACGGGAGATACCGCATTTCTCAATGCCGATGATCCGGAACTCTGCGCCATGGCTGCTGCCAGACCCGACTTGAGGACAGTCCGCTACGGGGTTGATTTTTCCGGAACTGAGATATTGCCGATGACTTCCGAGGAACCTTATTTGAGATTAAGGCTGCGGGACGGGATGACAGTGCCGACGCATCTTATCGGTTCGTACAATGCTTCCAATGTGATGGCCGCTCTCTGTGCCGGACAGCATTTCGGCGTGACACCGGATGCTGCCGCCGCTGCCGTCGGGGCGTATATTCCGACCAATCTCCGCTCCCAGCTGGAGCATTCCGCTCATAACCTCCTGGTGCTGGACACTTATAATGCCAATCCGTCGAGCATGAAGGCCTCTCTTGGCAATTTCTCCGCCTCTCAATTCCCCAATAAAGTCCTTATATTGGGAGAGATGCTGGAACTGGGCGCAGATTCTGCTGCGGAACATCTCAGAGTGATGGAGACGGCGGCGGGAATGAAGGACTGCGGCCGTATACTGCTGGTAGGAGAAGAGTTCCGCCGGGCAGCCGCATCATGCCCCCAGGTGGCGGCGGACAGCCGCTTTACATTCTGCAAGGATGTCGCTGAGGCCCGCCGTGTCCTGGAGAGGGAGCCTATGAACGGCTGCACCGTTCTGCTGAAAGGCTCTAATGCAGTACACCTTCCTGAATTGAAAGATGTTTTATAACTGGTCTTATTATGTCAAGAACTGCCGTCGTAATACTCAATTGGAACGGGAAGTCCTATCTGGAACAATTCATACCCTCCGTTCTGGAACATCTGCCGCCGGATGATGCTCTTTATGTCGCCGACAACGGGTCGGAGGACGGTTCGGTAGAGATGCTGAGGGAAAGATGGCCGTCACAGGTGCGTCTTGTCCTGCTGGACCGGAACTATGGGTTTACGGGAGGATACAACCGGGCGATTGCCGGAATAGAGAAAACAGAAGAGAAGTTCAGCTATTATCTGCTTCTCAATTCGGATATAGAAGTGACCCCCGGATGGCTTGCCGGGTTGGAGGCTTTCATGGACGCGAGACCGCGCTGTGCCGTATGTGCCCCGAAGATTCTGAGCTATGCTCAGCGCGGGTGGTTCGAGCATGCGGGAGCTTCCGGAGGATTCGTGGACAGATGGTATTTCCCCTACTGCAGGGGCCGGATTCTTGCTACGATAGAGGAGGACAGAGGACAGTATGATACTCCCTGCCGGGTATTCTGGGCATCGGGAGCCGCCTTTATGATCCGTTCCGAGGTGTGGAGGAGTCAGGGTGGGCTGGACGAGAGTTTCTTTGCCCACATGGAAGAGATAGATCTGTGCTGGAGGATTATGCTTGCAGGTTGGGAGATATGGGTCAATCCTGCTTCCGCAGTCTATCATGTGGGGGGAGGGACACTGCCGAATAATTCGCCTAGAAAACTTTACCTGAATTTCCGCAATAATCTTCTGATGATGTACAAGAATCTGCCGTCTGGTCCGCGGGCCCGTATAGTTCTCTTCAGAATGTGTGTTGACGGAGCTATTGCCTGTGTTTATCTTCTGACGGGGAAATTTTCGTTTTTCAGGTCTGTGGTCCGTGCTCACAGAGATTTCCGGAAGATGCGGAAGAACGTTACGGTATCTGTCCAGGACTGCCCCGTGCCACGATCCAAAGTGTCTATAGTCCAGTTGGCTTTACGCGGTTTCAGATATCCGTCAGGAAAAGTTGGAGAATAAGGAAATTGTATTACATTTGCGGCATTTTCCAATAAACTGTAAGTGATTATATGGCTTTTACTAACAATGTGATGATTGTCCGCCACAAGTTGCTGGCGATGATGGTTAATAAATGGAAAGAGGACCGTCTTCTGGCCGACATAGACAGGCTGCCGATTCAGCTCAGTCCCAGAAAGACAGAAGTGCTCGGAAGGTGCTGTGTGCATAAGGAAAGGGCTGTATGGAAGTATAAGATGTTCCCTCTGCTCGGCTATGACATGAACGATGAGAAGGACGAGCTTACTCCGCTGTCCGAGTATGCCCGCCGTGCTATCAGCGGTGAGAGAGAGCAGAAGGAGAATATCATGTGTGTCGTAGACGAAGCCTGCTCTTCCTGCGTGAAGACCAATTATGAGATTACCAACCTCTGCCGCGGCTGTGTGGCCCGCAGCTGTTCCATGAACTGTCCCAAGGGTGCCATAACTCATGATGTCAAGCGTCACGGTCAGGCTGTCATCGATCACGATCTCTGTATCAACTGCGGCAAGTGCTACCAGAGCTGTCCTTACCATGCTATCGTTTATATTCCTGTGCCGTGCGAGGAGGCTTGTCCTGTAAAGGCTATATCCAAGGACCGGTACGGGGTCGAGCATATAGACGAGAGTAAGTGTATCTATTGCGGTAAATGTCTGAATGCATGTCCGTTCGGTGCTATCTTCGAAATATCCCAGGTGTTTGACGTCTTGAATAATATATGGGACGGCCGCCCGGTAGTGGCGATGGTCGCACCCTCTATCCTCGGTCAGTTCAAGACTTCCAAGGAGAAGCTTTACGGAGCGATAAAGGCCATAGGATTCTCGGCTGTCGTCGAGGTTGCGGAGGGCGCCATGATGACTGTCTCCAACGAGGCGCACGAACTTAAGGAGAAGATGGAGGAAGGCCAGCCGTTCATGACGACCAGCTGCTGTCCCTCATGGATAGAACTGGTGCGCAAGCATATTCCCGACATGGCGCCTTTCGTGTCATCAACAGGATCACCTATGTACTACACTGCTCAGATAGTCAAGGAAAAATATCCTGCGGCCAAGCAGGTCTTCATCGGTCCCTGCATCGCCAAGCGCAAGGAGGCGAAAGGCAATCCCAATGTGGATTATGTCATGACATTCGAGGAACTGGGAAGTGTGCTTTCAGGATACGAGATTGAATTTGATAAGGTAGAGCCGTATGAGGTGGAGACTGTATCTGTCAAGGAGGCCCACGCTTTCGGACAGAGCGGTGGAGTCGCCGGAGCGGTCAAGGCATTTCTGGGCGAGGATGTCAATTCTCTCCGTATAGCCGGCATGGACAAGAAGAACATTGCGCTGATCAAGAGCTACGCCAAGACTAAGAAGGCCCCCGCTCAGTTCCTTGAGATGATGGTCTGCCCGGACGGATGTATTTCCGGTCCTTGCACCTATAACGATTCTGTTTCCGGCAAGAAGATGTACAATACCGAGCTGGATACGATTACCGATACATACGCATCGCGCCGAGAGTAGTAGCCTCCGTCTGATGTGAGCAGTAATAAAATGCCTGCCGGTGCAAATCACGGGCGGGCATTTGTTTTTTTGTAGATAATTGATATCTTTGTAAGATGTATGTCCGACAATGTATAGAGTAGTTTTATTTTTTCTATATGCTTTATCATGGCTGCCGTTGAAGGTGCATTATGCATTTTCCGGCTTCATTGCGTGGGTTTTGCACAAAGTGCTGCATTACAGGACATCTACAGTGCTGACCAATATCTCGAGATCTTTCCCTGAAATGACGTATGAGGAGATAAACCGGACTGTTAGCGACTTTTACCGCAATCTGGCGGATATAGTGGTCGAGTCGGTCTGGGGCCTTACGGCATCTACCGATAAAATAGGCAGGCAGGTTCGTATCAGCGGACAGGAGAATCTGAACCGGGCTATGTCGCTCGGCCGTAATGCAGTCATCATGGTAGGACATCTGGGCAACTGGGAGATATTCACCGGTCTGCCGGATCTGCGCAGCAACTACGGTATAGACCTGGATAATAAGAATTTCGTATATGTCTACAAGAGGCCGGCAAGCAGACTGGCGGGGAAGGTCATATCCAGGATAAGGACGGGGCACGGCTCGTGCTCTATTATTGAGTCCCATCAGATTGTACGTCATATAGTCAGACACAGGGAAGGGAAAGATGCGTTTTTCTTTATCTGTGACCAGAATCCCCCTCACAGTGAGAGCCGTCTGGTCGCGGACTTTCTGTGCCAGAAGACATATATGATAGATGGGCCGGAGACCATCGCGTCCAAGTTGGGTATGCCGGTGCTTTACTGCGGTCTGATAAGACATGGACGTATGGATAACGAAGCTCATTTCGAGTTGATTGCAGAAAACGCTGCTGATTGTCCGGAAGGATATGTCACATCTACTTTCGCCAAATTGCTGGAAGCGGATATAAAGAACCATAAAGGAACGTGGCTGTGGAGCCACAAAAGATGGAAAAAACGTATAGTATGAAACAGATTGGAACACTTATCACAGCACTTGCGCTGACATGCTCGGTAGCAGCAACACTCTCAGCGCAGAACATCAACAGGCTTGAGAAAGGGCAACCGGCTCCTGACGGAGTGGTCGTATATTCTCTTCCCTTGACAACAGTCCGTCTGGACGTTGAGGCCGTATGCGAGACTTATACCCCGGGACCCTATTGTCAGTGGGCAAAAAAATATCTGGGTATCGATGTTCCCCAGGAGGCATCTACCTCCTATACTCTGAGCAGAATCCGTATGACTCCCTATCTTGAGGCAGACCGCTCCTGCAGTTATGTCGTGAACCTGGACGGTATGCTGGGAGAAGCTTCTCCTGCCAGTTTCTTTGAGTTTTCCTCTCAGGGACTGCTGCTGCTCTCGGATGAGAACAAGGGGAATGTCAATTCCTGGAGATTCCCCTCAATGGCTCCGGGCTCCGGAACTTTGGCCTCAGAGGCAACGGCCAATCTGACATCTACGGAGACCACTCTTTACCGTTCTGTCCGTACGGAAGGCGGCGGGTATGACCGTGTCGCCGTCCGTCAGAGTCAGGTCGTGGAGAAGAGTACGGAGAAGAAAGCTCAGGAGGCAGCATCCATGATACTGTCTCTTAGGGAAAACCGCTTGAATATAATAACCGGAAACACTGATGCTACATTCAGCGGTGATGCCCTTCGCGCAGCGGTCGAGGAGATAGGACGTCTGGAGGAAGAGTATATGAGGCTCTTTACAGGTACAGTCTCATCATCCGTGCAGGCCATGAGTTTTGATGTGGTGCCCGCTTCCGGACCGGAGGAAGAACTGACGATGGCTTTCCGTATTTCCGATTCGCACGGTCTGCTGCCTCCGGATGACATTACGGGGCGCCCGGTCGTCATGGAGATTGTTCCTGAGGATGCGGAGGACTTTTATTCGGAGCAGGTGGTAGGGGAGGTTGAGGCTGCTAAGCCCAGAGCAAAGCATGAAGCGGCTCTCCGCGGTAACATCTACTATAGAGTACCGGCAATCTGCTCTGTCCGTATCGTGGATGGTCAGAACCTTATCCTCAAGAGCCGTATTCCCGTATATCAGAAAGGCCAGGACCTCTCATTCCCGGTTCATGTACTCGTAAAATAGCAATTTTAAACTTAATAAACACTAACGCAGTATGACAATTGACAATCTAGATCCCAAGTGCGTATGGAAGAATTTCTACGCGCTGACACAGATTCCCCGTCCCTCGAAGAAAGAGTGGAGGGCTGTGGACTTTATGGAGAATTTCGGCAAAAGCCTCGGACTGGAGACCATCCGCGACGAGGTAGGCAACATCATCATCCGCAAGCCCGCCACACCGGGTATGGAGAACCGCAAGGGTGTCATCCTTCAAGGTCACCTCGACATGGTGCCCCAGAACAACAATGACGTGCAGCACGATTGGGAGAAGGATCCCGTGGAGACTTACATCGACGGTGATTGGGTGAAGGCCAGGGGTACCACTCTTGGCGCCGACAACGGATTGGGCTGCGCCGTAGCCATGGCTGTCCTTGAATCCAAGGACCTGGTACACGGACCTGTGGAGGCTCTCTTCACCATCGACGAAGAGACCGGTATGACTGGAGCCCAGGCTCTCAAGGGCGGTCTGCTCCACGGAGACATCCTGGTCAACCTGGATTCCGAGACTGAGGGTGAGCTGTATGTAGGCTGTGCCGGCGGTCTGGACACCGATGCAGAGTTCAGCTACAAGCCCGAGAATATCAGCAAGGACACAGACCAGTACAGCATCGTCATCAAGGGACTCCGCGGAGGCCACTCCGGCATGGAGATCAACGAGGGACGCGCCAACTCCAACAAGCTGATGGCCCGCATCCTCCTGCCGCTGCTGCGCGACCTCAAGGGTGAGCTGGTATCCATCGAGGGCGGCAACATGCGCAACGCCATCCCCCGCGAGGCACAGGCCGTCATCGCCATCCCCAAGAAGAAGGCATTGAAGGCCCGGAAGTGCATCGAGGCTGCTGCCGCTGACATCAAGCATGAATATGCTCCCATCGACTCCGGCATCGAAATCCTCGTCGAGAAGACCAAGGGCGCAAGGAAAATCATCCCCACCGACGTGGCCCTCAACGTAGTGAAGGCCCTGCTCGCCTGCCCCTGCAACGTAGACCGCATGAGTCTCGTGATGCCCGGTCTCGTGGAGACATCCAACAACCTGGCTATCGTCAAGTCTGAAGGCAAGAAGATCAGCGTCAAGACCCTCATGAGAGGTTCCACCGACTCGGCCAAGTATGCCCTGCGCGACGCCATTCAGAGTGCCCTCGAGCTCGGCGGCGCCAAGGTAAGGTTCTCCGGCGGCTACTCCGGATGGCAGCCTAATATGGACTCCGACATCCTCAGGACCATGAAGGAGACCTACAAGGCTCTCTACGGCAAGGAACCCGAGGTCAAGGCCATCCACGCCGGCCTCGAGTGCGGCATCCTCTCGACCAACTACCCGCACTGGGACATGATCTCATGCGGCCCTACCCTGATGTCTCCCCACTCTCCCGATGAGCGCCTGCTTATCCCGACAGTGGAGAAATTCTGGAACTTCATCAAGGAGGTGCTCAAGAACATTCCCGCGAAGTAATTTTGGTAATTGACGTATAATTCGTATCTTTGCAGCCCTTTCCCACACCGGGGAAGGGCTTTGTTAATTTTAATTAAATAATAATCAAGATGTTAAAACAGTACGAAACCGTTTTCATTGCAACTCCCGTTTTATCTGAGGAACAGATAAAGGAAGCGGTAGAAAAGTATCGCGGCTACATCCTCTCCGAGGGTGGTGAGATCGTGAACGATGAGGACTGGGGCCTGAGAAAGCTGGCCTACCCCATCCAGAAAAAGACAACAGGGTTCTACCACCTGTTCGAGTTCAAGGCTGACTCGCAGTTCATTGACAAGCTCGAGACACAGTACAGACGCGACGAGCGCATCATCCGTTTCCTCACATTCGTGATGGACAAGGACTCTATCGCCTACTCAGAGCGCAGGCGCAGCAACAGGAAAGAAAACGCAGCGGCTCCCGCTGCAGAAAATACAGCAAAGGAGGAATAAGCCATGGCCGTAAACAACGAAATCAGATTTCTCAACCCTCCTACAGTAGAGGTGAAGAAGAAAAAATACTGCCGCTTCAAGAAAGCGCACATCAAATATGTGGACTACAAGGACGCAGAGTTCCTCAAGAGGTTCCTCAACGAGCAGGGCAAGATTCTTCCCCGCCGTCTGACCGGTACTTCCCTGAAGTTCCAGCGCAAGGTCGCTCAGGCAGTTAAACGTGCAAGGCATCTCGCCCTGCTCCCTTATGTAACAGACTTATTGAAATAAGGAGGACAGTGTATGGAAATCATTCTGAAACAGGACATCGCCAATCTCGGGCATAAAGACGATATCGTAAAGGTAAAGAACGGCTACGCTGTCAACTACCTCATCCCTCAAGGCATGGCTATCCTCGCCACTGAGTCCGCCAAGAAGGTTCTCGCCGAAAACATCCGTCAGAGGGCTCACAAGGAGGCCAAGATCCGCGAGGAGGCAAGTGCTCTCGCAGCCAAGATCAACGGTCTGACCGTCAAGGTTGTGGCCAAGATGAGCACGAAGGGCAAGATCTTCGGTTCTGTAGGCAACATCCAGATCGCCGAGGCAGTCGCCGCTCTCGGAGTTGAGGTTGACCGCCGCAACGTGACCATCGCCGGCATGGACAACATCAAGGAAGCCGGTATCTATGACGCCAGCGTGAAGTTCTACAAGGACATCAAGGCTGACTTCAAGGTTGAGGTCGTAGGTGACGGTACCGAGGCCGCAGAGGAGTCCGCTCCCGCAGCAGAGTAATATCATCCTTTTCGTACAATACAGAAGGCGGTTCTTTTACGGACTGCCTTTTTTTGTATCCGCTTGAAAAAATCATACAATTGTAGTAATTTCGCAGGTTATTGCAAATCATCTAAATTTAGAAAATATGAAGCGACTATTCTTCTTTCTGGCAGTGCTGTTCTCTCTCAGCATGGCAGCAGCCGCCCAAGCCTATGGTGACGGCAGGACTATTGATGCGGACTCAGTCTGGGGCAATCCTCGGATCAATGCAGTGAACCGTGTTCCGATGCACGTTACCATGGATATAGAGAACCTCCCGGTGGTCTCTCTTCACGGTACATGGAAGTTCGACTGGGTGGAAAATGCCTGGGACCGTCCGGAGGACTACTATCGTACGGATTACGATGACAAGGGGTGGGGGACAATCCCTGTGCCCGGTATCTGGGAACTTAACGGTTACGGCGAGCCGGTATATGTCAACAACTGCTATGTCTGGCGCAACTTCTTCGAGAGCCGTCCTCCATATATTCCCGGACAGCAGAATCATGTGGGAACTTACCGCCGCTGGATAGAGATACCCTCTGACTGGAAGGGCAAGGACGTGTTCGCGCACTTCGGTTCGGTGACTTCCAATATCTCCCTCTATGTCAACGGACAGTATGTAGGGTACAGTGAGGACAGCAAGCTGGAGGCTGTGTTTGACATAACCTCCTGTATCAAACCCGGAGAGAAGAATCTGATCGCATTCCAGGTCTTCCGCTGGTGCGACGGAACATATCTGGAAGATCAGGACTTTTGGAGACTCACCGGTGTGGCACGCGAGAGCTATCTCTATGCCAGGGATCCTCAGCGTCTTCTGACAATCGAGGCTACTCCTGATCTGGACGCTTCTTATAGAAACGGTACGCTCTCAGTGAAGGGACAGGTGACTCCCGGTGTACAGAATGTAGGTCTTACTCTGGTATCTCCAGAGGGGCGGACGGTCTGGACAGCCGTCGCCAATATTTCGGAGGAAGGCAGTTTCAAGGCGTCGGCCAGCCTGCGCTCCCCTGCCAAATGGTCGGCAGAAACCCCGTCGCTGTACCGTCTCGATGCTGTGGTGACAGGTTCCAAAGGTGTTACGGAGAAGGTTTCGGTCAATGTCGGCTTCCGTAAGGTGGAAATCCGTGACGGTCAGCTCCTGGTCAACGGTCAGCCGGTCCTCATCAAAGGCACCAACCGGCATGAGGTGAGCGCCCGCGGCGGTTATGTGGTGACGGAGGAAGAGATGATACGTGACATTCAGATAATGAAGAGCTTGAACATCAATGCGGTGCGTACCTGTCACTATCCCAACGATCCCCGTTGGTATGACCTCTGTGACCGTTACGGTCTCTATGTCATCGACGAGGCGAATGTGGAGTCCCACGGCATGGGCTATGGAGAGAAGACACTGGCCAAGAATCCTGCCTATGCCCAGGCCCATCTCGAGAGAAATCAGAGGATGGTAATGAGGGACTTCAACCATCCCAGCGTCATCATCTGGAGTCTGGGCAACGAGGCAGGCTTCGGAGACAACTTTATCGCCTGCTATGAGTGGGTCAAGGCCTACGACCCCTCACGCCCCGTGCACTATGAGCAGGCCATCAACCGCAAGGACTTCGAGAAGACCAGGTATACCGATATCTACTGCCCGATGTACTACAACTACGACAACTGTGAGAAGTATTTGGCTACAGATCCTTCAAAGCCTCTGATTCAGTGCGAGTACGCTCATTCTATGGGTAACTCTATGGGAGGATTCGGCGAGTATATGGACCTCGTCCGCAAGTATCCCAAGTACCAGGGCGGCTTTATCTGGGATTTCGTGGACCAGTCTATCATAAGATATGAGAGCGACGGCCGGTCCACAGCCACATACGGCGGCAGCTACAACAAGTACGACGCCTCCGATGACAATTTCAACAACAACGGTTTCATTGCCTCCGACCGTACTCTCCATCCCACTGCCTACGAGGTAGGGCACGAGTACCGCTCGATACTTACAACTTCGGAGGATGCCGCTTCCGGACGGATACAGATTTACAATGAGTATTTCTTCTCAGACCTGTCCAATTTCCTCCTTTCCTGGGATCTCGAGGCAGACGGACGCAAGGTGGCATCAGGAGTGGTTGAGGACATCCGGGTGGCTCCACAGAGCACCGCAGACCTGACTCTTCCGATTGCGGATGCCGTGGACGCCAATGCCGGTGCCGCAGAGCTTCAGCTCAACGTCCGCTATAGCCTCAAGAACGCGGATGGACTGCTCGATGCCGGTACTGTTTTGGCATACGACCAGATAGCTGTCAGAGAGTATGATACGGAAGCCGCCTACAGTACACGTCTCGAGGAGAATTTTACGAAAGATGCCGTACCTGTGCTGTATGAGGATGCCTATCTTTACTATATTGAGGGTAATGGCTGGAGGGCTGAGTTCAGTAAATCCCGCGGCTGGCTGGAGAGACTTATCACCACCGGACCCCGCGGAGCTTCCGGAATGACCTATACCGGCGGCAATTTTGTGCCTGATTACCATCCTGCAGCCAGAACAACGGCGCCCTTCGGCTACGGCGTGGACCTGCTCCGGGAGCCTCTGCGTCCCAATTTCTATCGGGCTGTCACCGATAATGACGACGGAGCCGGCCTGCACTACCGTAGCGGCGTATGGCGAGACCCGGGTCTGAAGCTCAAGAACTTCAAGGCCTCCCGTACTGACCGCGGAGTGTCACTTGAGGCAGAGTACGATATGACAGAGGTGAGGGCAGTCCTCAAGATGTCCTACCTCCTCAATGCGGATGGAGAGATAGCCGTCACTGAGCACATGATTCCCGGAGAAGGACAGGAAGTCAGCCCCATGCTGCGTTTCGGCATGTCGATGGTGATGCCGGGCCGTTTCGACCGTGTGGATTATTATGGCTACGGTCCGTTCGAAAACTATACTGACCGTCATCGCGCGGCACTGATCGGCAAGTACCATGCAGACGTGGAGGATCTCTATCAGTATGATTACGTCCGTCCTCAGGAAAGCGGAGCCCGCAGCGGCCTGAGATACTGGAGGGTGGTGGACCGCACCGGCCGCGGACTTGAGATTATCGCCTCCAATCCTTTCACTGCTACGGCGCTGAACTACGCCATCGAGGACCTCGACCTGGCCTCCCCGACATACGTCCGCCATCCGTCGGAGCTCGTTCCCCGCGAGGATACATACGTCAACTTCGACCTCAGGCAGATGGGACTCGGCTGCATCACCTCCTGGGGTACACTGCCGCTGGAGCAGTACATGCTGCCCTACGGCGAGTACACATTTGAATTCATAATCAAAATCCTATAATTTATTTAAAAGAAAATGAAAGAGTACAAACGTTATCTTGTCACCTCCGCTCTGCCTTACGCGAACGGACCTGTCCACATCGGTCACCTGGCGGGAGTCTACGTGCCCGCCGATATCTACGTCAGATATCTCCGAATGTGCGGCAGGGACGTGTTCTTCGTAGGCGGCTCGGACGAGCACGGGGTGCCCATCACCATCCAGGCCCGCAAGCAGGGCTGCTCGCCCCAGGATATCGTGGACAAATACCATAAGCTGATCAAGGACTCCTTCGCGGAGCTGGGCATCAGTTTCGACATTTATTCCAGAACCACATCCAAAACCCATTACAAGACAGCTTCGGAGTTCTTCAGCAAGCTCTACAAGGACGGCAAGTTCATCGAGAAGGAGAGCGAGCAGTACTACGACGAGGAGGCCGGACAGTTCCTGGCCGACCGCTACATCGTGGGCACCTGCCCCAAGTGCGGCAACGAGGGAGCCTACGGCGACCAGTGCGAGAAGTGCGGCTGCACCCTCAGCCCCGACGAGCTGATCAACCCTCATTCCGCCCTGAGCGGCAAGCCTCCCGTGAAGCGCCGTACCAAGCATTGGTACCTGCCTCTGAACGAGTATGAGCCCTGGCTCCGCCAGTGGATCCTTGAGGAGCACAAGGAGTGGAAGACCAATGTCTACGGCCAGTGCAAGTCCTGGATCGACGGCGGTCTCCAGCCCAGGGCCGTGAGCCGTGACCTCGACTGGGGTATTCCCGTGCCCGTAGAGGGCGCCGAGGGCAAGGTCCTCTACGTGTGGTTCGACGCCCCCATCGGCTACATCTCCAACACCATCGAGGCCCGTCCCGATGACTGGGAGAAATACTGGAAGAGCCCCGACACCAAGATGGTGCACTTCATCGGCAAGGACAACATAGTCTTCCACTGCATCGTCTTCCCCTGCATGCTCAAGGCCTACGGCGACGGCTACATCCTCCCGGACAACGTGCCCGCCAACGAGTTCCTCAACCTCGAGGGCGACAAGCTCTCCACCTCCCGCAACTGGGCCATCTGGCTCCACGAGTACCTGCGGGACTTTCCCGGCAAGCAGGACGTACTGCGCTACGTGCTCTGTGCCAACGCTCCCGAGACCAAGGACAACGATTTTACCTGGAAGGACTTCCAGACCCGCAACAACTCCGAGCTCGTGGCCATCTACGGCAACTTCGTCAACCGCGCCGTCGTCCTGACCCACAAGTATTTCGACGGAAAGGTGCCCGCCGACCTCAAGTATGAGGCCATAGATGACGAGACCCTTGCACAGGTACCTGCCCTCAAGGCCGCCATCACCGACGCCCTCGAGCACTACCGCTTCCGCGAGGCCCTCAAGGAGGCCATGAACCTCGCCCGCCTCGGCAACAAGTACCTTACCGACACCGAGCCCTGGAAGGTGGCCAAGACCGACATGGACCGCACCGCCTCCATTCTCAGCGTGTCCCTGAAGCTCTGCGCGGACCTTGCCGTCGCATTTGCCCCCTTCATTCCATTTTCCTCGGACAAGCTCCTGACCATCCTGAATCTGCCGAAGGATGTCCTGAGATGGGACAATATCGGACGGGAGGACCTGCTGCCCGCCGGGCATCAGCTGGGCAAGGCCGAACTGCTCTTCGAGAAGATCGAGGACGAGGCCATCAACGCCCAGATGGAGCGTCTGGAGAATATCCGCAAGGCCAATGCCGCCGCCGCGGCCGCCGCTGCTCCGGTAGAGCCCCAGAAGGAGGAATGTACATTCGACGAGTTCGGCAAGATGGACATCCGCACAGCCACCGTCCTGGAGGCCGAGAGAGTGCCCAAGACCGACAAGCTGCTGAAGCTCACCATCGACACAGGCATCGACCGGCGTGTGATAGTCTCGGGTATCGCCGAGTACTACACCCCTGAGCAGATGGTCGGCAAGCAGATATGCATCCTGGCCAACCTGGCTCCCCGCAAGATCCGCGGCATAGAGTCCAAGGGTATGATCCTGATGGCCAAGCAGCCGGACGGCAAGATGCGTATCGTGGCTCCCGAGGAGAAACTCTGCAACGGAGCGACCATCGGTTAGGCTTGTACCGGGACAGGACCTGGAAAAAAGAGTCACCCCATCGATGTTTCGAGTTTCGGACGACCTCGTGGGGTGATTTTTATGCCATCTTGTGTGGTACAGGCAGTGATGAATTACGGATGTTACATTCCGTGCTGCTCGAGGAGTTCCAGTTCCTCATCGGAGTAGATGAGGTGGTCGAGCTTGCCGCTACGGCCGAGTTCCACCAGGATGACGGCGGCGATGATCAGAGCGGCCAGGATGCCCAGGATGATGAAAAGAATCCGGTGGCTTTTGTGCTTGCTGCCGTCAGTCTGCGTTTCCTTGCTGATGGTATCGGTATTGGGCTCGGGCATGGTCTCAGCCGTGGTTGTAACGTTACTGTTGTAACCGGGCTCCTGCGAGGCGTCAGTTTCATTGTTTACCGGTTTGAGTATTACCGGCTCAAATCCGAACGCTTGGGCAAATATGCCTCCATTCTGCTCGGCGACGAAGTATGAGTTGCCTTCCAGGGTGCTGCGGAGTCTCCCGAGGCCGGGAAAATCTATATTTTTTCTTTCCTTCAAGGTTATCTTAAGCTGTTGCAGGAATGCCTCGAGCTCCATAATAGCCGTTTTTTCATCTATCCCGCTGCCGGCTGCGTAATACTGTGCCACTAGATTCCCTTTGGCCCTGTCATCCCCTTTAAACGAAATCCGCTTCGACGGAGGGTAGATGGTCTTGCCGTCTTCGGAAAAATATGCCGGCATAGGCTCTGTTATGAAATACCCCATCCCTGGCAGCGGAATGCGGTCATTATCAATGATTAACTCCTTGAGCAGGCGGGAGAGAAGAAGAACGTCCATACAGATTTTTTAAAAATTTCTGCACAAAGTTAAATTATTTTTTTGCAAGTAGAAAAAATTATCTATCTTTGCAGTCCCGAAAGGAAAATTCCTCTTTAGCTCAGTTGGTTAGAGCACCTGACTGTTAATCAGGGGGTCCTAGGTTCAAGTCCTAGAAGGGGAGCGAGATTTACTATGTTTTCATAATGTTATTTTTTCCTCCTTGCGCCGTGATGGTGGCAAGGAGGTTTTTTTATATGAATATGGCGAGTTTGGTCGCGGGATGGGTCAGATACTTTTGCAGGTGCGCCTACGGGTGCCCTTCGAGCACTAAAAAAGGTGGTAATCATGCGATTACCACCTTTTTAGTGCCCGGAACAGGACTCGAACCTGCACAGCCTTGCGGCCACTAGTCCCTGAAACTAGCGTGTCTACCAATTTCACCATCCGGGCAGACACTTTGCAGTCCCTTTTGGAAAGGGACTGCAAAGATAGTACTTTTTTCTCAGCTTGCAAGAAAATGTTTTAGTAGTTCTCCTTTTTTGGCTCGAAGTAGGCCTGGGGATGCTGGCAGGCGGGGCATTTCTCGGGAGCCTTTTTGCCTTTGTGGACATATCCGCAGTTGCGGCACTGCCAGTATATCTCGCCGTCACGCTCGAAGAAACGTCCGCTCTCTACTCTTTCGAGGAGTTTGCGGTAACGTGCCTCATGTTCGGCCTCGACGCGGGCAATCATCTCGAATGCCACTGCAATCTCAGTGAATCCTTCCTCGCGGGCTACTTTGGCTGCCTCAGGGTAGAGAACTGTCCACTCTTCGTTCTCGCCTTCAGCCGCGGCACGAAGGTTCTCGAGAGTTGTGGATATGATGCCGGCGGGATATGTCGAGGTGATTTCAACCATGCCTCCTTCAAGGAATTTAAAGAATTTTTTTGCGTGCTCTTTCTCCTGTTCGGCGGTCTCAAGGAAGATGGCGGCTATCTGCTCGTAGCCCTCTTTCTTCGCGACACTTGCGAAATAGGTGTAGCGGCCTCTGGCCTGTGATTCTCCTGCGAAAGAGGCGAGGAGGTTCTTTTCTGTTCTGGTGCCTTTGATTGATGCCATAGTAGTATTGTTTATGGGATTAATATCCGACAAATATACGAAATTTATTTTATTTTTGCGCCCAGTTAATATAGGTATAGGAATGCAGCGATTACATAATAAATATGCGTTGGTTACCGGCGGATCGTCAGGAATGGGGCTGGAATATGTCAAATTGTTGGCGCAGAAAGGATATAATGTGATAATAGTGGCCTTGTTCCAGAATGAGACAGACGAGGTGGCCTCCCGGATGGCAGCTGCCCATCCGGATCTGGACTTTCTGCCGATAGGAATTGATCTGTCTGCTCCTGACGCTCCGAAAAAGGTATACGATACAGTTGCCGGGCAGCGTCCAGGTGCAGAGGTGGAAGTGCTCATCAACAATGCCGGTATGCTGCATGCCAGACATTTCCGCAACATGTCGCCGGCTCAGATCTCCTCAATCATCATGGTGCACAATCATGCTACGGCACTTCTTTGCAGTTATTACCTGCCGGCCATGCTGGAGCGCCGCAGAGGATATATCATGAACATATCGTCGCTGGCCGCATGGTTCCCGTTCCCTTTCCTTACCACGTATGCTTCCACAAAGTCCTTTACGCGGATATTTACCCGGGCTCTGAGAACGGAGTGCCAGAGAACAGGAGTCAAAGTCTGCTCAATATATTTCGGAGCTGTGGACACTCCCCTGGTAGGGCTGACGCCAAGACTCAGCCGTATAGCACGTCACATCGGGGTCATGATACGGCCGGAGACGGCTGCGTGCAAGGCATTGAATATGATGTTCAAGGGACGCAGCGGCAGGATTCCCGGACTGGTGAACAAGATAGCCTGGCTCGTGGCACCTCTGTTGCGCCCATGCATCATAGGGCCTGTTGAAAGGAAGGTGACGGCAAAATGGAATTTGAAGTAGACAGAGAAAAGCGCGGCCGGAGCAGATGACAGGCAAAGAATTCAGGGTAAGGAGCGGCGTGGCGGTGCGCAGGTGCCTTCCGTCAACTAAGAAGACTGCTTGGTGGATGATAAAAATCACTGTGGCAGTATCTTTTGCTATAATGCTCCTCGGACATTTCGGCGTAATTGAGTGGATTTCTGGAGTGCTTTCTCCCGTTTTCGTGCACTTCGGCCTGCCGGGCGAGGCGGCTTTGGCTTATGTTTCAGGATATTTCGTCAATATGTATTCGGCTATTGCCGCTGCGGTGACCCTTGACCTGGATTCCAGGGCGATGACTATTCTCGGAGTGATGGCTCTGTGCTCGCATAACATGTTCGTGGAAACAGCTGTTCAGAAGAAAACCGGCAGCCCGGCGGTGCGGATGGTGTTGGTCCGGACACTTTCGGGAATAATTCTTGCATACTTGTTGAACATGGTGCTCCCGGGTTCCGTCCATGTGCCGGGCGGAGTGGAGGCGGGGCCTGTACGGCCTGACTTCACGACGGAGTTTCTGGAGTGGTTGAAAAATACCTGCATACTCGTGCCTAAGATGTTGATTATCATCTTTGCACTTAATGTTCTGCAGGCAGTGATGGCTGAGTTCGGCATCATCCGGGCTATCTCCAGGGCGCTCCGTCCGGTAATGCACGTGTTCGGTCTTTCCTCACGTTGTGCAGTACTCTGGATAATAGCCAATACCCTGGGGCTGGCGTACGGGGCTGCGGCGATGATAGACGAGGCCGGAAAAGGAAAGTTGCGTAAGGAAGACATAGACGGGCTGAATACCCATATAGGCATCAGCCACAGCAATTTGGAGGATGTGATACTCCTGTCGTCGGTAGGAGCTGTGTGGTGGGTTCTGTTATTGTCCAGGTGGATATGGGCTATAATATTGGTATGGGGGTATAGATTGGAAGTATATGTTAAGAAGAAATATTGTATCTTTGTAAGTTCTGAATGAAATGACAGAGAAGATGAAGAATTTATCCAGAGTGCCGGCATTACTGATCGCCGCTGTGTTAACAGTACTGATGACAGCATCATGCAAGACCCAGTTTGAAGTCATGATGGAAAGCAATGACGTGCCGGCCAAGTATCAGATGGCCTTTGATCTCTTCGATGCCGGTAAGTACGCCAAGTCCGCATCTATGTTTGAGTCGCTGAAGATAGCTGTGGACGGTACGGCCCAGGAAGATACTGTGGAGTATTATACTGCGTACTCCCATTACTGCTATGGCGACATGATAGCTGCCGAGCAGGCGTTTGACTCCTTTATCAATGTCTTTCCCCGCAGCCCTTTTACAGACAAGGCCCGTTTCATGTACCTGGACTGTCTCTATCAGGCTACATACCGTTATGAGTTGGACCAGACGCCTACCTATAAGGCTCTTGGCGCCATTAACGAATATTTGATAGACTTTCCTGACAACGACTATATTCCCCAGTGCCAGGCGATGATCGAGGATCTGGAGGAGAGGTTGGACCGGAAAGACTATGAGGCGGCCAAACTTTATTATACGATAGAGGACTATAAGGCGGCCCATTACGCCCTGAAACTGGTCCTCAAGGAAGATGCGGCGAATCTTTACCGGGAGGACATCATGTACTATACGGCTTTGTCGGCCTACAAGTATGCTCAGAACAGCGTGCCGGAGAAGCAGAGGGAAAGATACATGACATTTACAGATGATTATTTCTCATTTGTGAGCGAGTTTCCCGAGTCCGTTTACCGCAAGGAGCTGGACGGCCTGGCCGCAAGGGCCCAGAATTTTTTGAATAAAAAATAGCTAAATATATAAAACCATGGAAATTAAACAGGTACCTACAAACACAGTAACCCGTAACCTTTCAGAACTGGCAAAGCCAACAGGCAACATTTACGAGACAGTAATGATTATCGCCAAGAGGGCCAACCAGATATCTGCCAATGTAAAGCAGGAACTCAGCCAGAAGCTCGAGGAGTTCTCCAACTATGCCGATACTCTGGAAGAAACTTTCGAGAACCGCGAGCAGATCGAGATATCCAAGCATTACGAGCGGCTGCCCAAGCCGACACTCGTCGCTATCGAGGAGTTCCGCAACAACGAGATTTACTACCGTAAGGTCGAGGACCAGCAGTAGAAAGGCCATTCAGGCACTTCGCAGACATGCAGCTCAAGGGTAAACACATACTTCTGGGTATTACCGGAAGCATCGCGGCCTACAAAGCCGCATACCTGACCCGCCTGCTGGTCAAGGAGGGGGCGGAGGTCAAGGTCATAATGACGTCCACCGCCAAGCAGTTCATTACTCCTCTGACCATGGCGACGCTTTCCCGTAATCCCATACTCGTGGAGTTCTTCAATCCTGAGAACGGACAGTGGAACAGCCATGTGTCCCTTGGCATGTGGGCTGATTTATATCTTATCGCACCGGCATCAGCCAATACTCTTTCGAAAATGGCCTGCGGTATTGCCGACAACCTTCTGCTTACTACTTATCTCTCATCCCGGTGTCCTGTCATGGCGGCTCCGGCGATGGACTTGGACATGTATGCCCATCCGGCGACCCAGGAAACATTGAGAATACTCAGGAGCAGGGGAGTGCATATCGTGGAAGCTGCCTCGGGAGAGTTGGCCAGCGGCCTGGAAGGCAAGGGAAGGATGGAGGAACCGGAGAGAATCGTGGAGCGTGTTGAGGAACTGCTTGATCCACGACCGCGGCAGACGCTTGAGGGACGCAGGGCTGTAGTTACGTCGGGGCCTACCCGTGAGGCTATAGATCCCGTCCGTTTTATCTCGAACCATTCGTCGGGTAAAATGGCATCGGCCGTAGCGGATGAGCTTGCCAGCCGCGGGGCACAGGTAACAGTTGTCTCCGGTCCGGCAGCAGTATATCCGAAATCACCCTCAGTGGAGGTAAGGAAGGTGATTTCAGCAGAGGAAATGTATCAGGCGGCGGTCGCCGAGTACGACAAGGGATGTGATATAACCGTGCTCTGCGCGGCTGTGGCCGATTTTACCCCGGCATCTCCCAGCAGTACGAAAATTAAAAAGGACGGTAGTAGGATGGTCCTGGAACTGGCTCCTACCAAGGATATTGCAGCATCTATAGGCGGACGGAGGCGTCGGGAAGGGGTTATTGCCGGATTTGCATTGGAAACGGACAATGCCAGGGAAAATGCTCTTTCCAAGCTGCGCCGCAAGAATATGGACATGATTGTTCTCAACTCCATGCAGGATCCAGGAGCCGGATTCGGAGGGGATACGAACAAGGTGACAATTTTCCGCCGCGACGGCAGTCAGCAGGAGATTCCCCTGGAGTCAAAGGCAGAAGTTGCATCAGCCATTGTTGACAATATTGAAAATATGCTGGGGAGAGGATGCTGACCCGTCTGTCCATATCGAATTATGCTCTGATTTCATCCCTGGATATCACATTCCCGGACGGTCTGATTATCATCACAGGCGAGACGGGAGCCGGAAAGTCCATTCTTCTGGGAGCTCTTTCCCTTATTCTGGGGAAAAGGGCTGATACTTCTGTGTTCAGCGATCCTGACCGCAACTGTGTGGTAGAGGCGGAGTTCCGGGACGGCAGGACCGGAGAGGAGTATATTCTCCGCAGAGTCATAACCCCGGCGGGACGTTCCCGTTCGTTTCTAAACGATGAACCTGTAACACTGGCGGATCTATCGGCCATTTCCTCCCGTATCATAGACATACATGAGCAGCATCAGCACCTGCTCCTGACAGACCCGGATTTCCGTCTGGGAGTGATAGACCATTTTGCCGGAACGGCCCCGCTGCTCGAGGAGTACAGGAAGGTATACAGTGCCTGTGAGGCCAAGGAACACGAGGCAGAATCCCTTGCGGAGGCTATAGCCGGGGCTGAGCGGGATGCCGAATACCGTCAGTTCCAGCTCTCAAAACTTCAGGAAGCCCGTCTGGTGCCAGGAGAGATGGAGGCCCTGGAGGCGGAGCAGAAGGCTCTGGCTCATGCGGAGGATATCCGCGGCGGCCTGGAGGCGGCTTATGGTGCCCTTAATCCCCAGGAGCTATCCGTGGTGCAGCAGCTGAAGGATGCAGCTTCCCGGCTCATGCGGTACGTCTCATATAATCCAGCGCTGCAGCCTCTTGCCGATCGGTTGGAGTCCTGCAAGATAGAGGTCTCGGACATAGAGAGGGAGATAGAGGAAGCCGCTTCCGGCATTACTGTATCACCTGAGCGGCTGCAGGAGGTGGAGGACCGTATGTCATTGCTTTATTCTCTTGAGAGAAAGTACGGCTGTGACAGCGTTGAGGCTCTTATCGGACTACGAGACAGTCTCAATGCTTCGCTCAGCGGTGTCGGGGAGCAGCAGGAGAGGCTGGAGGCCGTAAGGAAGGAACTGGAGGTTCTTGACGGACAGCGCCGAAAACTGGCGGAGGAATTGTCCCGGAGGCGTAAGGAGGCCTGTGGGGCACTGTCTGCCGAACTGCAGGCCGATATTCGTTCCCTGGAGATGCCGCATGCCGTATTTCAGGCATCAGTCTCTTCCAGGGACACTCTCACGGTCTCCGGGGGTGACACTCTGGATTTCCTTTTTTCGGCCAATGGCTCTGCGACCCTCCGCGACATCTCGAAAGTGGCTTCAGGCGGAGAACTTTCCCGTGTGATGCTCTCACTCAAAGGGCTGCTGGCCAGATATACATCCTTGCCTACTATGATTTTCGACGAGATTGATACCGGAGTGTCCGGTAGAATCGCAGACAAGATGGGTGACATGATCGGCAGGATGGGTGAGAGGATGCAGATATTCGCCATCACCCATCTGCCGCAGATAGCCTCCAAGAGGGGAGCGCATTATCTGGTGTATAAGGATTTCGGACAGGACGGCAAAGCCTGTACCGGTATCCGGAGGCTGGGAGAAGAGGAGAGGGTCATGGAGGTAGCCCGGATGCTCAGCGGTTCAGAGCTTACAGCTGCGGCTGTGGAGAATGCGCGAGTATTGCTTTCCAAAGCCAGTAAAGACTGATAATCATTATTATATAGATAATCTATGGAAATAACCCAGCGTATAGACCTTCTTCGCAAGGTTCTGGCCGAAGACGATATCTCGGCTATGATAATTCCGTCAACGGATCCTCATTTCGGTGAGTATATCCCCGCGCACTATAAGATTCTCGAGTGGCTTTCCGGATTTACCGGCGAGGCTGCGACGCTCGTGATAACTCAGAATGAGGCTGCTCTGTGGGTCGACTCCCGTTTCTTTATTCAGGCAGCCCGTCAACTGGAGGGAACCGGTATCGAGATGATGCGGCTGCGGGTAGAAGGAACACCCTCCATCCCTGAGTGGATTAAGGAGCATCTTTCTGAAGATGATATTGTCGCGATGGATGAGGATCTTTTCTCCTATGCAGAGTACCAGTCCATGCTGGACTCCCTTTCTCCTCTTAACGTGACGCTTATAGAGGACCCGTTCGACCGTGTATGGAAGGACCGTCCCGCTCTTCAGTTCAACCCCGTGCGCTTTGTCCCCGAGAATATCAGCGGAGAAAGTGTTGAATCGAAGCACCTCCGCCTGGTGGAAAGACTGGACTCCTCCCTGCCGTTTGCCTATATCGTTACGGCCATGGATGAGGTGGCATGGCTCTGCAATATCCGCGGTACGGACATTGAGTACAATCCTCTGCCCCTGTCCTATGCTGTGGTTACGCCTGAGTGCGTGACCCTCTTCCTCCGTCAGGAGATGCTGGAGCATGAGGCGATGAGGGCTCTGCTCAGTGAAGGGGTAATTCTCAGGGATTATGAGGAGTTCGGCAGCTTCCTCAAGGCCCTGCCTAAGGATTGTGTCCGTATTTTCTCATCCGGTAAGATTACAGCAAAGTATTTCTTCGCGGCCATGGACAATATCCATCAGCGCTCGCCTTTCCGTCCCTATATTCCTGATCCTACCCCCGGAGGAACGCTGAATATGATGAAGGCCGTCAAGAATGCAGTAGAGATAGAAGGATACCGCCGTGCGTTCATTGAGGATGCAAAGGCTTTGACAAAGGTGATAGACTGGGTTAAGGAAAATGCGGACAAGGGTATTACGGAATATCAGGTGGCCATGAAACTCATAGAGGTGCGCAGTGAATGTCCGGACTATCTGGGAGAGAGTTTCCCTGCAATCGTAGGTTTCGGAGCCAACGCTGCTCTGCCGCATTATGTTCCTACTGAGGATGAAAGTGCGGTTATCCGTCCCGAAGGTTTTCTACTCATAGATACTGGCGCTCAGTACACATACGGGACCACCGATACTACCCGTACGGTTCCTCTCGGTCCCCTGACCCAGACTCAGAAGGATGATTATACCGTTGCTCTCAAAGGTATGATCGACCTGAGCATGGCGGTATTCTACAAGGGAATGAGGGGTTGTCTGCTGGACATTCTTGCCCGCGGTCCCATCATGAAGGCCGGCCGGATGTACTGGCATGGAACCTGCCACGGTATAGGACATAATCTCTGCGTGCATGAAGGTCCCCAGAGTGTGAGAATGGAAGAAAATCCTGTCGCTCTGGCCGAGGGCATGGTCATGTCCAACGAGCCGGCCCTGTATGTGGAGGGCGAGTACGGTATCCGTCACGAGAACGCAGTACTGGTCGTGCCGCATGAGAAGAACGGCTATGGAGAATTCCTGGCATTTGAAACTCTGACGGTCACTCCGATAGACTTGTCGCCTGTCAACTTCGACCTGCTCGGCAAGGAGGAGGCCGCCTGGATTGAGGAATTCAATAAAAGGACGGAGGTACTGTCAGTTGAACAGCGGAATGAGTAACAGGATGAAAGCTGTTACTCATTCAGGACTGTCCATCCGTCAGTGAAACAGATATCCTTGAAGGCCCGGTTCTCATATCCGGAGCCAGGAGCTACAGGAAGGAAGAGTACGTCCGATTGCAGGAGGCTCTTCCTTTCGTTTATTATGCCCTGTGGGAAGTTGCTGCCCCATGTATTCATGGCTTCTACGAAGAAAGTCAGAATGTCGTAGCCCTGGAATGCGAAGGAGGTGGGTTCTGTATTGAATGCAGCCCGGTATTTGTGGATGAATTCCAAAGTTCCCGGAGAGGTGTAGTCTATGTGGTATGACATGGCCAGCCGGAGGTCCAGGGAGTGGAAATAATTCAGTTCAATGGTCTCGAAACTCTTCCAGCGGCTCATTCCGTAGACTTCGATCCGGTATTCGCGGGAGCTCTCGATAAGACTGAGGTTCCGCAGGGCATCGGTGATGAAGGCCTCGCTCATGGACGGAATGATGACTTTGTTGACCAGTACAGTGTCCAGAGAACGTACCATAAGGGAATCAATGCCGCGTCCGCTCAGGAAATCGTACTTGAAAGTCTTGTAGGGAATGCCCCTGGCTGAAAGTCCTTCCATGGTCTGACGGACCAGGTCCGAATTGTCATATCCCTGTTCGTAAATGACGGTGACGGAACTTGTGGTGTCGGAATCATCCGGGCGGAGGGCAATTTTGTCCAGCTGATGATCCAGAGCCAGGTCGGACTGTGGAGGGAAAATGTATAGGTAAGGGTTCCCGTCGGCCAGCGCTGCTGTTTTGAGATCCAGCGGAGAGACAACAGGTATCTTACGGCTGCGGGCCCATGATGCTACTGGCTGCATATCTCTCTCGGAGATGGGACCGATGATGAGTTCGCTTTCATTGAGGACACCGTCGGCGACCAGCTGCCATGCGCTGCTGTAGTTGCTGAGATCCACTATGTTGAGTACAATGTTGGAGAGCATCCCCCTCTTTTCGAGATCTGTCAATGCTATCAGAGTACCTGCATAGAAATCAGCGGTATAGGTATTGAGACCATCGGTCCTGCGGCTGGCATTGAACGGTAGAACCAGAGAGATTACATGCGTTTTCCGTGCGTAGTCAGGGTCTTTGGAAACAGCCTTGTCATGGATGACAGGGATCTGATTTACAGTCTCGGGACCGAACGTCTGTCCTTCTGCGTCGGAAGTATCGTTTTCAGCCAGGCTTTCGGCTCCGGATTCCGTCATCTCCTGCCGGAATCCGCGCATATACTCATCATCCGGGATAAAGACAGAGCGTATGCGTTTGTCCGAATCCGGATCTATCCTGTTGAGGGCAATTATAGCATCTGTGGTAACATTGAATTTTACGGCGACGTCATCCAGGGTCTCGTACCACTTGACATTGTATTTCCTGTATTTTTTCCTGTTGGCATCCGGTGCCTTCCTGCCGTTGTCCTTGGTTTTCCTGTCCTGGGTCAGCGTGTCCGGCGCTGCGGCGGCAGGGGCTGTCTGCTCGTCGGTCGTTGCGGTTACACCGGTATCCCCGGCTGCAGGGATATAGAGGAGCATGCCGGCTTTCAGCCCTTCCGACAAGGAGGGATTGGCTTCGCGGACGGCATCTATACTTACTCCGTAGGCTTTGGAAATAGAATACAGTGTATGTCCCTTGAGCACCTTGTGCAGCAGGTAGACAGTTCCCTTGACGTTTACCTTGTCAGTGGATACTTCTACGGGAGTGGCTACGAAGTCCTGGGCGGCGGCCTCCGTCCATGCTGGGGCCGTCAGCAGGAAGCACAGCAGAGCGGTCAGCAGAAGTCTCATACAAGCCGTGCGAGAAGGTTTGTGATGTTGGTCTCAATACGTGCGTAAGGGTCCTCGCCGTATTCGGCAGGCTCGAACTTGCGTCCTGTGATGTGCTCGTAGAGTTCTATGTAGCGGTCAGAGATGCTGCGTACTATCTCATCGGTCATCTCGGGAACCTGTTGGCCGGCCTGGCCGCTGAAACCGTTTGCCATCAGCCATTCGCGGACAAACTCCTTGGACAGCTGCCTCTGGGGTTCGCCCTTGGCGAAGCGCTCCTCGTAACCGTCGGCGTAGAAATAACGGGAGGAATCGGGAGTGTGTATCTCGTCGATAAGATAGATCTCTCCGTCCCTTTTTCCGAATTCGTACTTGGTATCCACCAGAATGAGGCCTCTCTGTGCGGCCATCTCGGTGCCTCTCTGGAAGAGTCTCAGGGCGTAGTCCTCCAATTTGGCGTAGTCTTCAGCTGATACCAGACCGCGACGGATAATCTCTTCCTTGGAGATGTCCTCATCGTGGGTGCCGATCTCGGCCTTGGTGGTGGGGGTGATGATGGGATGCTCGAATCTCTGGTGCTCGCGCATACCGTCGGGGATGGGCACTCCGCATATCTCACGGGCTCCGTTCTTGTAGGCCCTCCAGGAACTTCCGGTCAGATAGCCCCTGACAATCATTTCTATGGGCAGGCCCTGGCACTTGTATCCAACAGTCACCATAGGGTCGGGCGAGGCTATCTTCCAGTTCTGCACGATGTCTGCTGTAGCATCCAGGAACATGGAGGCTATCTGATTGAGCACCTGTCCTTTGTAGGGAATGCCCTTGGGCAGGATGACGTCGAATGCCGAGATTCTGTCGGTGGCCACCATGGCTATGTATCTGTCATCGATGGTGTAGACATCACGGACTTTCCCTTCGTATTTGCCTGTCTGATGATTGAAGTTGAATGCGGTCTGTGTAATTGCTTTCATGGTATATATTGCTTTTGTTATAATCTTTTGTAGAAATCCAGCAGGTTGGAACAGAACCGCTTCCAGGAGAGTCTGTCTTTTTCCCTGCCGATTGCCTCCACGCAGCTGCGGTGGAAGCTGTCATCTGAGAAATACTTCTCTACCGCTTCCTTTACTGCTTCCGGAGTAATACTTTCTGTTACAATTCCCGTGCCCGTCATGCCTATCATCTCCTTCAGTCCGCCCACCGCTGTGGTGACCATCGGGAGGTCGAAATGGTAGGCGATGGAACTGATGCCGCTCTGGGTGGCGGACCGGTAGGGCAGCACGCACAGGTCGGAGGCGCAGAAGAACCGGGCCACCTCGTTGTCGCCGATGAAGCGGGCGAAGAGGTGAATGCGGCTGCTGTTGGGGCTGGCACTGATGAGCCGGCTGTATTTTTCGAAGGAGCCGTATGGCTCTCCGGCAATGAGCAGCTGGTAGCTCTCGTCCAGTGATGAGAAAGCTTCCAGGAGTATGTCCAGCCCTTTATATTCCCTGATCAGTCCAAAGAACAGTAGTGTCTTTTTTGCGGGGTCCAGGCCGAGTTCCCTGCACGCGTCCGTTCGGGGAACTTTCTCTCCGAAGTTGGAGTAGATCGGGTGGGGAGAGACGATGTAGCGGGCATCAGGGGCCAGGCGCAGGAGGTCATCACGGACGGAGTTGCACAGAACTACGAAGCCGTCGTGTCCTTTTAAATAATAGGAGGTCAGTGGACGGTCGAAGAAATGGCTCTCGTGCGGAATCACATTGTCCAGAATTGATATGACCTTACAGCCTGGACTCATGTGCCTTGCCACGTATCCCTGCGAGGGGGCAAAATAGGGCATCCAGTACCGCATAAGAAGCAAGTCCGGTTTCCATGAACGGATTTTTCGGGCAGTCGTGATGTAGGACAGGGGATTGGCCGTGTCCAGGATTCTGTCGGTTGGAAATGGAGGTTCGGTGCCGTCCTCGATGTACTGGGTCTTGCCGGGGAACAGGAATTCAGGATACTGCCTCTTGAAATTGAATGCCGCTACCGTATTCTCCCGCGACAACTCCCGGAACAGGGAGGTGTTGAACTGGGAGATGCCTCCGCGGTAGGGAGGGAAACACGATAGAACGGCTATTCTCAAGGGAGTCTATTTATTTCTGTTCTTGATGTATTCGGCATTGAGCCCGTCCAGTATCTCCTGGGTTATGTCCAGGGCATTGTCTCCGTTGATGACGGTAGTAGTGGCGGCAGTAGTGGTAAGTATGAGGGCGTACTGCCTGTCCTGATTGTACTTTGTGACGTATGTGGTGATGGCGTCCATGACCTTGTTGTACATGACGCTTTCCTCTTCCTGTATTTCAGTCTGCTTCTGGATGGTGAGATTTCTCAGGTCCTGATCACGCTGTGCCAGGTCGTTGTTCATGCTCTCTGCCTGTGAGCGGGTCAGCAGGCCTTTCTGCATCTTCTCCTGGAAACTCTGGATATCGTTCTGCAGAGCTCTTCCCTGCTTGTTGAGGTCATTCTCTATCGCACTGAATTTGCCCTGGAGCTCGGAGCGCAGGTCGTTGTACATATCATACTGGTTGACCAGGGTGTCAAGATTGATGTATACGATGTCGCCTCTGGATGCTGTCGTGCTTCCGTTTCCGGATACCGGTGCCTGAGATACTTTTCCGTTGCCTGTGAAGTGCAGCACGAACAGGGCTGCTACTGCGATAATCAGTACGATGTTGATGATAAGGTTGGCTTTCTTCATTGCTGATAGCTGCTAAATGTTAGTGTAAAGTGTATGTTCAAAAATCATACAAAATTATATATAATCTGCTTTTTTTTAAAATAAAATCGCAATATTTGCAACCTGATTCACATTTCGAATATTAAAAGGAGATGCATTTCGCCCTGTACGGCCGGAATTTCGGACCGGATGCTGAAATAAGGATGAAGGTTTTGCTGGAGCACCTCTCGCGCAGGGGTGTAAGGGTTTCATGCTGCCTGGCTCTGGCTGCAGAACTCAGGGAGCATGGGCTGACGGTACCTGGTGACGGGGTGTGCTTTACGGGGGCAGAGGACTTGCCGCGGGATGTGGACATTATACTTTCGCTTGGCGGGGACGGAACATTCCTGAGTGCCTTGTCCGTGGCTGGAGACGGAGGTATACCTGTCGCCGGCATCAATTTCGGCAGGCTCGGTTTCCTCACTTCCGCCGGGAGCGGGGACGCCGGTTGCGGAATAGTGGACAGGATGATAGACGGGAACTACCGGGTAGAGCACCGCAGTCTTCTGGAAGTGTCGTACAGTGGTCTGCCGGAAGGATTCTACCCTTATGCTCTCAATGAGATTACGCTTCAGCGCTCTGAGCCGTACATGATAGGTATTGAGGTGTCGATAGACGGTATGCGTATTCCCACTTACTGGGCGGACGGACTTCTCATAGCTACACCGACCGGTTCGACGGCCTATTCGCTAAGTGTGGGAGGACCGGTCGTAGTGCCGGACTCCTCTGTGTTCATCATAACCCCCATGGCGCCGCATAATCTCAATGTGCGGCCTCTCATAGTCCCCGACACTTCCGTGATAGAGGTGGTTATCCGTTCCGGAGGACACAGGACCATGATATCGGCGGACAACCGTTCTGCAGACATCGGTGAGAGCTCGGGGATAACTGTCCGTAAGGCACCTTTTACTCTCTCGTGCGTGAGCTTCGGGAGGGATGGATTTTTCGAGGCACTGAATGAGAAACTGCTGTGGGGCGAGGACAGAAGAAACGAAAAAATAGTAATAAAATAGAGACCAGATATGAAACCAAAGCATGTGGCGATAATAATGGATGGTAACGGCCGCTGGGCTAAAATGCGCGGAAAGGAGAGAATCTACGGCCATTATGAAGGAACCGAGAGTGTGAGGGCATGCGCCGAGTTTGCGGTGGAGGCCGGGATAGACTACCTGAGCCTTTTCGCGTTCTCGGAAGAGAACTGGGCCCGTCCGGAGGCGGAGGTGACCGAGCTTATGCATCTTATGGCCCGCTCCATTCTCAATGAGAGGCCGACATTTGCCAAAAACAATATACGCTTTGTCGTGATAGGCAACCGCGACCGCCTGTCCCCGGACCTCAATAGGGATATAGACGGGGCGATGAGGGAAACTGCCTCCAATACAGGACTGACACTGGCCGTTTACCTGAGTTACAGCGGGCGCTGGGACATCAGTCAGGCAGCAGCCCGCTGGACGGCTGCAGGAGCTCCAGAAGGCCGTTATGCCGATTATCTGGCTACTGCCGGTATTCCGGATCCGGATTTGCTGATACGCACGGGAGGAGAGCAGCGGATAAGTAATTTCCTGCTGTGGCAGTGTGCTTACACTGAATTTTATTTTACGGAAGTGTTTTGGCCCGATTTTCGCAAATCCGAGTTTCGTCAGGCTCTTGACGAGTTCGCCTCCCGCCAGAGACGTTTCGGAAAGACAGGTGATCAGATAACTCAAGAAAAGAACGATTCCAAATGATGGTGAAAAGGATCCTACTTCCTGTCCTGCTGCTGATGACAGTATGCAGCGTGTATGGCCAACAGACTTCGTCAGGTATAGTTGTGGATTACCGCAATCCGCGTGAATATGTTGTAGGCGGCATTAAGGTTAAGGGCATTCAGTTTCTGGGAGAACAGCAGATTATTGCCCTTACCGGCCTTCAGGAGGGAATGAAAATTACAATTCCGGGAGACCAGACTGCGGACATTGTTTCCAGGATATGGGCCCAGAAGCAGTTTTCGGATGTCTCCCTTAATATAGACTCTCTCTCTTCCGGAGGGGATACGGTATTTCTGGCCCTTTATCTTCAGGAAAGACCGAGGGTGTCGCGGTGGAGTTTTCAAGGAGTCAAGAACTCCGAGCAGACAGAGTTGCAGGATCGTCTTAGCCTTCGCCGTGCGGTGCCTCTCTCGGATTACCTCCTGCGCTCTTCCGTGGGAATCATCAAGAACTACTATAAGGAGAAAGGATTTCTGAATGCCGATGTGGATGTCATTCAGGTCAGGGATACGGCGGTGGGCAATGCCGTGAGGGTGACATTCAAGGTAGACCGCAAGGACAAGGTCAAGATCAAGACCATTACCTTCGAGGGCAATGACAATGTTCCCGAGGGCAAGCTTGTAGGGTCCATGGCCAAGACCCGCGATATGCGTATAAGGAATATCTTCAAGTCTAAAAAATTCAATGAGAAAGAGTACGAGACAGACAAGCAGTCCCTCATAAGTGCTTTCAACGAGGCCGGATACAGGGATGCACGCATAGTCAAGGACTCCATATATTATATAGAGCCGGACCGGCTGGGCATAAAGTTCGTCATAGACGAAGGCAAGAGGTACTATTTCCGCAATATCACGTGGACCGGCAACTCTCTGTACACAGCGCAGCAGCTGAGCGAGATACTTATGATCAAGAAAGGCGATGTGTACGATGTGGTCAATCTGGAGAAAAGGCTTTTCGGTGATCCCAAGAAGGAGTTCATGGATATACATACCCTCTATGCCGACCAGGGCTATATTTTCTTCAACATAGTTCCTGTCGAGACCAATATCGTGGGCGATTCTGTGGATGTGGAGCTGAGGATGGTCGAGGGCAAGCCTGCCACATTCAACAAGATAATAGTCAGCGGCAATACCATCACGAACGAGAGGGTCGTCCGCCGTCAGCTCTTCACCAAGCCCGGTTATCTGTACAGTCAGTCCATGCTGGAGCGTTCTCTAAGGGAGATTGCGTCAATGGGCAACTTCGACCCTGAGCAGGCTCTTGACCATACCCGCGGTTACTCGGTCATCCCTGACCAGATTAACAATACAGTCGATATTTCCTACAACGTGGCGGAGAAGCCTAACTCACAGTTTGAGCTTTCAGGAGGATGGGGCGGATATTCCTTCGTAGGTACGGTGGGAGTCAGCTTCAATAATTTTTCCCTCAGACGTATCTTCAAAAAAGGTGCATGGAGGCCCGTTCCTCTCGGCGATGCCCAGACGCTCTCGCTGAGATTCCAGACCAACGGTACATATTATACGGCGGGTTCCATCAATTTCATCGAACCTTGGCTCTTCGGTAAAAAGCCCACTTCATTCAACCTTTCAGGCTACTATACGCGCCAGACAAATTCCTATTACTGGTATCAGGCCAGCAATACGGACGAGTATTTCGAGGTTTACGGTATTGCAGCCTCGCTGGGAAGCCGTCTGAAGTGGCCGGACAGTTATTTCGTCCTTTATCATGAGCTCAGCTGGCAGACTTACAATCTTAATAACTGGGGATACAACTTCCTCTTCGATACAGGTAAATCCAACAACATAAGCTACAAGATAACCCTGGCCCGTAATTCCACAGACCAGGCTGTGTATCCCCGTGAGGGCTCCGACTTCCTGGTGTCCCTCCAGCTGACCCCTCCGTATTCCGCATTCAGGGATAAGAATACAGACTATGCGAACATGTCGGACCAGGACCGTTACCGGTGGATAGAGTATCACAAGTGGACTTTCAAAGGTGCGCTGTATGTCCGTCTGGTAGGTGATCTGGTGCTGATGACCAGAGCGCAGTTCGGATATCTGGGTTATTACAACCGCAATCTGGGGTACTCTCCTTTCGAGGGCTACCAGGTCGGAGGTGACGGTATGTCCGGCTATAATACCTACGGCTCGGAGATCATATCTCTCCGAGGATATCCCAACTATTCCCTGACCCCTATAAATGAGGACGGCGTGTATGTGGGACACGTATATGACAAGTTTACGGTAGAGCTCCGTTATCCTGTCATACTCCAGCCGCAGTCCACAATCTATGTGCTGGCCTTCCTCGAGGGAGGTAATTGCTGGGAGGATATCCGCAACTTCAATCCTTTCGAGATCAAGCGCTCGGCCGGTATCGGAGTCAGGGTGATGCTGCCTATGATAGGTCTGCTCGGTGTAGACTGGGGCTGGGGCTTCGATCCTGTCCAGGGCGATAAGAACGGTGGTTCCAACTTCCACTTCGTGATAGGACAGCAGTTCTGATGGGGAAACAGAAATATTTTATAAATTTGCACCCGGTTATTTTGAACATACTATTAAAATTATAACATGAGAAAAGTTACTTTTATCGCTTTATGCGTTTTTGCGGCAGTATTTACCGCATCCGCCCAGACCGCACCCAAGTTCGGACATATCAACATGCAGGAGATTATCTTCCTGATGGATGAGACAGATTCGGCACGTGCGGAGCTCGACAAGTTCAGCGCAGACATGCAGGCTACCTACAGCGCTATGGTTGAGGAACTCAGGACCAAGTATGCCACATACGAGCAGATGAGTGCCAACTGGACTCCATCTGTGCTCTCCACCAAGCAGCAGGAAATACAGGACCTTGAGTCCCGTCTGCAGCAGTATCAGCAGAATGCCCAGATGGACATGACCAATCTGCAGAATCAGCTGATGGCCCCCATCCAGCAGAAAGCTACAGAGGCGCTCAACAAAGTGGCCAAGGCAAACGGACTTGTCTGCGTGTTCGAGGAGACGGTGACTCCCTATATTGACGCAGCTCAGTGTATGGATCTTACGGACCAGGTAAGGACAGAGCTCGGCATCTCGCCTGACAAGACGCTTCCTCAGGCCCAGTCCCAGATGTAGGCGGCAGGTATCGCGTAACACCCTATATTGAGGGTCGTTCCGTCAGTTCCGGGACGACCCTTTCATTTTTTACAAAATACTTTGAAAATAAATTCTGTTTGTAAGGAAATATCACTACATTTGTCTAAAATTATTAACCAATTTTTATGCAACACAAGATTATTGATATAGACGATGTCGTTATCCGTTTTGCCGGTGACTCCGGTGACGGTATGCAGCTTACAGGCACTCTGTTCGCCGACTCTTCCGCTCTTTTCGGTAACGAGATCTCTACTTTCCCCGATTATCCGGCTGAGATACGGGCGCCTCAAGGCACAGTTTCAGGTGTGTCCGGCTTCCAGGTACACATCGGTTCTATCGAAATCAATACCCCGGGCGACTTCTGCGACGTACTGGTAGCGATGAACCCGGCGGCTCTGATGGCCAACGCCAAATGGGCCAAACCCACGGCGACCATCATCCTCGACGAGGACGCCTTCGATGAGAAGGGCATCCAGAAAGCAGGATTCAAGACGATGAATCCTATCGAGGAGCTGGGCATCGGGGACCGCAATATCATAGTCTCCCCCATAACCACCCTGACCAAGGAGAGCCTCAAGGACAGCGGTCTGGACCTGAAGGCCATCGTAAGGTGCAAGAACATGTTCACCCTCGGTATGTGCTTCTTCATGTTCAACAAGGAACTGGACCATACCTTCGAGTATCTGGAGAAGAAGTTCAAGAAGAAACCGGCCCTTATCGACACCAATAAGAAAGTGCTCAAGGACGGTTTCAACTATGCCTCCAATATCCACGCAATAGCCAATACCTATTACGTGCAGCCCGCCAAGCAGGAAAAGGGTACTTACCGCAACATCAACGGTAACCAGGCTACCGCATGGGGACTGCTCGCCGCTTCCGAGAAGTCCGGTGTGCCTCTCTTCTGCGGCTCATATCCCATCACCCCCGCCACTGCTATTCTCGAGGAACTGGCCATCCACAAGGAGCTCAAGGCCAAGACCCTCCAGTGCGAGGATGAGATCGCCGGCATCTGTACAGCCATCGGTGCCGCATACGCCGGCAACTTCGCGGTGACCACCACTTCCGGTCCCGGTCTCTCCCTGAAGTCCGAGGCCCTCGGACTGGCCATGATCACCGAGCTGCCCCTCGTCCTCGTGGACGTGCAGCGCAGCGGTCCGTCCACCGGTATCCCTACCAAGACTGAGCAGACCGACCTCAATCAGGCCCTCTACGGCCGCAACGGAGAATGTCCCATCATGGTGATGGCCGCCCATTCTCCTTCGGACTGCTTCGAGAAAGCATTCTACGCAGGTAAGTTCGCCATGGAGCACATGATGCCCGTCATTCTTCTTACCGAGGGCTTCCTGGGCAACGGCTCCGAGCCCTGGCGCATTCCTTCCATGAAGGACCTGCCCGAGATACATCCTCCCTTCATCAAGGACGCCTCCGAGTGCGGCGGCAAGTTCAGCCCCTTCGAGAGAGACCCCGAGACATTTGTCCGCAGATGGGCAGTGCCCGGCACCCCCGGTCTGGAGCACCGCGTAGGAGGTCTTGAGAAGAATCCCGCCGGAGTCATTTCCTCCGACCCCCAGAACCATCAGATGATGGTGGACCTCAGGGCCAGGAAGGTGGCTCATGCCGCAGTGGACATACCCCCGCTGAAGGTTGTCGGCGACGAGAGCGGCGAAGTCCTCATCGTGGGATGGGGCGGTACTTTCGGCCACCTCTACACGGCTGTCAAGGAGTTCCACAAGCAGGGCAAGAGCGTTTCCCTGGCCCACTTCGACTATATCAACCCCCTGCCTCTCAACACGGAGGAGGTCTTCTCGAAGTTCAAGAAGATCATCGTCTGCGAGCTCAACTCCGGTCAGTTCGCAGACTATCTGAGGGCAAAGCATCAGAAATTCAATTACTATCAGCTCAACAAGGTGCAGGGACAGCCTTTCATCGTAAAGGACGTCGTGGATGCAGTCAACAAATTATTATAGGAGGACAGACATCATGAAATATACAGCACAGGATTTCAAAAGCAATCAGGAAGTAAGGTGGTGCCCCGGATGCGGTGACCATTCCGTACTCGCCTCTCTCCAGAGGGCTCTTCCCCAGGTGGCGGAAGAACGTGGATACCCCATGGAGCGTTTCGTGTTCGTATCGGGTATCGGCTGCTCGTCGCGACTGCCCTATTATATGAACACTTACGGTTTCCACGGAATACACGGCCGTGCCACTGCCATATCGACCGGCATGAAGGTGGCCAATCCCAATCTGTCAATCTGGCAGGCTACCGGTGACGGCGATGCCCTGGCCATCGGCGGAAACCACTTTATCCACGCAATCCGCCGCAACATCGACATCAACATCGTTCTCTTCAATAACCGTATCTACGGACTGACAAAAGGACAGTATTCTCCGACATCTCCTCTGGGCAAGATAACCAAGACATCGCCTTACGGAACAGTGGAGCATCCCTTCAATCCGGGAGCCCTCGTAATGGGCGCACGCGGCACATTCTTTGCACGAAGCATAGATTCGGAACTGAAGCTGAATCAGGAGATATTCGTTGCATCAGCAAGACATGACGGATGCTCGGTGACCGAGATGTTGGTTAACTGCGTCATCTACAACGATGGCTCGCACCGCGAGATCTCCGACAAGGAAGTCAGGGCCGACCGCACGATAGTTCTTCGCCATGGTGAGAGGATGATCTTCGGAAAGGACCGCAACAAGGGTCTGGTACTCGTCAACAAGGAGCTCAAGGTGGTGACGATAGGCGAGGGCGGAGTTACCGAGGACGATATCCTGATACACGATGCCCACACAGCCGACATGGGTGTGCACAGCATGCTCATCGACATGAAGTGGCCTGAGTATCCGGTGGCTCTTGGAGTCATCCGCGATGTTCCTGACAAGACCTACGATGACAATGTCCGCGACCAGCTCGAGGAAGTCAGGGCCAAGTCGACGATTCACAACATGGAAGAGCTGCTGCACAGCGGGTCGACATGGGAGGTTAAATAGACAGAAATTAATGTACCATTTTAATAAACACAACTAAAACACTTTTAATATGAAAGTTTCAGAAATCATGGCCAAACTTGAGGCCAAGTATGGTAACGAGAAAGAGTACCTGCAGGCAGTCCGCGAAGTACTCGAGTCCATCGAAGAGGTTTACAACCAGCATCCCGAGTTCGAGAAGGCTAAGATCGTCGAGAGAATCGTAGAGCCTGACCGTATCTTCACATTCAGGGTTACCTGGGTTGACGACAAGGGAGAGGTTCAGACCAACCTCGGTTACAGGGTTCAGTTCAACTCCGCTATCGGCCCCTACAAGGGAGGTCTCCGCTTCCACAAGGCAGTTACTCCTTCCATGCTGAAGTTCCTCGGTTTCGAGCAGACTTTCAAGAACGCTCTGACAACTCTGCCTATGGGCGGTGCAAAGGGCGGTTCTGACTTCGATCCCGTCGGCAAGTCTGACGCTGAGATCATGAGGTTCTGCCAGGCCTTCATGTATGAGCTCTGGAGATGCATCGGCCCCGACACCGATATCCCTGCAGGTGACGTAGGTGTAGGCGGACGTGAGATCGGCTATCTGTACGGAATGTACAAGAAGCTGGCCCGCGAGTACAACACTGGCGTTCTCACCGGTAAGGGCGGCACATGGGGTGGTTCCATCCTCCGTCCCGAGGCAACAGGATTCGGCGCTCTGTACTTCACACAGCACCTTCTCCACCATGCCGGCAAGGACATCAAGGACAAGACAGTCGCTCTCTCCGGCTTCGGTAACGTAGCATGGGGCGCCGCTACAAAGGCTAAGGAGCTCGGCGCAAAGGTTATCGCTATCTCCGGTCCTGACGGAGTCTGCGAGATCCCCGGCGGTATCACCGATGAGATGATTGACTACATGCTCGTAATGCGTGCTTCCAACAGGAACAAGGTTCAGGATATGGCTGATAAGTTCCCTGGTGCCGCTAAATTTACAGCCGGCAAGAAAGCATGGAGCGTTAAGTGCGACATCGCTCTGCCTTGCGCATTCCAGAACGAGCTTAACGGTGACGATGCCAAGGAGCTGATCAAGAACGGTACATGGTGCTGCTGCGAGGTATCCAACATGGGCTGCACCCCTGAGGCTATCCACGAGTTCCAGAGCAAGGGTATCCTCTTCGCTCCCGGTAAGGCTGTCAACGCCGGCGGTGTAGCTACCTCAGGTCTCGAGATGACCCAGAACGCTACTCACATCAGCTGGTCTGCCAAGGAAGTGGACGAGAAGCTGCACTACATCATGCAGAGCATCCACGAGGCCTGCGTTAAGTTCGGTACTCAGCCCGACGGTCATGTTGACTACGTTAAGGGTGCCAATATCGCCGGCTTCATGAAGGTGGCTCAGGCTATGCTCGAGCAGGGTATCATCTAATCTGAAACAATTAGGATTTTTTAAGGGTCGGCGGTCATTCTGCCGACCCTTTTTTATTATTTTTTTTATATTTGTGGGTTGTTTTTAAATGGAATATGATATGGCTATTATAAGACCTTTGAACGGAATCACACCGAAGATCGGGAAGGGATGTTTTATCGCTGAGAATGCGGCGATTATCGGGGATGTGGAGATAGGAGACGACTGCAGTATATGGTATGGGGCGGTGCTCCGCGGCGATGTGAATCCCATCCGTCTGGGCAACCGCGTGAATATTCAGGATGGGGCGGTGCTGCATACCCTGTATAAAAGGTCTGTAGTGGAGATAGGCGACGACGTCTCGGTGGGACACAATGCAGTCATTCACGGGGCGAAGGTCGGAAACGACGTGCTCGTAGGCATGGGTGCCGTCCTCCTGGACGGAGTGGAGGTCGCCGACGGCTCGATAATCGCGGCCGGGGCTGTAGTACTCAGCAACTCCAGACTGGAGCCGGGAGTCTACGCCGGAGTCCCCGCCAAGAAGGTCAAGGACGGAACGGATGCGGTGCGGCAGTCCGCCCACAAGAACGCACAGGGCTACATGATGTACAAAGAGTGGTTCCTGGAGGGTGATGACATAGAATAGCAATCAACAAATCAATATTTACACCATTATGAAAAAATTTCTTATTATCTGCGCTGCCGCAGTTCTTGCGGCATCATGCACCGGCGGTAAAGGATATACCGTCAAGGGTGTCATTACCGGAGACAGCGAGAAGCTTGTAAACGGAACAGCTTATATCGTGAACCGTGATATGAAGAATCCTGTCCGTGATACAGCAGAGGTAATCAACGGTAAGTTCGTGTTCAAGGGTACTGTACAGACTCCCGAACCGTTCCTCCTGAGCATTGACGGCATTCCCGGTTTCGTGCCTTTCTTCCTGGAGAATACTCAGGTGACAATCAACGGTGTCGATACTCTGCTTCAGGAAGCTGTCGTAACAGGAGGTCCTACACAGACTAAGATTAACCGTTTTAATGCTGCATCGGAGGAAATAGCCGAGAAATACGATGCCCAGGGACTTATGCAGGTTCTTCGCAGTGTGAAGTCTGGAGAGGAACGTGATTCTGCTCTTGCTGCATTCAACCGTTATCAGGAGGAACTGGGCCAGATGAGGGATGCGATGATGGCTGAGGAGCCTATTTCTGAGTTCTCGCTGTATTTCACCATTCAGAATGCTGGCTATTACTATATGGAGACTGATTCTCTTGCAACTCTGGTAGCCGCTTACAAGGCTCTTCCTCAGTTCGAGGGCAATAAGTTTGTAGCCATGATGGACGAGTATCTGCAGGATGAGCTGAAGCTCGGCGTCGGCAACAAGGCTCCTGACTTTACACTCAACACACCTGACGGCAAGAGCGTCACACTCTCGAAGTTCTATCCCAAGAACAAGGTAACCATGATCGATTTCTGGGCCAGCTGGTGCGGTCCCTGCCGTGCTTTCAATCCTACTCTCGTGGAGATTTACAAGAAGTACCATAAGCTCGGTTTCGACATCATCGGAGTCTCTCTCGACCGTGACCACGATGCATGGGTCAAGGGCATAAAGGACGATAAGCTCACATGGACTCATGTTTCGGACCTCAAGTTCTGGCAGAGTGAGGTGGGCCAGCTCTATCACGTCTCATTCATTCCTCAGAACACGTTTGTAGATGCTGAGGGCAATATCATCGGCCGCAAAGTGTCTGAAGAGGATCTGGAGTCTTTCCTCGATGAACATCTGAAATAATCTCTGCCTGATGGAAAACGGAAGATGACTGGTGTGTACGATTCGGGTATAGGCGGACTTTCGGTGTGGAAGGAGCTGAGGGCTCTTATGCCGGAAAGGGACTATGTCTATGTCGCTGATTCAGCCCACTGTCCCTATGGGGACAAGAGCCCGGAACACATCATATCCAGAGCTGATGCAGTCGTCCGTTTCCTGATTTCAGAAGGAGCAGAAGCGGTGGTCGTGGCCTGCAATACGGCTACGGCTGCCGCTATCTCTTATCTGCGCGGACATTTCCCCATACCGTTCGTCGGAATGGAACCGGCAGTCAAGCCTGCGGCCCTGGCTTCCAGGACCGGGGTGGTGGGAGTCCTCGCAACAGCCAATACATTCAAGGGCAGCCTGTACCGCGATACTGTCCTGAAGTATGCCTCAGGAGTCCGTATCATAGAGAAAGTGGGCTGGGGACTGGTAGAGGCCGTGGAGAGGGGAGAGGTGCCCTCGGACCTGATAGACCGCTATGTGGCGGAGATGACGGAGGAGGGGGCGGATGTCATTGTACTGGGTTGTACTCATTATCCTTTTCTACAGCAGGAAATAGCCCGTGCCGCCGGTCCTTCTGTCCGTATCATCAATCCGGCACCGGCTGTTGCCCGTCAGACGCGCCGGGTTCTCAATGCCTTGGCCCGCAGCAGGGACGCGGGGCTGCGTCCCGCTGATTCCGGGCAGAGTGCCCCACCTCTCAGAAAGTTTTATTCTACTGCAGACACGGCTGTCCTGCGGCGTACCGTGGAGTCTATTGATCCGTCTGTTCCGCCGGAGAACTTTCAACATATAACGATTCAATAATTTTCAATCTAAAACTCAACAATGTCAGTCGATTTATTATTCTGGCTCGTGCCCGTCTCATCCCTCATTGCACTGGGATTTGCTTTCTACTTTTACAGAAGAATGCTTAAGGAGGACGAGGGCACTCCTACCATGAGAGAGATAGCTGCCCATGTCCGCAAGGGGGCCATGGCATATCTCAAGCAGCAGTATAAGGTGGTGACAATAGTGTTCATCATTCTTGCCGTATTCTTCGCCATTCTGGCCTATGGCTTCGATGTGCAGAACCACTGGGTTCCGTTCGCTTTCCTCACCGGAGGATTCTTTTCCGGACTCGCCGGCTTCATAGGTATGAAGACCGCAACATACGCTTCAGGAAGAACGGCCAATGCCGCCCGTCGCTCGCTCAACTCCGGCCTTAAGCTGGCCTTCCGCTCGGGCGCCGTCATGGGACTTACCGTAGTGGGTCTCGGTCTGCTGGATATCTCTCTGTGGTATATCATTCTGGATACATTTGTCAATGCGGACGGTCCTCAGAAGCTGGTGGTCATCACCACGACCATGCTGACCTTCGGAATGGGTGCCTCCACGCAGGCTCTCTTCGCGCGTGTGGGCGGCGGTATCTATACCAAGGCAGCAGACGTGGGCGCTGACCTGGTGGGTAAGGTTGAGGCCGGTATCCCCGAGGACGACCCCCGCAATCCCGCCACCATCGCGGACAACGTGGGTGACAACGTAGGTGACGTAGCCGGTATGGGCGCCGACCTGTATGAGTCCTACTGCGGCTCTATCCTGGCCACCGCCGCGCTCGGTGCATCGGCGTTCTATTCCTACGCGGATACCTCGATGCAGCTCAGGGCGGTATTTGCTCCCATGCTCATCGCTGCGGTAGGCATCATCCTGTCCGTCATCGGAATCTATCTCGTGAAGACCAAGGAGGGTGCCGGCATGAAACAGCTGCTCCGCTCCCTGAGCGTGGGTACCAATGTCTCTTCGGCTCTCATCGCCGTGGCTACATTCGGTATACTCTACGTGCTCGGCATTCCCAACTGGGCATGGGTATCCTGCTCCGTCATCGTGGGTCTGGTGGCCGGTATCATCATCGGCCAGTCCACCGAGTACTTCACCTCTCACTCCTATAAGCCCACCCGCAAGCTCGCGGAGAGTTCCAACACCGGCCCTGCCACTGTCATCATCTCCGGTGTGGGTCTCGGTATGATCTCGACAGCCATACCCGTCATCACCATCGTGGTGGCCATCATCCTGGCCTATCTCTGCGCCATCGGCTTCGATGTAACGAATATGCTTTCGGCCCAGAACCTCAGCCTCGGTCTCTACGGTATCGGTATCGCAGCTGTCGGCATGCTCTCCACTCTCGGCATCACCCTCGCTACTGACGCCTACGGTCCCATCGCGGACAACGCCGGCGGCAATGCACAGATGAGCGAACTCGAGCCCGAAGTACGCCAGCGCACCGACATCCTCGACGCTCTCGGCAACACCACAGCCGCTACCGGCAAGGGCTTCGCCATCGGCTCCGCCGCCCTGACCGCCCTTGCATTGCTGGCCTCCTACCTCGAGGAGATCAAGATCGGCCTGCAGAGGATAGGGGAGACCGTCCTCGAACTCGGAGGCGGACGTACCGTCGAAGTCGCCCAGGCTACCATACCCGACTTCATGGAGTATTACCATATCAACCTGATGAATCCCACCGTCCTGGCAGGAGTCTTCATCGGCGCCATGATGTCCTTCCTCTTCTGCGGTCTGACGATGAACGCAGTGGGACGCGCCGCCCAGAAGATGGTAGAGGAGGTGCGCCGTCAGTTCCGTGAGATCAAGGGCATCCTCACCGGTCAGGCCACACCTGACTATGCCCGCTGCGTGGCCATCTCCACCAAAGGCGCCCAGCAGGAGATGCTGCTGCCCTCGCTGTTGGCCATCATCGTACCCCTGCTCGTCGGTCTGTTCTTCGGAGTGGCCGGTACTGTCGGTCTGCTCGTAGGCTCCCTCGGCTCCGGCTTCGTGCTGGCTATCTTCATGGCCAACTCCGGCGGTGCCTGGGACAACGCCAAGAAATACGTGGAGGAAGGCAACCTCGGCGGCAAGGGCTCCGATGCCCACAAGGCTACCGTCGTAGGTGACACCGTAGGCGATCCCTTCAAGGATACTTCCGGTCCTTCGCTCAACATTCTCATCAAGCTGATGAGCATGGTATCCATTGTCACAGCCGGTCTCAACGTGGTGTTCAGCGTGCTGTAAGCACAGGCGCGGGATAATATAGAGTCCGGCGGAGATTCGGCCTGTAAGGCCTCCTCCGCCGGACTTTTGCGTTTAAGGGGTATTGCTACTGCTGCTCCGCGCAGAACATGAACAGCTGGGCCAGGGAGGCCTTATTCTTGAAATCAGTTTTATGGGTCTTGACGTAGCTGCGGATTTCCTTCTTTTTCTCAGGAAAGAACTTGGAGAAGGAGGCTGCGTTCGCCGTGTATATCTTTTCTCCGTCCGTCAGGATGAAATCTGTCTTCATCCGATAGTCTATATCCCTTTCTCCCAATTCCATGTGCCTGGGGTTGACCGAAACCACACGGCCTCTTTTGGCTGTAGAAGTGGCGGGGACTCCGGAATACCCGGCATCGGTTGTATTTTCCTCCAGTATCAGACGCCTGCGCTCACAGAGGGACTTGCTCCCGTAGACAGCTACCTGGCGGAGGAAGATACCGTCCATCTTCATAAGTACTTTGCCGTCCACTATGACACGCGCCACGCGGTCGGCGTTGGACAGCAGAAGGGTATCGCCAGTGCTGTGGATGAAGCGGATGGAGTTGTCGAGACAGCATACATTCAGTCGTCCCGATGAAGAGCTGCCGTCGGTGAAGTCCACTGTGCCTTCCATGAATTCCGGCAGGAGATACACCACATTGTGAGGAAGGATTTTCACGAGATCCTGTCCGGCCCTGACAGTGACGGTACCCTCCTCGGTCTGCGCGAAGGAGAGGACTGAGAAAAGGATGGCGGACAATACAAGTACTGATCTTTTCATATCTGTTATTGTATTTGTTTTATTGAAAAAAGAGGCTGACCAGTTTGACTTGATCAGCCTCATGAGTGTTATTCAGCAGGAAATACTACTTTTTATTACCAGTAGTTCCTGCAGCGATGGATGAACCGTTCCAGCTGTACCATTTGCCGTCAGCGGGACTTTCGAAGCCGATGAATACTCCGTTGGTAACCGTTACAGTACCGCTGGTGAATTCCCATACGCACGGCTCTTCAGGCCACAGATAAGTGGGTTCTTCGGTTCCGTCCTCAGGATGATAAGCGCAGAATGTGGCTGTGACATCGCCGTGAGGGTCACCTACATTAAAGGTGTTTCCGCTGGTCGAGTTGAAGGTAAGCACACTTCCGGCACGCGACGCAGACCATGTATCACCGAAGAAGGGATCAACTACAGAATAGTTGCCGTTCTCATCCACTGAGATTTGGAATTCTGCAGTACCGATTACCCAAGTACCTGTCATATCCACATCTGCGGGAGCAGTGGCCTTCCATGTCATCTCAGTAACACTTCCCAGATACTGGCCGGTAAGTCTGAGGCTGAAAGTGACCTCCTGATAATTCAGGTAATCGGGGATACGGAACTCAATGTTATTGGTGGGAAGGAGATCCGCTGTATCCACCTCAGGGTCATAAGCGCCTATATAAAGCTCCTTGGAGGTGAAGATTACATGGGTACCGTCCACGATCTCGACGGTCGAGCTGTCCTCCTTCATAATGATGGTACCGCCGAGGAACTCGACTGTGGTAAACGATGAAGGAGTGGCCTGCTCGGTCATCTGCACAGGTATGTAGTTCATGGCACTGTTGAGCACAGTATCTATCGAACTATACACAAACTCAACCGGAGTGTTTCCCGTCTGCACAGTGAAATCCTTCTCGCAGGAAACGATCAGACCTGTCAGTGCGGCTGCGGCTATGATTAGTTTAATTTGTTTCATTGTCTTTCTGATTATTTAACTATTAATATCCGGGATTCTGTTGATTGGCAATGTTGGGGCTGGCATCAAGCTCCTCCTGAGGAATGGGCCATACATACCTGTAGTCACCCCAGCTGCGGTGGAAGGACTCGTTGTTGGAAGGCAGGTAGATAGCGTCTCTTGCACCGTCCTGGGCAGCACCTCTCGCGATATTCCTGTGGTAGCGTTTGACATCTGTCCAATAGAATCCTTCTCCCATGAGCTCCCTTACTCTTTCATTAAAGATCTCTTCGAGAAGACGCTCTCCGGAGTAGGTTGCATCAGTGTAGCCGGGAATTCTGGCTTTCCTGAGGGTGTTCAAGACATTGCAGGCCTCGGCAGCCTGACCGTTACGGGCGTAAGCCTCGGCAAGGATGAGGTACTGCTCGGGGATACGGAAAGGTTTAACCTTGTTTACACCGGAGTTTCCTCTGGAAGCCTGGTCCTTGAGCTCAGGGTTACCTACGAACTTGTAGAAAATCCACACATTGAACTCAGCGTTACCGGGAGGCAGGGTTACAGTGACTTCCTTGAAGTTGGCGTTGAGCCTGATGTCACCGGGATACTCCTCGTAGAGGTCGATAACCCACTGTTCGGGGATGTAGTCCGGACCGTAGAGGTCGTTGTTGGCATCGTACGAAATGAACTGGTATGCGTAACCTGAGGGAAGGTCGTCGGGATAGGATGCATCGAGCTGGATGATGGCCTCGTCACCTGAGTCCACAGACCAGATGGCGCGGAAAGCTGCGGTGTCGGAGAGGCTTACAAGGGGATAAACGCCGCTGTTGACCAGGGCAGAAGCATTCTCAATGGCGGTAGGATAGTCACGCATGTTGAGGGCTACCCTGGCCCTCAGTGCCTTGACTGCATCAGCTGTCAGGTAGTTGTGAGCCTCTGCACCGGGTGTGGTTAGATAGGCCTCCGCACTGTCGAGGTCATTGTTGATCTCTGCGAATGTTTCTGCGAGAGTACCGCGGTCGGGATACTGAGTCTGGTCAGAGGTGGGGTTGTAATGCTTTACATAAGGTATACCGTAAGTGCTCTCGTTGCCCTCATAGTCCTGGCAGAACTTCTCGGCCAGCTGGAAGTGGTAGAAAGCCCTGAGGAAGAAGGCCTCTCCCTTGTAGACACTGAGCTTGGCGATATTCTCTTCGGTCCAGTTGCTTTTGTCGGCAGAGTTGGCCTTGTCGATGAAGAAGTTGAGGTTGGAAATACCGCTGTAGCGTCCGGACCATACTGACTCGGCGTCTCCATCGACCGAGGTGTAGATCCAGTTGTAGTATGTACCTCCGCGGTTACCCCAGTTGGTGGTAGCGTGGTAGAGGTCTGATGCGAGGTCGGCTGTATAGGCCATGCTGCCTGATACGCGGCCCCTGAACGCAATCATATAACCGGCGCGGAGTCTCTCAGCGTCTTCTATGGTCTGCAGGGCATTTTCAGGAAATACAGAACCGGCCGGTGTCAGATTCATGTCGCAGCTGGCGAGGCCGAGTGCTGCGGCTGTCAGAATGGTCGGGATTATAAATGTCTTTTTCATTACTTTCCTATTATTTGATTTGATTAGAATGTGAATTCAGCACCGACGGTGAACTGCCTTGAGTTGGGGTAGATACCCAGCTGGAGGTTGGAGTCCACTTCAGGGTCATATCCTGAGTACTCAGTGAATGTAAAGAGGTTACGTCCGATGAAGTAAACTCTGAATCCCTTGATGAAACCGGTGCGGTCCATCCATTTCTTGGGGAAGTCATACGATACCTGCAGGTTCTTCAGACGGAAGAATGAGGCGTTCTCTACGAATGTCTCGTCAAACTGTCTGGGAGAGTCGATGCTGGGAACATCGGTGATGTCACCGGGCTCGGTCCAAATGTCCAGCATGTCTACGGTACCGTTCATGTTGGTAGTGGTGAAGAGAGGGTTGGTGAGGAAGAACTTATCGTTGTTGATGGTGTATTTGCCTGCTACCCATGAGAAGTCAGCACCGATGTACAGACCCTTGTAGGTAAATGTAAGGTTCAGACCGCCGGACCAGGGAGCGTATCTCTGTTTGCCGAGCATGACGGCGTAGTTGTCAGAGTAGTTCTTGGTCTTGTTGCCGTCCAGGTCATACCACATCTGCATACCGTCGGCGGGGTCTACACCTGCTGAGCGCACATAGAAGAACTCACCGTAGGGATAGCCTACCTGATAGGAGATACCGGTGTTGGCGATGGTATACTCATCACGGCCTCCGAAGAGTTCGGTGATCTCGTTGTGGTTGTAGTTGAAGTTGGCTGTAACACCGAAATAGATGTCGTTGGTCTGAACGATGTCGAAGGTCAGGTCAACATCCACACCGCGGTTGAGCATGTCACCTGCGTTACCCCAGCCGCTTGCGTGACCGGTAGTGAAAGAGTAGGGAATCTCCATGAGGAGGTCGTGAGTCACCTTGTTGTAGAACTCTACGCTTACATCGAAGAAGTTCCACAGACGGGCGGTCACACCGATGTTGAGGCTTTCTACAGTCTCCCAGGTAATGTTGGGGTTACCGGGCTGTGAAATACCCCAACCTGTGATACCACCGTAGCTACCGGTGTAGTTGCCGATAGTACCGTAGGAAGGATAACGTCCTGAATAGCCGGCGATGTCGGAGTTACCGGTGGTACCGTAGCTGGCTTTCAGGCGCAGGTCCTGAACCCAGGAAGCATTCTGTAACCAGTCCTCTTTCTTGAGGTTCCACATGGCTCCTACAGAGTAGAAGTTGGCATAACGGTTGTTGGCTCCGAAGAGAGACGAACCGTCCATACGCCAGGATGCATCCACGAAATACTTCTCGTCCCAGTCGTAGGTAAGACGTGCGAAATACGAGTTGTAAACCTCATCGTATGTGCTGTAGGAAGGAACATTCACATTGGCCTGCTGAGCCTGGGATATGAGATTGTTCCTCCAGTCGGTCAGACCGGTGACGCTGATGCCTACGCTCTGGTAGTTCTTCAGAATGGCCTCCTGACCGGCGAGGATGGAGAAGTGGTTCTTCTGGGCGATGTCGAACCTGTACTCCATGGTATTGGTGAATGTGAACTGATAGTAGCGTGCGAAAGACTCGCTGGCTTGACCTGACTGCCAGGGGCCCTCGCCTGCGGGCATGGGTCTTACCTTGCCTGTAGAACGGTAGTCATAGCCTTCGAGACCCTGCTGTGCCTTGACTGTGAAGCCCTTGAAGGGATTGAGCTGCATGTAGGTGTTGCCGAAGAGCCTGAGGGTGTTGGTATTGTTGGGCTGCAGGTCATTCATGAAGTAGGGATCCCAAAGACCCAGATCATCCATATATCTACGTACAGAGCTATAGTCCACATAGGGATTTCCATTCTCATCGTTCTTGATTTCATAAGGAGTCATCCAGGGAAGTCCCCAGTTGGCGAGGTTGATAGGGTTCTGCCAGCTGTTGGAGAAACCACTGGTGTACGGGCCCGAACGATAGTCTTGGTAGCTCAAGGCGAGGCTCATACCCACTTTCAGCCATTTGGTGGCTTGAGTGTTGATGTTGGAACGCAGGGTATAGCGGTTCATGAACGAGTCCATGGAGATACCTTTCTGGCTGAATGTGCCGAGAGAGAGATAGTAATCGGTCTTGTCAGTAGCACCGGATACAGAAAGGTCAACATTCCATACGGGAGCTGTCTCATCGAACAGGTAGTCCAGCCAGTTGGTGTTGATGCCCAGCTGCTGTGCCAGCTTCATAGATTCGGTGGGAGCGAAGTCGGGGTTGACCAGCTCCTGGAACTGGAACCACTGGTCGCTGTTCATCAGCTGGAGCTTGTGGTTTACCATGGTGGAGATACCGTACTGGCCGGTCAGCTTAACTTCGGGAGCCTCGTTAGAGGTCTTCTTACCGCTCTTGGTGGTGATGTAGATAACACCGTTGGCGGCACGGGAACCGTAGATAGCTGTCGAGGATGCGTCCTTCATCACTATGATGCTCTCGATATCATTACCGTTCAAGCTGTTGAATACAGAAGACGATACGGGGGAGCCGTCAAGCACGAAGAGAGGAGCCGTACCGGCGTTGATGGAGTTCACACCGCGCAGACGCATGGTGACACCGGCGGTAGGGTCACCGGAAGACTGGAATACCTGAAGTCCGGAAACCTGTCCCTGAAGAGCGTCACCCATATTGGCGGAAGGACGGTTCATAACCACCTCGTTCTTCACTGTGGCGGCAGAACCTACCACGGAGGTGATTTTTCTTGCTGTACCGTAACCCACGACGACGACGTCATCCAGCATCTGGGCATCCAGCTCGAGAGCCACATCGATGGAGGCCCTGCCGTTCACAGGAATCTCCTGTGTGAGGAAACCCATAAAGCTCACCTCCAGGACACCGTTGGCGGGTACTGTCAGTGAGTACTG
>CABMPD010000008.1 GCA_902388455.1 uncultured Alistipes sp. | reverse complement strand
GCAACGTCAAAGCCGAGCAGTACTAATAGCCCGACACTTCTGATATGACGCAGAAAAAAACAAACAAGCATTACTGAGTTGTCTCTCTCATTTCTTATAGAATACGTCTGGCACGCAGCGTGCCTCAGATCGGAAGTCCTTAGGAAAGGTTGACGTATTCAGGCGATGTATCCATCTTGTGGATGGAGATTTCTGTCTGGGTATGCTTTCTACAAGGGCGACCGAGCGAGGACGAGGGAGTTTACCTGAGTAAATGACCGAGTCTGAGACGAGGAAGCGACGCAGTAGAAAGTATAGCCAGACAGAAATATCATGGTGGTTATAACGGTGTGGACCAACCTCTTCCCATTCCGAACAGAGAAGTTAAACGCACTCGTGCCGATGGTACTGCCCTAACCGGGGTGGGAGAGTAGGTAGCCGCCGCCCCTTAGAGCCCTCGGAGGTTGTTTCTCCGGGGGCTTTTTTTTGTCTTCGGCGGACCTGCCTCCGTTGCATTGTCCTGGTCTGGGCTCCAAGGGGCGTTTGTCTACCCATCCCCCCGCCCTTCCCGTGGGGAAGGGAGCTGGTCGCTGCGCTCCGATGTGGCCACCGGTGGGTGTTACGTCCGGGGCCTTTTGGTAGTCGTGCGTTAGTGGTTTCGGGCTGATCGTTTTTCAGTATGATTCCTGCCTTGGGGTCTCTAACGGCTTTAGTCGATACTTTCCGGATGCGGGGAATGTCCCGGCGGGTCTAGGGATTAGCTTTGCCGGCGTCGAGGGCGGAGAGTTTGGTGGGGGTGCGGCGGGCAGCGGAGGCCAGGGCAGCATTGCGTGAAGTGAGTTCTGCGACTGCCGGAGTGAGGCGACGGTATTTGTTGAACGTTTCACGTGAGATACCGAAGTGACGACAGATATCTAGGATGGAGCGTTGCTCCTCGAGCATGGTCAGGACGGTCTGGCTGTTCGCCATCAGAATATTAAGTTTGGTGCAGCTGCCTTTACGCCGGCCGAGGATTACTCCATTGGCCTTTCGCATTGCGAGAGCCTCTTTGGTCCGCATTGAGATCAGGTTTCTCTCGATTTCAGCGACAAGACCGAATGCGAAGCACAGTACTTTGCTGTTGATGCTGTCATCGAATGCGTAGCCTTCCTTGGTCGTGAATAGCCGGATTTTCTTACGTAGACATTTTGCCATGATTTCCATGATGTCGGTGAGAGTGCGGCTTAGTCTGGATATCTCAGTGACAATAAGGGTGTCGCCGGGTTTAAGCCGGCGAAGAAGGATGCCCAGTTTCCGTTCTTTTTCATTTTTCTTCCCGCTTACGATTTCTGTGACCCAGTAATCGACTGTAATCTGTTTTGCTGCAGCGTAACGGATAATTTCTTCTTTCTGATTGGCCAGATGCTGTTTGCCTGTGCTGACCCTTAGGTAACCTGCTATCATATAGTATTGAAAATTAATCTTAGGGCGACGTTGCCCCATGATAAATTTAGTAATGAGAACGCTATCCGGCTTTACTATTGTCTTGCAAATTTGAAAATATCCGCTGGAAAGTTTGTTATATTTGTCGGTGGTAAAAGTATAGAGATATATGCAGTACAATATCGGAGACATTGTCAGATTCATGGACTTCGAAGGGGACGGTAAGGTGACGGCTGTTCTTGGGCGCGGCTTCTTGGAAATCGAGGTGGAGGGTATGCGAATGAGGGTGTCTGAGAGGGAGGTAGTCAGGGTAGAGGCGGATGAAGGCGAGGATGAAAGGCATCTCTACGACGGCAATACCCAGGTGTCGCGTTTTAAACAGCATTCAACCGCTGTGCGGCATTCCGCCTCTACTCGAAAGGGGTCCTCCCGTCAGGCGGAAGTGATGGTTGTGGACCTGCATCTGGACAAAATACGCTTGAAATATCCGGCGGCACGCAATATTCCTGACGAGGACGCTTTCTATGTTCAACTGGATGTCTTCGAGAAGAGCATGGCCGAGGCATTTAGGAAAGGTGTGCGCACCGTAGTTCTGATTCACGGTAACGGCCGGGGTATTCTCCGTTCGGAACTGCTCCATCGTCTGCGGGAGTATCCTGGCGTGGTGGTGCGCGACGCTTCCATGTTGCGTTACGGCAGCGGAGCTTTGGAAGTTGTCATCAGATAGCCGCTATCTGCGCTTTTTTCTGAACATCAGTACGCAGCAGTAGACGCATCCGGCAGCTACGGTCAGCAGTATCAGGTTCCATAGAACTGTCATGCCCCATCTTACTGGATGTGCGAAGTCGCGGTATGGTGAATCTCCTTCGGAGTATCTGGCGAACGCATTGGTATAGACTGTAGTTCCATCTTCATACCATGCCGTCATCCTTACGTAAGGATCTTCCGGTGCCATGGGATACTGTATGTATGCGGAGTTGAATGTGGAGTCTACTATTGTCCCGTTCTGGGAAATGACCCTGATAGCCTGTGCCGGGGTATTTAGGCGCATATACACGGTATCACCTTTCATTCCTATGTCCTCAATCTTTGGAAGCCGTAGGTTTTCAGCATGTTTAACAACAGTGTCCCCGGCTCCGAAATCGGGAACGCGGGTGGTGTAGAAATTTCCTTTGAGCAGTTGCTCGCGGATATCCTTCCAGTACGGAGTGGGTGTGTTGATCCAGGAGCACCGGCGGGCTATTGCTGCGTGGGCCTTGGAATTGTGATTGTCATCATTGATGTTGTTGTGGGCATAGCGTCCGGCTGACAGAGCTTCGTCCCAATGCTTCAATATGGTTCCTTTGCCATGGTCTCTTTCTCCGAATCCGGAGTCTCCCTCTATCAACCTGTATCCGGAGAGATGCTCCATTACACGGCGGTTGACAGTTAAGGTGCGGTTGGGATGATTGAACTGGACAAAATCTCCGTCAGCGGCCAGCCGGTCTATCATGAACTGTTTTTGGGACAGTAGGATAGGCAGAATGTGATCGAATTTCTCGACTTGTCTTACTCCGAATGCATTCAAGTGAAACTTGAAGAGATTGTAGCCGTGCTCGTATATTGCAATGTAGAGGGAAGAGTCTACTGGGTGCGGGGTCAGTGCCTGATGATTGGAAAAGCCGAGAATATCGTAGCCGTAGCTCATGTAATCGGAATAAACGACATCGGGATAGTAGGGGCACTCGTTTATGCCTTTGTCTACTTTGGTATGGGTGTGCAGGCAGGCTCGTTTCCAGCCTATGGAAGTATCCAGGTCTGCGTACGGGTTGTATATTTTGTCACCATGGAAGGGTGACGGACCTTCAAAACGGTATATGGGAGAAATGCTGAAAATCGATAGGACGAACACAGCAAAAAGTATTACAAATGCGAGGAACTTTCCCGAAATTTTTAAGAATTTTATCATTTTGAGGTATGTCACATTAAAAAAAGTAAGCATTGAGTGGCACAAATTTATAAAAAATAATCTGAATTTGTTATTTTTGTTTTTTTAAAAAAAAGAAAACTATGTGTGGAATAGTAGGTTATATGGGTACGCAGCAGGCGGCCCCCATCTTGATTAAGGGACTTCACAGACTGGAGTACAGAGGGTACGATAGTGCCGGAATCGCTCTCATTAACGCAGAAGGTAACCTTTCAGTATACAAATCTAAAGGTAAAGTAAGCGATCTTGAAAAGGTTATAAAGGATAAAGATACTACTGGAACGATAGGAATTGCTCATACACGTTGGGCCACTCACGGAGAACCGAATGATGCTAATGCGCATCCGCATTATTCAGAACATAAAAATCTGGCCTTGATTCATAACGGTATAATTGAGAATTACAAGGCTCTGAAGAAGGAACTGGTGAATAAAGGCTATCATTTTCAAAGTGATACAGATACGGAAGTGGTAATACAGCTGGTCCAGTATATGATGGATTCGCATGGTATCTCTTTGGTGGAGGCAGTTCCACTTGCCCTTCGCAATGTGGTTGGGGCCTATGCTATCGTTGTGATAGACAGGGATAATCCGGAAATTATGATAGCGGCCCGTAAGGGCAGCCCTCTGGTAGTGGGTATCGGGAAAGATGAATTTCTCATCGGATCTGACGCTACGCCTATTGTTGAATACACAGACAGAGTTATTTATCTGGATGATGAGCAGATAGCCATCATGGAAAGAGGGGGGGGCATTCGGATTACAGACCTGCGGCAAGTCGAGGTTACGCCGATTGTCAAAAAACTTGAGCTCAATCTGAGTGAAATAGAAAAGGGTGGTTTCCCTCATTTCATGCTTAAGGAGATATATGAGCAGCCCAATACGCTGAGGACATCCATGAAAGGTCGCCTGCATCCTGAATTGGGAGAGGTAAAACTGTCAGGCATTATAGACAACCGTGACAGATTTCTCCAGGCGAGGAGGATTATTATCTGTGCCTGCGGAACGTCATGGCATGCCGCTCAGATAGGCAAGTACATGATTGAAGAGCTGGCAAGGATACCTGTGGAAGTGGAGTATTCATCTGAGTTCAGGTATCGTAAGCCGGTAATATTCAGTGACGACATCGTGATAGCAATATCTCAGTCCGGAGAAACGGCGGATACTCTTGCCGCAATTAAGCTGGCGAAGGCTCACGGTGCATTCCTTTTCGGAATATGCAATGTTGTCGGTTCTTCCATTCCGCGTGAAACTAATTCAGGTTGCTACACTCATGCCGGTCCGGAGATAGGAGTGGCCTCTACCAAGGCATTTACTGCGCAGGTTTCTACTCTGGCCCTTCTGGCTCTGTCTCTGGCAAAAGAGAAGGGCACCATCACGGACGCCCGCAGGCGCGAACTGGTGGAGGAGTTGCAGCGTATTCCGGAGAAGATAGAGAAAATACTCAGACATGACGAACTTATCTCCAAGATAGCCAGTGTATTTACGTATGCCCATAATTTCATCTATCTGGGCCGTGGTTATAATTTCCCTGTGGCTCTTGAAGGTGCATTGAAATTGAAGGAAATATCCTACATCCATGCCGAGGGATACCCGGCGGCGGAGATGAAGCACGGCCCTATTGCATTGATAGACGATGAACTACCGGTGGTCGTAATAGCCACCAGAAAAGGAAAATATGACAAGATAGTCAGCAATGTTCAGGAGATAAAAGCACGTAAGGGCCGCATTATATCCATTGTGACTGAGGGTGATAATGATGTCCGTAATATCTCTGACTGGAGTTTTGAGATTCCCGATACAGAGGAGTGCTTTGTCCCTCTGCTGTCCACCATCCCTCTTCAGCTTCTGGCTTATCATATCGCCATAGCCAAGGGTAGGGATGTGGATCAGCCGAGAAATCTTGCGAAATCAGTTACAGTGGAATAGCACTTTTTCTGCCGATTGTGACTTTGCCTTCCCTGTCTATGACATACGAGTAGTCATAGCAGCCGATGATGTACGAACTGCCGGTATCGGGATTCTCCCTCAGAGATGTTATGTAGTCGAAGTTGAATCCCATACCGAAAAGTTCGGTGAATGCAATTTCCCGTTCACCTCTGGCATAAAGCCTTTCGATAATCGCGTGATTCTTTTTCAGAATCCTGTCGATCCGGTCCAGTGCGCTCCGGCGTTCCTTGTAAATGCGGTTGTTGTACATTGTCCGGCAGGAGTCTGAGCAGAATTTCTTGTCGGACCTTCCAGTAAAGAGCCCGTGGCAGTTCGGGCAGTACCTTTTCTCCTCTTCCATACTTCTCGTGTCTTAGTGTTTTGGATACAAAATTAAGTCATGAAATCTGAAATCTATGACCAAAAACGTAAAAACTTTCATATCTAGCTGTTTATAGCCGATTATAATCGTTTAAAGTGAAGATAAATTCTCAGATTCTGTTTTGCTTTGCGGTTGGAAACATTTTCAACTATTAAATCTAAAATTATGGACAGATCATTTAACAGAATCGAACTGCGTGGAAATGCAGGGCAGGATGCCAGAATCATGAAAGTGGGAGACAACACAGTCGCCAGGTTCAACATTGCGACCAACGAGACTTACAAGGACCGTTCCGGCAATCTTAAGGAAGAAACCACATGGCTTTCGGTCACAGCCTGGGGAGGAAAGGGTATGCCTGACTTTACACGAATAAGGAAAGGAGTGTGCGTATATGTGATCGGACGTCTGAGGCAGAGCCGCTATACGACGGCAAGCGGAGAGGAGAAGGCTTTTTACGAGGTGCTTGCGTCCAGAGTCAACATTGAGGAGACACAGATGGCATAAAAGCATTATATTTGCCTTCATAAAACATAAGGTATCATGACAAGGACAGTTTACATCTACAACACATTATCAAGGAGAAAGGAAGAATTTGTTCCGGTACATCCGGGCATGGTGGGCCTCTATGTCTGCGGTCCTACTGTATACGGGGAGCCGCATCTGGGCCATGCGAGACCGGCCGTGACTTACGACGTACTGGTGCGGTTCTTCAGGTATCTTGGCTATAAAGTAAGATATGTCAGGAATATAACGGATGTGGGTCATCTTGAGCATGATGCCGATGAAGGTGATGACAAGATAGCAAAGAAAGCCCGACTCGAGTCTCTGGAGCCAATGGAAGTAGTCCAGACTTATACCATCGCCTATCATGATGCCATGCGCCGGCTCAATACCCTGCCTCCCAGCATTGAACCACGGGCTTCCGGACATATAATAGAGCAGATAGAGCTTGTGAAGAGGATTCTCGATGCCGGTTTCGCATATGAGAGCAACGGCTCGGTGTATTTCGATGTGCCGGCATACAACAGAAAATATCATTATGGTGTGCTCTCCGGCCGCGATATAGAAGATATGCAGGCCAATACCCGCTCTTTGGACGGTACAGGAGACAAGCGCTCCCCCTATGACTTCGCCCTTTGGAAGAAGGCCTCTCCTCAGCACATAATGAAGTGGCCTTCTCCCTGGAGCGAGGGATTCCCCGGCTGGCATCTGGAGTGTTCTGCCATGAGCGAGAAGTATCTGGGCGAGGTGTTCGATATACACGGCGGCGGCATGGACCTGCAGTTTCCGCACCATGAGTGCGAGCTGGCGCAGAACACCGCTTCCAGGGGAAAGGGCGGAGTAAAGTACTGGATGCACAACAACCTATTGACTGTCAATGGTCAGAAGATGGGCAAATCCCTCGGGAACTTTACCACCCTAGCGGATCTGTACAAGGTTTATTCTCCTATGACCATCCGCTTCTTCATCCTTCAGGCCCATTACCGCGGAACTCTGGACTTCAGCAACGAGGCCTTATCGGCGGCCGAGAAGGGACTTAAAAGGGTGCTTCAGGCCGTCAAGGATATAAAGGAGCTGAAACATGTCCCGGGAGACCTGAATCCGGAAATCGGCAGACTGCATGAGGGAGTGATAGACGCACTGTGTGATGATCTCAATACTCCAATAGCACTTGCTCATGTTTTTGATGCTGTAAGGCTGGTCAATCAGGCAAAGGACGGCTCCCTCAAGCTCTCCGATGCTGATTATGATGCGCTTTCCGATATATTCTGCAAGCTGGTTCCGGATGTGCTCGGCCTTATAGACGAGGTCTCCGCCTCTTCTGAGGAGAAGACTGTGGAGGGGCTGATGGACATGATTCTGGAAGTCCGCCGCGAGGCCAAGGCCCGCAAGGATTTCGCCACCAGCGACAGTATCCGGGACAGGCTGAAGGAACTCGGCGTCACCATCAAGGACACCAAGGAGGGTACCGAATGGAGCATGTAGTGAAAAGATACTGGTGCAGGACCCTGGTGGCATTTTTGGTAGTTCTCTGCGCCATGCCCCTGGGACATGCGCTGATGATTCTCATGGAACATTTTCTTCCGGAGTCGGCCCTGCACGGCTGCGCTTTCGCTATGGGAGCCGTGGGACTGGGTATCGTGATTGCCGGAGTCTTCGTCAAGGGCGACACCAGGCAGACCATCCTCGGACTGGTCGGCGGCCTGCTCTTCTGGACCGGCTGGGTGGAGTTCCTGCTCCAGTACTATGCCGCCCGTTACGGAGTACAGCCCGAGATAGTGAACGGCGAGGTGGTCACCAAGCCCGAGTACCTGATCATGCCGGCCACCTTCGGCTTCTGGATGCTGATTATGACCGTGTACATATTCAGCGTAAAGACAGGCTGCTACTTCATCACCTGGATACAGAAGCGCATCTTCGGCAAGCGCAAGGACGAGATTGTCACCCGTCCGCTGACCCGTCACACCTCCATCACCACATTCATGGAGCTGAACATGATGATGTGGGCCTGCTATCTGCTGCTGATGTTCTGCTACGATCCCCGTTTCCTGGGTGACCATCATCCAGTAACCCAGCTCATAGGCGCAGGCTGTCTGATAGGAGCCGTCTTCATGTTCATCAAGCAGCTCAGGATCTCCTCCTGGGGCGCCAACATCCGTATGGCCATAGCCACGGTAATTGTTTTCTGGACTCCGGTGGAGATCATGGGCCGCATAGACCTGTTCAACGAGATATGGGTGGCCCCTCTGGAGCACGTCACCGAGATGCTCATCATCCTCGCGGCCTTCATCATCCTGGCCGCCTGCCTCATCTACAGCGCCCTCCGCAAGAAAAAGCAGCAGTAGACAATCCTACTCGTCGTAGTGGAAACGGATATCCTTTACGATATCGGGATGCAGGCTGTTGGATACGGGGCAGGTGCGGGCTGCCGACTCGATGAGCCTCTTGGCCTTGTCATCGTATTTCTGTCCTTTGGGGAAGGTGATGTCCACGACGATACGTGCCACGCGGCGGGGATTGGCAGCCATCTCCTTCTCGATCTCGACTGTAGTTCCGTCGATGTTGAAGCCGTAGGACTGAGCCGAAATGCCCATGATGGTCAGCATGCATGAGGCGAGGGAAGAGGCGAACATGTCGGTGGGGGAGAAGTACTCGCCCTTGCCGTGGTTGTCCAGGGGAGCGTCGGTGATAATCTTGTTGCCGGACTGCTCGTGAAGAATCTCGGTACGCAGGTTGCCGAGATAAGTGGTTCTCATCTTTGTCATAACTTGTCTGTTTTTAAATATTGTTTATTGTTCTACTATATTTCCAAGCAGGGTGGCCGAAGTGCAGCTCTCGACCCTTACGCTGACATATTCTCCGGGGCGGTGTCCCAGGGCCGGGAAGACGCATACCTTGTTGGAGGACGTCCTTCCGAAGAGCGAGCCGCTGTCCCTTTTCGACGTACCCTCGATCAGCACCTCGTAAGTCTGTCCCACGCACTCGCGGTTGCGCTCCAGGGATATGGCGCTCTGCAGCTCGATGATCTCGTTGAGCCTGCGGGTCTTGACCTCGGGAGGAACGTCGTCGGGGAAATGCCTGGCGGCCTTGGTTCCGGGTCTCTGGGAGTACTGGAACATGAACGCGCTGTCGAAGCGTACCTTCTGCATCAGCTCCAGGGTGGCCCGGTGGTCCTCCTCCGTCTCGGAGCAGAAACCCGCGATAATGTCGGTGGTGACTGCCGCCTCGGGGACTATTTCCCGGATCTTCTCTATTCTCTCCAAATACCCTGCCACGGTGTACTTGCGGTTCATCTTCTCCAGCATCCTGTCACTTCCGGACTGGACAGGCAGGTGAATGTGCGTGCAGATATTGGGATACATCGCCATGGAGTACAGGACTCCGTTGCTCATGTCCTTGGGATGTGATGTCGAGAACCTTACCCTCAGGTCAGGAGCGACAAGGGCCACCAGCTCGATGAGCTGGGCGAAATTGACGGTCTCGGTCGGATTGTCCGGATTCTTCCAGAGGTAGGAATCGACATTCTGGCCCAGCAGGCTTACCTCCCGGTAGCCGGCGGCATACAGGCGCTCCGCCTCCCTTACGATGGACTGGGGGTCGCGGCTGCGCTCGCCTCCGCGGACGTAGGGGACAATGCAGTAGGTGCACATGTTGTTGCATCCCCTCATGATGGAGATGAAGGTGGTGACACCGCCGGCATCCGTGCGGACGGGGTCGATGTCAGCGTATGTCTCCTTCAACGAGAGGAGGGTATTGACCTGTTTCTCTCCCTCTTCTGCCAGGCAGCGGAGCATCCTAGGGAGGTCCCGGTAAGTATCGGGACCCGCCACCATGTCCACCGCCGGATGGGAGAGGAGCTCCTGCTTGAGCCTTTCCGCCATGCAGCCCAGCACTCCTACCGTGACCCTGCGGTGCTTCTTCTCCTGAAGGAACCGGTCGAGGCGGCCCCAGACGCGCTGTTCGGCATTGTCCCTGATGGAACAGGTGTTGACCATTATAAGATCCGCTTCCTCAAGTCCCCTGCAGGGCGTGTAGCCTTCCTTCTCCAGGATGGAGAGGACTATCTCGCTGTCGTAGACATTCATCTGACAGCCGTATGTCTCTATGAATATTCTTTTGTCATTTGCCATTGCACCGCAAAGATAACTTTTTATATCTTTGCCGGAACAAACCGTTGAGAATTATGAGAAGAATTGTGCTTTTACTTTCCACCCTGCTTTTACTGACCGGTTGTGCGGAATACCGTCAGATAAGTGTGGATAATGTGACAGTCGGGAGTTTTCGTTTTAACGGTACTTCCTCAGCGACCATCGTTCTGAAAGCTTTGATTGATAATCCTACCGGACATACCATTACTCTTGAGACTCTGGACGCCGTGCTGTTGCGGGAAGGAAAGGATTTTGTAAAATTCTCACTGGACGGGGCTCCGGCTGCCGCACCCCGCAGCAAGGATACAGTTGATATTCCCATAAAGGCCTCTGTGCTGGATCCCATATCGATAATAACAGCCGGTCTGGATTTCAAAAGCTGGAATATGGAGGACTTTGTAGTTGACGGTAAGGTAGTCGTCCGTTCGGACGGAGGTTTCAGAAAGACTCTGAATATGAAGAAGACACCATTGGAGGATATTGTAAACGGTTTAAAATAAGGTAATATGAAGCGAGTTTGCCTGATATTGGCGGTTATTGCAGTCTCATTTTTCACAGCTGACGCGCAGTCTGCGGATACTTTGTCTGCGGTAGATACTGTGGAGATGGTTCATTATATGGATTATGACACTCTGATGATTTCTCTGGAAGGCCGGATACGGCAGACTGATTCTCTGGCCAAGGCCATGTCTTGTCAGGTAGAAAAAAACAAAGGAAGGAGAGCGCAGGGATACAGAGTCCGGATTTATTTTGACAATAGTCAGAATGCAAGGACTATCTCTGAGCAGATTGTAGATACATTCAAAGTGCATTATCCCGGGGTGCCGGTGTTCAGGATATATGACAATCCATATTTCAAGGTTACGGTCGGAGAATTCCGCTCCAAGTCTGACGCGATGCGTTTTCTGGAGGCTATCAGGCGGGAATATCCTACTGTATTTCTTGTCAAAGAATCTTTCTCCACCATTTAGGTCTGAATCTTGCCGCTACAGTATGCAGGGCCTCCTGCATGGGGACGAGGTGTCTCTCTTTTTTCTCTGGATAGATGTCTTCCATCTTTACTAGTATTCCTGTCTCCTCTACATTTCCGAAACCGGGGTTGACTGCGGTTCCGAACACTTTCATAGAGGGTGAGAGGTTCATATAGGAATTGATCAGAGGCGGGATGAACTCTCCGTTGAGTTTTATCTCTTTCTGCAGTACTTTGTAAGCGTCATGATAGTCCAGGTCCTTGAAGAGTTCCTGATAGTATTTGTTGCCGCTGTCGTAGTCTATGGGCTTGACCGGAGTGACCAGTCCTTCCGGATCTCCGAAATACTTGTGCAGGAAGTTGAGCAGAGTGTTGCGGGCCCGGAGGTTGTAGGAGGTGTACATGGTAACCTTTCCGAAGAAATACTTATAATGAGAGTATTTCAGCATCAAGGCGCCGAGACCGTCCCAGAGATTGTCCAAAGCGTAGAGTCCTTTGCGTTTGAGGTTGATGTTCTGGTAGTTGGGCTGGATGAATGAGCGCCCGAGCTCGATGGTGAAAGGCAGATAGTCGTGTACGAATCCTTCTGAGAAATTGAAAATCTCGTTTGTCGCCATTTTCTCTGGCGGGATGCCTCCGCACAGTATGTAGCGGTAACCGCCCAGAATCTCTTTGTCGTGAGGGTCCCAGACTATGAGCTGGCGGTAGAAATCCACCGGATCGGTATCGAACTGGTCGATGTCGCAGTCCTTGCCCGAGCCGCCTCCGGCAAGGCGGAACGATATCTCACGCAGGCGGCCTATCTCCTGCATGATATTCGGAGAGTCCTTGTAAGTGACCTCATAAAGTTCATTGTCGCCTTTGCGGGTTGTCCGTATGTACTTGGCCGCAGTCAGCTCACGGCGTATGAGTTTGCGGTCAACGGGCTTGATTACGGGTTGCATAACTTTTCTGTCTAATTATGTCGCACCACTCTTTGTGGCTGTGCTCGTCAGTGAGGGAGGTGTATGGGACCGGTTCCCCGATGAAAAGGTCGAAGGAGGCTCCTTTCTTTCGGAACATTTCGTCCGGAAGCAGAAATGTTTCGATGTTGAATTTAATGCCCAGGCGCTTGCGTAGATTCGCCAGGCGGTAGAAACGCATGGTATTCTCTCCTGAGAAAAACATCGGGACGATGTCCCTTCGGCTGTCTATAGCTTTGGTGACGAAGGTCTTTTTCCATTCGAGGTCGCTCACTTGGCCCTTTATCAGTCTGGAGCATAGTCCTGCGGGGAAATACAGCACCTGTGACTCTGACCCGAATGTCTGTTGGAAGAGAACAGTGTTGTCGTGCCGCATCCTGCCGTACTTGTTGACCGGTACGAATACGGGGGCAAGGGGCTTGATATACATAAGCAGGTCATTGACAATAAAGCGGACATCCCCAAAGTGGCTGCCTATGTATGAGATGAGTATCATGCCGTCCAGTCCGCCCAGGGGATGGTTCGACACGAAGATGTACCTTCCGTGAGGTTCAGGCCGTGTATTTCCGGTGTAGTGTACTCTATAAGTTACATTCAGGTCCTGCAGGATATGGGTCGCGAAGTCTACTCCGGTGCGTTCCCTGTTGTCGTACAGCAGCCGGTTTATCTCGTCCTGATGAATGATTTTCTTGATGTATTCTATGACAAAACGCGGTATCCGGTCCGCAAGCCTTTCACTTTTCCCGCGGATTACTTTTTCTACGTCAACGGATAGGATGTCGTTTTCTGGGCCCATATAGGAGGTATCAAAGTACAAATATAGAATATTTATTGCTATCTTTGAAGTCAGTTATGTTAAAACAAGGATTACAACAGAAATTACAGCAGGGACTGTCTCCTCTCCAGATTCAGACTATCAAGCTGTTGGAGCTTCCTACCCTGGAACTGGAACAGCGGATAAAGAAGGAACTGGAGGAAAATCCTGTCCTGGACGAGGCTTCCTCTACGGAAGAGACCGAGGATGGAGAGCCGAAGAATGTGTCCTTGAGCGACTATAGCAGTCAGGATGATTCAACCCCCTCTTATCGTCTTTATATCAATAATCAGGGTAAGGACCTGAAACCTCAGTACAATACATTTTCTGTCAAGGAGAGTTTTCATCAGAATCTGGAGATGCAGCTTGGTTACAGCGGGCTGAAAGGAGAGGACAGGACGATAGCATCATTCATCATCGGCAGTATCGATGATGATGGATATCTGCGTCGTGACATACTGTCGCTTACGGATGATATTGCATTCAGACTCAATATTGAGACTACCCCGGAGCATGTGGAGAAGATACTGAAAGTCATTCAGGAGTTCGAACCTGTAGGGGTGGGAGCCAGAGATCTGAGAGAATGCCTGTTGCTACAGCTCCGGGCTAAGGAAAATACTCCTCAGAGGGAGAGGGCGGAAGAAATTCTTGAAAATTATTTTGAGGAGTTTTCCCGCAAGCACTACGACAAGATAATGGCAAAGACCGGTATGGGCAAGGACGAACTGAAGGATGCCGTGGATGAAATCGTGCGGCTCAATCCCCGTCCCGGTGGTCAGATAGACGACTCTTACGTAGAGCAGGCCCAGCAAATAGTCCCGGACTTTATTCTGGACAATAAGGATGGGGAACTGATTCTCTCCATGCCCAAGTTCTCAGTTCCCGAACTTAGGGTCAATAAGCGGTATGCCGATCTGTTGATGAATTCTGCGACATCTTCCGGCAAAAGAGGGAAGGAGGCAGTGGCCTTCGTCAAGCAGAAGCTGGACTCGGCCAAGTGGTTCGTAGAGGCGATCAAGCAGAGACAGAATACTCTTCAGAATACGATGAAGGCGATTCTGGATTTTCAGCACGATTTCTTTATGGACGGAGATGAGGCCAAACTCAAGCCAATGGTGCTCAAGAATATAGCAGAGAAGACAGGCTTGGATATATCGACTATATCCCGTGTTGTCAACTGCAAGTATATTCAGACCAATTTCGGAGTATATCCTCTTAAGTATTTCTTCTCGGAAGGGATGAAGACTGAGAGCGGAGACGAGGTGTCTACCCGTGAGATAAAGAAAGTACTGTCTGAGAGTATTGAGAGTGAGGATAAGAAAAAGCCCCTCACCGACGAGGAGCTGGTGGGCGTCCTCTCACAGAAGGGCTATAAAGTAGCGCGGCGTACAGTTGCCAAGTATCGTGAGCAACTCAATATTCCTATAGCCAGGATGCGTAAGGAAATATAGGCTTTAAAGTTTGTCTCCGAATGCCAGGTCTCCCGCATCGCCCAGGCCTGGTACGATGTAGGATTTGTTGGTGAGTTCCTCGTCGATGGCTCCGGTCCATAGGGTTACGGTCTTATGGGACAGATTCTTGGACAGATATTCTACTCCATATGAACTGGCTATCGGGCATACGATGTGTGTGTGGACCGGATTTCCGTCCTCAAGCAGTTTCTTGTATGCCAGTACGACGGAGGCTCCTGTTGCCAGCATGGTATCCGCCAGAATCAGGATTTTGCCGTCGACGGAAGGGGATGTTACATATTCGAGATTGATGTCGAACTTGTTGTCCTTTCCGTATTTACGATAAGCTGCTATGAAAGCGTTCTGTGCACCGTCGAAGTAGTTGAGGAGACCGTTGTGCAGAGGCAGCCCGGCTCTCAGTATGGTTGCCAGGACGATTTCGTCCTCCGGAAGACTACATGTGGATATGCCTAGCGGGGTAGTTATCTCGACAGGTCTGTAACGCAAGGTTTTGCTTATCTCGTAAGCGAATATTTCCCCTATGCGCTCCAGATTCCTGCGGAATCTCATGTGGTTTTTCTGAATGTTCTTGTCGCGGATTTCAGCGATGAACTGGTTTAGGACGGAATTGCCGTCACTGAGGTTATGTATGGTCATAAGCAATTTTTTACAAATATAATCCAAATATTTCAAGATGCTACAGCCCTTCATCGTTAAAACTGTAGTATCGGTTTCCTGCGATTATGACATGGTCCAGGAGTGCTATGTCCAGCAGGCCTGCTGCATCACGGAGAACTCTGGTCTGCCGGCGGTCCAGTTCACTGGGACAGGGGTTCCCGGAGGGGTGGTTGTGGACCAGGATTATTGCACTTGCCAGCTTGTCCACAGCCTTGCGGATAATCAGTCTTGGATCCAGGACTGCACCGCTGACTCCGCCTACACTTACTTTCTCTTTGGAGATGATCTTGTTGGCTTTGTTGAGGAAGATCACCCAGCATTCCTCATGCTCCAGATTGCGCAGCAGGGGTGAGAAAATCTTGCTGACGGAGCTGGAAGCTGTGATGCGCATCTTCGGCTCGGGATTCTCGCTCTGAAGTCTTACGGCAAGTTCGAAGGTGGCCATAAGACGTGAGGCTTTGGCCTCGCCTATGCCTGGTATGGAGCACAGTTTCTCCTTTGAAAATCCGGTAAGCACATTTAGTGAGTTTCCGGCTTTGGCCAGTATGTCCCTTGCTACGTCAATCGCGCTCTTGTCTCTGGTGCCGGAGTTTATGAGTATGGCAAGCAATTCGGAATCGCTCAGTGAGGCCGCGCCCGACACACTCATCTTTTCCCGCGGCCTGTCATCCATTTTCCAGTCATTGATGCTCATAATGCAGATATAAAAAAAAACTTCCCGCCTAAGTTCGGGAAGTTTTTCCGATATCTATGTACAGAAACGTAAAAAGATTACAACTTATTTACGTAAACTGCAATTCCGCTCTTGAGGTTAGCTGCTTTATTCTTATGTATCACGTTAATCTTTGCGAGTTTGTCAATCATAGCGGATACTTTGGGAAGAAGAGCTGCAGCTGCTTCTTTGTCGGTAGTGTTTCTGAGCGCCCTGATGGCGTTGCGAGTTGTTTTTGCATAATAACGATTATGCAATCTGCGTGCTTCGTTCTGACGATTGCGCTTGTCTGCTGATGCGTGGTTTGCCATTTTAAATTTTTTTATATTTGGTAGAGGATAGGGGAATCGAACCCCTGTTGCAAGAATGAAAATCTTGAGTCCTAGCCGCTAGACGAATCCTCCGTGTATATGTCCCTGCACACTATGCCTCCATTTTGGGAGTGCAAAGATAGATATTATTTTTCATCTACCAAATTTTCTTTCTCGATAAGTCGGATACCATCGGATAACCGTCTGAGTGACTCATCCTTACCAAGCAGGTAGAGGATATCTATCGCACCGCCAGGCGTGGCCATCAGGCCGGACAGGGCAATTCTTACAGGCCAGGTCAGAGGACCCAGCTTAAGTCCCATGTTTCCGGCGAGAGCGGTCATTGACTCCAGAAGAGCCTCTTCTGACCAGTCCGTCTGGGTGGTGAGACAGTCTATGGCGCGGGAAAGTATCGTTGCCGAACTTTCAAGGGTGGACTTATTTTTCTTGTGGATATACAGGCTGACATCGTATCCGGGCATCTGCAGCAGGAATGCAATTTTTTCGGGAATGTCCGAGTATTTGGTGATGCGGCTCTGGAGAAGGGATGCCAGTTTGGTCCACTTAGGCTCCAGGAATGTGCCGGTGATGCCTGCGAAAGGAAATGCGTCGCGGATGAATACCTCAGGGGCCAGGGCCGTGAGGTGCTGTCCGTCCACCCAGCCCAACTTCTGGTAATCGAATACTGCGGGACTCTTGTGAACTCCCTCAATTGAGAACTGGGCGATGAGCTCGTCCATCGAGAATATCTCCTGCTCGCTCTTGGGAGACCATCCTAGGAGGGCAATATAGTTGACGATGCCCTGAGGCAGATAGCCCTGCTCGATGAGAGCCTGGAAGCTGACTGCGCCATGGCGCTTGGAGAGCTTGCTTATCGAGCCGTCGGCGTTGCGGCCGTTGATGATCGGCAGGTGTATGTACTGCGGAGTCTTCCAGCCGAATGCCTGGTAGAGCAGCAGATATTTCGGGTTGGAGGAGAGATACTCAGAACCGCGGATGATGTGGGTGATGTTCATCAGGTGGTCGTCCACCACGTTGGCGAAGTTGTAGGTGGGCATGCCGTCGCTCTTGAGCAGCACCTGGTCGTCGAGAGTGGAGTTCTCCACCGAGATTTCACCGTATACCAGGTCGTTCCAGGATGTCGTGCCCTCCAGGGGTATCCTTTGGCGGATGACGTATGGCTTGCCGGCGTCCAGCTGCGCCTTCACCTCCTCGGGGGAGAGGTTGCGGCAGTGACGGTCATAGCCGCCGCCCTCCTGGGATTCGGCCTCCTTGTCTCCTTTCTGACAGAAGCAGTAGTAGGCGGCGCCTTTCTCCACCAGTTCGAGGGCGTACTTCTTGTAGATGTCCTTGCGCTCGCTCTGGGTGTAGGGACCGTAGTCACCTCCGATATCCGGACCTTCGTCATGGATGAGGCCGGCTGTGCGGAGGGTGTCGTATATGACGTCGATGGAGCCTTCTACGTAGCGGCCCTGGTCCGTGTCCTCGATGCGGAGGATGAATTTTCCGTTCTGGGATTTTGCAAACAGATATGCAAAGAGCGCCGTGCGCAGGTTCCCGATGTGCATATAGCCTGTGGGACTGGGCGCAAAACGTGTTCTGACTATTTCACTCATTATGTCGAAAGGGAAAAAGAAGAAGTAGTGGATAGGGGAATCGAACCCCTATTGCAAGATTGAGAATCTTGTGTCCTAACCGTTAGACGAATCCACCGTTAGATTGGGAGTGCAAAAGTATACAATTTTTCCTAACTCCCAAACTTTTTTGCAAATTATTTCCATTCAAATGAGAAAATAATCGACTCTACTTGACGTAAGTACTTACGTTTGTCGTACTTGGGTGCGTATACAAAGGCGTTGAGAATGATTATGTTCTGCCTGTCAGCATCGGGGAAGATGTGGCATACGAACGGTCCTCCCATATAGTCGTTTTCCACTTCCCAAAGTCCGCGCATCTCAATCATCGTCTGCCCCTTGTAGCTGATGTTCCTGAATCCGGGCTCAATGACCTTGTTGAATGTCATGTAGCTGTTTTCCCTCATTCCGGGGACATTGGCCTGCCACAGGTCGTACAGCTTGTCCTTGAGGTAGGAAGGAGAGAGCTGAGTGGTGTCGGTGTAAGGGAATTTGAAAATCAGGATGCCCTGGTTGACGTATGTGGTCTCCTGAGAAATCCACATGAAATCAGGTGTGTTCTTTTTCATTGAGAATCCTGTCGGAAAGTAGGGGGAGCCTCCTAAATTTTCTGTTACTGCCATGCGGACGTCCTTGTCCTCGTATCTTATGGAACTGGCTATTAGGCGGTCTCGTTCGGCTTGCTCTATGGAGTTGATTATTAGTTCGCTGTTGTTGAGTATCAGTTCAGTGGCCTCCTCCGGAGTAGTGGCAGAGACGGTTACTATGACCTGGGGTTTGGCCCAGGCATCGGAGCTTATTTTCACGCCGGTGGTGTCAATTTCCTGGGACACATTGACTATAACTATGTTGCGGTGCAGCATGTAACTGCCGGTAAAACCGCTGGGAGTGGCATTGAACAGTTTGAATACAGGCTCTCTCTGAGGCAGGTACGGATATTCCCCGGCGAGAATTTTCCTAAGGGTGGATCCGAGTTCTCCTTCCCAGTAGCCTTTGCTGATTACCACGAGGACTTCGCCGGAATTGCCGGTGATGTTGGGCAGGAAGTCGGCTCTGTCCTTGGCTTTCTTATTGTTGCCGCATGAGGTCAGTACCAGGGCTGAAATCAGCAGCAGGACGGCCGTTTTGAAAAGTATTCTGTTTCTCATATTCTTTATATTAAGGTGTGAATAAATTTTTTCGGTTATCTGAGCAGCCGCATTATATCATTGCCGAAAGCCAGAACCATGATCATAAGCAACAGGAACATTCCGATCATCTGTGCGACTTCCATAAAGCGGTCGGACGGTTTACGCCCTGTTATCATCTCATATATCAAGAACAGTATGTGACCTCCGTCAAGGGCGGGGATAGGCAGCAGGTTCATGACGGCCAGCATGATGGAGAGCAGGGCGGTAATGTTCCAGAATACCTGCCAGTCCCAGCTTGAGGGGAAGATGCTGCCGATGGTGATGAAGCTGCCTACGGACTTATAGGCTTCGGTCTGAGGGGAAAATATCAGTCCAAGTTCTTTGATATAATGACCTATGTTGGTGAACGTCAGTAGAAATCCTGCGGGAATTGCTTCCAACAGACTGTACTCACGCCTGGTGATGTTGATTCCAGATACGTCTCTTTGCAGCAGTACGCCCATCTTACCGTCGGCACCTACTTTCACAGGTACACATACAGTATCGTTTCCGCGCAGCAGCCGGAGGTCGACAGTCTTTCCTGCGTTGTCGGCCAGAACTGCCTGCAGGTCCTGGTAGTATGTGACCGGTCTGCCTGCGGCGCTCAGAAACTTGTCGCCTGTCAGAAGATCTGCGCCTGCGTTGATGGAGGAGTCCGGAAGACCTCCGACGAGTATCGGCAGGCGGATGCCGAACATCCCCGGCGTGTTGAGCATGGCGGGCATGTATTCGGGATCGATGGCTATGTCCACGGTATCATCTCCGCGCAGGACTGTGACACGGCTGATTTGCTCGCGGAGCATGTCTACCTGTATTTCTGAAAAATTATCCGGCGCCGGTTTCCCATCGAACGCCAGTATGCGGTCTCCGTCGCAGAAACCTATTTCTCTGGCCAGAGGGCTCACTTCTATGCCGTAGACTGCATCGGATGTCCGGACGTATTGCTCGCCCCATGTGAAGAGGATGGCTATGTACAGGACGATGGCCAGAATGACGTTCATTATCACGCCTCCTGCCATGACTATGAGTCTCTGCCAGGCCGGACGCGAGCGGAGCTCCCAGGGCTGGGGCGGCTTTTTCATGGCTTCGGTGTCCATGGACTCGTCTATCATGCCGGATATCTTGCAGAAGCCTCCGAGGGGTATGCAGCCTATGCCGAACTCAGTGTCACTGCCTTTTGGCTTGAACTTGAATATGGCAGGGGGAAAGAAAAGATAGAATTTCTCCACCCTTATCCGGAATATTCTGGCGGTGATATAGTGCCCGAACTCATGTACCAGAACCAGAAGGGACAGCGATAGTATGACTTGTATGATTTTTAGAATGACGTCCATTATCGTTTGGGTATGAGGGTTGAGGCAAATTCTCTTACGGCTCTGTCCGTGTCTATGACGGCGTTAAGGTCCGGTTCCTTGATGAAGCTGCACTTGTCTATGGAGCGGGAGACAATGGCGGGAATATCCGTGAAGCGTATCCGCTCATCCAGGAATGCGGCTACCGCCACTTCATTTGCCGCATTCATGGCGCAGGGGATGTTGCCTCCCCGTCTCATTGCCTCCAGGGCAATTCTCAGGCAGGGGAACTTGTCCATGTCCGGCTCGGAGAACGTAAATCCTCCAAGTTTGTAGAAGTCCAGGCGGGGAATATCCAGATGTAGCCGTTCTGGATATGTCAGCGCATACTGTATCGGCAGTCTCATGTCCGGCAGGCTCATCTGGCCTATGACTGCTCCGTCACGGAAGGCAACCATGCTGTGTATTACTGACTGAGGATGGATGACAACAGTCACCTGCGAGATGTCCACTCCGAAAAGCCAGCATGCCTCGATTACCTCAAACCCTTTGTTCATAAGAGTAGAGGAGTCTACAGTGATCTTGCGGCCCATCTTCCATCTGGGGTGATTGACAGCTTCCGCTACTGTTACATTCTTCAGCTCATGGGCCGGAGTCCGCAGAAATGGACCGCCCGAAGCGGTGAGATATATTCTTTCAATAGGAGAATGCTCTCCTTGGAGGGACTGGAAGATCGCTGAGTGCTCGGAGTCAACAGGAAGGATGGCTGCGTTGTGCTCGAGGGCTGTCTGCATGACTATTCTGCCGGCAGCCACGAGCGGTTCCTTGTTGGCTATTGCTACCGTTTTTCCGGAACGGAGAGCTGCCAGTGTTGGCTCCAGCCCGCGGAAACCCACCATGGCCGAGAGTACCATATCTATGTTCCCTGACGTGGACATGGCGTCTATTATGGAGTCCATGCCTGCGAAAACATTGATTCCGTGAGGTGTAAGGGCTTCTGATACCTCTGCGTACAGGTCCTCGTTGGCAATTATCACACTGGCTGCGTCAAATTCTACAGCCTGCTGGATGAGCAGTCTGGAGTTGTTTCCTGCCGTCAGCAGCTGGACATCGAAAAGTTCCCTATGCTCTCTTACTACATCCAGGGCCTGAATGCCTATGGAGCCGGTGGAACCGAGTATAGCAATTCTTCTTTTTTCCATAAATTCTAAAAATTAATGTACAGTGCCGGGTTTACCGGTTCCCCTCTGTGCCATAGCTCAAAATGCAGGTGAGGGCCGGTACTGATGCTGCCTTCGTCTCCGGCCAGGGCGATGGTAGTGCCTGCGCTGACTTTGTCTCCCGTTTTTTTCAATAGCTTGGTGTTGTGCTTGTAGATGGATACCAAGTCATTGCTGTGTTGAATCTGAATGTTGTAGCCGGTCTCGTCCGTCCAGTATGCAGCAATAACCGTACCGTCCAGGACAGAGCATACGGCGCTGTTGTTCTGTACGGCTATGTCTATGAACGGATGGCCTTTTGCGGGGCTGTAGCTTTCAGTGACAATTCCTTTGACGGGAGGAAAGAATATCAGGCCCTCCAACTGAGGTTCGGCATTGGACGGGTGCAGGTTGTATTTCTCAATGGAGTCTATTCTCTCCCGGATTATGGAGTCTGCGCTGCGGTCCATGGCTTCGGCTGCCGTCTCTGCGCTCTTGATGCCTCCTCTGGAAAGAAGGCTGTCGAGCGGCAGAGGGGACTCTCCGGCAATGATCCTGCGGATGTTGGTCAGCTGTAGGGTCATGATGCGCATACGGGTCTCGAGAGAGTCGACCATGGCTGCATTTTCTACGGCTTCTCTCTGGGTCGTGTATGAGGGATATCCGGGAAGAACTCTTTTCAGTGGGGAGAATGCCACGAGGCAGAATGTAATGATGCAGATCAGGGCCACGGAACCGGCGACAGCAAAGACAGCGGCGTGCTTGGTTCCGCGTATGATGAAGCGGAAGTCGTGAGTGTCGTCGTCGAGGACGGCGAACAGGTATTTCCTGTCGGGCTGCTTCTTTTTTGTGTCTTTATTTTTTTCGGACATACTTATAATTGACTAAATTTGCAGGATGAACCGGATCATAGGCATAGACTACGGCAAAAAGCGGATCGGGCTTGCGGTCTCTGACCCGCTCGGCATGTTCGCGTCCCCCCTGGACACAGTTCCGCCTGCAAAGATAATCGAATATCTCAAAAATTATGCTGGGGGGGAGGGCATATCTCTCTTTGTCGTGGGGTGGCCCATGAACCTGGACAATACCCCGGCGGAGGCGGCACAGTATGTGCAGGAGTTCCTCGGACGGCTCCGGAAGAGTTTCCCCGGCATCCCGGTGGAGCTTGAGGACGAGCGCTTCACCTCCGTGCTGGCGCACAGGGCGATGATAGACGGGGGGATGAAGAAAATGGACCGGCGGGACAAGTCGGTGGTGGACAAGATAAGCGCGGCCATAATCCTGCAGTCGTATCTGGACAGGAAAAAATGAGAAATTAAAATTTTTGAAAAAATATAAAAACGTAAAACGCGATGATACTACCTATTTATGTATATGGCTCCGAAGTGCTCAGGGAAGTGGCTGAGGAGGTGGATGTGGAGAAAGCGGACAAGGAGGAGCTCCGCAAGTACATAGACGACATGTTCGAGACGATGAAGCACGCCGACGGCGTGGGACTCGCGGCACCTCAGGTGGGGGACAGCCGCAGGATACTCGTGGTGGACGGCAACGACATTGCGGACGTCTACCCCTATCTCAAGGGATTCAGGCGGGCAATGATCAATCCTGAAGTGCTCGAGGAGAGTGACGAGACCGCCGACTACAGCGAGGGCTGTCTCAGTGTGCCCGACATCCACTGCAACGTGGTGCGTCCCAAGAAGATGAAGGTGCGTTACTACGATGCTGACCTCAATGTAGTGGAGGAGGAACTGGACGAGTTTGCCTGCCGTATGGTGCAGCACGAGATGGACCATCTGGGCGGTCATCTGTTCGTGGACCGCGTGGCGCCCATCCGCCGCAAGATGATAGCAGCCAAGCTCCACAATATCGCCAAGGGCAAGGCCCGCACCGCTTACAAAACCAAGCTCGAAAGATAATGGGAGCGTTTCATGCATACGATATCCGCGGGCGCTGGAACGTGGACTTCGACCGCGACACGGTCTATAAGGTCGGATATTTCCTGCCGGAACTCCTGGGCTGCCGCAAGGTGGCAGTAGGGCGGGACATGCGCCTGTCCTCCCCGGAGCTGCACGCTGCCCTGCTGAAAGGGCTGACCGATGCAGGAGCAGACGTGTACGACCTGGGCCTGGCCACCACACCGTACGTCTATTATGCTACGGCCGCCAAGGGCTTCAGTGCCTCGGTCCAGATAACCGCCTCGCATAACCCCAAGGATGACAACGGCCTGAAGGTTTCCCGGGAGAACGCCCTGCCGGTGGGCTATGATACCGGCCTGGGCACCATCGAGAAATGGATTCTCGAGGGGCGTCCGTGTATCCCGGTGGAGGAGGCTGCCCGCGGCAAAGTGATTCCGCTTGACCTGCGGGATGAGTATCTGGCATTTCAGAGGCGCTATGTCGGGGATTATTCGGGACTCAGGATATGCGCGGACCTCTCCAACGGCATGTCCGCCCTCTTCGTCAAGGACCTGCTTCCCTCTACGGTGGAGTACATCTGCGATACCCCCGACGGCTCTTTCCCAAATCACGAGCCCAATCCCCTGGTGCCTGAGAATACCGCCATGCTGCGGGAGTATGTCAGGAACCACGGCTGCGACATCGGGCTCATCTACGACGGGGATGCGGACCGGGTGATGTTCGTGGATGAGAGGGGAGAGTTCATCTCGCCGGACCTGATGATTGCGCTTATGGGGCATTTCTTCATGGAGGGTACGGGGACAAGTCCTGCTGCCAGGGAGAGAGCTGCCCTTAGGGCCGCCGGCAAGATTTCCGGGGTGCGGGCTCTGCAGGATATCCGCAGCTCCAAGGCGGTAGGAGAGTACCTTGCGCCGATGGGAGTGGAGATGCACACATGGCGGGTCGGCCGGGCATACGCGGCTCCAAGGCTCCGTGAGATAGACGGTCTGTTCGGAGGCGAGCTGGCCGGTCACTACTATTTCAAGGACTTCTTCTACTCGGACAGCGGCATCATGGCCTCGCTCATCATTCTGGACATAGTGGCGGAGCTGAAACGCCGCGGCCGCAGTCTGTCGCAGCTTATCGCCGGCATCTCCCGTTACTGCAACTCGGGGGAGATCAATTTCCGGGTGGAGGACAAGCCGGTCGCGATGGAGGCTGTGCTGAAGCATTTTACCTCCGGGGAGAAACCTTCGGCCCTGATGGACTTCGACGGCTACCGCGTGGAGTTCCCGCAGTGGTGGCTGAACATCCGTCCGTCCAACACCGAGCCCTACCTGCGCTTCATCTGCGAGGCCTCTTCGCCTGACCTGCTGGCCGAGAAAGTCGCTCAGGCCAGGGAAATCATAAAGCGTTTCGAGTAACGCCGGACGTTTCCCGGAAACGCGAGTAGGATTACAGCAGACCTTCACTGATGAATATGGTGAGGGCCTTTTTTTCGATATCAATGTCGATGATAAGGTCGTCGTGGAAGGGGACGAGGGTCCCGGAGCCAGTGAGCTCCAGACAGATGTTGCCGGAGAAGTCCTGGATGTCCCCGATGATGCCGGCAGTGCGGCCGTCCTGGTCCAGCAGGCTGAATCCGATGAGATCCTCGAGAGTGAGTCCGTCCTCAGTGATGGTGTGTGCGTCAGTGTCGGAGAGTTCCGGATAACCGGCTGGATCCAGCCAGATGTCCTTGCCGGCGGCTTCCTCCGCATCTGCAAGCGTGTCGATGTCCTCCAGGCGGACGACGGCCTTGCGGGGACCCTTCGGCTGGAGCGAAGTGATATAAAAAGGAACCGGCAGGCCGTCATAGAACAGCCATACCGGTTCATTTTTCTTGAGTAAGTCTGCAATATTCTCCTGGAAGGCGATCATCACCTCTCCCTCAGTGCCGTAGGACTTGACTATCCTGCCGACGGGCAGCAATGTGTCTTCCGCGGGAAGCATTGTCGCTTTACTCTGCTGCAGGAGCTGCCTCTGCGGTCTCAGCGTTTGCTGCTGCCTCTGCGGCCTCAGCCTCGGCTTTTGCCTTAGCCTCTGCCTCTGCCTTGGCTGCAGCCTCTTCGGCTTTGCGCTTGCTGATGGCCTCTGCTCTCTCCTGGTTTACCTTAGCCTCGGCGTTGAGGAGCTCGCGGCGGGTCTCATTGTCAGTCTTCTTGAGATTCTGCTTCTTGGACTCTACCTTTGCGTCTCTCTCGGCTTTCCATGCGTTCCACCTCTGGTCGGCGATCTCCTGGCTGATAGCACCTTTTGCAACACCGCCGTTGAGATGCTTCCTCAGGAGGATACCCTCGTAGGAGAGGATACGGCGGCAGGTGTCAGAAGGCTGAGCACCGGTGCCGAGCCAGTAGAGGGCTCTCTCGTGGTCGATCTTGATGGTTGCGGGGTTGGTGTTGGGGTTGTAGATGCCGAGCTGCTCGATGTAACGTCCGTCACGGGGTGAGCGGATGTCGGTTACTACGATGTGGAAGAAAGCGTGGTTCTTCTTGCCGTGGCGTGCCAAACGGATTTTAACTGCCATTGTACTTACAGGTTATTAGTGAATTAATAATTTAAAACCTCCTTATCTTCTCGAGAAAAGGCCCGCAAATATATGCAGAAATAGAAAACAAAGCAAATTTATTTGTTTTTCAGGCGTATCGCAACTAATTCTTTTTGGGGAGAGTCTGTTTGCGTAATGGGCTGATAATCAAATAACCCTCGCTCCCGAAACGCAGTCAAGACGGTCGTGCAGGAGCGAGGCTATATGGTAATAGCTTGATTATTAAGTGTCTCAATAATTCGAGTGCTCCCCTGAAATCGTATCTTCCGGCTATTTCGAGCGCAGGAAACGCAGGGCGCGGGTCATGTAGCGGGGCAGCTGCCTGTGCGGGTCGCGGTGCTCGAGGTGGAGGTAGATGCCCCATTTCTTGAGAATCGGGACCTTGAAGGTCTCCACGAACTCTATCAGCGTGCCGTCCGGATCCTCCACGTAGGTGAAATGCCCGTCGGCCTCGCCCATCTTGAAGTCGCGGCCGCCGTCGCAGACGAAGCTGTGGCCCAGGGACTCGGCGCACTCGCGGATGGCCTCCATGTTGCGGATGTCGAAGCAGAGGTGGATGAAGCCGGGGTCACCCCAGTAGCGGCCTTCGTATATCTTCTTGGGAGAGGGGACCTCGAAACCTTCCGGTATGCGCTGCACCAGCTCGATATGGGAGGTGCCCATCACCTCGCTCAGAGGGCCCTCGATAGGCTTGCTGCGGGAGAGGAGGACACGGCGCAGGGGATATTGGCTGCCGGGGACACCCTCCAGGTCAGCCTGTACTCCGGTCACATCGTACTCAACCTTGTCGTAGTCCATCAGGGTGGAATAGAATTTCACGGAGCGGTCCATGTCGGTGACTCCGAGCACTGCTCCGTTGCCGCCGCCGAGGTTCTTGTCCTCATCGAGGAAGACGTAGGAGTCGGACTCGACCTCGAAGAGGTTGTTCCAGGGGTCGTAGAGGAAAAAATGCTCTCCGCCGGCGGGGTTCCTGGTCACGGGGGTAAGGATGCGGGCGCCGGGAGCCTTGCCCAGCTGCACGTAGGCTGCCTGCACGTCGCGGGACTTGATCTTGCAGGCGTGGATGCCGAGGTCTCCGAGGGCGGGCTCGAAGGCCACGTAGTTCAGCTCCCTGCCGCGGGGCTCCCATACCTCGAAGCCGGCGCCTCCGCGGAGATTGTACACCAGAATCGCGTAGCGGGGCTGCGGCTTGCCGCCGGTGTAGGGCAGCATCCGCTCTGCGACGCCCTCCGCACCGAAGATTTTGGTGTCGAATCCGAAATTGTCCTTATACCATTTCCACGACTCGGCGACGTTCCTCACGCCGATGCCGACCTGCTGTATTCCACAGATGATTTTTTCCATACTGTCCTTGATTTTATATTTTCCGATTAATGAGCCGATACTTTCCGGGCCAGGATGTAGAAGAGCCAGGGGGTGTATTTGTAGAAATACGCCATGAGCAGTTCCTTGCCGCCGATGAGCTTCTTGTGCTTCTCGCGGGCGATGGCCTTCAGGGCTACCTTAGCGCACTTGGTGACGTCCATGCCGTTGGCCTGGCCGGGGTCCATCTTGGCAAATTTCTCACCGGAGGCGAGCAGGGCGCTCTTGGATATCTCGGTGCGGATGCGGCCCGGGATGAGGAAGGTGACCTTGATGTTGGGGTACTCCAGCTCCAGGGACTCGTAGAAGCCGAAGAGGGCGTGCTTCGAGGCGCAGTAGGCCGAGCGGAGCGGGAATCCGAAGAGGCCGGAGATGGAGGTGGTCACGGCGATGTGGATCTCCTTGGCGGCTTTCAGGTGCTCCTTGAATTTCTTGATGATGTACACTCCGCCGAAATAATTGATTTCCATCAGCTTGCGGTCCATCGAGATGTCGCAGTCAAGGGTCAGGGCCCTCTGGGAGATGCCGGCGTTGAGGACGAAGAAGTCCGGTTTCAGGCCGAGGCTGTTCACGTATTCTATTAAAGCGTCGATGGAAGCCGGGTCCTCCAGGTTGACCTCACGGTGCCAGGCCTTCACGCCGTACTGCCGGCAGCGCTCCTCGACCTTCGTCAGCTGCTCCTCCCCGAGACCGGTGAGTATCACGTTAGTACCTCTCTGTGCGAACTGATAGGCGATCGCCTCGCCTATGCCTGTGCCCCCGCCGGTGATCAGCAGGGTCTTATCCTTGAACTGTACCATATCTGTTTTTGTTTTCAACTTACAAAGTTACGCAAAATCCTCTAAAGTGTGCTAAATGAAATAGCAGTGCCGGAGCCACCAGGCGTAGATCGGGTCCTGGAATGAGATGGTTCCGGCGTTGATGTCGAGGATGTCTTTCTCGACGAGGGATTTCTTTGAGCGGGAAACAGACATGGAGGAGGATATGCGGTATTTTTTCATGACCTCAGCAGAGGTAAATGCTGTTTCTCCGGCAGTCATGGCGTGGAGCAGGGCGAGCTGCTGATTGGTAAGTCCCTCGGTTATGGTGACGAAAAGGAGACTGAGCTGCTGGACGAGGGTTTCATGCGACTGCCTGACTATTCCGGTGGTGCAGTGCCCGTCAGTTGCCCGCAGCCAGGAGATCTGGGCAAGCTGTTGGACATAGTAGGGATGGTTGTCTGCGAGCGATATTATCTCCAGACAGGCCTCATGGTCTATGGATTTCCCGGTGGCGGCGAACCGCTCCGCGATGAAGGGGGCGAAGTATTCGGTCTTGATTTTTTCCAGGAAGAACAGGTCTCCGAATTTGTAGAAAGGCATCTGTGGATTTGTGAAGATGTCCGTCATCATGTGGCGCTTGCTGCCGTAGATGCAGTAGGATACTTTCTGATGCCGCTGCCAGTGGGAACGGAGCCTGCGCTGGAAGTACAGCGGGTCCTCGAATTCGGCTACATTCTGAAACTCGTCGATGCAGACGACTATTCTCAGGTCCTTTGCGGCCGCGATATTTTCAGCCAGGTCCAGTACCTCGTCCGGAGTCCGTTTCAGTTCTTCCCAGTCGAACCCCAGTGAGATGTCGCCGGAGATTTCATTGCCGACAGTGATTCTGGGGATAAGCTGCGAGATGAATTTTCTTGTATTCCCCACGGCTTCTTCCAATCGGGATGATGTGGCTTTGATGACATCCTCAGCCAGCAGCTGGTAGAAATGTTCCTCGCTTTTCACGTTGAACAGGTCTACGAGGCAGATTTTCAGGCGGCTGTCGCTTTTGAGTGCAAGTTCCGCAGCCCTGTTGACGAGCGAACTCTTCCCCCATCGTCTCGGCGATATCAGGATAGTGTTTATCAACGACTTGAAATTGGCGACCAGATGCGCGGTCTCCTGTTCGCGGTCAGTAAAATTGTCGTCCGTCGCGATTTTCCCAAAAATAAAAGGAGCCTCCATAAGCGTGAAATTACAATTCCATGCAAATATAACAAAAATTGTTGCAACAAAAAACGTTGCAACATTTTTTGTTATTCCGCGTCGTCGGACCACCCGCCGCCGAGGGCCTTGTAGAGGCCGATGATGGCGAGGAATTCGTCACGGACGGAGTTGGAGTAGTCGATCTCGGCGTTGAAGTAGCTGCGCTGGGCATCGAGGACGTCCATGTAGCTGATGTAGCCGTTCTGGTACTGGAAGAGGGCGAGCTCCACGTATTTGCGGGAGGCGTCCTGCAGATTGCCCAGAAGGGATACTTTCTCGCGTGCGGAGTTGTAGGAGGCGACTGCATCATTGACCTCCTTGAAGACTTCGAGGACTTTCTGCTCGTACTGGTATCTCTCCTGGTTGTAGGCTTCTATGGAGGCCTGGTAGCGGGCCTTGTTCTTGCCGAAAGCGAAAAGGGGCGAAGTCAGGTTCAGGACAGGATACCAGTAGGGCCCTGTGAAGAAGTGGGTGAAGGTGTTGTTCTCCACTCCTGCTGTAAAGGATATCTCCAGCCTGGGAAAACGGTTGGCCCAGGCTACTCCCACATCGGCCATGGCGGCCTTGAGGGCCTGTCCGGCGGCCAGCAGGTCGGGACGGCGCTGGAGCAGTTCGGAAGGTACTCCTACGTGCATCAGGTCGGGGAAACGGTCGTGGGTGTTGAGCCTGGAGCGCTCTACGGATGAAGGGAACTCTCCGGCAAGGAGGGCTATTTCGTGTTCCTTTATGGCGATGTCTCTCTGAAGGTCAGGTACGAGAGCTGCGGTGCTGGCATACTCTACCTGTGCCTGCTGGTAAGGTATCTCGGTGGTTAGTCCGCCTTCAAAACGGAGACGGGCCTGTTTGACGTTCTCTCTCCAGGTGTCGCGGGTGCGGAGGACGATGTCCAGTTCGTTGTCCAGGGCGGCCAGTTCGAAGTATGCGGTGGCCACTGCGGCTACGAGGGTCATCTGCATGGCTCTCTGCGACTCGATGGAGCCGAGGTATTGGGCGATTGCCCCGCGGTTGGCCCAGCGCAGGCGGCCGAAGAAATCCACCTCCCAGGAGACTCCGGCCTTCAGACCGAACTCATTGTCCTTGACGGGGGCCGCATCTGTGTACTGATAGTTCTCCTGGTCCAGATAGCCTCTGGCATTGAAGGACGGGAACTGGTCGGCGCGGACTACCCTGTGGAGACGCTCGAGCTCGCGGACCCTGGCGGCTGCCGTAAGCATGTCCCTGTTGTTTTCCAGAGTCTTCTCTATGAGGTCCTTGAGCAGGGGGTCGGAGAATATCTCAGACCACTCGAGGTCGGCCAGGCAGAGCGAGTCGGCGTAGCCTCCCGGCAGGATGGTCTCCGGGATGTCGAGCTGGGGGTCGATGCATTTTTTCACTGCGGCCCCGCATCCCTGCAGGAGGATGAGCGCACTGCATACTGCTGCTGCGGCTGATATTTTTACTAAACTTTGTCTCATGCTTTCAGTCTCTTCTTTTTCCTGTTGGCAAATCTCTCCTTGAGCCTGTATATCCAGACGAAGAAGAAAGGTACGAATACTATTCCGAAGGTGATGGCCGCTATCATGCCGAAGAATACTCCGACGCCGATACCCTGACGGCTGGCCGAGCCGGGTCCGGTGGCAAGCACGAGGGGCAGCATACCGAGGATGAAGGTCAGGGAGGTCATGACGATGGGCCTGAAACGCAGCTCCGATGCTGCAATGGCGGCCTCCACTATGTCCTTGCCCTTTTCCACCTCTTCCTTGGCGAACTCCACGATGAGAATCGCATTCTTGGCGGCCACGCCTATGAGCATTACGAGTCCGATCTGGAAGTAGACATTGTTTTCCATGCCCAGGACCAGAATCGACAGGAAGGCTCCGATGCAGGCCACGGGGAGGGAGAGGATGACGGCTATGGGCACTGACCAGCTCTCGTACTGGGCGGCCAGGAACAGGAATACGAAGAGGAAGGCCAGGGCCAGGACGAGTCCGGTCTGACCGCTCTGCTGTTTCTCCTGATAGGACAGTCCGCTCCATTCGATACCCACATTGGCAGGCAGTTTTTCGCGCACTATCTCCTCCATGATGTCCATCGCCTGGCCGGAACTGTAGCCGTGGGCGGCTTCACCGGTGATGGTGGCGGCGTAGTACATGTTGAAGCGCTTGATGGTACCGGGGCCGGTCGTGTATTCGGTGGTGCCTATCGAGGTTACGGGTATCATGGCTCCGCCGTTGCCGCGGACGAAGTACATGTTCATGTCGTCACGCCACTGGCGGTAGGGCTCCTCGGCCTGGATGTAGACGCGGTAGACGCGGTTGAAGAGGTTGAAGTCGTTGACGTAGACGGAGCCGGTGAAGGCCTTCATCGTGGTGAACAGGTCCGAGACGGAGACTCCGAGGAGCTTGGCGCGGTCGCGGTCCACATCGTAGTACAGTTTCGGGATGTCTCCCTGCATCGAACTGCTTACGCGGGCCAGCTCCTTGCGCTGTGAGGCGTAGTAGACCAGAGTGTCCGAGGCTCTCTGCAGCTCCTCGTAGGTCAGGTCGCCGCGGGCCTCGAGGGCCATCTCGAAACCTCCCGAGGTACCCAGTCCGGGAATGACAGGAGGGGTGCTGAGGTAGACCTTGCTCTCGGGGTACTGGGAGAATTCATCGGTGACGCGGGCCATGAAGGCAGGCAGGTCCGGATCCTCCCTCTCTTCCCAGGGCTTCATGATGACGGTCATCTGGCTGCGGGCCTGGTTGGTTCCGACCCTGGGGCTGGAACCGGTGACATTGAGGACGTAGCGCACGTCCGGCTGTTCCAGCAGCCATGCCATGGCGCGGTCCGTCACCTCGCGGGTCCTCTCGAGGGTGGCTCCCTCAGGCAGCTCGAACTCTACGGTGAAATATCCCTGGTCCTCCTGGGGCAGGAAGCTCTGGGGTACGAGCTGGGCCATGGCCCAGATACTTACTATGCCTATGCCGAATGCGGCGAATGAGCGTTTCGAGTGGCTCAGGAAGTTGCGTATGATGCGGGCATATACCGTCTGTCCCTTGGCGAGCCAGCGGTTGATGGCCCGGAATATGAAGTTCTTGCGCTCTTCTTCGCCTTCTTTTTTCGGTTTGAGGAACTGGGCGCACATCACGGGGCTCATCGTCAGGGCCACAATGGTGGAGATGATTACGGAAACGGCTATGGTGATGGTGAACTGGCGGTAGAGGGCTCCGGTGATGCCGGAAAGGAAGCTCACGGGTATGAACACGGCGCAGAGTACCAGCGACATGGCTATCAGGGCGCTGCCCAGGCCGTTCATGGCTTTCTTGGTGGCTTCGTATGCCGAGAGTTTCTCCTCGTTCATGATGCGGTCCACGTTCTCCACCACGACTATCGCGTCGTCCACGACGGTACCGATCGCCAGGACCAGACCGAGGAGGGTCAGGGTGTTGAGGGAGAAGCCGAAGATGAGCATCACTCCGAATGTACCGATAAGGGAGATGGGCACCGCTATGGCCGGGATGAGGGTGGCCCTCCAGCTCTGCAGGGAGAGGAATACCACTAGGATTACGAGGAACAGGGCTTCGAACAGAGTCTTGTAAACCTCGTGAATCGACTGCGAGATGTACTCAGTCATGTCGAAAGGTATCATGTAGGAGATACCTTCCGGGAAGTTGCGGCTGATCTCGTCCATGGCATCCTTTACGGACTCGGATACTTCCATGGCGTTCATGCCGGGAAGCATGCGGATGTCCATCACGGCGGCATTGCCTCCGTTGATACCGCTCTCGGTGTTGTAGGACTGGGCCTCGAGGGAGACGCGGGCCACGTCGCGCAGACGGATGATGGAACCGTCAGGATTGGCCCTGAGGACGATGTCCTCGAACTCGCTGACAGTCGACAGACGGCCCTGGGCCACGATAGGCACGGTCACGTCCACCCCGTTCATAGGCTGCTGGCCGAGCACTCCGGCAGCTGACTCGCGGTTCTGTTCCCTGAGTGCGCTCTGGATGTCCTGGACTGTCAGGCCGAGGCTGGCCAGACGCTCGGGCTGTACCCAGATCTGCATGCCGTAGTAGCGGCTGCCGACGTTGGATACGCGGCCCACTCCGGGAATACGGCGGAGCATGTCGAGTACGTTGAGGGTGGCGTAGTTGCTTAGGTACACCTCGTCGAACTTGGGGTCGTTGGACAGCAGGGTGATGGTCATCAGCTTGTTGGATGCCTGCTTGTCCACGGATATACCGTTCTGTATGACCTCTGCCGGGAGACGGGCCTCGGCCTGCTTGACCCTGTTCTGAATCTCGACGGCGGCAAGGTCGGGGTCGGTGTCGATATCGAAGGTGATGGTTACGGTGAAGTAGCCGGAGTTGGTGCTCTGCGACTCCATATAAAGCATTCCGGGAGTTCCGTTGAGCTCCTGCTCTATAGGGGTGGCCACCGCCTGGGATACGGTCTCCGCGTCAGCTCCCGGGTAGGAGGCCGATACCTGCACTACCGGAGGTACGATGTTGGGGTACTGGTCGATAGGCAGCAGGAACAGGCCTATCATGCCTACCAGTACGATGACGATGGATATGACCGTGGAGAATATCGGCCGGTCTATGAAGAAATCACTTTTCATTGGCGGTAGTATTCTCTGTCTTTGTGCCTGTTATGCTGTCTGTAGAGGGTTCTGCGGATACCGGACCGGATGTCCTGGCGGCTGTAGTGGTGTCGGCGGCTGACGAGTCGGTGCTGTCAGAGCCGAAGGAGAAACGGCCTTCGGCCTCCGGATCTATCTGCGGCTTCTCGGGCTCCACGATGACGGGGGCCACCTTTACTCCATGACTCAGTTTGTGGAAGCCTTCGACGATAATCATCTCGTCCGGTCCCAGTCCGCGCTCCACCACTACGTTATTGCCTATCTCCGGTCCGAGCTCGATGAATCTTTTCTCCACCACGCTGTCCGGGCGGCAGGCGTAGACGTAGGCTCCGCCCTTCTCGATGACCAGGGCCTTGGTGGGCACGACTATGGCGTCCTCACGCACGTCGAGGAGCAGGCGCACCTTGGTGATCTGTCCCGGGAGGAGGGCCCTGTCTGGATTGGCCATCTCGGCCCTGACGGAAAATGTTCCGGTGTTGGGGTCCACCTGAGGGTCAGCGAAGTCCACGAAACCCTTCATCGGGTATTCCGAGTTGTCGGCCAGGGTGATGGTCACGTAGGGGTTCCACTTGCGGGCGGTGTCCTGCTGTCCGAGGTTGACGTTCCTCTCGCGGCTCTTGAGGTAGTCGAGCGACGTCATGCTGAAATCCACCTGGACGGTGTCGCTCTTGACGATAGTGGTGAGCAGGGACTTTCCGCCTGGGCCGACGAGGGTTCCGAGGTCCACGTTGCTCTCACTGATGAAACCTGAGATGGGAGACTGGACTGTGGTGTATCCGAGGGCGATCTCTGCCTGGGTCAGGTCCGCCTCGCTCATTACCACCTCGGCTTTGGCGCTCTCGTAGGCGGCAATGGCATTGTCCAGGTCCAGACGGCTGGCTGCGTTCTGCTCAAAGAGGGGACGGATACGCTCCAGGTCTCTCTCGGCCTTGAGCTCCAGGGCCTTGTTCTTGTTGAGCTGGGCCTTGGCCCTCTCCATGTCCGCACGGTAAGGCTTTGGGTCGATGATGAACAGGGTCTGATTCTTTCTGACGTAGGACCCTTCCTCGAACAGTATCTCCTCGAGGTATCCCTCGACCCTTGCACGTACCTCCACGAACTGCTGGGCACTGATTTTTCCGGCGTACTCACCGTAGATTTCCACGTCGTCGATGACCACGGGCTGCGCCTCGACTATCGGATACTCCGGCTTGGGCGGCTCCGGCCACGAAAGTATAATCCATACGGTGATGCCGGCCACGAGCACTCCGAGGACGACATACCATATCCATTTCGGCAATCGCCGTATTTTCCTGATTCTGACGGCCACTCTCCGGCCTGTCCTGGTAAATTTCTCTGTAGGGATGTTAATCTGCATAATACTGCAATATAGCTATAGCGGTGCAAATATAGACCAAATTGACAGACTATTGCAAAAATTGTACCTTAATGCAGAAATAATTACCCCATTTCAGAGAGCGCATCCCGCGGCGAACAGCAGCGCCATGAGGAAAAAATTGCGGGACGTCTTGCCCAGGAAGGGGTTTAGCGCCGCTCCATCGGTGTTGGCGATACGGTGCGATGTGCCCAGATGCAGGGCGGCGTACAGCAGCAGGGGAGCGGCGCACCATCCGGGCTTGCTCAGGACAATGGCGGCTGCGGCCAGCATCGTGGCGCAAAGTCCCAGCAGGTAGTACAGGATAATGGCGGTGCTGCCTCCGAGGCGCACGACGATGGTCTTCTTCCCCTGAGCGGCGTCTTCTGCACGGTCGCGGTAGTTGTTGACCATCAGCAGGCAGTCCACGGCCAGGCCACAGGCGAGTCCGGCAAGGGTGGTCTGCAGGTCCCAGGTCCCTGTCTGCAGGTAAAATGTGAATCCCACGGGGACAATCCCGAAGAAGACCAGCACCAGCACATCGCCCAGCCCCAGCCTCGAGAATTTCGTGGTATACAGGAAACAGAACAGCACGCAGGCGGCTCCCACAGCTATCATCCACGGACCGCCGGTCCATATCAGGGGCAGTCCGGCCGCACAGGCGAGGACCGTCGTGACCAGAATACCGGTCTTCATGGCTCCGGGGGTAATCCATCCCTGTGCGCAGGCCCGTTTCGGCCCGAGCCGCCGCTCCGTATCCCCGCCCTTGCGGAAATCGAAATAGTCGTTGACGAAGTTGGCGTCCACCTGCATGATCCACGCGAAGAGCATGCACAGCACGAACGTCGCCCAGTCAAACGCCTCTGCCGGCGACATCCCGCTGCCCTCCATCCACATCCATGCGCAGCCTCCTCCCATAATCACGGGCGTGGCAGCCCCCGCCAGTGTCTTCGGTCTGGCCGCGAGCGCCCATGCCTTCATCGAATTTAGTCTCACCATATTTCTCATTGTTTATTTAACAAATCCATGCCCTTGTCTGTAAGGCGGTATTTCTGGTCAGGATGATTTGCCTGCTCAGGGTGTGTCTGAGTTATGAGGTTGTCCTGCAAGGCCGGGTATAGATAAGACTTCAGGAAATTGTCCCGCCCTTTTAAGGCCAGGAACTCCATGATTTCCCTAACGGACAGCGTTTGCCCGTCCAGACATTTTATCAGGGATGCAACTTGTTTTGTAGGTTGTCCTGTAGGTTGTCCTGCAGGTTGTCCTGCGGGTTGTCCTGCAGGTTGTCCTGCGGGTTTGTATCGGAATATCAATTTTACCTCGTCTGCAGTTATCCTGTATTCAGGTTCCGGCAAACCGGCTTTTTGACATTCATCGATGATAAGATTTATTCCTCGCCCCCAGCTTTCCAGCACTTTCCGGATATACAGCGTGTCTGCTATCAAAGGATTTCGGGGTTTTGAGCCATGCTCAGATCTAATCCTTGCCATATCCCATCCGGAAGGGAATGAACCTGGATTCTCAATCTCCAGCCGATCGTCATATACAGCAATGGCCACAGATCCTCCAGCATCCCGGTAACTCCTGTGACATAGACTGTTTATTACCGCCTCCCTTATTGCTTTGTATGGAATCTCCAAATGTTCTTCCCTTTCCAGGGTCTCTGTGGTACCGGACATTGAAAGATGCTTGAATATAAACGCCATAGCCGCATCGAGCAGTTGGAATAAGTTCCCATGTACACGCTGGTTGTCAGTGAATACGGTTTTGTCTGTGCCCTTGAAGCGGGCAAGCCGCAGCAGATTTTGAGGATATTGTGCGAGTTTCCTTTTCGCGAACAATATTGCCGCAGCATTGTTAAGAATCCCATTTTCAAGAATATTCAGCTTTTCGAGTATTCCAGGAATCTCATTGCCGGTTGTTTCGGGCAAACGCCCGCTTTCTATGCCCAGGCGCACTGTCTTCCGGATTTCCTCCTCGTCCAGGTCAGAAAGTTTCAATTCCGGATTAGGGTATGTTTCCCAACCATGCCTGGTTTCTTCCCGCTTAAGAAGAAATTCATTGTATTTGCTTTGCGGCATAGTGGACGTTACGCTTTCCACCCGCATGTAGGGACGCCCCTTGTAGGAGAACGGTCGGTTTCGTCTTGAGTCTTCCACGTGCAGTACGATGACTTTCTTTTTGCTGTTGGGAATAGGTATGTAGGTTATCTGTACAGCGGCAGCCGGTTCCAAGCGGTTTATGGCATCGGCGATGTTTCGTTTTGTCGTGTCCGCCACTTCCTGACCGATGACTTTTTTCTTGTCATTGATGCCGAACAGTACTGTCCCGCCATCCTTATTCAGAAAGGCGCACAGTGTTTCCATTCCTCGTTCCAGCTGACCGGTAGTTTCCTTATACTCAACCGAATCTGTTTCTGCATCCGAGACTATCAATTTGTTTATGTCATCCAGTGTCTTTATGTCCATTTGCCAATTTTGGTTTCAGACATACAAAAATACGAAAATATGAGAGACCTAGGTCGCTTTTCAGTAGTTATTTCTGCGTTCACTACCGCTGCGGTGTCCTGTTTCACAATTATAGGTGAGTATTCTGTTTCTCAGCTCTGCCCCAGCTGGTCCGAGTATGTCCAGTACCTGGTAAAAAACACCGAGTAATTCCGTGCCACATCAACATCTTCCTTCATCCTATTGCCTCTTGCTCCTTCCTGCCCGCTCCACTCCTTCGGAAGGAGCAGTAGGAAAACGCGTCTGTATTCACAACAAATTTATAAGGTATTGATTATCAGCTTAGATTTTTCAGTACAGCACCACGAAGTCAATTCGTTAACTGAAGGTGCCGCTGCTCCGTCTGTGTTCCTGCCGAGCCGTCAGGAAGGAGTGAGTGTCGCTGGATTTTCTGCTGCGTCACCTAGTTGTGGGAAAAGCTGGTATCTGGCATTGCGGTATTTGCTGTTGTTCAGCGTTATGCGCCAGCCGTTTCCCGAAATCCGATGGAGCAACGGTAAGTACTGCAGCACCTCAAAATTGCAGAACCTTGGTTTACAGGGTGTTATGATTGAAGTGTGTGCTTTTGGGCTGGTTGCAGCAGCTCGAAAAGCACACCTTATATTTGTAATTACTTGATTGTCATTATGTTGTTATAATGCACCGCCCGCGTACTTACCGTTACTCTAGCAGTCTTCTCAGAATTTCCCGGTCCTAAGAGTTCGCTATGTTGCAGACATACTTCGGATACTTACTGACTACGGTTTCTCCGGCATTATAGTGGCAGGAATACTTGTACGCGGCGACGTGCGGAAAACGAAACGGCCTCGGAGCGTTTCCGGGGCCGTTGGGCGTTCGCAGTTCGCGGCCATAAGAGAGGCCGGAGTGGGTCAGGCGATCAGGTGGTGAGGCATTCGTACTTCTGGTAGTGGAGTCCCTGGTCGCAGATGATGCCGGAGGGGCTCAGACGGTGATGAACTCATACTGGCGGGTGCCGATGCCGATGCGCTCGGCGTGCTCGAGGCCGGACTGCCAGTTGGTGTCGGGATGCAGGATGTGGAACTTGTCGTCGCCGCAGAGGTGCTCGTGGGGATGGGTCTTCTCGAGCTTGCTGCCGGGGAGGGCAGGGGCTGCCATCACCATGTCGGCGCAGGCCTGGTCGAGGGCCACGGGGTCGAAGGAGGCGGCCATGCCGAGGTCGGGTACGATGGCGGCGTCGTTGTGGTTCCAGCAGTCGCACTCGGGGGATACGTTGACGATGAGGTTGACGTAGAAGCAGGGACGGCCGGCGATGATGGCCTTGGTGTACTCGGCTATCTTGCCGTTGAGGGTCTCGGAGGTATCCCAGTCCTTCAGAACGGCCGACTCGTACTGGCAGAGGGCTACGCACTGGCCGCAGCCTACGCACTTGTCGTAGTCGATGACGGCGGCGGTATGCTTGCCGGCGTAGTTAACGCCCTCGACGGTCTCGAGATGGATGGCGTCATGGGCGCAGTGCTTCACGCAGATACCGCAGCAGCGGCAGTTCTCTACCTTGACCACGGGCTTCGACGAGGAGTGCAGCTCGAGCTTGCCGGCCACGCTGGCGCAGCCCATGCCCATGTTCTTGATGGCTCCTCCGAAACCGGTCTGCTCGTGCCCCTTGAAGTGCGAGAGGGCTATGAGCACGTCGGAGTCCACGATGGCCGTACCTATCTTGGCCGTCTTGCAGTAGGTGCCGCCCTCGATGGGGAGCTCGCGGCAGTCGGTACCCTTGACGCCGTCGGCGATGATCACGTCGCATCCGGCGCTGAGGCGGTTGAAACCGTTGCGGGACGCGCTCTCGAGATGGTCCACGGCGTTGGAGCGGCCTCCGGAGTAGAGGGTGTTGCAGTCAGTCAGGTAGGGCTTTCCGCCGAGGGAACGCACCAGGTCGGCCATGCCGGCTGCGTAGTTGGGCCGGAGGAAGGCCAGGTTGCCGGGCTCGCCGAAGTGCATTTTTATGGCGACGAACTTGTCCTTGAAATCTATCTTCTCGATGCCGGCGGCCTTGGCCACGGCTTTCATCTTCTCCACTAAGGGAAGGCGGGTGGAGGTGTGCAGGTCAGTGAAGTAAACTTTTGCTTTTTCCATAATGTATGTACTGTGTTTGTTGTCAGTTCTGGAGGGATTCCTTGCGGATCTTGTTGATGACCATCACGTCGTTCTTGTGTATCACGGTGTTGCCGCGGGGAATGATGGCCCTGTTGCCGCGCTTTATGAGCACTATCAGCTCGTTGCTGTCGGGCGAGTACTGGAAGACCTTCTTGCCTATCCATTCGCTACCCCTCTCGATGCGCCGCTCGGAGAGCTGCATGAGGTCCTCGTCCTCGAAGTCGCGGGCACTCATGATGACCTTGTCCCCCGGCAGTATCTTGGTCTTTCCGCTCGGGATGATGGCCTTCTCGTCCCTGAGTATCACTGCGACGAGAGTCTCCTGCGGGATGGGCAGATCCTTGATGACCTTGCCGCACCAGGAGTCCTTCTCCCCGATATTCATCTGTACGAAGCTCACGTCCATGTTGTCCGAGTAGTCGGTAAAGGTCTTGAGAATGTCCTCCTCGCTCGAGGTCATCCGGAGCTTGCGGGCCACCAGAGGGATGAGCGAGCCCTGCAGGGAAATGGACAACAGGACTATCATCAGCACGATGTTGAACAGGTCGTACTCGTTGCCGGTGAGCTGCCTGGAAGCCGGCAGGGCCATGATGGCGAACACTACCGACGCCGCACCTCTTAGTCCCACGAAGGAGACGAGCAGCTGCTGTCTCCACTTGCTTCGGAACGGGGCCATGATGGCGAACACGGACAGGGGACGGGCAACGAAAGTCATGAACAGGGCAATCAGAATGGCCGGTATAGCGATGGCCGGCAGCTGTGAGGGGAAGGCCAGCAGTCCCAACAGGAAAAATATGATAATCTGCATCAGGCTGGTCAGCCCGTCGAAGAAGGGCACCAGGGTCTTCTTGCCGCGGATGTTGGCGTTACCCAGGACGATGCCGACGATGTAGGCGCTCAGGTAGCCGTTGCCACCGATGAGGTTGGGAATCGCATACGAGAAGATGGCCACTGCCAGCACGAAGAGGGTGTCGAAGCCGGATGTAGTGGAGCGGAAGTGCTTCATCAGCCACGCGGCGGACACAGCTATCACGGCACCTATGGCCGCACCGTAGACTATCTGCGCGAATACCATATATACTATGCGCCCGCCGGACACCGTCCCCTCGATGACGGCCATCATGATGACGGTCAGCATGTAGGAGCAGGGGTCGTTGCTACCGCTCTCGATCTCGAGGAGGGAGGCGGTGTTGTATTTGAGGCCGAGCTTGCGGGAGCGCAGAATCGAGAACACGGAGGCCGCGTCGGTGGAACTGAGCACCGCGCCGACCAGGAAACCCAGGGCTGCCGGGAGCTTGAGCACGTAGTAGCAGAAAAGCCCGGTCAGTCCCGCTGTAAGGGCCACGCCGAGGGTGGAGAGTATGCCGGCTTTGACCACCACCGGCTTAGCCTCTTTCCACCGGGTGCCGAAACCGCCGTAGAACATGATGAATATCAGGGCCACGGTACAGATGCTCTCGGTAAAATCGAAGTTGTCGAACTGTATCTTCACTATGCCGTCGGATCCGAAGGCCATGCCCAGCAGGATGAATGCCAGCAGCATGGGGATGCCTATCTTGTTCGAGACGTTGTTGAGCACTACGCACAGGACAATGACGATGGCGGCCACGAGCAGGAGCAATGTAAGGGTCATAAGCAGGGGTGTTGACGGTTAAAATGATACAATTCGGTGCTGTCCCGCAAAGGTACGAAAAAATGAAAAGCGTATGCAAAAAGTCCGGAACTAAAGGGCTATTTTGTCCTGAACCGGCGCGAACCACGTGATCTGCCGCTTGGCGTACCTCCGGGTGTTGCGCTGCACCAGGGCCAGGGCCTCGTCCAGGGAGATGGTCCCGTCCAGGTAGTCGAATACCTCCCGGTATCCCACGGTGCGCAGGGCCGGCATGGAGCGGTACTGCGCCAGTCCCCGCACCTCGTCCACCAGCCCGGCCTCGAACATGGCCTCGGCGCGGCGGTCTATGCGGCGGTAGAGCTCTTCGCGGGGAAGGGTGAGGCAGAGCCTCTGAATCCCGAACGGTCTGACCTTGCGGGGGTTGGACTTATATGATGAAAATTTGCGTCCGGTCGATAGGGTGACCTCCAGGGCCCGGACGACCCTCTGCCGGTTGGACAGGTCGATGGCGGCCCAGCTCTCAGGGTCCACCTGCCGCAGCTCTTCTGCAAGCACTCCGACTCCCTCCTTCAACGCCCTGTCCGTCAAGAGTCTGCGCAGCTCCTGATCGGCAGGAGGAAAGTCGTCCAGTCCGTAGCACAGGGCATCGGCATACAGGCCGGAGCCTCCGACCATCACCAGTACGTCGTGCTCCTGGAAGAGCCGGGTCAGCAGCTCCATGGCCTCCACCTCATAGAGACCGGCTGAGTAGTAGTCCGATACCGAGTGACTGAAGATGAAGTAGTGCCGCACCTGCCGCAGCTGCTCCTCCGACGGAGGGGCCGTGCCGATACGCATCTCCTTGAATATCTGGCGGGAATCGCAGGATATCACGGGAGACGAGTACTTCAGGGCCAGCTGTATGGCATAATCGGTCTTGCCCACAGCCGTAGGCCCGAGTACCTGTATCAGCTTCTTTCCGCTCATGAGGGGCGGCTATACGTTCTCCTCGCCCTCGGGCAGCTCGTCGTCCTCGAAGGAGTCCTCCTCGTCGGGAGCGGCGGACTGTGAGGCATGGCGGTCGGAGAATTCCTCGTAATCCTCGTACACGGCTGAGAACTGGTCCGGGTTGCGGCCCTTCTCGGCCACCAGCACGGGGTAGGAGAGGCGGCGGTTGAACTCCTGCTCGCCCTCCAGGCGGAGCTCGATGCAGAGGTTCTGGGTCATATTGTAGACGTAGCGGAGGACGGTCTCCTCGTGCGAGACGGTGTTGTCGATGGTGATCATGTCCATGGACCCGTCTCCGAAATCGAACAGCCCTATCCTTCTGGAGAACTTGCCGGCGGCCGAGAGTGTGTCGAACACCGTCATCTGGTCAGGCGAGAAACCCAGCTCCCGGTCCATGTATTCGCGGAGCTTGTACAGGCTCATGCCGGAATCCACGTCATATTCCCGCATGAAGATCCTGTTGCCTGGGATAGTTGCTTTATATCTGAGTATCATGGCGTTGATGTTAAAGTCGTGTCAGCATGTCCAGAGCGTCCGCCCCATCGGGCCAGTCCTGGGGCGAGGGGCTCTGAGCCGAACCAAAGTTACGGATAATTTTTTGAATTCTGTCCAAATTGGCCCCTATAAATTTTTCCAATTCATTTTCCCGGCGGTATTCCACATACCACACCTCCCCCACGCGCAGGCTCCGGCCCCACGGCCGGCAGAGGCTGATGTCCTCCTGGGCTCCCGGAATCAGTTTCCTCAGATTCCGGAAAATAACCGTGCCGCTGTCCAGGAATTCCTCCCCCGAGAGAGTCAGTACCGCCCTGTTCTTGCGGTGATTGTCCTGGCCGAGCCGACCCCAGTGCTCCCGGGCGAAGGCTTCAGCGGCGGCCATTGTCCCGGAGAGGTCATGTCCCTGCGGCACCAGCAGGCAGGTCGCGCTGCGGCAGCCCAGGCCGTAGTACAGCAGCATGTCCTCGGCGAGGGCTTCAAGGGCGGAAGGGTCCTCGTTGCCGGTGAGCACCGCGGCGCTGAACCTCCCGGCCCGTATGAGGTGCGGGATGCCGCCGAACTGCTCCTGGTAAAATTCCGCCGCCCCGTCCCCGCCCATCGTCAGCAGGGCGTCCACCCTCCAGCCGTCGGCCGAGGAACGGAACTCCGCTCCCGTTCCGGGAGGAAAGAGCACCGGCAGCAGGTGCCTGTCCTTCGAGGAGAGCTTGACAAGGGGCCGCCATCCCGCGGCGAGGACTGTCAGGGTGTCGTGGAACGCCACCGCGGGGATGTTCCCGGCCGCGACCACTCCGCAGACCTTTCCCGATGCTGCGGGCCCCGGTTCAGGGTATTGTTCCAGCCAGTTCCTCAGCACCTCCTCCCTCAGCATCCCCTCCGCCAGGGCTTCCAGGGCGCGGCGCTGCATCCAGGGGGTGAAGAAAATATTGTCCCCCGCGGACTGCTCCACCGCCGCGTCCAGCTCCGGCCAGGCGGCCGTCCCTCCGAGCCATGCCCGGATGCGCTCCCCCAGGGAGGCATACCTTATTATAAAGCTGTTCCTTTCCATTTTCCCGAAATTGGGGCCCAAAGTTAAAAAAAATTGCTAACTTAGGGGCTCAAATGGCCAGACATGGATTCATCGCAGAGAAACGATACTTTCAAGAGCATTTCCGGCCCCGCCGAGGGGTTATATAAGGAAAAGGGAAGTAAGTTTTTCGCTTTTGCATATCCGGTGGTCTCGGAAGAGGAGGTCAGGGCCGTTCTGGAGAAAATCAGGAAGGAGTACTACGACGCGCGTCATCACTGCTATGCCTACAGGCTGGGACTGAGCGGGGATGTATGGAGGTACAACGATGACGGGGAGCCTTCCTCCACGGCGGGCAGGCCGATTTACGGGCAGATTCTCTCGCGGGAACTGAGCGACGTGTTGATAGTGGTGGTGCGGTATTTCGGTGGCATAAAGCTCGGGGTTCCGGGGCTGATACGGGCTTATAAGACGGCCGCGGCCGATGCGCTGGACCATGCGGAGGTGGTGGAGAAGGTGGCTTCAGAGGGGTATGCGGTGACATTCGACTATGTGGCGATGGACAGGGTGATGCGGGTGCTCAAGGACATGGGCATAGCTCCGTCAGGGTACACCGCGGAGGACGTGTGCAGGATGGAGATGAGGGTCAGGCTCAGCGATGTGGAGCGGTTCCGGCAGAGGATGGAGGACGCGGAGGCCAGGGTTGAGAAGGTGCTTTAGGACAATATTCAACAACAGATATGGCTAAAAAGAGTTTAATTTCAATCCAGGATTTTACCAAGGAGGAGATCCTGCACATCCTCGACGTGGCGGAGGAGTTTGAGCACAACAAGTCTCAGACATTCCTGAGCGACAAGGTGGTGGCCTGTATCTTCTTCGAGCCCTCCACCAGGACGCGCCTGAGCTTTGAGACGGCCGTCAACCGCCTGGGCGCAAGAGTCATCGGTTTCTCTGATGCCAACAACACCAGCATCCGCAAGGGAGAGAGCCTCAAGGACACTATTAAAATGGTGTCCAACTACGTGGACCTCATCGTCATGAGACACCCCCTCGAGGGCAGCGCCCGCTATGCCTCGGAGGTGGCCTCCGTGCCGGTCATCAATGCCGGGGACGGAGCCAATCAGCATCCCACCCAGACCCTGCTCGATCTCTACACCATCAGGCAGACCCAGGGCCGCCTGGACCACATCAACATCAACATGGTGGGAGACCTGAAGTACGGGAGGACGGTCCATTCGCTGCTGCAGGCGATGAGCCATTTCTCCCCTGAGTTTGAGTTCACCGCTCCGGACGAGCTGAAGCTGCCTCAGGAGTACAAGGACTTCCTCGATGCGGAGGGCATCCCCTATAAGGAGACGGCTGATCTGCGGAAGTATCTGAATGATACGGATATCCTGTATATGACCAGGATACAGCAGGAGCGCTTCACCGATCCGGTGGAGTACGAGAAGGTCAAGAACGTCTACAGCCTCAATGCCTCCATGCTCTCGGGCGTGCGGCCCAACATGAAGATTCTCCATCCCCTGCCCAGGCTGCAGGAGATAGCGGTGGACGTGGACGACACTCCTCACGCATGGTATTTCAAGCAGGCCGAGAACGGAATGTACGTCCGCATGGCCATCATCTCATACTTACTCGGTAAAAGATAGGAGGAACGGCAATGGAAAACAACAACGAGAAACAGCTCAAGGTCAGCGCCATCAAGAACGGAACGGTACTCGACCACATACCCTCCGGGCAGGTCTTCAAGGTGATAGACATCCTGGGACTCTATGACTCTCCCCATCCCGTCACGTTCGGAGTCAATCTGGACAGCAGGTCGATGGGCAGCAAGGGCATCATCAAGATATCCGAAAGATTCTTCAAGGATGACGAGCTCAACAAGATAGCCCTCATAGCACCCAACGCCAGCGTGAACATCATCCGGGACTTCGAGGTGGTGGAGAAGAAGGTGCTTGCCATCCCGGAGACCATCACCGGAATAGTCAGATGCATCAATCCCATGTGCGTTACCAACCATGAGAACATCCCGACAAAGTTCAAGACAATAGTCAAAGGTTCTGAAATACGACTTTTGTGTTCATATTGTGAGAAAATAACCGACATTTAAGAAATAATTTGTAACTTTGGCTCTAATTAGTGTGACAATTCATAACCTTTTAAAATTTTAATACAATATGAAAAAAGCTTACAATTTCAACGCCGGTCCCTGCGTTCTGCCCAAACCGGCCATCGAAGCGGCTATCGAAGCCCTTAAAGACTTCAAGGGAACAGGAATGTCCGTAATAGAAGTGTCTCACAGAAGCAAGGAGTGGGAGGCCGTCATGAACGAGTGCCGCGCCCTCTGGAAAGAGCTCCTCAACATCCCTGAAGGATACAGCGTCCTCTTCCTCGGCGGCGGTGCATCCCTCCAGTTCCTCTATGTAGCCATGAACCTCCTCGAGAACAAGGCCGGCTACCTGGAGACAGGCGTATGGGCAAAGAAGGCTCTGAAAGAGGCCAAGGGCATCGGCAACGCCTATGCAGTGGCTTCCTCAGCCGACAAGAACTACACCTACATCCCCAAGGGCTATGAGATCCCCACAGACCTCGACTACTTCCACATCACTACCAACAACACCATCAAGGGTACCGAGATTCATGAGGACATCGACTGCCCCGTGCCTCTCGTAGCCGATATGTCATCCGATATCATGAGCCGTCCCGTGGACGTTTCCAAGTATGCTCTGATCTACGGAGGTGCCCAGAAGAACGTAGGTCCTGCCGGTGTGGTATTCGTTATCGTTAAGGACGAGATCCTCGGCAAGGTGTCCCGCTATCTGCCCACCATGCTCGACTACCGCACACACATCGAGGGTGAGTCCATGTTCAACACTCCTCCTGTATTCTCTATCTTCGTTATGACCGAGACCCTGAAGTGGGTTAAGGCTCAGGGCGGCCTGAAGGCTATGTACGAGATCAACAAGAAGAAAGCCGGCATGCTCTATGACGAGATCGACCGCAACCCTCTGTTCGTAGGTACAGCCGCCAAGGAGGACCGCTCCCTGATGAACGTATGCTTCGTGATGGCTCCCGGTTATGAGAACCTCCAGGACGAGTTCCTCACCTTCGCAAAGGAGAAAGGCATGGTAGGTATCAAGGGCCACCGCTCAGTCGGCGGATTCCGCGCCTCCATCTACAACGCCTGCCCCATCGAGGCCGTAGAGGCTCTGATCGCCTGCATGCAGGAGTTCGAGAAGATGCATAAATAATCCTTAAACTTTGAACTTTTAAAACGCACAACTGAAATGAAAGTATTAGTAGCAACCGAGAAACCCTTCTCAAAGGTAGCCGTTGACCAGATCCGTGAGATCGTGGAGAAAGGCGGCCACGAGCTTGCAACTCTCGAGAAATATACCGATGTACAGCAGCTCTACGCAGCTGTAGCCGATGCTGACGCCCTCATCGTCCGCTCCGACAAGGTGACCAAGGAAGTGATCGCAGCCGCTCCCAAGCTGAAGATCGTAGTCCGTGCCGGCGCAGGTTATGACAACCTCGACCTGGCAGCCTGCACCGAGAAAGGCATCGTAGCCATGAACACTCCCGGTCAGAACTCCAACGCTGTCGCCGAGCTCGCTATCGGTATGATGATCTACATCTCCCGCAACCAGTTTACCCCCGGCACAGGTACAGAGCTCAAGGGCAAGACCCTCGGTATCCAGGCTTACGGCAACGTCGGCCGTCTGGTAGCCGCTCACGCCAAGAGCTTCGGCATGAAGATCATGGCCTTCGACCCCTTCGTTCCCGCTGACAAGATTCAGGCTGAGGGAGTTGAGGTAGCCGCTTCACTCGAGGACCTGTATGCCAAGAGCGACTTCGTATCCCTCCATATTCCCGCCAACAACGAGACAAAGGGTTCCATCGGATACGCCCTTCTGTCCAGGATGCCTAAGGGAGGCTGCCTCGTGAACACTGCCCGCAAGGAAGTGATCAACGAGCCCGAGCTCGTGAAGGTACTCGAGGAGAGACAGGACCTGAAGTACATCACCGACATCGCCGCAGGCAATCAGGCCGAGCTGAACGAGAAGTTCGGCAAGAGAGTCTTCGCTACCCCCAAGAAGATGGGTGCCGAGACCGCCGAGGCCAATGTCAATGCCGGAGTAGCCGCCGCCAACCAGATCTGCGACTTCTTCGCTACAGGCAACCGCAAGTTCCAGGTAAACAAATAGCAGATAGGAGACACACGATATGGTAAAAGTAAAACCTTTCGCAGCGATCCGTCCTCCCAAGTCCATCGTGGAGGAAGTGGCAGCCCGTCCTTACGACGTGCTCAACTCCCAGGAGGCTAAGGCTGAGGCCGGAGAGAAGTCCCTCCTTCACATCACCAAGCCCGAGATAGACTTCGACCCCATCATCGACGAGCACTCGCAGCCTGCATACGACAAGGCTGTCGAGAACTTCAGGAAGTGGCAGGAGAAAGGCTGGCTCGTGCAGGACAAGAAGGAGTGCTACTATGTCTACGCCCAGACCATGAACGGCCGTACCCAGTACGGTATCGTGCTCTGCGCCAACACAGACGACTACCTGACCGGTAAGATCAAGAAGCATGAGCTCACCCGCAAGGACAAGGAAGAGGACCGCATGATCCACGTCCGCATCCAGAACGCCAACATCGAGCCCGTATTCTTCGCTTATCCTGACAACACCGAGATCAACGCCATCGTGAAGAAGTACACCGACGGCAAGCCTGAGTATGACTTCGTTGCACCTGACGACGGTTTCGGCCATCATTTCTGGGTAATCGACAATGACGAGGACATCAAGAGGATTACCGAGATCTTCTCGACCATCCCCGCATTCTACGTAGCCGACGGTCACCACCGTACAGCCGCCGCCGCTCTCGTAGGAGAGGAGAAGCGCCGTCAGAACCCCAACCACCGCGGAGACGAGGAGTACAACTACTTCATGGCAGTGGTATTCCCCGAGAGCCACCTCAAGATCATCGACTACAACCGCGTGGTGAAGGATCTCAACGGCCTCACACCCGAGCAGTTCATCCAGAAGCTGGGCGAGGACTTCGAGATCAAGGACATGGGTACCGAGATCTACAAGCCCAAGAACCTGCACAACTTCTCGATGTATCTCGGCGGCCACTGGTATTCCCTCACAGCCAAGAAGGGTACCTACGACGACAACGATCCCATCGGATGTCTCGACGTGACCATCTGCTCCAACCTTATCTTCGACAAGCTCCTCGACATCAAGGACCTCCGTACTTCGAAGCGTATTGACTTCGTAGGCGGTATCAGAGGTCTCGGCGAGCTCAAGAAGAGAGTTGATTCGGGTGAGATGGCAGCAGCTTTCGCTCTGTATCCCGTTTCCATGAAGCAGCTTATCAGGATAGCCGACACCGGCAACATCATGCCTCCCAAGACTACCTGGTTCGAGCCTAAGCTGCGCAGCGGTCTGGCTATTCACAAACTCGAAAGATAAGCGGGTTTATGAGTGATTGATTAAGGAGGCCGTAATCGGAACATCTGTGTCTGATGCGGCCTCTTTTTAATTTTGATTAAAAAAGAATTGTTTTAGAAAGATATGAAACCAACGTTAGTAGTATTGGCAGCGGGCATGGGTTCCCGCTATGGTTCACTGAAGCAGATGGACGGAGTCGGCCCCAACAATGAGGCTATCATCGATTACTCGATATATGACGCGATGCGGGCCGGTTTCGGCAAGGTGGTATTTATCATCAGGCACTATTTCGAGAAGGAGTTCCGCGAGATTTTCTCCCCGGAGCATTTCGGCGGAAAGGTGGAGACGGAGTACGTTTTCCAGGAGCTGGAGTATCTTCCCGAAGGTTTCAAAGTGCCTGAGGGCCGCGAGAAGCCCTGGGGAACCTGTCATGCCGTGATGATGGCGGCACCCGTTGTCGACACTCCTTTCGCTGTCATCAACTCTGATGATTTCTACGGCCGTGAGGGATATGGAGTCCTGGCCGATTATCTGCGTTCTGTGGAAGGTCAGAGGGGCAAGTATTCGATGGTGGGCTACAGCCTGCACAACACCCTGTCCGACTACGGTACTGTTTCCCGCGGCGAGTGTACTGTCAATGCGGAGGGCAATCTCACCTCTATCGTGGAGCGTACTGCCATCCAGCGGATGCCGGACGGCAAGATCGTCTATAAGGAAGGTGACGGCCTGCACGAGCTGGCGGAGGATACTGTCGTGTCGATGAACCTCTTCGGATTCACACCAGATTTCTTCGCTGAGTCCGAGTCTCTGTTCAAAAAGTTCCTCTCCGATCCGGCAAATATGGCCAATCCCAAGGCTGAGTTTTTCATCCCCCTGTGCGTTAACCAGCTGATTAATGACGGAAAGGTATCCCTGAAGGTTCTCAACAGCAACGCCCAGTGGTTTGGCGTTACATACAAGCAGGACAAGCCCTTCGTGGTAGAGCGCATCAAGAAGCTCATCGAAGCCGGAGTCTATCCCGAGCATCTCTGGAAGTAGGCAGCATTGCGGGCGAGTATTTTCCGTACGCGCCGGACACAGTATTACCCTCTGAAGGTCCTCCCCACTACGTGGGTTTCCTCCCTTTTCGGGAGCCAACGCCTTCAGAGGGTAATACTGTGTCCGGCGTTTTCAACCAGACCGGCTTGCGCGACCGGGGTCACGCCTAGTTTGCGACTTCTGAGAGGAACTTGATGCGCACAAGGCGGATTTCCTCTTCCTGATAGTCAGGTCCGAGGGCTTTCTTGGCCTCTTCCACCGAGTCTGTCTCCGCCTCCTCCTTGAAGTATTCGTATATATCCTCTACCTTGTCCTCATCGACAGTCTGCTCGATGTAGTAGTCCAGATCGATGCGGGTGCCTGAGGCTACGATGGCCTCGATCTCGTCAATCACTTCCATGTAGTCCATGTTCTTGGCATCGGCTATGTCTTCCAGAGGTATCTTGCGGTCTATATTCTGGATGATGTAGACCTTGTTAGCGGATTTGTTGACCAGAGATTTTACGATGATGTCCTCGGGACGCTGTATGTCATTTTCCTCCACATATTTGGCGATGAGCTTGATGAACTCGCGCCCGAACTTGCGGGCCTTGCCCTCGCCTACGCCCTGGCAGTTCTTGAGCTCGTCCAGTGTGATGGGGTAGTGGATCGACATGTCTTCCAGCGAGGGGTCTGTGAATATTACGAACGCAGGCAGCTTCAGCTTGCGGGACATGTCCTTGCGCAGATCCTTAAGCATGGAGTACAGGGCCGGATCTCCTACACCGCCTCCATGACGGACTGCCGCCGCGGCAGCGCTTTCCTCCTCGTCCTCCTCGTCGCCGTCGGCGAAATCCCTGTCCTCGGTCAGCATCAGCTGGTGAGGATTTTCCATGAATTTCCGGCCTTCGTCGGTAATTGAGATGAGCCCGTACTGCTCTATGTCCTTGTACAGATAGTGCAGTATGATGCCTTGGCGGATGACTGCGATCCAGAACTTTACTCCCTTATCTTTACCCATGCCGAAGAATTCACATTCATGATGGCGGTAGGACTTTATGATGGAGTTGATTTCTCCGGCCAGAATATTGGCCAAATGTTCGGTTTTGAAATTTTCTTTCATGGATGCCACCAGCTCCAGAACGAGGGCCATGTCTTCCTGCCCGTCAAAATATTTCTTGGGGTGCAGGCAGTTGTCGCAGTTTCCGCAGTTCTCTTCCGGATAGTCTTCTCCGAAGTAGTTAAGGAGAATCTTCCTGCGGCATCGGTTGGACTCGGCGTAGGCTACGGTCTCCATCAGCAGCTGCTTGCCTATTTCCTGCTCCGAGAGGGGCTTGCCCTGCATGAATTTTTCCAATTTGAGAATGTCCTTATAGCTGTAGAAGGTGATGCATTTCCCCTCCTGTCCATCCCTGCCGGCACGTCCTGTCTCCTGATAGTAGCCCTCGAGGCTCTTGGGTATATCGTAGTGTATGACAAAACGCACGTCCGGCTTGTCGATGCCCATGCCGAAAGCGATTGTGGCCACTATCACGTCCACTTCTTCCATAAGGAACAGGTCCTGGTTCTTGGCCCTGGTGGCGGCGTCCATGCCGGCGTGATAAGGAAGGGCCTTGATGCCGTTGACGGTCAGGAACCCGGCGATTTCCTCGGTCTTCTTGCGGCTGAGACAGTAGATGATGCCCGATTTGCCGGGGTTCTCCTTGATGAACTTGATGAGCTCGCGGCGGACATTGACCTTGTCGCGTACCTCATAGTAGAGGTTGGGACGGTTGAAGGAACTTTTGAACACCTTTGCATCCATCATATTGAGGTTTTTCTGGATGTCAGCCTGAACCTTCGGTGTGGCTGTAGCCGTGAGGGCTATGATGGGAGCGACTCCGAGCTTTTCGACGATGCTGCGGATGTTGCGGTACTCAGGTCTGAAGTCGTGGCCCCATTCGGAGATACAGTGTGCCTCGTCTATGGCGTAAAAAGATATTTTGATCTGTTTCAGCAGTGCGACAGTGTCTTCCTTGGTCAGGGATTCGGGCGCTACATACAGCAGTTTGGTGACTCCGCTCAGGAGATCGTCCTTGACTTCCTGGATCTGACTTTTGCTGAGGGATGAGTTGAGGAAATGCGCGACGCCTTCCGAGCCGGCTACAAAACCCCTTATGGCATCCACCTGGTTCTTCATCAGGGCGATGAGGGGTGAGACTACTATGGCGGTTCCGGGCATTACAAGGGCCGGCAGCTGATAGCAGAGCGATTTCCCTCCGCCTGTAGGCATCAGGACAAAGGCATTGCCGCCTTCAATGAGGTGCATCATAATTTTCTCCTGGTCTCCCTTGAACTTATCGAAACCGAAAAACTTCTTTAAATTGGAATGTAAATCTTCAGAACTAATCTTCATATTTGTTACCTTTGCGCGTCTAAAATTATCGAAAAGTTTAGTTTCTTGCAAATTAAAATGAAAAATATAATAGAAAAAATAATGCAATACGCCTCTGAGGCTATTGAGACCGAGGCAAAGGCAGTGGCAGCCCTCCCCTCTGTAGTCGACGGCAGCTTCGGGGAGGCGGTTGCAGTGCTGGTCGGGGCAAGAGGGAGGATAGTGGTCTCGGGCGTGGGAAAGAGTGCGATAGTGGCCAGTAAGATGGTGGCGACACTTAATTCGACCGGCTCCAGCGCTGTATTCCTTCATTCGGCCGATGCCGTGCATGGGGATATGGGTATGATAGGACCGGAAGATGTGGTGCTGTTTATCTCCAAGAGCGGCAATACGGAGGAGGTCAAGCGACTGCTTCCCTTTGTCAAGAGAATGGGTAATCCGGTGGTGTCCATAGTCTCCTGCCGTGATTCTTTTCTCGGAACGCATTCCGATTACCTTATCTATGTCCCTATGGAGAAGGAGGCCGGTCCGGAGAATCTGGCACCGACCACCAGCACCACTCTTCACATGGTGGTATGTGACGCGATAGCACTGGCGATGTCCCGTCTGCGTAATTTCACGGCAGAGGATTTCGGCCGCATCCATCCCGGAGGCTCATTGGGGAAAAAACTGTATATGAGGGTGGAAGATGTGTTTGACAAGACGAATAAACCTTGGGTTTCGGAGGACGAGGCCATAAAGAATGTCATTATCACCATATCCTCTCACCGTCTCGGAGCCACAGTAGTACTCGGGCAGAAGGGAGAGCTGGAGGGGATTATCACCGATGGAGATGTAAGGCGTATGGTGGAGAACGGTAAGGATATCAATACGCTGCAGGCCAAGGACATTATGTCGGCCACTCCTAAGACTATCGACGTAGGGGCTCTTGCTGTGGACGCTCTCAGAATGATGGAACTCAACAAGATAACATCGGTAGTAGTTCTCAGTGACGGAAATTACGCCGGTCTGATACATATTCACGATATAATGAGGGAGGGTATACAATAATGGCAACAACATTTGATCCGGACAGCATCGGTATAGCCAACGGTAATTTTTTCGGACTTCCGTGCGCGGAGCAGGAGGCCCGTACGGTTCTTATTCAGGTTCCGTGGGATGCGACGGTGTCCTACGGAAAGGGCACGGCCCAGGGGCCGGCGGCAATGCTTGATGCCTCGCTCCAGGTGGATCTCTTCGATGAGAAGATTCCCGGAGCTGCAGATATGAAAGTGTGGACAATTCCTCAGAATGAGGAGATAGCTGCTCTCAACCGCCGGACCAGGGATATCGTGGAGAGGGTTATAGAATCTTTGGAAAACGGAGAATCCCTTTCCGCACTTGACGGACTGTGCTCTCAGGTCAACGATGCGTCTGAGATATTGAATTCCTATGTAGAGTCGACGGCTGAAAAATATCTGGACCAGGGTCGGCGTGTGGCTGTTGTCGGAGGTGAACACAGTGTCCCGCTGGGACTTATCAGGGCGCTTTCGCGTCGTCATCCAGGTATGGGCATACTGCATGTAGATGCTCATTCCGATACCCGTGAGGCTTATGAGGGCTTTGTGTGCTCCCATGCCTCCATAATGTTCAACGTGATGCGTCAATGTCCCGGAGTCAGCCGTATTACGCAGGTAGGCATAAGAGATTTCTGTTCGGCTGAACACTCACTGATAACATCGTTCCCTCTCTTTGTGCCCTTTACCGATTTCCGTCTCAAGGAGAGACTTTTTACCGGTTCGGCCTGGGACGATATCTGTACGGACATTATTTCCACTCTGCCGGAGGACGTCTATGTCAGTTTCGATATAGACGGCCTGTCCCCTGAATACTGCCCTTCTACCGGAACTCCGGTGCCTGGAGGCCTTACATTTTCGCAGGCTGACTGGATGCTGTGGCGCCTGGCTTCTTCAGGACGACGTATCATAGGCTTCGATCTGTGTGAAGTCGCTCCGGGACAGACGGGAGAATGGGATGCAAATACCGGTGTAAGAATGCTTTTCAAACTTCTGTTGTATTCGGAAGCGTCTGTTAAGGAAAAATCGCTATATTTGTAGACTTGATAATCTGAAACGAACCTTTTATGAAAATCAACGGAAACATTTATGTGCTTCGCAGGCGTGTTCTGCTGGAGAAGATTCTACACAACAGTATGACAGGAGGGGTGCTCCTGCTTATATGCGCAGTCGTAGCGGTAATGGCGGCCAATATACCGGCTCTGGGATGGCTTCACCGATTCTGGGATATCAATTTCGGCTTTTCTTTCGGAGACTCGTCATTCACTATGCCGGTACGGCAGTGGGTGGATGATGTGCTGATGGCCGTCTTCTTCTTCTCTGTGGGACTGGAGATCAAGAGGGAGCTTCTGGTAGGAGAACTTTCTACGATGAAGAAAGCCATGCTGCCTATGTTTGCCGCTCTGGGAGGTATGGTGTTTCCGGCCATCATCTATACTTTCTTTAATATAGGAACACCTTCTGCTTCAGGCTGGGGTATCCCTATGGCTACGGACATCGCTTTTGCCATCGGGGTGCTTTCCCTTCTGGGAAGCCGATGTCCTGTCGGCCTTAAAGTCCTCCTGGTGGCGCTTGCAGTAGTGGATGACATCGGTGCGATTATCGTACTGGCTATATTCTATCCTTCACATGACATACATTTTATCTATCTTGTATATGCGGCTCTGACGGTTCTGGCCCTGCTTGCCCTCAACCGCGCTGGTATCCGCACCATTTTATTCTATCTCATGCTTGGAGTGGTGCTCTTTATTTTTGTATTCCGCTCCGGTGTTCATGCCACTATCGCCGGTGTGATACTGGCCATGACCATTCCTGCGAAGACGGCGAAAGGGGATGTCAGGGCATTTACCGGTCCGGATTCGCCCCTCGGAAGACTGGAGACTGCGCTGCATCCTTGGGTGAATTTCCTAATTATGCCTATATTTGCACTCGCCAATGCGGGAGTAGTGATAGATTCCTCGTCAGTGACAGGCGGAGCCATGCCGGCTGTTATTCCGGGAGTATTTTTCGGCTTGTTGGTCGGAAAACCATTGGGAATCTTCGTATTCAGCTGGCTGGCAGTGAAATTGAGAATAGCCGGCAAGCCGGAAGGAGCGAAGTGGCGTCAGATATTTGCCCTGGGCATTCTGGGCGGTATCGGATTTACGATGTCGATTTTTATCGATAACCTGGCGTTTACGGATCCATATCTGGCCAATGCAGGCAAACTGGCAATCCTCACTACCTCATTCCTGGCCGCATGCCTGGGAATACTGGCATTGTATTTGACAACAGATAAAGCAAAAGATATTAAAAAATGAAAAGAACAGTAATTGCAATTCTAGCCGCCGCCGCGGCTGTGCTGGCGCTCTCTTCCTGCGCCGGAACCTACCAGAAAGGTAACAGGGCTCCAGAGACTACCTCGGCCCAGATTGATACCTTAAGCTACGCTTTGGGTATGAACTTTGCCAGGGCTATCACCAATTATCCTTTCGGGGAGATTGATCTGGCCCAGCTGAGGAAGGGTTTCTACGATATCATCAACGGAGAAGAGAAGACCATGGTGCCCGAGGACCGGGTCATGGCCATCATCAATACACATCTTATGACCCAGCAGACTTATGAGATGGAAAAGAACAAGACCAAGGGAGAAGAGTTCCGCGCAGCCAACAAGGAGAAGGAAGGAGTGGTAGAGACTGCATCCGGCCTTCAGTATAAGATAGAGGTTGAGGGCTCGGGTATCGCACCTACTCAGAAGGATACTGTAGAGGTCAACTACGAGGGCCGTCTGATTGACGGAACAGTGTTTGATTCTTCATACGATAGGGGAGAGAGTGCTAAATTCCCTCTTAACGGTGTTATCAAGGGCTGGACAGAGGGTCTGACCTACGCCAAGGAAGGTGGCAAGATCCAGCTGGTTATTCCCTCAGACCTTGCATATGGTCCCCGTGGCGGCGGTCCGATTCCCGGTAACAGCACCCTTATCTTCGATATCGAGCTCATCAAGGTCTACAAGGCTGCAGAAGAGTAGAGTTGATGAACCGGAGAAGTATAGTCATCTGCACAGTAGTGGCCGTGCTGCTGCTGGCCGGAATATGCTGGCTTTTCGTTACTCTGTTCTTCGGAGAGAGTGCGGAGACAGTCAGAACTGACCGGCTTACCGACGGAGTGGAAGCAGTGCCGTCCGATGCGATTTTCCTTTTGGAGGCTGCGTCTTTGTCGGAAATAGAAACACTGACAGACGAAGGGAGTGCTCTCGGCAGACTGCTGGGATGCATTCCCTCTTCCGCGTCAGAGTGGGAGGCGGCTCTGTCAATGCATTATTCGAGCAAGAACACGGTATCTCCGCTGCTGGTGGTGTCCATCCCGCAGGAGGAGAGTGCTGAAGATCTGATGTCCAGGATTCTGGATGAGTGCGGTGGTGTCATAGACAAGCGCTACGGCTCTCTGACCGTTCATAAATCGGCTGTGCCGGATGCATCCTTCGCTGTCTGCGGTCAGTTTTTGATTGCCAGTCCCTCAATGGTGATAGTGGAGGCTTCTCTGAGACATTTGGAGAGCGGTACGTCTATCAAGGACGAGCCGCTGTACAGTAAGATTCCCGGAGTTTCTTCCGACAGGGGAATAACTCATGTCAATTTCGGCAATCTGGGTAAACTTTTTTCCGGGGCAGCTGCCTCCGGTTATGTCAAATATGCCTCTGCTTTCCAGAGTTTTGCCGACTGGGGGACTTTCGGATTCCAGGACGGAGACAGTCCGCTGGCTCTCGACGGGAAGACGGTAAGTCTGCGCAGAGGCGAAAAATTTTCCGATGTGCTTCTTTCACAGCGCGGACGCAAGCCGGAAGCGTGGTCGATAGCTCCGTACAATGTGTCCTATGTTCTTACGCTTCCCATAACCTCTTTCAGCGATTACCTGAAGGCTTATAGGGATTTTGTGGCGGCTGATGGACGCAAGAGTGAGTTCGATACTGCCAATGCCCTTGCTGCAAGGGATTCTGTGGATGGAGGGGTTCCTACATCGGAGTGGGCAGCTTCTCTGGATATCAAGGAAGCAGCAGTGTTTGCCATGGATGCGGACGGTGGACGCAAGGTGCTTGCGCTCAGGTGCGGTAATCCTGGGGCTGCCGGCACTTATGATTCTCCGGTCAGCCGCTTCCGCCGCAAGGGGTATATACCGGCCCTCTTGGGCAGTGTCTTTTCCCCGTCATCCGAAGAGTACTTCTGTATTCTCGGAGAGTGGGTGCTGGTAGGCGGGCAGGATGAGATAGCATCCCTTCAGCAATCATGGTCGGCCGGAACTTATTTCCCTCTGTCAGATTATATAAGCCAGACTCCGGCAGCAGGAGAACTGCGGGAAGTCTCATGCCTCTCTTTGATGATCAATACGGGCCGTTACACCGATGTCCTTGCCGGATATTTCAAGGATCCATATTCCGAGGCTGTACGCAGGGCATTCGGGAAAAGAAATTTTGAATTTCTGACGGTAAATATGGGTAAAATAGGCAATGAACTGGGTATAAAGGCATCTCTGTACAGAGAGGACCTGATGTCGCTTCCCCAGCCTTCAGGTGTAGAGGAGGGCAATGTAGTCGTCGAGGATATACCTGTTCCGGTACCGGAGGGACCTTTTCGGGTCAAGAACTTTATTGATGGTTCTACTAATTGGCTTGAGCAGCTGGAAAACAATGATTTACGTCTTCTCGGCGCCTCCCGGAACCCTGTATGGACCGTTAAGTTCTCCACTCCTGTCTGCGGAACAGTCCGTCAGATAGATTATCTTAAGAACGACAAGCTTCAGATGCTTTTCGGCTCGGAGGATAAGATTTATCTCCTGGACCGTCTCGGCCGGAAAGTAGGCCGTTTCCCCATATCCCTGGGCAGGAAGATTCTTTTGGGACCGGATGTGTATGATTTCAAAGGTGACAGAAACTATACGCTGATGGTATTGCATGATGATAATACTTTGAGGCAGTATGATATAGACGGTAAGCCGACAGCAGGATGGTCTCCTGTATCTCTGAGTGAGAGGATAATGTCACTGCCGGAGATGCTGAAAGTCGGAGACGGTATTTATTGGGTGGTGCGTACCTCGTATCAGTCTCTGCTTTACGATGCCCATGGCACGATATGTGCGGACTTCTCGAAAAAGAATAAATTAAAGAAAGATACTGAATTCGAGCCGGTCTCCCCGCATGAAGTGGCGGTGACGACAGTCGAGGGCAGGAATATGGTCCTGAATCTCAACGACGGTTCGTTCAGAAAACGCTAGACAGTATGTTGAATATAATCATGTCATTTATTATAGGTGCATTGGTGCTGATTATCGCCCTGCCGCTTCTTTTTCTGAGAGCCCTCCGCGGACGATTCCGCAACCCGGCTGATCCGGCCCGTGGCGCTGACCGCCGTTTTTCCGGTTTCCGCTCCCGCAGCAGCCGCGAGGGAGAGGTGACGGTATCCGGGCAGGATGCTACTGCCGGAGAGAAGATTATAGGAGACCATATCGGGGAGTATGTGGATTACGAGGAGGTAGATGATAAGAAGAAATAGACACATTTACAGACAGCATTAAATGAGCGCTTTTAAACGTATTCTTTCATATGCCAGGCCCTATAGCCGTTTCTGGCCAGGGTATTTGGTGTTTTCCATATTGTCAGTGATATTCGGGGTGGTCAATTATGCCCTGATAAAGCCCCTGCTTGAGGTCCTCTTCGATCCGGACGCAGTGGAGAAATTCTCGGAAATGCCGGAATTTTCCCTGACGGTGGAGTATTTTTACGGTGTATTTCAGTATTATCTTACCCGCGTATTGGAGGCCAGCGGTGTTCTCAGAGGGTTACTTTTCGTATGCGTTATATTGATAATCACTTCGTTCCTCTCCAATCTGACCCGTTTCCTTTCCCAGAAGATACTGGTCAATATGAAAACCTACGTGATGAAGAACATCCGCACTGACCTCTTCAACAAGATTACCCGTCTCAATGTCGATTATTTCAAGCAGAAGCGGACCGGAGATATCCTGTCAAGTGTGTCGAACGACGTCAACGAGGTACAGAACAGTGTCGCCAGCAGTTTCCACATCCTTTTCCGTGAGCCGCTGCTTATCATCGGTTTTCTGATAGGTCTGTTCTACATGTCTCCCAAACTGACGATTCTGACTCTGGTAACTCTGCCTATATCGGCGTTCGTTATAGGCGCTGTTACCCGCAGACTTAAAAGTGGAGCAACCCGCGCTCAGGCTCTGATGGGGCAGATTATCAGCCATTTCGAAGAGGCTATATCCGGCGCCAGAATTATCAAGGCATTCAATGCCCAGAAATATGTCCGGGATCATTTTGACCGGACCAATGAGGAGCATAAGGCTGTCAGCCGTTCCATGTATACCCGTCAGGAACTGGCTTCGCCCCTGTCCGAGTTTCTGGGTATATCAGTTGCCGCCGCTGTCCTGTTTTACGGAGGAATCCTTCAGATGAGGGGTGAACTGGGCATGAGTCTTTCCGGTTTTATAGTCTACATCGCATTCTACTGGAGGGTTCTGGAGCCTTCCAAAGCTATAGCTGCGGCTTATTCCAATGTGCAGAAAGGACTTGTGTCCGGCAACAGGATTTTTGCAATTCTCGATGCTGTCCCCTCTATCCGCAAGGCGGAGCATCCGGTGCATATAAGTGAGTTCAAGGAATCTGTGGAGTACCGTCATGTCTCCTTCAAGTATTCTTCGGACTATGTGCTCAAGGACATCAATGTTACGATTCCCAAAGGCAAGATGATAGCGATTGTGGGACCTTCAGGAGCCGGTAAGTCCACCTTTGCCGACCTGTTGCCCAGATTCTATGACGTTACTGACGGAGGAATATTCATAGACGGAGTTGATATCCGGCAGTATTATCCTAAAGAGCTCATATCGCTGATGGGTATAGTGACTCAGGAAGCCATCCTCTTCAACGATACTGTCCGGAACAACATTACCTTCGGTATGGAAAATGTTCCCGAAGAGGATGTCATACGGGCAGCAAGGATTGCGAATGCGGATGAATTCATATCTCAGATGGAGCACGGCTACGAAACCAATATCGGAGACCGCGGAGGAAAACTTTCCGGCGGTCAGCGTCAGAGGATAGCCATAGCCAGGGCCGTGCTGAAGAATCCTCCTATTCTTATCCTGGATGAGGCAACTTCAGCTCTTGACACCGAGAGTGAGCGTCTGGTGCAGGATGCACTGACCAAGCTGATGGAGAACCGTACCTCCATAGTAATTGCGCATCGCCTGTCCACCATCCAGCATGCAGACGAGATATTGGTCATGAAGGAAGGCCGCATAGTGGAGAGAGGTACCCATCCGGAGCTGTTGGCTTCCGGAGGTCTGTATTCGCATTTGTGTGAGATGCAGACATTCAACTAAATTTAAATTATTGAATAATTAACGACACTACTAAAACCGAAAATATGGAACAACCCAAATCATTGAACAAAATCATCGAAGCGAGCATCAAGAAAAACTGGGACTGTCCCGCACTCTCCGACTACAACGGAGTCACCCTCTACTACCGGGACGTGGCCCGCAGGATTGAGAAGATACATATCATGCTCGAGATGTGTGGACTGCAGCGTGGCGACAAGATAGCCATCTGCTCCAGGAACCAGGCCAACTGGGCCGTATCATTCCTGGCCGCCCTGACCTACGGAGCCGTGCCCGTTCCACTGCTGCACGAGTTCAAGAGCGGAAACATCTACCATCTGGTGAACCACTCCGAAGCCCGCGTCTTCTTTGTGGGTGACATGGTGTGGGAAGGTCTCTCCCAGTCGGAGATGCCCGGCCTCGACGCCATCATCCTGATGAACGATTTTTCCCTGCTCTACGCTTCCAATGAGAAGATAACCCATACCCGGGAGCACCTCAACGAGCTCTTCGGCAAGAAATATCCCCGGAGCTTCCATCCGGACTGCGTAAATTACTACGAGGACTCCCCCGAGGAGCTGGCCATGATCAACTATACCTCAGGAACTTCCGGATTCTCCAAAGGAGTCATGCTGCCGTACCGTTCCCTGCTCTCGAACGTCCTCTTCGGCTTCGAGGTGCACGGCCATCTGGACAATGCCTCCAACTGCGTGTCCATGCTCCCCACCGCCCACATGTACGGTATGATGTTCGAGTTCCTGGTGGAGTTCTGCTCCGGCAGCCACGTGCATTTCCTCACCAGACTCCCGACCCCCAAGATCATCCTCGACGCCATGGGCTCCGTCAAGCCCGACCTTATCGTCACCGTACCTCTGGTCATCGAGAAGATTTACAAGAAGAAACTCGAGCCTATCATCAACCGCAGGGACATCCGCCTGCTGCTCAGGCTTCCCGTCATTGACGAGAAGATACTCAAGAAGATCAACAACCAGCTCGACGAGGCCTTCGGCGGCAAGTTCGATGAGGTGATTATCGGAGGAGCGGCGTTCAACCGCGAGGCCGAGGCATTCTTCCGCCGTATCGGATTCCGATTCACCGTGGGCTACGGCATGACCGAGTGCGGCCCCATCATCACATACGCCCGCTGGAACCAGACCAAGCTCTACTCCTGCGGCAAGGCTGCCCCGAGGATGCAGATTATGATAGATTCTGCCGATCCCCAGAACGTGCCCGGTGAGATTCTGGTCAAGGGCGACAACGTCTTCCTGGGCTATTACAAGAACGAAGAGGCTACTGCCGAGGCATTTACCGAAGACGGCTGGTTCCGTACCGGAGACATGGGTGTGATTGACTCCGACGGATTCCTGTTCATCAAGGGCCGCTGCAAGAGCATGATTCTCGGTCCTTCCGGACAGAACATCTATCCCGAGGAGATTGAGGGCGAGATCAACAATATGCCCTACGTAATCGAGTCCCTCGTGATAGAGGACAACGGCGGACTTCGTGCCCTGGTCTATGCCGACACCGAGCTGGCCGCCGCCGACGGGCTTACCAAGGACGAGATGCTGGCCAGGATACAGCAGAGCGTCAAGGAGATGAACACCCATCAGCCCAATTACTGCAAGGTGGGAGCCGTCGAGCTCTTCCCCGAGGAGTTCGAGAAGACCCCCAAGAAGAGCATCAAGAGATATCTCTATCAGCGAAACAACAATTAGTTTATTTATATATATATAGGACAATATGACCAAACAAGAGCAGTTTGACCGCAGCTATCTGGAAATGGCCAGGGTATGGGCGAAAAACTCCTACTGTACCCGCAGGAAGGTGGGGGCCCTCCTGGTCAAGGACCGGATGATCATCTCGGACGGTTTCAACGGGACCCCCGCCGGCTTCGAGAATATCTGCGAGGATCCCGCTACAGGCAAGACCAAGCCCTATGTGCTGCACGCCGAGGCCAACGCCATCACCAAGGTGGCCAAGTCCGGCAACAACAGCCAGGGTGCGACCCTCTATGTTACCGACGCCCCCTGCATGGAGTGCGCCAAACTCATCATCCAGGCCGGTATCAAGCGGGTGGTCTACGTCATCGAATACAGTGTGCGCGACGGTATCGAACTGCTCCGCAGGGCCGGTATCGAGGTCTGCAAATATGATATGCTGTAGCTATGCCTGAACCAGATAGATTAAAGATTCTAAGAAATGTCCTGTGGGCACTGATTCTGCTTATGGTTGGTGCCACCATGTCTAATCTCATGAACAGACGTTCTGACCGTCTGGCCATGCAGGATGCGGGACATGGCTGGGACAAACTCAAGCTGGTGCTTGAGCAGATAGAGCAGAACTATGTGGACAGCATCGACTACGATAAGGTGACAGAGGACATCCTGCCGCTGATACTCCGCGAGCTGGACCCGCATTCGGTCTACCTGCCGCCCAAGAGCCTGAAGGAGGCCAGTGCCGAGCTGGAGGGCAACTTTGACGGTATCGGTGTGACATTCAACGTGCCTGAGGATACAGCCATCATCATCAGTGTGATAGCGGGTGGACCCTCCGAGCGGGCAGGACTGCTTTCCGGGGACCGCATCATAGCGGTGGACGGGCAGACCGTAGCCGGAGTGAAGATCGATCAGGACTCACTGGTAGGCATGCTCAAGGGAGCCTCAGGCTCTGTCGTGCACCTGGACATCATGCGCGACGGGGAGATGGTCGAGTTCGATGTGACCCGCGACAAGATACCGGTCAAGAGTATTGATGTGGCCTACATGATAGACGATACGACCGGATATATGAAGCTCTCCAAGTTCACCAGAACCAGTTATGCCGAGTTCTCAGCGGCTGTGCCTTCTCTGCTGGAGGCAGGCATGACCAGGCTGATATTTGATCTTCGGGACAATACCGGCGGTTATCTGGACCAGGCCCTGCTCCTCTCCAACGAATTCCTTCCAGAGGGCAGTCTCATAGTCTACATGGAGGGTGTTCACCGTCCGCGTCAGAACTTCTACGCCGACGGCAGCGGGCAGTGCCAGGACATCCGGCTGTCCGTGCTGGTCAATGAGGGCAGCGCCTCTTCCAGCGAGATATTCGCCGGAGCCATGCAGGACAATGACCGGGCAGTGATCTACGGCCGCCGGACATACGGCAAGGGCATGGTGCAGGAGCCTGTCTTTTTCTCGGATAATTCGGGAATCCGCCTTACAGTAGCACGTTTTTATACTGCTACCGGACGTTGTATCCAGAAACCATATACTCCGGGAGATGAACTAGGATATGTCTACGATATATATGAGAGATACGAACACGGAGAAATGACCAATGCCGACAGCATCGTCAGGAACGATTCCCTGCGCTATGTAACTCCAAAAGGGAAGGTAGTATATGGAGGAGGCGGCATCATCCCGGATGTCTTTGTCCCGGTCGATACGGTCGGGGTAACGGACCTTCTGGTGCGTATCAACCGTCAGGCTCTGGCCGTGAAATATTCTGCGGAAGTGGCAGACAGATACCGTTCGGGGCTGCGCGGAATAGAGACACTTAACGAGTTGAACGCTCTATTGGACAGTATGAATCTGGAGGCCGGTTTCCTGTCGTATCTGTCAAGGTGCGGTGTATCGGTCGATCCGCGGCAGTGGGATATCTCCGGAGACATCGTCCTCGTCCAGCTCCGTGCCCTCGTCGGCCGCTACTCCCCTCTGGACGACCGCGCCTTCTATCCCATCATCGCTGCGATTGACAACGTCATACAGGCTGCAGTAGCTCCGCAGTAGCGTTTTCGTTCCAGCTTCCTGGTGCTGCGCTGTTACCGGTAGGTGACGGCGAGCATGGTTATATCATCGGACTGGGGGGTGCCGGCGGTGAAGGCGGTCAGGGATGAATTGATATGGGCGAGCAGGGCTGTGGGACTGTCATCAGCGGGATTGGCGTCGGCAGAACTGTCTCCGGCGGGGCTGGCGGAGCAGAGCTCCAGCAGGCGGGTGGTGCCGAAGAGCTCTCCGGCGGAGTTCATGGCCTCGGTGACGCCGTCAGTGTAGAGCAGCAGGCTGTCGCCGGGGGCCAGGACGGTCTCTTTCTCGCTGTAGGTGATGCCGGGGACGGCTCCGAGTGCGATGTCGCCGGTGGGTTCGAGGGTGGTTGTGCTGCCGTCGGTGCGGCGGATGACTATGGGCGGGTTGTGGCCGGCGTTGCTGTACTTGAGGTGGCCGGTGCTCAGGTCCAGGATGCCGTAGAAGACGGTGACGAACATGTCCTCGACGCTGTCATTGCTGAGGATCTCATTGGCCTGGCGGAGGCAGTCGGCGCAGGAGGGGCAGGAGAGGGCGATGGTGCGCAGGATGGTCCGGCTGATGGCCATGAAGATGGCGGCGGGGACGCCCTTGCCTGAGACGTCGCCGATGACTATGCCGAGGCGGGTGCCGTCTATCTTGAAATAATCGTAGAAATCACCTCCGACATATTTTGCGGCTTTCATGCCGGCGGCCAGGTCAAAGCGGCGCCGTATCTCATCCGGGAAGGCGGGCAGCTCCTTGGGCAGGATGGTCTCCTGTATCTCCTGGGCCACGTGCAGGTCGTTCTGAATCGAGGTCAGCTGGGAGTGCTCCTCCTGGGCCTTCTTGACGAAGGCTATCTGCTCGGCGGCCTTCTCGATGGTCCGCTCGAGGTCACCCAGGTCAATGGGCTTGGTGGTGAAGTCGAAGGCGCCCTGGTTCATGGCGCTGCGGATGTTGTCCATGTCGCCGTAGGCGGAGACCATGATGCACTTTAGGGCCGGATTGCGCATCTCGTTGATCTTGGAGAGGAGGGTCAGGCCGTCCATCTCGGGCATGTTGATGTCGCTCAGGATGATGTCGAAATCCGGATGCTCGAGGAGCATCTTGAGGGCCTCGACTCCGTTGTGGGCGAAGGAGAACTCGTACTCGCCCTTCTTTATCTTGCGGCGGAAATACTGGGTCAGCAGGATTTCCAAATCTACCTCGTCGTCTACGCTGAGTATTTTGAGAGCCATATATCGTGTCTATTTTTTCAGATTGAGTGGAATGGTGATGATGAACCGGCTGTACTGTCCCGGCTCGGACTCGACTTCTATCTTCCCGCGGTGCTTCTGCTCGATGATGGACTTGGTGATCGACAGGCCCAGTCCCGTGCCCTCGCCCACCGGCTTGGTGGTGAAGAAGGGGGTGAAAAGATGTCTGCGGATGTCCTTGGGAATGCCGGTGCCGTTGTCCTCGATGACCAGGCGGGCGCTGTCTCCGTCCCGGCGGAGGGAGATCCGTATGGTGGGAGTGTAGCAGCAGTCAGTGGCTCCGCGCGACTTGGAGAAGACGGCGTAGCAGGCGTTGTTCATGATGTTGAGCACTGCCCGGCTGAAGTCCTGGGGTATGACGTTGACCTGTGGGAGGGTCTCGTCGTAGTCCTCCTCGAAGGTGACGTTGAAGTTCTTGTGGTTGGCCCTCATGGCGTGGTAGGAGAGGGCGACGTATTCCTTGGTCAGGCGGCAGAGGTCGGTGGGAAGATATTCGTCCTCCTTGCCGCGGGAGTAGAGCAGGATGTTGCGGATGATGCTGGAGGCCCGCTCGCCGTTCTCACAGATGCGCCGGATATTGTCCTTGAGGTCTCCCATGATCTCGCCGAGCTCTTCCCGGTCGTCATCGGAGAGGCCATCCCCGGCTCCTGAGAGGATCTCATCCAGGTCCTCGAGCAGTTTGCCGGACATCTTGCTGAAATTGATTACGAAGTTCAGCGGGTTCTGTATCTCGTGGGCTATGCCTGCGGTGAGCATGCCGAGGGAGGCCATTTTCTCCTGCTTGGCCACCTGCTCCCGGAGCCGGGCCAGTTCCTGGTACGAATCCTCATTCATCGGCTGTGATGTTTTGAGAGTTGGGAATGGTGATGCGGAACTCTGTGTATTCGCCCTGACGGCTTTCCACGTCGATGGATCCCTTGTGGTTGAGAATCATCTCGCGGCACAGATAGAGGCCGGTGCCTGCGGCCTCTGAGGTGGGTTTGGTGGTGAAGAACGGCTCGAAGATGCGGGACTTGATGGTGTCCTCGATGCCGATGCCGTTGTCTCTTATGGATATCTCGGTCCGGTCGTCCGGCAGGGGGATGACGCGGATTACTATCTCGGGGGAGAAGTTCTGCTTCTGGAGCTTCTTGCTGACGGCGTAGATGCTGTTGGAGATGAGGTGGTGCATTACCTTGTTCATCTCGTCGATGCTGATCTCGGCGTTGACGGGAGTGTCGGGCACGTTGAGGCGCAGGTCTATGCCGTTGAGCTCGATGGTCTTGGCAAAATGCTTGCGGGCCAGTTCCACATTGACCTTGCAGACTGTCCGGATGTCGGTGAGGGTGATATTGCTGTGGCGGGTCTTGATGAGCTCCTCCATGGCCTTGACTATGCGGACGGTGTTGCAGCCGTGGCCGTTGATCTTGCTGAGGTTGGTGTCGATGATCTCCAGGGTCTCGCAGATATCCTCGTACTTGTCGGCGGGGATGCTGTCCCGTACGGATTCGATCTCCCCGCGCAGTTCCTGCATGGTGCTGAGGGTGAGGCCTGAGAAGTTGTTGATGTAGTTGACGGGGTTGAGGATGCGGTCCACTAAACCGGAGGTGAGGTTGCCGACCGTGGCCATCTTCTCCTTGCGCACCAGCTCGTCCTGGGCCTTTGCCAGGGCATCGAGGGCGTCGGACAATTCCTTGGACTCCTGTACCACCTTGTCCCTTTCCTGGCGGAGGTCCGTGGTGCGCTCTTCCACCATTTTGGCCAGTATCTCTTTCTGGTTGAGTTCCTTCTTCATCCTGTGGCGGATGATGTACAGGGTCAGCTGGGCCACCAGTATGACGGCGACAGCCCAGCTTATGTCGAAGTATATCAGGACTATCAGACCGACCCAGACGACCACGATGATCTTGTCCAGGATCTGGATCCTGGTCTTCAGGGAGGAAATGTTCTTTACATTGTAGTCGGGCATATCGTTGAGTAATGCAAAATCAAACAAAAATAGACAGAATATTTCAAAATTCCATATTTTTGTAACCTATGATAGACAGAGCCACCGTAGAAAAGATACTGGACGCGACCGAGATAGTCGATGTCATCAGCGACTTCGTCACCCTGAAAAGGCGCGGAGCCAACTACATAGCCTGCTGTCCCTTCCACAACGAGAAGACCCCCTCGTTCTCGGTCTCCCCGAGCAAGGGCATCTTCAAGTGCTTCGGATGCGGTAAGGCCGGCAGCGCCGTGACCTTCGTCATGGAGCACGAGCAGATGACCTACCCCGAGGCTCTGAAGTACCTTGCCCGCAAATACGGGATAGAGGTCCACGAGCAGGAGGAGAGCGCCGAGGATACGGCCGACCGCCTCAAGCGGGAGTCGATGATAGCCGTTTCGGAATTTGCCTCCAGGTTCTATGCGGACGCCCTGTTCAATACTGCGGAGGGACATTCCGTGGGATTGTCCTACTTCCGGCAGAAGAGGGGATTCTCCGATGAGACGATCCGCAAATTCGGGCTGGGATGGTCCCCCTCCGGACGGTCCTTCGCCGGAGAACCGGCCGCCGCGACATTGCCCCGGACCGCCCTGCAGAACGGTTATAAGGCGGAATACCTGCTTTCCACCGGCCTCTGCTACGAGCATGGAGGGGAACTGGTGGACAAATTCCGGGAGAGGGTCATTTTCCCGATACACTCCCTCAGCGGCAGGGTAATAGCCTTCGGCGGCAGGACCCTGCGGGAGGACAAGACGGTGGCCAAGTACCTCAATTCGCCCGAGAGCGACATCTACCACAAGAGCCGTTCCCTCTACGGCATCTACTTCGCCAAGTCGGCCATCGCCCGCGAGCAGAAATGCTACCTGGTGGAGGGTTACACCGACGTCATCTCCATGCACCAGGCGGGAATAGAGAATGTTACGGCATCCTCCGGCACATCCCTGACTACGGACCAGATCCGGCTCATCAAGCGTTTCACGAACAATGTCACCGTGCTCTACGACGGGGACGCGGCTGGCATCAAGGCCTCCCTCCGCGGTATCAACATGCTGCTCGAGGAGGGGATGATCATCAAGGTGGTGCTGCTGCCGGACGGGGAGGATCCCGACTCCTTCGCCCGCTCCCACACGAGGCAGGAGATTCTGGACTTCCTGTCGGAGCACGAGACCGACTTCATAGAGTTCAAATACGACCTGCTCTCCTCCACCATCGAGCGCGATCCCATCCGGAAGGCGGAGCTGATCAGGGACATCATAGATACCATAGCGGTCATTCCGGACCAGATAGCGCGGTCCGTCTATATCGAGCAGTGCGCCCAGCGGCTGGGGATGAAGGAGGACGTGCTCTTCGCGGAGGTGGCGAGGGTGCGGCGCAAGCGGATAGAGTCCGGGCAGTTCGAGCAGCGGCGGAGGGAAGAGGCGGCGGCCCGGCGTGCGGCGGCGGAGGATGCGGTGCGGGCTGCGGACGGGGAGGATGGCCGGGGATACGGCGCTCCAGCTGCAGGGGACGGCGCTTATGGACAGGACAATGCGGGCTCTTTCGGAGGGGCTTCGGTCTCTGCCGGCAGTCCGTCTTTGGCGGAGGCGGCCGTGAATCCGATACCGCTGCTGGAGCCTGTCGAGCGGGAACTGATTTACTATCTGCTGAAGTTCGGAGAATACAGCTTGACGTTTGACGAGAGCAAGACCTATGGCGCGGAGGCGCCGCTTCTGCGCATCACCGTTGCGGAGTACATCTCCGCTCAGTTGCAGGACGATGATCTGGAACTACAGAACCCACTGTACCGCAGGATATACCGGATGTATTTCTCCTTCCGCGGGCAGCTGCTAGAGGAGGACTCTTCCGAGGCCGGGAGGGATCCAGAAGTGCTGCAGGGCAGGATACTCAGGCAGTTCGTCAACTGCCAGAACCCGCAGGTGTCGGTAGCCGTGGTGGACATCACCGAGGCCAAGTACGTTATCAACGTCAAGGAGTACCTCAAGTCCCAGATACCCGAGCGCAATACTATAGACAAGAACGTCCCCAAGGCCGTGCTGGTCTACAAACTCAAATATGTGGAGCACTCTTGTGCACAGCTGATGGAGACTATCGGCAGGTCTGAAGACGAGATGCAGCAGCAGGAAGCGATGCACCACCTTAAACTTCTTCTTCAGATCAAGAATGTTCTTATTAAAGACTTGAATAGAGTATGAGATATAGCCTGATGATATTGTCCTGCATGTTGTCTCTTTTCAGCTGCAGCACTTCGGAGAATACAGAGATGCTGAGGGAGAGAGAGGTGTGTGTCTTCGACAGTCTGGCCCGGGAATGTGTGGCGGCGGCCAGAAGGACACAGTATGACAGCGCTTATGTATGGGCCCGCAGGATGCTGGCTGAGGCCGGGCGTACTGCGTCTGTGGATGACAGTCTCAAGGCGTTCGCATATATTGTGGATGTATTTGATTATTGTTCAGAGTATGACTCATCCCGATATTATATAGGAAAAGGCAAGGACCTGCTGGCCCAGTGTAAGAGCCGCGGGGTTGAACTTGCAAGCAGCAGGCCGGTATATATGCTCTACAATGCCGAGGGAGTAGTGGCGCTCCAGTCGGAATATAATTTTGAGAAGGCTGTCTCTTGTTTTTTGAAAGGGCTGGAGTATACGGATAATTATCATGAGGGTTCCGTCCTTGCTATAAACCTGATTGTTACGTCTTTTTTCAAAGGTACTGTGGACGGTCTGGAGTATGTCTCCGATATGTATGAGACCGGGTGTGAGGAGAAAGACACCCTGATGCTTTTTTACGGTGCATACGGTCTGGCGATGATGGAGACTGTTCAGGGGAGGTACCATGAAGCTGTACGTTTCGTGGAAGAGGCTGCCGGTTACAACCGTCTGAAGCAGTATACGTCTGAATATGTGCTTCAGGCTCTGTACGGTAATATTTTAGGAAAACTGGGAGAGAGGGATAAGGCCGGAAAGATACTGGAGGATGTCTACGACGGTCTTTTGGAGGACAGGCAGGAGAGTACGTCGTTGATATATGTGTGCATGTCTTATGCTGAGTATCTTTTGTCATGCGGAGATTATAAAGGTGCTGTCGAGGTGGGGGAGAGGGGGCTGGATATCGCGGTAAAATTTTCCAATAAGATATTCAATCCCCAGTTGTATATGTGCCTGTCAAAGGCTTATTCAAGTCAGAAAAACTGGAAAAGGGCATTGGAGTATTATGAAATGTATGATGAAGAGTCCAGAGTTCTTTTTGACGTTCAGCAGGAGTGGGTGACGAAGGAACTGACTATAAGGTATCAGACAGCTGAGAAGGAGGCACAGCTTCAGCAGGCCAGAGTCAGTCTTATGAAACGGAACCGGGAGTATCAGATTACATTGTTCGTGGTGCTTATAGCCGTGATAATCCTCTTTTTCCTGATATTGCTCTACCGCCATAAGAATAAGATGTATCTTAGGATTGTCAGACAATATAATGAATCTATCAGGAAAGAACGGGAACTGCAATCCGAGCTGGACGAGCTTAGAGGAAATGCCGCCGGTACTAAGGACGCATGCAGTAATGAAGAGCTGTTCTTCAGACTGGAGGCGATGATGAGGAATGAGCACATTTACAGGAAAAAGTATCTGACTAGGGATGAGGTTGTCGAGATGATGAAGACAAACAGGACGTATCTGTCTCAAGTCGTGAACGAGAAAACCGGGAAAAGTTTCAATCAATATGTCAACAGTTACCGGATAGCGGAGGCTGTAAGTATCCTTTCGGATGTCTCGTCGGACGTGCCGTTGAAAGCAGTTGCTGGAGACGCCGGTTTCAGCTCTCTTACCACATTCTATAAGATTTTCAGAGAAGAGGTTGGAATGACTCCGGCAAAGTACAGGGAGAAAGTACTGGAGCTTTACAGTATCGACAAAAAGATAAAAGAATGATATTTCAGTCTTGTCAATTGACAAAACTGTGAAACAAAATTCTTGGAAGATAGATTCTTCATAAATTAATTTTGTGCAAAACAAAAATTGATTGATATGAAGAATTTCCTGACAGCAACCTTGTTTCTGCCGATTGTCTTGTCCCTCCTTTCAGGATGCAGGGATAAGAGTCAAGTGTCTCCTTTCGTCCCGTCTCAGGATGTAGTGAATGTGCCTCCGGAAGGCGGTGTGATAGAAGTCCCGTGCCCCGGCATTACGGCGAAGAGTGAGGTAGGCATCATCTCAGAGTACGGGTGGGTACATGATTTTGATTGCTCAACGGCAGATATTATTCGTTTTACAGTAGATGCTAATGAGGAAGAATGTTCCAGAATGACCAATGTCGAGGTTACAACTATTGCTTCTCAGGAAAAGCATTATTTCAAAGTGATACAGGAAGCGGATACCATTGCGGATTTCAGAATCGACATCCTGGATGTGACGGAGACGTCAATGGCATTCAGTATACTCCCGAAAGACAAGGAGATGACATACGTCTATATGTTTACGGAAAAAAGCTATTGGGATACTTTTGACTCCGATGAGGAGTGGTATCAGGATGATATGACGTATTTCAGGAATGAGGCGACCAGGCAGGGCCTGTCTATAGAACAGTATCTGAACAAAATTCTAAAAAAAGGTGATTATGAATCGGGATTTGTGGAAAATCTGCTTCCCGGTACTGAGTATGTGCTGTATGCTTACGGTCTTACGCCTCAGGGAAACCGCTTGACGGATATATGCTATGACAGTACTGCGACTCTGACAGCAGAGAAAATAGATATTTCATTTGACATCAGCCTGGACATAAAAGGCCCTATGGTGGATATGTCTGTGGTACCGTCAGATGACAGTCAGGCGTATTATTTTGGGGTATTTGATAAGACGGATGTTTCTTCGGATGAGGATATAATCAAAAGGTGCGAACAGAATTTCAACGATATGATAGCTTTTTACGGCAACCAGGCCGGATTGTCTCCGGAGGAGGTCATGGCGCAGATTGTTTCTTACGGTCCTGATTCATATCTGTTTGAACTGGAGGAGAATACTTCTTATGTGGCCTTTGCGGTCGCTGTGGACATGAGGGGACTTGTCATCTCGGATCCGTCGGTGCGGGAATTTGTCAGCGGAGAGGTGACGCCTTCGGACAACGTCATCTCGGTAGAGATAAGTCAGGTGACATCCCGTACGGCGCATTACAATATCTCCGTGACCAATGAGGATCAGTATGTGTTCCTCCTGGACCTGGCTTCAGAATGGGAAGGCCTGACGGAAGGGCAGATGTTGGAGAGGCTGGTATCTCAGTATGATTTGTCGAACAATACCAGAACCGGAAATGACGAAGGTGATATGACCGGTCTTGAGCCCGGAACGGAGTATGTGACATTTGCCTTCGGATGTGTTGCCGGTATTCCTACCACGGATCTTGTCTGCACGTATTTTGCCACCAAAGAGACGGAGATTTCTGACGCTGTGGTGAATTTCATCTACGATGGTTATTTCAGCGGAGATGATGTCGAGGCGGCATATCCTGATATCTTCCAGGGGGCGTCCGGTTATGCTGTCCTGAAACTGAATGTGACTGTTGATCCTGAGGGTACATCGTTCTATTACAACATATTTGCAGGAGATCTTTCTTCAGTAACGGACATCCAGGACGATGTCCTTATCGATGAACTGATGTACCAGGGGATTCATAATGAGCCGTATTCGTGGTTTGTAATTCCGTTCGGAGAACATTCTACAGCTGTCGGAGTGGCAGTGGATGCATCAGGTAATTTCGGTCAGGTGACCAGAACCGTTATTGCTCCCAGTCCGGACGGAGTTCTGCCTTTTGAGGATTTCGAACTGAACAATACCAATATTACTAACAACAAATATAAAGCTTATGAAAAAGTTGCTGATATTATCAGGCATGGCCGCAATGACAGTCATGCTGTCCGGCTGCGTTAAGGATAATGAGCCGGAAACCATTACGGATCTTAGTGTCACACCTGAAACAGTGGAACTTACAGTCGGAGAGACTGCTCAGCTCAATGCAGTGTTCGAGCCATCAGATCTGGAGGTGCTTATAGAATGGTCTTCTGAGGATTCAACCATTGCATCCGTATCTGCTGACGGACTTGTCGAGGCCCGTTCCGCGGGTGAGACAATAGTTACGGCATCGGTGGGCGAAATTTCCGCCGGAGCGGTAGTGAAAGTATCCCTTCCTGACCCTGAACTCGGTGATTATTTCTATTCTGACGGTACCTGGTCTTCTGAGGCAGATCCTGAGAAGACAGTCATCGGTGTTGTTTTCTGGTTGGGAGATCCAGCGCAGTCCGATGCTGCACTCAAGGCGGATTTTCCTGAGTGTACTCATGGTCTTGTAGTCGCAGCCGGCGGTGACGTGCCCTCTTACTGGCAGTCTCAGTCCACTTCATCACCCGGCACTGTGGGAGAATGGATTACGGACAATGCTCCTGAACTGTTGTCTGTGACTTCCGGCACCGATATCTCCGATCCCCTGAATTTGATTCGTGGATATAACAATACGAAAGCACTGGAACTGTACAATGCGGCACCGGAGAACAGCGAATGGCCAGTTGAAGTAATGGACGTGGTAAGTGCTTACAGGGAAGAAGTGCCTGCTCCTGCAAATACCAGCGGATGGTATCTTCCTTCAATGAAGGAACTTTCACTGCTCTGCTCAGGAGAACTGGGAGGGAATGTGTATGATATTTCCGGTGAGACTTCTGTGAGGGACATGGTCAATGAGAGGCTGGAAGCCGTCAACGGTATTCAGATAGGAGAAGCGTTTTACTGGTCAAGTACCGAAAACAGTATAGAGCATGCCTTTGACATAGATTTCAGTGACGGCAGTGTCTGGATGGACCTTAAGTTCATGAATGACCCTGTGCGCTGTGTGCTGGCTTTTTAAGGAGATTATAAATTTGTCAGTAGGGACTTTGGCGGCCTTTCCGTAGTACGCCAAGGTCCTTTTTTGTAATGACGTTCCACAATGACCGCGTATTGTATGTCTCGGTGCCGTTTGGGGCGTGAAAATATGGAAATCGAGAATTTTTTCGGAAATGTGCTTGGGTTTTTCTAATTTCGCTATGCGAATATTGAATCATAAAACTGTACGATATGAAAAGGTATATGGTGGTATGTCTCGCTTCCGTGCTGGCGCTGCTGATGACAGCGTGCGGGGAGCGTTCTCTTGTTAAGAAAGATCTGGCGGCCAAGGCGGCAGCGATAGGGGACGGGCTGGATATGGAGCAGGTGCTCTCGGGCTGTGCTGACCGGCAGGAGCGGGAGGCGATGGAGTTTCTCTATGCGTATATGCCGGTGGGGGATGTGGCGGACTATAGTCCGCAGCTGTATCTGGACGGGGTCCGTACTGTCTTCAGGGCCCGGGAGGAGATGCCGTGGGGACGGGAGGTGCCCGAGGAACTGTTCCGGCATTTCGTGCTGCCGCTGCGGGTCAACAACGAGACTCTGGACGAGTTCCGGACGGAGTGCTACGAGGACTTGAGCGGCAGGGTGCGGAATTTGTCTATGCACGATGCTGTTTTAGAGGTCAACCACTGGTGCCACGAGCGGGTGACCTACACTCCCTCGGATGCCCGGACCTCCTCGCCATTGGCCTCGATCCGGACGGGATACGGCCGCTGCGGAGAGGAGTCGGTCCTGCTTGTGGCCGCCCTGCGCACCGTGGGAATCCCTGCCCGTCAGGTCTATACCCCGCGATGGGCGCATACAGACGACAACCATGCGTGGGTCGAGGCCTGGGTGGACGGGCATTGGCACTACCTCGGAGCCTGCGAGCCGGAGCCTGAACTGGACGTGGCCTGGTTCAGTTCTACTGCCCTGCGCGGCGTGATGATGCACACCAATGTATTCGGCCGCTATGAGGGCCCGGAGGATGTCATTTCCCGGACCGACTGCTATACTGAGATAAACGTGACCTCGAACTACGCCCCTGTCGAGCGGGTGACGGTGACAGTGACGGATGCTGCCGGAGTGCCGGTTGAAGGGGCCCGGGTCGAATATAAGATTTACAATTACTCCGAGTTCTATACGGCGGTGACGGATATCAGCGACCGCAACGGATTGTCCCATGCGACGTTCGGGCGGGGGGACATCCTCGTCTGGGCTTCTTCTGGAGGGCGGTTCGGCTATGGGAGGCTTGCCCTCTCGGAGGGGGAGACTTCCCTGACATTGGTCTTGGACAAGGACGGTTCCTTCCAGGGGTATGAGGAACTGGACATCGTGCCGCCCGCAGAGGGGAAGGCCGTGGTGGAGCTGACGCCGGAGGAGGTGCAGGCCAATGCGGTGCGCCTCGCCTATGAGGATTCGCTGCGGGTCGCCTATATCGCGGGGTTCGATACTTCCGACCCGTATCTGGCGAAGGCGAGGGGCAATTGGAGGGAGATTGCCGCCTACAAGGAGGCTTCCCGGGAGTATGGACGCGATGCCCTGCACATGCTGGACCTGCTCAGCGAGAAGGACCTGCGCGATACGCCCTCCGGGGTGCTGGCGGACCATATCTCGCATTTTTCCTATAATGGCGATGACCCGATGCTGAGGGACTATGTGCTCAATCCGCGGGTGGGGCTGGAGCTGCTGTCGCCCTACCGCAGTGTTTTTTTGAAAGCTGCTGCCGATGGGGTTTTCGGGCCTTCCGGTGCAGCCGGATCTTCTGACTCTTCCGGTGCTTCCGTGTCTTCCGTGTCTGATAATGTGTGCGTAGAGGCTTTGATAGACTATGCATCTAGTATTCGGCTCTGCGACAGGTACAATCATCTTGTAATTCCGGTGACGCCCGTCGGGGTGTTCCGGCTCGGGGCTGCGGACAGCTATTCGCGGGACGTGTTCTTTGTGGCTCTTTGCCGCACGTTCGGGATACCGGCCAGGCTGGAGGAGGTCAGCGGGAAGCTGCAGTACCATGACGGTGAGCGCTGGGTGGATGTGGACCTTTCCGGCGGCTCGGCTGCGGCTGTGGCAGAGCAGGGTACGGTGACTGTGGACTATGCCGGGCAGGAGTATATCGATGACCCGAAGTACGAGACGCATTTTACCCTGGCGCGGCTGGACGGCGGCTCACCGGTAACGCTGAATTTCACGGACAAGGAAGGACGCGAGGGGTCGATGACCTGGAAGACTGTCTTCGGGGACGGTCCGGTGACTCTGGACTGCGGACAGTACATGATGGTGTCGGGAACGAGAATGGCGAGCGGCAAGGTGCTGGCGACCATGACGTTCTTCTCAGTGACGGCCGGAGAAAATACGGACGTGACGCTGGTGATGAGGGAGGATCCTTCGGACCTGCAGGTAATCGGGAGCATGAATGCGGAGGCGCTGTACCTCGCTGTTCAGCCGGAGACCGGTGGAGAGTTGCGGGAGTCCACGATTCTGGCCACCACCGGGCGCGGGTTCTTCGTGCTCGGATTCATGCAGCCCCGGCACGAGCCGAGCAACCATGCTGTGCGCGGAGTCTTCGCGGATGTGCCTGAATGTCCGGTGATTCTGATGTACGGCAGCGAACGGGAGTACCGGCAGTATCTCTCGGACGGATTCCCTTCGGCACCCGCCGGCGTGCATTTCGGAGTAGACCGGGATTGGGCTGTGCTCGGTGCGGTGTGCCGCGAGCTGAAACTCTCCCTCCGCGATGTGGAGTATCCCGTCTTCGTGATAGCCGACACCTTCGGCCGCATCGTCTACATCTCTCAGGGCTACAATATCGGGACGGCTGAGCAGATAGCGCGTCTGGTCAGAGGAATATAGCCACGTTTTTTTGCTCACCTTCCGAAGGTGTGCAGTTTTCCCGCGTTTTTTGCTCACCTTCCAAAGGTGCGCAATTGGCCCGGGACCCTCTGTAGGGCCTGTACCCGCGTTTTCGTCTCCAGCAGCCTTCTCCCACCTTCCGAAGGTGTGCGTATTTCCCGTGTTTTCTGCTCACCTTCCGAAGGTGGAACTGGCCTAGATTTTTTCGGGTAGCCAACAGTTTTGTTAATATATTGGGAACTAAGATGATAGATTTTGTACCCTCCGCCGTAAGCTATTTGAAACGCCTTACGGTGGGCTGGTAGAACCACAACGTGCTGCTATATAGGGACTTGTCTGATTGATTCTCAGCCCGATAATATTTCGTTGATATGGGGATGAATAAAAATCTGCCTTCAAGTCCGGATTCACTTCATATCCTTCAAAAAGCGGCAGTGTTTTTCGCAATTCGGTGCCGTTGCGGTGTCTCTCTATGTGCTGTGAGGCGGCTCTGCATTTTATCTGCAAAAGTACCATGCACTGTCACTTTACCCGGCTGCGGTAGAACCGCTGGCTCTTAACATTTTTTTGCAAAATGCAATACTCAGTCAATCAAATGGTTGTGATATAACTAAAATGTAAAGTGATGATGCGGCGGACGTAAACGGCCTTAGTGGTATTTTTGCGGATAAAAGGAATATAGCGGTATCTTTCTGCCCCTCCCACTCCTTCCGAAGGAGTCGCCGATTCGCATGTTTTCCTGACTCCTTCAGAAGGAGTGGGGTGAACTGTTCCGTGGCATTTCCCCGGTACCTTCCGAGTGGCGTCGGGCGGTGTGTGAGGTAGGAGTAGGAGGTGTACGGCTACTGGTTCTTCTTGTCGATGCCGTAGACGGCGGTGACGGGGACGGTCATGAGGATGACGTCGGGGTCGATGGAGCGGGCGGTCTTGACGATCTCGCCGGAGTAGCCTTTGCGGCTGACGACCATGAGCATCTTGCGACTGCCTTCGGTGGACCACTGCACGGACTTGACGGAGCGGTTGCCCTCGATGCTGAGGCTCTGGAGACGGGCGGCTATCTCATCGTTGTGCTCGGAGAGGATGAGGGTCTGGACGGACTGCTGCGAGCCGGTCAGGAACATGTCCACGGCGTAGGAGAAGGCGATGATCTCCACGAATCCGTAGACGACGTCGGCCAGGGTCTTGTCGTTGACCAGCAGAATCGACATGACGATGAGAGAATCGCACACGAGGTAGATACGTCCGGGCGAAATGTTCTTATATTTGTTGATTGAAAGCGCGATGATGTCGGTGCCGCCGGTGCTGCCGCCCTGGGTGATGATGATGGCGATGCCGATACCGCTCATGGCTCCTCCGATGAGGGCGTTGATGAGGTTGTCGGTGATGCCGGCGGACAGGCTTGTCAGACCCGGAATCATGGGCATGAACTGGAATAGCACGAAACTCATGGCCACGCAGTAGAGGGTCTTGATACCGAATCCCTTGCCGAGGATGATGAAGCCGGCTACGAGGAGCAGGATGTCTATCGCGAACTTGGCGTAGGATACGGGTATGCTGTCGATGCCGTAATGGATTACCGAGGCAAGGCCCGCGATGCCGCCGCCGGTGATCTCGTGGGGGTTGAGGAATGCGGTCCAGCCGAAGACGAAGACGGCCAGTCCGAGGGTCATGATAGCGTATTCTTTCAGGTATTTTAGAAACATATCGTTGGATTTTAGGCTGCGAAGATAAGAAATTATAAGTAGAAAGTGATAAATAACTTACAATATGAAGAGCGTCTGGGTACTGCGCCCATGACCCCGCTGGTCTTCCGCATGGCCGTCCCGGCTGTAGTGGCCCAGCTCGTCAACCTGCTCTACAATCTCGTGGACCGTATCTACATCGGTCACATCTACGGCATCGGGACCGAGGCTCTGGCCGGTATCGGGGTCACCGGCTCGGTCATCATTCTGATTTCGGCCTTCGCCTCTATAGTCAACGGCGGCGCCGCTCCCTTAGCCTCCATCGCCCTCGGACGCGGGGACAGGGCCTTAGCCGGCCGGTATCTCGGCAACGGGGTGGTCCTGCTCATAGTATTCGCAGTCCTCTGTGCCCTGCCGGTCTACATCTTCATGGAACCGATACTCTACGCCGTAGGCGCTTCGGATGCAACGATAGGCTATGCCTGCGACTATCTCTCGGTGTATCTGCTCGGTACGGTCTTCGTGCAGCTCTCCCTCGGACTGAACACCTTCATATATACCCAGGGCCGGCCCGGAATAGCCATGACCTCGGTCATCCTCGGGGCGGTGATGAACATTGCCCTGGACCCGGTCTTCATCTTCCTGCTCGACATGGGCGTGAAGGGAGCTGCCATAGCCACGGTCATCTCTCAGGCGTGCAGCGCGGCGTGGGTCCTGTCCTTCCTGTGCTCCAAACGCCGGGCCTCCCTGCATATAGAACTGAAAGCCATGCGGGTGGACTGGAAGATCATCGGAGCCACCCTGGCCCTCGGCGTCTCGCCCTTCGTGATGGCCAGCACCGAGAGCATCGTAGGCTTCGTGCTCAACGGTACCCTCAAGCACTACGGGGACATCTACGTCAGCGCCTTGGCCATCATGCAGAGCGCCATGATGCTCGTCAGCGTGCCCCTCTCCGGCTTTGCCCAGGGCTTCATCCCCATAGCCAGTTACAACTACGGCCGGGGCGATGCTTCCCGTGTCCGTTCCTGCCTCCGGGTGGTGCTCATCACCATGTTCTCCTTCAACCTCATAGTCGTCCTGCTGATGATTCTCTGCCCTTCGGCGGTAGCCTCGATATTCAGCGACGACCCCGGGCTGATAGCCACCGTCTCTGAAGCCATGCCCCTCTTCCTTACCGGCATGACCATCTTCGGCCTGCAGCGGGCCTTCCAGAACATGTTCGTCGCCCTCGGGCAGGCCCGCCTGTCGATATTCATTGCCCTGCTGCGCAAGATTATCCTGCTCGTTCCGCTGGCCCTGACTCTTCCCCGCCTGATGGGCGTAAGGGGCGTTTTCGCCGCCGAAGCCATATCCGACGCCACCGCCGCGATATGCTGTACCGTCCTGTTCCTGATTATGTTCCCGAGGATTCTGAAGAAGAATTGCCACCGGCCTTGAAATTTCTTGTAACATTTTCCCGCATTCCGGCGTCATAAGTTCAGAAACATTTAAAAACAGAGAAAAGTTATGAAACGAGTTTTTACACCCATCTTCCTCAGCCTGCTGCTTCTGTCGGCGGCTGTACTGCCCGCAGGGGCCCAGAATGTCGAAAGTCTGTACGAGCGCTATGCTGACAAACCCGGTGCCGAGTCCGTTTCGGTAGGCCAGTTCTGGATCAATCTCGCCAAGCTCGTGGTGGCCTTCGGTCAGGAAGAGACCGAACTTTCTGACGACGAGACCGATATAGCGTTGAAGACCCTCTCGCATATCAGCGCGGTGCGGGTGGCCGACCTGAGCGGCTGCAGCGAGAAGGTGCTGGCGCAGTTCGCCGAGGATGTGGAAAAATGTGAGTTGGGCGGTTATGTGGTTCTGACAGAGGTGCATGATGACGGAGATGATGCGAGGGTGCTGGTGCGCAAGGAAGGGGATATCATCACTGAGATGGTGGTGATCTCTGCGGGAGAGGACCCGGCTATTATCCAGATTGAGGGAAAAATAACAGAGGAGGAGGCTGCCAAGTACATAGCCTCATCCATAGAATAGAAGAGACCCTTCGCAGAGTGTATTCAGCCTAAAACCAAGCCCGTGAACGCCGAAGAATTCAAATCCGCCTTTCTCCCCCTCGGTCCCATGCTCTACCGCATCGCCTACCGCATGCTCGGAGCGGAGGAGGACGCCCGGGACGCAGTGCAGGAGCTCTATGTGAAGCTCTGCCGCGAGGGCGACCGGGCCCTTCGGAGTGCCAATCCCCAGGGCTACTGCGTGCGGATGATGCAGAATGTCTGTGCGGACATCCTGCGGCGGGACGGGCTCAATGTCCTCCGGATGGCGGCGGACGTGACGGAGGTGAGGGGAGGCCCGGCGGTCGAGGCGGCGGATGCTCCGGTCGAGGGCCGGGAGGAGGCGGCAATGGTGCGGAAGGCCCTGGCCGCATTGCCCCGGAAACTGCGGGAGGTGGTGGTCCTGAGGGACCTCGAGCAGATGGAAATGGACGAGATAGAGGCCCTTACGGGCATGAGCCAGGGCAATATCCGGGTCACGCTCTCCCGAGGCAGAAAGATGTTGAAAGAAAAAATAGCGAAATTTATAAACAGGTAAAATTTTAAAAAATGGGCAGAAATTTAAAAACATCCGAACCGGAGGAAATCCTCCGCAAAGGGCTCTCGCAGATGCGGACAGCCGATGAGGACATCCCCGTTCCAGAGGACCTCTCCCGGATGATCGGGCGGACGGTGGACCGGGAGCTCGGTCGCCGCCGCGGGAGGATGAGGCTCGTGGCCTCCATTTCGTCGGTTGCCGCTGCTGCTGCCATTGCCGCCGTGGCCCTGATTGTACCTGTACAGCCGTCTCAGCCGGAGGATACCTTCGATACTCCGGAAGAGGCATACGCGGCGGTGATTGAGGCTTTCGGACTGATTGGCCAGAATATCGACATGGGTTTATCCTATGCTGACAACAGTATAGATGATGTCAAAAAGTCGGCAGAAGGCAATCTCAAGTCTGTCATCCGGAGCGTCAGCCCGGGCAACAACGCAAAAACAATTGAAAAATAAAACAACTTCAGGAAAATGAAAAAGATAGTGTTGATTCTTGGATTTTTGGCAATGGCTGTGTTTAAGGGTGCAGCCTCCGGCCCGGAAAGTGATGGCAAAAGCAATTTTGCCAAATTCTATGATAAATACAAGCAGGCTTCACAAGTTTCTGCCGTCTATGTTTCGGAGTCACTGCTGAGTCTCGCTTCCGAGCTTGACGGTTTTGTGGACTTCGACGGTGTGGATATCAATGGAACTGACGTTACGGCGCTTATGGCCATAGGTAAACTGAAAGGTCTGTACATTGTCTCTTCTTCCTGGAATGATCGGGCACGTGAATTAAATGCTGATATAGAGAAATATATCAATGGAGGCGGAAGACAATATGAGGAACTGATCAGGGTAAGACAGGACAGCGAAGATGTAGCTATGTATTATTGGTCTCCCGATGGGGTACAAGTAGGGGAGTTCCTGATGGTCAATAAATTGGTGTTCTCGGGTAACGGACAGGTGTTTAGGATTTCAATCATACAGTTTGAGGCAGAAGACCTTAAATTGGCGGATCTTATAAAGGTAACACTGGATATTGCAAAAGAAAACTAAATGATTTATGAGCATGGGTATAAGTTTCATCCGCTTGTTGGCGGCAGCAGCGGCAGTGGCTGCGTTATGTTCCTGCAGCACTCCTAAAATGTATGATGTCCTGCTCTCTGGTGAGGGTGTGGATCTCTTTCCGGACAGCTCCCGGGTTCTGGTGTTCCATAAAGGGGCGGATTTCCGTTTCGATGATCCGGTGGCGTCTGCTCCCCTTGACGGAGGCACTTTCAATATGTCATTCCAGGACTCTGTGGTCAGGCAGTATGAACTGATGTTCGAGGAGGATATGATGGACGGTCAGTTCCAGTATTTCAACTTCTTTTCGGACAGAGCGCCGCTTCATTTCACTTTCGGCAGTAAGTTCGGGGAACTGACAGTCGATGTCAACGGCAGCAGGGACAATGATGAACTGTATCTGTACAGGAATAAATCTACTGAAGGTTATGACCTCGCCGACAGCATGTATTATGAGATAGACAAATGGATTCTGGCCCGTTACGGCGAGGACGGCTGGCCGGAGGAGGGCTCGGAGGATTATCGGACTGTGCAGGCCATGTATGACAGAGCCGGGGCTGTGCGGGACAGTATCCGTGAGCATTCTGGTTATGAAGAGTGGGTGAGGGACAGACTGGTGTCTCACAGGACTCTCGCCGGGCTGTCGGAGATATGCAGCAGCATCAGGTTGGATGTGCAGGAGATGAAAATGGGACACCAGGATACACTGAGTTCATTTTACCTCGACCTTTTTGAGGAGTACCGCAGGCTGTATCCGGATAACGAACTGACTCTGGCAACGGATGCTCTTCTTGCTGATCTGGAGAGAATCGCTCCGGGAAAGCCCGCCCCGGATTTCAGTGCTCCGTCGCTGGACGGACAGCGCTACCGCCTGTCGGAGCTGCTCAAGGGCAATGCCGTGACCGTTCTGGACTGCTGGGCCTCCTGGTGCGGCCCGTGCCGGAAACATTCGCGGGAACTGATACCCCTCTATGAGAAATACCGGGACCATGGAATGGCCGTGGTCGGAGTGGCCCGGGAATATGACTCTTTGGACGATATGCGTGCAGCGGTGGAAAAGGACGGCTATCCGTGGATTCAGCTCTATGACCTGGACGGCGCCGAGGGCATCTGGAATCTCTACGGCCTTTCCACTGCCGGCGGAGGTATTTTCCTGATAGACAGTGAAGGAAATCTCATAGACAAGTTTGACGATACGGCCGCCATTGCCGCATGGCTCGAGGCGAATCTCTAGGGATGCTTCTGTCAGAAATCAGCTGAATCTTGAAAAAAAACCGAGATTCAGCTGGTTTTCGACAGATTTGCAGCTTTCTTGCAGGGGCGGTGCTGCGGGCGGAGATTTTTTTGTATATTCGCGCATTCCTAAAACGTCTATGGTAAAACGGCTGAGAAAATACCGCTTTCTGAACTGCCTTCTCGTATCCCTGTTCATAGGGTTTTACGTGAGCAACACGCTGTTTGTCCATACGCATTATTATCAGGGGTATTCCATAACCCACTCGCATCCTTACGCCAAGAATACCGACGGTCTTCCGGACCATACGCACACTGCCAATGACCTGAGGGTGATATCCGCCTTCAACGCCTCTGTCTTCTTTGCGGCGGAGACGGTGACCGTGGACGATGTCTGCCGTATTCCGGTGGCGGTGTATTCTGAAAGCGGATGCAGTGAGGCAGTGGCCGGAGTGCCGCTGCTCCATGGGCTCAGGGCCCCTCCAGTACGTTCTGTCTGAATTATTTCCCCATTCCATTCTTTCCCGGCGGGCCGCAATGTGTCCTGTCGGGTAACTACATTGTAATTATTTAGATAGAACATTCATGTACAGATATTTCATACCCGGCCTCATGCTGATGCTGACAGCATGCGCCGGCAACAGGACCACACAGGAAACCGCTGAGGTCATCCGTCGCGGCGACACTGTGATAATCAGCAACAATTCACCTATACTCAAGCAGATAGAATTTACAACCGTAGAACCTGAGACCTGGTCGGCGCAGTTCCGTACTGTGGGCGAGGTGACCCCCGTGGCGGGAAAGATAGCGGAGATCTCCGCCCCTTTCTCCGGCAGGGTGGAGGGATGCAGCGTGCGTCTCGGGCAGAGGGTGGAGGAGGGAACTCCGGTATTTGCCCTCGGCTCCTCGGATTTCTACGAGGCGGTGAGGACGTATTTTTCCGCAAAGTCCAATAATGAACTGGCGGCAAGGCGCTATGCCCGTCAGAGCGGACTCTCCCGCAACGGAGTGGGGGCGGTCCGGGAGCTGGAACAGGCCAGGAGCGAGGCCTATATCGCGGAGCGGGAGCTGGAGCAGGCTGCCGCGGTACTGCGTATTTTCAATGCTGATACGGCCTCTCTGCGGATGGGGCAGCCGCTTACGGCAGTCTCTCCGATAGCGGGCGAGGTGCTCAGCTGCGACATGACCATCGGCAGCTATGTCTCCGAGGGAGAAGGTCCGCTGGCAGTGGTGGCCGATCTCTCGAAGGTGTGGGTAAGGGCCTTTGTCAAGGAACGCTATTTCGGAGCAGTGCAGGAAGGGGACAGGGCGGAGGTCCATATACCCTCGGCTCCGGACATGATATACACGGGGCGGATACACTATGTGGGCGAGATGGTGGACCCGGACAGCCGGGCTCTGGAGGTGATAGTGGAGTGTGACAATTCTGCCCGCAGTCTCAAGCTCGGGATGTTCTGCAACGTCCTCTTCTCCGGCACTCCGCGGGAGTCCATTATCCTGCCGGCCACGGCCCTGATGCAGGAGAGCGGCAGTGACTTCGTGTACCAGCGGCTCGGGGACGGCTCCCTGCTGAGGCGCAGGGTGGTCTCCGAGACTGTCGGGGACGGCAACGTGCGTATACTCGGCGGACTGGACGGAGGCGAGACGGTCATGACCCGTGGTGGAATATACCTGAATATGTAGGCTATGGAGAAGTTTATAGACAGACTGCTCGAGCGCAGATGGCTCGTGCTGGCCGTGTTCATCCTGCTCGCGGCCCTCGGAATGTATGCCTGGAAGCATCTGGCGATAGACGCCTACCCCGATATCGCCGATGTGTCGGTGGGAGTGGCCACCCAGGTGCCCGGACTCGCCGTAGCCGAGATAGAACAGCAGATTACCGTGCCTTTGGAGAGGGAACTGAACGGAATTCCCGGTCTGAAGGTGATGCGCAGCAAGAATTTTTTCGGCATATCCAAGATAACCCTTGTCTTCGAGGACGGGGTGGACGACTACTGGGCCAGGCAGCGGGTGATGGAGCGGATCGCGGACATCGAGCTGCCCTTCGGGGCGCAGCCCGGACTCGACCCGCTGACCTCCCCTACGGGCGAGATATTCCGCTATGTGGTCACGGGAGACCGCAGCCTCCGGGAACTGACTGACCTGAACCATTGGGTGATAATCCCGCGTCTGAAGCAGATCTACGGTATCGCGGACGTCTCCAACTTCGGCGGCATCACGACCCAGTATCAGATCGAGATAGCCCCCGACCGGCTGACCGCCTACGGTCTCTCGCTGAGCGAGGTGACCGATGCGATAGAGGACAATAACGCCAATGCCGGAGGCAGCACCCTCATGCGCGGGGACCTGAGCTATGTGATCCGCGGGGTGGGTCTGGTCCAGGACTTGGACGACCTGGGCAACATCGTGGTCCGCAGTGACGGAGGGGCCCCCGTCTATCTCCGGGACGTCGGTATGCTCAAGTACGGCAACCTGGAGCGCAAGGGCATCATGGGCTATCTCGACGATGAGACGGACTATGAGGACGGAGTGCAGGGCATGGTCCAGCTGCTCCGTTATGAGAACCCCTCGCAGGTGCTCCGGGAGGTGAAGCGGGCGGTGCAGGACCTCAATGAGAACATCCTTCCGGAGGGAGTGCGGCTGAAGGTCTTCTACGACCGTACCGATCTGGTGGACGCCACCCTTCATACCATAGTGCATACCCTTTCCTTCGGTATCCTGCTGGTGCTGGCCATACTGATGATCTTCCTCGGCAGTCCTAAGAGCGCCCTGCTGGCGACCGTCGCCATTCCCCTGTCGCTGCTTATTGCATTTATCCTCATGTGGCTGACGGACATTCCGGCCAACCTCCTTTCGCTCGGAGCCATAGACTTCGGAATCATAGTGGACGGCACCATCGTGATGATGGAGACCATCCTCAAGAAAAGGGAGGACGATCCCTCCGCGCTGCTGGACCGCAGGACGATAGCCCAGAGGGCGGCAGAGGTGGCCAAGCCTATTTTCTTCGCTACCCTTATCATCATCACCGCCTACCTGCCGCTCTTCGCATTTGACCGGGTGGAGCGCAAGCTGTTTACCCCGATGGCATTTACCCTGAGCTTCGCCCTGCTGGGCGCTTTAGCGGCGGCCCTGCTGCTCATTCCCGGACTGGCCTATTCGGTCTACCGCAAGCCGCAGAAGGTGTACCGCAACAAATGGATGGAGGCCTTGACAGTCAAGTACAAAGCTGCTACGGCCGCCATCATCGGAGCCCCCCGGAAGCTGATTGCGCCCATTGCCGCAGTGCTCGCGGCAGTCATCGGGCTGTCGGTGTATGTGGGCAAGGATTTCATGCCGGAACTGGACGAGGGCAGTATCTGGATACAGGTGCAGCTGCCGGCCGGTATGTCCCTCGAGAAGTCTTCCGAGATGGCCACTGAACTGAGGCACAGGCTGAGAGAGTTCGACGAAGTGACATACGTCATGACCCAGACAGGACGCGATGACGAGGGCGTGTGTCCGTTCTCGTTCTCCCATATCGAGGTGATGGTCGGACTCAAGCCCTATAAGGAATGGGAGAGGGGACGCCGCAAGTCTGACCTGATCAACGACATGGCGGCCATGCTGGAGACGATGCCCGGCTACGGGGCCGGATTCTCACAGCCTATCATCGACATGGTGATGGACCAGATAGCGGGGTCGCACAGTGACTTAGCTGTCAAGATATACGGCGAGGACCTGGATGAGGCCAGGCGCATAGCGGAAGAGATTGCGCAGGTCGTATCCGGTATCGAGGGAGCGGGGGATGTCAGGCTGGCGGAGGAGCCTTTCCTGCCGCAGCTGCAGATAGTGGTGGACAGGGACCGGATAGCCCAGTACGGACTCAATGTGGCCGATGTGGCTGAGCTCATCGAGGTGGCCCTGGGCGGAAAGGCTGTCTCCCAGGTCTTTGTGGGCAGCAGAGTCTACGACGTGACCTGCCGTTACACCGAGGAGTCCAGGGATACGCCCGAGAAGATAGGCGCCCTCATGCTCACCTCGGCTTCCGGGGCCAAGATTCCGCTCGCGGCCGTGGCAGATGTACGCACTACCATAGGAGCCAGCATGATATCCCGGGAGATGAACCGCCGTGTGACCACCGTCCAGGTCAACCTCAGGGACCGGGACCTCTCCTCATTCGTGGCCGAGGCCGACCGTGCTATAAGGCACAATGTGTTCTACGACCACCGCGATTTCAGTTATGCCTGGGGCGGACAGCTTGAGAATCAGGACAGGGCCTTCAGCCGGCTGGCGCTGGTCGTGCCGGTGACCCTCGCCGTGATGTTCCTGCTGCTGTTCTTCTCCTTCGGCAATTTCCGTCAGGCCGGACTGCTGATAGCCCTGCTGCCGCTGATGATATTCGGCGGTATGCTGGCCCTGGTAGTGAGGGGGATGACCTTCAACATCTCCTCGGCGGTGGGATTCATAGCCCTTTTCGGACTGGCGATACAGAACGGGGTCATCATGCTCTCACATATCAATATCCTGCGCAAGCGGGGCTATGAGCTGCGGCAGGCCGTCATCGAAGGAGCCTCCCACCGTCTGCGACCGATGCTGATGACCGCAACTGTGGCCATCTTCGGACTGCTGCCGGCCTCGCTGGCCACCGGCATAGGCTCTGACGTACAGCGGCCTTTAGCGACGGTCATCGTCTATGGACTGCTCTTCGCCACTCTCGTGACCCTTTTCGTGCTGCCGGCGCTGTACTACCTGATGGAGAGGCGCAGGCTCAGATTGTCGGACAATAAAAATAATACACACTCCGGGGCAGTGCTCAGGACTCTACTGCTGCTCCCGGCAATCCTGGGCACCGCTGGGATTCTGCACGCACAGCCTGTGAAAATAGGCTACGGGGCCTATCTGGAGGCCGTGGCGGCCGGCAATCTGGAATATGCCGCCGAGAAACTGAATATCGACATCTCGCAGGCCGAGCTGACGGCGGCGCGGGTGTTCAGCGACGTGACCCTCTCCGCATCGTACAGCAACAACAGTGACTGGAGCATGGCAATGGGTCAGGGAGCGGAGTTCGAGCTGAGCAAGAACATCACCTTCGGAGTGCGGCGGGCCCGCATGGACCTGGCTGCAAACCAGAAGGCCCTGACCGAAGCTCTGCTGGACGACTATCTGCGCCGTCTCAGGGCTCAGGCGACCGTGGTCTACCTCGAGGCCATGAGGCAGCAGGAACTGTACCGGGTGCAGCTCGACTCATACGACAATATCCGGAGGCTCGCCGAGAGCGACAGTCTCCGCTTCGAAGCCGGTGAGATCACAGAGATAGCCGCGCGGCAGAGCCGCTTAGAGGCGGATATCCGGCACAATGAGATGGCGGAAGCGGAAGCGGACCTGTACCAGGCCCTTGCGGCTCTCGGCGTGCAGATGGGACGGTCCTCGCGGGATACCCTTTTCGGACCGGATGCCGTCCTGCAGCCGCTGGTCCGGGATTTTATCCTCGACTCGCTGCTTGCCGCCGCATACGGAGGGCGGGCCGACCTGATGGCGGCCATGCGCAATGAGGAGGTGGCGGCAGCTGCCCTGAACCTCACCCGCAAAGAGCGCGGGCCGGACATCGAGCTGTCGTTGGGAGCCAATATCAACTCCGAGGTGCTCAATGAGATTGCCCCGGCTCCGGCATTTACCGGAATCTCCGCAGGGCTGGCCATTCCTCTGAAATTCTCCAGCATCAACCGGGGAGCGGTCGATGCCGCCCGGGGACGTCAGGCGCAGGCCAGGATGCAGACCCGGCAGGTGGAGCTCCAGATAGAGACCGAGGTGCTGCAGGCTTACCGGCGCTATGCCCTTCTGTCGCAGCAGGTAGTCTCGAACGGTGACCGTCTGCTCTCGGACGCCCGCAGCGTGATGGACGGCATGCTCTACAGTTACAGTCAGGGAGAGGTCTCGCTGCTCGAGGTCCTCGATGCCCAGCGCACCTACAATGACGTGCGGGCCAGGTACATCGACGTGGTCTACGGACAGGCCCTGGCACTTGTGGAACTGGAACTTGCGGCCGGAATCTGGGATATCGTGATTCTGTAGGCCGCAGGCGTGTCTAGACGATTATAAACGGCTAAAAACGTTTTTAGCCGTTTATAATCGTTTATAGTCGTTTCGAGATGGCCTGCCTTCGAAATTTTGACTTATATTTGCGCTTGAAAATAATAAATAGTATGGCAAAAGAACTCGAACAGATTGATGTTGCCGCGGCTAACGCAGCGAAGCTCAAGGCCCTGCAGGCAACGATGGACAAGATAGAAAAGGATTTCGGCAAGGGTGCCATCATGAAGCTCGGAGACCGTCCTGAAGGGGACGTGTCGGTGATTCCCTCCGGCTCCATTGCCCTGGACCACGCTCTCGGGATAGGAGGCTATCCCCGCGGCAGGGTGATCGAGATATTCGGCCCCGAGTCCAGCGGTAAGACCACCCTCGCCATACACGCCATAGCGGAGGCCCAGAAGGCCGGCGGCTTTGCGGCCATTATCGATGCGGAGCACGCCTTTGACCGCACCTACGCGAAGAATCTCGGAGTGGACGTGGACACCCTCCTCATATCCCAGCCCGACAACGGGGAGCAGGCCCTTGAGATAGCCGATGACCTGATCCGCAGCGGGGCTATAGACATCATCGTGGTGGACTCCGTGGCCGCCCTGACTCCGAAGGCGGAGATCGAGGGTGAGATGGGAGACCAGAAGATGGGACTGCAGGCCAGGCTGATGAGCCAGGCCCTGAGGAAACTCACCGCCAACATTTCGAAGACCAACACATGCTGCATCTTCATCAACCAGCTGCGCGAGAAGATCGGCGTGATGTTCGGCAACCCCGAGACCACTACCGGCGGCAACGCCCTGAAGTTCTACGCCTCCGTCCGCATCGACGTGCGCAAGGTTACCCAGCTCAAGGACGGGGAGGATCCCACCGGCAACCGTACCCGCGTCAAGATCGTCAAGAACAAGATGGCCCCTCCGTTCCGCAAGGCCGAGTTCGACATCGTCTTCGGCGAGGGTATCTCCAAGATAGGCGAGATCGTGGACCTCGGAGTGGAGTTCGACATCATCAAGAAGAGCGGCTCCTGGTTCAGTTACGGTGAGTCCAAGCTGGCTCAGGGACGCGAGGCAGTCAAGAAGCTGCTGATGGACAACCCTGAGCTCTGCGAGGAGATAGAGGGCAAGATCCGTGAGACTATGAAGAACATGGAAGACTGAGTTTAACATCTAACAGACACCTACATTATGCAGACAGTATTGAGCGGTATCCGCTCCACCGGCCACCTTCACCTCGGCAACTACTTCGGAGCGCTGCGCAACTTCGTAAAGATACAGGACGACTACAACTGCTTCTATTTCATAGCGGACCTACATTCGCTCACTACACATCCCCATCCGGATGATTTCCATGCGAATGTCAAGACCATCCTGGCCGAGTATCTGGCTTCCGGTCTGGATCCGGAGAAAGTCACGATATTCGTGCAGAGCGACGTTCCGGAAGTGAGCGAGCTGTATGTGCTTCTGAACATGATCTCCTACAAGGGCGAGCTGGAACGTACAACCACCTTCAAGGACAAGGTCCGTCTGGCCAAGGCCAAGGCCCGCAATGTCCGCCTGGAGGACGTCGCCGAGGATGACCACAACGACGAGGGCATCAACATCAGCGCCGGTCTGCTGACCTACCCCGTACTGATGGCCGCCGACATCCTGATCCACCGCGCGGACTACGTGCCCGTGGGCAAGGACCAGGAACAGCATCTGGAGTACGCCAGGGTGCTGGCCCGCCGCTTCAACAACATGTACGGCGAGGAAGTTTTTGTAGAGCCCCGCGGCTTCAACTTCGGCGGCGAGCTCATCAAGGTGCCCGGCCTCGACGGAAGCGGCAAGATGGGCAAGAGCCAGGGCAACGGCATCTACCTCTACGACGACGAGAAGACCATCACCAAGAAGGTCATGAAGGCCCTGACCGACAGCGGTCCCGTAGAGCCCAACAGCCCCATGCCCGAGTGCATTGACAACCTTTTCACCCTCCTGGCCCTGGTATCCGAGCCCTCGACCGTCGAGTACTTCCGCGAGAAGTGGAACGACTGCTCCATCCGCTACGGAGACCTCAAGAAGCAGCTTGCGGCCGACATCTGCAAGGTGACCCTGCCTATCCGCGAGCGCATAGACGCCATCTACAACGACGATGCCTACCTCCACCGCGTAGTGTCCGAAGGCCGCGACAAGGCCCGCGCCTCCGCCTCGGCCACCCTTGCCCTCGTCCGCAAGGCTATGGGCTTCAAAGTATTCTGACCCCACTCACATATTTCATAACACTCTTACACCGCGCATTGCAGCCCCGCCGGTCATCCGGTACGGCTGCGATGCTTTTTCTGAACTGCCGTATCTGTGTCGCTGTTTCTTTGCCGCCGTTTCTTCGCCCTGTTGCTTTCCCCGCCCGGCAGTCTTTTCCATTGCTCCACGTCCGCACATCCCCGCCCGGCTTTCTCGCTCTCCTACCTTCGGAAGGTGTGCAGTTTCCCCACATTTTCTACTCACCTTCCGAAGGTGTGCAGAAGCCGTACCGTCCCGAGAACCGTCTGTAGCCGCATTTCCCCACCCACCGTACCATTCCCACCTTCCGAAGGTGAGCAAGTTTCCCACATTTTCTACACACCTTCCGAAGGTGCGCAGAAAAAATCAAGTAAATTTGCTGCGACAAATCACTAAACTACTAAAGAATATGTTCAACCACTACACCGTAGAAATCTGCGCTCCGTCGTACGAGAGCGCCATAGCCGCGCAGAGAGGCGGGGCTGCGAGAATAGAACTGTGTTCCGAACTGGATGCCGGAGGAGTGACCCCTTCCTACGGGCTGATTCAAGGAGTGAGTGCTGCGCTGACTATTGCCGTCAACGTGCTGGTCCGTCCGAGATCCGGAGATTTCCTGTATTCGTCCTACGAGGTGGAGACAGTGACACGCGATATAGCGCTGTGTGCGCAGGCCGGTGTACAGGGTGTCGTGGTAGGTGCGCTGACGGCGGATGCGAAAGTGGACCGGACGGCGGCTGCCGAGTGGCTGAAGGAGGCTCGCAGACATGGACTGTCGACAACATTTCATCGGGCAATCGATTGTGCTGATGGTATTTACGATGCACTCGAGGATGTCGCATCACTGGGGTACGACCGCGTGCTGACCTCCGGCGGGTGTCCGACTGCCTGGGAAGGCCGTGAGACGATAGCCCGTATGCAGGCCATGATGGCAAACCATACGGGAAGCGCCCGCAAACCGCTGATAATCATGCCTGGATCCGGTGTCAATCCGACCAATATACGCGACCTGGCCTTGCAGACCGGAGTGAACGAGCTTCATCTGTCGGCCACCAAGCGGCACAAGTCCGGTATGCGCGTGCTCTCCGGCATTGCGCAGGAGGAGACGGTAGTCCACAGCGATGAGGAGACTGTGCGTCGGGCAGTGGCGGCACTCTGCTGAACTCTGCTGACTTGTTGCTGAGGAGGTGCCAGGATTGCAAGTCTGTGTATTCAGGATTGCCCCTGTTCGCGAGGCATTGTCCTTCGGCAGGTCGTCGCAGGACGAACATGCACATTACGGTGCACCATCGTCTGGGTTGCGCGGAAACACCAGGTAGTCAGTGCGTAATGACTCAAAAAGTATTTTTATAAAAAATAAGAAATTTAAAAACGTAAAAATCTTCCTGGTAAGAACGTGCTATTTTGACTTTTCCCTTGATTATCAGTAGATAAACTATATATTTGAGGAGCCTGTCGGGTCTCTTGAGCCGGACTATTCTGGTCATTTGAGCCAGTTGATAGGAACCGACAGGCATCAGTATTATTATTTATCAACCTTAACTTAAAAAGTACAGATTATGAAGGGAAAGATCTACCATCTATGCTACACCTCCCACGGCGAGGTTCTATGTAGAAAGTATCTGGATTACTGCATGCTGTTCAATTGTATCGCTCAGGCAACGATTGGCACCGGTGCTCAGCTGCTTGCGTATGCCATTATGTCCACACACGTTCATCTCATAGTGATAACGGAGCATCCGGCGGCTTATATCCAGAGAATAAGATCGTCTTACACTCAGATGTTTAACAGACGGTATTATCGAAAAGGGACATTAGGAGAACCGTCATTCTATTTTGTGGAACTGATAGGGAGGCGTCATGTTACGGCTGCGATAAGTTATGTTCTGAGAAACCCCGTGCATCATGAACTGACATCGAATCCGTATGATTATGAGTTCTCGTCGATCGGTTTGTATTTCAGGAAAGAAACGAGGAGACCGGAGAACCCGCGTCCTAAGAAAGCAACAAAGCCTTTCGCTGCAATAATCCGCAGAGATAACAGGCAGAGGCTTCCGGAGGGATTGGTATTTGATGATGAAACTGGACAGATAGAACCGTCTCAGCTGGTGAACAGTGCTGTGGTAGAGGGATTTTTCGGTTCTTACGCTGCGTTTGATTACGGTCTTCAAAGGCGTGACTATCAAGTGTGGGAAACGGAACAGTTGCAGGATAGGGACGGACAGTCAGCGATAACGGTCGGAATTATTGAGCCTTATCTTTCCGGCAAAGACCTTGAGCGTATTTTGAGTCAAAGCAAGCAATGGGCAAAGGAAAAACCGATTCTGGATATGGATGTTTGTGCGTTAGTGGATGAAAAGTATGTGCCGGGGTATGGCAAGAAAAGTTACGCGCAACTTACGGATTCAGAAAAAGTTGCGATAGCAGATAGCATCAGGCGGCAGTATGGCGTAGGAAAGGCTGTGCTTTCGCGGTGTCTTGGGATAGTGCTTTAACGATATAGTAAAGTAGAAATAAGAAACCGGCAGAGCGCACGCGACTCCACCGGTTCGGTCCTCACAGTTTAAGTGCCGTTGGCCTCTAGTGCAGATCAGTAAGAGACTGTGACGGTCAGGCCCTGATCTGTCTCTCTGGGTTCATCGGCGGGTGCAGGCTCGGAGAGAGTAATCTCAAGGTCGTCTCTGTAGTAGTACTTTTCGTCTCCGTTGAGGTAGAAATTATCCGGATTTGTGATTTTGACAGTTGCACTCTGGCTGTATTTGGTGGCGGTCATGGGAACTGTGGACTGGGTCCGGATCATGTCTCCGTCAGCATCGAACTCGATGCCGCCGGTCAGGTCGTTTATAGAACAGGTGTATTGGACGTAGGTCCAGGACCAGGTGCGCTGTGTCTCTTCTTCGGAGAATTCATATTTGCTCATGAAGGATTCGTAATCCTCATCTCCGACTACTCTGTCCCCATCGTACAATCCTATGGATGGCAAGAATATGTGAGCGCTTCTGTTTCCCGTCAGTCCCAGAAGATTCAGGATACCCATGACGACATCTTCATCCTCGAAGAAATAGTTCAGGAATAAGTTGAAATCCAGATACCCGGTGTTTTCATATTCCGTTATGACCGGTAAATATGTTTCACCGTTATACGTCATGGAGGTCAGATCCCTGTTTTCCCACGAGTATGTGAACTGTCCCGAATTGACATCTTTCAGGTAGCCCTCCTGATCGTATGTGATATTCCATATTGTGCCGTACATATTGTCCAGGACGGTGGCTTTTCCTTCGTCGTCTACAGTGAATTTCCCCATATCTGTCATGATGACTTCACCTTGACCATATTCCAAATAGTAAGTTTCGGTATACGGGTAGTCATCGGAATACTGCAGTGAGGACAGCCTGCCCTGTTCATCATAACCGAATGCCCAGCTGAAAGAATAATCAAACGATCCGTCATGGAAAAACTCAAGCAGTATGCTCTTGGGCTTCTTTCCGGTCGGCTGCTCCGGTTCTTCCGGATTTTCCCCGTCAGCAGCATTCTGAGTGACGGTTACCGTAGTCTCGTCAGTACCGCAGGTGATACGGACGGTGGCGGTGCGGGCCTCTGCCTCATTGTTGGCGGAAGCCGAGAGGGTAGCGGCGATCTCTCCGGCTTCACCGGAAGCCGGCGAAATGTTCAGCCATTCCCCGCCCTCGACTGATGCTGTCCAGTCAGCGGTGGCGGTGAAGGAAATGGCAGTGTCGGTAGCGGCGGCCGGAAGGGTCATCTGTGCGTCTGAGTGCAGGAACACGGAACCGTTCTCCGGTTTCTCCTGGCAGCCGACAGCCATCAGCGCGGCGGCCGCGGCAGCGGTAAGAGTAAGGGTAAAATGTTTCATATTCAGTCAAATTTTATTTATGCAAAGTAAGGAACAATAACGAATCGAGTCAATCACGGAAAACCATGATTTTAAACGGTCCACGCTTTTAGGGAAAATAAAAACCGACGGAGTGGGTGCTCCGCCGGTCATGCTTTCACTTACTCTGTTGCATGGAGTGTGCGGCTCAATAAGTGATGGTGACGGTCAGGGTCTGCTTGCCCTGAGTGGTCTTGCCGGTCGGTATCAGCTCGCCATAGGAGATGCTGACGTTCTCCCGGTAGTAGATATTCTCTCCGTCAATTACCCCGTCAGGATGGTCAATGTCGTAAGGTTCGACTGTATAGGTCTGGGAATACTGAGTCCATGTTACGGGCATTTCCGAGACAACTGACATCAGGTCTCCTTCGTCATCATATTCAAATCTGCAGGTAATGTCGTCGAATACGCAGTAAGCTGCCGAGAACAGGTATACAACGCCGGATTCTACTTCCGTCTCAGTGTAGTATTCCCTGTCGAACGGATCATTTCCGTCGTCATTTCTTATCCACCCGCTTTGGTCCTCAGGAGACCATCTGCTCTCGGTCATCTGGAAGGTGGGCTTGGTCAGATGCGTACCTCTGCGGCCGGTCATATCCATCAATCCCTGCGGCATTCCGTATCCATACGGGGTGATATAGGACATTCCGCTCCATAGCCAGTTGTAGTCGAAATATCCGGTGTTCTCTTCCTCCGTCAGAAAAACGGGAAACTTTTCCATTTCCTCCCCGGGATTATTCCTGTCAGCCTCGATGGAGAATATGTCTCCGTCCTTCCATGTGAGATACCAAGGGTAGGAGTCCTCTGGCTCAATCTTTTCCAGATATCCGTCGCTGTTGTAGGCCAGGCCCATGTTATACGGGCCGTAGGTTTCACCATCGAAGCTCTGGGTCATAGATTCATTAATGACTTTTCCTTCAGAGTCCAGCGTCCATTCCACGACAGATAAGCCGGAGAGTTCATCGCTTCTAAATTCAATGTTGATGTTAACAGAATTCTGCCCGTACTCAAATTTATAGTCATTCTCTGGCCAGCCGAAGTTTCCGTTATCAGTCTTGAACAGCATGGATACGACTTTTCCTTCCTCGTCGTATCCGAAGGTATAGTCGTGGTGGTAGAGATATCCGTCTTCATCCAGAACCATCGAGATGCTATTGGGCATCTTTCCGGTCGGCCGCTCCGGCTCCTCCTCGTCTGCAGCATTCTGAGTGACGGTCACCGTAGTCTCGTCAGTACCGCAGGTGATACGGACGGTGGCGGTGCGGGCCTCTGCTTCATTGTTGGCGGAAGCCGAGAGGGTTGCGGCAATCTCTCCGGCCTCACCTGAAGCAGGCGAAACGCTCAGCCAGTTTCCGCCTTCGACGGCAGCGGTCCATTCAGCGGAGGCGGTAAATGAAATGACGGTATCTGCCTCGGCAGCGGGCAGCGCTATCTCAGCATCGGAGTGCAGGGATACGGAACCTTTTCCGCCATCCGGTTTCTCCTGGCAGCCGGCAGCCATTAGCGCTGCAACGGCGGCAGTAGTAAGAATAAGGGTAAAATGTCTCATGTTATGCAGAAATTTTGTTTATGCAAAGTAATGAACAATAACGGCTTCTGTCAATCACGGGAAACCATGATTTTAAAGGGCCCCACGCTTTCGCACCTTCGGAAGGTGTGTAGAAAATGTGAGGAAAGTCCTCACCTTCGGAAGGTGGGAAAGATGCCGTAGAAGGGGAAATGCGGCTGCAGTGGCTTCTCGCAGGGGTGCCTCATCTGCGCACCTTCGGAAGGTGAGTAGAAAATGTAGGGAAACGGCCCACCTTCGGAAGGTGGGAATGGTACGGTGGATGGGGAAATGCGGCTACAGGTGGCTCTCGGGGCAGTGCGGCTTTTGCGCACCTTCGGAAGGTGTGTAGAAAATGCAGGGAAAGTCCTCACCTTCGGAAGGAGTGGAAAGGACGGAAGGGGGTATGGAGGAATGTGGTGGAAGGGGTGTGGGGCAGGCCTATTGCAGGCGGGCTGGGGGTATGAGGCCAAGGGTGATGGCTTTCATGACCATGTCGGCGGCGTTGGTGGCCCCGAGCTTGCGCATGATGTGGCTGCGGTGGGACTCGACGGTGTTCTCGGTGATGTAGAGGATAGATGCGATCTCGCGGGAGTCCTTGCCGTCGGCTACCAGCTGGAGTACTTCGAGCTCTTTCGGGGAGAGGGGGGAGCATCCGGTTCCGGTTTTGCTGCCTGAGGCGGTCTGTGACGGCTGCAGCTGTCCGGGATGTCTTTGTGCTGGGAATGGTGCAGGGGATTTCTGCGTGAGGCAGGCAGCAGGGGCCTCGAGCACGCGCCGGACGGTCTGTATCAGCTCCGAGGAGTCCACGGATTTAAAGACTGTTCCGTCCACACCGCTCTGCTCCAGTTGCCGGAGAGTCCAGATCTCCTCGTGTACCGTGTTGACGACTATGCGTATGCCGGGCGCCTCGCCGCGCAGCAGCTCGATGAGCCGGAAGCCCGGGATGTCCGGCAGTTCCAGATCCAGGACGGCGAGGTCCACGTGCGTGCCATGTGCGGCTTCAATGGCTTCCCTGCCGTTGCGGGCTGTCAGGAAACAGGCATCGGGAAAAGCATGGCCTAAAACGGTATGCAGGCCTTTCAGCACTAAGTCGTGGTCGTCTATGAGGAGTATTGTCATGGCTGTATGGATGTCTGAGTTGGAATTATTGGCCCGAGGAAGGCAGGGGAACGTCGAGCCGGAATACCTGCATCTCCCCGGAAGCGGAGCCGGAGATGACCGCGCCGATGGCCTTGGCCCTTTCGGACATGACTGTCAGGCCGATGCCCTCCCGGGAAGGGGTAGGGTCGAAGGCCCGTCCGTCGTTGCTGATGGTCAGCGACAGCACCGTGTCGGAGAGTTTCAGCGCAGCCTCGATGCGGGTGGCGCCGGAGTGCCGGATGATATTGCCCATCTGTTCCTGGAATATCCTGTAGACTTCGTAGGCGATGCGCTCGGGGACCTGCTGCCAGGTGCGGGAGCCTTCGAGGGAGGCATTGAACTCTATGCCGGCGGAGGTCTGGGAGCGGAAGCGCTCGGTGTACATCTCCATTACCTCCTCGATATCGGAGAGATTGAACTGCGGGGGCATCATGTCATGGGAGATGGTGCGCACCTCGCTCCGCAGCCCTTCCAGCATTGACAGCACCTCCTCCCTTTCCGGGGAGTCCGGCCCCATGGTCGAAAGCTGCATCCCGATGCCCAGAAGGTCGTTGCACACCCCGTCGTGCAGGTCGCGGGCCACCCGGGCCCTCTCTTTCTCCAGTCCGTCGATGTATTTCTGAGCGAGCCGCAGCTCCTCCACTTTCTTCTGGTGCCTGCGCCTGAAGACCACTGTCAGCACCACTCCGGCCAGGACGGCAATCAGCACCACCGCTATGATGATCCACAGCTGCAGGGCCGCCCGGTTCCGGAGGGATTCCTGCTCCAGCCGGGATATCTCCAGTTCCTTCTCGGCCGCTCCGTATTTGGCCGACCACTCGGAAACCTGGGCTGTGATGTCGGCGTTGTAGAAGCTGTCCACGGCGAAATAGGCTTTCTCGTAGGAGTCGGCCGCGTTGCTCCATTGTCCCATGTCGGCGTAGTTGCGGGCGATGTTGAGCCAGCCCGTATCCTCCCGGACGGAGGAGTTCTCGCCTGCCGCGGAAAGGAGCTTGCGGAAGATGGCATTGCTCTCGGCATAGCGTCCCATGTCCCTGAGTATCTGGGCCTGGGTCTCGCGGAATCCAAGGACGGCCACCGATTCGGGAGGCAGCTGCTCCGCGAACTTTTCCGCCCGTGCCATGTAGTAGTCGACGGAATCCCGCTGGCCGGAGAGCTTGTGCAGCGTTACGATCATGGTGAGGGCCGAGAGCTGTTTGTCCGGCAGCCCGCTCTCTCCGGCCTTGGCCATTGCCGTGCGCAGGGCCTCCGTGCCCTTGTCGAACTGCCTGTTCCGGGCGTAGATGCCTCCCGCGTTAGTGGCCGCGTACATGACCATCTCCATGTCGGAGTCATGCTCCGCCATCTCCATCGCACGGTCGGCGTACTGCATCGACTCCTCGTCCCGGCCCATGAATGTCAGCAGGATGGCCATGCTGGTGAGCAGGCGGGTCTTCTCGGAGACGGCGGCAGGGGAGGTCTTGTCCTGGATGATGTCCCAGGCCCGGTTGTAGTAGTACAGGGTCGAGTCCATCATCGAGATACGGCGGTAGCATACTCCGAGAGACTGGAGAAATCCGCTGTAGGTCAATGAGTCCTGCTCTGTGGCGGCATACCGGTCGGCAATCTCCGCCGCTTCGAGCCAGAGGCTTATGCAGCCTCTCATGTCTCCCTCGGCGAAGGATATCTCGGCGAGGCTGTCAATCTGTAGGGCATATTGAAAATCCCGCACGGGTTCGGCCTTCAGAGAAAGGCAGCCGGCGGTAAGGGTCAGGAGCAGAAGTCCTGTCAGGAGTCTAGGGCGGTGCATAGCTGTTTCAGCAGGTTAAAATTCCAGGTGCAAATTTAGTAAAATCCCGCGTATGAAGGCATCACGGAAAACCATGATTTGCGGTCATCTTTACGCAGTGACCCTGAGACAATATCCTACTCCGCGGTGGCTGATGATGGAAACGGCGGGGTCGGCGGCCAGACGCTTGCGCAGACGGGTGATGTGGACGTTGAGGCTGCGGGTGGAAAAATAATCGTCATCGCCCCAGAGCTGCTTGAGGATGAGGGTGTTGGGGACGGTTTCACCGGGACGGGACGCGAGCAGGGCGAGGAGCTCCGCCTCCCGGGCGGGCAGGACGGTGCTGCTGCCGTCGCTCAGGCTCAGGACGGCGGAGGAAGGGTCGAAGGTGTACCGTCCCAGGACAATGGGTGAGGAACTCTGCGCTGCTGCCGCCCTGGCCCTCTGCCGTCCGAGCAGGGCATGGATCCGGACTATCAGCTCGCTCATGGCGAAGGGCTTGCGGATGTAGTCCTGGGCCCCGAGCTCGAAGCCGCGGACCACGTCTTCTGCTCCGGAGCGAGCCGAGAGGAAGAGCACCGGGACGTTCTCGCCGCATATTCCCTCCTGCCTCAGCCGCTTGACGAAGGTGAAGCCGTCCATTGTGGGCATCATGATGTCGGTGACCACGACCTCCGGCCGGAATTCCGCCGCAGCCCGCAGTCCGTCCGCGCCATTGTAGGCGCAGCGCACCTCGAAGCCCTTCTCCGAGAGGGTGTCGGCGATGATGCCCGCTAAGGTCCGCTCGTCCTCGACGAGGAGCAGCCGTATTCTGTTATCCGCGTTTTCCATTGTCCTGAATGCCTTTGAGAGTGAGGGTGAATATCGAGCCGCCGCCCGGAGCGGGACTGACGCTGATGGTCCCGCCGTGCTTTTCCACCACGAGGCGGCTGTAGTAGAGACCGATGCCGAAGCCCCTGACGTTTTGCACGTCGCCGGTGGGGATGCGGTAGTATTTCTCGAAGATGCGGCGGCGCTGGGAGGCGGGGATGCCGATGCCGTTGTCCTGCACCTCTATGCGGATGCTGCCGTCGGCGGCTGATTTCCGGAGGCGGACGGTGATTTCGGGGGAGGCGGTGGAATATTTGACCGCATTGTCCAGGATGTTGGAGATGGCGGCGGAGAGGTGGAAGGCGTCGGCGGTGATGGCGGGGAAGGGGCCTTCGGGGTAGTCCTCGGTGATGCGGGCGCGGCCGGCGGTGCTGACGGTCAGCTCGGCGCAGAGGCGGTGGAGCATTGTCCTCAGGTCGCAGGGGGCGGGTTTCAATGCCAGGTCGTCCCGCTCCTGGAGGGAGATGTCGAGGATGCGGCCGACCATTGCGGAGAGTGCTCCGAGCTGGTCGCGGATAATCTCTAAGTAGCGTCGGCGGCGTTCGGGGTCCTCGTCGGCGGAGTAGTCGAGCAGGGCCTCGCTGGCTGCTGACGCGGTGGCTATCGGGGTCTTGAGCTCGTGGGTGATGTTGTGGGTCAGGTCGCGGCGCATCTCGCTTAGGGTCTTCTGGCGGAATACGGTGTGCAGCAGGTAGATGTAGCTGAAGCAGAGGATGGCGGTGATGGCGAGGATGCCGGCGATGAGACCGGCCATTTCCCGCAGGAAGTCCCGTGAGGGGTCGGTCATCTGTACGGTGCAGACTATACGTGGTGTGGAGTCGCCTATGTGTATCGTGCGGGTAAATGTGAGCGGCCGGTCTATGACTGTGCTGTCGGAGTACAGGATTCTTGACACGGAGTCCCTGTCAGGCGTAACGGTGAAAGATCCGGTGATTTTTATGTCCGGGCCGAAGCCTTCGAGAAAATGCATCAGGGAATCCATCGATATGTTTATGCCGGCAGTGTCTATGGCCTCTGTCCCGACTGTGACAGAGCAGGGCCGGGATATGTCCTTGTACCGCAGCATGGCGTAGAAAGTCAGCAGGAAGTTGGACGTGCGGAAACCGGTCAGGCTGTCCGTATCCGGAACAGTTGCCATGATGCGGCGGATGGCGTCGGTGTAGGCTGTCCCGCTTTTGTAGACCTTGATGGAGGTAATATTTTCCATCGGTATGCTCCCGAGCATGTCCTGAAAAAAGTCGGATCCGTAAGTGCTGTCGGTCTCAAGTAGGATGATGCTCTTTCCTTTTGTCGTGCGGGCCTCCCTCTCGGCGGCGACGGCCTCATCTAAGGCGGAGTTTATCCTGCCCTCGAATTCCCGCTGCCTGTCGCGGTACGAGTCCACGAGCCACACCATCGTAAGGGTGATGGCTGCGACGAGGGCCGCTCCGACGGCTGTCCCTATGAGGATGAATGTGCGTCTGCTCTGCATGGTCTTCATGCTCCGGTGGTTTGTTGTACGTGGGGCGGTACGTTGTACGTGCCGCACTGCAAATATACACAGGGTTTCCGGACATCCGCAGAAATTAACATTCGTTAACCTGTCTCACCTTCCGAAGGTGCGCAGAGGCAGAGCCCCACGAGAGCCTGCTGTAGCCGCGTTTCTCCCTCTACCATGCCCGTTCCACCTTCCGAAGGTGTGCTGTTTTTCCGCATTTTCGCCTCACCTTCCGAAGGTGCGTAGAAGCAGAGCCCCCACGAGAGCCTACTGTAGCTGCGTTTTTCCCTCCACCATGCCCGTTCCACCTTCCGAAGGTGTGCAATTTTTCCGCGTTTTCGCCTCACCTTCCGAAGGTGTGCAGATGCCTTCCCGGGAGGTTAAGAGTTGTTAACATTTGTTAGGCATCTGTTGACGTTCGGGATGGCGTGCGTAGGGTAATTTTGCTGTCGGAAAACAATCAAAACCGAATGATGATATGAGAAAAATCTCGCTTGTAATCTTTTATGCTGCGGCATGGTCTCTCGGAGGCCTGCTGCCGATGGTATTTTCGCCCACAGACGGCAGGTGCCAGTCGATACAGGTGATGTTCAAGCCGGCGGCTTACCGGATGGACAGTATAGGGACTGCACGGATCGAGTGCCGCTACGGATATTCCTGGCTGCGGGATACGACTGCGCGGATTTCTGCGGACGGCGGGCTGGTCTCCGGAGATAGTGCGGATGTGGAGCGGGGAATGATGCTGCTGCAGTGCGGCGGGCCTTCCGGGGTGTCGCGGTTCTACAGCTACGACCGGTTCTATCTGGATTCGCTGATGTTGGCTGCGGAAGGAGGCGGCACCATGCCGGATGTGTGGTCGCTGCCGGCCGGTACGGCATTTACCGTGTACAAGAATTTTCCGGAGCTGGGGCGGATGACTTCGACCGATGTCATTGGTACGGAGAACTATCTGATGGAAGAGGCGGTGCCGGACTTCGGCTGGAGGGTGCTGGACGAATGGAGGGAGGTGCTGGGATACCGGGTGAGGCGGGCGGAGTGCTCGTTCCGGGGCCGGGACTATGTAGCCTGGTTCGCGCCTGACCTGCCGTTTTCCGAGGGGCCGTGGAAGTTCTGCGGTCTGCCCGGGCTGATTCTGGAGGTGTACGATACCCGGCTGCAGTACCATTACGTGCTGCAGGGGCTGTCGGTGGCGGATATCGGTATACGGGTGGAAATGCCTGACGCGCAGTATATCCGGACCGATGTAGGCAGCTATCTGCGTACCCTGAGACGTTATACTGGGAACCCGATGCTGTTCGACATCGATATGTCGGCTATCTCTTCCGTGAGGATTTCAAAGCCGGCGGACGGGGGCGACCCATCTGTGCTGCATTTTGATTTTCAGGAAATACTTTAAAGTCGTAGTGTATGAGAATATTTATCGTTGATTTCATCTCCGCGTTTTCCGGTGTTCTTTCCACAACGGCAGCAAATCGCGGAAAATGGTGCCATTGCGGCAGAGGCGTTTCGTCGGTGCCCTCTCTACAGGCTCTGTATGCGTGGTTACTCGCATCCCGCTCTACCACAACGGCAGCAAATCATGGGAAACGGTGCCGTTGCGGCATGGGCGTTTCGGCGGTGTCCTCTCTACAGGCTCTGTATGCGTGGTTCCTCGCATCCCGCTCTACCGCAACGGCAGCAAATCGCGGGGAATGGTGCCATTGCGGCAGAGGCGGACTGATGGGACGCAACTGGGGTGGGGATAAGGTGGATATGGGGTGCTGTGAAAATTGGGACCGGAAGCAGGGTATGGAGTGGCGTAGATGCTTGAGGATGGTGGATGCGGTGAAGAAGGTGGATGCGGTGGCGGCCGTGGCCGCGGTGCTGATGCTGTTGCCGGTCGCCGCAGCCGGACAGAACACCGTGACCATTTTCTCGGAGGAGACGCAGGGCTATGAGCGGATTGGTACGGCCTTGATAGAGTGCACCTACCGCTATGCCTGGCTGCAGGACACGACCTCGGGGACGCGGATGACTCCGGAGGGGACCCTGCTCTCGGGCGACAGTTCCGATATCGCCGATGACGTGATGCTGCTGCAGTGCGGCGGTCCGGACGGGATATCGCGGTTCTACAGCTACAGCCAGTACTACCGCGATTCGCTGATAACCTCGCTGGTGCAGTCCGGAACTAATGATTTTTCCTCGGTCGGGGACGTGAAGGGCGGAACGGATGTGCAGATATTCAAGAACTGGCCCAGGACCGGGCGGATGACGATGATAGACAAAATGCTGGACTGGTTCGAGGTGGTGGAGGCCGTGCCGGATTTCGGCTGGGTCGTGACTGACGAGTGGAAGGAGCTGCTCGGATACCGGGTGAGGCGTGCGGAATGCTCGTTCCGGGGCCGGGACTACGTGGCCTGGTTCGCTCCGGAGCTGCCGCTGTCCGAAGGACCCTGGAAGTTCTGCGGTCTGCCCGGGCTGGTGATGCACGTGTACGATACTGATTGTCAGTATGTGTATCTGCTCACGGGTATCCGTCAGGTGGCCGGTCTGCCGGTGATGATGCCGGACGAGCAGTATGTCCGCACCGATCTGCGCAAGTACTACCGCACCCTGCGCCGTTATATAGAGGATCCGATCGGCTTCGTTACCGCCGGAATGGACGTGACGAGCATCCGGCTCACCACTTCGGAGGGCAAGGAGGTGGATCCCAATGACCCGAAGCTGGTCAATGCTCTGGGGTACGAGTTTCAGGAGATATTAGAATAGGTAAAATAGATCGAGTTGCGAGACGTAATGAACGATATGATGCATTTCTATGACAATATTTCTGGATTCTTCGTCTGCTCACCTTCGGAAGGTGTGCAGAAAACGCGGAAAAATGCCCGCCTTCGGAAGGTGGAAAAGGTGCGGCGGACGGGAAAATGCGGTGACAGGCAGCTCTTGGAGCGGTGCTGCATCTGCCCACCTTCGGAAGGTGTGTGGAAAACGCAGGAAAACGCCCACCTTCGGGAGGTGGGCCAGAAGGTGGACCGGAAAGAGGACCGGAAGGTGAACCAGGAAGTGGGTCGGCAGGTGCCTCGGCGGACAGACAGGAAGACAGGCTGGAAGCAATGCCGGAGGGCGGCGGGTATTAGGGTCAGGGCAGCGGCCGTTGTCGGGATGCTTTTATTGTGTGCGGTAAGTTTTGGATATCAGTCGAGGGCGGAGGAATGGCCGGCAAATGGATATGCCCGGCAGCAGAGGGCGGCAGGCGATGACGGCAACAGGATAAGCGGCGTAGTGGTGGAAGCCGGGAAAGGCACGCCACTGACCGGCGCAGTAGTGCTGTATGTGCCGGTAGGACAGGAGGGTACGGAGTACGCGCTGACGGACGGGCAAGGACGGTTCGGGCTGCAGGTGAGCGGAATGCCGGCTGCCGGGGACTCGCTGAGGGTGTCGATGCTGGGCTATGCTACGGTGACATTGGCTTTAGTTGTTGGGGACGATGGAGGAGGTGATGCTGTCGGTAAGCGGAATGCCGGAGAAAGTGGGGAGACCGGTGCAGGCCGGACAGGGAAGGACAGGTTTGAAGGAGACGGTACTGTCGGCAGTAGGAGCGGCGTCACGGACTGGCGGAACATAAGAGTCGAGTTGCAGACGCAGGCATTGGTGCTCAACGAGGTATTCGTGCGGGCTCCGAAGGTCAATCTGTTCGGCGATACGGTCGAATACAACGTGCAGAGTTTCGTCGAGCAGCAGGACAAGAGCATTTCGGACGTACTCAAGCGGATGCCGGGGGTGGAGGTGCGCGAGGGCGGGGACATCTACTACAACGGGGAGTCCATCGGCAATCTCTACGTGGAGGGCATGGACCTGCTCGGCGGGCGCTACTCGCTGCTGACCAAGAATCTCTCGGCCCAGGACGTGAAGAAGGTCGAGATCATCGAGAAGCATCAGCCGGTCAAGGCCCTCAAGGGCATAACCTCGGGGGAGAAGCCGGCCATCAACCTGGTGCTGCAGGACCAGGCCCGGGGCAAATGGGTGGGCTCGTCGGCCCTCTCGGGCGGTGTCACTTCTGACCCTCAGGCACTCTGGGACGGGAACCTCTTCCTGATGCGGGTGGGCCGCAAGTGGAACAGCGTGAACAATATCAAGACGAACAATACCGGAGAGGACCTGTCGGGGGATCTGCGCGGTATGAGCCTCTACGACCGCTCCGGCAGCGGGGGAGGGGACGGCTTCATCTCCGTGGGCACCAGCGAGGCTCCTTTAGGGGCGGCCCGCGTGCGTTTCAACACCTCGGCACTGGCCAATACCTCCAATACCTGGAAGCTCCGCAATGACTGGAAGCTCAATGCCTCCGCCTCCTACGTATTTGACCGTCTCGAGTCCTTCAATTCCTCGGAGACCACCTATTATTTCGAGGACGGCGAGCGTACCGTCACCGAGGGTGAGGAGGCCATGACCCGGCAGCACAACATCGAGGCCCGGGTGGAAGCGGAGGCCAACCGCGACGAATATTTCTTCCGCAACGTGCTCCGGGCCGAAGGGTCGTTCCAGGATGCCATCCAGACCATGACGGGCGAATATCCCAACACCCAGAAGGCCCGCCTGCCGTACATCTTCGTCAGCGACGACATCCGCTACATCCACCGGAAGGGCGGCCGCTCCCTGACCCTGATGTCGCAGAATGATTTCACGCAGTACGACCAGCGGCTGACGGTGCTCCGCGACGGTGACGGAAGCGGCTCGGCAGCAGGACTCTCAGGGCCTCAGGACAATACCTCAGGCGGTCAGGCCCCCTCATCGGACGGAGGTGCGGGCAGCACTCAGCGGCAGCTCGTGGGTATAGCGGATTTCAATACTAATACGTATGTCTCGACGGATTTCCGTGTGGCCCGCAGTCTGACCCTCGGCCTTACAGGCGGTTTCGCCGCTTCGGTACGCAGACTTGACACCCGGCTGGAAGGGGTGGGCGGTACCGGTGCCTCAGGCTCCTTCCGCAACGACCTGACTGCGGCATACATCCGTCCATACGTCACCCCTTCTCTGAAGTATGACTCCAAGAGCTGGGAGGTCCGCCTTTCCGCCCCTGTCAGCTGGGCTAAGTACTGGGGTCTGGACACCGACCGTTTCATCTACCGCGCCTCCGGCTCCGTCAAGTACATGCCCGGGCCGCGCCTGAGCCTGACCGTCTCCGGCAGCGCGTCCAACTCCGCCCTGGACATTCACGATTTCTACGATGGCTACATCCTGCGCAATTACCGCTACCTCACCGTCGGTTCCCTGAACACCGCCCAGGACGAGTCCTACAGCGTCTCCGGCCGCATCAACTTCAAGGACCCGGTCAACATGTTCTACATCGACGGTACCGTCAACCGCTCCTGGAACATCCTCCAGACCTCCTCCACCCAGGACTTCCTCGGCGACTACATCGTCACCGGCACGGAGTATGCCCCCAGCCGCGGCGAGAGCTGGTACGCTTCCCTGAGCAGCAGCATCGGCATCTACGGCATCAACGGCAAGGTCGGTGTGACATTGTCCTACATGGATTTTTCCACCACCTCCATCCTGCAGGACGGGGTCCGTACCCCCTACCTCTCGCAGACCATTTCCCTGCGCCCGACCTTCAACGGCCGCCTGACCCGCTGGATGAGCCTCTCCTACGAACTCGGCTATTCGCATTACATCCTCTCCCTGCCCGGCACCGGCACTTCCGAGTCCAAGGACAATTTCAGCCACACCCTCTCCCTGAACCTCTCCCCGCACCGCAGCCTGGACCTGAAGCTGTCCGCCGAGCACTACTACACCATGCTCACCGCCGATCAGGCCAAGAGCACCGTCCTGCTCGACGCTTCCGTAGCCTGGCGCCTCAAGGGCGGGGTAGAACTCAGCCTCACCGCCCGCAACCTGCTCAACCAGCGCACCTACGCCTACTCCATTTTCAATGCCTTGCAGCAGTTCTCATGCGAGTACCGTATCCGTCCGTTGAACATTCTCGCCGGGGTTTACTTTACGTTCTGACGGGATTTCCATTCTCCTACGGTGCCGGTCTCCGAGGAGAAGCTGACACCGATGCACCAGACTGTGCGGCTGTCGGCAGCGTAAGGGCGGGCATAGCCTTTCGCCTCAATCTGGGCGAGGGACTCGTCTGCGGTACCGTCCAGTTTGAACTCAAAGACGTAGACGTACTTCTGGGTCTCTACGATGCAGTCCACGCGGCCCTGGCTCTGAGGCTTCTCCACTATGACGGCGTATACGCCTATCATGCGGAAAATCAGGTAGAATGTATATTGAAAATAACGCTCTCTCTCCCGCTCGTCCTCCCTGCGGCGCATGGTGTACGGAATGTCCGCAAGAAACGATGTAAGCAATTCCCGCATCCGGTCCGGATCGCCGTCCCTCAATGCAATATAAAGACCGCGGGCCATGCCTCCGAAATCATTGCGGCGGTCCTGGAAATAGTCGGAGGCTATCAGTGAGACAAAACCTTTCTGCACCTCGTTGTTGGGCAGATCCAGAAGGAATGTACCGGTGTCCCTGTCATAATCCTTGATGGTCAGGTAGCCGCTCTGATAAATCATCGGCAGGGGTTTCTCGACATCGGCCTTGTAGTCGACGAACTGGGAGGGGTCGTAGTACTTGCCGGTAAGTTCGTCCAGGTTCTCGTCCGAGTGAGACAGCAGCCGGATCAGATAGGTCGGCGTGCCGC